>NZ_RLII01000093.1 GCF_004102745.1 Acetivibrio mesophilus | reverse complement strand
CGAGGCAGCCGACTGTGAGCGAATGCACGAACAGGCAGAAGCGCTTTATCAGAAGCTGAGCGCACGCTTCGGTATACAGGACGGCGAATAAAGAGACGAAAAGAACGCTCACTTAGACGAAAAGCGTATCCAGGGCAACTATGTATATCCACCGTGTACATAGTCATGCCTGACGCTTTCGAGCAGGTCGAGCATGCAGGAACGACGAGCTTGATTGGTATCGGACACAATATGGCGATACGCCTCAAACATAACAGCACCCGCATCACCGCCCGAACGGCGAAGCATAGCGGAAATCATCCGCACAAAGAGCAGACGTTCATCGGGGCAAAGGTTCATAAGTTCTCCTGGTGAAAAACCAAACATGAAAGCACCCATCTATTAACGTCAGCTGTGAACGCTTCATTAGAAGAAAATAGGTAAACCCGGGAAAAAGATCCAAACGTTAACATCACAGGTAAACAGAAACGTCGGGTCGATCGGGAAATTCTTTCCCGGACGGCGCGGGGTTGGGCAAGCCGCAGGCGCGTCAGTGCTTTTAGCGGGTGTCGGGGCGCAGCCCTGAACCAGTCACGTAGCGCTCGCGGAGTGTACACCGGCCAAACTTCAGATACGCCAAGGAAGGGACAGGATATGCTTTGTAGCACCGCCACCACGGTGGCGATACTCCAAAACGCCTGGTCAGGGCACAGCCCCGACACCCCAGAGCCGACTGTAGGTCACTGGACGAACGCGGCGGAATGATGTCGGATGACGTCATTTTGCGGCGTTTGCCCTATCCTGCATCGTATTAAAAAATGCAGCTATGGCGCGTACGGTGCCAAAGATAAGCCCGGAGATATTCCGCTTCCTCGCTCACTGACTCGCTCCGCTCGGTCGTTCGGCTGCGGCGAGCGGTACCGGCTTACTGGCGGGGCGGAAATTTCCTGGCATCTTCCAGGAAGAAGCTTAACAGGGAAGCAAGAAGGCCACGGCGAAGCCGTTTTTCCATAGGCTCCGCCCCCCTGACAAGCATCACGAAATC
>NZ_RLII01000092.1 GCF_004102745.1 Acetivibrio mesophilus | reverse complement strand
CTCCGAACATGCGGGTGAGAACTTCCACCCCATCGCCTCGAACCATGCGGATGTTGCTGATCTCATTGCGAACGATAGCTCCGAGAAGTTTGGCAAGGCCGGGCTTATACAACTCGACGGCAATAATATTTGTGTCGGTTTCGAGTGGGGCCATTGCGGCGGTAGAGGTTCCGGTCCCGGATCCAATTTCTACGATGGTTCGGGCATCATCACGCCCAAACCATTCCTCAACGTTTATCCGCTCATCAGAGAGGACCGTGCCCAGCTGGGGCCAGTATTCCTCCCACATGCTTTCTTGATTATCAGTAAGCGTTCCGCGGCGGAAGCTGACGGATCCTAGACGGGGATAATCAAGGTTGTTGTTGAACTGGCTATTGAAATCGGTTTGCGAAGGACGCCCTGCGGGGAGTTCTCCGAGTGAATTTTGAGAATTATCAGAATTAGACATCCCCGCTATTTTGCCTCCCCACCGGGATTTGTTCAATGTGTGAGGCGCAAATCAGGGTAAAAAGAGTGAATTAAAGTGAAAAATGTGATTGAAGTGATTAATCGGAGACGGTTTTTGGCTGATATTTTCCTATGTATTGGCTAGATATCAGACCTCTGCGGATTGGGGTATTGGGAAGGATGGGAAAGTTGTTTCGGGGGAGGAGCGTCTGTAGCGAGGGGCTCTAGTGGGCGTTGATGGTTCGATGAGAGCTTCGGCTTTGTGTTTAGTGTTGCGCGCGGTGTTCCTTGATAAAACTGCAGCGCGTGCGAGTATTTGTAGTGTTCTATGAATGTTTTGCGTGGTCTTGCCCCCGAAAAGGGTGGATGTGTGAGGGGGAATTTTCAAAGATTTTCCCTCGATCTGGTGCGAATATCGGGGTGGAGCTGCAAATGGGCGGTTTTTGTGATGCGCATCTCTGAGTTAGTGTTCCTCTCCTTGCGTCTTAACGGCTACTGTGTGGTGAGGAAGAACAGTCAATTGACACGCGCAATTATGTCAGGAGAAGCGATGTCCACCGTGTCCATTAAGGGCCTTAAGGGTGAAGCCCCTA
>NZ_RLII01000091.1 GCF_004102745.1 Acetivibrio mesophilus | reverse complement strand
TTTTTATAAAAATTATATTGGCATATTTGCTATTTTATACTATAATGTTTATTACTAAGTTTTGATTTTATGCGAAAATTGTCAGTACATGCATAAAAATAGTGATTCTGCAAAGTTTCGGTGTGATAGGGGGTAAAATCACTATGAGATTTTTTAAAAAAGCAGAGGGTGCAATATCAGTTTTTTTGTGTATTATTCTATTAATAATGATTGCTATTCCAGCTATTTTAGTCGAAGGGACACGAATGAAGGCAGCACAAACGCAAATTGAAAGTGCGTTGGATATATCGGCTAAATCTGCTCTTGCCAATTATAATTATCTATTAAAGGAGCTATATGGACTTATGGCTCTATCTAGCGATGATCCGGACCTATTGATGGAGGAAATAGTATATTATCTCGAAAGAAATTTGATGGTCAATGGTATTGAAGAGCATAGAACGAAAGCTGAATTAACTCTTGATGCTATAGATAAATCGGAAACTGGGGACGGTATAAAGAAATTCTTGGGAGTGGATAAGAAAAAGGAAAACCTGCTGGATTTGTATGATTACGGTATTGAAGATGTGAAGGTTCAGCCCATATATAACCTGTCGGAGCCGGAGGTTTTAAGAGCTCAGATACTGGAGTACATGAAGTATAGAGGTCCGAAGGAATTGTCTGAGGGACTTATGGACAAATTTCTTGCTTTCAAGGATTTTAAGAAGCAGGCGGATATTTTAAAGGAAAAGCTTGATGTTGACAAAAATCTGACAGAGATTAAAGAGAATGAGGTAAAAGCCTCGAATAATATTGTGACCGTCAATAAATTCAGTACAGATATAAATATACCCAATCAGATGGAAATAGCTTCAGGGTATGTGTTGGAAAGAGTTAAGATTGAGAAAGACATAAAAGATATGGAAGATGAGATAGAAGAGAACGAGGATAAAATAGATGAATATAAAGACGAAATTAAAGACCTCGAGAAAGAGATAGAGAAGAAGAAAGAAGCTGCAAAAAAGGCAGCTAAAGAAGCGAAGAAAAGTGAAGGTGGAGCTGCCGTTACTGAAGAGGGTG
>NZ_RLII01000090.1 GCF_004102745.1 Acetivibrio mesophilus | reverse complement strand
TATAATAGGGTATTCTGTCCTTTTTCTCACCGCTTTTAATTTTGTGAGGTCTAGCCCGTCCGGCGATGAGGACGAGCCCTTGAGGGCGGTGGGGGTGAATGCTTTTAAATGTAGTTCTCTAATCTACCCGGATACTGAATCATTAGTTGGCTGAGTACCCTATCCCAGTTCTTATACCGTTGTGTCCACTTCTTTACCACATTCATTGATGCCAAATACAGCATCTTTTCTAGTGAGTTATCACTTGGAAACATCGTTTTCGTTTTTGTGACTTTGCGATACTGTCGATGCAATCCTTCAATGATGTTAGTGGTGTAAATTATCCTCCTTATTTCCTCAGGAAATTTGAAGAATGGGCTTATCACATCCCAGTTATTTTCCCAACTTCGTATGGCATATGGGTATTCCTTTCCCCATTTGCTCTTAAGTTCACAAAACTTTTCTAATGCTACTTCTTCGTTAATTGCTCGATATACTTCCTTAAAGTCATTGCTAAAAGCTTTTATGTCCTTGAATGGTACATATTTAAAGGAATTTCGAAGTTGATGTATTATGCAGCGTTGTACTTCGGCCTTTGGATATGCCGCATTAATCGCTTCTTTTATACCTGTCAGTCCATCAACGCAAAATATTAGCACATCCTGTACTCCTCTGTTCTTAAGATCATTTAATACTCCAAGCCAAAATTTCGATGATTCGTTGTCACCAATCCAAATCCCCAAAATATCTTTGCTTCCTTCTGCTGTAACACCAAGAACAACATATGCCGCACGGTTTACTATTCTACCTTCATCTCGCACCTTGTAGTGAATTGCATCCATAAAAACAAACGTGTATATAGGTTCCAGCGGTCTTTGTTGCCATTCCTTGATTTCCGGAGCTATTCTGTCTGTAATCTTACTAACCATTTCGGGCGACAAACTAAAGCCGTAAAGTTCTTCAATTTGTTCACTAATATCCCGGGTGGACATTCCTCTGGCATACAGAGCAATAACTTTTTCTTCAATTCCGGAAACATTCCTCTGATACTTAGGTATAATTTGGGGTTTAAACTCTCCTTTGCGATCCCTTGGTA
>NZ_RLII01000009.1 GCF_004102745.1 Acetivibrio mesophilus | reverse complement strand
AGGAACTAATTAAATTATCCAATTCTTATGTTGATGAATATTGGGGTAAACGGACTTATTACGTAGGAAAAATCAATATGACACTAGACGAAAATCTTGAAGGAAAAGTTGAGATATGGTATAAAGATGATAATAAGGATAAAAATGGTGTACCGAACATAATTACAGTAGAAATTGATACTAAAAAGAATAAAATTTTGCGTATTATTAATCAGGAACGAAATTCAAAAATCGTTCCGGGTGATATCAATATCGATAAGTGGTCTGTAGATAGTATAAATGTTATTGATATAGCCAGGAAGAATTTTACGCAAGATAATGATTTTAATTTCACCACAGCGTGGTTGTCTGCGACTAGTATTGATAAGAATGAGAAAGAAATTTGGAATGTTAGCTTTTATAATGAAAATACCAAAAGGGCATATTATTTAGAAATTGATGCATATACGGGAGAGATTTACAGAAGTGAGGTCAAGTAAAGAGAAATATGAAATTTAAAGAGGTTTCTAAATTTTGCAACACTCGATAAAGTGTGATTAGAGCAGACAGCTTCATACGGAAGATTACCTGCAAAAATCACAGAGCCCGACGGAACCAGCTGATTATGACTACGCAGGAAACTTCATATCCACTACCGACGGCAACGGAAATACCACCCGATACACATACAACAGCTTAAACCTTTTGTCTGAAATAATAGACCCTGTGGGAATGAGAATAACCTTCAAATATGACAGGCAGGGAAGAATGGTGCAAAGGACAGGAAAAGACGGACGCAGCACTTATTACACCTACAATGCAGACAATAATATTACCAGCCGTTGGGAAGAAGAAGGACAGTTGGAAAAATATGAGTACAATATTGATGGAAGTCTCGCGGCATCAATAAGCGGTACTACCATACATACCTATACATATACTCCGGCAGGAAGACTAAAAAGTAAGGCAACCAACGGCCAAAAGGTACTGCAATATGACTATAATAAAAATGGACGCATATCGAAGCTTACCGATATAAGCGGAACTCCCGTGGAGTATACATACGATATGCTTGGCAGGCTAACGGCAGTATCAAATGGGGGAAAAGATTCTGCAAAGTATGAATACAACTTGGATAAGAATATAACAAGACTTCTAAATATAGACCCGTCAGGCAAAGAAATGTTTATGTACAGGTATGCCTATGACGGAAACGGCAATCAGATACTGAAGGAGGAGAATGACAAAGTCACAGCCTACAGCTACGATGCATTAAACCGCCTGGAGGAGGTAATATACCCGGGGCAGGTTAAAGAGAGATTTACCTATGATGCCAACGGCAATAGACTTAAGAGGGAATTTGGCGACATATTGGAGCACTATGAGTATGATAATTGTAATAGATTAATCCAAAGGATTAAGAATGGATTAACAACAGAATATGAGTATGACGAGAGAGGAAATCTCATAAGAGAGAAAGAAGGGCAATTAAATAAACTATACGGCTATGATGGATTTGACCGACTGACCCACGTAAAGAATCCTGACGGAACATATATGGAGAATATATATGATGCGGAGAATTTGAGATCAATATCGATAGAAAACGGAAAATATAACAGGTATGTATATAGCGGAAGCAGCATAGCATGTGAAGTGGATGAGGATTGGGGATTAAAAGATAGGATAGTCCGGGGTCATACAATATTGCAGAAAGAGGATAGCAATAAGGATGCTTACTATTATATCCATAATGCCCACGGAGACATTACCGCTCTTACCGATGGAATGGGAGAAGTAGTAAACAGATACAGTTATGATGCTTTTGGTAATATATCGGACTGCGTTGAGACTGTAGATAACAGATTCAAATATTCGGGAGAACTGCATGATCCAGTTACTCACCAATATTACTTAAGAGCAAGGTACTATAACCCAAGCATTGGAAGGTTTATGCAGGAAGACTCCTTTAGAGGTGACGGACTCAATTTATATACCTATGTTGCCAATAACCCGATAAAGTATATTGACCCAACCGGCCACTGCAAAGAAGGTGTCAACTTTATCGATTCAATTGGCAATGCTTTAGGAATTAATCTGAATGGTATTATCAGAAAGATACCAGGCGTGGATTGGATTTCAGACTGCTTTGATAATATAGTTTGGCCAGATAGCGGTGATGCATGGGATGATATGGTGGCATCTATATATAAAAATACACCTATATATAAGTGGTATGTAGAGCAAACGCAAGAAAGAGGATTACCTTGGATTTTTGGATTTTATAGGGATCAAAGTGGAAATTACCATGCTAGACAAAACAATTCATTGCAGAGTATCTCGATTGTGGGATATAATGACTTTTATGATATGGTGTTTGATTTAGCTACTAGTATGAGTAAAGAAAAATTTGACTTTTCCTATAATGGTCAGGATTACACGGTTTGGGTGTGGAAAGGCGATTATTTGAACTTAGGTGCAGGGGCAGAATTAGGTATATACAAAAGATTCGAGCTATTTGGAATACAGATAGAGCATTGGCTTATAGACAAAGATCTTTCTATGCCGATGACATTAGAAGTGGAATATGAAGGTGAGAAAATAATATCTTATGATCCAAAGAGAGATGATCCTAAAGGCCAAGAAATAGAAAAGTGGTGGGTTACAGGCTTTAACCCTTATTATCAAGATAAAAAAGCTCATGAACTGACAGCAACCTACACAATTGAATTTTCTGATAAGAAAGGTATGTTTGAAGCATTTCGTGAACAATGGAAAGATGATAAAAGATGGGATTTTGATGATGTGACATATACTGCAACATTTACTTTTTAATGAAAGAGAGGGATATATTTGATTAAGAAAACAGTATTACTAATATTTCTTACAAGTGCTTTTATATTAACGTCATGTTCATTTGGAGGTAGAATAGTGTATGTTGGCGAAGAAAAAGCGGCAAAGGCACGAATGAAAGAAATACTTGCAGCAATTAAAGATAAAGATAAAGAAGCGATGAAAGCGTTATTTTCCAAAAAGGCGTTGGATGAAGCCAATGACGTTGATGATGGAGTAGATTATTTATTTGATTTCTTTCAAGGAGATGTACAGTCTTGGGAAATATATAAATGGTCTTCAGGTGAATCAATAGAAAGAGGAAAGAAATCTTTAATGCTAAGGGCATGGTATACAGTAACTACAGATAAAGAGAAGTATATGTTTTTTGTAATTGATTATATAAAGGATACTATGAATCCTGATAATGCAGGGTTATATACATTACGTGTAATTAAAGCTGAAGATAAAGAGACTGAATTTGGCTACTGGCAAGATATGTGTATACCAGGTATTTACAAACCTGAACAATAACAATTTTTGAAGACTTTAATAGCATCGAAATGATTCTAACTGGTAAAATGTAAAAAATAAAAAAGACTGACATGGATTTTTAAATAATTTGACTTTTCTTATAATGGTCAAGATTACATGGTTTGGGTGTGGAAAGGCGATTATTTGAACTTAGGTGCAGGGGCAGAATTAGGTATATACAAAAGATTCGAGCCATTTGGAATACAGATAGAGCATTGGCTTATAGACAAAGATCTTTCTATGCCGATGACATTAGAAGTGGAATATGAAGGTGAGAAAATAATATCTTATGATCCAAAGAGAGATGATCCTAAAGGCCAAGAAATAGAAAAAATGGTGGGTTACAGGCTTTAACCCTTATTATCAAGATAAAAAAGCTCATGAACTGACAGCAACCTACACAATTGAATTTTCTGATAAGAAAGGTATGTTTGAAGCATTTCGTGAACAATGGGAAGATGATAAAAGATGGGATTTTGATGATGTGACATATACTGCAACATTTACTTTTTAATGAAAGAGAGGGATATATTTGATTAAGAAAACAGTATTACTAATATTTCTTACAAGTGCTTTTATATTAACGTCATGTTCATTTGGAGGTAGAATAGTGTATGTTGGCGAAGAAAAAGCGGCAAAGGCACGAATGAAAGAAATACTTGCAGCAATTAAAGATAAAGATAAAGAAGCGATGAAAGCGTTATTTTCCAAAAAGGCGTTGGATGAAGCCAATGACGTTGATGATGGAGTAGATTATTTATTTGATTTCTTTCAAGGAGATGTACAGTCTTGGGAAATATATAAATGGTCTTCAGATGAATCAATAGAAAGAGGAAAGAAATCTATAATGCTAAGGGCATGGTATACAGTAACTACAGATAAAGAGAAGTATATGTTTTTTGTAATTGATTATATAAAGGATACTATGAATCCTGATAATGCAGGGTTATATACATTACGTGTAATTAAAGCTGAAGATAAAGAGACTGAATTTGGCTACTGGCAAGATATGTGTATACCAGGTATTTACAAACCTAAGCAATAACAATTTTTGAAGACTTTAATAGCATCGAAATGATTCTAACTGGTAAAATGTAAAAAATAAAAAAGACTGACATGGATTTTTAAATAATTTGACTTTTCTTATAATGGTCAAGATTACATGGTTTGGGTGTGGAAAGGCGATTATTTGAACTTAGGTGCAGGAGCAGAATTAGGTATATACAAAAGATTCGAGCCATTTGGAATACAGATAGAGCATTGGCTTATAGACAAAGATCTTTCTATGCCGATGACATTAGAAGTGGAATATGAAGGTGAGAAAATAATATCTTATGATCCAAAGAGAGATGATCCTAAAGGCCAAGAAATAGAAAAGTGGTGGGTTACAGGCTTTAACCCTTATTATCAAGATAAAAAAGCTCATGAACTGACAGCAACCTACACAATTGAATTTTCTGACGAGGACAAAAAAGATATGTATTGGGCGTTTAAGAAAAAATGGAAGATGATAAAAGATGGGATTTTGATGATGTGACATATACTGCAACATTTACTTTTTAATGAAAGAGAGGGATATATTTGATTAAGAAAACAGTATTACTAATATTTCTTACAAGTGCTTTTATATTAACGTCATGTTCATTTGGAGGTAGAATAGTGTATGTTGGCGAAGAAAAAGCGGCAAAGGCACGAATGAAAGAAATACTTGCAGCAATTAAAGATAAAGATAAAGAAGCGATGAAAGCGTTATTTTCCAAAAAGGCGTTGGATGAAGCCAATGACGTTGATGATGGAGTAGATTATTTATTTGATTTCTTTCAAGGAGATGTACAGTCTTGGGAAATAGATGCATGGTCTTCAGGTGAATCAATAGAAAGAGGAAAGAAATCTATAATGCTAAGGACATGGTATATAGTAACTACAGATAAAGAGAAATATATGTTTTTTGTAATTGATTATATAAAGGATACTATGAATCCTGATAATGCAGGGTTATATACATTGCGTGTAATAAAAGCTGAAGACGAAGAAACCGAATTTGGTTACTGGCAAGATATGTGTATACCAGGTATTTATAAACCTAAGCAATAACAATTTTTGAAGACTTTAATAACACCGAAATCATTCTAACAGGTAAATTGTAGCTAATAAAAGAGACTGACATGGATTTTTAAATAAAATAATATGTGATCGTCAGTCTATCTTATATTATTGTTAAGCAACATACAATATTTGATATTTAGTGATAGTTAGTAACAATAAAGGGAAGTAGAGTAAAAATGCAATTGAATTAAATCAGCAGATAACGACAATGACAGATGCGGAGTGGAATTTGATTATGACCTGGCAAAACGTTTGATGCATATAACAACGCCAGAAGCAAAGCTCCAAGGAAGAAAGAGCGAGCAATATACCTATGACGCTGAAGGAAACTTATGAAGGAAAACAGCAAGAAGGGTGGCCGCTATTGTTCATAATGTCTAGGTAGACATTTGATGATGTGACATATACTGCGACATTTACCTTGCAAGACGCTTGGTAGATATAACAACTCCGGAAGCAAAGCTTCAAGGTCGAAACAGCCAGCAATACACCTACGATGCGGAAGGAAATATAACCGGAGTAATTGACGGAAATGGAAACAATGCAAAATATACCCTAGATCTGTGGGGTAAAATAATAAGCATCACAGAGCCCGATGGAATCAACACAAAATACGATTATGACTATGCAGGAAACCTTATATCCACCACTGACGGCAACGGAAATACCACCCGGTACACATACAACAGCTTAAATCTCATGTCTGAGATAATAGACCCTCTGGGAAGGAAAATAACCTTCAAATATGACAGGCAGGGAAGAATAGTACAAAGGATAGGAAAAGACGGACGCAGCACATATTACACCTACAATGCAGACAATAATATTACCAGCCGTTGGGAAGAAGAGGGACAGTTGGAGAAATATGAGTACAATATTGATGGAAGTCTCGCGGCATCAATAAGCGGTACTACCATACATACCTATACATATACTCCGGCAGGAAGACTAAAAAGTAAGGCAACCAACGGCCAAAAGGTACTACAATATGACTATAATAAAAATGGGCTTATATCGAGGCTCACCGATATAAGTGGAACTCCAGTGGACTATACATATGATGTACTCGGAAGGGTAACTGAGGTATCAAACGGAGGCAAAATTTCCGCAAAGTATGAGTACAATATTGACAACACCATAGCCCAGATATTGTATGGAAGCGGAGTATGCGCAAAATATGAATACAACTTGGATAAAAATATAACAAGACTATTAAATATGGATCCGTCAGGCAAAGAAATATTTACATACAAGTATGCCTATGACGGCAACGGTAATCAGATATTGAAGGAAGAAAACGACAAGGTTACAGCCTACAGCTACGATGCACTAAACCGCCTGGAGGAGGTAATATACCCGGGGCAGGTTAAAGAGAGATTTACCTATGATGCCAACGGCAATAGACTTAAGAGGGAATTCGGAGATATATGGGAGCACTATGAGTATGATAATTGCAATAGATTAATCCAAAGGATTAAAAATGGACTCATAACGGAATATGAGTATGATGAAAGAGGAAATCTTATAAGGGAGAAAGATGGTCAGCTAAATAAACTGTACAGCTATGACGGATTTGACCGACTGACCCATGTAAAGAATTCTGACGGAACATATATGGAGAATATATATGATGCCGAGAATTTGAGATCTATATCGATAGAGAACGGAAAATATAACAGGTATGTATATAGCGGAAGCAGCATAGCATGTGAAGTGGATGAGGATTGGGGATTGAAGGACAGAGTAGTCCGGGGGCATACAATATTGCAGAGGGAAGACAGCAATAAGGATACTTACTATTATATCCACAATGCCCATGGAGATATTACCGCCCTTACCGATGGAACGGGAGAAGTAGTAAACAACTACAGCTACGATGCTTTTGGAAATATACTAGACAGCGTTGAGAAAGTAGATAACAGATTCAAGTACTCAGGAGAACTGCATGATCCTGTGACAGACCAATATTACTTGAGAGCAAGGTACTATAACCCAAGTATAGGAAGGTTTATGCAGGAAGATACCTTTAGAGGTGATGGATTAAACTTATATACCTATGTTTCCAACAACCCGATAAAGTATATCGACCCAACTGGCCACTGTAAAGAGGGTGTTAACTTTAGTGATGGGAGTGGCAATATTTTAGGTACTAATTTGGATAATGTTATCAAAAAAATACCACTGATAGAACGGATTTTAGGCTATTTTAATAATGTAGAAGTAGGCAACACGTACAATGTTGAATCTGAATTTTTATCAGATGAATATTTTGATGAGTTAAATGCTTTATATAGCAAAGTTAAGAAAGAGAATAATAAATGGGGTATCTTTGGTAACGGGAAAGAAATTGCAGCAGAAGCAGTGATAAATCAAATGATGGATGATTTGGAGGCAAATCCTGATGCTTTAGTAGGTAATGCGAACTATAAACGATTCTTTGATACTTTTGACCAAAACATTACACAGTTAGATAGTATTACAGAACGAATGCATTACTTTAGAAATACATTGAACTCTTATGGTGGAGCGCCTACTGACTTAGAGGGTATGATAGAAATGGCTGCAAAAGGAGAATGGGAATTGTTTTCGACCATAGGAACTGCATATCATAGATATGATTATGACGGTGTTTATGGTGCTTTAAACGTTAAGTTTGTATCTGCAGACGGCAGATTTGAAGCTGTTTATAATACAGGTACTGGGAAGATGGTTACAGACCCTGCTAATATGGGTACTTATAACTACGCTCCAGCTTCTTCGGTAGTTGGATTCTTTAAGCATAATAAATGTGATGTGGAACCTTTTGAAAAATGGGGAAATACTTCAGAACTTTCATATGAAGATATCAAGAATTTGAAATCGGGACATATGACTATAACAGCGCATACGAATCATAATACTGTAAAAGAGTTAATAAAAATGAGAAAAAAAGAGCTAACAACGGAAAAATAATGAAGGGAGGAGATTTGCATGGATATAGGAAATGTGTTAATTAAATTTAAGATATATTATGTAGTAGTATTGTTTACTACACTTTATTGGATTTTTGCACTAACTGCGAGATTTTATCCCAGCATTTTTATGTTAGGAGGTATTTTGAGATTTATTCATGTAAAATTAATAGTAGGTGCAATTATTATTAATATAATAAACTTAATCCTTTTAGTTGCCATGATATATTTCAAGGTATGGCATTTGAAGTATTTGTTAATTTTATTAGGCATAAATATTTTAGCAGCTGCTATAGGAATTTATTTTACAAGCTTTCCTATTAGAATGATGTAGTAAAACTTTATCGACATCTAATTTGCTTTAGATGTTTGATGGGGTAGTAAAAATAATCCAAATATGACAGAAGATATTGAATGGAATAGAGAGGAATTATGGATAGAAAAATATTATTCTAATCGTAGCAAGTGTAATACTTATTTTGATAGCATTGACTACAAAAGATTTAGAGTACATATTTGATACGAGAATAAGAAAATATTTAGTGCAAAGGTAGAGAGATTATACCCAAAATGGATTTGAGGTTAGAGTAAATCCTTTGTAGTTAAGAAGGAATGTTGGAATTATCCGTGACGACAGATGAAAGATTGCTGTCAAGCACTAAGGGAATCGAACCTGGTATTTGCTAATAAAGCAAGAAATTGTAAAAGTGTAAAAGAGCTAATAAGCAGAAGAAAAGATGAGTTGAAAAATGATGTTAATAAATATATCAAAAGGGGATTAACGTGACTTTATCTGAATTGCTTATAAGATTTAAAATCAAATACATAATTATGGCAGTAAATCTAATTTATTGTACAGTTGCGATAATTGCTAGGTTTTTCACATCAATAATTACAGATTTAAATCTTTTTTGGTGGTCCGTTTATGTACAGCTGACAAAAGTATTAGTAGCGGCAAATATCATATGTATAATATTTTTGATAATGATGATGTGTTTTAAGACATGGAATTTAAAATATGCAATAGTTTTATTGGTTATAAATATTTTAATTCCAATCATTGGAATATATTTCATTCTTTTTCCGATTATTATTTTATAGACGTTATGAATGCTGAGAAATGCGATTATCTTATGATGAACGTCTATTTTTTGTGGTTTCTTTATAAATGCTTTCAATAATGTAGTAAAAGATGTAATATTAATATATTAACAAATAAATCGAAAAAATACAAAATATAGAAGAAAGGACGATGATTTTATGAGGTCAAAAAGAAGGTTTTACATAGTTATATCACTATTAATCATCTGCTTAATTATTTGCTCAATAGGAGTACTTTGCTTGAGAAAAGAAGTATTGGCGAGGAAAAAAAAACACAGTATAATAGACTCTTTCACCAGTAGGGATATCCAATATCTAGATAACAGTCTTGAAGCAACTACAATGATTGAATACCAAGAATACAAGGCAACTTATGATAATGTAAGGCAAAATGTAGTTAAAGCATTTGAAGATAATTATTATATAATGATGCCAACAGCAATGTATATTGATAGAAAATTAGATAAGAACGGGAAAATAAATAGAATTAGATTGATTGGATGGCCTAAATTTAACGGTAAGAGTATTGAGTTTGGTATTACGGTTGAACATATTGTCAATTGGAATAGTACTGAGATAACGAAAATATCATCTGAGAATGAAATGTTTGGAAAGATATTCTTTGATAAATGACCTAAACTACTGAAAAAAGCAAAGATATTTAAGAAAGCGGGAGTAAAAGACTTTGATTTGGATGCCTACAATATTGTCATATCAGAGGGAAGAGAAATAATTGAAATGAGATATAAGCGTGAAATAACACTTCCTTTTAGGAGAACAAAGTATATTTAGACGAACGAGTATTAAATAGTGATATAAAAATAAAAGAATAGACTGGATTTTTCATACTACTATTTTTCGATTTCTACACCATTCTATTACCTCTTACTCTACAAGTAGCAATCATATTTGGAATAGTACTTGACGAAAATAGTACTATATAGTATTATTCTATATAGAGAGGTGATGTTCTATTAAGACTAACGGAGGATTTTTGATATCCCAGATCAAACAGGTGCAAGGGCGCGTGTTCGAAAAGCTGCTTGGCGAAGCCGGTATAGAGGAATTCAACGGTCCACAAGGGCGAATACTGTATGTTCTATGGCAAGAAGACAACCTGCCTATTGTTGAATTGTCAAGGCGTACAGGACTTGCTAAGACCACTCTGACAAGTATGCTTGATCGGCTTGAAGCTCGTGGATTTCTAAACCGGGGGTTTGATAAATCCGACAGACGGATAATACGTATCATCCTTACTGATATGGCACGTTCTATGAAGGATAAATACAATCAGGTTTCTGAAGATATGAATAAAATCTTCTACAAGGGCTTTTCATCGGATGAGATCACTCAGTTTGAAGGGTATCTGCAAAAAATACTTGATAACCTATATAAGGAGGAGAATAATAAATGAAAAACGAATTGAGAAAAGACGCGCGTGAGCTGATGGAAAACGCAAAAATTGTATATGTGTCGTCTGTCAACGGCGATGGATTTCCTACCATAAAAGCTATGTTGGCATTGCACCATGAGGGAATGACGACACATTATTTCTCAACCCTCCTGTCATCAAAGAGAGTCTCACAATTTAGGCAAAACCCAAAAGCATGCATATATTTCTGTGATGATGTAGAGTTTAAGGGCCTTATGCTAACAGGTACTGTAGAAGTTTGCACAGATAGATATCACAAGGAATTATTATGGCGTGAAGGATTCGAGATGTATTATCCCAAAGGAGTAGAAGACGAAAATTATTGTGTCTTAAAATTCACTGCAACAAGCGGCAATTACTATCACAAGCTTGCAAATCATTCGTTTGAAATGGAGGAATTTAACGATGTTGAAGCCTAAAAACAATATCCCCTGTTTTTTCACACAGCAGGTTTTTCTGATAGGAACATATGACGAGGACGGCACCGAACGATTTGCTCCTATTTCGTGGATAAGCTATACAAATGGGGCTCCGGCCTGCCTTATAATAAGCATTAACGGTACAAAGAGGACAAAAAGAAATATCGAACGGACAGGGCTTCTTTCTGCAACGGTGGTTACACCGGAACTACTTGCTTTTGCCGAAAGCAGAAATAGTGCAACTGCCGATGAAAACAACGTTGTTGTTGTCCCGACGGTTAGAGGCAATGTTCTAGACGTTCCGTTGATTGCTGACTCGGTTTTCAGCTACGAGTGCCAGCTGTTAAAAACAGTGGAGTTGGGTATAACGCATACATATTTTGCTGAAATAAAAAAAGTAAACGTTCGTGACGATATTGAGAAGCTTGACTTTTACGATCTACGGGTTATCAATCCGGTGATATACTCTCCGGACAATTATTTTACCGTAGGCAATCACATTGGTAGAATTGGGGATTATTCCCAAAAATAAATGGGGGAGGACCAATGAACGCTGAGGACAAAATATGGGTAAATTTTCAGAATACAATGGAGAGTATTGAAAAAGAAATGATAAGCATAAAAAGTACTTTTTCATTTGCAATAAATATGTTATTATATATGCTGTGTCAGCTCTTAGGCAAATATTTTGTATACAAAATACGAAACGAAAATTGAGGAAATTAAGAAAGGATTCATTTATGGATGTTCATTCAGGACCAAAAGCCCTAACGGAGTACATACTATATCAAAGTAAGCATAAGGCCAATAAGCGATTTATTATCTTGCTTGTGCAGGGATTTCTTGCCGGATTGTATATTGCTATTGGTGCAATAGGAAGTCTTAAGGTTGCAGCAAGTGTTACAACCCCTGGAATAGGTAATTTCTTGGGGGCAGCGGTTTTCCCTATAGGGATTATTGCCATCATATTAATGCAGGCAGAGCTATTTACCAGTGATTGCATGGTTATGGTTGCTGTCTATGCAGGCCGTACTAAAATCAATAAGACTATCAGAATTTTATGTTTAATTATATTCTCCAATCTGCTGGGAGCAATCTTTGCAGCATTTTTAACTCAAACCTCAGGGATTTTTGACGATGCAGCAACTAATCTGGTAATTGCTAAAGCACTTCATAAAGTGCATATGCCAATAGGCCAGTTATTTGCCAGCTCCGTTCTATGTAATATCATTGTTTGCACTGGCGTGTGCCTTGCTTACAGTTGCAAAGAAGAAATCACGAAAATTATCGTTTTATGGCTTACAATTGCTGTATTTATTCTTAGCGGTACAGAGCACGTTGTCGCTAATATGTATTACTTATTCGCAGCACTGTTTTCCGGTGCAGGGCTTACAGCTAAAGATATTATTTATCATTTGGCTGTATCCGGATTTGGTAATTTCATTGGTGGAGGCATCATTGTATCGGGCATTAATTATTTATTGGCTTACAGGGATATAGAGAAAGTGAAAAAATAGGCAAAATTAAACTGAATAAAAAATATTCATAATATTAACCAAATATTATTCTTAATACCAATAGAGTATTTATCGGACTTTTTTTCTCTAAACCCTTTAGGAGAAAGTCCGGTATATTTTTTATATTGAGTTGTAAAGTAATTTTGGCTGTTAAAACCAATTAATATGGGTATATCCAATATCGACATATCCTCTTCTAAATGGTCATAAATATAGTCCACGGCCTTTCTGATATAAATATCTCGAATAGAAATTATATTATGCTTTAGTTGCTCTATATACCTTTGAATCATTACCCTTTCTATTTTGATGATTTCCGTATGGCAATGGCTTTTATCAACCATCGTAGAAAAAGCATGATATTTAGATTTTGCGCTGTATAAAGACACTTCTTTCCTTGTTGTATTATGGCAAATTTAAAGGAATATGGATGTCAAATAGCTTTTATTATTTTTATGTATAATATTATAAGTAGCCTCTTCTTTAAGAAAATCATCATGCAAATATTCAAAATTTGCATCGATTAAAATAATTGTTGTTTATATTATATGAATATGTGGTATATGAATATAAGAATAGTATTATTGATAAAATATATTCTATATGCAATAATAGTAAGAAAAAATGCAAATATAAGAATACAGGGAGGAAGAATAATGAGCAAATTGTATGACAATTTAAATGAGCAAATGAATTTTGAACTGGAGTCTGCTTACATATATGCGACTATGTCTGCATATTTCGATGCACTAAATATGAAGGGTATGACGCATTTTATGGATAAGCAGGTAAAGGAAGAAATGGAGCATGCAGGGAAGATTAAGAAATTCTTGCAAGAAACAGGATATGGTATAAAATATCGTCCTCTAAATCCTGGAGACGGTAAATTTGATTCTATTGAAGATGCATTCAAAAAAGCTCTTGCTCATGAGAAAGTGGTAACTTCACATATTAATGATTTGGTAAAAGAAGCAAGAGAAGAAGGCGACCAAAGAGTACTGAACCTCTTGGCTTGGTTTGTGGATGAGCAGATTGAAGAAGAAGATATGTTTGGTGTAATTGCAGAAAGATTAGAAAGAATTAATGGACAATGGAATGGATTATATATTCTTGACAACGAACTTGGTGCAAGATAGAATAAAAAATATAGAGGGTCGTGAAGGCAAAGAAGCTAGCTGATTTATAATTAGCGTTCTTTGCCTTTTTGATTTTACCTCTTGAAGTGAAATGAAAGAGGCAAAAGCGAAGGGATTCGATGTCCTGAGCTTTTATTTATTTAAGATGCAAGTGAAAATCAATAGATGTGGAAATACCTTGATTGGATGGAAATTTTATTACGAAAAACATATAACTGAAATAAAAAACATCGTGCGTAGACATGAAAACTATGATATAATAAGGAATTGAAGAAGGTGTATTCTACATTAGTTATTAACGTTACAGATATCGGTAGAGATATAAAGACGCATGTTAATAAAATTATTAGAATTACCCCTTTAGTTCCCAAAAGATCCTATGGGTTGTTTTATGGGCATTAGTATAGAAATGGCTAAAGAACTAAAGATATAGCCTTTAACGTAGACAAACATATATAACAGGAAAATTCCATTATTCAATTCTTTAATTGGTTTAATTTGGTAGTAAATATTAAGGATGAAACTACTGTAATACGCTCTTTAATAAAAGATTTTTGAGTATTTAAGAGTATTATGCTTTGGGATACTATGAAAATATAAAGTATTTGCCAAGTGCTGTAACATAGAAGAAACCAGCTGAAATACATATAGATTGATTTCTTAAATGATAATAATATTGAGCTTTGTATGCGACGCTGGAGACAACGAAAAGATTTTGTGATTGTGTTTGATTGATTAATTTGCATGTTTGACTAACTTGAGATAGGAGATTGTGATGAATAGTATAAACCTAAAAAGTAAGATCGCTATTTTTACTACTACATTAAAAGAAGTTTTTGTATCATCGCTACCCCTTGCGGCGGTTATAATCATTGTTTGCGGTTTTATTGCGCCCTTGGATAATATATCGGATTATATTAAATTATTTGTTGGCTATGCCAGTGTGGTTGTCGGTCAAACATTGTTTTTGGACGGGTTAAATATTAGTATTCTTCCTATAGGGAAGCTTGTTGGAGGATCACTAATAAAGCTTAAAAAGTCAGCCTTTATTATCTTTTTCGGACTTCTTTTCGGTTTGCTTGCTACTGTTGCTGAGCCTGCACTAACTGTTTTGGCTAAACAGACCAATATGATTATGCCGATTATCAATGAAACTGTATTTATCTGGATTATGGGTGCTGGAATTGGTGTTATGGTGGGTTTTTCACTTTTTCGAATTATGAAGGACTTAAACATTAAAATTGTTTTTGCTATATTATATATCATTACTTTCATAACAATTATATTTGTTCCAAATGAATTTGTTGCCTTAGCTTTTGACGGAAGCGGTGCAACAACAGGAGATATTTCGGTTCCATTTATTTTGGCTTTGGGTATGGGTGTTTCGGCGACTATGTCCAAACACAAAAGTAATGATGATAGCTTTGGAATTATCGGTCTTGCTTCGGTAGGTCCAATACTTTCATTGTCCATCTACGGCATTATACTTAATATTCGTCATAATGGTGTATTTCCTCCCGAACAGGTATATGCTCCTGAAACTATGGGAACCATAGGTGAAATAATAAGTAGCAATCTATTAGGAGTAGCTTTGGCACTTTTGCCGGTTATCATAGTATTTTTACCCTTTCAGTTCCTTTTAATTAAGCAACCTAAAAAGGAATTTGTGACTATTTTATCGGGAACTATTGTAGTGTTTATAGGCTTGTTGATTTTTCTGGTAGGTATAGATTATGGATTTGCATTTGCCGGTAAATACATTGGGGAAGTCTTCTTAGATCCTTCTCGTCCCGGATGGTTTAAGTGGTTGCTTCTGATTGTAGGATGTATTTTAGGTGCGGCTATTACCTTGTCAGAACCTGCTGTTACGGTGCTGGGAGAGCAACTGGAAGAGATAACTAACGGTCATATAAAAAAGACGACAATTCGCATGACCCTTGCAATAGGTATTGGTTTTGCATCTTTACTTGCTATGTTAAAGATATTGACAGAGATCAATATATTATGGTTTTTAATACCCCTCTATGCTATCGCACTTATCATGATGATATTTGCGCCGAAGCTATTTGTGGGGCTCGCATTTGACTCGGGAGGAGTCTCTGGAGGGGCTTTGACATCTGCGTTTCTAACACCTCTCACTCTTGGAGTGGCGCAAGCGGTGGCGGCCACGTCTGCTTCCGGGGGACAATCAATTTTGGTTAACGGTTTTGGAATTATTGCATTTATTTCAGTTACCCCATTGATTGCTGTACAATTTTTGGGTATAGTGTATAATATAAATATTAAGAAAGCAGAAAAATCTCTGAAAGATGCCGAAACAAATGATTTGAAAGAACTGGAATCCCTTGCCAATATAGTTGAGGAATCGCGCCAAGAGAAAAAAATTGTCGAAGACATAATCGAGGACATAAAAGTTATGCAGAGCAAGGTTAAGGTGGATAACGGTAGTCCAGAGTAGAATGTTTTAGAGGAGGAAAATATAGCCTTGACGGAATATAAATATGGTGTTGATTTTCTAACCTTAATAGTAGGTAGAAAGTATAAAAAAGAAATCTTAAAATTTCTATTTGACTCAAGATGTCATCTGATTGATGTAGTATATGCCAAGGGTACAGTCAAATCGGAATTTTTTAGAGATATGGTAGGACTTGTTCCTGAGGAGAAAAAAATTATGATTACCGGCTTAATTGCAGGTAATTTATCGGGCCAATTGCTTGACCAATTGATTACAAAATTTGATTTTAATAAACCGAATACAGGGATTGCTTTTATTGTCCCTGTAGATAAGTTGTCAGTATGATTTAGGAGGATAAAAATGGATAATGGTAATATGAGAGCTCTATATATAGTGGTTAATGCAGGATTTGCTGAACAAGTAGTTGATTTTATACGTTCACAAGGTTCTTCAGGTGCTACTATAATTAATGCGCGCGGAATTAGTTCGTTGCAAAAAGAAATTATGGGAATTAGTATTGATAGGGAAAAAGAAGTGGTATTGACTCTTACCGATAGCGAAATCGCTGACAAGATTATGGAGGCCATAAAACTAAACGCGGCATTCAAATCTGAGGCCCAAGGTATTTGCTTCACTTTGCCCGTGTCGAAAGCGATTGGTTTGAGGAATAGCTCATCATTGGATAAAATATAGTATATCTATGTTTTTAAGTGTCAACAGATATGCATTTCGTAAGCCATTGAGTTAAAAACAAAAGATATTCTTTGTGTTTGTGGAGATAAAATCCAAGAGTGTTTTTATTGTAATCCTACTTCAGTTATCAATTTATGTCGAAAAGCTTTCCAAAACCTTGATAAAATTTTATTTAGTATCAGGTAATAGCAATAAGTTAACTAACTTTTTCAAAAAGCAGTGGTTAAACTTTATTGCTTGATTAATTGTCAACCTAAATTTAGAATCAGGTTGACAATTGACTTTTGTATGGATATAATGTGAAATGAAGGTTGAAAAAGGGGGTAATGGGAAGTTATATGGATTTGATATCAGAGATTGAGGATAAATTTACTCGAGGTCAGATGATTACATTTGAGGAAGCAATTGAGCTTTCAAAAGGAAAGGTTGAAGACGAAAAGCTGTTTTTGCTGGCAGATAAGCTGTGCAAAGAGAATATGGGTTATAAGGTTGAACTTTGCTCAATTATTAATGCAAAGTCAGGGAGCTGCTCGGAGAACTGCAAATTTTGTGCCCAGTCAGGGCATTACAATACAGGTGTTGTAAGCTATCCATTGATTGACATTGATCATGTTCAAAAAGCGGCAAAGGAAAATGAAAAGGAAGGTGTGCACCGCTTTTCGATTGTGACTAGCGGAGAAAGGGTTTCGGATGAGGAATTTGAAAAGATTCTGGATATGATTTTACTATTAAGAAAAGAGACAGGTCTAAAACTATGTGCTTCATTGGGAAGCTTAAGTTATGAGCGGGCAATAAGGCTAAAGCAGGCAGGAGTATCTATGTACCACCATAATATTGAAGCTTGCAGGGAGTATTATAAAAAAATCTGTGATACTCATACATATGCTCACAGAATAAGCACTGTAAAAAATGCGGCAAAGGCAGGGTTGGAGGTTTGCTGCGGGGGAATAATCGGTATGGGGGAAAGCATGGAGCAAAGAGTAAAAATGGCGTTTGAGATAAGGGGGCTCGGTGTCAAGTCAGTTCCAATCAATATATTAAACCCCATAAAGGGTACCCCTTTAGAGAATGTTGAAAGTCTTCAACCGAATCAGATACTTAGAACCATAGCCATTTTCAGATTGATAATGCCCCATGCTTCCATAAGATATGCCGGTGGGAGGATGTCTTTGGGAGAACATCAGCCCAAAGGTTTTAAGGCTGGTATCAACGCAATGATGGTGGGAAATTATCTTACGACAGTGGGCAATAAAATTTCCGATGACATTCAAATGATTCAGAGTATGGGGCTTAAAATATGAGCAGGGCAAAAGGGATATATGTTATCGGAACAGATACTAATGTGGGCAAGACAGTAGTTTGTGCAGGGCTAACGTATTTGCTGGAGTCAAAAGAATATAATTCCTGCTATTTTAAGCCCATATCCAGCGGCGGCAGGGAAACAGCAGATGGCTTTATCTCATATGATGCTTCTTTTATAAAAGCTGTTTCGGGACTTAATGAAGATGATGAGATAATAAATCCTTTCAGATATAGAACGCCGGTTTCACCACATCTGGCGTCGGAGATGGAGGGCTTGGCAGTTAATAAAGAAATTATCCGGGATAGATACAGTAAGCTCACTGAAAAATACCAATATATCGTGGTTGAAGGCTGTGGAGGACTTGCTGTACCTTTATCCAAGGATGGATATATGCAGTTTCAGCTAATAAAAGAGCTTGAGATTGGATGTATCTTGGTTTCTCGAACTACTCTTGGCACGATAAACCATACTCTTCTTACCCTCTCCTTTGCTAAAAATACTGGTATTTCAATCAAGGGGATAATTTTCAATGGTTTTTCTAAAGGCAGTGTTGAACGAGACAACATAGAAACAATACGGCGATTATCCGAAGTGCCGGTGCTTAGCGTTGTTCCAAAAATTGAAGGAATTAATGTTGAAGATAAGGTTTTGGGAGAACTAAAATCTGTTTTTGAAAAAACAATAGATATTAAAGAGTTGTTGGCAAATGTTTGATTTTGAAGCTGCTTTGAAAGATATAAAAAACAAGGGATTGAACAGAGAACTGCGCAATCTAGAGACTGCCCAAGGTCCGTATAGCGTTATTGATGGTAGAAGAATGCTTATGATGTCCTCGAACAATTATCTGGGTTTGTGTAATGATATCAGGCTAAAAAGGGCTGCGATAGAATCCATTCGTAAATTCGGAGTGGGAGCTGGGGGATCAAGGCTGACCTGCGGAAACTTTACACTGCACAGGGAGTTGGAGGAAAGACTTGCCGGATTTAAACAGGCGGAAAGCAGTATTATTTTTGGCAGCGGATATGCTGCAAATATAGGAGCAATATCGGGTATTGCAGATAAAAGTTGTGTCATATTCTGCGACCGTCTGAACCATGCCAGCATTGTGGACGGTATTCGCTTAAGCGGTGCAAAGCTTGTGGTGTATAAGCACTGCGATATGGATGACCTTGAAAACAAGATTATACGCTACCATACCGGTAGGGGCCTTATAGCAACCGATGGGGTATTCAGTATGGATGGTGATATAGCACCAGTAGATAGAATTGTGAAATTGGCCAAGAAATTCAATCTGATGACAATGGTGGATGATGCCCATGCTACAGGGGTTTTAGGTGAGAATGGAAGGGGAACATTGGAGTATTTCGGCCTTAAAGATGATGTAGATATAAACGTGGGTACTTTGAGCAAAGCTTTTGGCGTTGAAGGAGGCTTTGTTGCAGGAAAGAGGAAACTCATTGATTTTCTCCGGCATAGGGCAAAAAGCTTTATTTACTCCACTGCTTTAGCACCCCATAATATAGCTGCAGCAGTTGAAGCTTTGAATATCATAGAAACAGGTCAACAGGCAAGAAAAGAATTGGCTGAAAAATCTATATGGCTGAGGAGTAAGCTGATAAAAAGATGCTTTGACGTCCCGAGAGGTGTCACACCAATAATACCTCTTATGGTGGGAAATGTGGATACTGCATTGAAATTCAGTATGTTACTTTATAACGAAGGGATATATATTCCGGCTATCAGACCCCCGACAGTTCCTAAAGGAACGAGCAGGCTTCGGATTTCTCTAATGGCTTCCCATTCCTACGATGATATGGAATTTGCAGTTGAAAATCTAGTTCGTTTTGGAAGAAAGCTGGGGGTAATACCATAATGTTGATAGGGGAGGATACTGTTTTGGAAAAGCAAAAGTTGGTCATGCTGCCCGGATGGAGTATGGATTCTTCAGTATGGAAGCCTGTTACTCCGGTTTTAAGTGAGTGTTTTCAGCTTGATTTCTGTGAATGGCACGGCATAAACAGCATGGAGGGTTATACCAAACGGGTCTGGAAGTTGATTGAAAAGGAGAAGGGGAAATTATCTCTTCTGGGATGGTCTTTAGGAAGCCTGCTAGCCATTGATGCTGCCTGTAAATATAAAGACAGGGTTGAAAAGCTTATACTTGTCAGCGGAACCTCTCGATTCACAAGGGATAAAGAGACAGGATACCTGTGCGGCTGGCCGAAAAGTACAGTTAAAAAGATGAAAAAGTCTGTAAGAGTTGATAGGGAAAAAACAATGAATTCCTTTTATTCTTCCCTTTTTTCTTCGAAGGAGCTAAAAAGCAAAGAATATGTAGCCTTGTTGAAAGCTGATATTAATACGAATGCTGCCTCTTTTATGGAACTGGAGGCAGGGCTTGACTACCTCTTGGCTGCAGATGTCCGAGAACATTTGGGGAGTATTAGAGCGGATACACTTATCATTCATGGAGAAATGGACACTATATGTCCTAAAGAGGCATCTTTGTATATAGCACAGAGGATGAAAGGTAAGGCGGTATTACATATCATGGAAGGAGCGGGTCATGTCTCCTTCTATTCTTCATCCGATGATTTCAGCAAGTTGATTTTGAAATTTATAGGACAAGGTGATAATAAATGATAGATAAAACTATTCTTCAAATGCACTTTAGCCGTAATGCAAAAAATTATGATACATATGCAAAAGTTCAAAAGAAAATGGCCAATACTCTATTGAATATGGTGGGCCTTGATTCTAAAAGCAAAAGTGATGCATTGGCTATTTTGGATGTGGGGTGCGGTACAGGATATCTCACAAAACTTATATTAGACTATTTGCCGAATGCACAAATAACAGCAATAGATATTGCGCCGGGGATGATTGAATATGCACAGGATAGGTTTAAAGAGAGCAATGTGGAATTTCTATGCCTTGATATTGAAGAGGCAGAGCTTAGCAAAAAATACGACCTGATTATTTCAAATGCGGCATTTCAATGGTTTAACAACTTAGGGGGGACTATGGAGAAGCTTGTCCAAGGCCTTAAGAATGATGGAGTACTTGCTTTTTCTACATTTGGGCATATGACCTTTAACGAGCTTCATTCTGCATACGAAACTGCCTGCAAAAAACTTAAAATAGATGGAGATTTCCCACCAAGCCAAAAATTCTTCAACTCAAAAGAGCTATTTGGTATTTGCAGACAGACACTGCAAGGGTTTGAGGAGTTCAAATTTGATATTATAAAAAAAGAAAGCCTTGAATATGAGTACTTTTATACAGTAAGAGAATTTTTGAATTCTGTAAAAAAAATCGGAGCAAACAACAGCAATAAAGAAAGAACGGTGAATACCACCCTTACTAAGGAAATGATAAGAGCTTATGAAGAGATGTATAAAGCAGATGGGTTGGTGAGGGCAACTTATCATTGCATTTTCATAACAGCAAGGAAGAAACTTGCTGCAAGTAAAAGAAGGTTGGTGAATGCAGTTGTATGACTTGCAGGAAAAAGACTTGAAATATATTTGGCATCCTTGTTCTCAGATGAAGGATTATGAAGATTTTCCTCCGATTATTATCGAGAGGGGGGAAGGTGCATACATTTTCGATACTCTAGGCAAGCGGTATATAGATGCGGTATCCTCCTGGTGGGTCAATCTTTTCGGACACTGCAACAAAAGAATTAATAAAGCTGTCAAAAAACAGCTTGACAGCCTCGAACATGTGATATTCGCCAACTTTTCCCACAAGCCTGCCATTGAACTGGCTGAAAAAATCGTTGAAATCACTCCGAAGGGGTTAAATAAAGTATTCTTTGCCGATAATGGTTCTTCTGCCGTTGAGGTTGCATTGAAGCTTAGTTTTCAATATCATCAGCAAACTGAAAACTGTGAAAAGAAAAGATTTGTTGCTCTGTCCGATGCCTATCACGGAGAAACTCTTGGGGCTTTGGCTGTAGGTGGGCTGGATTTGTACAGTAAAATTTATAAACCTTTGATGATGAATACCATTAAAGTGCCCGGGCCTGACTGTTACCGTTGCAAATATGGAAAGGAATACACCACTTGTGAGGCTGAGTGTTTTTGTGAAATGGAAGAAGTATTAGCTAAAAAACATAAGGAAATTTGTGCAGTAATAATTGAGCCGATGGTTCAAGCAGCAGCCGGAATGAAAATATATTCTGCCCAATATCTGATTAAACTTAAGGAAATGTGTTCTGCTTATAATATTCATTTGATTGCAGATGAAATTGCAGTGGGATTTGGAAGGACGGGAAAAATGTTTGCCTGTGAGCACGGTGGTATCAGTCCTGATATTATGTGCCTGTCAAAGGGGCTCACCGCAGGGTATATGCCTCTTTCGTTGGTTGTTACTACCGAAAAGATTTACAATGCTTTTTACATCGATTATATAGAGCTTAAGGCATTCATGCACAGCCACAGTTATACGGGAAATCCTTTGGCATGTGCCGCAGCGCTTGAATCGCTGAAAATATTTAAAGATGATGATGTTTTAAACACGAATAGAGAAAAATCCGAGCTGATTAGAAAACTGACAGAGCCCCTTGCCCATAGCCATCCCTATGTGGGGGAATTTCGACAGATAGGGATGATTGCTGCACTAGAGCTTGTTGAAAACAAGGCGGAAAAGAAAGGTTTTGATTGGAAACAACGTGTGGGATACAATATTTATAAAATCGCTTTAAGAAAGGGATTGTTGTTAAGACCTTTGGGCAATGTTTTATATTTTATGCCCCCGTATGTTGTTGGGAAAAAGGATATTGAGGATATTGTAAACGGCACTTTCGATGCGATAAACGAATATTTCGGAT
Organism: Acetivibrio mesophilus; assembly: GCF_004102745.1. GTDB lineage: Bacteria > Bacillota > Clostridia > Acetivibrionales > Acetivibrionaceae > Hungateiclostridium > Hungateiclostridium mesophilum. The sequence continues at coordinate 90,360 of NZ_RLII01000009.1, read as the reverse complement.
GATTAAATCCATGAAAATGCAAAAGGTTGTTTCCATAAGGATTGTAACCTGATATAATTATTTGGCTGATATTAATTATTGTTGGTAGGGGTACACCGATGCAGGACGAAATATTTATTAAAAAAGAGATAGAAACTTCAAAAAGTGCTATAGATATTTTTAAGCAGTTTTATGATGCTCCATACAGTGTTTTCTTGGACAGTTCATTAATCAATAATGAATTGGGTGAAAACTCCATAATTGTATTTGATCCTTTTTTGGTGTTTACATCAAAGGGAGACAGGATAAGGCTCATAAAAGGGTCCCATATCGAAGAGTATACAGAAGACCCCTTATTGTTTTTAAGAGAGTTGTTGGACAAATACAAAAGTACGTATGTATCCGAATTGCCGTTTTTTAGTGGGGCCATAGGATATTTTTCCTACGATTTATGCCACCGGATAGAGACGTTTAAAGATCATGGAAAAGAGGATATGGATATACCCGACATGATTTTTGGATTTTATAGTAATGCAATTATTATAGATCATAAATGTCGTAAGACATATGCGGCAGTGTCATCCATAGGTTTTGAAAACACAGGGGATATTGATCAAATCTTAGATAGAAGAATAAACGGTATAATAAGAAGAGTCTGCGAAAGCAGCGAGGGGAATAAACCCGTAAAAAAAATGACGGAAGGTCAAGGTTCTGTTGCTTCGAATTTTACTTTGGAAGAATATTGCAACATGATTCGCATGGCAAAAGAATATATCAGAAACGGTGATATTTATCAGGCTAATTTGTCCCAACAGTTTAGAACATATATTGGAGATTCCGATCCCTTTGATATATATGTTGATTTACGGCAGTTAAATCCTGCGCCTTTTTCGGCGTACATGAATTTTGAAGCAATAAAGGTTTTGAGCAGTTCCCCCGAAAGATTTCTGAAAATAAACGGCAGAACCATTGAAATCCGCCCGATAAAAGGCACAAGACCCAGGGGCAAAACCAAAGAAGAAGACGATAAGCTTAAGGATGAGCTTATAAACAGCGAAAAAGACCGGGCAGAGCATATAATGATTGTCGACCTTGAACGGAACGATTTGGGCAGGGTGTGTAGAATAGGAAGCGTGCATGTTGAGAAAATGCTTGAAATAGAAGAGTATTCTACGGTCCTACATCTTGTTTCCACAGTGAAAGGGGAATTATTGGATGATGTAGATATGATAGATTGTATAAAGGCAACGTTTCCCGGAGGTTCGATAACCGGGGCACCAAAAATACGGTCAATGGAGATAATAGATGAGCTGGAGCCTGTGAAGAGAAATATATATACCGGTTCAATAGGCTATATGGATTTTAACGGCAATTGCGATTTAAATATAGCCATAAGGACTATTGTCATAAAAGATAATGAAGCCTTTTTTAATGTAGGCGGAGGAATAGTGTGGGATTCCGTCCCGGAGGATGAATACCGGGAAACCCTTGATAAGGGAAAGGCTTTGCTCAAGGTGTTGACAGGGAGGTAGCAGATAGTATGGATTGCTTTAGCGGTATTAAACCTGATGATTTTGGGGTTTTGTATGGTTTTAGCTTGTTTGAGACGTTTCTTGTAAATGAATATGGGAGAGTATTCTTAATTGAAAAGCATATTGACAGACTGTTTGATTCAATGAGGCATTTCGGTTTTGATAGTCATTTGACCAAGGAAAATCTGCTGTCTATGGTAATGGATTATATAAAGAAGTCCGACTTGAAGAATACAATACTAAGACTAACTGTCACCTGCGGTAATAAGAATAAAGGCATAGATCCGGCCATCCTTTTTTCAACACGGGAATACACATATAGCAAAACTATTTATAAAACTGGCTTTCGGCTTATGGTATCCGGGCTTGTGAAAAATGCCAATTCTCCTGTTATTGCCCATAAAACCGGTAACTATCTTGAAAATTATATGGAAGGGCAAAGAGCCTTGAATAATGGGTTTGATGATGTGATTTTTCTAAATGCAAAAGGGGAAATTACGGAGACATCAAAAAGCAATATATTCTTTGTCCATGACGGGAGATTACATACTCCCCACCTAAGCTGCGGGTTGTTGCCAGGGATTATACGAAAGTGGGTGATCGAAAAAACCAAAGACTTAGGACTACTTTGTGAGGAAGGACATTATTCATTGGAAACACTTCTTTGTGCAGAAGAAGTGTTTGTTACCAATTCCGTCATCGGTATTGTACCTGTAAATAATATAGACAATAAATTGGTTGGCAGTGGGGTTCGCGGTAAAATAGCTGCTTTATTGATGAAAGAGCTTCAAGATGTCATGTAAGCAATATAAATGATTTCATGACCCAAAACCCCAAGCCTTAGAATAAATCTCCAGCATTAATTCTTCCACACGCTTATAATTCGGTTGCTCAGGAAGAGATGTGCTTTCAGCTGCCACTTTGAATTTGTGTTCATACATGTCAACCATCTCAAATAATTCGCTATAAGAATACTTCCCTTTACGTATATCGAGGAAAAAGTCCCGTTCCTTTTCTCTATAAGTGTTAATTCCTTTGCCCTCAAGGATTTCTGTACCGGTAATCAAGAGCCGGATTAAGTGCATGGCGTGTTTGTTAAGATGAAGTTCATCCTTTTTGCTGTTTCTGTGATTTAGTTTGGAGTAATTCTTTACAATGTTGTTCATATCTGAATAGATATTTTTTAGGTCTCTAAGGGGGTAATGCTTGAGGCATATATCAATAAATATTTCTGTGTCCATTTCTTGTCTGTCGGATTGATCAATGTAAAGATCAATTTCTTCTTTTGTAAAACTTTTGTAAGTTCTTTTTAGGTGCTCCATCTGACCTAAAATACTATCAAGAATATGCTGTTCCTTTTCTGCTTGAGGATAGTTATCTCTTGCAAGGGCATTTTTAAGCCTCCTTAGCTGGGCTGTTGCATAATTGCCAAAACTCTGGATTGCTTTTTTAGATAAGAATAAATCAACATTATCCCTAAGAAGCTGACCTTCTTTTGTTATAACAAGAAGATGTTCGGGTCTTGTGCCTAGAATCTCTAAAACATTTGGGTTGCTATCGAGGCATAGATTTATAAACTTTTTGAGTCCGTAAATCACAGTGTCTGTTATCCTGTCTTCGAACTGTTCAAAGCTTGACAATCCCATAAGGTCCTGTTTTGTTTCTAGAGTAACGCCCCGGATATCAATATCGCTAGTGTCAACATTGGTTCTATAGGCAATGGACCCTGCTGTTGTAAGAATTAATATGTTTTTCCCAAGGTGAGAATCCGTCCTTAGAAATTCATAGGCACTGGTATTTAACTTGTCTTTTATATCTTGAATATTCATACGGTTACTCCTTTAATTCTACAAAACACTTTAATTAATTCCAGACTTCCTTTAGGGTTTCTCTAAATAGAGTATTTAAAGGTTCATAATCGGACTTTTTTTCATTCCTTACAGTTTTGAGATACTTCTCATAATGAATTATTTTATTTCTAAGAAACTCAATGACTATAGGGCTTTTTGGTTCGATATCAATTTCCAGGCCAGAGGTCTTTTTATCAAGCAGTTTGGAAATTTCACTAACCAAGGAGTCGTCCAACTGCTGCTCAGCCATTAGCTTTTTAAATTCCATCGGAGGAGCGGTACCGTTTTTCTCAATCCACATGCATGCTAATATGGGCCTTAATATATAGAAAAAGCGTTTAATCTTGACTTGGTCTGTGTTCATTATCTCTTCAAATTTATTTCTTGCTATATGAAGATAATGATATATTGTTGGTACAGGTGAGAAGTAGGACGGCAGTAATTCTCTCATTTTCTGCGCGGTACTGAAACTTTCCCTGTAAACAATAGGTGAACTCAGCCATTCCATTAATGTAGGATTTGACTTTTTATACTGCAGTAATGCCTTTGTGATATCCCAGCCGTTTATATCCAATAGGTCGTTAATTGGAAGCTCAATAAAATCCTTTTTGTCTTCAATGGAAAGATACCAGTCAGTGGGATGAATATATATAAACCGTACATCATAATCGCTGTCTTTAGATGCAAAACCCCATCCTCTGCTGCCGGATTCGACAGCATAGAGGATATTGATATCGTTTTCCTCTTCAATATTTTTTAGTTTTTCCAGTATTTCTTCATGCATTAGTGATCCTTCTTTCATTGAAATTCAAAATTACCAAATCGCAAAGAACGTGTATGAATATTTTATCAAATAATACTATAGAAGAAAAGCAAAGGACAGCCCAATAGAGAAATTGAATTCTATCTTTTTTATCCGATAAAATAATTAGATGATAAAATGATATTTGTCAACAATAATATACAGATTGATTTATAGTATTGCTTTTGTATGAGCTTGTAATTTGGCTCGAATTAATGGTAATATAATAAGAAAATAAGAGAGGATTATGTGTTATGCTTAAAGACTTTAAAAAATTTGCCTTAAAGGGCAATGTGATTGATTTGGCTATAGGTGTCATAATTGGTGGGGCTTTTGGTAAAATTGTATCATCTTTAGTAGATGATATTATTATGCCTTTGCTCGGAATTATTCTGGGGCGTATTGACCTAACATCGTTGAAGCTGGTCATTAAACCGGCTGCGGAAGATGTTGCAGAGCTTTCCCTCAAATACGGACAGTTTTTACAGTCAGTAATAGATTTCTTAATTATAGCCTTTTCTATTTTCTTTATGATGAAATTGTTGTTTGCTTTTAAGAAAAAAGAGGAAGAAAAACCGAAGGCACCGGAACCTTCTAAAGAAGAGCTGTTGCTTACAGAAATACGTGATTTGTTAAAGGAAAGAAAATAGAATTAACACGGTTGGTATATTAACCGAAACAGGTCAAAAAAGAAGTACCCTTTAGACTTTTCGAGCTAATTGACAAAGGGTACTTTTTTACTATAGCAAAATATACAATTACTTAATAAATTAATTACTTTTTGGCGACAGGAAATTCTGTTATTATTTTAAGCAAAAATCTTTTCAATATAGTGAAATCAGTAGAATTAATTAAACCGTCACCATTTAAGTCTGCTGCTTCTTCAGGAACATCAAATTTTGAAATTATTTTCAAAAGATATCTTTTCATTATAGATAAGTCGGTTGAATTTATCTTTCCATCATTATTCAAATCACCATAGGTAATATCTGGTATTGGATCGTGTTCATAAAGGTTTTCGGGAAGTTCATCTAAGGTAATTACATATTCACTGTTGTAGATAGTGTTTAGAAGTACAGGATCGTTGAATCTCGAACTGGTAAGGAATTCGCCATACCATGGGCAGAAATACAGCCACCAAGCTCCTTCGTTAACTATGTTTTGAATATCGGGAATAACGTCATTTTCAGTCAATGCAACCATCTTTGTATCGTTTGTGTAATCTACAAGGGAGAGAAATAATGTTGTTGCAGCACTGGTGCCCCAAGTGTTGGGAGAACCTTCATACTTATCATATCCAACAATATCCACATACTCATCACCAGGATACCACTCAAAGGAATTGGCGTATGTATAAAGATTTACTTCCCATATTAAATTATGGAGGCCGTATTCTTCAGTAAGGGTAGTGTAAAGAAGCTTCCATAGTTCTTTGTAAACTTCTGCACCACCGGAACCCCACCAGAACCATGCTCCGGAACCATCAGTGTTATTGTAGCCTTCAGCTTCATGGAAAGGACGGAAAAGCACAGGAATGTTTTCATCCTGAAGAATGAGAAGCTGCTCGGCGAGATCTTCAATTGCCATCATCAAATATGTGTATTCCTTTGATGTTTTATCAAGGCATTTGGCTGTATCAAAGCTTTTTGTAGGTTTGTATGTACAGTTTGTCCAATCCAGTTGGTCACCCGGTGTATAGCTTGTAAAATCAGCGGGGACATTAATATGCCAGGAAGCAGTTGCAATACCGCCACGGTTTTTTACCCAGTCAATTATACGTTCTGTTGTACCGTCTTCCCATCCATACAGAGGATTGTAGTTCATAAAATCAAAACCTCTGATTGCAGGATATTTGCCTGTCTTGTCATAAATGTATTCAAATTCAAGTTCCATATTACCGTCATTTCCGTTGCCATAAATCTCCTGTTGGCCGGAAATAACATATTTTCCGTATACACCGGTAAGATATTTCATGAGAGCTTTTGTTTCAGCAGTTGCTTTTGGATCGCATGGAGTTGGATCAATTATATGGTCAGGCATATCGGCATAGTCAAAGGTTATTGTGTCGTACAGTATAAAACCCCAACTTCCGGAGGAACCAATCTCAATGGTTGTTTTACCTGCTTCAAGATAGAAGTATCCAAAACTGTAATCAATCCATTTGCCTTGATTAGGGATAAAATAGTTGCTATATGATTTGCCATTGACGCTGACGACCTGCATTCTGGTCTCACCCTCAGCGCCAAGATACATCCAGCATCTTGTTGAAAGCTCATACATAGCGTTTTCGGGAACTGTAACTTCCAAGGTTATTGTGCCTGAGTTGGATGCCCATACAAATCCATCGCCGGAATACCCGGGATATTGAGTACCGTAGACATTGGTGGTAATGACAGCACCATTGCCAAGAGTACAATCTTCAGCTTCAACGTTTACAGGAAGGGTATCGGCTGCGTAAGTTGAAACAGGTATGGCTAAAAGAACGGAAAATGCCATTGCCAGCGTTGTCAGTAGGCACAGTGCTTGGCCTAAAACTTTCTTCATAAATAATACACCCCTTAAATAATAATTTCATTATAATAATACTGATAATTCTACTTTTTTTGTGTCTATGAAAGAAACTATGCTATTGAGAAATTGATGAAAAATAGTACCGGAAAGTAAGTTATTTTATTAATCATTGTCTGTTGTTATGTAAAGATGTGTAACTTTCTGTAATAATAAAATTTTAGCATATTCATAAGATAATATCAATTATTCAATTATGTGATTGGGGGCACTAGACGCCTCTACATTTACAAAAATAACTTTACTGTAGTATAATAAAGCTTGCACTGAACCGGTTTGTCTTAATGCAAATCGATGAGAAGCGATCAGGAAATGAGAAAAGAATATGAAAAAAATAGTAATTGGAATATTAGCCCATGTCGATGCTGGAAAAACAACATTATCAGAGAGTTTGCTATATGTAAGCGGGAAAATAAGAAAGCTAGGAAGAGTAGACAATAAAGATGCCTATTTAGATACCTATGAATTGGAAAGAGCTAGGGGAATCACTATTTTCTCCAAACAAGCCATCTTTGAAATAGATAATACCCGGATTACCTTGTTGGATACTCCGGGGCATGTGGACTTTTCAGCAGAAATGGAGAGAACACTTCAAGTGCTGGATTATGCCATTTTAGTGATTAGTGGTGCTGATGGAGTGCAGGGACATACCAAAACCCTCTGGCATCTTCTTGAAATCTATAAGATACCGGTGTTTTTATTCGTCAATAAAATGGATCAAAAGGACACAAATAAGGACAAGTTAATTAACGAAATAAAAAAGCAGTTGGATGATGGATGCATAGAATTTAGAGAAGTTGAGACAGAAGCCTTTTATGACCAGTTGGCTATGTGTGATGAAATATTGATGGAAACCTATCTGGAAAACGGGCATATTGAGGATTCACAGATTAGTATTGCCGTCAAGGAAAGAAAAGTATTTCCCTGTTTTTTCGGTTCAGCTTTAAAATTGGAAGGCATTGAGGAGTTTATCGAGGGTATTGAAAAATATGCTATAATTCCTCGCTATCCTGATGAATTCGGAGCCAAGATATTTAAAATAACAAGGGACGAACAGGGCAACCGTCTTACCCATATGAAGCTGACAGGCGGAAAACTCAAAGTAAAAGATGTGTTGACAAATGGCGTCTGGGAAGAGAAAGTGAATCAAATCCGCATCTATTCCGGAGAGAAATTTGAGGCAGTAAGTGAAGTGGATGCAGGAACTGTATTTGCGGTAACAGGGCTCACCCAATCCAAACCGGGAGACGGCCTTGGGATTGAAAAGGCTTCAGTAGCACCGCTATTGGAACCTGTGCTGAGGTATCGAGTTTTACTTCCGGAAGGCTGTGACCCGAGAGTAATGTTACCTAAGCTGCGTCAAATTGAAGATGAGGAGCCGGAGCTTCACATAGCCTGGGATGAACAGTTGCAGGAAATCATGGTGCAGGTAATGGGGGAGGTGCAGATTGAGATTCTGCAAAGCCTTATACGAAGCCGCTTTGGTGTTGAAGTGGATTTTGACGACGGAAGGATTGTATATAAAGAGACTATTGGCAATGCTGTTGAAGGGGTGGGACATTTTGAGCCACTGAGGCATTATGCGGAGGTTCACCTGTTATTGGAGCCGGGGGAACGGGGGAGCGGTCTTAGGTTCGGAGCCCAATGCAATGAAGATGTCTTGGGTAAAAGTTGGCAAAGGCTTATTTTAACCCACCTTGGAGAAAAAGTCCATAAAGGGGTTTTGACGGGCTCGGCCATTACAGATATGAAGATTACTTTGGTATCCGGCAGAGCACACAACAAACATACAGAAGGAGGTGACTTCAGAGAGGCTACCTATCGTGCGGTGCGTCAGGGGCTAAAAGAGGCAGAATCCATACTGCTGGAGCCCTATTATGCTTTTCAACTGGAAGTGCCTGAAAAAATGGTAGGAAGAGCTATGATGGATATTGAGAAAATGCACGGAACATGCGAAATATCACAGATAAATGGCGAGATGGCAGTTCTTTTAGGCAGTGCTCCCGTTGTCACTATGAGGAATTATCAGAAAGAGGTTGTAGCCTATACAAAAGGCCTTGGCAGGCTTTTTTGCAGCTTGAAAGGGTACGAACCATGCCATAATGCGCAGGAGGTTATAGAACGTATAGGATATGATTCGGAAAGGGATGTGCAAAATCCTACGGGCTCTGTATTTTGTGCCCATGGAGGTAGCTTTTTGGTCGATTGGTTTGAGGTAAAGAATTACATGCATGTTGAAAGCTATTTCCAAAAGAAGGATGATACGGAGGATTTAAATAAAGACAGGACCTCATATTCAAAAGAAGAAGCGATAAGCTTGGAAGAAATCGATCAAATTATGAATAAAACCTTCTATGCAAACCAGGGAAGAAAGTCTATCTGGAAGAAGCAAAAAGCAGCAGGAGAAAGATACTATAAACCTGTCACTTATATAAAAAGACAGGAGGAAAGAAAAGAAGAGTATCTCCTTGTGGACGGTTATAATATTATCTATGCGTGGCCTGAACTAAAAGGGCTTGCAGATGAGAATATGGATAGTGCAAGAATGAAATTGCTTGACTTGCTAAGCAATTATCAGTGGATTCGAAAATATCATATTATAGTCGTATTTGATGCTTACCGTGTTGAGGGGCATCGCGAAGAAGTAATAGATTATTATAATATCCATATGGTGTACACAAGAGAGGCACAAACGGCGGATCAGTATATTGAAAAATTTGCCCATGAGAACAAGAAAAACTATAACATTACAGTTGCTACATCCGATGGTTTGCAGCAGATGATTGTAAGGGGAGAAGGATGTTCTTTATTATCTGCCAGAGAATTAAAGGCTGAGCTTGAAGCAGCTAATGAAAGAATAAGGCAGGAATATCGCCCAATGCATGGAATGGACCGCAATTATCTAAGCGATGCATTATCTCCAAAAGCAAAACAGCATATAGAAGATCTTATTAAAGAGGATGAGGATAAATAATTATAGTTTATAGTAGTTCAAAATTGTTTTTCTTATACTTTAAAATCCCTTCATTTCTTAGCTTGCTAAGCTCTGCCGACATTGCACTTCGATCAACTGACAGGTAATCGGCAAGTTCCTGACGGCTGAATGGAATGCAAAAGCAATTGCTTCCGGCCTTCTGCGCTTCAGCGGAAAGATAGGCTATAAGCTTTTCCCGAGTGGTACGCTTTGAAATAAACTCAATTTTCTGTGTCAAGGATATATTTTTCATCGCAGTAATATGTAACAAGTTTTGAATCAGTTGGCTGTGGAAAGAGCAGGCGGTTGCGCATGGATTGGCAATCTTGCGGCAATCGATAAAAAGAAGCTCGCTTTCGGTGGTTGCAATTACGCTGACCGGAAGCATTTCTATTTGGGCACAGGCAAAGGATTCCGCAAACAAATTGCCTACGCCTATATTGGCGAGGATACTTCTATTGCCGTAATAATCTTCTTGGACAATCTGAACCTGGCCTGACAAAACTATTCCAAAAGAGTTAATGGTTTCACCGCTCATAAAAACGGTCTGATTTTTTTCATAATGCATAAGTTTTCCTGACAAGCAAGACATAAGTGAGAGCAGGTTCGATTCTTCAATTCCTTTAAATAAGTTGACTTTTTTTAAAATTTCCAAATATTTTTTCATAATAACCTCTTTTTGTTGGATTTCCAACAGACTTATTGTTCTCAGTATAGTAAACTTAAAACATAAAGTCAATGAGAAAGTTAATGAAAAAAATAAGATGAAAGAGGGTAATAAGATGATTCGTAGAATAATTAAAATTGATGAAGATAAATGCACAGGGTGCGAATTGTGTGTAAATGCTTGTCACGAAGGAGCCATAGGAATGGTAAACGGAAAGGCAAAACTAATGCGGGATGATTATTGTGATGGCTTAGGAGATTGCCTGCCGGTTTGTCCTACGGGAGCTATAACTTTTGAGGAACGTGAAGCAGCAGAGTATGACGAAGCCGCTGTGCAGGAAAACATGATAAAAAAGCAGAAAGAAAGTTTGCCTTGCGGATGTCCCGGTACGCAACTTAAGACTATCAATAGGGAAAATGAAAGTAAACCTGTCCGTACCGAGGTCAATGAAAATACAAGCCAGCTTTCCCAGTGGCCTGTCCAGATTAAACTTGCACCGGTCAATGCACCGTATTTTACAGATGCAAATCTTTTGATTGCAGCTGACTGCACGGCATATGCCTACGGCGATTTCCACAACAAGTTTATAAAGAATAGAATAACCCTGATTGGTTGTCCAAAGCTGGATGAAGGAGATTACACCGATAAGCTGACGGCAATTATCAAAAACAACAGTATCAAAAGTGTCACTGTTGTAAGGATGGAGGTTCCGTGCTGCGGCGGCATCGAAAATGCGGTTAAAAGAGCACTTATGAATAGTGGAAAATTCATACCGTGGCAGGTAGTAACAATTTCGACGGATGGGCAGATTCTTGAGTAAATAATTTTATGAAAATAAAATAAAAAGCATTAAAGGAGGAAAAGCAATGGGAATGTTTTGTTATCAATGTCAGGAAACTGCGGGAGGAAAGGGCTGCACAGTACGTGGGGTGTGCGGTAAGAATGAGGAAGTTGCAAAACTTCAGGATCTTTTGATTTATATTGTTAAGGGTATTTCAAATATCGTTACCAAGGGAAAGGTTGATGTCGATAAGCTTGGCGATGCAAATTATGAAGTATTGAACAGTCTGTTTATGACTATTACCAACGCAAATTTTGACGATGGTTCAATTGAAAAACAGATAAGAAAGATGCTTGCCATTAGGGACGAAATGAAAAAATCCATACAAACAGCGAGTCTTCACGATGCGGCGGTCTTTTCTGTAGATACAAGGGAATCAATGCTTGAAAAAGCAGATTCGGTAAGCATATTGGCCACCCAAAACGAAGATGTGCGTTCCTTAAGGGAAATGATTACTTACGGTGTCAAGGGTATGGCAGCCTATGCCGAACATGCAAAAAATATCGGAAAAGAACGCCAGGAAATCTATGGCTTTATTTATGAGGCTTTGGCGGCTACTCTAGATGATACACTTTCAGTTGATGACCTTGTCGGGCTGACGCTGAAAACCGGTGAATACGGTGTAAAGGTTATGGCACTCCTTGATGAGGCAAACACATCTAGATTTGGCAACCCGGAAGTTACCGAGGTAAATATCGGTGTTAGAAAGAACCCTGCTATACTTATCTCGGGGCATGACTTGACCGATCTTGAGCAGCTCTTAGAGCAGACAAAAGGAACAGGAGTAGATGTATACACCCACAGCGAAATGCTGCCTGCCCACTACTATCCGGCTTTCAAAAAGTATGACAATTTCGTGGGCAATTACGGGAATGCATGGTGGAAACAGGTGGGTGAATTTGAGTCCTTCCACGGACCTATTCTGTTTACCACAAACTGTATTGTACCTCCTAAGAGCGAAGAGGTTAGAAGGAGAATATTTACGACCGGCTCGTCGGGTTTCCCCGGATGCAAGCATGTTGAAGCCGATGCAAACGGTAAAAAGGACTTTTCGGAGATTATTGAGCTTGCGAAGACTTTACCAGCTCCTGATGAAATCGAAACAGGAAGCATTGTGGGGGGATTTGCCCACAATCAGGTAATGGCTGTTGCCGATAAAGTGGTTGAAGCTGTCAAATCGGGAGCTATCAAAAAGTTCTTTGTTATGGCTGGCTGTGATGGACGCATGAAGTCTAGAGATTATTACACCGAGTTTGCCCAAAAGCTTCCGGAAGACACTGTAATCTTGACGGCAGGTTGTGCTAAATATCGTTATAACAAGTTGAAATTAGGAGATATCGGTGGTATCCCGAGAGTGTTGGATGCCGGTCAGTGCAACGATTCATACTCGCTGGCAGTTATTGCACTTAAGCTTAAAGAGGTATTTGGAGTGGACGATATCAACCAGCTTCCGATTGCATTTAATATAGCGTGGTATGAGCAGAAGGCTGTTATAGTGCTTTTGGCTCTCCTGTACTTGGGTGTGAAAAATATCCATCTTGGGCCTACATTGCCGGGATTCCTTTCGCCGAATGTGGCAAAGGTTCTGGTGGAGAATTTCGGTATTGCAGGTATAGGCACTGTTGAGGACGATATAAAATTGTTTATGGACTAAATAAAATATGAAATAATAAATAAAGGGCCAGTCAGTAATGATTGGCCCATACTTCTTTCTACTTGATTTCTAATTGATGGTTTGGTATGTTTAAAGTAAGAGAGGTCTTAAATTACATTTTGTGAGGCTGATATGAAAATAAATCATCTGATAAAGCTTGGAGCATTTGGAATCAGTACTATTCTTTTTCGTAGAAAAAAGGCCATTTTAGGAACGATTATTCTTACAGACAAATGTAATTTGCATTGTAAACATTGCTCTGTGAATAATATAACTTCTGTAGTATATTCATATACGAATATAAGACGTGAAATGGAATATATGTATAAACAAGGAATAAGGATTCTTTTCTTTTGCGGTGGGGAAACCTTTCTTTGGAGTAGTGAAAATAAAACTCTGCGTGACTTGGTAAGAGAAGCAAAGGAAATGGGATTTTATATTGTTAATGTAGTTACCAACGGAACTTATAAGCTTAACTTGCCCGAGGCGGATTTAATACTGCTAAGTCTCGATGGTGACAGAGAGAGACATAACATTATCCGCGGGGATACATATGACACTATAATGAAGAATATTGATGAAGCTGCATCGGATAATATTTGCTTATATATGGCAATCAACAAAATCAATCAGACTTGTATCCGACAAGTTTGTGATGTCGCAAAAAATAAGCCTGCAGTTAAAGCTGTATCTTTCAATTTTCACACTCCATATCCCGATACTGAAGAACTGGAATTGAGTATTGATGAAAAAAAGAATTGTTGTGATACAATAAGCGAGCTGATAGATATGGGCTATCCTGTTTTTAATCTGAAATCTGCCTTTCCTTATATTGTTGACAATAGTTTTCCGACTCCTTGCCATCAGTGTGTTGTTATGGAAAACGGAAAGTTAACTGTATGCGGACGATGTATTGATGTTCCGGGGCTTTGTGAAAAGTGCGGATATTTCTTTGCGGCTGAGTACACTCTTGTGTTTAGCGGAAAAATCAAGATAGCCATTGATATGCTTAGGACATATTTAAGATATATTTAATGAAAGGTTGAACGGATATGGGCGTAATAACCACATTGACAAGAGCATGGCTGACAAGAACGTTTAAGCCGTTTCATTTTACAAATGAATATGATAATATGTTGGATTATCAAGACACAAAAGGTCTCGGATTGTATGTTCATATTCCGTTTTGCAGATCACTATGCAGTTTTTGTCCCTATTGCAAGGTCGTATACGATGAAGCCTTAGCAGAACAATATATTGAAGCATTGCTGAAGGAGATTGACATGGTGGGCAGTACTGTCGGCATAGATAAAAAGCAAGTTACAAGCCTTTACTTTGGGGGTGGAACTCCTGCACTGCTTTTAAATGATATAGACTGTATTATCAAACGGATTGAAAGATACTTTACCATAACCGAAGGAATAGGTCTGGAGCTTCATCCTAAGGACGTAACTGAAGAAACCCTTGCAATCCTAAAAGCTGCCGGAGTATCAAAAATCAGTATCGGAATCCAAGCATTCCAGGAAAAGTATTTGAAGCTTTTGGGAAGGGAAGAATTCGATTATGACGAAATGTTCAAAGCGCTCAAGAGGGTGCGTTTTGAAACGGTTTCAATGGATTTTATTTTTGCATTACCCAGCCAAACAATTGAAAATATAAAAAATGATATTGAAACTGCTTTCAATAATGGTGCGAATCACATTGCAATCTACCCGTTTATAGATTTCACCTTCACAGACCGGAATTTTATAAAAATGAGCAACAGGAGAAAGAAAAAGCTGTTGTATGAAATTGTGGACTATTGCAAGGAGAGAGGATATGTTCGTGATTCTATCTGGACGTTTTCAAAGAATGGGACATCAAAGTACTCCTCTATGACCCGGGAGAATTTTCTTGGTTTTGGCTGCTCGGCGACTACCTTGCTTAAAGATCGTTTCAAGATAAATACTTTTGATATAAAGGAATATCAGAGGAGGATCAAAAGTGATAATTTGCCTACCGCTTTGACGCTAAATTTTACTCTAAGACAAAGAATGGTTTATTACCTATTCTGGACAGCATATTCGATGAGGGTAAGCCCGATAGATTTTCGAGAGTTTTTCGGTGAGAGTCTTGAGCGCAATTATGGGTTTGAGATTATCCTTGCAAGGATATTGGGATTTGTCAGGAAGGAAAAGAATCAATACATTATGACAACTAAGGGATCATACTACTATCATTATTATGAGAATTTTTACACCCTTTCATATATAGATAGAATGTGGCATCTTATGAAAAACGAAGCTCTTCCGAAAGAACTTATTATTAAGTAAAATGTGGCTGATGCAAGTATATTGACATACCGTGAAAACTATATTAGAATTAATAATGCTTTTTAAAGTAAGCCTAGTCTTTGCCACCGGGTAAAGAATTTCAGGTGTTCTGAAACATTCCGTTAGGTCTTAGAAGGAATGTTCGGAACACCTTTTTTGATTTAGCCCCTTGGAGTGAAATGAAAGAGGTAAAGAGAAGGGAATCGATGTCCCGAGCTTTTATCTTAATGGAGGGTTTTAGATGGAGAGATATATATTTAGAGATTTCATAAAGTATGTGAGCTTAAATGTCCTCGGAATGATAGGACTTTCTTGTTATATTTTAGCAGATACATTTTTTATATCAAAAGCATTGGGATCAATAGGTATAGCTGCACTTAATTTTTCTATTTCGATATACAGTTTAATCCATGGCGTCGGATTGATGATTGGAATTGGCGGAGCTGCAAGATACAGTATATTAAAGTCCCGAAATGAAGAAAAGGATGCAGACATAGTATTTTCCACTTGTTTAAAATTAGGTGTGATTATAGGAGTTATCTTTGCAATTATCGGTATATTTGGTTCGAGGTCTTTGGCTTCAATTTTAGGTGCTGATATGTCCACATTACCGATGACTAAAACATACCTCACGACAATACTATGCTTTGCCCCGTTTTTTATCGTAAATAACATTTTGCTTGCTTTTATACGTAATGATAATAATCCGAATTTATCAATGATTGCAATGCTGACAGGGAGCTTTTCCAATATTATTTTGGATTATGTATTCATGTTTCCCCTTGGAATGGGAATGTTCGGTGCCGCATTTGCAACATGTCTTGCACCAATAATCAGCATAGGCATATTGTCAATTCATTTTATTAAAAGGAAAAATAACTTTAGATATATTCAAAGCAGAATGCCTTGGTCTTCTATATGTGATGTGTTTAGTTTGGGGTTATCTTCTTTTATCACTGAGGTGTCTTCCTCTGTTGTCCTTATAACCTTTAATCTGGTGATTTTGGGGCTTAGGGGTAACTTGGGTGTCGCTTCTTATGGAATTGTTGCCAATATAGCACTTGTGGGAATTGCAGTCTTTTCGGGAATTGCGCAGGGGATACAGCCCCTTGTCAGCAAAGAGTATGGATTGAAAAACTACAAGGCAATTAGAGAAGTGCTGAAATACGCTCTGTTCACCTCACTTACGATAGCGACAGTTATATATTTGGGAATGTTTTTTTATGCGGACAATATTATCAATATCTTCAATGGTGAGCAGAATTTGGAAATTGCCCGTATTACAAAAACCGGACTTAGAATCTATTTTATCGGTTTTTTCTTTGCAGGAATCAATTTAATTATGGCAATGTATTTAAGTGCTACTGAGCAGGCAAGGTATGCATTTATCATTTCTGTTGCACGAGGTTGTATTATTATTGTTCCTCTTGTTCTTTTACTAAGCAGGATGTGGGAAATGACAGGAGTATGGATGGCATTTGTTTTGACAGAGGTTATCGTAACTGTTATAACAGTTCTTATAAATAATCGGCAATCTTTACTTGTATGAGAATTATGTAAGAATTTTAAAAGTAAGAAGGAAGTTTATTATTTATGTAGAATAAATATTAATTGTGAAATAAACATAAAGTCTTTACCGTTGCACAAATGCTTGGCAATATCTGCATATTATTTATAGCATTGAAAGGAGCGATAACTTGTCGACACAGTATTTCGATAAGCTTTCAATAAAATTATCTTTGGTTATCAGAATTGTGCAGGTTGTCAAGAGAATTATATTTTTGGAAATGATTGAAAATAAATCATTGTCTTTTCATAATTCAAAATACCTATCCTAATATTTATGTGAAAGAAAATCTTAGTAGATTCAAAAGGTCAATTTATCCATAGTAACAAATTGATGACAGTTTAATTACTTTTGGGGGGCATTTGCGCCATCTAGATATACGCAGCGAATTCGGTGGGGGATAACCCTATTAGTGAAGCAATTAACCTCATACGGTTTATTTGCAACCAAATATTTGTGATGTTGTAATTATCTGCTAACAAACCATATTTTACGTTAGTTGGGTCGAACAGTGGTAAAAGTCACTGATAATAATAGCTGGGTAAATCGTACAAGGAGGTGAAAAGGAATGACTGAAACACTAACTAGCGAATTAGAGTTGCGACAAGAAGAAACTCAGAAAGATAAGTATTTGACGTTTATCCTTGGAAAGGAATATTATGGGATTGAAATTAAGTATGTTACAGAGATTATTGGAATTCAATCTATCACAGAAGTGCCCGATTTACCGGGGTATATTCGGGGGATAATAAATCTGCGCGGAAAGATAATACCCGTAATGGATGTCAGATTGAGATTCGGCAAAGAATTCAAAGAGTATGACGATAGAACTTGTATAATTGTTATTGACTCTGACAATATTCTCGTTGGACTGATTGTAGACAGCGTATGGGAGGTGATGTCCATTCCGAACGAGGAGATTGTTACTCCCCCTGATTTTAACGAAAGCGAGAATAAGTTTATTAAAGGAATAGGCAAGACCGGAAGTGAGGTTAAGCTGATACTGGATTGTGAGAAACTTCTTATGGATTAAAGAAATGAAATGCCAAAGGAATGCAATATAAGATCAAGGAGGATTATATAATGCGATGGTATTATGATTTGAAAATATCAGCAAAATTAATTATAGCTTTTTTAGTGCTTGCAGTGATTGCAGGAGTTGTCGGCGGTGTTGCTCTCGTAAACATCAATAATATGAGCCAAGCGGATGTGCAACTGTATGAGGATAACACAATGGGTATCAACTACATTGCTGAAGCTGCTTTGCAGTTTCAACGCATGAGGTTTAATGCAGCAAGAATGATGTTGTTTGATGATTCAGCGAAGCAAAAAGAATCTATGGTAAAAATTGAAGAACATATTGTAAATGTTGGAAAATACTTAAGTCTGTATGAGGATGCAATTACAAATGATACCGACCGCAAACTGTTTGACGAATTAGGGCCCAAATGGGAAAAGTATAAATCTACGGTTAACAAAGAAATGGAACTTGTTAAATTGGGGCAGATGGAAGAGGCACAAACGTTACTTCTCGGAGATATGGCTGAAGCTGGCGATACGCTGAGGGATGCTCTTGAAGTCTTAATGGAATATAACTCCACTGCAGCTAAAGCAAGAGTGGATGAAAATAAGAGGATCGCATCAAGTGCCTCAACAATAATGATAATGGTGGTATTTGTAGGTGTATTAATAGCTATTGCCCTGGGAGTATTTATATCCAGAATAATCAGCAAACCTATCGCGAAATTGGTTGATGCTGCTGACAGACTGGCCCTAGGAGACGTGGATGTAGATATCAAGGCTGAGACCAAGGATGAAATTGGAAAGTTGGTAGAATCCTTCAAAGGCATGGTAGAGAATATTCGAGAGCAGGCTTATGTGGTAGAAAAGATTGCTGCCGGTGATATGACTGTTGATGTCAAAGTCAAATCAGACAAAGACCTGCTGGGTAAAAAGCTTAGCGAAATGGTTGAAACCAATAACGAGGTTCTTTCGAATATCAACGAAGTTGCAGGACAGGTGGCATCAGGGTCAAAACAAGTATCGGATTCAAGTATGCAGCTTTCACAGGGAGCTACCGAACAGGCTAGTTCAATAGAAGAGTTGACAGCTTCCCTCGAGCAAGTATCAACACAGACAAAACTCAGTGCCCAGAATGCAAATCAGGCTAATGAACTGGCTGAAATTGCCCGGAGTAATGCGGAGCAGGGAAATAAGCAAATGGCTGACATGCTCAATGCCATGGAGGAAATCAATAATTCTTCTTCAAATATCTCCAGAATTATCAAAGTAATAGATGAAATAGCCTTCCAGACCAACATTCTTGCTCTTAATGCTGCGGTTGAAGCGGCAAGAGCTGGTCAGCACGGCAAAGGATTTGCGGTTGTGGCGGAAGAAGTGAGAAATCTTGCAGCCAGGTCTGCTAATGCAGCAAAAGAAACTACGGAACTGATTGAGGGAACAATTAAGAGAACTGAAAATGGTACAAAGATAGCCCGGGAAACTGCCGAAGCCCTCTATAAGATAGTGGAGGACGTATCAAAAGCAGCTTCGTTGGTTAATGACATAGCTGTTGCCTCCAATGAACAAGCTGCAGCCATTACGCAGATAAATCAGGGAATTGCGCAGGTATCCCATGTTGTGCAGACCAACTCAGCTACATCGGAAGAGAGTGCAGCTGCAAGTGAAGAGCTGTACAGCCAGGCTGAATTCCTGAAACAGTCCGTTGCCAAGTTTAAGTTAAAAAACATGGGAAAGATGACATACAACAGGTATAAGGAGCTTAGCCCTGAAATTATGAAGATGCTGGGAGAGTATACGGAAAAGAAGCAACCGAATAATCCCAACAAGGAAAAAGACATGAGGTATATTGATAATATGGGAGCATCAGAAAATGATATTTCGGATTTGAAGCAAAAAATACTGTTATCTGACAATGAATTTGGAAAATATTAAGCATACATAAAGCAGAGTGGGCATTAGTGTTCACTCTGTTTTTTTATGGGTTATTATTCTAAATCCATCATAAACTTAATGAGGGGATAATTGTCGACAATAGTTGACTTTTAGACTTTATCGAATTTGACGAGGTTCATATGTTATAATAAACTAATAGTGCGGATAAATATAGCTTTATTGAATTAAATTGATAAGTCTATTTCTATTAATTGCTGTGGGGGGAAAAGGATACCATGAGGCTGATTGACATATTGAAAAGAAGAAAAGTTCTTTTAGCGCTTGCAGTTTTTGTGATTTTGGGCACTGTCCTATTGTTTACAAATCCTTGGGCGCGGGAATCTTCCAATACTCCGGATGAGTCCGGTTTAAAAGCCAATGATGATTTGGCAGGGAGAAATAAGAATAGCGAATATTTACCTCAAGAGGAGATCCCGAAGCAGCCTCCGGCCACTGGTGAGTTTAACTATGGGGAAGCGTTGCAGAAAGCAATTTTCTTCTACGAGTGTCAAAGGTCCGGAAAGCTCGATCCATCAACTCTTCGTCTGAATTGGCGCGGAGATTCTGGGCTTGACGACGGAAAAGATGCAGGAATTGATCTTACCGGCGGGTGGTATGATGCAGGAGACCATGCAAAGTTTAATTTGCCCATGTCTTATTCGGCGGCTATGCTGGGCTGGGCGGTATATGAATACGAAGAAGCATTTAAGCAAAGCGGACAGTATAACCATATATTGAATAACATAAAATGGGCTTGTGATTATCTTATCAAATGTCATCCACAGAAGGATGTATACTATTACCAAGTAGGTGACGGACATGCCGATCACGCATGGTGGGGTCCGGCCGAAGTACTGCCTATGGAAAGACCTTCGTATAAAGTTGACAAATCATCGCCCGGTTCTGCAGTTTCGGCGGAGACATCAGCGGCTTTGGCAGTAGCATCAATAATATTTAAAAAGGTGGATAAAGAATACTCAAAAGAATGCTTGAAACATGCAAAAGAACTATTTGAATTTGCAGATACCACCAAAAGCGATGAAGGCTATACCGCAGCCAATGGTTTCTATGATTCATGGAGCGGATTTTATGATGAGCTTTCTTGGGCGGCTGCATGGCTCTATCTGGCTACCGATGATTCCTCCTATTTAGAAAAGGCTGAAAGCTATTCTGATAAATGGGGATATGAGCCGCAGACCAACACACCAAAGTACAAGTGGGCCCAATGCTGGGATGACGTGACCTATGGCACTTATCTTCTTTTGGCGAAAATTAAGAATGATAATGGAATATATAAAGAGTCAATAGAAAGGCACCTTGATTGGTGGACCACCGGATATAATGGAGAAAGAGTTGCGTATACTCCGAAAGGACTGGCATGGCTTGACCAATGGGGAGCATTGAGATATGCAACCACAACGGCATTTTTGGCATGTGTTTATTCCGACTGGGAAAATGGTGATAAAGATAAGGCAAAGAATTATTTGGAGTTTGCAAGAAGTCAGGCTGATTATGCCTTGGGGAGCACAGGGCAAAGCTTTGTTGTCGGCTTTGGGGAAAATTCAACGAAAAGGCCTCATCACAGAACGGCTCATGGTTCATGGGCAGATAGCCAGATGGAACCTTCTGAGCACAGGCATGTTCTCTATGGTGCCCTTGTGGGGGGACCTGATAACTCGGATAACTATACGGATGATATCAGCAATTATGTCAATAATGAAGTGGCCTGTGACTACAATGCGGGTTTTGTCGGTTTGCTTGCAAAAATGTATAAGCTTTATGGTGGAAGCCCCGATCCCAAATTTAGCGGTATAGAAGAGATTCTCGAGGATGAAATATTCGTTGAAGCAGGCATAAATGCTTCGGGGAACAATTTCATTGAAATAAAAGCAGTGGTGAATAACAAGTCGGGCTGGCCTGCAAGAGTTTGTGAGAATTTATCCTTTAGATATTTTATCGACCTTCAAGAGCTTGGTGGTGCAGGCAATACTGCAAGCAACTTAACAGTAAGTTCCAGCTATAATCAGGGAGCAAAGCTATCTGATGTCAAACACTACAAAGATAATATTTATTATGTGGAGGTGGATTTATCGGGAACCAAAATATATCCCGGGGGACAATCAGCATACAAGAAGGAAGTGCAATTTAGAATTTCCGCACCCGAAGGCACAGTGCTAAATTCCGAAAACGATTACTCATATCAAGGCCTATCGGCAGGAGCAGTTGTAAAATCTGAGTATATTCCGGTATATGATACCGGGGTGTTGGTATTTGGAAAGGAACCGGGTTCACCAGCGAAAAATCCTTCAAAAAATGATGCTTTCCCTAAGGCAACTTCTACAGTAAAAAATGATTCGGAACTTGCAACAAAATACACAGAAAAGCCTGCAGCTGATTTTAACACCCCTGCCGGGCAGAATAGTATAAAGGATAAAGAACAGGGCAATAAAGGAGGGGTGTCATTGCAATATGCAACCGGGAATGCAGGAGCTTCAACAAACGGTATTAATCCAAAATTTAAAATAACCAACAATGGCGCAAAGTCTATAAACTTGTCCGATGTCAAGATTAGATATTATTATACAAAAGATGGGGATACTCCCCAAAACTTCTGGTGTGATTGGAGTAGTGCCGGCAATTCAAATGTTACGGGGAACTTTTTTGATGCTCCTTCACCTAGAGATGGAGCGGACGCCTACCTTGAAGTTGGATTTGCCGGCGGAGCAGGAACCCTTGAATCTGGAGAAAGTGTTGAAGTACAGGTAAGGTTTTCAAAAGATGACTGGTCAAACTATACCCAGTCAAATGATTATTCTTTCAACTCATCGGCTTCAGATTATACCGATTGGAACAAGATAACTGTATATATTTCCAATAAACTTGTTTATGGTAAAGAACCTTAATCCTGATTATCTATACGCAATATGGCTAAGATATGCCTTTGCAATGCCAATGTAATATTCGGATTCTCTGATAATATGATTAATCACAACCGAGGCAGTTAAATTGTTTTTAACTGCTTCGCTCTCTTTTGCCATAGTATTCAAAAAGTTTACAAAGATTTCGCTTTGACGTAAAGTAATTTCAATAATATTTGCAATTTTTTGTACTAATTCAGGGGTCATTGCATAGCAAGATCTATTTAGCCTTTCAATATATTGCAAGATTGTGGCCTCTGTTGCACTAAGAATCTTCTGGTATTCATCCAGCTTTTCTACAAACTCATCCTCCAGATCTTGTATAATTTTCCTGATGACCACAGTGTGTTCTGACTCTTGCCTTTTCCAGAATTTGGCTTCCTCCAAGATTCTTATATTATTCTTATCACCGTAACAAAGCTGCATTGGCTATTTCTCCTTTTCTATATATTTATTGCACATAACATAATTCATTATATGTTGAGAAGCAGAATTCAGTACCAATATTGCATCGTTATAATTTCCATAACAATAAGGTTTACATGTACGGTTTTTACCTGATAATATATAAAGAAAAGAGCATAGGAGGTAATCGACATGGGATTGAATGAAACACCCTCTGCAAACCGTGTTCATATAGGATTCTTCGGAAAAAGAAATGCCGGTAAATCGAGTATTGTAAATGCTGTCACAGGTCAGGATCTAGCTGTTGTTTCAGAAGTGAAAGGAACAACCACTGATCCTGTTTACAAATCAATGGAACTTTTGCCTATGGGTCCGGTTGTGATAATCGACACTCCCGGAATTGATGATGAGGGAGCGCTGGGGGAACTACGGGTAAGAAAAAGTCGCCAGGTACTTAATAAAACCGATGTTGCCGTGCTGGTAATCGATGCTGCTTGCGGCAAATCGGAAGATGATGATAAATTGATCGAACTCTTTAATAAGAAGGATATAAAGTATGTTGTTGTTTACAATAAGGCAGATTTGAAAGAGCATGAAGAGGCAATAGACAATAATGAAATTTATGTTAGTGCCAAAACGGGATACAACATTGAGCAATTGAAGGAAAAAATCGCAGCTCTTGCTGTTACTGAGGACATTACGCACAAAATAGTCGGTGACCTAATTAATCCTTCGGATTTTGCTGTACTTGTAGTACCTATTGATAAAGCAGCCCCCAAGGGCCGTCTTATACTTCCTCAACAGCAGACCATTCGTGATATTTTAGAGTCCAATGCTGTTGCAATTGTGGTAAAGGAGTACGAACTTAAGGATACGCTCAACAGCCTTGGTAAGAAGCCGAAGCTTGTCATCACTGACAGTCAGGCATTTGAAAAGGTATCGGCGGATACACCGGAGGATATTTACCTTACTTCATTTTCCATTCTTTTTGCGCGATACAAGGGCAATCTCGAAATTGCAGTAAAGGGGGCAAAAGCGCTAGATTCCATGAATGACGGTGACACCATTCTCATTTCCGAAGGGTGCACCCATCACCGACAGTGCGATGATATAGGAACGGTGAAGCTTCCGAGATGGATAAATAATTATACTAAAAAGCAGTTGAACTTTGAATTTACATCGGGTACAGAGTTTCCGGAAGATCTATCCGGCTACAAATTGGTTGTGCATTGCGGCGGCTGCATGCTCAATGAAAGAGAAATGAAATACCGTTATAAATATGCCGTGGAGCAGAAAGTGCCTATCACCAATTACGGAATTTCCATTGCATATATGCAGGGGATTTTGAAAAGGAGTCTTGCCATTTTCCCGGATATACTTTCAGAAATTCTTTAGTGTTTGAGGCAGTGTGGCAAGACTGAATGTTAAATATTACTGTTTTAATTGAAGATAGCGACTGGTGTATGATATAATTTATATGAAATAAATAAAGGTCGCGTTTCTATATACTTTGATTTGTCTTTGCAAACATTTTAGAATGAAGTTTTCATATCTTACGCATTTGAAATTTATATTAAATACAATAAAAGTAAAGTTTAAGGGGAGGTATTATTAATAATGAAGAAAACGAAATCGGTCAAATTTCACAAAAAATTTGCCCTGGCTGTTCTGGTATTCTTCTTGGCTGCTATACTGCTGCCGTCGTCTGCTCTTGAATCAAAAGTGCAGGCTGCTTCTTCACCTCGTTCGGGGGGAGCATACTATAGTTATGGAGAAGCTTTGCAAAAAGCAATTCTTTTTTACAAAGCCAACCGTCTTGGAGACTTGCCCGATGATTACATTCTGCCCTACCGGGCTGATGCGGCAATGACTGACGGCCAAGATGTCGGTCTGGACCTTACCGGAGGATGGGCTGATGCCGGGGATGGAATCAAATTCACCCATCCTATGTCCTATGCGGCAGGTCAATTGGGATGGGCTGTGTATGAATATCGCCAAGCCTTTGAAAAATCAGGTCAATTAGATGATATTTTGGACGAAATAAAGTGGGCTACGGATTTTTTCATTAAAGCTCATCCGGAGCCAGATGTATTGTATTATATGTGCGGCTACAACGATTCTGACCACTCGGTATGGGTTCCCCACGAGTTGTTGGATTATGTTACCGATAGGAAGTCCTTTGTGCTAAATCCGTCAACCCCCGGTTCTGATGTGGCGGGGCAGACTGCTGCTTGTCTGGCTATTGCCTCAATCATATTCGAGCCGACAGACCCGGAATATGCTCAAACTTGTTTGACCCATGCAAAGCAGATTTTTGAGTTTGGTGATAAATATAGAGGCAAAAATCCGCTGGATGTATTATATCCATCCGGAGGTTATGTGGATGATATGGCTTGGGGTGCTGTGTGGCTCTACATAAAAACCGGTGATACCACTTATCTTGATAAAGCAAAATCCTATTTGCCTGTTACTTCATTAGGAGGGGGACATACCCACTGTTGGGATGATGTCAGTTACGGAGCGGCACTTAAAATAGCCCAGATTACTCATGACGAGGGATATGCCGCTATGGTTGAAAAGAACCTTGATTTTTGGATGCCCGGCGGAGGCATTACTTATACTCCTGGGGGCTTGGCATGGCTTTCACCATGGGGCTCTTTGCGTTATGCGTCTACAGCAGCATTTTTAGCCTTTGTATGGTCTGACGACCAAACGGTTGGCACGCCGTCAAAAAAAGAAGCCTATCACAATTTCGCAGAAAGGCAAATAAACTATATTCTCGGGGATAATCCACGCAAAGGAAGCTTTGTGGTAGGGTTTGGTGAAAATGCACCTGAGCATCCCCATCACAGAACAGCTCATGGTTCATGGGTGAGTATGCTTGATGTACCGGGTTTCCATCGCCATATTCTCTATGGCGCACTGGTTGGAGGACCGTCTTCAGATGATAGCTGGGTGGATGATATTTCAGACTATACTTTGAATGAGGTGGCTACCGACTACAATGCAGGTTTTGTGGGGTCTTTGGCAAAAATGTATGATATGTATGGCGGAGAACCTCTTGAAAATTGGCCTCAGCCTGAAGATTTCAGAGCGCCGGAAGATGACCTTACTGAATACTTCTGCCGTGGTTGGATAATCTACGAGGGCTATGGAACTTTAAATCTGCTGCTCCAGGTGAACAACCGCTCAGCATGGCCTCCCACAATGAAAGATAAATTGTCTGTTCGTTATTTCATGGATTTAAGTGAAATATTTGAGGCTGGAGGAAGTCTGGATGATGTTCAAATAACCCTTGGACAAAGCGAGGGAGCAAAACTTGAAGGATTGAAGCAGTACAAGGATAATATTTACTACTTTACGGTAGACTTTACAGGAACACAGATTATGCCTGCCGAATGGGAAATGTGTGAAAAAGATGCCCATGTATCAATTAAATACAAAGACGCTAACATAGGCTCTAATGAAAACGATTGGTCGTTTCAGAATTTAAGCAAGTCTCCGGATTATGACGCTGTATCCTTTGCAGGATTGACTCCTTACATACCTGTATATGATAATGGTGTTTTACTGTGGGGTGAAGAACCGCCTAACGGAGGGAATACTCCTGAACCTTCACCGGAACCGACGCCGACCAAGCCGCCAATTACTTATGGAGATTTAAATGGCGATGGCAATGTGAATTCTACGGATTGCACAATATTAAAAAGAGCTTTGTTGGGTATTGTAGTTCCAGGTGCAAACTTAGATGCTGGGGATTTGAATAGAGACGGTAAAGTAAACTCAACAGACTTAACAATTTTCAAAAGGTATTTGCTTAAAGTGATTCCTTCCATACCTCTGTAACTTATAGATTTTAGATATATGTTGCAATAAGTAAAAGCTCGGGACATCGAGTCCCTTCGCTTTTGCCTCTTTCATTTCATTCCAAGAGGCCAAATAAAAAATCCTACGGATAGGTTTAGCCTCCGTAGGATTTTTGCTATCATCCATTTAGGTGAATGAAGATACAGTATAAAATGCAGTACTAAAGAGATGGAATGATTTTAAGGATGTTAACACCATTAGGTACATAGATTCTTTCATTGCACATTATCGAAGACCGAATTTACAATTTACCTTCAACTGATATAATAGATATATAGTTTTTAATAATATATTAGAACCATAACATCAAGAATTATATTTTGGAAAAGGTGAAAGTATATGAGCAGATTAGGTTCAGAGATTGGAAGACTCCGGAAGGAGCTTGGAATTACTCAAAAGCAGCTTGCAAAATTGGTGGGTGTTTCTGAGGGATTTATTGCTGATGTAGAATCAGGTAAAAGGATACTAAATGAAGACCTCGTAAAGAAATTCTCCAGAGCATTGCGAGGTGAAGTGGGAAAACTGGAATTATATGAGGCTGAAGAAAACAAGCCGGAACCGGATGCAAATGTGGTGAAGGTTGTTGAGAAGCCTGTACAGGATATCTGGAACGATGCTCTTGCAGGAATTCTCATGCCAGTACCTGTATATCGCTATAAGATGGACAAATCCGTTGATACAAAGCAGCTACCTATAATACACAACAAAGTCGAAGGTTTTCCAAAGGATAAATTATTCTATCTGATTATTGAAGATAACGATATGTCCGGTTTTAGAATAATTAAGGACGATCTTGCTTTGGTTTATAGTACCCATGACATTGATAAGGATGGAATTTACTTTGTTGATTATAAAGGCAAAAGGACGGTAAGACAGATAAAAGACATTGGAAACGGCAAATTGTTGCTTGTCAGTAATGGCGCAAGACTAGTAACGGATACGATTTATAGAAAGGATTTAAATGTACTGGGAAGACTGATTCGTCTCGAAATTATGCTGTAAAAGTAGAACTTCAAAGTAAAGGCAAAGCCCACTGGGTTTTCCCTGCATCACAGCAACCTCAATTAACAGCCTATATCCGAAAATTCTTACTGGACAGTCCTTCTAGCACTAATGTTTTTAAGACAGAAGGTCGTTTCACAGTTGGCAAATCAAAATGGCTTTACTGGACTGTTCCTAATTTCAGTGAGCAAATGAGAATGGGTAGGGATTCTTTTTGGCTATAAGATTATATCTTGACTTTTTTTTCAAGTATTATATAATAAAATCCTAAAACATTTGGGGAGATGATATTGTTTATGAGGTCAAAAAGAATTTTAGTTGCTTTGATAGTAGCTGTTATGGCATTATCACTGAGTGCTTGTAACTCGGGTCTTGCATTATACGTAAATGTAAATGTTGGTGACAGCTATAAGTATCATATTGAAATGGATCAAACGATGAACGTAGAACAGAGCGGGCAAAGTGTAGAAACTAACCAAAATATGGTTTATGACTTTATTGTTTCTGTTAATGATGTGGATTCGGAGGGAAATATTACAGCTGACTATAAATATGATGCTTTAAAAATTGATATAGAGTCAAATGGAGCAAAGCAGTCTTTTGATTCAAAAAATGCCAATGCCGATGATTCGATGTCAGCGATATATAGCAGTTTTATTGGCAAGGGCTTTACAGCGAAGATGACAAAATATGGTGAAATTAAGGAAATCAGCGGTGTTGATAACCTTTTAAATTCAATAGTGGATTCTATGGATTTAGGTGAAGATGAAGTTGCGCAGGTTTTTAAGGAGCAGACGAAAGAAAGTTTAAGGCAAAGCTTTGGAGATGAAGCAATCAAATCAGCTGTTCAATCAGCTACGGTATTCCCTGATACTGAGAGTATCAAGGTGGGAGACACGTGGACTGTTGACAACAGTGTTAAGACTATTGTTGATATGAAGATGACTACTACGTATACTCTTGATAAAGTCGAAGGTGAGATTGCCTATATCTCGGTTAAGGCCGATTACAAATCAGATCCTTCTACGGCTTCGGACTATATGGGTATGCAAATGACTACAGATTTGTCGGGCACAATGACAGGAAGCATAAAAGTTAACACTAAAAACGGCTTTTTATCTGAAGGACAAATGACACAGGAATATTCAGGCAAAATGAGTATTGTAGTTCCGGCGATGGAAGGTCTTGAAAGCCAGACAGTAGAAATCCCTATGGATTCAAAAGGAACTATTACTTATTCAACAACTAAAATGTAATTCTAATAAAAAGACTCAAAAGAAGTCAACAGGAATGGTTCTTGTTGGCTTCTTTTTTTAACCTCTTGGAATGAAATGAAAGAGACAAAAGCGAAGGGACTCGAGGTCCACAGCTTTTATTTTTTATGCTTATATGATGAACTCGTTTTCAAAGTTTTCATGTTTAAACATACCCTTGCCAAGCAAATAATATAACGAGGCAATAAATGTTCCCACTTCTTATAAGTTGCGGGTATCGATTAGCCTTTCAGGCGGTGTTATAACAAAACATTATAGTGAATGGAATAGGAGAAAAGGATGTTTAAAAACAGACGGTTTTTAATAGCTTTGGTTGTTTTTTTGCTTGCTATTACAACAACTTATGCATTTATATATTACAACGGAAATTTAAACAAAAAAAACCAAATAAATGATAACAATCAAAATACTCAGATTAAGTACTCTTTGACAAACGAGGATAGTAATAAAGAAGAGAATCTTCCCACTCCTGTGCCTGAAAAAAAAGCAGTAAAGGTAAAAGGACTGTACATTACTGGATCTTCTGCCGGGAATAAAAGGTTCATGGAGAATATTGTTAACCTTATTAATACCACGGAGCTCAATACAGTGGTTTTGGATGTAAAAGAGGATGGAAAAGTTAATTATTTTTCAGAGGTAGAAAGTGTAAAACAGATTGGTGCACATCATGAGTTGTATGATGTAGATGAAGTAATAAAGCTTCTGCATGATAACAATATATATGTAATAGGAAGAATCGTATGTTTCAGGGATAATTATCTGGCTGGAAAGAGGGTGGATCTGGCTATAAAACGCAAGGACGGGTCTATATGGAGGGAAAATGGAAGTATAGCCTGGACAAACCCTTATAATAAGGAGGTGTGGAAATACAACATTGATATAGCAAAGGAGGCAATTAACAAAGGTTTCGATGAGATTCAGTTTGACTATGTAAGATTTCCTACGGCAGGAAAAAGCGAGGTTGATTACGGAGAAAATCCTTCGCCTAAGGCTGATGCAATTTCCGGTTTTCTTAGGGAGGCAACAAGTGAAATAAATAAAATGGGTGCGCCGGTTTCGGCAGATATATTTGCAATTGTTTGTGAGACTCCGGGGGACACGGAAGGCATCGGACAGGTGTTGGAAAGGATTGGGATGGATGTGGACTATATATCCCCAATGATATACCCCTCCCATTATGCCAATTCATCTCACGGAATGATGGGGAACGGAAAAGGTCAGTCTATTAATGGCATAATTTTTACTGCCCCTGATTTAAAGCCTTATGAAGTTGTTTATAATGTTCTTTTAAAAACAAAGGACAGGATATCAAAGGTAGAAGGGTATAAAGCGAAGGTAAGACCATATCTTCAGGATTTTACAGCTTCATATCTTCCCAAAGGTTATTATCAGCGTTATGGTCCGGAACAGATAAGGCAACAGATAAAGGCGGTCTATGATGCGGGATATGAAGAGTGGATATTTTGGGATGCGGCAAATACGTACACAGAGTCAGCATTTACCAGAGAATAATTTTATTAATAGTTAAACTTTTATTGTTATTTTTGCGTCTAAATAGTATTATTGAATATATACCAATATAAAAACCTACGCAAAAATCTTATATGGTATTTATTGATAATGACAACAGATATATTTGTGTTATAATTTAATAATAGCAGAAGTATATCTAAACTGATCAAAAACAAAAATACAACGGGGGGTCAATATGTCAGCCAAAAACGCAAAAATTACTTTAAGGAACAGGAGTTTTTTAGTAGTTCTGCTAGTCGCAGTATTTGTTTTTTCGTTAACAGCATGCAAAGGTGAAGATGTTGAAGTCAATAATCCGACGCCTACAGCAGAAGCAACGGATAATGGACAAGCAAGCAATGACGGTAATACGGATAGCGGTGACCCGTCAACTGCAGTACCCAATGAAGAAACAAGCCCGATACCGAGCAATTCCGGTGAAGATGTTAAGCCGGCAAAAAAGGATATCAAGGTAAAAGCATTATATCTTACAGGATGGACAGTAGGAAGTGATGACAGAGTTCAACATTATGTTGATCTTGCAAAAAATACAGAAATTAATGCCTATGTTGTAGACATCAAGGATGACGACGGATATGTTGGTTATGAGTCGAATGTACCGGCTGTAAGGGAATTAGGTGCATGGATGAATAAATACAATGCGGACAAAGTATTAAAAGCTTTCCATGACAATGATATTCATGTTATTGGAAGACTGGTATGCTTTAAGGATCCTATTTTATCTTCTAAAAAGCCGGAGCTGGCGGTTAAGAGTGTGAATGGAGGTTCATGGCGCGACAACCATAATCTCACATGGTTAGACCCCTACAACAAGGATTCATGGGCTTATTTGATCGAGATTGCCAAGGAAGCAGTTGAAAAGGGTTTTGATGAAATCCAATTTGACTATATCAGATTTCCTAATGACGGAAGCAAAAAATCTATGAGCTTTAATACTGGCGGCAAAGAAAAATACGAAGCAATAAATGAGTTTTTGGCCTATGCCAGAGAGCAAATGCCAGGAGTTGTTCTCTCAGCAGACGTGTTTGGAATAATACTGGAAAGCCCCGCGGATACGGAAGATATCGGTCAATATCTGGAGACGGTAGTAAAAGATGTTGATTATATTTCGCCTATGGTGTATCCTTCACACTATGCTGTTGGGCAGAAAGTTAACGGTGTTCAGTTTATGAAACCGGACCTTGATCCTTATGGAGTTGTATATCAAAGTCTTGCTAAGTGTAAGGACAGACTGGCACAGGTTGAAGGCAATAAAGCTGATGTAAGAGCTTACATTCAGGACTTTACGGCATCATGGCTAGGAAAAGGCTATTACCAGTCTTATGGACCTAAGCAGGTAAGAGAGCAAATTCAGGCTGTTTACGATGCAGGCTATGAAGAATGGATATTCTGGGATGCGAACAATACGTATTCTGAAGATGCTTTTTTGAAAGAATAACCTATTAATTTTAATAGTATTATGATATTATTGTAGATAGCAAATGGAATTTTCATTTGCTATCTGCTTTTATTTTATTTATATTATTCTTAAAAATTTTATTAATTCTAATTTTATTTCTGCAACTTCAATATCTCGTTATATATTAAATTACTCTTCATAAAAATGATTTTTTTCAACTTGACTTGTAATGGATAAATGATACAATATACTGTATGACACTAAAAGAAAGAACACAAAATGTAGTGAATTTGTGAGGAGGCTAATCTAATGAATTTAAACGAAAACGCAATTAAAGTCCTGGAAAAAAGGTATCTTGCCAAAGATGAAAATGGGAAATTATTAGAAAATCCAGAGGGGATGTTTAAGAGGGTTGCCAGGGCTGTTGCATCTGCTGATAAGGAAAGTGTCTCAGCAGAGGAGCTTAAGGATATTGAGCAGGAATTTTATGATATGATGGCAAATCTCGACTTTTTGCCTAATTCCCCCACTCTTATGAATGCAGGAAGACCTTTAGGACAATTAAGTGCATGTTTCGTTCTACCTATAGAAGATACAATGGAAGGCATATTTGAAACCATAAAGAATGCTGCACTTATACATAAAAGCGGTGGAGGCACCGGTTTTAGTTTTTCGCGCTTAAGACCCAAAGGCGCTTCGGTAAACTCCACAGGAGGGGTTGCCAGCGGACCTGTGAGCTTTATGAAGGTGTTTAATGCCGCTACAGAGGCTGTAAAGCAGGGAGGAACCAGAAGAGGTGCCAATATGGGCATACTTCGTGTAGATCATCCTGACATT
The DNA here is from genome assembly GCF_004102745.1 of Acetivibrio mesophilus. Taxonomy (GTDB): domain Bacteria; phylum Bacillota; class Clostridia; order Acetivibrionales; family Acetivibrionaceae; genus Hungateiclostridium; species Hungateiclostridium mesophilum. The sequence goes on along the minus strand of NZ_RLII01000009.1, from coordinate 57,424 downwards.
ATGGACTTTATTACATGCAAAAAGAACAATGCCGATATTACGAACTTTAATATCAGTGTGGGCATAACAGAAGAGTTTATGAATGCTGTGGAAAAAAATGAAGATTACAACCTTGTTGAGCCCAATACAGGCAATATAGTTGGTAAACATAATGCAAAAGAGATGTTTGATTTAATTGTCGATATGGCATGGAATAACGGCGAGCCCGGGATAATCTTTTTGGATAGATTAAACAGGGACAATGTGACTCCCGAAATAGGACAAATCGAAAGTACAAATCCTTGTGGAGAGCAGCCTTTGTTGCCTTATGAGGCATGCAATCTGGGGTCGATCAATTTAAGCAATATGTTGAAGGACATTGGCGGAAAAACGGAAGTTGATTTTGATAAGCTTAGAAATACGGTAAGGAAGGCAGTCCACTTCCTTGACAATGTAATAGATGTAAATAAGTATCCTTTGCCTGAAATTGATGAGATGACAAGGGGAACAAGAAAAATAGGTCTTGGTGTTATGGGATGGGCAGACATGCTTTGTAAATTGAATATTCCATATAATTCCCAAATTTCCATAGACCTTGCAGAAAAGATAATGTATTTTATACAGGATGAGTCCAAGAAGGCTTCAATCGAGCTGGCGGAAAGGAAGGGTGTATTCCCTTATTATGACAAAAGTATTTACAAGGATCTGGGGGTAAAGGTGAGAAATGCCACTACCACAACTATAGCACCTACAGGTACATTGAGTATTATTGCGGGTGTATCCAGCGGAATCGAGCCCCTATTTGCGATCTCATATATAAGAAATGTAATGGATAATGACGAGCTGATAGAGGTTAATCCGGTCTTCAAGCAGATAGCCAATACAGAGGGATTTTATTCTGACGAATTGATGCGAAGGATAGCCAAGAGAGGTACAATAAAGGGATTTGGTGAAATACCGGAGAATATTCAGAATGTGTTTGTTACATCCCATGACATTTCTCCTGACTGGCATGTAAGAATGCAGGCTGCTTTTCAGAAGTATACCGATAATGCCGTATCAAAAACTGTAAATTTGAAAAATGAAGCAACTCATAAAGATGTTTCCGATGCTTTTTGGCTTGCATATAAGACGAATTGCAAAGGGGTAACAATATACAGAGACGGTAGCAGAGACCTGCAGGTACTTAATATCGGAAAGGTAAAAGGTAAAGAAGAAAGTGCCTCCGAGAACAAAGGTCAAACTAATCAGGTATCGGGCATAGCTCCGAGACCGAGGTCTGAAATTGCAACCGGTTTTACTGAAAAGGTAAAAATAGGATGCGGTAATTTATATGTAACGGTAAATTATGACGAGCATGGCATTTGTGAGGTGTTTACAAATACCGGGCGAGCAGGGGGATGCCCTTCTCAGTCGGAAGCAACGGCTAGGCTTGTGTCTATTGCTCTTCGTTCTGGAGTTGACCACAAGTACATTGTTGAGCAGTTGAAAGGGATAAGGTGTCCGTCCACAATAAGGCAGAAAGGGTTAAAGGTTCTGTCTTGTCCCGACGCTATCGGCAGACTTATAGAAAAGGTTGCGAAAATGCAGAATGGACAAAAGGATGCCACAAGTGAAATTTGTATCACAGAGGAGCAGAAATTTCAGCGACCTACGGCAAATACCTATCATAAAGGCGAAGATACGCTAGAAGATGAGGCGGATTTTAAGGTTGCCGAGCTGGAAGATGGTGTGGAAGGCAGCGATACTGCGGTTTGCCCCGAGTGCGGTAAGAAGGTAGAGCATGAGGGTGGTTGTGTAGTGTGTAGGAATTGCGGATATTCAAAATGCGGATGATTTTTTGAGGTTCAGATATAATAAGGGGTGCTGCAAACTTAATTGGTTTTGTGGCACCCCTTTTCACGGCAGTATTTTAGGGAAAAGTAAAATGAACAAGATTTTCAGGTTGACTTCTGTGTGCCGAAAACATAACATTGTGAGTAGAGAAATATTATTTATGGGGGTTAAAATTTCTTATGAAGAATCATTACAGAAGACTTATCTGCATCTCATTGATATTAGTAACGATAGTTTGTACTTTTGCGGTCAGTGTCGCAAAGACAGAGCCTTGGAGTGCATACCAAAAGTTTATACCTGAGGATACTCCAGTTGTAAAAAGGCATCTCAGGGGAGCATGGATTAGTACAGTTGTAAATCTTGACTGGCCTTCTGCCGATACGAGAAAGATTGAAAATCCTGCGGAACGAATAAGCAAAAGCAAGGAAGAACTTGTGGATATTTTAGATAGCGCAGTAGATATGAATCTAAATGCCGTATTCTTTCAGGTAAGCCCTGAGGGAGATGCATTCTATAAATCGGATATTGTGCCTTGGTCGCGCTATCTTACAGGGACCTTTGGAAAGGATCCTGGCTTTGACCCATTGGAATTTGCGGTTGAAGAAGCTCATAAGCGTAATCTGGAGATTCACGCATGGTTTAATCCTTACAGGGTATCAATGAATACAACGGATTCAACCATTTCATCTCTAAAAATTGAAAAGAGTGTATACAAGGAGCATCCCGGATGGATTAAGACAGCTACGAACAGGTTTGTTGTTGACCCGGGAATACCAGAAGCAAGGCAATGGGTGATTAATCGTGTTATGGAAGTAGTAGAAAACTATGATGTGGATGGAGTGCATTTTGATGACTATTTCTACTACGAGCAATATGAAGGCGAATTAAAGGATCAGGATACCTATAACAAGTATAATAAAGGGCAGTTTTCCAATATAGGCGATTTTAGAAGGAATAATACGTATTTGTTGGTGAAGGAGCTTTCGCAAAAGATAAGAGGGACAAAATCATGGGTTAAATTTGGCATCAGCCCATCCGGCATATGGGGAAATAAAAGTGATGGGCATAGTGATGGTTCCAACACCAACTCAGGCTTTACAAATTACGATAAATGCTTTGCTGATACAAAAAAATGGGTTGAAGAGGAGCTTATTGATTATATTGCTCCCCAGGTTTATTTTACTTTTGCAAACATCAGAGCACCTTACGGGGAGATTGGCTCGTGGTGGGCGGATGTATGCAGGGGAAAGAATGTGCATCTTTATATAGGTCAGGCGTTTTATAAGATAAACGATGACAGTGATCAGTATTTTAAAGGTGAAAATGCTGTGCCAGAGTTGACAAGGCAATTGAAATTCAATGCTGTAAAACCTGAGATAATGGGTACTGTTATGTTCCGCTTTATGAACTTTAGAGATTCGGGCAAGCAACAGGCCGTAAAAGCTATAAAGAATGACCTCTGGTCGCAGAAAGCCCTGATTCCTGTAATGCCATGGAAGGGTGGCAGCGCTCCCAATACACCCACACTGGGGAAATTAGATACCCTTTCCAAGGGAGTGGAAATTTCATGGACGGATAATGACCCGGATACTGCGTATTATGCAATTTACCGCTTTAATACCGGAGAGAAGGCAGACACTACCTCTGATAACAGTGCATACAAGCTTATTGCGACTGTCAGGAAAAACAGCCAGGGCGAGCAAAAATTCGTAGATTATGAGGTTGAAAATGCTGACAGTGTATATTATGTTGTTACCGCCTTGGACAGGTTGCATAATGAGAGTGAAGGACTTGCCATCAGCACCAATCAGTCCAAACATTTTCCGGATGTTGGTATGAAATACTCCTGGGCCGTGGATGCAATTGACATGCTTTATAAGGAAGGTGTTGTCAAGGGCGATGAAAATGGGATGTTCAACCCGGGAGTGAACACAAAAAGAGCGGATTTTACCATCATGATTATCAGGGCGCTGAACTTAGAGGCTGATTTTGAAGACAATTTTGACGATGTTAAACAAGATGCGTATTATTATGAGGCGGTGGGCATTGCCAAGGCACTGGGGATTGTGAAGGGAGACGGAAGAAATTTTAATCCCAATTCCAATATAACCCGGGAGGACATGATGGTTATTGTGGTGAATGCTCTTAGAATAGCTGGTGCAAAGATTGACAAAGCCGATGAACAATTTCTTGAAAATTACAGCGATGCAAAAAGTATAAGCAGCTATGCAAGAGAAGGGGTAGCTATTCTTACAAAGGAAGGGGTTGTCAATGGATTTGATGGCAAGATAAATCCAAAAAACCTAGCTACAAGGGCTGAGATTGCAGTAGTAATTGCAAAGCTTTTGACAAATATTGAGTATGTATAGAGATTAGCTGACAATATAAGATTGATTTTAAAATGGAATTTTTAACATATAAGGGATTTTTGTTAGAAATCTGCCTCCACTAATTGGAAAATATAACACATATGCATCGATAATTAATATATTTCAAAATCAATACAAGAAAAACACAATAATTATTTTATGCAGTATGGTTATACTAGTTTTGAAGGAGGTGGCAAAGTGAAATTCCATAAAATGATCATTGCAACTGCTCTGATAACTGCTTTGTCTACTGTTTCTGTTTTTGCATCGCCGGCAGTTACAGAGTCACCGAAAACCAATACTACTCAGCAAAAGAACGATATTAGCCCAAAAGGCAAAAGTGAAATAAAGGAACACAGGGTCAAGGATAAGGGTTCTGAAGCTGAAATTGACCCTATAGAGAAGCTAAAGAATAAGAAGCAGAAGGTTAGAGAGCTATTAGATGCAGGAAAGATTACAAAGGAAGAAGCAGATGATCTCAATGCAAAAATAGATGCAAAGATTAAAGAAATTGAGGAATTTAATAAACTAACCGTAGAGCAAAAGCGAGAGAAACTTACAAAAAGGTTTAAAGAAAAAGTTGACAGAAAAGTAAAGGAAGGTAAACTACCCCGGAAAAAGGCTGACCAGATCATTAAGGAGTTTAATAAGAAAATTGAGGAATGGGATGGAAGCGGTTATCCTAGCTTTATGCGTAAATCCTATCTAAAAAAACACAAATGTAAATAAGTTTTTAACTTAATCGCCATAAATAATGAAGGAATTCGACCTATAGCAGGTTGAATTCCTTTATTATTTATTATATTTAGTTTTCTAAAATGCTTTTTATTTACTAATCAATAAAATTCTATATACTAAAACTTTTTTTATGATATAATATTTCTATAGTTCTAAAAAATGCATAATAAACACAAATATTCTAAGATATTGACTGCTTTATTTGTTTTGGGGGGCATGATAAAAAAAGAAGGGCATTTTTCTGTACTTTTATTCATTTTCATCAAATATATAATATATTACATATTGCGTTGTTTTTATATAACCCTTTGCAAACTATAGAGTTGAAATTAATGCCGGGTATTGAGGCTTTATGATAAATCAACTGTTGGTGAGGGGGTTGTTTTGATATTTGCCTAATTCCTATAGCGAAAGGGTGTGTTGCATATTGTCGGGATTTAATTAAACCTATGATAACAAGACCTACTAAAGTAAAACAACAATATGGGGGGTAATATATGAGGAAAAACCTTAAGGTCTTTATTTCTATTCTATTGTGTTTTATGATGCTTTTTGGGGAGATGGTACCTGCCGGGGTGTCGTCTGCGGTAGCTTTGGCAGAGAATTATGACATTCTTGAAGTTCAGAATCCACCTGACATCGAAGAAGCCGATAATTCCACACCTGAAAAGACCGTAACTGAAAATGTTTATGCCCAAGAAGAACTGTTTCAAAACCCGGATGAAGAAATGCTCGGGCTAAAAGCTGCTTCTTTAACTGTAGGCACGTCAAGTGTATTTACAATATCCGGTAGAGTTCTCTTACCGGAGGGTAAAGTGGCTCCTGCGGGAGGATTGGCGTTAAAGGTATATGCCAAAAGCAGCTCAAAAACTACTAGTGTAAGTGTTGCCATTCCAGAAGGAAAAAGCAGTGCTGATTACACTGTAATTGTTCCGCAAGAAGCAGTGTATACCTTGTATTATCAGACATCAAATGCCGATTATGTAGGCACTGGTTATTACTGTGAAGGCGACACTGTCAGAAGTTCTTCTGCAGCTGAACAGATAATCTTGACAGCAGATGAACCTTTGCAGTCGGATATAAATCTGACTCTCATAGCCAAAAGGGATATTTCAGGGGCTGTAACCCTTCCCGATGACGGGGTTGCTCCTGCTGGTGGAGTATCTGTAACCATAACAGCAGCAAGCGGATCTGATAAGGCAACAGTTGCTGTAATCATTCCTGAAGGGCACAATTCTGCAGATTATATGCTGAAGGTTCCGCCCAGTACATCGGATAAAGGATATCTTGTAAGCTATCAGACTTCAAATGGGATGTACTTACAGACTGCGTATTACAGCGTGTCTGGTTCTGTAAGATATAACACTCTTGCTACCCTTATTGATGTTAGCGCTGAAGATAAGGGAAATATTAACTTGAATCTTATTGCAAAGAAGAGAATAACTGGTACCATATCTTTGCCTGAAGGTACGGCACCTAAAGATGGTGTAAAAGTTACTGTATGGGCAACCTATGGCTCGGATAAAGATTCTCAAACCGTAGTAATCCCTGAGGGAGCTTCATCCATTGAATATGTTTTATATGTTCCCGACGGTTCGGGTTATACACTATACTATGAAACAAGCGATATAGCATACTTAAATAAAGGCTATTATAACGAAAACGGCACGGTAAAGGACAGTAAAGCGGCTACACCGATAGACACTGTTTTGGGAGATGCCGTAGATAAAAATATTATACTTATTGCCAAACGTATTGTTTCGGGAAAGGTATCCTTGCCAAAGGATGTTGCTCCAGAAGGTGGCATAAGTGTAGAAGTAATTGTAGCATTGAATAAAACCAAAGTTGAAAGCAAATCAATTACAATACCGGAGGGAAAGTCAGAAGCCACCTACTCCATGTATGTTCCCACAGGTTCAGGCTATAATGTTTCCTATAAGACATCCAATAACTTGTATGTTGAACAGGGGTATTATAAAAAGGGTTCAACAGTCAGATATCTAAGTTCTGCAACTTTGATTACCGTTGATAATGAGGACTTAAACAATATAGACCTTGAACTTATTGAAAAAAGGTTCATTAGTGGAGTTTTATCCATGCCATCCGGTACAGCTCCTTATGGAGGAATAAGCTTCGAAATTACAGCTTACAACGGCTCTGAAGAAGCAAAAGTTACCGTTACAATTCCGGAAGGCGAAAGCTCGGTGCCATATTCAATAAATGTTCCGGCGGATGAAGGATACATAATCAAAAGCAAGTTGTTGACACTTCAGTCAATATATATGAATGAACAGTATTACAGCAGTGGAGGTACTGTATACAATGTCGCTTCAGCCTCGAAGGTTAGCACTATAGCCGGTAATCAGCCGAATATAAACATAATGCTTCTTGAAAAAAGGACTGTAAGCGGTACATTATCTCTTCCTGAAGGATATTATGCACCTCCTGGTGGGATGATTTTTACCCATGAGACCGATGGAAGAACAACTTTTATTGTTATTCCAGCCGGAGAAAGGTCCGGGTCTTTTACAATTTACTACAATCCCGGAGTGTACAAACTTTTCTATCAATGTCCTGAAGATGATATATTTGTTTCACCGGGGTATTACAGCAAGGGTGGTACAGTTGTAGACAAAAACAGTGCCGACGATATTGACGTTAGAGAAGGAAATCAGGTAGGTATAAATCTGGTTCTGCTCCTTAAGAAAACCATATCGGGAAAAGTGGTTCTTTCCAATGGGGTTGCACCGAAAGGAGGCTATACGGTAAAAGTAAAGGCCTCCGGAAGCAAGGGGAGCGCAGAGCAGACCGTTATGATTGAAGAAGGAGAAAAGTCTGCGGATTATATTCTGTTTGTCAACCCGGGAGAGAAATACAAAGTATGGTATGAATCTTCGAAGGAATACACTTTTGTAAGTCCTATGTATTATAATTCGGACGGAATGGTAAGAGACAGTAGTAGAGCATCTTTATTGGATTTAAGCAAGGAAAACAAGACTGATATAGATTTAACTCTTACCGAGATGCGCGCTGTCAGCGGTAATATTGTTGTTCCTTCCGGTGTCGCACCGTCGGGAGGTATTTCAGTAGATGTTGTAGTGTCCAATGGAAAGGACAGCACAAAAGCATCTGTAACAATTCCGGCAGGAGCGGGATTTGTAAGCTATACTGCATATGTTCCTGCAGGAAAGGGCTATAAGGTTAAATATGAAGTTAATTCAAAAAGCGATTATGCTACCGACGGCTACTATGGGGTAAGCGGTACCACTCTAAATGCAAGTTCTGCTGCATCCCTCGACCTTACTTCGGAAAACAAGGCTGAAGTAAATATGACTTTAATACCCAAAAGGTCGATAAGCGGTACAGTATCTCTGCCTTCGGGAATGACACTTAGTAGTGATACAAAGGTGACTGTTTACGCAGGTGACAGCTATAATGCAACTGTTACAATACCTAAAAACGAGTCTTCGGTAGAATACACTATTAAGGTCCCACCAAATAATGCAGGATCGGGTTACAAGGTATATTACAAGCTTAGCTCCAGTAGTACGATGTTTATTACACCGGGATACTATAGCAGTAGCGGGATGACAGTTTCAGAGATTGGAGCAGAACTTGTAGATGTAAGCAGTACAGATGCCAAGGCTGATCTTGTCTTGATACCAAAAAGCAGCATCAATGGAAGTGTAAAGCTTCCGGAAGGTGTTACTGCAAAAAGCGATTTGAAAGTAACTGTTACAGCTTCAAATAATAAGAATAAAGGGTCTGTTACCGTTACAATACCAGAGGGAAAGAACTCTGCAGAATATTCCGTTTATGTTCCATCGGGAACCGGGTATCTTGTGGAGTACTCAGTGACTGCTGAAGAATACCTTAAAAAAGGTTATTACAGCACATCAGGAACGGTTAAAGATTCGAGTGCTGCGACCTTAATCAATCTGGATGGAGAGAGCAAGCAAAATGTAAATCTTCAACTGCTTAGAAATAATAAAATAACAGGTAGTGTCACTCTTCCAAAGGGAGTAGCTCCTTCTGGGGGATTGAAGGTTACAATCTGTGCTTCCAACTCGGCAGATACTGTAAAAACTACAGTAACAATACCTCAGGGCTACAATACCATAAACTATACTCTTTATGTACCGGAAGGCAAGAACTATACCGTATGGTATGAAGCTACGGACAGGAGAGTTATGCCAACAGGGTATTACAGCGACGGAGGCACAACGGTTGATAAATCTAAAGCGAAGCCTATTGATGCAACTATCAATGTTTCATCAATCAATATTAATTTGATTCCAAAGATGGAAGTAAGCGGAAATGTAAAACTTTTATCGGCACCTGCACCTGCAGGAGGAATCAGTGTAAAATTAACCATAGACAACAAGGTTTCCAACGATACGGTGGATGTGGTCATTCCTGAAGGGTTTATGTCGGCTTCTTATGTACTTTATGTTCCGGCAGGCGAGAAATATGTTCTTAAGTATACCACATCAAGTGCAGGCTTTGTAAGCCCTGGATTTTATTCGGAGTCCGGATCGAAAGAAACTGAAAAAGAAGCTTCATTGCTCAATATATTAGGTGACAGGGCAGGCATTGATATATCGCTTATCACAAAGAGAACTATTCGCGGGACAATATTGCTTCCTGAAGGATATGCTCCGGCAGGCGGTGTTAATGTAAAAGTAACTGCACAGAGTTCATCCGATAAAATAACAGCAAGCTTTATCATTCCTGAAGGAGAAAGCTCAGTGCCATACACATTGTACGTTTCCTCCGGTAAGGAATATATCGTAAAGTATGAGACTACTGATGAAAAATATATAAGTACTGGTTATTACAGTATTTCAAAAACCACAAGGCAAGAATCGGAAGCAGATAAATTAGACACAACCGAAGGAGACCAGGTGGGTATCAACCTTAAGCTTATAAGCAATAGATATATAAGCGGTAGTGTCTCTATTCCTACAGGGATAGCACCTTTTGCTGGCATAAAGGTAAGGCTCAAAGCCACAAACGGTAATGACACAAAAACGCTTGATGTTGTTATACCCGAAGTGAGCAGTTCAACAACCTACAAGCTTTATGTTCCTGAAGGAAAAGATTATGAGCTTAGTTATTCAATAATCAATCCTGACGGAAAATATTTCCCTGCGGGCTACTATAATGGGGTTACGGCAACTAGGGAAAAAGAGGAATGTGTGCTTCTTGACCTTTCGAAAGAAAGCAAGGAAGGAATAAATATGACATTGATACCAAACAGACTGGTTACAGGAAGCCTTGTTCTGCCTTCGGGAGTAGCTCCGTCGGGAGGTTTGAGGATTACGGTCACAGCTTCAAACAGCAGGGATTCGGTAGCAACAACAGTCAATATGCCTCAGGGAAGTAGCTCCATAGTATATAGAATGTATTTGCCTGAAGGTAACGATTATACTATTGGATACACTATAAGCCATGAGGATTATTTGAACGGTTACTATAACATTAATGAAACAGTTCTCACTAAGGATGAGGCAACGACTTTTAATGTTGAAAAGAATGACATCTTAGGGTTAAACATTGTTCTTATAGCAAAAAGAACTATTAGCGGTATCGTAAGTCTTCCTAATGGAAAGACTGCACCGGCAGGAGGGATTGATGTTACTATATCTGCCGGAAGCTACAGCACTAAAGTGACAATTCCTCAGAACAAGAGCAATGTGACGTACACATTGAAGCTGTCACCAAATGCAATTGGTTCTGGATATACCGTAAAATACACAATTACTTCTGCTACTGATTTCGTCCAGACCGGTTTCTATGGTAAGGATAAAACCGTACCAAGGGCTCAAACAGCGAATTTGGTTGATGTTAGCTTTGAAAACAAAGTAGGTATTAACCTGAATATATTGGAAAAACGCATCATAGGCGGTGTGTTTAGGCTCGGATCCGGGGTTGCGCCGTCAGGAGGAATGAATGTCACAATATCTGCAATAGGTAAGACAGCAGAAGGAAAAAGCATGACCTATCAGCAGGTAATTAATATACCTTTTGGTCAAAACCAGGCAGACTTTGGACTGAAGGTGGATCCAAGCTATTATGGTTCGGGTTACAAGCTTATGTATACTATGGCTTCTGAGCATGGCTATGCTGAAAACGGCTACTATAATGAAGAGCGAACGGTTCAAAATGAAAAAGAAGCAACACTAATCTATGTGGATGAAGAGGACCAATTAGGTAAAGAGATAACTGCCATCGGCAAAAATCATATAAGCGGTAATGTTTCTCTTCCTGATGGAGTCAAAGCACCAAAAGGTGGAATAAAGTTAAGTATTCACGCTGAGAACTCAAAAGACAGCGGTTCCGTAAATGTTACTATTCCGGAAGGAGAATCAAGCGCAAACTATATGCTGATCGTTCCTCCTGGAACACAATACAAGCTGTATTACAGTATGGCACCAAATGATAAGTATGTAACAAACGGATACCTAAGTTCTGAAGGGACTGTGGTAGACTCTAAAAACGCAGAGCTTTTTGATGTAAAAGAGAATATAGATAAAAAGAATATTGTCCTTATATCAAAAAGAAAAGTATCCGGTGAGGTGAGGTTGCCAATAGGGGTATTTGCACCTAAAGGCGGTCTTAAAGTGGAAGTAACTGTTCAAAACACTCAAAACAGTGATTCGGTGACGGTTACCATACCGCAAAACGGTCAGTCACAAAGCTTTGAATTGTATCTGCCGCCGCAGAACGGATATAAAATGTACTACACTTTATCTTCCGGAACCGATTATGTAAGTAAGGGATATTACGCAGGAAGCGGTACTGTTCCGGATGAGAAGCTGGCATTGGAGATAGATTTGAGAGATAAGGATCTGAATGATGCAAAGCTTTCGCTCATAGAAAACAGCATTATTAAAGGAAGTGTAGTTCTACCTTATGGTCAGGCTCCTGAAGGAGGCATTGAAGTTAGAATTACAGCTGACAACGGTAAATTCAAGAATATTGCGGATGTAACAATCCCTGAAAACGGCAATAGGATTGATTATGTGTTGCCTGTTCCTCCGGCATCGGGCTATACGGTGTCTTATCAGGTCTCAACCGGGCTTGATTTCAGACCTAAAGGCTACTATAGCAATAAGGGAACGACCACTTCTGTCAGCGAGGCATCAAAGCTTGATTTGACAGCGGGAGGAAAAGAAGGGATCAATCTTTCTCTTATTTACTACAACTCCATAAGCGGAACGATATCCTTGCCTGAAGGAATTGCACCGAAAGAAGGGGTAACGTTTAGTGTATTTGCAGCTAATTCTAAAAACAAGAGGGAGATAGCAGTTACGATTCCGAGTGGAAAAAGTTCTGCAAATTATACTATTTATATTCCTGACGGTTATGGATATAAAATATATTATGTTATGGCACCGGATAGTAAATATGTTGACAAGGGATTCTATGCAGGAACCGAGACGGTTATAGATGAAAAAGACGCAGCTAATGTAGATGTCAACGGGGATTCGGTAACTGATATAAGTTTTGCTATTATTGCAAAAAGAACAATAAGCGGAACTATATCTCTAAAAGATGGTGAAAAAGCTCCGCAGGAAGGTCTTGCTGTGAGGGTAACAGCCCTTGATGGCGATGAACAAACAGTTGTAATTCCTTATGGCAAAAGTTCGGCTACATACTCCTTGAATGTAGTTCCTAATGCAGCAGGAAAAGGCTACAAGGTAAGATTTGAAACCATGAAAAACTATGGATATGTACGTTATGGATATTATGCCCAGGACGGCTCAGTAAGAAGCGAAGCTAAGGCTGAGCTTGTGGATGTAAGCAGAGGAAACAAAGACAATGTAAACTATGAATTAACACGTCCACGTACTATAAAGGGTACACTTAGACTTCCTGAAAGCGCTACAGCAAGCAGGGATATAACTGTAAATATTGTAGCCTCCAACAGTATTGACAGCGCAGACACGGTTGTCTATATACCGAAAGGCTCAAAAGAGGCTGCTTATACCCTCGCTGTTCCGCCTAATGATGACACTGATGATTACAAGGTAAGATATGAGAATTGGTATGACAATAGTTTTGCTTCTACCGGATACTACGGTTCATCGGAAACTGTCAGAAATGCCGATTTGGCAAAGGGAGTCAATGTAAGAAAAGAAAATGCCAGCGGTATTAACATTACTCTTATTGCTAAAAAGACTGTTTCAGGAAAAGTTTCACTTCCTTTCGGAACAGCACCAAAGGGTGGACTTACTGTGACAGTTTATGCTGAGAATAATACCGATAAGATTATTTCATATGTAACTATACCTGAAGGCCAGAGCAGCATGGACTACTCATTAAGTGTTCCTGTAGGTAAAGGATACAGAATAGGCTATGAAATGTCTATAAAGAATGACTTTGTTCCATGGGGATATTACGGGATATATGGTACTGCCTATATGCCGGCAAATGCACATCTTATGAACGTAAGCAACGATATTAGTGGCATTGACTTGTCACTGATAGCCAAGAAGTCCATTAGCGGTACAGTATCTCTTCCGGAAGGAACAGCTCCTAAGGGAGGAATCAAGGTGGAAATCTATGCTGAAGATGCAGGAGATACTTGGGTTACAATCCCTGAGGGAAAAAGCTCGGCTGAGTATACAATGAAGGTTCTGCCAAATCTGCAGGGTAGCGGCTACAAAATTAAATATGTAGTTTCATCGGATTATGACCTTGTGGGATACGGCTATTACAACAAAAACGGTACGGTCAGAAACAGTAAGCTGGCTCAATCGGTTGATGCCAACAATAAAGATGTTGAGAATATAGACATTGAATTAATGAAGCCGAGAAGGATAAGCGGAAAGGTTTCTTTGCCTGAGGGAGTAGCACCTTTAGGGGGTGTTTCATTAAATATTGCGATATTTAATGAAACAGATGGAAATTCTCAGATTATCACGATACCGGAAGGAAAGTCATCGGCAAGTTATTCTATAAGTCTACCTCCGAACGATCCAGGCTATGAGTATATAGTCAGGTATGAAAACTGGTCAAATAAGGTTTATACAACATACGGATACTATAACAGCAAAGAAACGACTAATAATATGTCTCATGCAGGACCGGTGAATGTGAATGAGAAGGATGCCTCGAACATTGATATGGTGCTTCTCAGAAAGGCTATGGTCAGTGGAATCATTGAAGTACCGGAAAATGCTATCATTCCGGAAGAAGGACTCAATGTAAGGATATATGTATCCAATGATGTGGAGACCTATTCGACGAATGTAAGGATACCTTACGGAGCGGTGTCAGTACCGTATTCAGTACACGTGGAAGCGGGCTCGGGCTATAGACTCTTCTATGTATTGGACAGCAACGAGAGCTTTATGGAATATGGATATTATGATGAGAAGGGAGTTTATACGGACAAAAAGAAAGCTAAAGTATTTAGCGTATACGATGAAAACATCAGCGGCCATAAGCTGAAGCTTTTGGAAAAGAGAACAATATCAGGTAAATTGATTCTTCCGACCGGCGTCTTTGGAGATGAAAGCTATTTTGAGGTTACCATTAGTGCCACAAATGGATACGACATCGGTGAAGCCAAGATCCTTGTTCCTTATGGAAAAACACAGGTGAATTATACACTGAGTATACCTGCAGGAAGCGGATATACACTTCTGTATGAGATTCCTCAGAGGAAGGGTTATGCATCCTTGGGATACTACAGTGTGGAAGGTACTGTAAGAAATAAGGGAGAAGCAGAAGCCCTGGATTTAAGAGAAAATGATATGACAGACATAGATATTTCTCTGATTCAGGATATGACGATAAGCGGTACAATCAGGCTTCCTCAAGGAACAGCTCCGGAAGGAGGCATCCAGGTTGTTGTAACAGCAACTGATGAATCCGGAAATGAATCATCAGAAACTGTAACTATTTTGGAGGGCGAAAGCTTGGTGGACTATTACTTGAATGTGCCGCCAAACGCCCACAATTCAGGATACAAGGTAAGGTACAGTGTGTCATCTAATGAATATGCAACCCTTGGTTATTACAGTGAAAGCGGTACTAAAGTATTAGCAGATGAAGCAACCTTGGTGGATGTAAGCAGCGGAAATGCAGAAGACATAAACCTTATGCTTATTGAGAAGAAGATAGTAAGTGGTATTGTATCCATTCCGGAAGGAGTTGTCGGAGTGGGCGGGTTATCCGTAACCATAAATGCAACAAGTAAATTGTTTAGCGTGGATGATACGGTGACAGTGATAATACCGGAAGGTAGCAGCATGGTTCCGTACATCTTAAGGGTATCGCCGAATGTGGAAGGAGCGGATTATATTCTTTCCTATCAGGTGAGTGGTGATGCTTATATAAACAACGGATATTATAATGAAGCAGCTACAGTAGTAGATATTAATATGGCAACTCCTGTGGATGTCAGCAGCGGAGATTACACCAATGCTAATATTTCGCTGATAAGAAGCAGGAAGATATCAGGGAAAATATCACTTCCTGAAGGAGCAACTGCTCCTAAAGGCGGTCTGCCAGTGACAGTTTTTGCAGAAAAAACAGATTATACTGGCTATAGGATAACAAAGAGCGTAACAATACCTGAGAAGCAGAGTTCTGTAGACTATATCCTGTATGTTCCTGAAAGTACATCAAGGGTAGTAGGTCTTAAGCTTCAAGCTTCAACCGGAAACGGAACCGAAGACAAAGCGGATGATTATGTTTTGAATACGGAAGTCTTTGTACCGGTAATTGGTGGAAGCCCAAATTCCGTATACAAGGTGGGTTATTCGTATACGGTGGACGATCAGTACTATAGGAGCGGATTCTATTCTAATAAGGGAACAGTGCCTGCAATAGGTATGGCTGGTACAGTAGATGTGGCGAAAAAGGATATTCAGAATGTAGATTTTGCTCTGCTAAAAAAGAATAGAACAATAAAGGGAACAATTAAGCTTCCAGAGGGTAAGACAGCTTCCGGAAATGTTGAGGTAGAAATAACAGCTGAAAACGATGTATTGGATTTCACTCCTCAAAAAACCGTAATAATAAGCAAGGGTAAATCAGCTGTTGAATATGAGATTACAGTTCCTTCAATTGACAACTACCGCATAAAATATACGATCAAGTCAACAAGTGAAGGCTGTGTAACCAGCGGTTATTATGCAAAAACGGGAACTGTGGGCAAACCTGAACTTTCAACGCTTATCAGCACCATATCCGGAAATGTGGAAGGAATTAACTTAAATCTGATACCGGGTATAGAAATAAGAGGAAGGGTTTCTCTTCCAACAGGTCAGAAGGTAAACCGCAATGACTTTTGGATGTGGGTTTCGGCCTCAAATGAGAATTATGAATCTTCTGCGTATGTGACAATATCTAAGGGAGGTTCATCAGCAAATTATTCTCTATATGTGCCCGAAGGTTCCGAATATGTTGTGAGCTACTCAATTTTGCCTCTCTTTGGAGAGTATGTGGAAAAGGGTTATCACAATAAGAGTGTAACCACAGCCAATAAGGACAGTGCTACAAAGTACAATGTGACAAAGAACATAAGCGGTATTAACCTGACACTATTGCCTTTGGACAGAGCGATATCAGGTGTTATTTCCCTTCCTGACGGTACAGCGTCGGTGGGATACACAATTAATGTTCCTGCCAACAACAGAGACAACGGTTACCAAGTGGAGTATTCGGTTGTTTCAGGTAATAACGATGGTTCATACAATGAGAGAGGATACTTCAGCCAGTCTGGAACTTCCTCCGACAAAGCTCGGACATCAATTATTGATGTAAGTTCAAGAAACAGCACAGGTAATGACATGACATTGCTGACTAATGCTATGGTACCTATCAATGCAATTATGCTGGATAAGTATCAGGTGACCGTTCAGAGCGGCAAGACAGTAAACCTCAAGGTGAAATATTTGCCGGAGAATGCAACAAACAAAGCAATTAAGTGGACTACCAGCAACACAAATGTTGCAGAGGTTTCATCAGAGGGAGTTGTTAAGGCAAAAGCAACGGGAACTGCAGTTATAACTGCTAGAACTTACAACTCGGTAATGACCTCATTTACCGTTAAGGTTATTCCAGCTGACGGGGAGGGCTTAAGCATTGATAAGCTGTCTATCAGCATAAACCCCGGGGAAAAAGAACAGCTTGAGGCAATATTCACTCCTAGAAGCGAAGACGAAAAAGTAATATGGAAGTCTGACAACACTGAGGTGGCAGTAGTATCGGAGAAAGGTTTGGTAACAGCCAAAAAATCCGGTACAGCAGTAATTACCGCTGTAAGTTCAAAAGATCCTTCGATATATGCAACTAGCAGTGTGATCGTTATAACTCCTGTTACCAGCGTGGAAATTGACAAGAGCAAGCTGGAAATTAAAGCAGGATATACGGATAAACTTACAGCTAAGGTTCTGCCGGAAACTGCAAGTTATAAGGGAATTACTTGGACATCAAGCGATGAGAGTATTGTCAGGATATCCCAATCCGGAGAGGTGACAGCTGTGAATATCGGAACAGCGGTTGTAACTGCCAGCAGCATATATAATCCTTCTATTAAGGCTGTATGCAATGTAAAAGTAATACCGGTTCCGGTGGAGAGAATAAGCCTTGATAAGGAAACCGTTACATTGTATCCGGATGAGTACATTCTGATAAATGCAGAGGTTCTTCCTTCGAATGCTTCAGATAAGAGGGTTGCATGGAAATCAGATAACACAAGTGTTGCAACTGTGACAGCTGAAGGTCTTGTAAAGGCAGTAAATATTGGAGAAACAAAGATAGTTGCAACCAGCTTGTACGATTCGTCGAAAAAGGCAGTGTGTGTGATAAAGGTGGTTGAAAGACCAGTTACAAAAGTGACATTTAAGAATGTACCGGAGTCCATACTGGTTGGCCAAAGCAAATCGCTAGAAGTGACTGTGTCTCCGGCTAATGCCACTAACAAAACGCTGATTTGGTCATCTAGCGACAAGAATATCGCAACAGTAACTGAGGATGGTCTGGTGACAGGAAAAGGCGTCGGAACAGTTACAATAACCGCATCGTGGAAGAATGACCCGAGTGTAAAGGCAGTATGCACATTGAAAGTTGAACCGGTGAAGGTATTAGGAATCAAATTGAAACAGACCAACGTATCCCTAGGTATAGGAGACGAGATAAAGCTTGTTGCAGATGTTATACCGGAGAATGCTACCAATAAAGACATCGTATGGTCAACAAGCGACAGGAATATTGCAACGGTAACGTCCGATGGAACTGTTAGAGCTATTTCTTTAGGAAAAGCTACAATAACTGCTACCAGCAAAGAATCCTCAAGTATTAAAGCTACATGCACCATAACGGTGACAGGGCTTGCAGTAAGTCAGGTAAAACTTAATAGCAAACCGTCAACACTCACAGTAGGTAGCACCCATAAATTGACAGTAACTATAAATCCGGCAAATGCTGCGGACAAAACATTGGAATGGAGTTCCAGCGATACTTCTGTAGCAACGGTAAGTTCTTCTGGAGTTGTAACGGCAAAACGGGTCGGAACTGTAACAATTACAGTAAATAGTAAGTCAAAACCGTCCTGCAAGGATTCATGTACAATAAAAATCGTGGAGGCGGCAACACCATCACCGACACCTACAGCAGTTGTTGATGAACCTATTGTAATTCCGGGCGGAGCCGGTGGAGGCGGTGGAGCTCCTATTGTCTCCATTGATGGAACACCAACACCTTCAGCAACGCCGATAGTAACAGCAACACCAACAGCTGGGAATACTCCACCAGTGAACCCAAGCACAAAACCAACGCAGGCCCCAACCGATTCCAATAGCTTGGACTTCTTTACAGATATAAAGGGGCATTGGGCGGCAGACTTCTTTGCTGATTTGCTGAAAAAAGAAATTGTCAGCGGATATCCGGACAGAACCTTAAGGCCAAATGCTCAGATAACTAGAGCCGAGGCAACGGTAATGGTAATGAAGGCGGCAGGATTTGAGGTATCCGATAGCATAGAACTTACATGCTCCGACAAAGATTCGGTGCCGGCATGGGCAAAAGCATATATTGCGACAGCAATGCATAAGGGAGTAATAAAGGGCTATGAAGATGGATCCTTCCGACCGTCGAATCGGTTGACTCGTCAGGAGACAGTGGTCTTGGTACTGAGGGCCTTCGGAATAGAAGAAGCACAGGATAAGACCCTTACCTTCGCTGACTCGGAGAAGATACCGGCATGGTCGAGAGGCTATGTAAAGAAAGCGGTAGAATTGGGAATAATCAAAGGTTATAACGATAATACCTTTGGACCTCAAAAGGAGATTACCCGTGCTGAGGTTGCTACCATAATTTCAAAGTGTATGCAGCTTAAGGGTAAGTAGAATCATAAAAAGCTGAGAGGCCAAAATAAAAGCTCGGGGCATCGAGCCCCTTCGCTTTTGCCTCTTTCATTTGATTCCAAGAGGCCAAAATAAAAAAAACGGAGTTGGGATAAATATAATCCCACTCCGTTTTTTGTGTCATAACATAGCTGACAGAGGGCTCCCTTCTCTTATGATGTCTTGTATCTCATACACGGATATAGGGAACATAGGTAATCCAAAAGCATAAGGAGTTATCTCATATAGCTGGAAATATATTACCAATGCTTTGTCGGCTATATAGTAATCCTGATCCGGCCTAATCCCCTTGAATTCACCGAGGATTGGAATTTCACGTTCCTTTATTTGCTGTTCAATTATTTTTGACAGTACCCCAACATAATCGCTTCCCGGCTTAAAGAGTTCCTCAAGCTTATATTCTTTGCCTGTGTTTATATCAAAGGTTAGTGATTTTATTATAGTCAATCCATGGGCAGCAGGATATGCAATGGTATAGTTTCCTATCGAAAGGCTTAATACACCGCGCTCGTTTGTCTTTATTTCATACCAGCCTTGGATGGTCATATTAGGGGCTTTATATCCCTGCTCCAATAGTTTGCTTGTTTGCTCATAGATGAGCTCGTTTACTGTTTGTATTATCCTAGAGTTTACTATGTTCTGAATAGCTAGAGTTTTAAAACCTGTTATAAAGGGATAATCAATAACTAGGTCTTGGCAGGGAGATACAATCCTTCTTGTAAATATGTAAACAGGATTTTGCATGTTGCTCATTTTATACTCACTTCTTTTAGGTTTTACTGATATAATAATATTCATAAGAATTAAATTTGTTACTCGTTGAAGCAAAAAACGACCGGATGTAATTAATATTTTATAGTAGTGGTGGACCAAAGATATTTCATGGGATGTGGCAAGAGCAAATACTAATCGGTAGTATACACAAAAGAAGCAGGTTTGTACGAAGTAATATACTGAAGGGAGAATGATCTAGTTGAAGGTCCGGAAAATCAATAATGATAATAAAGAAAAAAACCTGGATGAGACAGTTTATGATGGCTTTATTTCTACCCTGAAACAGATAAAAGAAGGTAATCAGCAACTAAGAGATGAGTTCATATCCGAATATAGACCATTCATCTTGAAAGTTACGTCAAATGCGCTGGGAAAATATATTGATACCCGCAACAATGACGAGTTTAGCATTGCTATGTCTGCATTTAATGAAGCAATTGACAAGTTCGATACCAGTAAAGGTTATAACTTCTTTCTTTTTTCGGAACAGGTAATTAAAAGACGGTTGATTGATTATTCTAGAAGTAATAGGTACAATAAGGAATACCCTTTTTCTTTTTTTGATGATGAATATGTCTATCATGATGAAAAATTTATGTCCAGATCCTATATTGGATTTGAAGATATTGAGGCCCGGGAAGATATTGAAGAATTTAAAAATAAGCTGAAGGAATTTGGCATAACCTTTCTTGATTTGGTATTGAATGTTCCAAAGCATAAGGATTCGAGGCAATTATGCATAAAGTTGGCCAGTATACTGGCTGAGGATGAGCATATGTATAAGGCATTGATGAAGAATAAAAGCATACCCAGAAATGAATTAAAGAAGAAAGCAAGAGTCCATGGAAGGA
This sequence comes from Acetivibrio mesophilus, assembly GCF_004102745.1. GTDB lineage: Bacteria > Bacillota > Clostridia > Acetivibrionales > Acetivibrionaceae > Hungateiclostridium > Hungateiclostridium mesophilum. Next base: position 36,493 of record NZ_RLII01000009.1, on the reverse strand, counting down.
CCATAGGTAATAATAGGAAGTATATTATAGCTCTTTGTTTGATTTTAAAAAGCAATCTTAACCTTTCAAAGAGATATCTAGAATATACTATGGAGGGGGGAAAGTAAGATAATATGAATAAGATAGGGATAATTTATGAAATTCAGGGTAAGAAAGAAATAATCTTAACACCGGAAAGTGAATTTATAATCATTAACAGACGTAAGGATATGTGTGTTGGACAGCAGGTGAGTTTTGGGAATGACGATATATACGATGCTAAAAGAAGGAGATTTTTATATACTGCCACTGCTGTTTCAAGCGTTGCAGCAGTCCTGGTTGTAATGTTTTTATATTTTCAATCTGCCTTTTTGAGAAGCACTAATAATATTTATGGATATATAGATATTGATATAAATCCAAGCGTTGAATTGGCAATTGATGAAAATTATCGGGTTTTAGAAGTTAAACAGCTAAATAGAGATGGGGAGCAATTGACTTCGGGATTGGATTATAAGGACAAAAATATTGAGAGTGTTATTCCTGAGCTTGTTAGAAAGTGTATAGATATTGGTTTTATCAAAGATGAGGATGAAAGAAAAATTGTTCTCATAAGTGGTGCCCTTAATGACAAACAGAGTGAATACAAATTGAGTAGGGAAGAGTCGGAGAATAGACTTACTAGATTGCTTAACGATATCAAAACTGAGATAGACAGAATAGATAATATTGAGGGGTATACCATAATGGTAACTCCCAAGGAAAGAAAAAATGCATCAGAATACGGACTTTCCATGGGAAGATACTGTTTGTATCTTGAAGCGGAGGAATTGGACAGCAGCATCACTATTGAAGAAGTGAATGATATGAGCGTTACAGATATGATAGTAAAATTGGAGCGAATGAAGCTGGCATCAACAGATATGCCAAGTCCAAAACCCCAGGGTACGCCAGCACCTGCAGACGAGACTCTGCAAATGTCATCGGCACCTATACAACAGCCGAATCCATCCGGGTTGCCGGAAATATCCCAATATCCGGAGGAGACAAACACACCGAGACCGACAGAGGATCCAACTATAACTCAAGAAAAGACACCACAGCCTTCGCCACTGATTGAAAGCCCAAAAAATACTGAAGCGGGGACAAAGGGCCTTAGAATACAGCATTTTAGCAAGAAGCCCTATGATTCTCAGGGGGTTGACTTCAGTTTTAGGATGTATAACACCGGAAACGATATAATTGACCTTAAAGATGTAAAAGTAAGGTATTATTTCAAGGAAGAACTTTCGGTTGATGAAATGAACTGGGCAGTATATTTTTATAGTTTGGGAGCAGAGGAGGATGTTCAGTGCAAATTTTATGATTTGCCTGGAAAGACAGAAGCAAACAAGTACATTGAAATTACATTTGAGACAGGTACTCTTCATCCAAAGGATGTAATGTATATTACAGGAGAATTCTATCAGAATAATTGGGGTAGGTTCGAGCAACGGGACGACTATTCCTACAATTCGGCGGATTCCTATGCGGATTGGAAGAAGATGACTGCATACATTTCGGGGAAACTTGTATGGGGAATTGAACCAAAGTGATTATAATGTGAAATATATTAGTTTTTGAGGTTATATTTTGACATAATATTGTGTTATAATATGAAAGAGTTAATAGTCATAATAAGTAAAGGAGAGATATAGTACATATGAGTCTTTTTAACGAGTGGCAGGAGCTTTGTGAAAAAGAGAGGCCTCAAGAAGAGGATACTAAATTCTGGAATCAATACCTTGAAAAAGAGGCGAAAATATATGAGTCAATTCTGGAAAGCCATGAGGAAGTTATAGAGGGAAAACTCGTAGAGCTTGCAGAAAAGTTTGATATGGAGCCTGTTGTTTTTGCAGGATTTATGGATGGTATTAACACTAGTCTTGAAAAGGCTGTAAACCTTGAGGAGCTGAGTGAAGATTCGAACATCAGTCTAAAAGTTGATTTTGAAAAACTCTATTATAATATGCTGGATGCAAAAGCACATTGGCTTTATAATCTTCCCCAGTGGGATAATGTATTGACCCGGGAAAGAAGAAAGGAAATATTGAAGGAATACAACAAGGCTCATATTGCGGTAAGCAATAAGGTTGGAAGGAATGAACCTTGTATTTGTGGTAGTGGTAAAAAATACAAGAAATGCTGCGGCGCCTGAAGATGTGCCTAGGACAAGATATTTGATGAATTGATGAAATTAAGATGGAGGAAATAGTGGATGGCAGAGTGTATCTGCAGCGACTGCAGAAATTTAAAGAGATTAATTGATGACGAGGGAAAAGAAACATATGAATGCAGGTTTGGCCTTCCCTCTGATAAATGTGAGCAATGTGAAGAAGAGGGATGCGATATAGTCTGCAATAATTACGAAGAAGAAAGTGATGAAGCAGACTATATACTGGTAAGCTGCAAAGACTGCGGCAGGGAGCTCAAGAAAATGTATAATGATAACGATGACCCTGAAGGGGAGATATTCTGCGTTGATTGCTACCTAAAAAGACAGCTTTAGGACAAGCTATGAATTACAAGCCGATATCTGATATTCAAGGCTTTTGTTTACCCGCACACCGATTATACTGGCAATACACACTTTTATAACGTCTCCTGGAATAAAAGCCAGATTTGATACTGCCAGAGACCAGGAAAACAAACTTGCGGTCTTTTTAAAGCAGAGCCATGGAATGCCTATGGCATATACTACGAGGATGCCGCCAACAATACATGCAAGCCCTATTCTGAAACCATTTTTTCCATTGCCTTTAAGAAGGGAAATCACTATAGCGCCTGCTAGGAAACCTATAATGAATCCACCGGTGGGGCCGGTTAAATATGCTAATCCTGCTCCGCCTTTTTGAAATACAGGGAGACCGACGGCTCCTAAGGCAATATAGGTTGCCATGCTGAGTCCTGCCTGCCTGGGGGTAAGAATAGCACCAGCCAGCATTACACCTATGGTTTGTCCGGTGATAGGGGCAGGAAGGATGGGAAGTGTGATGCTTATCCAGCCAAGCACTGCCATTAAACCTGTAAAAATAGCGGCATACATCATGTCTCTAAGATACTTGTTTCCTGTCATAATACTCCTCCTATAATTTAACATATAATGTACATCAATGAAGATATTATTACATTATTGCATGATTGTCAACACTTTTTTTATTCAAGGTTAACAATTGGATTGAAGTAATGGTGTAAACCATTGCCTAGTATTAATAAAGGAGGCCCGTCAGGCCTCCTTAAATTAAATACTAAAACTAATTATTTCTCAAAACCGTGTTTGAAAGCATCTTTGGTTATAATGATATCCGATACACTGAGTTCATTTATGTATGAAGTAATCTTATCGCTGTATAGCTTCAGGTCCAACGGTTTTCCGTCAGTGAAATCATATATTTCTCGTAAGTCATTAAAATATATAAAATCCTTTGTTATTACCGAACCGTCTCTTAGGATGACATAACCTTTATCGTCATCATGATTTAGAAGATCTTTTCCTAGAGCATATGGCGCATCAAAATCCATCAGATTTGCAATGGTCGGAAGTATGTCGATTTGCCCCCCTATAGTGCTTATAACTTCGGACTTTGACTGATTGGGATAATGTATTATAAGGGGCACTTTTTGAAGCTTCATCCATTCTTGTTCGCTATACTCCATATCCAGAAGCTGCAAAAGCCCTTCAGCTTCAATTTTTTTCACGGCAGAGTGATCACCATAGAATACCAGAAGACTGTTATCGTATAGTCCACGTTTCTTAAGATCCGCTATGAATTCACCTATACATTTATCAAGATAATTGGCAGCCTTGAGGTAATTGCCAATGTACGTTCCTTGAAACTCACCGACATCAAAATCAAAGTCTTCAAAATAGGTGAACGGATGATGACTTGACAGGGTCACGAAAAAGCTGTAAAACGGCTTTGATGTATCTATTTTATCAAGGGACTGCCTAAAAAAGGATGAATCACTGAGCGCTTGACCTTCCCAACCGGCAAAATCGTCCAATACAAAGTCCTCTTCGTTGAAAAATCTGTCAAAGCCAAGAGTCATATGCATTTTATTTCTGTTCCAGAAGGTTTTCTCAAAGCCATGGAGTGAGTAAGTATTGTATCCTTTGCCCTTTAGAATGTTCGCCATGGAATGATAAGTATTTTCGGGGTATAGGTGATAAATTGCACCCTCTTTTGCAGGATACAATGAATTATTGGTCAGAAATTCCGCATCGGAAGTATTGCCTCCTGCCACCTGATAGAATACATTATCAAAATAAAGACTGTCTCCAATAAGTTTGTTTAAATTGGGAGTTACTTCTTTACTGTTGATCTTCAAATTTATTACAAATTGCTGAAGAGCCTCCATCTGTACTACAATCAGGTTTTTGTCCTTTGCAATTCCCGTTAATCTGCTGTCGGAGACGTTTTTCTCACTCTCTTTGCTTTCATAAAGGGCTATGATGGAGTCCTTATCCTCCTGGGTAAAGCTGTCGTCTTCCAGTAGGTTTTCTTCGATTAACAGCTTTGTGTTGTAGTAATGGGAAAAAAACACTCCAAGGCTTTTAGCTGAGTAGTTGTTGTTATATGCAAAGGAATTCAGATTTGAAGTATGGAAAACCGATAAAAAGGTAACTGCTCCAACTACTAAAAGAGCTACAGAGCGGTATGCTCTCCGGGAAATATGTATCTTCCGAACATTTTTGCTTAGGAGAAAAACTCCCATGAGCATAAAGGGCAAATCAATAAGATATATTAAATCCTTAATCATAAACTGACTTAATATACTTTCATTGACAGAACTCATAAGCTTGATATCCAGTTGGAAAAGCACGGGTATAGTAATTAAATTGTAGTAATATCTAAAAAAGTTGGTATCAGCTATCAATAAAACTGTTAAAATAAGGTTTATTATAAAAAGCGCAGCAAATCTCAACTTATTAAAAGCAAAAGCTATAATAGATGATATTATCAGTAAAATGGAAAATGACGAAAGCAACATGGTTATATTTACTGAAGATAGATAAGGGTCAGTGTTCAGCCTTGTTGTGAATTGAAAATAAAGGCACTTTAGCATAAGACATATAATAAATAGTACCCAATAAAGGGTTTCAGCAAGATTAAATCGTTGATTAATAATGTTTTTTAGACGGTCCATTACCATTTACCTCTCTTTATTACTGTTTTGAATTTGGCTAACAATTTAATATAAATCTTACAATTAAGGTGCATAAATAACTGTTTAAGAATTTACCATTATATTATACACGATTTTATTTTATTATAAAACACTAAAAATATATTAAATAAAATCTAAATAAATTATAAACAATTATCTTGTTTATGCTTGCTTTGTCAATTTTGTTATGTTTAAAATAATTATCAAGTGGTATTAATAAATATGATATCAAGTAAATAAAAAGAATTGGAGGAATAAGTAGATGAAGAAGCTTTGGAAATGTTCAGTGTGCGGGTATGTTCATGAAGGGGAAGAGGCACCGGAAAAGTGCCCTAAATGTGATGCCCCAAAGGATAAATTTGTCCAGCTTAGCGATGAAGATGCCAATAAGGTATATATGTCCGACAGAACAAATGATATTCATATGGAGATTGTTAAACTTGCAGGAAGGATAAGTGAACTCTGCGAGGAAGGTATAAATATAAATCTGGACCCTCCATGCTTAGAGGCGTTCAAAAGATCCAAGGATGAAGCATGGGTTATAAAGCAAAGGGCAAAAGCTGAAATGGAAGGTCATATGAAAAAGGGAAAATGGTAAACTACTTATTTTCCTTTATGAGCCACTCTAAGAATCTCACATAATATCCTGTTAACGGCATAAAGATAACTGCGCTAAGGATATTGAAAATTGTATGGGCATTGGCAATCAACCGGGTTTCATCCTGACCGATACCGTAGGTGATGGTCTGAACCATTGATGAAAAGGGTGTTAATAGAATAAAAGCTATTATGACACCAATAACATTATAGAGGGTATGTGCCCATGCAGTTCGTTTTGCGAAAATAGAGGTGCCGATACTGGAGATTTGTGCAGTGATGCATGTGCCGATATTATCTCCCAGGGTAAGCCCCAGGGCGGACTCAAAGCCAATAAGGCCTGCATTGAAAAGAACAATGGTAAGGCCAACGGTGGCACTGCTGCTCTGTATAAGCATGGTTGTTACCATACCAATAAGAAGGCCGATTAGGGGATTTTGTCCATAAGTCCTAAAAAGCTCGTAAACATCTTGGCTTTCTTTTATGTATGGTACTCCGGAGTTTAGTAGATTTAGTCCTGCAAACATGATGCCAAGACCGGTTAGCGCCCAACCCATGTTTGCAGGGGATTTTCTTTTTGAGAAGAAAGCAATAATAAGTCCCAGCCCAATTATGAAGTACGAAGAGTTGGTCAGGTTAAAAGACATAAGCTGGGCCGTTATTGTAGTACCGATGTTTGCTCCGTATATAATACCTACCGCTTGAGTCAGCTTCAACATTCCAGAGTTTACCAGTCCAACGGTTATAACAGTTATTGCTGTACTGCTTTGAACCAGTGCAGTAAGGACAGTGCCGGTGACAGTGGCTAGCGGCACTCTGTTTGTGAACATTGAGAGGTACTTTTTCATCCTGCGGATGTTTGCCTTTTCAAGACTTGTGCCCATCAGTTTTACACCGTATACAATGCATATTGTTCCGATTATTATATTCACAATAACTATAATGAGTTTATAATTCATTTTTCTTTTAAATACCGTTCCTTAGATATTTTTTCTGTCTTCCAAGCCATTCCTATAATTAAAGATAAGCTCAATAAAGCGAAATTAGAACAAAAACTTTGTACAAAAAATATTTGATTTTACTTTTTAAACTTCAGTATAAAGTAAAAATAAAGAACATAGTGTATAGAAGAAACACTAACAGGAAAAAGGTGGTTTTTTGTCTACTTTCGCAAGCAATATAATATATAACTTCTTAATAGCCTTTGGAGTAATTGTAGGTGCAAGCCTTTTTGCGGGACTCGGAGCGTTGATAAACGATCATCCTCCCTTAAAAAGTATGTTTCAAATAGCAAGCTCCATTAAAATCTGGGCGGTAGCTGTTGCCTTGGGAGGTACGTTTTCTACTTTCGAAATACTGGAGAAAGGCATATTCAAGGGGGAAATAAGGTCAATAATAAAACAGGCGGTTTATGTTGTAGTAGCTGTACTTGGAGCCAATGTTGGATATGGCTTTATAAGGCTTATCCAAAGATGCGGGGAGACAATGTTCAAATGAGGAGAATAGCTTATAGGTTTCTTATTTGCTTTATTACCGGGCTTATAGGAGGAATTCTGATGGGATGTACTTTAATGAGTACATTGATAAGCTACAGGATAGACAAATACCATGAGGAAATAATAAAGCTAAAAACCCATATCGATGAGAATGATGCTAAATACAACAAGCTTAAGGAATCCTTTGATAGTATGAACAAGAAAAAATTTTTGGTCTCCGATATAGAAGTATTCCTGATTTGCAAGGATAATGAAGAAGACGATTTTGATAAAATGCAGCTTGAGAAGTATATAAAAGACAGGTATCAGGATCTTTTGTGGAAGGAAGTCAAGAATATAGATATGGATCTGGTGGTTAAGCTTGTGGATGAGGATGTTTACAGGATTGAGAATAAAGATTATAAGTTGGGTGTAAATCGGGTTTTAATTTCCGATGTATTTAAAATATGGGTGACAGTTAAGCAAATTGACTAGATTTTTGTGATATAATTATAAAAATAATAATTTGCTATGAGATAGAGGCGATAATATGGAAATTGATACTCTCAAAGAAATGACCGAAAAAAGTAACAATATAGTGTTTTTTGGAGGTGCAGGAGTATCTACGGAGAGTGGTATTCCGGATTTTAGAACTGATAGTGGGATTTACAATCAAAAAAGCCAGTATTCCTATCCACCGGAGGTAATGCTCAGCCATAGCTTTTTTATGGAGCATACCGAGGAGTTTTTCAAATTTTACAAAGACAAAATGATATACAAGGATGTAAAGCCTAATGCTGCCCATACTGCTCTGGCAGAATTGGAGAGGCGGGGAAAACTGAAAGCAGTAATAACCCAGAACATTGATGGACTGCATCAGACAGCCGGGTCCGAAAATGTCATAGAGCTTCACGGAAGTGTGCATAGAAACAATTGCATGAACTGCAACGAAAGCTATAACCTGGACTATGTTTTAAATAGTCCTAAGATTGTTCCGGAATGCAGTAAATGCAATGGAATTGTAAAGCCGTGTGTGATTTTGTATGAAGAGCCGCTGGATACCGATAGTATAGACCGGGCAGTGGCCTTTCTGGAGAGGGCAGATATGTTGATTGTAGGCGGAACTTCCCTTGCAGTATATCCTGCGGCGGGACTTATACAGTATTACCGGGGGGACAGGCTCGTTCTTATCAACAAGTCGCCGACGCCGTATGACAGCAGGGCGAACCTTATTATAAGGGATAGTATAGGAGCGGTGCTACGCACTGTGATTTAGAATGCTCTAAGGCAAAATAAGAGCTCGGAACATCGAGTACCTTTGCGTTTGCCTCTTTAATTCTAAGAGGTATAATTAAAGGATTGTCTCATTTATAACACCTTGTTATAATGATGACAATCCTTTTAGAATATAAGTATTTATTTTTCAAGTACTGTTATTGTTTTAATTTTAACTTCCTCTAGAGGAAGAGAAAGTTCATCGCGCATAGATGGATTTGGAGCAACAGGGGTATCTGCGATTTTATCCAGTATATCCTCACCCTCTATAAGCTTTCCAAAGGCTGCATATTCTCCATCAAGGTGAGATGCGTCACCATGCATGATAAAGAATTGGCAGGATGCAGAGTTTGGATCAAAACCACGAGCCATGGATATTACACCTCTAGTGTGCTTAAGTTTATTTTTGTCAAAACCGTTGCTGGCAAACTCGCCTTTGATCGTCTTTCCGGAGTTGCCGGTGCCATCACCGTCTGGGTCACCGCCCTGTATCATAAAGTCTTTTATTATTCTGTGGAAAGTGAGACCATCATAGAAACCTTCTTCCGCAAGGGTTATAAAATTGTCCACTGTCTCGGGTGCATATTCCGGGTACAGTTCAAGAACCATCTTGCCGCCGTCTTCCATTTCAATTTGCACCTTTGGGTGTGCAACACTGTAGTTTGAGTTGTTGCAGCCAACAGCAAAGACTGCGGTCATTAGACCAACTAAAATAATTGCGAGTAATTTTGTGTTAATCTTCCCAAGCATATCAAAACCTCCATATCCTAAAAGTTCTAACCAAATGATACAACATTTTTTTCGGTATGTCCACATAATATAAAGCTTTTTAATGCTTTTATAAACTGTATCAAATATAACTATTGGATTTGAGACTATTAAATGGTATAATGTGAGTTGACTCTATTGTTGTGGTGATTATAGGAGGGGAAATATTGTGATAGAGAAGATAGATAGGCTTATAATTCCGCCGGATTACCATCCGGCTTTATCGGTTAGAGAGACAGAAATTGCAATAAAAAAGATAAAGGATTTTTTTGAAACGACATTGGCAGCAGAATTGAACTTAAGCAGGGTTTCAGCACCCCTTTTTGTAAGACCGGAGACAGGTATGAATGATAATTTGAACGGTGTTGAGAGACCTGTATCTTTTGACGTAAAGTCCATTGACGGAAATACTGTTGAGATTGTGCATTCTCTTGCAAAATGGAAGCGTATGGCTTTGGCAAAGTACGGATTTAATGTTGGAGAAGGTCTTTACACGGACATGAATGCCATAAGAAGAGACGAAGATTTGGACAACCTTCATTCCATATATGTTGACCAATGGGACTGGGAATTGGTAATTGGTAAAGAGGATAGGAACGAAGATACTCTTAAAAATATAGTAAAAAGAATATTTAATGTATTCAAGAAGACTGAGGACTTTATCGGTGAAAGTTATCCTCAAATACCTAGAATTCTTCCTGAAGATATATTCTTTATTACAACACAGGAACTGGAAGATATGTATCCCGAGCTTTCTCCAAAGGAGAGAGAGGATGCTATTGCAAAGGAGAAAAAAGCAGTATTCGTGATGAAAATCGGAGGCAAATTGAGATCGGGAAATAAGCATGATGGAAGAGCACCGGACTACGATGATTGGGAATTAAATGGAGACATAATTTTGTGGTATCCCGTGTTGGAAAGAGCCTTTGAGGTATCCTCTATGGGAATAAGAGTGGACGAAGAATCATTGATAAGCCAGCTTAAGGAAGCCGGTTGTGAAGATAGAAAAGAAATGAAATTCCACAAAGATTTATTGGAGGGAAGGCTTCCTTATACCGTGGGAGGAGGCATTGGCCAGTCGAGAATTTGCATGTATTTTCTGAAAAAGGCTCATATCGGAGAGGTTCAATCTTCAATATGGCCGGACTCAATGATTGAAATCTGTGAAAATGCAAATATTAATTTGTTATAGTTTATATTAATTATGGGAAAACTAAAACATCAATTAGCAAAAAGGGGTTAATGGATAATGAAAACTACATTAATAAAAAGTCTTTATAGAGAGACCAAAGATTTTTTAGACAAGGAAATTGTTGTTGCGGGATGGGTTCGCACAATAAGGGATTCAAAGACTTTTGGATTTATTGAAATCAATGACGGTTCATTTTTTAAAAACCTTCAAATTGTATTTGAAGAACAGAATATTTCAAATTTCAAAGAAATAGCCAAGCTCTCTGTGGGGTCGGCAATTATTGTACATGGAAATTTGGTTGAGACTCCCAATGCAAAGCAGCCCTTTGAAATGAAGGCGACTAAAATCGAGATAGAAGGGGCATCTAATTCCGAGTACCCTCTGCAAAAGAAGAGGCACTCTTTTGAGTATCTAAGGACAATTGCACACTTAAGGCCTAGGACAAATACCTTCTCAGCAGTGTTTAGGATAAGATCCCTTGCAGCGTTTGCTATACATAAGTTTTTTCAGGAGAGGGGTTTTGTATATGTTCATACCCCAATTATCACAGGAAGCGACGCGGAAGGGGCAGGACAGATGTTCAGGGTTACAACCCTTGATATGAATAACCCTCCAAGAAACGAAGACGGGAAGGTGGACTTTACAAAGGACTTTTTTGACAGAGAGACAAACCTTACTGTTAGCGGACAGCTTGAGGGGGAGACATATAGTATGGCCTTCAGAAATATATACACCTTTGGGCCAACCTTCAGAGCTGAGAATTCCAATACGGCGAGACATGCGGCAGAATTCTGGATGGTAGAGCCGGAGATAGCTTTTGCGGACCTTAGGGATGATATGGAGCTTGCAGAGGATATGCTCAAATATATAATTAATTACTGCTTGGAAAATGCTCCGGAGGAGATGGAGTTCTTTAACAATTTTGTTGATAATACAGTGTTTGAACGGTTAAACAATATTGTAAATTCCGAGTTTGCCCATGTTACATATACCGAGGCCGTTGATATTTTAGTCAAGGCCAACGACAAGTTTGAATATCCTGTAAAATGGGGAAATGACTTGCAAACAGAGCATGAGAGGTACCTCACTGAGCAAATATTTAAAAAGCCGGTGTTTGTTACTGACTATCCAAAGGATATAAAAGCTTTTTACATGAGAATGAATGACGATAATAAAACTGTTGCGGCAATGGACCTTCTTGTACCCGGTGTTGGAGAAATAATCGGAGGAAGCCAGAGGGAAGAGAGATTGGATCTTTTGGAAAAGAGAATGAAGGAGATGGGGCTCAACATGGAGGACTACTGGTGGTATATGGATCTTCGCAAGTATGGCAGCACAAGACATGCAGGTTTTGGGCTAGGATTTGAGAGAGCTATAATGTATATTACCGGTATGACAAATATCAGAGATGTAATATCTTTCCCGAGAACTGTACACACAGCGGAATTTTAATATAATAATAGGAAAGGACGGTTTTTATTAAGGACTTCCGAAGTTAAGGAAGGAGCTTAGTAAAAACTGTCCCTTTCTTTATTTTTATACCTGTCTCAATCACTATTCTATTTTCATGGAATTTCTTTTCTTCTTTTTAGGGCTCGTTTCCCGATACAAGTCTTCCGGATATATAGAGAGCTATGCGGTTCGAGCTTCCAAAGTCGGATGCTGATGAAGCGAAAGAGTAATCATTTGATTGGCTGTAATTGGACCAATCATCTTTTGAAAATCTTGCCTGAACCTCTACACTCATACCGGGTTCAATGCTGCCTGCTCCTCCGTTAAAGCCTATCTCCAGATAATAATCGGCATTATTTTTTGGGGAGTTAAGCTTGACAAATTGTCCGGTTACATTTGAAGTTCCGGCAGAGCTCCAGTCGCACCAGAATTGCTGAGCCTTTTCACCGTCAATTGTATAATAGTACCTTATCTTAATATCCGATAGATTAACAGCCGAATTAGAGTTGTTAATGAGCTTAAACCTCGGATTTATAGTGTTTGTAGTGTCCGAACCGTTACCGTTGGCATATTGCAGTGAGATGCTGCTAGTGCTGTTATTACCTGTAGACGGTCTTGATGGTGTATTGGTAGGACTAGCTAATGGGTTGGACGAATTATGTGGCGTGTTGGATGGTATTGACGAATTCTGCGGTGAAGGATTTTCATTTGGATCATTGGTGTTTGCCGGGCTTTCAGTTATTGTTGTATCAGGAGACGACAAAACATCCGGGGTTGATTCCGGTGTTTCTGATTTTTTGGGCCCGGACGTAGAAACATTTTCGTCAGAGTTTACGCCTGGTACTATTCCGTTTTCCTTTTGCTCAAAGTAAATGTGGTACATAGCGTTTGCCATTGCCACTTCTGCCTGCGCCCAATAACGGTGATAGGTCATTACCGGGTCTTTGCCGTTGTTTATAGCTTCTTCCACCATTTTATAGTCTTTGTCATTTTTATATTTCGGGCGCAGATCTATAAAGGTCGCTCCGTTCTTTATCTCTGCATTTTGGGCATTGATACCGGAAAAACCGTTAGGAATATAGACTTCATCAAAGAAACGCTTGTAATCTGCTCTTGCTTCCTTTGCGACTACACCCTTTTTACCCCTGTAGTTGTGCCACATCCTGTCGAGAAGCTGTTTGGCTGTTTCGCGGGCCTTGTCATCAATTTTCTTTTCGTGTTTTTCGGTGGCGGCAGCATAGTAGATAAGCGCTTTTGCATATGAAGCAGTTACCCCTACGTCAACAGTCCAGTCTTTGACAGTGCAGTGGAGGTTTTCATTTGCGGAAGGCTTTCCTGTCCATGGGTCTGGTTGACCGGACCACTCTAAAGTAGACGGAATCTCATAGGTTCCATTGCTCTTTAGACGAGTATTTTCTATCGCCCATGATGCCCATTTCTTGCAAAGGTCTTTAATTTCATGGTCTCCAGTCAAATAATAGTACTCCATAATTCTTTCCATTGACCATGCCTGAAATCCAAACCAGTTGTTGCTAGGCGGATCATGGTAAACAGGTTGCCAGTCATAGGCCATGTCATAGAATGTACTTGTGCCTTCGGGATATTTACCGTACGCTCCCTCCCAACTGTTGGTCACGCCGCCTGCTATGGCGCCTTCGGCACTTTGAAGATATTGAAACAGCTCCAACTGGCGTTTAAGGCTTTGCTGCCAGTCTTTCTTTGCATTCTTTGATTTTGGCGTTAATACGGATTCATTTGCCAGTGCGTAGGCAGCCACTGGATTTTGATAGCCCTGATGGGAATGGGAACTTCCGATTCTCCAGCTCCAGGTTCCGTTGATATCGCCTCCCCACGAGGTGTACCAAGATAGAAGATAATGGCAACTGTCGTACCCCGTGCCGGCCTTTGAGGTATCCTGGACTCCTATTGGCCTGAAATATTTGTCAAAGAGAGTATACCTCAGATAGTCACCCATTTTTGATGCTTTTTCAAAGTAGGGTTCAAGCTCCTTTTCACTGCCCTGTTCTTTGGACCAGAGGTATGCCCAATAGGTCGCCTGAACATGCCTTGCATCGGCATCGGAGGCTGAGGTGTAGCGCCATTGTTTTGCAGGCTCGCTAAAGTTTCCAAACAAGCCGAGAAAGCCGCCATTATTGACCTGTCCCCATTTAAAGTCCTCCCAAGAAGGGTGAGGTATGGTTTCCCATACGGATTCTCCTGCTCCCCTCTGATAGGTGTTTATATAGGAACAGCGGCTTGTACCGTCCCCATGATTGCCGTACCCGTACCAGTTATCAATATCCAGAAGCCAGTGCATCTGATATATGGCTTTTGAACCATATGCAGAGGCTAGCTCATCTGCAATAGGATCAATACCTGTGGGGGCATTGCTGTCGCCGAGGGCAGGATATTTCTCGGGAGAATTGGCCTCCGGTGCATACTGGGCAGGCTGAGAGGGAATATATGCATTAGTACCGGGCTGGTCCCTTTCGGGAGCGGGTATTATGTACTGTTCCGTTTTATCCCAGGCATCCTTAAAGTATGACCAGTCACCTGTCAGTCTGCCATAGGTTGCTCCGAGCCAAACCATATAGCTCATGGCTTCACTGGTGGTGAGATGTCCGTAATCCGGAGCTTCTACCAAAAGTGTCTCGATGGAGTGATACGGAATCCCCTCTTCACTAAGGTAGCCTTCTTTCTGGATATCTTCAAAAAGTGATATAAATCTGTCGGAATATACTGAGGGGGCATAATCCTTGGAGTATGTCCCGCTTGGCCCGGATATTAACCGGGAAGGTCTAACGCTGTTTTTGATTCCGATTATCAGTGTTGAAACAGCGACAACGGCAGCAATTATGCTACAAGATGCAATAATCTTTCTTCTTCGTCTTATATTATATCTTAATTTCATGATCCTCCTACACAAACCTCCTTCTAAAAATGTGTCCTTTTGTAATTATTATACTAAGGAAATGAAGCTATTACAAATATTTATCTCGTATATATGGACAATATCAAAAACCAATGTAAAATAATTATTGCAGAATATTTAGAAGTGCCAATAGAAATATTTTTTATTATTGTTTTTTAAGACTTTTTTTAGTGATGTCCGTATTATATGATATGAAGCAAAAAGCACAATTGCTTACACTGTCGGAAAACTGCCATGGAGCATAGAGGAGGAGAATTATATGAGAACAGGTCTGGTTCGTTCAAATCAGAACAAAGTTATATCGGGGGTGTGTGGAGGAATAGGGGAGTACTTTAATGTCGATCCTACCATTATCAGACTTGGTTTTGTGATAGCGACTGTAATATCCGGAGGAGCTGGGATATTTGCATATATTGTAGCTTTTTTTATAATACCTGAAGGTGGCGGCAACAGCGAGCATAACTTCACCGATCACGCCCAAAGCGGATTTAATAATGATTATAACCCAGATATGGATTTTAGCAGCGTATTGGGAGATGATGATGAATATATAAAAAAAGACTATCAGGGCAACAAAACCTTTATTGGCATTTGTCTCATTGTACTTGGACTTATTTTCTTACTAAAGCAATATATTAAAATTGATTTTAAATTCTTTGGCCCTCTACTGCTGATAGGTATTGGCGCACTGATTGTTCTTAGAGGCAGGAGGCGTTTGCCATGAAAAAGAATAATAGCGGTATTGGTTTTGGACTTTTTATAATTTTCATAGGCGTAATGGTGATATTGGTTCAGTTTGGCATGCTGAACCCGGATATAATATTAGACTATGTTTTTAATCATATACCAATGATAATCTCTTTGCTGCTTATTGTGGCGGGAATTAACCTTATTTTCGAAAGACATTATTTAATTAGGATTTTTACGTGGACTGCATTTTTTGCGGTGCTATTGATATCAGGCTGTTTCTATAGCGGCACAATGAGAAATGCATCAGAGAGGAACACCGAGAAGAACTATAGCAGGACGTTTGCAGAGGAGAAAATGCCCAAAACCGAGGAAGGGCAATTAAAGATGAATCTAAGTGGCTTGAATCTAAAGATTGGATCTACCGACTCCAATCTTATTGAGGGAATTATAACGGGAACTGATGTCAAGTATGAAGTGGATTATAAAAAAAATAATAAAGTTGCTGCTATTAAATTTGATTTGGAATCCGGTGTTTCATTTGATGATATTAAGAACCTGTTTTCCACGAAGGATTTTACTACAAGAAGTTTCTCAAAGGATAAGCCAATGGAGATTTTACTGAATTCAGATGTGGTGTGGGATATTGACTTAAATGTCGGGGGCATTGACGGTGAGTTGGATTTATCGTCCCTAAAAATAGAGGAATTTGAATTGGATGGAGGTGCGGGAAATATTAAGTTGGTTTTGGGAGAAAGACATCCCAACACAAAGGTTGATATTGACGCCGGTGCAGCCAAATTTAAAATATTTGTACCCAAAAACTCAGGTATCAAAATTGATGTTGATGGCTTGATGAGCTCTATCGATTTTAACGGTCTAACCCTTGAAAGAAAAAATGATTCTTATATTTCACCGGGATATGAAAAGGCGGAAAACAAGATAGAAATTGATATAGATATTGGAGCGGGTGATCTTGAGATTAATGCAATCTAGTATTTCTTAAGTTTTTTTGGCTATAATTAGCGCCAAAGAAGGTTTTTAGACCGGACTTTGGCGTTTTTATTTTGGCCTCTTGGAGTGAAATGAAATTTATTGAACCAATTAAAGTAACCGAGCGTCATTATTATATAAATAAGAAAATGGAGGTGTGGGGGTGGAAATCGATATGCTTGTTGAATCTGCAAAAAATGGAGACAAAAAAGCTTTTGATAAGATCGTTCAAAGGTATCATAATGAGCTGTACTATACCGCATTAGGGATAGTAAAATCAGGCTGGGATGCTCTTGATATATGTCAGGAAACCTTTCTAAAGGCGTTTTCGTCTTTGGATACGCTTAAAGATGTATCGAAGTTTAGAGCCTGGATAAACCGAATACTTATAAACAAATGCAACGATAATTTCAGGAGGAATAAAAGAGTTACCGTTGTGGATTTTATTGAGAATGAAGGGTTTTTTGAAGATTCTAAGGAAGAAAATATTGATCTTCTAAAAGCCTTGTCTTTACTGAAAGAAGAGAGCAGAGTTATACTCACATTAAGGTATTTTCAGGACCTCTCCATAAAGGAGATTGCTTCTATAGTGGAGGTTCCTGAAGGCACTGTCAAGTCACGACTAAGCAATGGACTTAAAGAATTAAGAAAGCTGATGAAAGTCGGGAGGATAGGAGATGAGAATATATGAATTGTGAAAGATTCTTAGAGCTTATGGAAGAGTATATAATGGAGGAGATTGACGGAGAACTAAGCAAAATGATGGAGAGGCATCTTTCAGAGTGTGAAAACTGCCAACTAGAGTATAGGGAAACAAAGGAGATTATTAAGGGTTTGCAAGATATTAAGGAATCATCAATAATTAGAGAGGATGTTTTGAATATGAATAAAAAAAATATTGTTAAAAAAGCGGGCAAAAGAGAGGGGAAAAGGCCAATGGTAAGCTTCGTTTCCGGAGTTGCCGCGGCTATATTCTTTGGTATGTTTCTTATAACAGGTTCAATTGTAGTATTTCCAACCTTTGCTTCAACATATTTGCCGGAGGTTCCGGTTGTAAAGCAGCTAAAAGATGCCCAAAATGAGTATAATGTCGTTAAACAGCAGAATGAAGAAATGGCAAAACTGAACGAGAGCTTGAAGAGAGAAAACGAAGAACTTAAGATGAAAATAAAGGAAATTGGAGGGGTCTCTATTCCGGAATATGAGACCAGTAAAGGTATAAATGAAGAAGATAATCAAAAGATTCAGGAGATGGTAATAGAGTTTATCCGAGCCATGTATAGAGGGGATATTGAGGCAGCTCAGAAGATTTCTACTGAAAAATTTAAGCAAGAATTAGCACAAAATGCCAAGCATTATCTTATGATAAATAAGGGGGAAGTATTATTTACCCAGATAACAAATGTTGCAAAAGAAGGGGATTTATACATGGTGTTTGTAAGGCTTAATGACAGTATTGAGGCAGAATATGGTGATTATCAGTGGAATTTCGAGCTTGTAAAGCAGGGAAATGAGTTTCTTATTTCCTTTGCGGGAAAGGATGCATAAAATATTGACATTGTTTGAAATAATCCTCAGACAGGTTCAGATTTCTTAGAAGCACCTTGATACAAGGTCAATTGAAGCAATAAAGAGTGCATAAATGGTAAAATGTTACTAGTTTTTTCCTCTAAAGTATAGTATAATATTATTTGTGGATACGATTTCAAATAAAATCATTATAGTCTAGGAGGTGCTTTTACATGAGATTGAAGGATTATCTTAACAAGAAAAAAGTCGAAAAGAAAAGAGCTGCAAGAAAAAAGGCTGCAAAGAATGCTGCAATAGGAGCAGGAGTAGGAGCTGCTGTAGGTATAACAGCAGGAGTATTATTAGCACCTAAATCAGGAAAGGAAACAAGAGAAGATATTGCTAAAAACGCCAGAAAGGCTGCTGAAGTAGTATCCGAAAATACCAAGAAAGCTGTCGACAAGGTGTCTGAGACTTCAAAGAAGGCTGTAGGCACAATTAGAGAGACCATAAACGATGCTAAAGTAAAAATAGCTGAAATAAGAGCTAACAAAGCTCAGGACGAAGTGGCAGTGTCTGAGGAAGTCAGCGAGGACGCGAGTGATAAAGAAGAAGGCTAAAATAGAAATTTAAGCTTTAATAATGCAAGGAAAAAACAAATTGTACAATTTGTTTTTTCTTTGTTTAGCCTCTTGGAATGAAATGAAAGAGGCAAAAGCGAAGGGGCTCGATGTCCCAAGCTTTTAATTTGACAAATCGATTTACGAAGGAAAAACCATATAAGTCAGGAAGGTCAATGCCTCTGGCTTATCAAGAGGGGGGATGTACGTGTCGATAACAATTTCTTACGAAGTGGCTAATTTTATTATGTATACTCTTGGTGCTGCCTTAATAGTAGTTATTATTATTACTTTCATTAATCTGAATAAATTCATAAAGAGAATGGATAGGCTTGTGGAGAAAAATGAAAATAACATCAATAAGACGGCAGACACTATTCCCGACATCGTTAAAAATGTAAATGATGTAACGTTGGGAGTCAAGCAGAGCGTAGACAAAGTTGGGGATGCAATTGAAGCAGTGGAGACATCTGTCTGTGATACTATACTGGCTGTGAGTGAAGGAACAGAAGGCTTGTTTGATTTTGTTGGTATTGCCGGAGAAGTAATTAACACATTATTGAAAATGTTTCCTTTTGGGAAGAGAAAGTAAAGAGGCAAATAATAAAGGAGAGCTTTAGTGCTCTCCTTTAAATTTCTACATTAATTCAGAAAAATCTTACCATCTATCGCTGAAGTTTCTTCCAAATCCTCTGTTTCCCCCGCCAAAACCGTTGTTTCTTCTCTGTTGTTTTCTAGCCTGTCTGCAAGTAGGACACCTTTGAGGTTCATTTTGGAATCCTTTTTCTTCGTAAAAAGCCTGTTCTCCTTCAGAAAAGATAAATTCAGCGTTGCAATCTTTGCAAATTAAAGTTTTATCTGGCATTATGCAGCCCTCCTTAATAATTTGGATTTAACTTATTCGAGACAAGACATATTCATCCAAACTAATAAAGGAGAACATGGGTCAGGGAATTAATTAAATCTCTTAACAATAACCATTGTAACACAAAATTTTCCCAAAATCAATATATAATTATCCAAAGGATAAAAAAGGTAAGAATATTAAATATAAAACATTAATAATTACGGCAGAATCATCATAACAATGTTGTAGGCAATGGTTGGTATCAGAAGTAAAGGATAATAATAAATGATTGATGGCACAAGATTAGTTCGGCCTTATAATAGGTCTAGGGCAGTGGAGTATGCACATAAGTGGGCTTTTGGACGTAATCCCAAATATTTTAGTTTTGATAAACTTGGCGGCGATTGTACAAATTTTGCATCTCAGGTTTTATTTGCAGGCAGTAATGTAATGAATTATACTCCGACATATGGCTGGTATTATATAGATTCAAATAGAAGGACTGCTTCGTGGACTGGAGTAAATTTTTTATACAACTTTTTGGTAAACAATAAGGGGTCAGGACCCTATGCACAGGAGTCAGATGTCAGAGACATAGAGCCCGGAGATATAATCCAGCTGTCGTTTGGAGGAGCTCCGAATTTTGATCATTCTCCGGTTGTGGTGCAAGTAGGGTCCCCGGTAAGTCTTCAAAACATACTTATAGCGGCTCATACATACGATAGGGATTATTACCCCATTACAAAGTATAACTGGGTCGACATTAGATTTATACATATACTGGGAGTAAGAACTTAATAATAGTGCTTATTAGAGTATGGAATCAAAAACCTATTTGTGGGATTCATTTAATATGGGTTCAAAGTCGATAAGAAGTATGGAGCGGTCCTGAACCTTGGCTGAACCTTTGAGATACTTTTTATAATTGCTTGAAACAGACTCAGCGGCAGGTTCTATATTTTCATCCTCAATGGATACAATTTCATCAACAACATCAACCATGAAGGCAAGAGTTTTGGAATTTATCATAATTATAAGCATTTTTGCTTCTTCATCAATTGTTTTTGTATCCGGAAGATTGAATTTCTTCTTTAAATTGAGCAGTGCGAAAACCTTGCCTCGAACATTTATAATTCCATCTACATGAGCTGGGGTATCCGGTACCTTATAAACCTCCTGCGGCCAAATAATTTCCATTACATGAGCTATGTTGACGCCAAAGTATTCATCGTTTAGCTTAAAAATAACGTATTGCTGCGACATAGTTATATCATTCCCTTCGCAATGGTTTTATTTACTATGGAATTTCACGGATCGAACAAAAATAAATTGGATGTGAATTGCTTGACTCTTAATAATATTATATCAACTTTTCGAAGGATAATCAAATATAAGCTTAAGAGATTTTGACGGAATACACCAAAAAACCATGTCGCAAGTTTAAAGGACATGGTTTTTTAGTTGGCCTCTTGGAATGAAATAAAAGAGGCAAAAGTGAGGGGACTCGATGTCCCGAGCTTTTATTAGGGTATACTAGGATCTATAACTTCCGTTTATTTTTACATAATCATATGAGAAATCACAGGTCCAGATTCTATCGGAGGCAGTTCCCCTCTTAAGATTAATCTTAATTTTAACTTCGTTTTCCTTAAGTATTTCTTTTGCCTTTTCTTCATCGAATTTTAATCCGGTACCGTTTCGGCATACCATAAGATCTCCTATAAAGATGTCAACGAGGTTTGGATCAAAGTCCGCACCGGAATAACCTGCAGCTGTTATAATTCTTCCCCAGTTTGCATCCTCTCCGAAGATGGCTGTTTTTACAAGAGGAGACTTGGCAATTGCAGACACAACCTTATATGCATCTTCAGCATGCAGGGCACCTTCGGCAACAACTTCAATAAGCTTGGTTGCACCCTCACCGTCTTTTGCAATCATTTTGGAAAGGTATGTGCACACATATTCAAGGGCTGACTTGAAAGTTGAATACTCAATATTCTCTTTTACAATACCCTCATTATCTGCTTCCCCGTTGGCAAGAATGACAACCATATCGCAAACACTGGTATCTCCGTCAACAGATACTCGGTTGAAAGTATGGGTTATTACTTCTTTGAGTACTCTATCTAAAAGTCCTTTAGAGATATTTACATCTGTGGTTATTACTCCTATCATTGTTGCCATATTGGGGTGAATCATGCCTGAGCCTTTCGCCATGGCTCCAATTCTGACTTTTTCTCCCTGAATTTCAAACTCTACAGCTATCTCTTTTGAGACAAGGTCTGTAGTCATAATAGCCTCAGCAGCATCGTGTCCGCCTTCTTCCGAGAGACCTGAAACCGCGGTCCTTATACCGGAACGTACCTTTGGAAGATTAAGTGGCATCCCGATTACTCCTGTAGAACCGACAAGAACGTTTTCGGTATCACAGTTCAAAAGCTGGGCGGTGAGAGAGGCCATTTCTTTTGCATCTTTATAGCCCTGCTCTCCAAGACAAGCATTGGCATTACCGCTGTTTATAACCAATGCCTGAGCATATCCGCTTTTTATATGATCCATAGTAACCTGAAGAGAATGTCCTTTTACAACGTTTTTTGTAAAAACTCCTGCCGCAACTGCTATATCATTGGAACATACAACGGCAAGATCCTTTTTTTGATTGTTTTTAAGTCCACAGGGAACTCCTGATGCTTTAAATCCCTTTGGAGCTGTAACTCCCCCATCTATTATATTTATCATCTTTTTCACTCCATTTTTATATTAGATTTGTACTTAAATTGCTTGTAACTAATTTGGCATACTTGGCAACTATATATTTTGCAATAAATATTTTACATTGATTTCGGATATTGCAACATATATAACAGAAAAATTATATAATTTTATTTAATAGTATTCAATAGAACTAATGTTTTTATTTGAGTTTTTTTTCAAAATTTTATGAAGTAAAAAAAGGGTATTTAGACCTATTTTAGCAGACGTAAAAGAGTAGTATAATTAATTGTAGACAAGTAATTTTTTCTACAACGGGTAAATTTTCTTTGAATCGATGTGTAATAACCCATAGATTAGGGTATCTGTTTTGCAATATCTAATAATAATGAAGCTGTTCCCTTGAATTCCAGATAAAAATAATTGAAATAAAATTAAGTAAAGGTTATAATAATGAAGATTCACAACTATATAATGCATATGTCCGTTGCCTTTACTTTCTAGCTGTTTTTATACGCTGTTAAAGACATATAAAAAAGGGTATAAAAATATTAGTAGCAGATCAAGATACAATTAACTTACGTATTCAGATTTTATAGAACTTGTTATTATGAAAAACATACAAATTAAGTATTTAATGCAACTGGTTTTACAATGCCAAACATATTTTGCGGCTTATGGACTTAAAAAGAGGTTTGGTATTGGGTTTTAAAGGTTTCGCTAAAAACCTCAAATAATAGTAAGGGGATGGTCAAATGTCCGAAGTAAAGAAGGTTATTAAAAAACAGGTTTTACCTTTATTGCCCCTTAGAGGGTTAACAGTATTTCCTTATATGATTTTGCATTTTGATGTTGGAAGAGTAAAGTCAATTAAAGCTTTAGAAGAAGCAATGATAAATAATCAATTGATTTTTTTGGTTACTCAAAAGGATGCGAAAAACGATTCGCCCGATACAGATGATATTTATACTATAGGTACGATATCAAAAGTAAAACAGCTTTTGAAGCTTCCGGGCGATACAATAAGGGTTTTGGTAGAAGGAATAAGCAGGGCGGAAATATGCGAGTTTACACAGATAGAACCTTTTTTTATGGCGGAAGTTGTAGAAAAGATATATCTTGAGGAAGAGGATAGCAGTCAGACAGAAATAGAAGCCCTAAAGAGAAGGGTATTATCCACCTTTGAGGAATACTCAAAGCTAAATAATAAAGTTTCTCCTGAAACTGTTTTGTCCATCATGAACATTGAAGATGCTGACCAGTTGGCGGATATCATAACTTCCAACTTAATGCTGAAGGTGGAGCAAAAGCAGGAAATATTAAACGAGTTTCAAACCCAAATAAGACTTCGAAAGCTCTTGGAAACTCTCATTAAAGAAATTGACATAATGCAGATTGAAAGAGATATTAATATAAAGGTTAGAAAGCAAATTGACAAGAGTCAAAAAGAATATTATCTTAGAGAGCAGTTAAAGGCCATACAGAATGAATTGGGAGATAAAGACGGTATTACCGGCGAAGTTGAAGAGTATAAGAGAAAGCTTGAGGAAGGTAAATTTGGTGAGGAAATTGAGAAAAAGGTATTAAAGGAGCTGGATCGTCTTCTTAAAATGCCTTCGGGATCTGCAGAAGGATCGGTTATCAGAACATACCTTGACTGGATATTTGATTTGCCGTGGAATAAGCAAACGGAAGAAATCATAGATTTGGATCGGGCGCAGGAGATTCTTGATGAAGATCACTACGGATTGGAAAAGGTTAAGGAGAGAATAATTGAGTATCTTGCTATAAGAAAGCTGAAAAATGATCTCAAAGGACCTATTCTCTGTCTCGCAGGACCTCCGGGGGTTGGTAAGACCTCAATTGCAAAGTCAATTGCCCGTGCCTTAAACAGAAACTATGTGAGAATGTCCTTAGGAGGAGTTCGGGATGAGGCAGAGATAAGAGGTCACCGTAGAACTTATGTGGGAGCTATGCCCGGAAGAATTATTTCTGCTTTGAAGCAGGCAGGCTCTAAGAACCCTCTCATTTTGCTTGATGAGATTGATAAAATGAGCAGTGATTTTAGAGGAGACCCTGCATCGGCGATGCTTGAGGTGCTTGACGGCGAGCAGAATTATGCTTTCAGAGACCACTATTTGGAGCTTCCCTTTGATTTGTCGGATGTGTTATTTATTACTACGGCAAACAACCTTGATACAGTGCCAAGGCCTCTTTTGGACAGAATGGAAGTAATATCCTTGTCTAGCTACACTGAGGAGGAAAAAGTCCAGATAGCAACAAAGTATCTTTTCCCAAAACAGATTGAGGCCCATGGGTTTAAGAAAAGCAACTTGAAAATAGATGAATCGGCTGTAAGAGAGATAATAAACTGCTATACAAGAGAATCCGGAGTAAGGGGACTTGAAAGGCAAATAGCCAGTGTTTGCAGGAAGGTAGCCAAAAAGCTGGTTTCCTCAAATCAAAAGACAGTTAAAATTACTGCAGGTACTGTAGAAAAGTATCTGGGAACAAAAAGATATAGATATGATATGGCAAATGAAAAGGATGAGGTGGGTGTTGCTACAGGTCTTGCATGGACTCCTGTCGGCGGAGATACCTTATCGATTGAAGTAACACTTATGGAAGGCAAAGGCAGCCTAGAGCTTACAGGACAGTTGGGAGACGTCATGAAGGAATCTGCCAGGGCCGCAATGAGCTATATACGTTCAAAAGCAGAACTTTATGGAATAGATAAGGACTTTTACAGCAAGTATGATATTCACATACATGTACCGGAGGGAGCTATTCCAAAGGACGGGCCTTCAGCGGGTATAACCCTTGCGACTGCTATGGTATCTGCATTAACCGGAAAGCCGATAAGAAAAAATGTAGCTATGACTGGAGAAATAACCCTAAGAGGAAGAGTTCTTCCTATAGGGGGTGTTAAGGAAAAGGTGCTTGCTGCTCATAGAGCAGGAATAGACACAATTATAATTCCTTCAGACAATAAAAAAGATCTTGATGAGATACCTGAAAATGTAAGGAAGACAATAAAATTTGTTATTGCAGAAGATATGGAGACAGTGCTTAGTACAGCTCTGGCTAAATCCAAGCCGAAGAACAAGCAGAAGATCGTTTCCGGTGAGGAAAAGAGTGCTGTGCCTGAAGTACCTCCGCAACTGGAAGATTTGGATCATGAAACTACTGCGATTGAACAGTAAATGCAAACTGATTAGTATAAAAAATTAATATGGAAGTATAAAAAAACAGCCGTTTTGAATGTAAAGCGGCTGTTCTTTATATGGATAATCCTTAAAAAGTGAGTCTTAAGAAGACTATTCATATAGATTTAATATAATTAATAATTAAGCAATTGCATATTAAAATATCTAATGATAGAATTAGAAATGTAGTAAAAAATGAAACAAGCTATTAACAATAATGAGGGCAAGCGATGAGAAAGTTTGTAGACACCTTTTTAAAGTATAAGGAATATGCACTGCTTGTAATAATAGCTGTTTTTTCCAATTTGATATTTGGAATCGCCTATCTGTTTAAGGACCAATTCAGTGCGATAATGAGTGTTGAGAGTTTTTTAGCATGGCACAATGTGCTTGAATTTACAAGTGTGTTGATTTCCTTTACCGTTTTTGTAGTATCATATTATACCTATAATCAGACCGGGAATCTGCGTTCTGTTTTTCTGGGCAGCGTTTTCCTTGCGATTGGCATGCTAGACGCTTTTCATACATTAAGCTTTAAGGGTATGCCTGCATTTTTGATTGAAAATAACTGTGCAAACAGAGCCACAACCCTCTGGATTATTGCAAGAATGATCACAGCTCTTGGTTTTTTAGCCGCAAGCCTCATACCTATTAACGTTAAGTTTAGAACAAACCGCATAGTATTTGTTGCGGTTCCCTTTGCTATAAGTATTCTGGTGCTGTATTTGGTTACTTATTATCCTACATTATTACCTCCGATGTATATTGAGGGGATAGGTCTTACACCTTATAAGATTAGTCTTGAGTACCTGATTATAATATTGGTAGCTATATCTATTTTAATGTTTATCCGTGAGTATAAAGCTACAAAAAACAAAATGGTGCTTCTTCTGTGTATTTCTCTTGAGATAGGTATTTTTAGCGAAGCTGCTTTTGTTTTATATTTTAGTGTTTATGACATATACAATTACCTAGGTCACGTATACAAATTTGTAGCATTCTTCATTATTTTCAGGGCAATTTTTATTAACGAGATACAGGAGCCTTATCGTAAGCTTTCTAAAGCCAAACAGAAGTTGAGAGACCATGCCGATAGCCTGGATATGATAGTCAAGGAAAGAACCAAGGAGCTGGAAAAGCTGAATCAGAAGCTGATGGAGGATTTGAGATACGCTCAGGATATACAGAAGTCTGTTTTCACGTTGCGTAATCAGGATTGGGAAAAGGTACGGTTTGAAGTGAAAAACTATTCATCTGAAATGGTAAGTGGTGATTTTTGTAATATTTTCAAAATTGACAATGACAATATAGGGTTCTATATTGGGGATGTATCTGGGCATGGTGTGCCTGCAGCGATGCTGACAATATTTTTGAATCAGACAATAAAGACGCTGATAGAGATGGAAATAAACGAATTTAACATATTCAGCCCATCGGAGGTTCTGGAGAATATATACCGCTCCTTCAACAATACAAATTTCGACGAAAATGTATACATTGTCATGATTTATGCGGTATACAACAAGAACACAAAGATACTGACCTATTCCTCGGCCGGTCTTAATGTTGCACCTATTCTTATTAAACCGTCAGGAGAAATATCTGAGATAGAGATAAAGGGCTTTCCGATATGCAAGTTTATTGAGTTCTATGATGGGGAATATCAAAATCATATATTAAAGATGAATAACAATGAGAAAATCTTATTTTATACCGATGGCCTTATTGAAGCGCAGAATACAGATAATAGTTTTTTTGGAGATATGAGATTGAAAAAAATTCTGCAAGAAAACCACAGCAAGCCTGTGGGGGAGTTGTCACAGTTGATTTCGAACAGTGTTTTTGGATTTGCCGGCAACAAAAAGATTAAAGATGATATAACATTCCTTCTCATGGAAGTTGTGGAGTGAGAAGGAATGTTATGCTAATATTTTTGATTTATATAGCTGTCTACTAAAGAATTTCTTACTTCATTGATAAAAACCTTTTCACTTATAAGCATATTTAAAATAGCTTCGCTTTTGGAGTGAAGAATAACGTTGTCATAGTCCAAAAGAACAATCTCAAACAGCTTTCTTTTGAGGTTTTTAGACATTACCTTTACAAAGTACGCTTCGATTCCTCTAAAGTCCAGAAGCTTAAGAAGCTTCGATGTAACGTCATCCTTTCTTGAATAGAAATAGTTGGACTGTTCAAGAAAATCACTTCGCGCCTCGTTTTTATGATTCAGGTCATGGGCCTTCTTTTGATAGTATTTAGCAAGAACATTATAGTATTGATAATTGTATATCGCCTTTTTTACGTTATCAATTTTTTGAAAGGGCTTTATATCTAGAGAATTAATGCATCTGTAGTTTGCTTCGATAAACTCCTCCTTTGTCAGGTCACCTTTTGCGTACTGCTCGATAAGACTTTCCCTGTTTTTAAGGAATTGTTCAAATTTATTCGGTACAATTTTCTTTGATGGCATCTTTATCCAACCCGTCTATGTTATAATGTAATAAACATATTGCGTTGTCTATATATTAAAATATATAAGTCAAAAAGTAAAGGACTACTGTTTTTAAGTCTCAAACATAAAGCCAGCAAGAAAAAGCCTGAGGCTAAATAAAAGCTCGGGACATCAAGGCCTTCCGCTTTTGCCTCATTATTTCATTCCAAGTGCCCAAATAAAAAATCTCCGGCCCAAAAGTATCCGGAGATTTCCAGTTAAAAGTAGTCGTTTATTGTTTCGACTGCATTATACTCAATTATTTTCTCACCATACTCATTTAGATAGCCCTCGTAAAAGCTGATATTATTAACCTTGCTTCCGAACTCATTTAGAATAAACTCAAATGAGTTTAAATTCTCCACAGACCATGAGTTCTTGGTAAGAATTAGGTAATAAATCCCTTTAAGCCTATACAGAGTGCTTTCCCCTGAATATATATGTCTTAATTTCTGACTTAATTGGCATAAATCATTAAAATCATTAAAGAAATATATAACTAAAGAAGAAGAAACCCTAGAAGTCTTCTTTCTTACTCGAAGATCGGATCTTCTAAATCTATTTTTTATATATTTCTGAATTGACTCGAATTCCCCGTCCTCATCAAGCTTCGTGATTATAATAACAAAGCCTTCATCAGAATCAGGGACAGCCTCAACACATATCTGGGAATCAGAAGCGTCGAAACCAAACTGCATCTCTGCCTGTTCCATCATATCCCAGAATAATTCCTGTGCTGCTGGAGTATTATAATTTAGTGTATCCAAGTCAATGTTTCTTTCTACTAAATCGTCAATCGAAATAGTTACTTTAATTTTGTTTTCGTTTATTTTCTCAATTTTCATAAGTATCACCATTGATTCTTGACATAATTATATACCCTTATATATATTATACTTCTTATGAATGAAAAAGAGAAGTATAAAAAAATTAACAACACACAAAAACTTTCATTAAAAACCTATATAAGCTGTATCAATTAAAAAAATAAATATATAAATACATTTTGTTGTTCTTAGATAAAAAATGCAAAGGGAAGAAATACTTCTTGTGGATGAAAAAATAAGCTGTTTTGCAAGCGGTATTTATTCAAATAATAAATATGATTTTTACTTAAGAATTGAATGATATCCTTAAACAAAAAAAGGTAATCAAAAAGTAAAAAGTTAGAGATGCAATTAAGGAGATGAAAACATGGGAAATATCATGGATAAGAGTCGAACCAAGGAAATTGACGGCATGTTGCCGGAAATTATATATAATCAAGAAAAAGACTTTTATAAGGCTATTGGCGGCGAATTGAGGATGAAAGCCGAAGGTCTCTTTAAGAAAGCAAAGGAAAAGGGAATATCGATTGAAGATGTTTCAATCAACACTTTAAAAGAAAACAGAGCGGAGTTTCCCGGACTTGGAGAGGTGGAACTACCATCATTTATTGTTAAAATCAGGGGCAGAGATATGACTAGCGGACAAATTATAGTTGATGGAAAGCAAATTGATTATTACAACAGGTATCAGAAATATGTCGCCCAAAGGATAGAAGATAAGAATACCGTGAGGGATGAAAATGGAAAAATTGCAAAAGGAGGCAAAAAGGCTATTGTAAAGGAAAATCCGGAGTTTTCCCTTACCGATTGGGAAAAATTCCGAATTGCAAAAGATATCATAGAGGACAAAGAATTCGGGCTGGAAAAGACTATAACTGGGGCATGTGACAGGATAATCAGAAAGTTGATGGGGGAAAATGATTGGCTGGCTCCTGAAGAGGCAAGGCTTCTTGATGAGGAGTTTAACTCTGTTCAAAGCAGTATATATAAAGGGCAGGAGAAAAAACAGGCAGGATTAGTCCATACAATAAAAAGGAAAGCGACAGAGAGACAAATCAATTATTTTAAGCAGAGAATAAAGAATATGGGCATGAATCCCGATGACTCCGAAGTGTTGGCAAGGATTTTTGATGCGGTCGGGGTCGAACAGACAGATATACGTGAATTAAGTATTGGGGATATGAGCAAGATAATAGAAAGCCTAAACAGTATTGCTCTTAAAATCAAGGACGAAAAAGAGAATATGTCCGAAATTACGGAGCAGTAAAAATTACTATTTTAATCCTTTGGTTAGTATAGTATAATTAGCTAAAAACAAATATATAAAAGTATATAAGGCTTATGGATTTGTAACGAGAAATTAATCAAAAAAATTCATATTTTGTTGAAATAGGACAGTATGTATGATTATAATATAATATATGCTTAAGTTTATATTACAGTCAAATTGGGATGTTCTGTTTAATATCAAATTTGATTTCACTGTATAATTTTAAAAAATGGTTTGTTTATATGAGGTGGATATGATAGGAATTGTTCTGGCGTCTGCATCACCTAGGAGGTCGGAGCTTTTGAGACAGGTAGGCCTTGACTTTGAGGTTGTTCTGTCCGATATAGATGAAAGCAATAAAGAGAATCTTAAAGCTGATGAACTGGTGCAGCATCTTGCATACCATAAGGCTCTTGATGTTGCCAGAAAAGTAGCCAATAGAGATAATGGAAAAAATAGATACTTGGTTATTGGTGCAGATACTGTAGTTGTTAAGGATGGAATATTGGGAAAGCCTAAAGACAGGAATGATGCCATTCGAATGCTGAAGCATCTTAGCGCAAGCTGGCATGAAGTGATGACGGGTATATCAATAATTGATACAGCAGACTTTGAAAGTGTGAAAAGTTTGGAGGTTACCCGAGTTAAGATGAAAGAACTGTCGGACGATACTATTTTGGCATATGTTGATTCAAAAGAGCCCATGGATAAGGCAGGAGCTTATGGTATTCAGGAAAAGGGAGCTCTGCTTGTGGAACGAATTGAAGGCTGTTATTTCAATGTGGTGGGTTTGCCGTTGGCAAGACTGTCGGATTTGCTGAAAGATTTTGGAGTTCCTGTGCTTTAGAAAAGTTTAGGCTGTAACCGTGTTGATGTATTACAAAAGACAAATTGTGAAAACGAATTGTTCGGGAGGAGAGAAGTAATGAGTTTTTTTTCAAGAGATATAGGAATTGATTTAGGCACAGCAAATACATTAGTTCATGTGAAAGGCAAAGGAATTATAGTAAGAGAACCCTCAGTGGTAGCAATAAATAAAAAGAACAGCGAAATACTTGCGGTGGGTGATGCCGCAAAGGATATGATAGGAAGGACACCGGGGAACATAGTGGCAATAAGACCTATGAAGGATGGAGTTATTGCAGATTTTGAAGTTACCCAAAGTATGCTAAAGTATTTTATAAGAAAAGCCATGTCAAAAGGCGTATTTGGAAAGCCCAGAGTTATTATCTGCGTTCCGTCGGGCGTTACAGAGGTTGAAAAAAGGGCAGTTGAAGAGGCAACCATTCAGGCGGGAGCAAAGGAGGCTTACCTCATTGAAGAACCTATGGCAGCTGCTATAGGAGCAAATCTTCCTGTTGAAGAGCCATCGGGAAGTATGGTTGTTGATATCGGAGGAGGTACCAGCGAGGTTGCGGTTATATCTCTTGGTGGGATTGTTACAAGCAAATCTCTTAGAGTTGCTGGAGATGAGCTGGATGATTCTATTGTACACTACATTAAAAAGGAATATAATTTAATGATAGGAGAAAGGACTGCCGAGGAAATTAAGGTAAATATAGGCTCTGCCTATATTAGAGCAAAGGAAGAATCTATGGAAATAAGAGGAAGAGATCTTATTACCGGGTTGCCAAAGAATATACTCATTACGTCGTCAGAGGTTATGGAGGCCATAAAGGAGCCTATAAACTCTATAGTGGAAGCCATTAAATTTACTTTGGAGAAGACACCTCCGGAGCTTGCGGCGGATATAATGGATCGGGGCATAATGCTCACCGGCGGAGGGGCTTTGTTGAGTGGATTGGATAGACTTATCCGGGAGGAGACGGGAATGCCCGTATCCATAGCCGACAATCCTTTGGACTGTGTGGCTATGGGCTCTGGAAAGGTACTTGATGAAATTGAAACATTAAAGAAAGTGCTAATTTCTCCTAGAAAACCTAGATAGAAGGGAGATAATCTCTTTGCGTTTTTTAAAAAATAAGCTGTTTATATTGCTGGCAGTTACAGTAGCAATTTTGATTATAATGGGGTTGTCTGTTAGAAAAAATAGTAAGGTCAATTCTGTCAGCAATGTTCTTACTGTTGTGTTAAGTCCTTTTCAAGAGTTTATAAACTATATTGGGGACAGAGTAGAGGGGGCTGCTGATTACTTACAGAATGTAGAGGCCTTAAATCAAGAAAATGAAGCACTGAAGCTTAGGATTAGCGAGCTGGAAAAAGAAGTGAAGGAGCTCTCCGATTATAGGGAAAAGAATAAAGAGCTTAAAGAGGCATTAAATATAAAAGATCAATTCAGTGATGTAGAATTCCTTGGGGCAAATATTATTGCCAAGGATATAGGCAACTGGTTTAATATTTTTACCATAGACCGGGGAATAACTGACGGTATCACTGTTGATTCAGCTGTAATAACAAAGGACGGTCTTGTGGGAAGAGTAATAAGCAGCGACCTTGTTTCATCAAAGGTAATTACAATTATTGACGAAGACAGTACCGTAAGTGCAAGACTGTCTAAAACGAGGGATCTGGTCTTTGTCAAAGGTGATTTGCAGCTCAAGAATGAAGGATTGTGTAGGCTAGACAATATTTTCCCCGATGTGGACATATCTGTTGGAGATACGATAGAGACTTCAGGATTGGGAGGCATATATCCAAAGGGTATTATTATAGGCAAGGTTAAAGAAGTCAGACGTAAATCCAGTGATCTTAACAGGTATGCAATTATTGAACCTGCTGTTGACTTCAAACGGCTTGAAGAGGTATTTGTACTTGAAAGCAAGGATAATTTTGATAAAGTAGGCGAAGACAACCGATGAGAGTTAAAATAGTTTCATATGCTGTCCTTATATTTATTATAGCGTTGATTCAGTCAACTGTTTTAGGAAGCATCAGTGTATTTAATGTCAAGCCGAATCTATTATTGATATTGATTGTATCAGTAGCACTTCTTGGAAGTAATGTCGAAGGTGCTGTAATTGGGTTTTTTTGTGGGTTGACTCAGGATATGCTTTCCGGAAGGGTTATTGGTTTTTATGCCCTATTGGGCCTCTATCTCGGCCTTGGGGTCGCTTTCATAAATAAAAGATTATACAGAGAAAATGTTTTGGTAGCTATTTTTACGACTTTTATTTCTACAATAGTATATGAATTTGCTGTCTATTTTTTCAGTATGTTTTTTAAAGGTTCTTTAGACCTGGTTTTTCCGTTTAAATATGTAATTTTGCCCGAAGCGGTTTATAATAGTATAGTATCGATTGTTATTTTTTTGATAGTATTAAAGATAAACCACTGGTCTGAAGAATTGGACCGGCTTTCGAGACGTTATTAGTGCATTGGGCATAAATTATTGCTGTGTATTTGGGATATATAAGGTCAATGAAGTGTATGGGGGTCCCCGGACGTCGGAGAATTGAACGGAGGGTGAAAGTATGGGTGAGAAGAAGCCTGTAGATAAAATAGGCGAGAGATACAAGGTCATGGTAATCGGTTTTACTCTAATTTTTGCCATAATCGTAACTCAGTTGGTAAACCTTCAGATTATAAATGGACAATACTATGATGAAAAATCCCAGACCAAACTTTTAGCAGAGAGGGATATTATTGCTCCTAGAGGAAAAATTGTCGATAGGAACGGGATACCTATTGCTGTTAACAGGATGGGATATGCCGTAAAAATCGCAAAGACCAGCATGTCAGAAAACGAAAAAAGTGAAATGATACTTAAACTAATAAGTATATTTGAAAAAAATGGTGACTCCTATGAAAAGAATTTAAGTTATTACCTTACGTTCAACCCTATAGCCTTTGGTTCAAGAAATCAGTCCGAAGAGTCACTTCAAAGATGGAAAGCGGACATGGTTCCTAAAGCGGAAGATATCAAACTTTTAGGAACTCCAGAGGATGTTTTCAAATATTTTCGAAAAAAATTCTATATTGATGACCAATATACCGATGAAGAAGCATATAAGATAATGACTATAAAGTATGATATGCTGATAAAGGGATATTCAGCGACAAATCCCTTGCTTGTTGCCAAGGATGTTAAAGCTGAAACCGTTGCGCAGATTGAGGAAAGAAGTCATGAGTTTCCGGGAGTTCTTATTGATATAATTCCCCAGAGAAAGTATGTGGATGCCAGTTCGGTAGCTCATGTACTAGGACACATAGGTATTATCAGTGAGGATGAGTATAAGAATTATAAGGACAATGGTTACAGCATGAATGATATGATTGGAAAGGATGGCATCGAGAAGACTCAGGAAAGTCAGTTGAGGGGTATAAACGGGAAGAAGAGGGTTGAGGTTGATACCAATGGCAGGCTCACAGCAGAGCTTAGCAGCGAACCTGCAATACCCGGCAATGATGTTGTTCTTACGATTGATTTGAGGCTTCAGAAAGCAGCAGTGAAATCTTTGGAGAATAATATCGAGAGAATTAAATCCAAGGCTGATTATAAGAAGAACTTTGGGGATGCTTTCGCTGGAGCGGCTGTTGCCATTGATGTAGACAGCGGAGAAGTGCTGGCTATGGCAAGCTATCCTACTTATGATCCATCTGTATTTTTGGCAGGAGTGCAGGATAAGGAGGCTCAGAAGACCATAAGTACTCTTTTGACCGATGATAAGAATCAGCCGTTATTCAACCGGGCGATACAGGGAAGGTACACTCCCGGATCTACGTTCAAACCGGTGACCAGCATTGCAGGACTTGAAACAGGGGCAATAACTCCGCAGAATAGCTATATCACCGATAAGGGAACCCATGTAATAGGAGGATGGACGTTTAAGTGCATGGAGTATCCAACTTACGGTCATGGAAGAATAGACGTTGTAAGGGCTTTGGCTACTTCTTGCAATATCTATTTTCACGAGCTTGGAGTAAAGACGGGGATAGACAATATAGATATATGGGCAAAAAACTTTGGACTTGGTGAGTATACAGGTATTGAGCTGCCCGGGGAACGAAAAGGGACTAGGGCAAACAAGCAGAGCAAAAAGGAGATCAGGAACGATGACTGGAGACCTGCCGATACAGCTCAAAGTGCAATTGGGCAGTTTGACAATGCATTTACTCCGATTCAGTTGGCAAATTACGTTAGTACCTTGGCAAACGGAGGCACAAAATACAAGCCTCATATAGTAAAGGAAATACGTAAATATGACGGTTCAACGGTGCTAAAAAGCGAGCCTGAGTACGAGAAACTGCCTATAAAAGTGGAAACAATGAAAATTGTTCATGAAGGTATGTTGGCTGTTGCAAATGCCGAAGATGGAACAGTTAATCAACTTTTTTCCGATTTTCCTTTTAAGGTAGCGGGAAAAACCGGTACTCCTGAGACAGGGCTTGAGCATCTGGGACAATCGTCAAATGGGGTTTTTATTGCATATGCTCCGGCCGACAATCCGAAAATTGCTGTGGCGGTGGTAATAGAGCATGGTGTTTGGGGATCCGAGGTGGCACCTGTCGCCAAAGATATACTAAAAGAATATTTTGGTATGAACAATAACAGCTTGCCTCAAGACAAGGTTGTTATAGATAAGGCAAGTTTCACCCGTTAGTTTGTATATACAGAGTATTGGAGCGTTATAAAAGAGATAAATTGACATATAATGGAGGTTTCATAAATGCATGAGGGCAGTGTTATTTTTAAGGGGTCATTGAACTGGCTTACCATTATAATGAAGGAAGACGAGGATTATAGTACAATATTCAATCAAATCGAGGAGAAGATTGCCTCGTCAGGAAGGTTTTTTAAAGGGGCAACTCTTTCTGTAAAGTACAGAGGGAAAAAACTATCAAAAGAAGAGGAAAGAAAGATCTTTGAACTGTTGAGGGATAAAAGCGGAGCAAAAATAAACAGCTTTGAAGAGGACACGGAGGATCCCGTTAAGGTTCAACCTGAACAACAGCAGCCTAAGCTCCACTCCAAAATAAGAATGAGTAATTTCTATTTCAAGGGACTGGAGGAAGGTATTACAAAATTCCATAGAGGTACTGTACGTTCAGGCCAATTGGTGAGCTTTGATGGAAATCTTGTGGTAATCGGGGATGTAAATCCCGGAGGTGAGGTATGTGCAACCGGCCATGTTGTTGTTATGGGTTCGCTTCGCGGCATAGTTCATGCAGGCGCAAACGGAAACAAGGAAGCGCTGGTTGTTGCTCTGAATTTGCAGCCTACCCAACTGAGGATAGCTGATGTAATTACCCGGCCCCCGGACGAGAAGGAAATGGGTGGGCAATTTTTCCCCGAATTGGCATATATTAAGGGTGATACGGTATATATTGAGAGATATTTGCCTGCAAGATAAGCAAAAAGCATAATATCTTAAATTGCAATATTAAATGCAACACTTTTTAAAGAAACCTGATGATATTTATCATTCCAACCTTAACCATTCTTCAACAGGCGGGTGAAATGGTGTCAAGGGCGGTTTTCCCCTTGATACCATT
>NZ_RLII01000088.1 GCF_004102745.1 Acetivibrio mesophilus | reverse complement strand
TTACGGATCAAAGGGTAATTACGGCAAAAATATATAATGGAATGCAGAATGTTCCACAAAAGAAGTATTTGGACGAAATAAGATCCAATACCCTAGACAGTCTGTCAAAGAACATGCTTTGGACAAGTGAGCCGTATAAATTTAACGTAGTACGTTGGATGGCTCATGAAAATGAAAGGGGTACACTATATGATTGGACTGCTGTACCCGGCCGATATCAAAGAATTTTTACCCAGCAGGATAAGGCTGAAATTGAATGGGGTATTGAAAGAAGCATGAAAATGGAGTATGAGCAAAGCAGAGACGCAGCAGCAAACAAGAATCGTAACAAAGAAAGCTATGACAAAGCAGTTTTTGCAACGGATGTGAATTTAAGATATTACGACTATCCTATAAAGTCAGGATACTATTTTAATCCAACCGGTACGTATACATTTGAAGTAAAGACAGAAATGTATAAGCCTGAAAGGAAACCTACAACCGAGCACAAAGATATTGTACAGAGTTTGATTAATTCCTTTAGATATGAGTCAAATTTGATTTATATCGATAATAACAATAATGCGGTTAATATTCAAAATCAACCGGTGTTGGCATACGGAGGAAAATTATCGAGCGTTCCTGCTGCACTTACTGCAAAAGATCCAACTGGGGTCAACGATGTTAAACTCTTGTATGTAGAAGATGCAAGTGTTGATCCTTCAAGATTTACAATAAATTATGAAGAGTTGAAGCATAGCGAAGCCAAAGATAGTTCTGCCGACCCTCGCCTGCGGGCAATCCTTGAAGGGTATAGTGATTCGGGAACACAAGGAAGTTACGATAATTATAAATATCGGGAGTATATAAAAGATGGTCAGAACATGTTTAAAATAACAGAAACAACGAAGGTGACTATAAGAATCAATCCCGAGAATCTTCCTTTATACACCAACCCATATATGCCTGATGGAGACTATATAGTTAGAGCATATATAGACAATATTAACCTCGCGGAAAGCAAGAATGAATACAAAAAGCTTGGAGAACTGAAAGGAATTCAAAACCTCGACATAATAGAAATCATTGTAAAGGGCTCGATTTATGATGATATTAGCTGATAGGGTGTTTTTGCTTTGATAGATTGCTAAAAGGCAAATTGCACTAGTTAATCTCGAAGGCCAAGAGACTGA
>NZ_RLII01000087.1 GCF_004102745.1 Acetivibrio mesophilus | reverse complement strand
TAGCCCCAAAAATTAAGACTCGTATTACATCAACGTTAGGTTCAATAAGTGAAAAAGGAATAAAAGGCTTTGTTTCTGATATTAAAAATGGTATTAAGCTCAAAGTTGGTAAAAAGGGAGCGAGTAACAATGCAAAGATACCAACAACTGGAGCAGAGTGGAATGAATACTTTAAGAATAAGTATGGAAGCGGAAATGTTGATTGGGTAACTGAGTTAAAGTCCTATGATGATATCATAATGAATCCTAAAGCTTTATGGGGAAAATCAGCCGATGATGTAGGAAAAATACTTGGAGAAGGTTGGACGAGAGGCACATATGGTTCTGCTGGTACCGGTTGGAAGTTCACCAATGGTGATAAGTCTGTGTTCTATCATCCAGGAGGAGGAGTTCATGAAGGGTCATATGTTGGAATTTCAAGTGGACAAATGGGGAAAGTCAAGGTTGTTGGGTCTGATTATAAGCCGTTAGCTGGTGATAAAGCTACAATTATTCAAAAGTAGGAGGATTTATTCTATGGAAAAAATTTCTATACAAAAACTTATGGAACTATATGCTGATACGATTAGTAAGTGTGGAACATATTTGTTAAGTGAGAATGATGTAGTAATCGGATATAATATTTTTGAAGAATTTGATACAGGCGTTATTTCATTTTTACACACTGATAGTTTGCAAAGACTTAACGATGCAGGATTAATCAGTGATGATATAATGCAAAAAAGCTCTATTTTAAGAGATTTGGTTCTTCAATTACAACAAGGCGATAATTGGAATGTTAATGCCGTTAGGAATTCAACTGAATGGAAGAAAGTACTTGAATTAGCTGATGAAATCAAAACAATGTTAGATTAATACAGCTTTATATCACGGGACACAGCACATTACTCCACTCTTAAACCAATAGCTAATAATATAATCTGAAAGTAAGAAGTAAGAATATGAAAAGCCTTGATAGGATTAACACCCTGTCAAGGCTTCTTTATTTTGTTTTGAATTTTGAATAAAAACTATATTACTTTTAGTTTATCCATTTTTTGTTCGTAAGCGTCAAATAAACTTGCACATGGGCTAATAAAATCGAGAATGTTGAAAATTTTGTGTATAAGAGAATGAAAAGACTCCTTCTTGGCAAGAATTACAAAATAATATCCAAGGAGGAGATTTTTTATGTCAACATTATCAAAAGAGCAAGTGAAAGAAATAA
>NZ_RLII01000086.1 GCF_004102745.1 Acetivibrio mesophilus | reverse complement strand
TGGGGGAGGCTTGTTGTAAACTGGATTCTTGAAAAAGTTTTTTCTCTGTTAGATAGCGTTTTTCTATCTTTTTTTAGGTGGGGAAAAATCTTTCCCCTTTTTGGGGAATTTTTATTGACAATAACAGCAAGAACGATTCGCAGCAGAACGGTGCAATAACCACCTACACTTATGATATTCATGGAAGATTGAAATCACAGATAACAACACAAGCAGATAAGACACCGGTTGAGATATCTTATGTGTATGATGGCAACGGAAATATGACCCAGATGACAGACTCAACAGGATTGACATCCCGCATATATGATCAACTCAACAGGGTAAAAATGAAAAAAGCACAGGACAACGGATTTGTGAGATACTATTATGATATAATAGTGGAGGATACAACAGAGCAGGGAGAGACTGTTTACCTTACTGCTGAGGTTAGCAGAGACCCTGAAAGCAATCAGACAACAAAGGTTAATGACAAGGCAGGAAGGCTGAAGTATGTATATGACGGAACGATTACGAACGGAGCCTCAATAAGTAGCCTGAACAGGTCAAAATTAATAACATACGAGTATTACGACAATGGTGCCAGAAAGAGTGTATTGTATCCGGAATTTACTAAGAGTGGACAAACCTTTAGGTATGAAGAGGTATACGAGTATCATCCGGACGGAATGCTTGATACCCTTATTAACCGGAAGGTAAAGGTAGTCAATCAGGGATCTCCTACAGTAGAGACTGTAATTGAAAAGTATGAGTATACTTATGATGAAGCAAATAATCAAACTAAAAAGATTGAGCACCTGGTTGGTGGAACAAGGATAACAGATTATGAATATGATGCATTGAACCGACTGGAGACGGTAAGTGAGTCAAATGGCAGAGTCACAGTGTACGAGTACGATGTCGCAGGAAATAGAGAAACAGAGAAAATAAGTCAAAATGGAACAGTGCAAATATTCAACACCTATGTCTACGATAAGCAGAACAGGCTTGAGAGAATTGAGACAACAGGTGTAGAGACCCAAATACAGAGCTATCGTTATGATGAAAACGGCAATCAGACAGAGGTGTATACAGTAAAAGGCTCAACAACGGAGCAGACAGCAAGCTACAGCTATGATTTGCTAAACAGGATGATAAGTGCGACAGTCGGAGGAAAGACAGTAACATATACATACAGCGGCGATGGACTAAGAGTAAGCAAGTATGTAGACGGAACCTTGACAAAGTATATATACGAGTATGACAAGGTAGTACTTGAGCT
>NZ_RLII01000085.1 GCF_004102745.1 Acetivibrio mesophilus | reverse complement strand
CCCTTTAGGGGTGGTTTGTGAAGGTGTGCGGTTGGCGAAACCTTCAGTGAGCCTTTTAGGCTCTGCCAAGTAACATGCCCTTATAGGGCAAGAGCAAACCACCCGTTTGACGGGTGGTTATGATTTTGTGCTCTTGGAGTATTATATTAATTATTTTATGATTTGCATTAAAAGTGATACTGTATTATAATAAATGTGTATAATATTAGATATGTAACATAGAATTTCCCATGACAAGTTTGCTCTTTAAAAAATCAAAAATACTAAAAGAATAATTTTTGTTTATTTGCAGCAATAGCTGCATTATTTAGTACTATTATTATATTTAACAGGGAGTGTTTCAAATGGAAAAAGTTCAATCCAATATTAATTCCAAAAAGGAAGGAAGGAAAG
Source organism: Acetivibrio mesophilus (assembly GCF_004102745.1). Classification (GTDB taxonomy): domain Bacteria; phylum Bacillota; class Clostridia; order Acetivibrionales; family Acetivibrionaceae; genus Hungateiclostridium; species Hungateiclostridium mesophilum. The sequence goes on along the minus strand of NZ_RLII01000085.1, from coordinate 881 downwards.
TTCAAACGGATGCGGATGTAAAAAGAAAGGCCGTAAAGCTTGTTATTTCTCATCTGAAGAAAAAAGTAGCCAAGGAATATGCCGGTTCTGAACTTGTCCAAGGGTGGGTCGGAGAGATGGAAAAGCTATTGGAAAAGAACGAGTTTGAGCTGTCTGAGTATGTTCAGATGAGAAGGGAACTGAACGATATAATAGAAAGAACCATGGATGAAGAGATGAGGTTTAAGTTAAGAGATTCATGGTATAGCTTTGGAAGAGCTCTTGATAAAAAAGTAAAGAGATATTAAAATAGTCCGGTAATACCGGACTATTTTGCATTTAGCCTCTTGGAGTGAAGTGAAAGAGGAAAAAGAAAAGGGACTCGATATTCCGAGCATTTCTTAATAAATTCTTTAGCAATATATCGAATGAAAAAACCTCCCTGACTCATGTGGAAATATTATGCAGCATAAGGGAAATGGTATATCATATTAATGGAGAAAACAATTCAAATGAGGTGGGACTTATGTTTATGCTGTTGAGAAAGAAATTTGGCGAATCATATAATAATAGACAGATTGGGCGAATACGAAAGGATTTAATTATCAGCTTGCGCAGAAAAGGAATAATGATTTCAAATGTTCAAATAGACCTAGACGAAAACAATGTATTTTTGAGACTTTCCATTCCTGAGAAAAGATATAGTTCCATCCCGAATGAATGAACTTTGGTTTTATGGCATGGTGTACAAAACACTATAAATAAAATAAGTAATGAGAATGTTGAAAATTTTGTGTATAAGAGAATGAAAAGACTCCTTCTTGGCAAGAATTACAAAATAATATCCAAGGAGGAGATTTTTTATGTCAACATTATCAAAAGAGCAAGTGAAAGAAATAATT
>NZ_RLII01000084.1 GCF_004102745.1 Acetivibrio mesophilus | reverse complement strand
GCATCCATCCGCTTGGTACTTCGGTTTTAGATTCTTTTTCTCCTCCAAGTACTGTACACTTTGCTTTACTGACTTTCTTCTGCCAATAATAGTATGTGGCTTTGCTTATTCCATTTATTAGGCAAAACTCTTTGATACTTTGCCCACTTTCAAGCCGGGTTTGTATTAATTCCGCCCACTTAGATAATTGTTGTTCAGATGTTACTTTTTGAATATCCATACAATCACCCCGTTTAATTATTTCTACAGTGATTGTATCAACTACGTAACTATTCTACTATGTAACGATCTATTTGACGCTTACGTTTTATTGTATCACAATGTATCACATATTGTCAAGCATAGATAAAGAAAAAGACCACACCAGCAAAAACTGTGTGACCTTTACATGAATATTTATCATTCTAATAGTCATGACCAACGAATTTAAAGAAACTAGTTATAAATAGCTTTCTTTCTTGATTTTCAAGAAACTGTTTATCCCACCTTTCTCTATAGGGTCTTATATAGATTTTCCAATATGCTCTTGGATCCCATTGTTTCTTACAAACTAATGCTTGTGGTAAACAATGAATAGCATCAACTAAATCATAAGCTCTATCAAAACTTTTTTGTCTTAATTGAGTACATATTTCTAAAGCTGAATCACTAATGACTGATAAATAACGATAAATTTCACTTAAATTATCAGTAATAGGATCAACCTCATAAACGTTTAACGCATTATTTAGTAGTTCCTTAATTTCTTTTTGCTCGTTCACGACTTCAATTATTTCTGATTTAAATATCTCAAAATTAGTTAAAGACTCCTCTTGTAAAGATATACAATACTTACTTATTGTCTCAAGTAAACTCATATTTTGAGGGTTTCTAATGTTTGAACGAATTACTATTAAAATGCGATGAAATCCTATTAAAAAACATGTGATATTTCTGTTCTTCTCGTTCATTTTACTCCCCCCTAATAACCAATTTGCACATCAACATCACGACCTTTTTCTATAGCATCTTTAAGGCGATGATGTCCATCAAGTACTTTACCATTTTTGTCTACAATGATAGGTTTATCCCCCGCATACTTAACCGCATTTTTTTGTCTAATTGGGTCTAATGTACGCAAATTCTTTGTAGGTTTTAGAGTTGTTGGATCAACACCCTCCTGCAAAACTTTGCCCTTAGGATTAAATGGCTTTCCAATGATCTTCTGAGTCTTACTCGTTCCCTCACTACAAGGACTATAACTATTATATAATTCCTGTTACCATATCTCAATCAAAAAAGAATTATCTTCCAACCCTCGGTTTCCAGAATATAAAATCAGTTCTTGTCATCAG
>NZ_RLII01000083.1 GCF_004102745.1 Acetivibrio mesophilus | reverse complement strand
GGTTCATTGTAAAATTAAATGCAACAGGGCAAAAAAAGTAGAACCACAGCGAGAAACCTAGTATGATATTTGTGTCCACAAAACACATACGGAGGTTATCGCTATGGCTCTTACTAAAGAGAATACCACACCTACACGTACTTTTAAACACTTATCAGAATTTGACAGAGGCAAAATTAAAGCATTACTGGAAGAAGGTTTATCACCGGCGCAGATTGCACGAAGACTAGGCCGACATCGTAGCACTATTGGTAGAGAAATAAAGCGTGGTACTACCGTCCAACGTCGTTCAGATTTGACCACGTATGAAGCCTACTTTCCCGAAACTGGTCAGGCAGTGTACGAGAGTAACCGCCTATCATGCGGAAAGAAGGTTAAAGCTCTACAGGTAGAACCCTTTCTACAGTATGCAGAAAAGATGATTTTGGAGGAAAAGTGGTCACCTGATGTGGTTGTAGGCGTTGCCAGACGTAAGGGTAAATTTGATAAATCCTCGATGGTCTGTACCAAGACCTTATACAATTACATCGATAAACGAATTCTGAATGTACGTAATATTGATTTACCACTAAAAACACGCAGAAAGCATAAGAAATCTGTTGTAAGACAACACAAAAGGCTACTTGGAAAAAGCATTAGCGAACGTCCTGAAAAAGTAGATAATCGAAAGGAATTTGGTCACTGGGAGATAGATACTTTTATAGGTAAACGCTCTAATGATAATGCTTTAATGACCCTTACGGAACGTAAAACAAGAGAACATCTGATTTATCTACTGGAAGAAAAGGATGCTGAATCTGTAAATAAAGCATTCAGCCAAATAAGAGAAAAGTCTGGGCCTTTATTTACACACTTGTTTAAAAGTATAACCGCAGACAATGGTTCAGAATTTGCTGGTTTGGATAGACAAGGGCTCAATGTATATTACGCTCATCCATATTCTGCGTGGGAAAGGGGTACTAATGAGCGACATAATGGTCTTATACGGCGGTTCATACCTAAGGGAAAAGCTATTAAGGACCTAACCCTTGAGCAGATAAAACGAATTGAAAACTGGTGTAATAACCTGCCCCGGAAGATACTGGGCTACCGTACACCGGCAGAACTATTTAACGACGAAATACAGCGTATACTTGAGATCGTTCCAGACATGCAGTCTGTTAGTTAAGGACATACATTCCAACCCTTTACGAGTATAACAGGCGGGTGAAATGGTATCAAGGGGAAAACCGCCCTTGACACCATTTCACCCGCCTGTTGAAGAATGGTTAAGGTTGGAATGATAAATATCATCAGGTTTCTTTAAAAAGTGTTGCATTTAATATTGCAATTTAAG
>NZ_RLII01000082.1 GCF_004102745.1 Acetivibrio mesophilus | reverse complement strand
ATTTGACTTGTGCAGTAAAATGTAAAACTTTATGCAGCGACCCCTAATTTGGCAACTACATCATCAAGACTTACCCCTTTTTCTGCACAAGAGTATGCAAACTTGGCAATACAGACCATATATTGTTTGCGGAAATACCCTATGGTATCTCCAATGGTCTCAAGTTTCAAGGTTCTCTTTTTAGAGACCCTGAAGAGCTCAAGAAAAGTATAGGTCATAAAGACCATACTCCAGAAACGCTTTATTGAAGTTAATGATTCAACCTGGTATTCATCAAACCCTAATGAGTTCTTATGATATCGGTAGCTCACTTCAATATCCCAGCGGTTCTGGTAATATCCAACAATAGTGGAGGCGGTTAGGCTTACATCGGTACTTACGATAAATGCTGGTGTGTCAGAAAGATCTTTTTTGCTCCAACATATAAGAATTACGGTATTCTCAAGATCATTGATTTTACCTTCATATCTGTATACGTAATAGTTATCGTCTCCTGCTGTCACTATGCAGGTTTCGTTACTACGTATTATGCAGGTTTCGTTACTACGTATATGGGTGGCAAATTCTTTGATATTAGTCTTAATGCCGCCTGGGTAAATCACACGATTGGATTTTATTCTTCCAATAGTATGATACCCTCTCTTAAGAGCATGAAGCATCAATTTTCCTGATGTATACCAAGCATCTACAAGTAAATACGTAGTTTCTGTAACAGGCGTAAATTCATCAATTAGCTGCATTGCCAGCTCTTGCTTATTCTTAAAAAGTTTCTTGGCTTTTTGTCCAAAGAACTGCTTTCTAAGATAGAGCTTAAAGTTAAGTGGTAAGGAGTACTCGGAGATTTTGTAATGGGAAGTAACTACACAGTGAGACCACATGGTCTTACCATCACTGTGAGAATGATGATAGTCGAGGCCTTCGATTTTCTTAGTAGAATTGTCTTTTTTACTCAAAGTGTCATCTACTATGAAAAAACCTACAGTTCCCTCGGGTACATTCTCACGAACAGTTTTAAGAGAATGATTTATCCTCTTGTAATCTACGTATTCGTTACTCCATTTATATTCTCCAAGGAACCTTGAGCCACTACTCCGGTTCCGGTTACAGGTAAGCCTTGAATAGACATTAGAAATATTCTTGTTTCCCTCGGTGGTTATTATGCCTGAAATCATATGAACCATATGGTTCTTCAAAGCTCCAGAAACAGGCAACTTTAGCATATTTATATAATTGATTACTTCTTGGCTTTGTTCTATTATTATATCAGGCATAAGTTTGACCCCCGTGGAAATAGTTTTTTATCTATCAATTCAAAACTACCACATTTGGTCTGCTTATGCTTTTGTTTTGCTATTTTATTGGTAATACAATTTATTACTTTTTAATGCACAACACTAATTA
>NZ_RLII01000081.1 GCF_004102745.1 Acetivibrio mesophilus | reverse complement strand
AATGAACTTATTGCAGATGGTATGTCCTTTGAGGAAATGTTAGCTGGAGCGCTTATTAAAGGCTTGGGCTGGTACATGGACTATGCCTTTATCAATGGAACCAGTGAAGGCCAGCCTCTTGGTATTATAAATGACCCGGCGCTGATTACTGTAAATAAAGAGGACTCTCAAGCGGCAGCTACAATTACCTATCAGAATGTTGTAAATATGTTCTCAAGGCTTGCTCCGTCCTGCTTTACCAATGCGGTATGGCTTGCCAATCCATCAGTAATACCACAATTGCTCACCATGACCATTACCATTGGTACCGGTGGCGCTCAGATACCGGTATTCAGGGAAGAGAGCGGGAAATTCACACTTCTGGGTAAAGAGGTTCTATTCACTGAGAAATGCCCCGCATTGGGTGCTAAGGGAGATTTAATCCTCGCAGACCTTAGCCAGTATGCCATAGGCATGAGGAAAGAGATTGCTCTAGATCGCTCCAATGTTCCCGGCTGGATGGAGGATATGACCGACTACAGGGTGATAGTGCGTGTAGATGGTCAGGGAACCTGGGATAAACCTATAACACCGAAAAACGGAGCAACGCTCTCATGGGCAGTAGCTTTGGAAGCGAGATAATTTGCTCAGATTTGAGCCAAGTCTGAGGCTAAGCAATACTTAGGGTGAAATGAGCAAATTGGAAGTGCTGCTCCTCCTACAAGAGGCTTTGGCAGGGGCGGTGCTCAATTCTAAAACTGATAGAAATACTGCTTTCTAAAGCATAATTGACTTGCTATATCAGCGGTTCAGAGTGATGAATGTTACTGCGGAATAAAGGCCTTAACCGAAGGAAGGGGTGAAAGCGTGAGAGCAAAGATTACCACAACCATAGAGGAAGCCTTATTGAACAAAGCTAAGGAACTTGCCGGACAAGAGGGTTTGTCCGGTGCCAATGCCATTATTGAAAGGGCGCTGGAGTTGTATTTTACCAGTATTCAAAGTGAAGTATGGGAAAAATCGTTGTCCAGCGGCTGGATAAAGAAGCTGGTTCTCAAAGGGGATTCAATTCTGTACGAAAACATCAAGTGCAGAAAAACCTTGGAGAACTGCAGGCCGGAAGATTACACACAGGAAAGACTAAAAGCAAAAGGCTGGAAGAAGGTTTAGCGGCCGGGGAAAAGGCCTCTGTATTGCTCCCTGAAACGTAAAAGCGTAGGTTGCAGCCGTAAGCTTTGTTGAAACAGAAGGGGCAAGTAAAGAGGAATTTGAAAGGCTGCTGCAGTTATTAGTACAGAAATTATATCAGTCAGAAATGTTAAGAAATTTGTATCCTAGCGAAGCAGTAAAAGAACATTAAGAAATTTGAACTAAGGCTCGTGATGCCTGAAATCACGTAATTTGTCACATCAGGAATAGATAGGTTGGCGTTCCCTTGCGAGGATTAAGGTTAAGG
>NZ_RLII01000080.1 GCF_004102745.1 Acetivibrio mesophilus | reverse complement strand
TATCATAATATAAAAAGAGAAAGAGTCAGTTTTGCTTGGCCACTTAACACTCTTTCTCCTGCTAATATGCTTAGAAAAGCACACCCACAAGATTATGATAAGATTATTTTCAATATTTTGCAAGCTAAATTTTAATAAATTATCCATCAAAGAATTGTTTTTAGAGTCGATGAAAGAATTTTCTTCTAAAAAGCTACCATTTATAAAACTTCCCTGTCCTTTTTGTGGTGCAAAAAATCCAAATTGGACATACCACGATTCATATTCCAGATATTTGGTTGGATTTGAAAACAATGCTCCTGCCAACCATATAATAGACATAACCAGAATTATCTGTTCCTCCTGTGAACACCCTCATGCCATTCTCCCGGAGATAATTATTCCGTATAGCTCATATAGTTTAACTTTCATATTAAGCGTTTTGAGAGACTATTATTTAAAAACGAAAATCACAGATATATGCGAAAAATATCAAATCAGTGTTTCCATGATTTATGCCTGGAAGCTGCTCTTTATTCAACATAAAAAGCTTTGGTTGGGCATTCTTGAGGATATTTATCATAGTTCTTTAGAGTTTTTATCAACAATTCCTAAATTCAATACATCAAATGATCTACACTGTTTTTTTGAGCAAAATGGGCTCTCATTTCTTCAAGGAGTAACAAAAACTGCACTCTCAAATTCCTCCTGAGTTTTGCATATTGTTATTAAAGCCTTTCCACTTAATCCAGTAATAGCATTTCTGACAATTGCATATTATGATGCTTTTTGGAGGTGCATTACACATGAAAACCAAATTTAATGACAAAGCTGCCATTGACATGGCGTATTTCAGGTTCTCCCTTATTGCTCCAGTGATACAGGGTACTTTTACCGACCCTACAAAAACTGCATATTATAGGAGGGTTACCGAAAATTCATTTACACTGCCAAATGGCAAAGCTATGATTTATAATCCAAAGACCCTTGAAAAGTGGGAAGAATATTATCGCAAAAAAGGTATGGATGGCTTAATGCCTAGAGAACGCTCTGATTCGGGACAATCAAGAGTGTTGGACGAAACTGTTATTAATGAGATTTACAGGCTTAAGGAAGTCTTTCCCCGCATCAACGCTACCCTTATTTATACCAAGCTTATTGAAGATGGTTTTATTAATAAGCATCAAGTTTCTCTATCTAGTATTCAACGCTTTATTAAACACAACAATTTAAAATCCACACTCAATCCGAATCAAAAAGATCGTAAGGCATTTGAGGAAGAGTATCCCTGCGGCATGTACCAAGCTGATACTTCTTACACCTGTTATATTAATGAAAATGGCAAAGTTCGCCGCACTTATCTTATCCAAATTATTGACGATCAAAGCCGTATGATTGTTGGCTCCCGATTCTTTTACAATGACAATGCATATAACTTTCAACAGGTGCTTAAAGATGCCATTTCCCGCTATGGTATTTGTAAAAAGTTATATTTAGACAATGGAAGCACCTATTCCAACGAACAATTAACGCTAATTTGCGGCTCACTTGGAATTGTGAAGCTACATACTCCAGTTCGGGATGGTGCCAGCAAAGCCAAAGTGGAAAGGAG
>NZ_RLII01000008.1 GCF_004102745.1 Acetivibrio mesophilus | reverse complement strand
ACCTCCTTTTGCTATTTATGCGGTCGGCTAAACCCGCTATATTTTAGCAAATGGAGGTATTTTTATCTACTCATAGCTATAAGCTTTTTGGAACCACCTGCATAGCAGGTGGTATTCATAAAGACAACAAAAACTCGGGACATCGAGTCCCTTCGCTTTTGCCTCTTTCATTTCATTCCAAGAGGCTAAATAATAGAAAAGGGACCGCTAAGTCCCTTTTGCTCTAGGTTAATTCAAATTGTATTTTAAACCTTAATAAATTATGAGCTCCTTGTCCTTTAGCTTATCCTTATCAACTTTATTTTCCATACTCTGAGGAACCGTAATGGTATCAGGGTTTCCATCACTAACATACTGCTCTTTTCTTGATAAATTCTTAATCCACCATGCCAAATCGCATTCTACCGGATTAATTCCCGAAGCTCTAACTCTGTGGGTTGAGAGGGGAGTAAAATCCTTGGATGCCGGAGAATGAGCCGGATCCCAGCCAACCTCCATAATTGCCGCATGTTCGTATTCCACCCCTTCATATGCACCCTTTTGAACATAGTTCTGAAGATCTTTGGATGGAAGTCCATAGGGAAGAGAAAAAGTAGTCATTTTATATCCAGGTACAAGCTCTGCAATAGTCTTCTGGTTATTTCCAATCTCTTCCTGTATTTTATCGGCACTCGTAGTGTTTTTCAAATTTATATGGGTATAGGTATGATTACCAATCTCAAATCCTTTGTCGACCAAATAGTTAAGCCTTTCTCCAAGGGTACCCTTACCATCAAAAGTACTGTTGCCAAGGTTTACATAGAAAGTCCCCTTAAGCCCAAAGTCAGGGTGCTTCTCGTAAAACTCTTCCATAATACCCACCGCAGACTTTTTGTTCGCTTTAAGAGTCCCATTTTCCTCAATCAGATTAAACTGGCCCGCGGTTCCGTCATCAAATGTAAATATTATCGGTATGCATCCTGCAGGCACAGAAATATTGTTATTCAAATAATCATTCATGCTAATAAGTCTGTAACCGTCATCATATAAGCTTTGAAGCAGCTTTTCAAACTCACTGAAGGTAGTAGTATATTCCCCATTATCATAGCTTGTAGGAGTAAAAGATTCAACAAAATTATGAAACATAACAACCATTATTTTACCGACCTCATTAGGCTTAACACTTTGAACGTCAATTGTAGCCGTTGGTTGCGGTATCGGTGTAGGTGTAGGTGTTGAAGGTGCGGAAGAATTATCCCCTTGCCCTACGTCTTGTCCCGAGGTATTGGGAATAGGCGACTCAAGGCCGTCATTCAACTTTGGACTGCTATTACATCCTGTAAGTAGTAAAGAAAGAGATAAAGCTATTACCGGAACAATTTTTGCAATTCTTGATCTAAAGAAAGATGTCATTTTAAATACTCTCCTTCATTGTTTATACACTAAGCCATTATAACACTTTAATAATATATTTTAATTATATAGACATATACGATATAATTCAAATACAAATTACACCTTGACTGCACTTTTTTTATATTGTTATATATTTTTTTATATTATTCTTTATTTTAACCCTTTATTTTAGTTTACGCAGTGCATCTTTTTCCAATATAATGTCGGATATTCGAAGATCCTTTTGGTACTCTTTTATTTCATCTTCATAATCCTTCTTATCGAGAACTTCGCCGTTCTTTATATCATAGACAGTATCATCCTCGCTGCAGTAGTAATAGCTGTCTGTCAGTACAGACCCGTTTCTTAATACTGCATAACCCTTTTGGCTGTTCAACAGGTCTTTGCCCATGGCATAATAGTTATCAATCCCCATCATATTGGCTATCATAGGAAATATATCTACCTGTCCTCCGGTCGTAGTAATGGTTTCTCCTTCTACTCCCGGGCAATGTATCAGCAAAGGTATCTTTTGAAGCCTTATCCAATCCACTTTACTGTCGGATAGTTGGAGGAGATCCAGAAGTTCTCCCGCCTGTGTCTTCGGAAGACCTGTATGGTCCCCGTAAATAACAATAAGACTATTTTCATACAATCCCATGGCCTTAAGCTTTTCCATAAAACGCCCAATGGCAGCATCAGCATAGTTTTGAGCCTTAATATAATTGCCAAGATAAGTCCTGTCATATTTTCCGACATCAAAGGTCTGCTTATCCTCAAAATAGGAATAGGGGTGATGGCCGGAAAGAGTTATGAAAAACGAATAGAATGGCGAGCTGACATCAATGATATCCATAGACTGTCTGTAAAACGAGTCATCACTAAGTGCCCAGCCTCCCCAGCCTATGTATTCGTCCATAACATAGTCATTTGAGCTTATAAAAGTATCAAAACCTATAGCCTTGTACATTTCCGTCCTGTTCCAGAAAGCGGGACCGTAGGCATGCAAAGCATAGGAATTATAGCCTTCATTTTTTAATTCCTTGGCAATAGTATTATACTCATTTGTTGCAAACCTAAAATATGCAGCACCTTCTTTTGCAGGATATAATGAAGTATTAGTCATAAACTCGGCATCCGATGTATTGCCTCCTGCCACTTGTACATAGATATTATCAAAATACAAACTTTCCTTCGCAAGCTTGTTTAAGTTCGGAGTTATTTCCTTACCATTGATTTCCCTGTTGATAACAAAATGCTGAAGCGCCTCCATCTGGATAACAATAAGGTTTTTACCTTTTGCAATGTCGCAGAATTTATTCGGTAGTTTGCCGGCCTCCCCGTTTTTCTCATCGAAAAAGGATACAAGCTCACTTTTCTCCTCATTTTTTAGCTTTTTGTCCCTAAGGTAGTTTTCCTTTACATACTTCTTTACATCGTAGTAGTGAAAATAACCTATACCAAAGTTCTTCACAATGTAATTGTTGTCGTACTCGGACATATCATTCTTGCTGTATGCAATTTTAAAGGACCCAAAGGATATCACCATCAGTACTACTGCCACTATGCATCTCTTAATCAATGGAAACTTATTCTTATAAGTCCTTTTGGAAAACACAAACGACATTACTGCCAAAACCGGAATATCTAGAAAATAAAGTATGTCACTAATTCTAATAAGACTCATGATGCTCTCTTTAACCGGGCCTAAATAGCGTGCATTATAAATGACCGGTATTGTTATTATTGTGTTATAATAGCGCAAATACAGAGCATCGGCAAAAAACAAAACCGATATCAAGATGCTTAATACGAAAAATAACGTCCTTCTCTTTGTATGAAAAACAATAGGAAGAGACAACAGTACCAATGCAAATGACATTGTTGCGACAATCATAAACATATTTGTCGTTGACAAAAAGGGCTTAAAATTAATCTGGTTTTGAAATTGAAGAAATACACCTTTAAACACAACAGAACATACAAAAATAACAGCATAAACTATTCCAAATATATTCAACTGCGGTTTTAGATCGGTAAAAATATTACTTCTTACTCTTTCTATGCTGACCTTCATATAAAAACCTCACTTATATACATTTTACGCTATTTCAATATATGAATTCTCTAGCAGTTGGTTTACATAGCCTTTGTTATGATTCAACATTATGAAATAACTCTAAACATATATAGACTAAAACATATAAATCAAAAAATCAAGTATTAGTTATTGGTTATTATTTCAGAGCTATTTTGACCCAATCTCGATGTTGTGACTATCGTTTAAAAAAACGCCGTTTTCTTTTATCCTTCCAGTTGTTGTATTTTTTTACTGTAGGCGTAACCTTTCCAACCTTCGCCACAGGGTTATTATAAATAATCTGTTTTATAAGAGGCATAGTCAAAATCTTTATCAACCTGTCATAGTCCTCGTTGCTGAATTCATTTATCACCTTTCGGAATTCATGAATTCCAAGTGCATGTTCTTTTATAGGTCTAATCAGCTCATTGTAGTCCTTTCCTTTTATGATTGCTTGTGCCGCAAGAATTCCGCTTTCAATAGCGTTAATTGCACCAAAACCCAAAAAATCATCAATGAGTCCCGCAGCAGTCCCCACCAAATAGATATTCCCTACTTTCGCCGAAGATACGTATCCAAGTCTAGTTACATTGTCCCTTGTCTCAATTATTTTATATTGTACTTCCTCCAATCTTATGAAATTGTTCCAGTAATGATCAAACTCATGATTGGATATATCGTTCACAGATAATAGCAATCTTCCATCTTTTTTGCTATGGGGAGATAAGAATCCATAGCATGCTTTGGAATATTCCCGGTTAACCCACATTCTCGCAGAGTTGACTTTGAAATGTCCCAGTATAAGAGCAACTCTTGTATAAACACTTATAGTTGCATGCCACACTCCCAGCTGATTTGCTACAGTTTCATCACCTGTAGCCGCAACGATATAGTCAAAATCCTTTCTTATATCATCAACATTGATGTAGCTGTCAAAATGTATAGGAGTCTTGATATGCCTTGCAATCTGGTTCTCCATGGAGTTTTTCTCATCTCCTCTCATGAATATATATCCCAATCTCCCGCTTACAACACCTGTTTTTGAAGATCCTTTCATTATTATTTCCTTTAGCTGCGAATATGGCACAAGGCTCAAATCATACTTTTTATTGAAATATTTCACAGGATTCCTGTATGTTCTCTCAAATAATTTGAGGGTTGTACTGGAAAACATGTAGTCTTCACCTATATGAGCTCTTTTCTCAAAAATAACCGGAGATATCCCGTTTCTCTCCAATTCAAGGGCGCAGGACAGACCGGCCAATCCTGCACCGATTATGGCCACTTTCATAAAATCCCACCTTAATATTTGGTTTATGTATATCATCTAAAATTGCTATTGTTTCATAATCCGTATTACTTTAACATTGCTTCCTTATTAATTCATAAGAATAATATCTGCAGAAAAGATAAAAATATTTATATATTAATTTAATTTTGCTCTATCGGAGGAATTTATGGAGAAACAGTCACAACAATATATTTTAAATATAGCATTCACCGAATCAATAAACAGAGAAGAATTATTAATAAAAAAATATGAACACTACTTTAAGATTTCAAAGGATAAGGAACTAAAAAATATTCTAAGGGATTTTTCGCAAAATTCCCGGGATCATATAAAAATGATAAATGACAAGATGATTCTATTATCAATTGATAAAAAGTGATTATTCATTGTTTATGTTTATTTTAAATGCCATAAAGAAAGCATGGTGATTATATTGGAGCAAATTGAAATTTTACAGGATTTACTGCAATATAGAATTTCAAATGAGATGTTCTATAATGAGAGCCTTATTTCTGTCAGAAATCCTGAAGCAAGACAGGTTTTTACGCAACTCAGGGACGATGAAATGAGAGCTATAGTAAGCCTTCAGCAGAAAATAGATAGACTTCAATCATCGGAGGGAATTATATCCAAACTATTCCCCTTAAGACCTAGAATTTAGCCTATAAACTTTAATTATACCGCCTATGGGGAGATAATTTCATTATGGAATGGATTATACTATTTGCTGTCAGTTGGATAGCCTTGTTTGCTTTTGCTGAGCCTCGTCAATTAAAAAAGAATATCTGGTGTGGAGTCTTGGCTTTGGCCCTGCAGCTTGTAGTAGACACACATGCTATTAGTTATGGATTATACTCAATAAATAATCCTATGATTAGTATAATGGGATCTTCCCTTTTCTTTACTGCAGGGCCTGTATTCACTATAGGTACTCTCTTTGCCCAGTTCTACCCACAAAAAAGATGGCTTAGAATTGCAAATATATTTGTATTTTCAACCCTCTTTTACTTTCAAGAAATTTTACTACTCTTAAGTGGGAACCTTACTTACACCAACTGGCACTTTACTAACAGTATTGTTATAGATATATGCGTAATGGTTATACTAAGCTGGTTTTCCATAGTAGTGCTGGATAAAAAGGAGGAAAATACCTGATGAATATCTGGTTGTATACTATACTAACACTTGTAAACGGTCTAATGGTATCTGCATGGTTAATATTTCTAAAAAGATTTGGAGGTATTTGATGTGAAAGTTGCAATAATTGGCGGAGGGTTATCAGGCCTTTCGTGTGCTTACGAATTGGAAAGACACGGTATAAGTCCGGTAATATTTGAAAAAAAAGGATATATAGGAGATCCATACAGCCATATTTCCGCTCTTCTGGAAATTCAGCATAGACCCATAAAAGACGCAATAAAATATATTAAGAAGAACTTTAATTTAAGCATAACACCTGTTAATAGCGTCAACACTCTTACACATATTTCTCCAAATAGGAAAACAGTGATTAAGGGCAATTTTGGATTCTTCTTAAAAAGAGGAAAAGATGAAGATTCCCTGCCTATGCAGCTTTTTTCTCATCTTAAATCCTCCAAAATAAACTTCAATACCTTTGGAGATATTGATCCTTTAGCCAAGGAGTTTGACTATGTCGTTGTTGCTAGTGGAGATACTCTATTCACCAATCAGTTGGGCTGCTGGCATCCAACAATCAGAACATATATTAGAGGAGCAATACTATTGGGGGACTTCGATCCTACCAATCTAGTTATGTGGATCAATAGAGATTATTGCAAAAGCGGATATGCTTACCTTACACCCTTTAACAATAAAAAAGCTTCAATTGTATTGGTAGTAAGCGATGTAAATGAAAAAGAGGTTGACCACTATTGGAAGGTTTTTTTGGATTATGAAAACTTAAATTACACCATCATAGAAGAATTCAAGCAAGCTCATGATACAGGGTTTGCTTATCCCCACAAGGTAGATAATATATATTTTGTCGGCAACTCCGGTGGTGCAATAGACCCCTTTTTGGGCTTTGGCCAGCTAAACTCCATAGAAATGGGCGTGATGGCAGCCCGATCAATCGCAGAAGGTGATGACTATGAAAGGCTTCTTAAGCGAGTTACAAAGCATAACTATCAGCTTTATCAAATGAGGAAAGCCTTTAATACTGCCAGCAACGAGACCTACGATTTTATTTTGGCTGCAATAGGCTTTCCTGGTATTCGTCACCTGTTGTATAACTCGAGATTCGATGTAATAAAGAATTTTGCGCGACTGTATTTGTTAAAAAAATGAACTATATATTTTGCAATATCGAAGGTCAAAGTAAAATATCTATTGGAAAATATACAGTTCGAAAAAATTACGAAAGTTTCAGACTCAATCTTTTATTGCTTAAATACCTGTATATTAAATAGACCCATAGATAAGTGACGATATAAGTAACCACAGACCATGGGAAGGGTTTCCACCCCGTAAAAACTACTGTACCGGATATCACACTAAAATACTCAAAGATGAGCATAGCTATCATCCAAGTAGCTGTGTATCCAAGTATAGCCTTCTTCTTTTTGGGCAGAAACATTGTATAGATAATATTCAAGGCCGGATACAATAAAATTGCCGACAGCACCATATAGATTATTGAGTCTTTGGGATTGAGATAGTAATAAAGCCCAAAATAACCGCCTAGAACCGTTTCATAAACCATCGAAAACGCAACTGTTACTATACCTATAATGCTGCTTTTGAAGTCAAAAGATTTAAAATAAAGACATATAATCAAACTAACCAATACTCCAAATAATGAAAAATAATAAAACATGTATTCCACTATTATCACCCTGCATTTATTATTCTCGCGGGCCAAAAAGAATAAACATGCATTATTTTCTTTTGTCATCCTTAGGATATTCCATACTATTCAAAACAATTTTGAGCCTATATTGATCAATAGGTGTCTTAATTATTGCGTCAATATCGGTATTTTCAAAATCATCAATACTGATTGAGTCACAGGAAGACAAAATACATCTTATATCCGGAAAACGAGATTTTATTTTTGAAGCCAATTCATCACCATATATTCCCTTCATCACACGATTTACAATAATATAATCGGGATGCATGGCTTGCACCTTGTCTATCGCATCATATTCATCAGCAATACCGGCAATATATCCTATATCAATTAGCATGTCCTTTAGTATCAAGCTTTCGAATTTGCTATCGTTAATAAGAAGTATTTTCTTCATTTTTTGTTATCTCCTGCCTTGTAATAAATCAATATTTTTATTTAGAAAACCTTTAGGGCATACTCTGATGCAAATACCACATACTGAGCCTCTGCCTATATGTTTGAAGTTCCTGTTCATATATTCACTGCACGCTTTCGCATCAACTATATGACTTCTGTCGCAGCCTTCAAACCAGCTATTGCCGGTCAAAGCCATTGCCGGGCAGCTGTCAACACAAATTCTGCAGTCGCCGCAACCATTCAGGGTAGTATCGGATTGCAATGGCAGCTTCATATCTGTTAATATCGTCCCTAACCTTACTCTAGGACCAGATTTCGAGCTGATAAACAAACCGCTTTTTCCTATCCATCCCAAACCTGCTTTTACAGCAGCAGTCTTATGCTGGAAGATGCCCGAATAACTGTCCTCCAAGTCATTTACTGTCTGAGAGGCTGGCACCGCCATAGCAGTATAACCCATGTTCTGAATCTCTATCTGTCCCCTTAAGGTTATCTGGTCTATCAACGTATTAACCGTCCTGTAATGGTGAAAGTAAGTATAGGTGGGCCTGGCGTCTATCTGATCAATAACAAAATCGGATAGTCTTACCCCAACGGTTATGGCATATCTAACCTTTTTGAGACTTTCCGGAAGGTATGCTTCAACATCGGAACACCCGATAAAGGATGCCCCTAAATCAATTAATTTATCTTGAACCTTGTTAAATTTTTCCATAAAAATACTCCTCGCTAAAGTCTTTATTTTTCACAATAATATACATTAACATATTATAAAACATACATTGCAATTCTTCCAGCATGTGTCATTGTTTATTCGCAATTTTATATATAATCATAAATACAAACTAAAATTCGATTTGTTTGCGGGCAATATGGCATAACACCCCTTTACTATGTTATAATACACTCAACATATTATATGATTACATAATAAGAAACGTAAATAAGCTGAGCGAAAGGAATGATTATTGCTATGAGTATCGGCAGCAACAAAGAACTCGCAGAGAATAAACTAATTCTGCTTTATATTATTGACAAAGTAAATATACCAATCAGTAACCTGCAAATAACAAAAATCATCCTAGAGAATAAATTTATGAATTATTTCATGCTTCAGCAGCTTCTCGATGAACTTTGCAGCAATAACTATTTATTATTTGAAAATATTGATAATAAAGCATTTTACACCATTACTCCTTCGGGAAAACAGACACTGAGTTATTTTACCAACCATATTCCTAGGGGTATAAAGAGCCTGATTGATAATAGCATATCCAATATAAGGAACAATATCAGAAATGAAACCTTTATATCCGCCGACTACATTCCAGGCAGGGAAAATGAGTTTACTGTTTTGTGTCAGGTTCGGGAAGATAATTTTACTCTTATAGATTTAAAGGTTACTGTTGGAACCAAAAATGATGCACGGCGAATTTGTGAAAACTGGAAGAAGTACCCCCAGGAAATATATAGCGAAATAATTGAAAGCCTTCTAAAAGACAGAACTGAAAACAATGAGCAAAAGTAATATTTTTGTTGGTACACCGAGCCCCTTATGGGGCTCTCCCAACGTCACTTTTTAGCATTAAAAATACATATTATGGAAGCTCTATTAACCTATTCTCCTTTGATTCCTTATAAAGGACAAATTTATTCCCTATAACCTGTACTACTTCAGCTCCTACAAGACTTGCCGCTTCATTGCAAACTTCTTTTGTCTCAACCATGGCATTTTTAAGCACTGTAACTTTTATAAGCTCCCGGGCCTCTAAAGCCTCGTTAAATTGCTTTATCATATTATCATTTATTCCACCCTTGCCAACCTGAAAAATAGGTTCGACACTGTTTGCAAGACTTCTTAAATAACTTCTCTGCTTACCTGTAAGCATATAAACTCTCCTTGTTAATTATTTCTATTTCAATCCAATCGGACTGTTATAATACCTCATATTTGCAAAATAACTCAAAATAATGGGGATAGCTGAACCTATCCCCATTCATGTCTTATTATGCCTCAACTTCCTTCCGGCTTTTTCTCCTTTGAACCTCATATCCAGGATGCCCCTTTTTCCATCCCGCCCTGGTCTTTTCAACCACTTGGGATGTAGCTTCTTCGTTTAGCAGAAAATCATCCTTCATCAAGCAATAATACGCCGCACTGCCGGTTTTACAGTTTCCACAATTAAAACATTCCATAAAGCTTACTAATGCCCCTCCGTTTTATCATGCTTATATTAAGTTTATTATATATATATTTTACAACATACAATGCATATCTGTCCAGCAATTCTTTTTGTATACATTGTTAGGTCCAACATTTAAAGGGTGTTTTAATAAATTTTATCTAAAATATTCAAACTCCAAGTCGTACATTTTTACCGTATCTCCTTCATTAATCCCCATGTTCTCTAGGGCATCAACAATACCTTTTCTCTTTATGGATCTTTGGAAATATTGCAGCGACTCATAATTGTCAAAATTGGTGGAACCAACCAGCTTCTTTACCCAGTTTCCTTCAACTACAAAGATATCATTTTCCTTTCGAACCTCAAAAGGCTCTTCTTCAACTGCTGTATACAGTACCTCATCCTCTTCATCACTTGTAAGAATAGTATCGGGAAGCTCCTTAATCCTTTGAGCAGCATAATACACCAACTCTTTAAGTCCTTTATTGGATGCGGCAGACACAGGAAACACTTGATATCCCTGAGACTCAACAGATTTTCTGAACACTTCGAGGTTCTCCTCCGCACCTGTAACATCCATTTTATTTGCTGCAACAATCTGCGGTCTCTCAAATAGCACCGGATTGTATTTTTTCAGCTCCTCATTGATTATTTCAAAATCCTTAATGGGATCCCTTCCCTCGGACCCTGAAATATCCACAACATGAATAAGAAGCTTCGTTCTTTCTATATGCTTTAGAAACTCATGGCCCAACCCTACACCTTCATGAGCACCTTCGATAATCCCCGGTATATCAGCCATCACAAAGCCGTTTTCAGCATCAATATTTACAACGCCCAGATTCGGGTCTATTGTGGTAAAATGATAATTCGCAATCTTTGGTTGTGCAGCAGTAACCATTGAAAGAATTGTAGACTTGCCCACGTTGGGAAAACCTATCAACCCGACATCAGCCAGTAGTTTAAGCTCTAGTATTGCCCACAGCTCTTCTCCAGGATCCCCAGGCTTGGCAAAATTAGGCACTTGTCTTGTAGGTGTTGCAAAATGCTGATTTCCGGCTCCACCCCTGCCGCCTTTTGCAATTACAGTCCTCTGCCCAGGTTTCACAAGGTCAGCTATAATCCTGCCAGTTTGCTCGTCTCTGACCAGAGTTCCCGGAGGAACCTTGATTATCAGATCCCCTCCGCCTTTTCCGGAACAGTTGGAGCTACCACCGTTTTGACCGTTTTCAGCTTTGTAGCGTCTTTTGTATCTGAAATCCTGAAGTGTCCTTAATCCCTCATCCACAATAAAAACGACATCTCCGCCTTTTCCGCCGTCTCCGCCGTCCGGTCCACCCTTATTTATGTACTTTTCTCTATGAAAGGATACCGCGCCGTTTCCGCCGTCTCCAGCCTTTATATAAATTTTTGCACTATCAATAAACATTATATTTCAACTCCATGGCATATACTATAATAAAGAATTTTTCTATCCCTTAGTATTGCACAAATATAAAAATTAAATCCCGGTAAAACCGGGATTCACAATTTATTCTCTATGCTGTAATAATACTTACTTGTTTTCTATCTCTACCCAACCTTGAGAACTTCACTCTTCCATCTACTAAAGCAAAGAGTGTATCGTCCTTCCCGATTCCAACATTTGTACCGGGATGTATTTTTGTACCTCTCTGTCTAACCAGAATGTTCCCGGCCGTAACAAACTGACCGTCGGCTCTTTTTACTCCAAGTCTTTTAGATTCACTATCACGACCGTTTCTTGTACTACCCACACCTTTTTTATGGGCAAACAACTGCAAATTAGCCTTAATCATCGGTTAACACCTCCTTATCTAAAACCGAAACATACTTTTCATATCCAAGTTCAACTTGTTTTAAACCTAATACCACAGTCTCAAGGATAGTTCTAGCCGTCTCTTTTTTCTCTGCCGGTATCTCTTTCGGGACAGCACATCTCATATATCCATCCCTTTCGGTATACCCTTTTATGCCGGCAAGCTCTTCCAGAGCTCCCGCTGCAGCATACGCAAGAGCCGATACAGCCGCACACACAATATCTCTTCCGCGCCTGCTATAGCCTGCATGTCCTGTAACTGTAAATTCACGTATGAAACCATCACTATCCCTGATTACTTTGACTTTAATCATCGGATTAATACCTTATGCATTTATCTTTTCAATCTGAATTTTCGTATAAGGCTGTCTGTGGCCCTGCTTTCTTCTATAACCTTTCTTAGGCTTATATTTGAAAACAATAACCTTTTTATCCTTACCATGGCTCAATACTTTAGCAGTGACAGTGGCATTGCTTACGAACGGAGCGCCGAAGCTCACTTTGTCCTCCTTTGCTACAGCCACAACCTTATCAAAAGTGATCGCAGAACCTTCTTCATTCATGAGCTTTTCAATAAAAACTACGTCACCTTCCTGAACCTTGTACTGTTTTCCGCCTGTCTCAATTATAGCGTACATATAAAACACCTCCCTACCCAGTCTCGCCGGCAAAAGGTAGCAGCAACAGAATAAACTATTGCTTGCATTTACTAAACCTGAACCGAGCGGCTACCGCAATATTCTATCACAACAGTGTATCTATGTCAACTTCTTTTATTTTCATTTCCTCATGACTCACTTCTGCTGTCGGCTTGATTATGACTTTTTTATTAAATAAATTCTGAATTCTTGTAAGATTATCGTTGTCTTCGCCCCTTAACACCTCGGCTACAGTAGGATGCACCTCTACCATAATGGCATTGGCTATCGTTTTTGTGAAGTATTTGCTTATTTCCTTCTCAATATTCCTTGCAACCGACTCAGGCGTAAGTATTTTCCCTTTTCCTTCACAATAAGGGCAGTCATGGAGTACCATAGATTCAAGACCTTCCCTCACCTTTTTTCTCGTCATTTCAATGAGACCAAGGCCAGTCATACCTACTACAGTGGTCTTGGTGCGATCCTTTTTCAGCACCTGCTTTAGGGCCTCTATTACCTCCCGCTGGTGCTCCGGCTCATGCATATCAATAAAATCAATAATAATTATGCCGCCGATATCCCTAAGTCTCAATTGCTTTCCAATCTCTTTAACAGCATCAAGATTGGTTTTTAAGACGGTTTCCTCCAGATTGTTTACTCCGACGTATTTTCCTGTATTTACATCAATAACCGTAAGAGCCTTTGTTCTCTCAATTATAAGATATCCTCCGCATTTTAACCAGACTTTTTTGGCCAATGCTTTCTGTATCATACTGTCAATCTGGTAATGCTCAAACAAATCAATATTTTTGTTAAAATACTCAACCCTCAGCTTCAGAGCCGGTGAAAGCATTTCAACTAGTTCAAGAACCTTGTTATATTCCTGTCGATCATTAATAATAAACCTGTCAATATTCCATGTAAAGATGTCTCTGACAGCTCTATAAATTATGCTCAAATCCTTGTGCAGGCAACGGGGAACCGGTCCACTCTGTTCCCTCTGCTTAATCTTTGCCCAAAGCTTAACCAAAAAGTTCAGATCATTTTTAAAGTCTTCCTCTCGTTTACCTTCAGAAACAGTCCTTACGATTATCCCCATATTCTTGGGCTTAATTTTTTCTGCAATCTTCTTAAGCTTCGAACGTTCCTCCTCCTGCTCTATCCTTCTGGAAATACCGACGTAATCAGCATTAGGAAGAAGCACCATCTGCCTTCCCGGCAGCGTTATGTGGGTAGTAACCCTAGGTCCTTTTGTTCCTATGGGTTCCTTGGTCACCTGTACCGTTATTTCTTGACCGGGTCTTAATATCTCTTCAATACTATGGCTTTTAACCTCGTTATAAACCTCTTCGTCATCTTCAGAAAATTCTTTCTGCGATATGGCATCTCCGACATACAAAAAAGCATTCTTTTCATATCCAATATCTATAAATGCCGCCTGCATGCCAGGTAGAACGCTTTCTACTCGTCCTCTATAAATATTGCCCACAAGACGTTCCGAATCGTTTCTCTCTATAAATATCTCAACCAGCTCTTTGTCTTCTAAAAGAGCCACTCTTCTTTCATTAAGCCCCACATCAACAACAATTTCACTAACCATTCTACCACCTCATATAGATAATAATACATGACCGTCCAGAGGATTCATCAATTTTTCTCTGGTTCCAATGAAAAGACCGGAACGATGTATTTTCAATATGTCAAAATCAATGCCTGCATATCTTCCAAAGGCCATAATAGCAAACTCCGGTTTTAAATTTGCCACACTTCCTGCAGCAAGTAGCATTGTAAAGCACAAAATTGCCGATGGATTATTTTGCTTGAATTGATTATCCTCAGCCTTTAGCATATCAACGTATCTTAGAATCCAGGGGTTTGTATACCCGAAAGCAGCTTCTGTATTTTCGGCAACCTCTGAATTTCCTGCACTGTTTACATCAATACTATAAATCATTGGACGTATATCTATCTTCTTTAACTTCCCCTTAGATGCTTTTTCAATAAATATCTGCTCTTCTTTTAGAAATCCCACAAGTTTGCTTTTCAAATCTTCTACTCCAACTTTGCCCTCAGTCAAAACCAATACTTCGTATGATGCGCCTGCCACTGAAGCCATGATGTTGGAAGTCATCTTATTCTCACAAGCACCGACAATTTCTATACCGACGGGAAGGTTTTGGTTCAGTCTCTGTGTGAACTCACTGGGATTAACATCGCTTTCAAGCTCAAAATCAGCATATTCCGATTCGCTGGTAACTCCCACCGAAAGCGGAAGCCCAAACACCATATCCGGATGAGGGTTAAACCCCTGAGAATATGCTATAGGAATTTTTGAACGCCTTAGAGCTCTTTCAAACATCTTCATCAAATCCAGATGCGAAATGTACTTTACTTCCTCACCCCGGACAAACTTTACCCTGATGCTACTCAACACAAATCCCTCCCTCAAAGACAGTGGCCCCACAGCCAGAACAGTTCACTCTGCAGTTTGAGGTAACTTCTTCTTTTAAAGCCTTTTCATGTTCTCTTTGCAAGAATTTCTTCGAGACTCCGATATCAATATGATCCCAAGGCAAAATTTCATCATATGACCTTTTTCTGCCAGCATAGAATAAAGGATCAATTCCGCATTCACGGAAAGACTCCATCCAACTGTCAAATTTGAAATGCTCACCCCAACTGTCAAATTTACATCCCTTTTCAAAAGCCTTCAATAGTACCTTTCCCAACTTCCGGTCTCCCCGGGCAAAAATTGCTTCAAGAAAGCTAAGCTGTGGGTCATGCCAATTGTACTTAATATTCTTGCTTTTTATTCTGCCTTTTAGGAAGAACTGTTTTTCTCTCAAAACCTCCATGCTGTCCTGAGGCTCCCACTGAAAGGGGGTAAAGGGTTTTGGAACAAAGGATGATGTGCTTATGGTAACATTAAGCCCTTTGCCTCTTTTTTCCTTTGGTGTACTCATATATGCCTCAACAACTTTATGTCCAAGTTCTGCAATACCTGCAATATCATCCAAGGTTTCCGTCGGAAGACCCAGCATAAAGTAAAGCTTTACTCCGTTCCAACCGCCTCCAAAAGCTGTAGAAACCGATTTTATAAGATCTTCTTCCGTTACCCCTTTATTTATAACATTACGAAGCCTCTGAGTTCCCGCTTCAGGTGCAAAAGTAAGGCCGCTTTTTCGAACCTTCTGTGCCTTTTCCATAAGTTCAAGGGAAAAGGAATCCACTCGAAGGGAGGGAAGAGAAAGGTTCACCTTTTTTGGCTCCATCTCACTAATCAACCCATCGGTGAGCTCTTTTAACGACGTATAGTCGCTTGTGCTTAGAGAAGTAAGCGACATTTCCTCATAGCCCGTACTCTCCTGAAGCTTTCTGGATATCTCCAAAAGCCTGTCCGCCGTTCTTTCTCTCACGGGCCTATAAATAAAACCTGCCTGACAGAACCTACACCCCCTGGTGCAGCCTCGGAACAACTCAACCATTATCCTGTCATGGACAATTCCCGTAAAAGGAACAACTATTTTTTCCGGAAAATAAACCTTGTCCAGATCCTTTATAATCCTTTTTCTTATTTTCTTCGGATACTCGTCCTTTTTTGGCGAAAAAGAGCTTATAGTACCATCATCGTTGTATTTTACCTCATAGAATTGAGGAATATATATTCCCTCTATTGATGATATGGAACGCAAAAATTCTTCTCTTGGCAAGTTTTGCTTCTTCCATTGGACATACACATCCATAACTTCATTAATTATTTCCTCGCCTTCGCCCATCATGAAAAAATCCACAAAATCTGCCAAAGGCTCCGGATTATATGCACAAGGACCACCGGCACAAACAAAAGGATGCTCCTTTGTCCTCTCGCTGCTCAACACAGGTATTCCCGCAAGATCAAGCATGTTTATTATATTTGTATAACTCATCTCATACTGAAGAGTAAAACCTACAAAATCAAACTCAGTTAATGGATCTCGGGTCTCAAGGGCAAAAAGAGGTATATTATGCTCCCTCATTTTTGCTTCCATGTCAACCCATGGAGCAAAAACCCTTTCACAGTAAGTATCACTCCTCTCGTTGAGAAGGTGATACAATATTTTCATGCCCAGATGAGACATTCCGACTTCATAGACATCCGGAAAACAGAAAGCAAACCTAATATCAATTTCATTTAAATCCTTTATAACGCTATTCCATTCATTCCCAGTATACCTTGATGGTTTCTCTACATTTTGTAATATTCTATCACTAACTCTAATACCCAACTTAACCTCCATAAAAATCAAATGAATAGGCATATAATATTAATCATATATTTGATATATACTACTGTTAAACTAAAAACAGTTTTTTTGGTCTAACTATTATACCTTATTCAGAATTTTTGAACACTATAATGCTAAAATGCTATTACTTACATATGTTCTATATATAATAATAACCAATATGCTCTTTTTTATCAACATCAACCTATATCGGTAGGATGCCATGTCCGGCACAATTTCTTCTGTTGATGGCTTTTTATGCACCTATGCTTATTCTATTTCAAAATTACCCGATACAGGGAATATCTGGACCCATGTCTGACCGGGATTTAAAACTATTTCTTTTCCTTCACTATCGAGATATTTCGTTTTCTCCGGTCTAGACGATTTTGACCATGTAATATCAATACACTTTCCATTTGTAATATAATAACCTTCTCCGCTTCCTACTGTATTAACCTCTTGCCTTCCAGCCTGGTCGCCCTTTATATCATAATTTTTAACCTTCTGGATAATAATATTTTTTGCAGTAAGCTGTTCTTCAGTCTGCCTTTCAATGTGGGGCTTGCCATTTCTGAACCTTAGGTATAGTTTTTTCTCAGCATCATATTCATAATAGGATTTATACTCAGCAGAATATACAAGGTTGATTTTTTCTGCCTTTTTACCATTTATCAACTCCTGATCTTTTTCATGATACTTAAAGACCATATCTTTTTCTGTATTGGTTCTATAGTTGACTTTTTTCACATACTCTTCCAGTTTCTCCATCGATGTATAGGTATCCTGCCAGTTTGACTTGTCCTGTGTAATATCCCAGAAAACACCGTGGGCACCGTTTATGTTATTTATTCCAAACTTCGGTATGTCCGCCATTGCCATGGGGCTCCATCCAATATGCACATAAATTGCATCATGCTCCATTGCATAGTCAAGGAAATAGTGACGTGAGCTTCTGACAGGCCCAATAAGCTCCGTCTTCAGTCCCCAGAATACAGGCATATATCTCGTTATGCCTCCCTCAACAACTGCTTCATAAATAACCTGCGCCTGGCTCATTCCACCTTGCGGAAGACAAATCGAACCCTGGTTATCAATCATTACAGCATAGGGCCTAACGCCTTTTTCAGGAAAAACAAAATTCACTTTTTCTTCATCATTGTTTGGATCAGGACTTGCCTGCTCCATATAGTCGAAGTTGGTATTGTCTTCTGTAGGCACTGGACTTGCATCCGCGTCATTTCCTGTACTGCTGCTTCGGTTACAAGAAGCCGGAAACACCATAAGGGCTAATATTCCTAATAACATTACTCCCTTTTTAAAAGAAATATTGCTAAACATTTTATTCCCCCATTATCTTTAGTAGATTTGCAACATTAATATTTCTACATAAAAAAGTAAAATCCTCTTTACATTTATCAGAAAAATACAATTTATGTTATCATTTTTGTATAAGGAAAACCCCGAATCTGGGTTTCTCACCACCAGACCCGGGGATGTATTTTTGCATTACTCCTCATCAAACTCGAATTCTTCTTCCATTCTCATCTTAAACTCTTCAAAGACAGCATCCAATTCCTCGTCATCCTCAACAGTCACAAAGCTATCTTCTCCATCAGCGCTCTGATCAATCCTTAGGATAACCACTTCCTCCATGTCTTTTTCCTCTTCGCTCTGTTCAATCGGCAAGAGAACTACGTATTCGTTTCCGTTATAATCAATTGTATCCAGATGTTCAAACTCGTTTTCCTCACCATTCTCATCAACCAGTACCACAAGATCGTCTCTTTCTTCTGTCATAAAATATTCCTCCTATTTTCCATTATTAAGTATAGATTATATCACAACCCTCGATAAATTCCAGTGCATATAACTATTATTTTCACTTTATCAATATTTATATATGTTGCAAAAAAGATTTTGCACAAGTAAATACAGTTAAAGCATCTGCATTTGCAAGCTAGAACCTGTTTTTCAACATATCAAGCCTTACCTTGGCTGTCGAGATATCCCTGCAGAATATATACTGCAGCAATCTGATCCACAACCAGCTTCTTTTTTGACTTCTTTACTCCCATTTCATGCATAGTTCTGTTCGCAGCAACTGTAGTCAGCCTTTCATCCCACTTTATAACTTCAATATCCTTTACTCTTTGGGTCAACAACTCAACAAACTCTATTGTCTTCTCTCCCCTAACACCAACGGTACCATCCATGTTTTTTGGAAAACCTATGATGACCGTTTTTATCTCATAATCTTCAATTAATTCAGATATTCTTTTAATCGGAACTTCAACATCTGTTTTCCAGCTTATGGTCTCAAGTGCTTGAGCTGTCCATCCCAACGGGTCGCTAATGGCAATCCCAATTCTGCTGTCGCCGTAATCAATTCCCATTATCCTCATAGATACCTCCGACACTCTTATGATAATTCTTTTGGTTCAGAGCTTTTATTATCTTCAAAACTATGATACCTTGATAGCAAATACAGGACAAACCGATGCGCAGTAACTGCATAATACACATTTTTCTTCCAAGACCCTTGCTTTTCCGTCAACTAGTCTTAGAGCCTCCTGTTTGCATCTTTCTACGCATTTTCCGCAACCTTCACACCACCAGTCAATATGAAGCTGTCTTTTTCTACTCTCGAGATTTTTCTTGACATCTTGAGGCACCTCTTTGCACTCAAATACGCATACATTCATAATTACTTCTTCTATTGACTGCATACCGAGAGCTATGGAATGTATATACGGAATGTTGAGCACAAAATCCATAGAATCCTCATAGGATTTAATCAGATTGCCTCCTCCCAAAGGCTTCATACCGTATATTCCTTTCCCTGCATCATAGGCCTTTTTGACAGCTTTCAGCATATCTTCTATTGTTCCGTCTCCTATACCAATGCCACTCTTGTTTATTATAGGATGAATTATATCAATCTCCGGCATCTCGGCACAGGCATCCACGACTTCTACATTATGGGTTGATGCTCCAACCGCTTTTATTATTCCCTTTTCTTTCATCGAAATATAATATTCCAGAGCTTCTCTATGACCCCGTAATGTAAGTCTGCTCTCCTGCTCATGAAGCAAGAAAATGTCTATCACATCAATATCCAATTCTTTCCTTGCTTTCTCCAGACTTTCCTTTGCCCCTTCGGCAGAATAAGCATAAGACTTCGTCGCGATTACAATATTCTTATTTGTTTTTTTTAATGCTTGTCTGATATGAGGATAAGTACCATAAAGCTCTGCCGTATCAATAAAATTGACACCAAGCTCAAAAGCCTTTAAAATTATTTCGGCTCCACGCTCTGGAGGAAGATTTGCTTGAAGAGGTCCAATTATAAGTCCGCCAAAACATAGCTTTGAAACTTCCAAATCTGTATTACCCAATTTACAATATTCCAATTATTACACCAGCCTAACAACTTCATTATTTATTAATCGACATATTTCAAATAGAGCATTTTTCAGATAAAGAACAAAGCTTTACAAGTGACTTTAAGTGTCAAAATACTATAAAAAACTCCGTATTTATCATACGGAGCCTTTATTAATAGATTCTTCCAGATAACATCTTAGTATTTCCTCTAAAAGCTCGTCCCTTTCCAATTTTCTGATAGAACTTCTGGCATCCAGATGATTAGTTATGTAGGTCGGATCCCCCGAAAGAATATAACCTACAATCTGGTTAATGGGATTGTAACCCTTCTCTTTTAAAGCCTGATATACAGATAAAAGCAATTCCCTGGCTTCATTAACCTTTTCTTTTTCAACACTAAACATCATAGTTTCATTGTTTGCCATAACTAATCACTCTCCTGTCCAAGTAAGGACTAATGGTAAATGGTACCAAATCACTGTCATAACACCACGCATATATATATATAGTAATACAATAGGATAAATTATGCAATATTTTTGAGGACAATTGACGCCAATTCTGCTTATCTGATTATGTTGTATCTTTTATTCTCGCAGTTTCCTTAAAGTTTTAAAAACTTGTATGCAATAATGTCACCTTACTATCTCCCCGATGATAAAATCATTTTCAGTCTCTTTTAGCTGCACATCAAGAATTTCTCCTTCTATATCCTTATTTCCTCTGCATTCAACCCGTATATAATTTGGTGTCAATCCTTCCATAAAACCTTCTTTTCCCTTTACTTCCTGCTCAAACAACACCGGCAAAGTCTTGCCTATGAAACCTCTGTTGTATTTTAATGTCATATTGGAAGCAAGCTCAATCAACTTGCGGCTTCTTTCTTCTTTTTTTTGCGGCGAAACCTGATTGGGATAAGACGCAGCCGGTGTACCTTTTCTACGGGAATACTTGAATACATGCATATTCGAGAAGAAAACTTCTTCAAGAAATCTGTATGTTTCGTTGAATTCTTCATCGGTTTCTCCAGGAAAACCGACCATAACATCAGTTGTAATAGCGACATCCTTCAAATTATCTCTCAGAAGCCTTACAGACCTAAGATATTCTTTAGTGGTATACTTTCGGTTCATCCGCTTTAAAGTGCTGTCACATCCGCTTTGAAGTGAAATATGGAACTGAGGGCACAACTTCTCCATTCCCTTTATCGCTTCAACAAATTCTTCCGTTACCGTTGTAGGCTCAATTGAACCAAGTCTGATTCTTTCTATCCCTTCAACTTCGTGGACCTTTTTCATAATTTCAACCAAAGAAGTGGTCTTTATATCTTTTCCATAAGAGGCAACATGTATTCCAGTAAGTACTATTTCTTTATATCCGCTTTGGGCAAGCCCTGCCACTTCCTTTAGAATGTTTTCCTCCGAACGGCTTCTTACGGGTCCCCTTGCATAAGGAATTATACAATATGTGCAAAACTGATTGCATCCCTCCTGTATCTTAATAAAAGCCCGGGTACGTTCTTTGTATACATCAACACCCAATTCCTCAAATTCCCTGGTTTTCATTATATCTTCAACATAATTCCGTCGGCCGCCAAAAGACTCCAGCTCCTCAAGATACTCTATAATTCTGCTTCTATCCCGAGTCCCAACAACCATATTTACCCCTTCAATTTCGCTCACTTCCTGTGGAGCGGTCTGAGCATAACATCCAACTACAATCACTATGGAATCCTCATTATTTCTTTTGGCTCTTCTTATCATTTGTCGGGACTTTCGGTCACTCAAATTTGTAACAGTACATGTATTTATCACATAAACATCGGCTTCTTGTTCAAAGTCAACTATCCTATAGCCTGCTTTTTCAAACATCTCGGATATTGCCTCCGTCTCATATTGGTTTACTTTGCAGCCTAATGTGTAGAATGCAACCCTTTTCATTGTTTCTTTAATACTCCTCTACTTTATTTTGATATGAAAAAAATAGTTATAAAATACTAAGTAAATTTTAGCAATATCACGATTGACTTGCAACTGCAAACAGGTTAATATATAAGCAGAAGCAAATAATACCTAAAGAAATATAAAGGGGGAAATTGTATGAAATCATTCAATATTTCACTTAAGTCCATCACTGATGTTAAGGATTTTGTTAATATAGTTAATAAATATGATTTTGATATTGATTTAACATCGGGTCGCTATGTAGTCGATGCAAAATCTATTATGGGTATCTTCAGTCTTGACTTAAGTAAACCTATCAGGGTAGATGTTCACGCTGACGAATGCGAAAGCTTCTGCGATGAAATCAAAAACTTTATTATTTAGCTTGTAATGAGGAGGTAAAAGCATTTTACCTCCTCATAATGTTATTCTACATTTCCTGCTTATCGATTCTTTACTTTTTATATATCTTCCTCCGTCAAAATGGAAACTCCGTTTCTTTTTAGAATCTCTGAAGTCACACCGTTGCCCTTTTTTGTTTTACCTGAAAATGTACCATCGTAAATGCTGCAAACTCCGCAGGACGGACTTCTAGCCTTTAATATTGCTTTCTCAATACCCATGGCTTGAGCAATCTTTAGTACCTCCCGGGCGCCCTTAATAAAATACTCGGTAACGTCTTCCCCATTTTTGGTCATCACTCGTCCCTTGGCATCCAAAACATCCGCACCGTCACCGCCTACTATCTCCGCAGGAATTCTCGGCGTAGGGCATCCACCCAATTGCTCAGGACATATCGGTATCAAGGTGTCTTCTGAAAGGAGATTTAAGACCTTATTATTCAGATTATTTTTTCCGTTATATTTACAATCCACTCCAAGAAGGCATGCACTCACAAGTAGAATATCAAATCTCTCCCTTTATACTTTTATTTTTTTGTCTTTTTTCTTTTTACCCTGTACGTGTAGGAATATTGCCTCATCCATTACTTTCCTCTTCCGTTTTCTCTTCGGTTTATTCTCTTCATCCAAATCCGCCTCTTGAGTCTCTTCATCGCTTTCTGTACTACTATTGTCAACAATTCCAAATTCAATCTTGCGTGTGGATATGTCAGCTTTAATCAGCATAACATTTATGACATCACCAATTCGGTAAACCTTTCTGCTTCTTTCTCCTATCAGGCTATAGTTCTTGTCATTATACACATAATAGTCATCTTCCATGCTACTCATTCTTACCAGGCCTTCGATAGTGTTTTCCAACTCAACAAACATACCAAAGGAGGTTACGTTTGATATTATTCCTTCAAATACCTGTCCTTCATGCTTCTTCATGAATTCAACCTTCTTTAGATCTTCCGTATCTCTCTCCGCCTCTTCAGCAGCCCTTTCCCTGTCAGAACAAAGCTTTGCAACCTCAGGGAGCCTGTTGATTAGCAAATCTTCTCTTGACGGATTCATACTGCCCTTTAAGTATTCCTTCATAATTCGGTGAATAATAAGGTCAGGATACCTTCTAATAGGTGAGGTAAAGTGACAGTAATACTTCGCAGCAAGCCCAAAATGCCCGCTGTTTATATGGCTGTATCTGGCCTTTTGCAAAGATCTCAGCATAACTGTGCTTATTATGGTCTCTTCCCTAGTGCCTCTGGCCTTTTCTAATACGTCCTGTAATGCCCTAGGATGAATTTTATTTATGCCCTTTAGCGTGTATCCCATATTGTGTACAAACTCGCTGAAAGCCTCAATTTTTTCCGTATCCGGGTCTTCATGAATTCTATAAACAAAAGGTGTATTGGTCCAGAAAAAGTGTTCTGCAACCGTCTCATTGCATATCAGCATGAATTCTTCAATAATATTATTTGCAATAGTCATTTCATACTTTTTAACCTCAACCGGCACACCTTTCTCGTCAAGTATTATTTTGGCCTCATCAAAGTCAAAATCAATGGCTCCTCTGTCCATCCTCTTTTTTCTAAGCATAAGCGCCAATTCTTTCATTGTCTGGAAAGTATCACAGAGGTATTTGTAGCGCTCAATAAGTTTTTCGTCATATTCCTCAAGAATCTTGTAAACGTCGGTATAAGTCATTCTCTCATTAACGTTTATTACACTCTCAAATATGTCATGGTCTACAACTCTGCCGTGTCTATCAATTTCCATCATAACAGTGAAAGCAAGCCTATCTACTTTAGGGTTAAGACTGCATATACCGTTCGAAAGCTCTCTCGGAAGCATAGGTATAACCCTGTCTACCAGATAAACACTGGTTCCTCTTTTCAGAGCTTCAACATCCAAAGGAGAGTTTTCGGTGACATAATAGCTTACGTCAGCAATATGAACTCCCAGACGATAATTTCCGTTAGGTAGCTTTTCAATGGAAACAGCATCGTCTAAGTCTTTGGCATCTTCGCCATCAATAGTAACCATGGTTAATTCCCTGAGATCCCGTCTTCCTTTAAGCATATCCTCCGTTACATTCTGGCTAATTGATTTCGCCTGACTCATAACCTCCTCAGGGAAGTCCTCCCTTAAGTTGTAAGCCTTTATAATGGATAAAATATCGGAACCGGGCTCATCCCTGTCTCCAATTATTTCAATTATTTTTCCCTCGGCGTTTCTTCTTTTTCCCGGCCAAACAACAATCTCCGCTACAACCTTCTGCCCTGACTTAGCTCCATTTATCTCATCCTTTGGAATAAAAACGTCTCCCGATATTCTTGTATCATCGGGCACCACAAAGCCAAAATACTTACTGCTTTCAAAGGTTCCAACAACAGTCTTGTTAGCCCTTTTTACAATTTTTATTATTTCTCCTTCAGCCCTTTTGTCTCCGATGACTTTTTTATTGATCCTTGCTATTACCCTGTCTTTATGCATCGCGCCATTTAAGCTTCCGGAAGGAATAAATATATCCTTCATATTCTCATCATCGGGAATCAAAAATCCATACCCATGTTCATTTCCCTGGAGATATCCGCATATCAGATTCATCCTCTCAGGGACTCCATATCTGTCTTTCTGGGTCTTAAATATACTTCCTTCCTCTTCCAGTTCCTTTAATAGGTTTTCAAAATGCCCAATATCACTTTTAGGGACATCCAGTACAGAAACCAATTCACTGAATAAAAGAGGTTTATATGCATCCTCCCTCATAAATGCCAGTATCCTGTCTCTTCTCTCCATAATTTTTTGTAAAGCTGTATTAATATACAGCATTTCCCTCCTTCTCGTATATAGTAATTGGCTTGTTTGTACTATTTTTCCCACAAAGTACACTCTTTAATAATTTTTTTATCAATTCCTAATCAAATGCTTGAAACATCGAGTCCATTCACTTTTCCCTCTTTCATTTCAAGAGGCTAAATAAAAAACCAAGATTATTAAACCCTGGTTTTTATACTGTGTAAACTGTAAGTATCATAAAAAAATTCTATTACAGGCCTAAATCGTCTGAAATTTTCTTCATAGCTTCCAGAGAGATTTCAATAAATTTTTCCAAAGAAATACCCAACTGTTCGCATGACTTTATCTGCTCTCTATTGACACCTTTAGCAAAGCCTTTTTCATTAATCCTTTTTATAACAAACTCAACGGTTACATCCTCCAGTTTTTTGGAAGGAAGAATCAAAGCTGAAGCAGTAATAATACCTGCTGCAGGGTCAGCGCAGAACAAAGCCTTGTCAATCTTTCTCTTTCTTTCAATCCCATGATAATCATTGTGGGCTTTTACCGCATACACAATCGAACTCTCAATATCGAGAGACTCAAGAATCTCCGCACCAACCAAGCTGTGCTTTGAAATGTCGCCCGCTGTTTTTTCACAGTCAATGTCATGGAGCAACCCGGCTAAGCCCCACTTGTCTATATCGTCCTTAAAATAAAAAGCCAGATCCTTCATTATTGCTTCAACTGCAAGAGAATGTTTTATCAAGTTCTCATTTTCAATTCTGCCCCTTAACTCTTCCAGTGCCTGTTCTCTTTCCATCGAAACCAATACCTCCAATTTATTATTGAATAGCTTAAAACAATTATATAAACATCTAACCCCAAAAATATCATCGCAATTGCTATAACATACAGGCAAAATCAAAGCCCAATAATATATTACTAGATTAAAATAATAATTACAAGGAATAAATACACTCTTTGATTTTTATAAAGAAATATTAGCTATATAGTTTATGGCTTATTTACGCAAATTATATTATTGCACATACCAAAGCATAAAAAATATATTAAACAAAAAGAATGGTGTAAAAAGCAGCAAAAAAAGGAAACTGCAATTATACAGTTTCCTCTTGGTATTCTCTTATTTAGAATTAATAATAAGCTGCAATACAACTGAAGTAATCAGGAATCCTATAGCTGCAACTGCTGTATATTTACTTAAAATGGCATCAATAGTTCTCCCTTTGTTCTTCCCAAAAAAAGTCTCTGCGCCGCCGGCAATAGAACCTGATAACCCAGCCTGTTTGCCTGACTGGAGCAATACAATCACAATCAATGACAATGAAAAAATTAAGTGAAAAATAGTTACTACTATTTGCATGCTAAAGGCACCTCCTAAAAAATTAACAAGATACATTTTAACATACTAATACGCAGAATACAAGCATTATTACCAATGTTTTTTCAAAGTTTTTCATATGTTCATAGTATTTTTTTACAAAGTATCTTGTTTTTTTATATAGAAAAATGTCGGCCTTCGAATATATTCTATATATCTTATTTGTTTTTAAGGTTAAACCAAGCATCAAGTCCCGGATAGCGACTGATTGCTCCTATTTCTTCCTCTATTCTTAGCAATTGATTGTATTTTGCCACACGGTCGCTTCTCGATGGAGCTCCAGTCTTTATCTGTCCGGTATTGGTCGCCACAGCTATATCTGCAATTGTCGCATCTTCAGTCTCGCCGGATCTATGAGATACAACAGCAGTATATCCCGCACGGTTTGCCATTTCTATAGCATCGAGGGTCTCAGTAAGCGTTCCTATCTGGTTCACTTTGATAAGTATGGAGTTGGCCACTCCCATATCTATACCTTTTTTAAGCCTAGTAGTGTTTGTAACAAAGAGGTCATCCCCTACAAGCTGAACCTTGCTTCCGATCTTCTTGGTAAGCATTTCCCAGCCCTCCCAGTCTTCTTCTGCAACACCGTCTTCCAGAGAAATAATCGGGTATTTATTAACCAGTTCTTCCCAGTAGTTTATCATCTCTTCCCTTGTCTTTTTTACACCCGACTTCCAGAAAAGATAGGATCCGTCTTCCTGATACATTTCTGTGGCAGCAGCATCTATTGCAATTCTAAAATCATCTCCCGGTTTATAGCCAGCTTTCTCAACAGCTTCCAATATAACCTGGATGGCTTCCTCATCGGTTTTGAGGTTTGGAGCAAAACCTCCCTCGTCTCCGACAGCAGTACTATATCCTTTTTCCTTTAATACTTTCTTCAAATTATGGAAAACTTCCGCACACATTTGAAGCGCATTTCTAAACGAAGAAGCACCTACCGGCATTATCATGAACTCCTGAACATTTACACTGTTGTCAGCATGTTTTCCTCCATTTATTATGTTCATCATGGGAACAGGAAGGACTTTTGCATTTACTCCTCCAATATATTGGTAGAGGCTTATGCCAAGGGCCTCTGAAGCAGCTTTTGCCGTTGCAAGGGAAACACCCAAAATAGCATTGGCACCTAACTTTGACTTATTAGGAGTACCGTCTAAGCTTATCATCAGGTTGTCAATAGCCGC
Source organism: Acetivibrio mesophilus (assembly GCF_004102745.1). Lineage (GTDB taxonomy): Bacteria > Bacillota > Clostridia > Acetivibrionales > Acetivibrionaceae > Hungateiclostridium > Hungateiclostridium mesophilum. The sequence goes on along the minus strand of NZ_RLII01000008.1, from coordinate 101,086 downwards.
CTGATCAAAGACATTCATACCTTCCACTTCCGGTGCAATAATATTATTTACGTTCTCAACGGCTTTTTGCACACCCTTGCCCAGATATCTGTTTTTATCGTTATCCCTTAGTTCTACAGCTTCAAATGCCCCTGTGGATGCGCCTGACGGAACTGCTGCCCTACCAATAAATCCGCCTTCTGCAATAACCTCCACCTCAACTGTAGGATTACCTCTTGAATCAAGAATCTCTCTTGCATATACGCTTTCAATCTCCAAGTATTGTTTCATTGCTTATTCTCCCTTCATATTGCTATTTTTTTGTATCTTTAGAACCTAAGATTGCATCTTCGGCATAGCCGCAAAACCGAATTAGAAAATCATTTATTGCAAAACTATAGTATATTTTATCCATAATGGTTGATATTAAAACATTTTTTTATTATTTCCATGAAACTAAATGAAGCTATTTAGTTTAGTTCAACGCAACTTACGCTGTCAAAGTCGGTATCAAAAGTATTTAAAAAGGCTTTTACCGTCTCAGGGTCAAACTGTGTGCCGGAATTGCTCCTCAATTCAGACAATACATCATTCATTTTCATTCCCTTTCTATAGGGACGGTCCGACAGCATGGCATCAAAGGCATCTGCAACGCATAGAATCCTAGCTTCCAGCGGTATCTCCTTCCCCTTTCTCCCCGTAGGATATCCTTTGCCGTCAAATCTTTCATGATGGTACTTTATAGAATCAATTAGCATCTCAATACTGGATAGAGGCTCCAATATATCCACACTATACATTGGATGTCTTCGTAGAATCTTTATCTCACTGGAAGTCAATGGCTCTGTTTTGTTCAGAATAGTTTCAGAAATCTCAACCTTCCCTATATCATGAAGCAGAGCCGCAATTTTGAGAAGCCGCAATCTTTCACTTCCAAGTCCCATTGCCTTTCCAATTCTCACTGCATAATCCATTACACGTTCCGAGTGTCCCAAGGTATACTTATCCTTTGCCGATACCGTTCCTAGAAGAGCTCTTAATCCTCCCAACAGCTGTCGTTCATCAGAATTAAAAAATGTCTTTATATCTTCAAAAACATCCCTATAGATCCGCACATTATTTCTTCCCATGTTCTTCGCCTGATAAAGGGCGCTGTCTGCCTGCATAATCAAATCATCTTTATCTCGGGCCAGCTTCGGGTATATTGAATATCCTGCCGATATGCTGATTCCGCACTTATGTAAACAAATCTCTTCTGTATCCAAAAAACCGATAAATTTTTTTCTTATGCGTTCAATCATTGAGAGAATTCCTTTAGAATCGATATCAGGCATCAATATAGCAAATTCATCTCCTCCATATCTACACACAATATCCTGTTCTCTTGCTTCCTCCATAAATATTTCAGCGGTTTTTAAAAGTAGTCTGTCTCCTGCTATATGCCCGTGGGTATCGTTATATTTTTTAAAATTGTCCACATCAATCATTACCATAGCCAAGGAACTGCTTCTATAACGGGCATTATTAATTTCTTCTTCAAGCTTTGTTTGAAAGTATCTGTGATTATAGGCTCCAGTGACTCCATCAACACAAGCCAGCCACTCCAGCTTATTTATATATTTGCGCTCTTGCTCATAGGAATAAGCAACCATTATTGATACTATCATCACAGCTATTCTGGCTGCGGAGAGATTTACAAGAAGTCCCGGTGCGCTATTTGCAATTATTCTTAAATTGCCCGTTAAATGACCGGCCTCACTCGCTAGTACCGCGCGTATCTGATTGGATATAGCATAAAGACGTATTGATGCCAAACCATTGGTGATTAGTGACTGAAACATCCCCATATAGCCAAAATGATAAGATAGTGTAATTGAAAGTCCAATTTCAAATATTCCTGTTACAGCCCGAAACTCTACCGGTAATTTTCCTGAAGCTTGAATTATTACAATGACTATATGAATTGAAGACATGATGTAAAAAAATTTAGAAGACTTTTTGCCACACATTCCCAATCTCGATAATAAACCTATTTTATTGACGCCTTGAAGTTTATTTTTAAAACTATTTGTATTGTCAACTCTTCTATTCATACTGACCATCCTTTTTCATATTGATGTGTACTTCCCTTGCAGGCCTTACAATACATTATTATGCTAAAAGGTGTTATGTCAGATAAGCGCTGTCTCCAAAAATGCAACAAATTCTTCCTACAATAATTTACTACAATATGAAACAATTTGCAAGAAATATTTGTCCTAAGGTTAACAAAATGAAAAATAAAATAATAAAAAAATAAAAAACTCCGGCTTTTAATGCCGAAGTTTTGGATATTACTTGATTTATTAATCTAAACAGGATTAATTCTTACTTTATTATTAATGACTCACCGGTCATTTCCGCAGGCTTTTCTAGCCCTAAAATACTGAGCATTGTCGGCGCAAGATCTGCCAGCCTTCCTTCCTTTAACTTAATGTCTCCCAAGCCTATAGCAATGAGTGGAACAGGATTGGTTGTATGCGCTGTAAAAGGCCCGCTGGTATCATAATCCAGCATTTGCTCGGAGTTTCCGTGATCTGCAGTTATTAGTGCCACGCCACCCTGTTCAAGTATTGCAGGTATAACCTTTCCTAAGCATTCGTCAATGGCTTCAATTGCAGACTTTGCAGCATCAAACACTCCTGTATGGCCCACCATGTCAGGATTTGCATAATTTAGTATTATTACATCGTATTCTTTTTTATTTATGCACTCTAATACATTGTCCGTCACCTCATAAGCGCTCATTTCAGGCTTCATGTCATATGTCGCAACCTTCGGAGAATTTATCAACACCCTGTCCTCTCCTTCATATACAGCTTCAACGCCACCATTAAAAAAGAAAGTAACATGAGCATATTTTTCTGTCTCAGCAATTCTAAGCTGCCTCAATCCATTCCTACTTATATACTCTCCAAAGGTGTTTTCAAGGCTCTGGGGTTTAAATGCAACAACAGCATTTTCTATGGTTTTATCATATTGGGTCATGCAGACAAAGAACACCGGAAAATATCCTTTTCCCCTTTCAAAACCAGCAAAATCAACATCTGTAAAAGTTCTGGTAATTTCTCTGGCTCTGTCGGGCCTAAAGTTGAAGAATATGATTGAATCGTTTTCATCAATGGTAGCGACAGGAGATCCATTTTTCATAATAACCGTAGGTTTGACAAATTCATCAAACTCTTGTTTTGCGTATGATTCCGCAACTGCCTCTTTTGCACTTAAGGCCTCATTTCCTTTTCCAAGCACCATGGCATCATAGGCAAGCTTTACTCTTTCCCATCTATTGTCACGGTCCATAGCATAATATCTTCCCATAACTGAAGCAATTTCACCGACACCAATTTCCTTAAGCTTTTCTTCAAGCTCTTCCACATAGCCCATTGCACTGTCCGGTGGGACATCCCTACCATCAAAGAAGCAATGAACATATACATCTTGTAAATTCTGTTTTTTAGCAAACTCTAGCAATCCATATAAATGGGTATTGTGGCTGTGTACACCACCATCAGAGAGAAGACCGAAAAGATGCAGCTTTGAATTGTTCTTTCGACAGTTTTCAATAGCATCCATAAACTCCTTTTTCTCAAAAAAGTCCCCATCTTCAATGGATTTAGTTATTCTAGTAAGCTCCTGATATACAATTCTTCCGGCCCCAATGTTGGTGTGTCCCACCTCGGAATTACCCATTTGGCCGTTGGGAAGTCCAACATCCATACCACTTGTACGAATTATTGTGTTGGGATACTCTCTCATAAACCTGTCTATATTCGGTTTATTTGCAGCCTCTATGGCATTACCCTCTTTCTTCGGATTAATACCAAAACCATCTAAAATAATCAATGTTACGAGCCTATCTTTCATATTATACACTCCATTTCAATTTATTCATTATGTATTTAAATTGAATACAATCCTATTTATATATACCACATTTTAAGGTTTTTGAATATAGGTAAATAAAACAGTCCCTCAATTATTTTGATGGGACTGTTTTATGTAATCTACACAATTTTTAAACTCACAATATTACTTATTGTGCTTTGCAATTTTTTCAAAGTCATCAAGTTTGAGACTTGCGCCTCCTACAAGGCCTCCATCAATATTCGGCATGCCGAAAAGTTGTGCTGCATTAGCTGCATTAACACTTCCGCCGTATTGAATTCTGACAGTTTCGGCAACATCTTCGCCATAAAGCTCTTTAACGCAGACTCTTATTATGCCGCAAACTTCCTCTGCCTGTTCATTTGTAGCTGTCTTTCCAGTACCGATCGCCCAAATAGGCTCATAAGCTATTACAGTCTCTTTTACCTGTTCGGCAGAAAGACCCAATAAAGCAATCTTAACCTGATATCTTACCAACTCAGCGGTAATTCCCTGTTCTCTTTGTGTCAGGGATTCACCCACACAGATAATTGGTTTTAAACCGTATTTGAATGCCGCATGCGCCTTTTTATTGACTGTCTCATCAGTCTCTCCGAAGTACTGTCTTCTTTCAGAGTGGCCAATGATAACATAGTCAACTCCAAGCTCGGACAACATAGGACCTGACACTTCTCCTGTAAAAGCGCCACTTTCCTCCCAGTGCATGTTTTGTGCAGCAACCTTTATATTTGATCCTTTAGCTGCTTCAACAACCCCCGGCAAACATACAAAAGGCACACCTACTACTACTTCAGCATCGGCGTCTGCAACTCTACCTTTTAAGGCCTCTACAAACTCAACAGCTTCTTTTGCTGTTTTATTCATTTTCCAGTTACCAGCTGCAATAATTTTTCTACTCATGATATCGTCTCCCCTTATTTATCCATTAATACATCAATTCCCGGCAATACCTTTCCTTCCAGGAACTCCAGTGATGCTCCGCCTCCAGTTGAAATGTGAGTAATTTTATCTGCAAAACCAAGCTGTTCAACAGCAGCAGCAGAATCTCCGCCTCCTATTATAGAAATTGCTCCGGATTCGGCAACAGCTTTTGCTACTTCCTTTGTTCCGTTAGCAAAGTTGGAGAACTCAAATACTCCCATAGGACCATTCCATACAACAGTTTTAGCATTTTTAATTGCATCTGAATATAACTTAACAGTTTCAGCACCAATATCCATACCCATCCATCCGTCCGGGATTTGATTTGATGGAACTGTCTTACGTTCTGTATCATTGCTGAACTCTTTTCCCACAACATTATCTACAGGAAGCAGCAACTTAACTCCCTTGCTCTCTGCCTTCTCTATAAGGCTTTTTGCAAGGTCTACTTTATCATCTTCACACAGGGATGTACCTATGCTGTATCCCTTTGCCTTAAAGAAAGTATATGCCATACCTCCGCCAACTATAAGAGTGTCAACCTTGTCAATAAGGTTCTCGATAACACCTATTTTATCTGAAACCTTAGCACCACCCAATATTGCCACAAAAGGTCTTTCTGGGTTTGACAGAGCTTTGCCCATAAAATCTATTTCCTTTTGGATAAGGTATCCGCATACTGCCGGCAGATGATCAGCAAGACCTGCTGTTGAAGCATGAGCCCTGTGAGCTGTTCCGAAGGCATCATTTACATAAATTTCAGCCATGCTTGCCAATTCTTTTGCAAAAGCCGGGTCATTTTTAGTTTCTTCCTTGTGGAATCTAACATTCTCAAGCATTAAAACTTCTCCATCCTTTAATGCAGCTGCTTTTGCTTTTGCATCAGGACCAATAACATCTTTTGCCATTATTACTTCTTTTCCGAGAAGTTCTCCAAGCTTAACGGCAGTTGGAGTCATGCTGTATTTATCCTCAAAGCCTTCTTTAGGTCTTCCGAGGTGTGAAACCAATATAGTTTTTGCACCGTTATCTACCAGATACTTAATGGTTGGAAGTGCACCAACTATTCTTTTATCATCGGTAATATTTCTGTTTTCGTCCAACGGTACGTTAAAATCAACACGGACTATGACCTTTTTACCTTTTACATCAACATCCTCAATGGTTTTCTTGTTCATCATTGCCATAAATATTCACGCTCCTAAACATATTGAACATTATTGTATTATTGATTCTTAAACTGCACTTTATGTATTAACGTCTAAAAATGTCTCCATTAAACCGTTAACATTTTATATCTTTTTTTCATACTTTTCAATAGTACACAATAAAATTTATCTATTTTTTAACAAAATTTTTTTCTGATTTAGAGACTTTTCCTTCGGCAAAGAACCTTAAATTCAAAAAGGCCCGGTTTTAACCGAACCTTTTTAATTGAATTTTCAGCAATAATTATTTCGCATCTACTGAAGCCATATATACTATCAAATCAACAACTTTGTTTGAATAACCCCATTCATTGTCATACCATGAAACGAGTTTTACAAAGTTGCTGTTGAGAGATATACCAGCATCTGCATCGAAAATTGAAGTACGAGCATCTCCGATAAAGTCTGAAGAAACAACTGCATCTTCAGTATATCCTAAGATACCCTTCAATTCATTTTCTGAAGCCTTCTTAATAGCTGCTTTGATTTCATCATAAGTAGCTGCCTTTTCAATACGGCAAGTCAAGTCAACAACAGATACATCGAGAGTTGGTACTCTGAATGCCATACCTGTCAATTTGCCGTTCAATTCAGGGATAACCTTTCCAACAGCTTTTGCAGCTCCTGTTGATGAAGGAATGATATTACCTGCTGCTGCACGTCCGCCTCTCCAGTCTTTCTTTGAAGGACCGTCAACTGTCTTTTGTGTTGCAGTTGTAGCATGTACAGTAGTCATTAAGCCCTCTACCAAACCGAAATTGTCATGTATAACTTTTGCAAGAGGAGCCAGACAGTTTGTTGTACATGAAGCGTTTGATACAACGTTCATATCCTTTGTGTATTTGTCGTTGTTTACACCCATAACAAACATTGGAGCATCTGCTGAAGGAGCACTGATAACTACTTTCTTTGCACCGCCCTTGAAGTGAGCTGAAGCCTTTTCTGTAGTTGTGAATACACCTGTTGATTCAACAACGTAATCTGCACCACATTCGCTCCATGGAATCTCAGCAGGATCCATGCTAGCATAAACGCTTATTTTCTTACCGTTTACAACGAGTTTTCCGTTGTCTTCTGAAATCTCGCCTTTGAATTGACCGTGTATTGTATCATACTTTAACATATATTGCATGTATTCAAGGTCAATAAACGGGTCGTTTATACCTACAACTTCAACATTAGGGTTGTTGAGACTAGCCCTGAATACAAGACGTCCGATACGTCCAAAACCATTAATACCTACTTTTACTGCCATTAATATCGCCTCCTATGTAAATTAAAATTTGACTTAATGCTTATATTAGCTGCCATACAGCATGAATGCAGTAAAAAATTCATCCTCTGGCAAGTATATCTTACACCATGTTTCATTTTATATTATTTTATTTTCATTTTCAATACTTTAGTTAAAAAATAATTAATTTTTTAACAAAGTATTTTTACTTTCATGGCTATGAAACCTAAGCATTATCGTGCATAAATATTATGCTCAGTTTTATTATTTTTAATCTATAATTTCAGTTTTCATCACAATCAAACAATGCCAGAGAAAGGCAATAACTATTGCATACGAAAGAAAACAGGCGAACATTGCTTCTACCCTGAAAGATTATCGCATCCTCCAGGGTATCCAGTTCCCTAAAATCCATCTTCATTCCCAAGCGAAAAAGCTTTGAAACAGCCTCTTTTCTTGTCCATAAAATTGTAGATTTTACCGAGTATTCATCGGTATTTCTAAGACTTTTTAGAAACTTTTCCTCCCTATCGGAAAAGAAGTGCTTTATCAATGAATCTTCCGGAATAAAAACCTTTTCCATATCTATTCCGATTGCCCTCTTTGCCACTATACCAACGCAATATGGGAATGAGTGAGTTATGGATACACATAAGTCGGGATATTGGAGGATGAAAGGGGCGGAATCTGCCCCTTTCACTACATCCAAGCAACATGGATCCATTATGCTCTGCTCTCTTAGCTTTAGTTTAAAAACTGCCGATTTTACCGCATATCTTCCCGAAATCCATTGTAGCCTATTCTTCGGGTTTCTCAATTCTCTCAAATGCAAGAGCTCTCTTACGGACAACACTGTCAAAATACTTTCTTCATCCCTTTTAAGCCTTCGAGCCATTTCCCCCATATCCACCACATGAAAGCAAAACTCATGTTCTGCGGCCTGTCTATCCAAATAGAGCTTTGTCAACCTCACAGTGTCGTCCTCATAAGTATTATTCTGAATAATCATGAGTGAATAACCCTCATCCTAACATTTTTAGCATAATAACAGACCTCATTTTTTTCATTGACCATAATAGCATCGTATACTTTTATTTCGTCGTCCTTATGCTTCAATATAGAATATGCCTTGTAGCGCATCATTTCCTTCGGAACCTTCACAATGCCGAACTCTTCAACCTGCCATGGGAGGTATACTACATCGCTCTCAAACTGGGAGTGTACCCCGCAAACCTGGAAAATCGAATCGGCAAAAGCTGGATTTATCAGTAATTTATCCAGATTATATTTTTTATTGATTAATTCCTCCTCCGGAAGAAGCATTGAGAATATTGCGCCGTTTTTGTTCCGTCTATAAACGTTGTTTTCTTTTTTCTCGTCAACAAACAGCGTTCCCAGATTAATAGAATTACTATTCTTTTGCAGGAAGGCTCTAAGTGATTCGGCCGTAAAGCCTTCTTCCATAGGTTCATTTTCAATTTTCATCATCTCAAGAAGGTGGCTGTATTCTCCTAAATTGCTGCTGACATTCATGCTGTTTAGTCCTATAAACCTTGAGACACCGAATCTGGAATTCAGATAAGTATATGACTTCATATCAAAACTTTCTGTTCCTTCCTTCTGATTCACCAAAACAATTACTTCCTTTGGCTCCTCATGGAAAAGCTTTAAAGGCTTATCGATGCTGACATTCCTAAAGCAACACTGCCCATCTTTGCCTGATATCAGGCTCAAGGTTTCCGCCCCAAGTTCCATGAAGGCCACAGCTGGAGCAAGGGGTACTGTTCCAAGTCTGTGATGATCGAAAATGGCATCCCTTTTGACGGAAACAACTTTAAATACCTTTTCAATCCTTCCGTCTTTTTTAGCTATCCAATCAATCATCGGCCTATCATCTAAGTTTTCATCAGCCGCTCTGTTATTGGCAAGAGCACCAAGTCCCCTGCTTATAACCACTTCTTTTGAGTCTAGACCTCCAGTTAGAATATTGATAAACTCGTCGGTTCCCCTCTCGGGCTCAATTAGATGAAGGCCCATTTCCTCAGAGTTTATTTTAATAAACTCATTTCTCCAAGCCATACCCACGTCTTTCCATCCGGACCATGCCAAGCTCAAGGAGTATATATCCTTGTGAGTGTTCCCTAGCATTGACATAAAGCTATTAATAAAGCTATTGGCGGCACAGTAGTCAATTTGCGCCTCATTGCCAAACCTTCCGGATATGGAAGAGAAAGCTATAGCAATTTTCAGTTCTTTTCTGTCCAATATTCGATAAAGGTTGCAAAGGCCCTTTGCCTTTACAGAAAATATCTCCTTGAACTCTTCTGTTTCCTTTTGGGTTAAAAGTCTGCTTTTTTCCACTCCCGCTCCATGAATAAGAACATGAACAGGACCGTTTTCTTGTACAGCCTTATCAAGAGCCTTTTTAAGTTCCTCATAATTTCTTATATCGCAGGATAGATATACACCACTGTTTCCATCCTTTTTTATGCTCTCTATCAGTCTTTTAATTGAATTAGACTTCACAAGCCTGTCATATTCCTTTTGTACCATTACTGGAGTTACCCTTTCATTGGTCTTCTCCAGTCTTTTTTGAATTTCCAGCTTGATATTATTGACGGAAGCCTCATCACCTTCGGAAATCTCTACAGTATCATCCAAAAGCTCTGTCCTTCCAATTATCGTGTATTTTCCCTTAAATCTTTGGGATAACCCTCTTGTTATCTCCGAGGTAATTCCATTTCCCCCGCCGGTAATAACGAAATGGGCATCTTCCGGAATATTCATCTGCTTAAAACTATTGCGGTCCAGATTTTTTAGCTTGATTACACCTCGCTTACCGTCACAGTATCCAATTTCATACTCATCGCACTTATTCTCCATCTCTTGGGCAAGCGACAATAAATCGTCATTATTCAATGGACTTCCCTTGTTTGAACCTAGATCTACAATCCTGATTACGGATTTACTCCACTCTTTTCTAAGTCCTTTATAAAGACCTGATACAGCACCGTAGAATGGGTCTATTCCAATCTGTTTCTCTTGGGCATAACCATGGCAGCCATCCATTGATACCGCAGATACAATTCTTATTTCGGGGTCGGTAAATTTTTGCGACAGCGCTTTATAGAATATGAACCTCGCCTCACTGCTAAAAAATAGCATCTTCTCCTGTTCACTCTCGGAGATTTTATCAAAATCAACAACAGTACCAAGGTGAGTACAATCTACAATAGCATCTACCTTCTGGTTTTTATTTAGAAAATCGGAGACTTTCTTCTCAAGTTCCGCTCCATCGCAAAAGTCTGCAAACAAGAACTCTTCAACCCCAGCACAAAGCTTCGCAAAATATTGCGACACCTTTTGAACCTGTTCACTATTGTCACCAATTACCCATATCCTTTTGTCCTTTAGTTCAAAATCTGTGCCCATTGCTTTTTCTTCTACAAAAACCGGTATCTGAAGACAGAGATTCCTGTCAATATAAATGTCTTCATCATCTACGCTTTCAACAGCTGCCACCTCACCCTTGACCTCTTCATAAGAAGATTCGGCTTTTTTGAAGCTGCCTTTTACCAGGTCAATAATACCGCCAATGGTTTTATAATCTGAAATATTTATCCTTTCATCTTTGCCAATATCAAATCTATCGCTTAATAAGGAAACTATAGTGGCCTGCTTAACTGTATCTATACCCAGGTCCGCTTCCATTTCCATATCTCTTTCCAGCATTTCCGCAGGATATTTCGTGATTTCAGAAATTACTTCCAACACCTTTGCTTCAATGTCCTTTTCATTATCCGTACCGCCAATCTCTGTCTTATTTCTTTCGACTTTACTGCCTTCTTTGCTGCTTTGGGTCTTATGAGTCATTCTTTTAAAATCATAAGCATCGGAATTGATTATTCCAGTAGCTAGATTGGATGACTCTTCCGATTTTGATTTTTGGCTTTCGTTTACAAGATCGACAATAGAGCCTACAGTCTTGTACTGGGAAATATTACCTCCATTTTCTCCAATGTTGAATTTCTCGCTCAGGATGGAAAATATGGTAGCCTGCTTAACGGTGTCTATGCCTAGGTCAGCTTCCATTTCCATGTTCCTTTCAAGAATCTCCACGGGGTATTTCGTAATTTCCGAAATAACCTTAAACACTTCCTCTTGAACATCCTTAGCCGCAATACTTTCGGTCTTTCTATTATCTAAGGAAACATCATTTTTTACACCAACCGGAGTGCTTTCTTGCTTGAAGCTAGCCTCTTTAGAGTATCTTGCCTGAACCATACTCACAACATGACCAATTGTAGGATAGTTTGAAAGCTTTATGGTATCCTCCTGAGGAATATTAAATTTCTCCGATATTATTGAAAGGATTGTCGCCTGTTTTACCGTATCAATACCCAAATCTGCCTCAACTTCCATATTTAGATCCAGCATATCTTTGGGATACCTGGTTATTTCAGAGTATATCCCCAGTATTTCATCGACGACACTTTTATCCGCCATCTGGGGCTTGTCTATGGAAGAAGAAGCAACGACTCCGGCATTCATATCATACTTTGGCTTGCTATTTAAAACGTCAGCAGCACCATTTCCAAAGGAAAATTCCTCCGCCGGTTGTTCAATTTTTCCTTCCGTTCCCTCTGCCACAAGAATTCTTCCACATTTTCCGAGCTTTGCATCTCTAGAAGCGGTGATTTTATCAAGCCATCTTTGATAAGCTTCCCGGTCAAAAATCCTTTCATCACCGGTTGCAATTTTTTGAAGAAGGTGATAGTTGCCCTGGGCTCCATAGCCTGTCACCATTCTTATTACATAGTCAAAGCTGTACAAGCCCCCTTCTGATAAATTCAGGCCTTCGAGATCCGGATCTGGCTCCCGGAAATTAGCAATCGGTGGAATCTTCTGGTATTGTAAAGCTTTTGCCGCCACAGCTTCTTCGATTGAAGCACCCATGGTATGTCCGGTTAATCCCTTTGTATTGATAACCTTTATATCCCTGAAACTACTGCCAAAAGCCGTCTCTAGCGTTGCTTTTTCTGCGTTCGCGCATCCGCCATTTCTTGGAGAAAAGGTTTCATGAGAATAGTATACAGTTCTTTTTGCAATGTTCTTCCTGTCAAATCCGTACTCCTCTTCCATCTTAGTCATAAATCTATCAAGCTCAACAGAGAATTTGTTGCTGTCAATTTTTGACTGATGCCCCGCAGTATTAAAGACATGGGTACCTAAAATACGGCAAATACCGTTCATACCCCTTTCGGCTACATCCGACTCTTTTTCAATAACAAGTCCCACAGCACCTGCTCCCAAAATCATTCCGTTTCTTCTGTTGTCAAAAGGCACCGCAGCCTCAAAGAGATCTGGAGAAATTGTAAGAGAACCCATACTCAAAAAGCTGGCTGCTGACCAAGGAAGAGTTGTTTTTGACGTAATATTTTCTGCGCCTATTACAATCATTCTTCGTGCATGTCCTGCTCTAATCAGGTCTTCTGCCACAGTAACCGCTGTAATTGTTGAAGAACATGCGGCACTCAAGAAGAAGTTAGGTCCCATTGCTCCGATAAACTGAGCAAGCCTATTGTTGGCCTGTGAGCAAAGAAGCGCCAAGAAGTCATGGTTGAATTCGTATATTTCCTCCTCTCCACTATTGTACATAAGCCTTGAATAATGGAGATTAAACCAATCCGTAAGATATTTTTTCACACTGTAATCACTAACTTTTGAAATAACCGATTCATAAAAATCTAGCAAGTCATTTCTTGTTTTTGATCCAAACCTGCTGGCAACATATTTTGAAACCTCACTTATGCAAGATTCAACCGGGAAGAAACCATTGGCAAATATTATTCCGGTGTCATCCTGCATGTGTTCCGGCAACACCAGTCTACCCGGTAAATAGGAACCGGTGGAAGTCCTTATCTGCTCTCTTACCAACGGAATACCCGCATCTTTTAGGGCCTCGTATCCTGCTGCTACTCCAGCGCACACCGTCATGGTCATCTGCTTCAATGCCTTCTCATCGATCTGATAATCGTTTAGCATATCAATCTTGCCCAGCTTGCCAGCAAGCTGTATAACTTCATTAATAGACGAGAGTCTTTTGAAGGTTGTCTGAGCTTCGGTTTTTAAAAGTCTTGTGATGTTCAAATCCAATATGCTGTTCGCTTCATCGTCGGTCAGCCTTTCAATTAGGTTCTTTCCTTCAAAGAGAAGATCGAAATTATCATCGGAAAACACTTTTTTAAAGGTGCCGGGCAATCCTGCTGAAGCGCCGCTGTATACAATACTTTCCTTTTCCGAGGACTTTGAGGTCTTAACATTTACTTCAATCGGAGCCTTTACCTCAGCTTGGAAATTGCAGGTTTCATCGACTATTCTTGCCATACCTTTTGAATACTTAAGTGCCTTTCCGGATGGCAAGACAGAAACATCCATACCGTATGCAAAAAGCTCTGCTAAAGCCTGCTTATATGCATCCACAGGATTCTTTCTTTTATTGTTTGAAGCCACCACTTTAACATCCTTGCCTTGAAGAATGTTCTTTACAAGGTTCGTAAGTACCGAAGAAGGTCCCGCTTCCACAAAAATTCTAACACCCTTTTCATAGAGTTTTAATACCGATTCTGTAAAGTTAACAGATGAAACTATCTGTTCCTTCAGTATGGACGGAACCTTCTTCATTTTCTCCTTATCCTCAGGATAGAAATCCTTCCTATGACATGCCATGACGTGGGCTTTTGGAACGTCAAAAACCATATCCTTAATTTTTTCATAATAGCTTTCTGCTGCACCTGAAACCAGCTCCGTGTGGAAGGCATGGGAAACATTCAGCTTTGAATACGTAATCTTGTTTCGTTCTAAAGCTTCCGTCATTTTACTTATTTGTTCTTCCCTTCCACCTACAACCGTCTGATCGGGTGAGTTAATATTGGCAACAGATACTTTAAGACCGCTTTCTTTAATTAATTCCTCTACCTTGAGTCTATCTGCCTTTATGCTCATCATTATACCGCGATCCTCTTCGGGAATACCGTCAAAGGCAAAACCTCTTTCACCTATCAAACGAAGGGCGGATTTTAAGTCAAGCATGCCGCTCGCGTGAAGAGCTGTTATTTCACCTAAGCTGTGGCCTATCATGTAATCAGCCTTTATGCCCGACTCCGAAAGGAGCTTATACATTGCAATATTGCTTAAAAACATTGCCGGATGAGTATTTTTTGTGTCTTTGAGCACAGTCTGAAGACGTTCTTCGTCATCTCCAAAAACAAGCGATGTAATCTCATAACCGTATTTTGATTTCCAAACAGCGTCCGCCTGCATATAGAAAGATTCGATCTGAGGATATCTCTCATATATACCCTCTAACATATTGGGATACTGGGAAGCTTGTCCCGGGAACATCCATGCTACTTTGTCCGGTGACACCGCTTCTCCTTTTCCAAAATATATTCCTTTTAAATAAAGTGCCTGGAAGTTTTCACTCTTATTTTCATTTATAAAATCCTCAAAAATATGGTACTTATCCTTTAATTCATCCATTGAGCAAGCGCATATGGCCAAGCGATATTCTTTTTTTGCCGAAACGGAGGAGTTATTATTGAATACCAACTGCTCGAAATCAGAACCTTCTATGTTTTCTTCTACAAACAATCTGTAAGATTCATTAATTTCCTCTATTGATGAACCTGAGAACAATACAATCTCCTGTGTCGGTGCATCACTTGAATTCTTTGCATCCTCGGCTGGTTTCGAAAAAGCATAGGTCTTTTTAAGAAATTCCGGTCGGAATTCTTCCAACGCAATACTATAATCCGCTCCACCAAATCCATAAGCACTAACATTTGCTCTTCTTGGGTGAGAGGTGTTTTCTCTCCACTGTTTTTTGTCGGTCAATATGTAAAATGGAGAGTCCTCAATCCCAAGCTTTGGATTGATGTTCTCAACGTTTGCAGTAGGAGGTAGAATCTTGTTGTGTAAAGCCATAGCTGCTTTAATAAGGCCCGGACTTCCCGCTGCATACCTCAAATGTCCTATATTTGACTTCACAGAGCTTATTCCACAGAAGTTTTTCTTCGTAACTCCCATAGCTTCAAAGGCCTTTTTCAATGCCTTTATTTCAACAACATCTCCTACACTTGTTCCCGTACCGTGAGCTTCTATGTACTCAATGGTATCCGCATTATAATTCGACATTTCCAAAGTACTTTTAATAACCCGGAACTGTCCTTCTTCATTGGGAGCAGCAATATATTTACCCTTGCCATCACTTCCCTGACCGAAGCCGGATATCAGAGCATATATTCTATCATTGTCCCTAAGAGCATCCTCCAGCCTTTTTAAAACCAGTATCCCTCCCCCAAGGCCAATTACAAAACCATTTGCCCGAGAATCAAAGGGATATGAACCGGTTGGCGACAATGCGTTTATTGCCGAAAAAACTACAAAGGGACTTTCGTCCAATGTCACATCCACTCCGCCGGTAATCAATACATCATAATCCTTTCTCAAAAGCCCTGTAATACCGCTTATAACAGCAGCAAGGCTGGATGCACATGCCGCGTCAATGGTATAGGAAGGACCATAAAAGTCAAACAGGTTGGAAATCCTTGCCGCCGTAATACTCTGAAGCATTCCCGGCGCACTGTCCTCGGTAATAGGGATTGTACCGTCAAGAGCTATATTTGATAGTCCTTGAACCAACTCATCCAATTCCTCTTTTTTAAAGTTTGAATTCAATCTGGGGTTATTACGCAGATAATGCTCTATTTTTTCATAATAGGTTCTCCTTATTATATTGTTGTATCGAATTCCCGGAGCACCAGTACACATTATGACAGCTGTACGTTCTCTATTGATATTGCTGTTTGCAAGGGATTGTAAAGCTTGGTCTACGCAGTAAATTGCCACATGCTGGTTCGGATCCATGTGTTCTGCTACCGCAGGGGGAATTTTAAATTTTCTGCTTAGTGAAGTGTAGTCATCAACATCGACAGGAGCTACAATTCTGGTATAAGATTTATCCTTTTTATTGATTTTGCCAAAAGCATCACGATCATAATATATATCTCTACTTAAAATACTGTCAGGCACTTCTCTAATAGATACCTTTTTACTTAAAATATTGCTCCAAAACAAATCAACATTGTTTGCATCGGGAAGCAATGCTCCCATACCTACAATCGCTATTCTTTCTTCGGGATAAAAGTAATTCTTCATAGTAAACCTCCCCACATTAAATTATATCTATCATATCTTCTTGATTTTAGAAACAATCCATAAAAAAATCATAAATATCATTGGAAAGCCTGGGTACTCTCAGAATATTCAAATGCCCTGCATGGTATTCAAATATTTTTTTCAGACCTGCGTTCTTAATCTTTTCAGTAAATATCGCGTTCTTTTCCATCCCGATAATTTGATCATATATAGAATATACAACCGCAATATTATCAACATTAAAACTGGAGGTAATATTCTCACAGGGGTCCAGCTTCTTAAAAACGTTAGAAACCCTTTCTTTTCCAAAGCCACAGTTTTCGAGATCTGTTCTAACCTTAACCAGTAACGGATTCTCCCATATCAGTGTTAACATGTCTGTAACCGGATTAATTAAAAAAGTCCCTATAAAACTATCTCTTAACATGTGATACCTGAAAGATATACACCCTCCCATGCTAAATCCAACAAGCAAACACGGCAAAGCATTCACATGACTAATGATCTGTCGGGATGCTTCAATATCATACAGGCTTTGTCTGAAAGCATTGTGAGATCTCAAAAGATCTGCGCTTACGAAATATTCTCCGCTAAAGGCGCTATCCACCGGTTTCCTGTTAAAATGGTAAGGCAGTTCCATAAAAAAGACATTGAACTTAAGCTCATTTAACATCTTTATTAAGAATGCATAGTTAAACATGTTATCATCATACAACCCATGCAATAATAAAATATTGCATATTGGGTCTTCTGCAGGATGATAATAAAGGTATATCGTATCATTTTCTATATAGTCCTGTGTCTTCATAATGGACGGTATTTCAAAACGCTTTAAATTTTTTTCACCTTCAAAAAATTTAATTGTTGACATATCCAGCTCGCACTTATAGAGACCGTCAAATATTTCTTCATCTTCATCAACAATTAAATTTACAGGTTTGTGAGCCACCTTTAAAAGCTTTTCATTAAGAAGCTTCTCGATGGCCAGATTATCCACGAATTTCGAACTTGCTTCATTCATAATAACAACACCCTTTGTATGCTACATATTTTTTAATGCCTTTTTATCAACTTTTCCAAGATTATTTCGTGGAAATTCATGTACAAACGAGATATACTTAGGTACTTTAAAATTTGCCAACCTCTCGGAAACATATTTTATCAGCTCCCGTTCGGTCAAGCTCGAATTTTGCTTCTTGATGACAAAAGCCTTTACAACTTCTCCATAGACATTATCCTCAACTCCAACAGCCGCAGAGTCAATTACATCAGAGTGAGAATTTAGTGCTGTCTCAACCTCAACAGGAGATATCTTAAGTCCTGCAACGTTGATAAACTCTGTTTTTCTGCCGCAAACAACAAAGGAGCCATCGGGATTTCTGTATCCCAAATCACCGGTATAAAGATATCCATTTCTCAATCGCTCTTTTGTCTCCTCAGGACGATTCAGATAGCCAAGCATTAACCCCTGCCCGGTTACCCGAATTTCTCCTATTGTTCCGTCTTCAACCACCGTGCCATTATCGTCAACAATATCGACAGATATTATTCCCTCAGGAGGGAAACCCACATCTCCCGAAGCTGAAGGAAGCCGTGACATCCTTGTGGCAATAAGAGTGGTTGCCTCACTCATTCCGTAACCTTCGTCCAAATATATTCCTGTTTTTTCATACCACAAATTGGCCACTTCAGAACTGATAGGTGCCGCCGAGCAAAATGCAGCCTTTAGCTTTCCTAGGTTATTTATAAAGGGCTCAAATCTTAATAATTGCCGATAATGGGTGGGCACACCCAACATATGAGTAATATTCTCTTTTAATACTATTTCAGCGACTTTAGCAGGATGAAATGTTTTCTGAAATACAATTCCTGCCTTGTATGCCAATGCCGGAATTAGAACTGAGATTGATCCGAATCCGTGGGAAAAGGGCACAAAACACAGAATTCTGTCATCCGGCTCATACCTGTACATCGACTGATGGTTCTTTTTAAGGAATGTATAAAAACAGCCCGTTGTGAGCATTACACCCTTAGGAGTCGAAGTAGAACCTGAGGTATATAAAAGCAGTGCAAGCTCATCTTCTTTAAAATCATACATTGGAAGGGTCTGCTGATAATCATTTTTTTCACATACTTCTTGGATCTCACTAACGTTTATTACGTCAACTTTTGATGTTAATCCACCTTCTATTTCCTCTTTTTCCAGGTAGGTAACGATGCATTTAGAACCGGAATCTTTAATATAGTACGGTACTTCCTCCGCTTTAAAAAGCGGGTCCACCAAGCATACAACACATCCGATATATTCAATAGCCAAAAAAACAATCGCAGCTTCAGCACCGTTATAAAGATGTGTTGCAATAACTGTTCCAGGCTCATATCCCTTGGACTTTAGAAAATTGGCAACCTTCATTACTTCTGCTTGAAGCTCCTTAAAGGTCAGCCTTTTGCCACTTTCCCCGTCAATGATAATTTCTCTGCCAAGGTCCTGCTCTTGAGTATCAAATAACAAGTCACAATAATTCATTTAAGCTTCCCCCCAAACTTATATTTTATTTTGAAACACTAATTCCATAAATGCTGCAATAATCATTTAATCGTACATATATTTTTCTAACTATTACACCTTAACAAACTAGCCTTTGAGTTTAATAAATACAAACTATTTGGATTTTTGTAGGATTGATTGGCTTGTAGATTAGCTGTGTTTAGAGAGACATCAATTATTTTCTATATTTAGTATCTAAAGATCATTCCCCCACTGCTCGCCCCTGCTCCGTGAGCCTGCATCATTACAAAATCTCCCCTTTTTAACCGCCCCGTTGAGATAAGTTCATCCAGAACCAATGGACTCATAGCTGAAACTGTATTTGCGTATTTATAGAAGAGACTGAGGCTCTTTTCAAAAGGGATCCCCAATTCTTTTACTTGAGCTTCCCATATTTTTGTTGATTGATCTGATGTAATAAAATAATCAATTTCGTCTAAGGTCATCTTTGCTTCCCACAGAAGCTTATCTGCTATGATTCTACAATATTCAACAGAACTTTCAAGAACCACATTTCCGTTTATTACATTCATGTTGAACAACTCGGGTTCGATTTTTACGTCCTCCTTTTTAAGGAGTCTTGTCCCAAATGGAATAAAAGCATTATCATATAGGGCATGGTTGGTCATAAGATAAGAAGCCAGGAACTGTTTGACTTCTGAATAACCTATCAGCATGGCAACTACAGCATCTCCAAATAAAAATATTGTCTTCGGATTTGGCTGTTTCCATGACTGAATACCCTTTGAAGTTATCCCCCCTCCAATTACAAGAACATAGTCATCGCCGGAATCAATATATCTTATTGCAAGATCCATGGCATGCATAAACCCGCTACAAGCACAGGTCATATCAAAAGCCGGTATTCCCGTAGTTGCACCCAGCTTTCTGAGAGCACCTATAGAAGTAGCCGGTATCTGGTAGTCACCCAAAAGTCTTGAATATATGACTCTATCCACCATGTCAATATCCACACCGGCTCTCTCAAGACATTGGGAAATAGCCATTGCCACCAAGTCTTCAAGCTTTTCGTCCTCAACCCATCTTCTTTCAATTATGCCTACTGAATACCGTACTGCTCTATCGGTTGCAATAATACCGTATGTATCAATAATATCCTGATTTGTGACAACTCTATCAGGAAGACCGATACCTGTAGAAATAATCTTTGCATATCTCTCTATTTTCAGTGGCTTTATTTCCGGAAATCTAATATTAGTATTCATAGTCTCCCCCATTCACAATCCCTTGCTAAGGTAAATAAAATAAGTATTTTTATGCACCCCCAAATGCTGTCCAAGGTTGCAAATGCCATTGAATTATTTCTCACTGGTCTTATCTAATATAAATTTTATGATATTGTCCATAATAAACAAATCCGGTTTTGAATCAATCATAGGTACTGAAAAAGTCTCAGAAAACCTGAATCCCAACTCTACCAAAGCAATAGAGTCGGCACAAAGATCGTCGACAAGATTGGTTTCGGGAGTAATTTCACTCTCATCCACTTTTAGATAATCAGCTATCAATTCCTTCGCCTTGCCATAGATATCATCGTAGTTCATATTAATCCCCCTTATAAAAGTAGTTTAAGTTGTAAAAAAAAGCAATCTGCAAAATAAACACATTCTGTCTGTTTTAATATGATTTTTTTGTATAATATGACAACATATTTAAGATTAGACTCTATATATAAGTCCTCCGCCGCTAAATCCTTCTCCATGGGATATCAGCATAATATTCATTCCCTGCTGTATTTTTCCTGAAGTAAATCCGTGATCTATAAGAAGCGGAAGCATTGCTGTCATGGTATTGCCATACTCTCTGATCAAAGAAATGCTTTTTTCGGCATACACCCCCAGAGTCTCCAAAGTCAACTCCCATATTTTTGCATTATTTTCGGTAACCAAGACGAGATCTATATCCTTCATCTCAAGTCCACTCTCTTCAAGAATATTCCTTGATACTTCTCTTACTGCCTCTCTGTAAAAGCTTTCAGCAGCCTTCCAGTTCTCCATTTTGTAGAAATCATCAATTACTGACAGCAATTCAGTACCTGAGAACTTGTCCGAGAGGGTTATAGGACTCAACATTACAGACATATCATAATACTGATAGTTTGAATAAAAATAACTTGCTAACATATGCTTTTCTTCTGAGTAACCTAAAAGTATAGAAGCTGAAGCATCGCCATACAAAAATGCGACCCTTGGGTCCGTCTTGCTTACAAACTTCGAATTTATGCCTCCGGATGAAATAAGAATATATTCGTCACCGGAATTGATAAATCTTGATGCTGCATCCATCGAATGAATAAAAGCCGAAGTACCTCCATCTATATCAAAGGCATGCACAGCTGTCTTGCAACCAAGCTTACCCTGGAGTCTACTTGCAGTCATAGGCAAAAGATTATCGCCCATAAACTTATTGACAAGAATTCTTGAAAGGTTGTCCGGAAGTATTCCATAATTATCAAGGCACCCTTTAGCAGATTTCAAGAGAATATCGCTATCATCCTCGTCTTTTTCTGCAATGTGCCTTCTCTCAACGCCAATGGTTTTAATAATTACTTCATTTTTAAAAAATGGGTGATAGTTATTAATTATTTCTTCGTTTTCAATTACTCTCTCAGGAACAAAAGAGTCAGTGGATAATATCTTGCAAAATCTTCGAATTGTTTTCTTCTTTCTCTTTGGAAAATAAAATAATTCAGTCATAATACCCCTCATAACTTTTGCAAATATTATATTTCTCTTTATGTGAAATCTATATATGTTTCTATCTAAAACCAGTATAAAATCTTTATTTCAAAGTATATAGGTTATCATGAAGCAATTACTTTGAATCAATCTTACAATTAGTTTACCATTAAATCAACATATTTTTCAATATTTTGTCTGCATTATCTGCAAAAACCCAAAAATCGACAAGATAAACAGGGAACTAATATTTTCTGTTGTAGGCCACATCTTACGCAGCATAAGATTTCATTGCTTTTATAAAAACCTTTACAATTTCCGGATCAAATTGAGTCCCGGCATTCTTTTCAAGCTCGCTAAAGGCATGCTCCATTGTCATACTTTTGCTGTATGGACGGTCAGATACCATTGCATCAAAAGAATCAGCCACACACAATATTCTAGCACCAAGGCTTATTTCCTCACCTTTAAGTCCATCCGGATATCCCGTGCCGTCAAATTTTTCATGATGGTGTCTCACATAATCTGTCAATTTATCCATGTCGCCTAAAGGTTCAAGTATATTTTCACTATAAACAGGGTGCTGCCTTAAATAACTCATTTCTTCATCATTCAATTCTTCTTTTTTGTTCAATATGTGCTTAGGCATTTCTACTTTTCCGATGTCATGCAATAGACCAGCATACTGAATTATACTGATTTCTTTGAGGCTTAGCTCCATTGCTTCCGCAATCAATACAGCATAAGCAGATACCCTTTCGCAGTGGCCATGGGTATATTTATCCTTTGCCGATATTGTACTTAACAAGCCCTTGAATATACCGATAAGTTGCTGATGGTCGGAACTGATGTTCTTGCGTATTTGCATTAGTGCATCCTGGTAGAGATGCACCTTGTCCTTTCCCAAATTCTTTGCATGATACAAGGCCGTATCTGCTTGGTAAATGAGTTCATTCTTATTTCGTGACATATTAGGATATTCCGACAATCCAATGGACAATGTAACCTTTTCACAAAGATCATGTCTAAAATACGTCTGTTTTAATCTTTCAAACTCCTTGCGAAGTTCGTTTGCCATTTGCTGCAGATTATCTATCTGGGCATTTGCAAAAACAATCGCAAATTCGTCTCCTCCATATCGGCACAAATAGCATCCTTCATCTAGTATTTCCGAAAGAATTGATGCAGTTGACTTTAATATGCTGTCACCGCAGTCATGCCCATAAATGTCATTGTACATTTTAAAATTATCAATATCTATCATTATTAGGCTGACAGAGCTTTTGCTCTTTTGTGCCTTATCGATCTCACTTTCGAGAATCATATGAAAAAACCTCTGATTATACGCTCCGGTTAATTCATCTGTAATTGCCAACTGCTCAAGCTTTTTTTTCTGAACCTCCTGTCTGGCTGTAAGTACTGCAATAAAACTAGTTACAAGTATTGTGAACAATTTTAATGTCAATCCAAGCAACAGGTAATTGTTGAAGCTCATAAAATACTCTACAACTATAAATACTGTTTCAGCCAAAATCAGCACCAGTGCTATTGATAACCCCAAATAACCAAATCGAAATGCCATTAGAATTACAATTGATGATTGCACATGACTGAGATAACCTCGAATGTTATGTGTGGCATTGTAGTCTATCTGCATGCACTGTATAATACCAAGTATTACTGAGATTAAGATATATAAGAGCAACTCAACCTCTCTGAACTGATTATTCAGATATGTACCCTTCAAATCTTTATATTTTTTTTGCAACAATGCAAGATTCTTACTCATAACATTCAACCACCCGCGTAAATTGTCGTTAGTCACTAATATAATCGCCGTATATCTGTCATTATATCTATATATTATACTTTAGTATTTGAAATATTTCTACATAAACGTCGAATAATGAACCTATTAACACTAAAAAAAATCAAATAAAGTATCTTATGAATACTTATATAGCTATCTCAATCCACTTTTGCCATTATTTTGCTCGCACGATTAAGTAATTATGTCCCCAAAGCATCCAAATCACCAACAATATTTTGTCAGTTCTCCTTGAGCGGCAAGTCCGGCAAAATTATTTTGCCTTAATGCTTCATAGACAATTACAGCAACAGAATTCGAAAGATTCAATGAACGGATATCGTCTTTCATCGGAATTCGAATGCACCATTCCCGGTTCTCCACAAGGAGTTCTTCCGGCAAACCTGCTGTTTCCTTGCCGAACACAATAAAGCAATCCTCCGGATATCTTACATCTGCATATGAATTCTGAGCTTTGGTAGTAGAATAATAAAAAGTGCACTCTTTATATTTATGCCTTAATTCATTGAAATTATCGTAATATTTTATATTCACCTTATCCCAGTAATCCAGACCTGCACGCCTTAGGTATCTGTCTTCAACTGAAAACCCAAGGGGCTTGATTAAATGGAGATTAACTCCTACCGCTGCGCAAGTCCTAACAATATTTCCTGTATTTTGAGGTATCTCCGGCTCTACCAGCACAACATTAATTGCCATTTTATTCTCCCTTCTGATTGATTCCACTGTTATATTATCGCTGGCTTTTTACCCAAAGCCAAAAGCCAATTTAATTTTCAGATATCATATTAACATATATGCCCATAATATTTAAGACCTAATCTAATAAAATGACGCTCATTTTTTGTTATATAGAAAAAGAAGCATGGCTGAACTTGCTTCTTGCAAGCTCTGCTATGCTCCTTTTTAATTCGCATAGAAAAGTTAATCAACTACCGAGATATCCAACTCAATTTTTTTATCCTCTCCCAAGAGAAGAGGTATACATATAGTCTTCATTTTCGAAGGTGATATCTGCATGTTGTCTCCCATTAGAAAAGACGGTGGAGTTATTTCAACACCAACTCCTTTATTATAAAGAATGGTCGCAGTATTCCCAAGAATCATGTTGGTAAGCTCCGACAGAGCGCTTTTTGATATTTCGTCCAACTCCGTCAATTCCATCCCTCCCATCATTCCGGAAGCAATAGTCAAAGCAACAGCTTTACTCATCGCGAAAATTGCCTGGCCTCTAATCTTTCCTGTAAGACCAACCAAGATTACTATATTATCGCTTGTATAGGGAGAGTTTTTTAAAGAAACACTGCCCAACTTCGCATCTATTCCGGCAATTTGCTTTAATACTGTTTGACTTGCTTCTATGAAGGGATTAATGTATTCAACATTCATAAAACAATACCACCTTTTTTGTAAACTGTATAGTAAATCCAAGCAGCATTTTTTATTTTGCACAATCTAAAAGGACACCTATTTAGTTAATTAACCTTGGTACTATATAAAAACATATTGATAACGCAGCGAATTATTATGCAAGATACTTATTAGAACTCAAAATGCAAATATATCTTGCCCTCTCATTTTATATCGACGGCAAAGGAATGTAAGGTAACATAAAAAGTTGGAAATAGGTTTATATTTTTTATTATTCTATAAAGTTCCCCAATATTCCTGCTTTTTTATTTTGTTTTTGAAGGCATTTTTAGTGGATAGAATAGGAAAAAAAACCTACTGCAAGCTCCTAATTCCCTACAGTACTTCTCTTTAACACCTCTTCCAATGCCTTTGTCGTTATAGGGGCACCCTTTTCAACCGCATCATAAAAGTCCATTTTCCCCGGATCTCCCATTCCGACAATAACCAGGTCTTTACGCCCTCGCAAAATACTGAGAGTATCTCCACAAATCTTACCACTGCGAGTCTCAACTCCATTTTTATCCACTGAACCCTCAATTACTTTTCCTTCCCTTGTAATAGAGCATGACAGCTTTATCCCATTGCAATCCTTACCGTCGGAGGATACTGCAACAACACCGATTACTTCGATATTCTCATTGTTCAAAATCGACTCCATCGCAGATTCTCCGGCTCCCCTGCCTTTGCGTCCCCTGTCATCAACCATCACAACCACCGGGTCATTTTTTGCCGCTTTTATAAGCTCAACAATCTCATAGCCGGTCAGAATAGTGGGATTTCCGGCAGAAAAGGAGATACACCTTCCTCCGATATTTGATGCAGCAGTTTCCACCGCCCCTTTAGCTGCAATATCTCCATCAGTAACAAGAATAACTTTTCTTTTATACATTATATTATACCCACATTCCAAATAGTTTAACCAATAGTTTCTAAATACATTCTGTTATTCTATTACATAAAGTAAGTTATCTTTTTGCTTTTGGTGTAAACGCAACAGACATAAGATAGCCAAAGAATATAGCTGCAGCAATTCCTGCGGCTGCGGCCTTTACTCCTCCTGTAAATGCGCCAAGAACACCCAATTTGTCAACTTCCTTGAACGTCCCGGTTACAAGGTTGTAACCGAATCCGGTAAGCGGTATGGTTGCTCCTGCACCTCCGATATCCACTAATTTCTGATACACTCCGAGAGCTGTTAGTATTGCTCCTGCGGATACAAACAGCACTAGTATTCTCGCTGATGTAAGCTTCGTTTTGTCAATTAGTACCTGCCCCACAGCACAAATCACTCCTCCGACAATAAACGCACTTACATATGTCATTATAGTATTATCCATGTAATCACCTCAAAATTGAGTAATATCACATCTATACATCCCTATTGCTGCAGGGATGTTGTAATGCTAACTGCATGAGCTACGGAAGGTATTGATTCACCCTGTTGTGTGCTTACAGGGCTTAGCAGAGCTCCTGTGGCAATAAATAAAACATTTTTCAAGCTTCCATCCATGAGTTTTTTATAAATAAATCCCGCAAATACAGTTGCTGCACAGCCACATCCACTGCCCCCTGCGTGGGTGTCTTGTTTTTCACGATCGTATATCATGACACCGCAATCATTGTATATATTGGCAATATTGAAGCCCTGCTCTCTCACCAACTCAATACATATTTCTTTTCCTATAGCACCAAGATCCCCTGTCACTATAAGGTCATAGCTTTCAGGAGCAAAACCTGTATCTTTAAAATGTGTAACTATTGTATCAACTGCCGCAGGTGCCATAGCAGCTCCCATATTGTTTGCATCCTTAATTCCCATATCAACGATTTTGCCGGTAGTAATATGCGTAATATATGGACCTGCTCCCTTACTCGAAATCAACGCACCTCCAGATCCGGTTACTGTCCATTGTGCAGCAGGAGGCCTCTGCGTTCCCAACTCCAGAGGAAATCGGAACTGTTTTTCTGCAGAGCAGAAATGGCTGGATGTTATACATACAACATCATCGGCAAACCCGCCATCAACCAGCATAGCTCCAATACTCATCGACTCCGCCATAGTGGAACAAGCACCATAAACCCCTAAAAACGGCACATCCGACTCTCTCAGCCCGAAGTTCGCAGCAATACATTGATTAAGCAGGTCTCCTGAAATTACATAATTTATTTCTTGACTTGTCTTATCAGCCTTTTGCAAAACCTTTGAGAATGTTTCTCTAATCAGCTTGCTTTCAGCCTTTTCCCAACTTTTTTCTCCCCACATCTCATCATCAATAATATTGTCAAAAAAGAGCCTCAAAGGTCCCTTTCCCTCTTTTGGTCCCACAATCGAAGCTGTTGAAATAATGCTTGGTGGATTTTGAAGCATTACAGTTTGTTTTCCCAATCTTTTAGATGCCATAATTCACTCCTCTCCGGTTTTGAAGCAGTTCCTAGCTAATTGCTACCTTATCTTAAAAGAAAGTAAATAATTCCTGCAACTATTGATGTTGAAATGCCATATACCAGTACCGGGCCAGCAATAACAAACATCCTTGCTCCAACACCCAAAACATATCCCTCGCTTTTAAACTCCATCGCAGGGGAAACTATTGAATTTGCAAATCCTGTTATTGGCACAATAGAACCAGCACCTGCGAATCTTCCCAAATCATCATAGATGTTAAGACCCGTTAAAAGCGCACCCAGAAAAATCATTATCAGCGTTACTACCGAGGAAACCTGTTCCTGTCCATAGCCCATCATCTTCAAAATATTGGTTATAAACTGACCGACTACGCAAATCAAGCCTCCCACTAGAAAAGCTCTAAGTACATTTCTCCCTGTTTTCGAATTAGGTGTCTTCTTCTCCACATAGGACTGGTACTCTTTATTGGTCATTGTTTTCTGCATCTGAAACCTCCAACTTTTGTTAGACTCTTTGTTCTGACATTACTTTTACCGGGCTTGCCCTATTAGCATCTTCAAAAACGAAAATTCCTTTAGAAGGAACTTTGTCAGGCTTCTGCATAATAATAGCAAACGTCAAAAATGCAATCAGCAATGTCAAAACTAGAATTATTAAAATCATTTTATACCTTCTTAGTGCTTCAGTCATATTCCAACACAATCCCCTTATACTATAAGTTTTTATATACTGAAATAGGATTATTAAGATTTTGTATACAAATTATTATTATTATTAGGAAATAAAAAAACAATATGCAGGAACATATTGCTTTATATAGCTACAAAAAAATTATATATTCTAATTTAATTGAATTTTATTTTCTTCCGGATTTCCTCCAATATTTTCTTTTCAATTCTTGAGACCTGTACTTGCGATATTCCAAGCATTTTTGCAATCTGAACCTGTGTCTTTTCTTTAAAATACCTCAAAACAATAATCTGCTTCTCTCTTGGCTTTAAGGTATCCAATACCTTTCTTAAGTCTATCCTGTCAACAATGTCTACCTCATGGTTATTGCTTTCGTTTGCGATTTTATCAATAAGAAGCGTGGAAGAACTCTCTCCTTCCCCCACCGTACTGTACAACGATTCAGGAGTACAGTTCGCCTCCATAGCCATGACCAGTTCTTCGACAGGAATGCCGAGCTGATCCGAAATTTCACTAACGGAAGGCTCCCGGCCCAATTCCTTGGACATAATTTCCTTGGTGACTCTGATCTTATTTGATAGCTCCTTAAGGGAACGACTTACCTTTATAATTCCATCATCCCGAATAAAGCGTTTTATTTCTCCAATTATCATCGGAACCGCATAGGTAGAAAATTTGACGTCAAAGGAGCAATCAAACTTGTTTATGGCCTTAATAAGTCCTATGCACCCGATCTGGAAAATATCTTCGGTTTCGTACCCTCTGTTTTGAAATCTTCGTACAATACTCCATACAAGACCGACATTTTTTTCTACCAATACGGACTGGGCATTTTTATTTCCTGCTTTAGCATCTGCTATCAAATCAAGAGTTTCTTTTTCATATAATTCGTCCATATTCATCCCCATATCCTCTCAGGTATTAGTTCTATCACGGAATTACCTGTGCTTGTATCCCGCATACCCCAGAAATGATTTCTATTACAAGGCATTGTTTTTACCCCTAACAGAACTAAAAGTCTTGAACATTGTTACGGTAGTACCGCTACCAACCTCAGATACAACCTCAACCTTGTCCATAAAACTCTCCATAACGGTAAATCCCATACCTGACCTTTCCATATCAGGTCTAGAAGTAAACATAGGCTCCCTTGCTTTCTCTATATCTTCTATGCCCTTGCCCTCATCAGTTACACTTATTTCTACAGCATCTTCATAGAGCTTGCAGGTCATCTTCACAAGACCTACTTTATTTTCATAGCCATGAATTATCGCATTTGTCACAGCCTCAGAAACTGCCGTTTTGACATCTGCAAGTTCTTCTATATTCGGGTCTATTTGAGATACAAAAGCCGCCGCAACAACTCTGGCAAATGCTTCATTACTTGATTTACTAACAAACTCTAGCTTGACTTCATTTATTGGATTCATTCTTTATACCCCTTTACATTTTATTAATAGCTTCATCTATGCTATCATAAGCCGACATTAATTTCAGCAGTCCCGACATCTCAAAAATGCGCCTTATCCGCTCATTAACACCGGCTAAAGACATTTTCCCGTTTAACTTCTGTATATTTTTATATCTTCCCATAATAACTCCGATACCTGAGCTATCCATAAAAGTAACCTTCGAAAAGTCCAAAACCACATTTTTTGTGGTGGACTTCAGCATTTCAGCATCCAGTTTCTGCCTTATATAATCAGCGGTGTGGTGATCCAGTTCACCATTTAATGCCGCGACTAAAGTATTTCCTCTGTTCGTTAATCTAATATTCAAGTTTATCCTCCTCCACTGTCCGTTGTACTAATGTCTATTCTTCCAAAACATTATTTCCCCCTTCAAAGAATAATGTAAGGTTTTGTAATATGAATAAAAAAATATCGACAAATCACATCAAAAATCAACATCCGAGTGTAAATTTTGTTGCAATTTGCCGATATTTTTATTTTTAGTAAATTAATACCTTATATCACTCTTCTTCCAAACCTGCCGTAACAAGGTCAATAAGCTCATTTAGGGCCTTATCCTCATCTTCTCCATCTGCTCCAATTACAACCTCTGTCCCTTGTGAAACAGCTAAAGACATAAGTCCCATTATACTCTTTGCATTTACCTTTTTTGATCCCACCTTAATCCAGACATTCGAAGTAAACTTACCTGCAGTTTGTACAAAAAGTGCTGCCGGTCGTGCATGTAGTCCTGCCGGATTAGTTATCTTAATAGTCTTCTCAACCATTTTCATAACTCTCCTTTCATATTTCTTAAGCTCTCAGCAATCTTATCCAGCTTTCGCAATCTATGATTAACTCCAGACTTGCCAAGGGGCGGATTTAACATTTCTCCAAGCTCCTTAAGACTGGCATCGCTGTAATTAAGCCTTATCCTTGCTATTTCTCTGAGATTTTCCGGCAGTTTATCAAAGCCAAGATTATCTCTAATATAGTTGATATTCTCCACCTGCCTTACCGAAGCATCCACTGTCTTTTGCAGGTTTGCCGTCTCACAGTTCACTATTCTGTTGACATTGTTCCGCATTTCCTTTAAAATTCTAATGTTTTCAAGCTCTAAAAGCGCGGAATGTGCTCCGATTATATTCAAAAAGTCAACTATGTTCTCACCTTCTTTAAGATAAACCACATAATTTCCTTTTCGCTTTGTAACCTTCGAGTTTAAATTGAAACTATCCATCAACTCATTCACTTCAGTTGCTAAAATCATATTGTGGCAGATTATTTCCAAATGATATGTCTTTTCCGGGTCACTCATTGACCCCGATGCTAAAAATGCACCCCTCAAGTATGCCTTTCTGCATTCCTTTTTCTTCATACCTTCGGCATAGGGCACATATTCCACCTTTTCAGATACTCTGATATTAATATCCTCGAGCACTTTCATAAGGCCTTTCGATGAAGTGAGTACAAGGATATAGACAATATTTTTTTTTAGTTTGCGGCTTCTTCTTATGCTTATTTCGGCGTTAATCCCATACAAATCCTTGATCTGAGAAAATACCCTGCGGGCAAATGCAGCATTCTCGGTTATTAGCCTAAGATTAATCTCATTGGTGTTAACGACTTTTATAAGCCCGCTTATTCTCGCTGCAGCCGCAAGCTCAAATAAGCTGCCATTATGCTCCGTATCAATTCTGCACAACTCATTCTTAACTGCCGATGAAAACGACAAAGCAGACACCCCATATAATAATTATTGCTTATTTCCCCAAGCATTAAATCGCACACAAATTATACCCTATATCGCAATAAATTTCTAGTGTTTTAATTATATTAATTGCATTACATCTTCAATGTAAGCCCTTAGTATTTCCGCCACACTCCATGCCTGTGCAAAGCAACCCCTAGGTATCAACGGCTCATTGCCGTCAAATATCTCGGAAATCGAACCAAGACAAGCATCTTGAAGATGATCCTTAAAAGGCTCAATGAATCTCAAGGCCATTTTCTTGGCTTGCGGCGAATAATTATTTACCTTAAGGTATGCAGTTATAAACTGACCAAGAGGCCATGTCCAGACTGTACCCTGATGGTATGCTCCGTCTCTTTTGTACTGATCGCCTGCATACACCCCTACATATTCCTTTTCTCTAGGGGATAGACTCCTTAACCCATAGGCAGTATAAAGTTCTTTCAAAACTGTGTCTACAATGCTCTTTGCCTTATCTCCCTCAATTATCGGATTTGATAGACTTATGGCCAATATCTGGTTGGGTCTTATCTTGTCATCCTTATAGCTCTGTGTGAGACAGTCGTAAAGGCAATTTTTTTCTTCATTCCAAAAGCTATCAACAAAGGACTTCTTCACTTTCTCAGCCATCTCATCGTATAGCCCGGCATCTTCTTCAAAATGCTTTGAGAGTGAAGACATAATCTTTAAGGCATTGTACCATAAGGCGTTTATCTCTACAGCCTTCCCATGGCGCGGAGTAACTACCCAATCCCCCACCTTGGCATCCATCCATGTAAGCTGAGTATGTTCATCGCCGGCAGTAATCAGGTAATCTTTATCGGCTTTTATATTAAAATGAGTTCCTTTTGAGTAATAGTCAATTATTTCTTTTAGTCCTTCGTAAATATGTTCCTTAATAAATTTATAGTCATGGGTGTATTTGATATATTTATTGACAGCCTCAAAATACCACAAAGCAGCATCAACGCTGTTGTATGGCGGCTCATGTCCGGCATCGGGGAACATATTCGGTATCAGCCCGTCCTTGACGTATTTTGAAAATGTATAGAGAATTTCCTTTGCATCCTCAAAGCGGCGTGCTGACAAAGTAAGTCCGGTAAGGGCTATCATGGTATCCCTTCCCCAATCGGTAAACCATGGGTACCCTGCAATTATGGTTTTCGCATTTGTCGACTCTCTATGTACTATAAAGTCGTCTGCCGCCAAAACCAGTCTTTTTGCCAGTTCATCCTTGTATCCGGCTTTATCGATCAGCTTATGAAGTCTATTGTTTTCTTTTTCTATTATTTGAAGGCCATCTTTCTGGCTTATGTTTTTCTCTACAGTTGCAATAAAGGTAATATATTTTTCTTCCATGGGCTCTATTTCAATATCATAGTACCCGGGTATATAATGATCCTCAGTCGAAGCCAAGCCCCTTTCCCTTTCCACAGCATAATCCATATTGTAGAACCATGCATCGTTAAGCTCCGTAAACTTTCCATCACTTAAGTACAGGCTAATGTCAATATCGTAGCAGGAAGGCCGCACTATTAAAACATCTTTTTTAGACTTCCTGTCAAAATTCATATATGCTCTACTGGAATTAAAATGATAGTCCCTGAAGTTTACAAGGGGAGTGAGTCTTAAATTTGTCCTACTTGCTCCGTTTATGACGTGATAAACCACTGCAACAGTGTTTTCACCATAAACCATGCATATCTCCTTTTCAATGTAAACATCCTTGACTCTGTAAATGTACTTTGGATGCAAATCATACTCAAATCGCTCCTGATGATGGTATCCATTCATTATAAAACCCGGCACTTCATAGGAAAACAAATTGAATGATTCATTATCAATAGTGACGCATTCATCAATTTTTGACAATATCAAGTGCCTGCTTACAGGAGGTTTTAGAGATGCTACCAGCAAACCATGGTATCTCCTGGTATTTGAACCAATAATTGTGGATGACGAAAATCCTCCTATTCCGTTGGTCAAAAGCCATTCCCTCTGAATCCCCTGTTCGTAAGTTCTCCAACTTGATTTTCCAAAGTCCATGTTCATTCCTCCGCATTTTAGTTATTTTTTATCCAACCATATTTTTATATTGCTTAATTGCATTTACATAACCGGCTGACTTTCTATTATCTTTTCCAAATGCGTTTTCAATAACCAGATTCATGATGGCCTGTGCCAATCTCATTGTATCATGTCTAATATAGCTGTTATTTATGCAGACAAAGTCACCTCCCTCCAATTTTATACCTAGTTTATCCAACTCATCCGGGTCAACTCTTACAATTTGCGCCCCATCCTCAGCATACTTCTTTTTCAGCAATTCAGGTATATCGGCGGTATTAAAAATGCAGTAATCAACAATTCCCTGAAACGAATGCCTTTCAAGAGCCTTTATATGATCCGAAACGGAATATCCCTCAGTTTCCCCAGGCTGGGTCATAACATTGCACACATATACCTTCAAAGCCTTTGAATTCTTTATCGCATTACAAACACCGTCAACCAGCAGGTTGGGAATTATACTTGTAAAGAGACTTCCCGGTCCCAAGACAATCACATCCGCTTCGCCGATTGCTTCTATCACCTCATCCAGGGGCTTTACCTTTCTAGGTTCCAAATATACCCTCTTAATTGCACACCTGTGAAAGCTGTTATGATCGCCGATTTTAGACTCTCCGGCAACAACATACCCATCCTCAAGCTCTGCACACAATTTGATGTCCTCAAGAGTAACAGGAAGCACTCTTCCTTTTACTGCAAGCACATCACTCATTCTTTGAACAGCCTGTTCAAAGCTTGGAGAAATACCATCCATTGCTGCAAGAAACAGATTACCAAAGCTTTGTCCCTTCAGCATTCCATCTTGAAATCTATACTGAAGCAGCTTTTCCATAATCGGCTCGGTATCGGCAAGGGCCATAATACAGTTTCTGATATCTCCAGGAGGAAGTATCCCAAGGTCTTGCCTCAAAACTCCGGATCCGCCTCCATCATCAGCAACTGTAACCACAGCTGTTATATTTGAACTATAAGCCTTAAGGCCTCTAAGCATTGTCGAGAGACCGGTACCTCCTCCAATTGCCACTATTTTCGGTCCCTTATCGAGAATTTCCTTTTCATATACGCAACTGTCTTTGTCTTTGACGCATATTTCTTTTGAACTATTTCTAAGGTATTTATGCAACATGTCAGTTGCAATAAGCCGTACAGAAACAATAATAAACATACAGCCCGATATAATAAAAAGTATCGAACAAACGATGTCCAAAATACTATCATACCTATATGCCAAAAACATACTTGCACTAATAAAGATAATTCCCAAAATGGTCATAAGAAACCATCGGTATCCTGCTATATTTTTTCGTGGCCAATTATTATTTTTCATTTTTTGTTGCTCCTACCATCCTTGTCTATATCTCTGTGGTCAATAACCACCCTGTGTTCCTTGCCGCAAAGATACGAAAATAATGCTTCGGAAATAGCCACAGATCTATGTCTTCCACCGGTACACCCTACTCCTATGACAAGCTGTGACTTACCTTCCTTTATATAGTTCGGTATTAAAAAATCCAGCATATCCTTGAGTTTGGTCAAAAAATCAGTGGTTTCATTAAAACCCATCACATAATCCCTGACCGCTTCATCCTTACCCGTCTTATTTTTCATAGTATCTATATAAAAAGGGTTTGGAATAAATCTGACATCAAAAACCAGATCACATTCAAACGGTATACCATATTTAAAGCCAAAGGAAATAATATTCACTATCATCCCGTCAAACTTCCTGCCTTCAACAAATATGGCTAAAATCTCTTCCTTAAGCTGCCTTGGCGTCAGATTTGATGTATCAATAACATAAGTCGCATTTTTCCTGATCTTAGATAGAATTTCCCTTTCATCCTTTATACCCTTAATCAGTCTTCCTTCAGCCGCAAGCGGGTGGGCGCGCCTACTCTCCTTATACCTTTTAATAAGCACTTGATCCGATGCCTCAAGAAAAAGAACCTCATAGTCAATTCCCGCTTCTTTTAAAGCATTGAGTTCGGGAACAAGGTCATTAAAAAGCTCGCCCCCTCTAATATCTATAACAAGAGCTATTTTATTTATTTTCCCTCTACTTTTAATGCAAATCTCAGCAAATTTGCGTATAAGCAGAGGCGGAAGATTATCAACACAGAAAAAACCTATATCTTCCAGATATTTAACAACAAGACTCTTTCCAGCTCCCGAAATACCAGTAATTATCAGTAATTTCATTTGTACCTCCCAAAATAACTATCTTCCAGTGAGAATCTATTTATGCTTCCCCAACAATTCTCACTTCCGTTTGCATATCAACTCCAAATTTCATCCTAACTGTGCTTTGTATATGTGCAATTAAATCCAAAATATCTTTAGCTATAGCATCTCCTGTATTAATAATAAAACCGCAGTGCTTTGTTGAAACCTCTGCTCCACCAATGCGGTATCCGCGAAGTCCACAATCCTCGATTAGCTTTCCTGCAAAGTATCCTTCCGGTCTTTTAAAGACACTGCCTGCGCTCGGCATTTCCAGAGGCTGTTTATCCTGTCTCTTTTTTGTTAAATCTTCCATCATCGCTTTTATTTCTTCTTTACTTCCCTTTTTTAGCTTCATCGAAGACCTGATAACTATGCCCGAATGTTTCTGAATAAGGCTGGTCCTGTACCCAAACTGGTGCTCATCATCCCGGATAACCCTAAGCTCGCCATCTCTATCAATAAATTCGGTTTCAATTATCACATCCTTCATTTCTCCTCCATATGCTCCTGCATTCATTGCAACTGCCCCGCCCAGCGTCCCGGGTATCCCCGAGGCAAACTCAAGACCTGTTAGACCGTTTTCATAAGCAGCCATTGAAATTTTTGAAAGAAGCACGCCAGCATATGCAGTAATAATATCGTCTTTGACGGTGAATTCATTTAGATTATCATATATTTTTATAACTACTCCTCTTATTCCTTTATCTCTAACGATCAAGTTTGTTCCATTTCCCATAATAAATACCGGAACATTTTCATTTTTGCAAAGTTGAATAGCTTGGCTCAATTGCAAGACAGATACGGGAGTAACTAGAATATCTGCCGGTCCCCCAACTTTAAATGAAGTATGATTCTTCATAGGTTCATCCGGTTTAACATTTTCAGAACCGACAATTTCCTTAATTTTCTCCACAAAAACCTCTTTTTCCAATAACGTCAGCTCCTTACTATAACTATTTTACAGTCCATACTATTATTTTACTTGAGCAGCGAAGCATATAGAATTCAATATGTTATTTTATCCAAAAATTAAGCCGTCTACACTTTATTTCCTTCCTATTCTCGCCTTTTTCTGCTTTATATACTCCTCAAGCTTATCAACGGATGTATTCATAATCAACTCTGAAGGTATGTCGACCTCCTCAAGGAGCTTGTATATCCTGTCAAAACGTCCCACATCAAAGCTAATATGAGAGTCGCTTCCACATACTATCTTAACTCCTTGCCTCTTGCACTCTCTGGCAAATTCTTTACAATTTTCCTCAGAACCTTTTCTTGTCACAAAAGAGTGATTATTTATTTCTATTAGTTTTCCATTCTCCTTTGCCACACCCACAACCCTTTTGATATCCACCGGGAACTGGGGATTTCCGGGATGTGCAATGGCATCCACATAAGGATTTTGCAGCACATTTATCATAGCCTGAGTGTGTTCTTCTTGGGTCTTGGGCTCAATGCAAATGTCATGAAAACTTGCAATGACAAAATCAAGTCTTCTCAGATACTCATCGGGCATATCCAGTCCGCCTGTATAATCAATTATGTTTGCCTCGACTCCCTTTAGTATCTTTACACCATATAGCACCTCCGGTATAACCCTGAGATTACCGAAATGATAAAGACACGGTGCTCCCTTCATAGCAGGTCCATGGTCAGTTACAACAAACATCTCAATGCCGTTTAAAGAAGCCTCTCTGGCCATTTCCTGAACTGTACTGTAAGCATGCCCGCTGGATATGGTGTGTGTATGTGTATCTACTACAAATTTCAAAACTACTCCTCCATTTCATCTGTACATCAAATCTTGTAGATTACTCATCGGACGATTTGCTTATTTCTCCTAATACTCTGTCATTTAAAGCTCTGGCAGCATTATAACCCATATTCTTCTGCCTATTGTTCATAGCTGCCACTTCCACGATTATAGCAAGATTTCGACCAGGTCTTACAGGAATCGTAAGGGACGGAACGTTAATCCCAAGTATGTCGGTATACTCATCGACCAAGCCCAACCTATCGT
The DNA here is from genome assembly GCF_004102745.1 of Acetivibrio mesophilus. Taxonomy (GTDB): domain Bacteria; phylum Bacillota; class Clostridia; order Acetivibrionales; family Acetivibrionaceae; genus Hungateiclostridium; species Hungateiclostridium mesophilum. The sequence continues at coordinate 63,502 of NZ_RLII01000008.1, read as the reverse complement.
AGTTTTTCTTTTCATTCCAGAATTCAAGCTGTATAACAAGGTTTATGTTTTCAGTAACCTTTACTGAACCCACACCATAAAGATTCTTAACATCAAGTATTCCAACTCCTCTTATTTCAATGAAGTGTCTTATTATGTCGGGAGCAGTTCCAAATAGGGTCTTGTCGGATACCTTTCTGATTTCCACCACATCATCTGCCACAAGTCTGTGACCTCTCTTCACCAGCTCCAAGGCGGTCTCACTCTTTCCAACACCGCTTTCCCCCAATATCAGGATACCTTCCCCATATACCTCAACAAGCACCCCGTGCTTTGTAACTCTTGGAGCAAGCTCAACGTTAAGGTAGCTGATTAACGCGCTCAATATTCTTGATGTAACATCATTCGTCCTTAAAATCGGGATACCGTATTTTTTAGATACCTCAAGCATTTCAGGAAAAACCTCAAGTCCTCTTGCTACCACCATACAAGGAAAGCCACATCTAAAAAACTCATCAAGGCGGGAATAGCGCTCCATCGATGTCAACCCTGCAAGATAACTGGTCTCAACTTTCCCTATCATTTGTATTCGGTCAGTTCCGAAATACTCTAGATACCCCACCAGCTGTAACCCGGGTCTGTTCACATCTGTAGATGTTATCAGAATATCCTCCAACCTATCTTCATCATTTGTAATTAGTTCCAACGAAAAATTTTCCTTTATTTTTTTTAAAGTAACTGAAAACATAATTATTCCTCCAAGTACAAATATATTTATACCTTCCTAATGCAATATTTCAAAATTACATCGACAGAATCCAATGTCCAGAATCTCTCCGCAATTTATTATATTATATCATAGCAATAAAATAAACATAGCTAAAAAGATATAAAAAAGAGGATGGCAAATTATTCGCCAACCTCTTTAAACTTTACCATTAAGTACCCTTTCGCGAATCAAAAAATGATATATTCACTACTTTTGCGGTATGGAAGAGTGTTTATCATTTTAAGCAAATATCTTTTAAAAACTGTCAAATCGGTCGAATTCACAACCCCATCTACATTTATGTCTGCTCTTTCATCATATCTTCTCTCAAGGATACATCTTCTTATTAAAGTATAATCTGTTGAGTTAATTTTACCGTCATCATTTATATCACCGTAGCATATGTACACATCTGGGAGTACTTCAAACTCATATATCTTGCTAAAGTCAGAGCTTTTGAATGTAAAGGAGTAATCACCCTTGCTGAGCTTACCCAAATGATATGTCAAAGTTTTCTCAGTCATAACTGTCGGAGAACCACCTGTCCATGCCTGAATATCAGCCTCACCTACAAAAGATATTTTCTTTGTGCCTTCCGCAATTGTAACAACATCATCATAGTTAACTCTGTAGCCGGAGCTTCCGAACATAATCTTTACAATAGCGGCAAACTCTCCTGCGCCATCGGATTTTACAGAAATGGACACATCTTCACTTCTAGGTGCAACCTTTATCCATGTCTCTTCTGTTGTCTCAGCCAATACTGCTGTCGGCAAAAAAGCCGTCACAAGCAACAAAACAACGAGTAGAAATGAAATTTTTCCTTTTGACATTTCTAAAACCTCCCCAAAATAATCTAATGGATTAACATTTTGCTGGTGACATAATAATCTTAAGAACTAATAAATTACAAACTATATAATGAAGAGAGCTTGAATAATACGACATGAAATACTCTATTTATCCATAAATAAACTAAAAACAGTTAATCTTACATAATAATTATACTATTCTAATTAATACTTTTCAATATTTACTGACAAAAAAAGTAACTTAAAGCATAATTATTCCTCCCGGTACTAATATATTTATACCTTCCTAACACATCTTTACATAATCACATAGACAGAATCTTAGGCCCAGAATCCATCCGCAATTTATTAATATATTATATCGATAAAATTAACATAGTAAAAAGATGTAAAAAATAGGATGGCAAATTATTCGCCATCCGCTTTTACTTTATCATGAGTTTGCAGTTTGCAATAACAAATACTCTTAATCAACTCTAGGACCACCAGGATCCATTGGAATCCATGGAATCATTCCGAGTACATACCTTTTTAATACTGTAAGATCCGTCGAATTCACAGAACCATCCAAATTCAAGTCTCCTCTGGGGTCATACTTTCTCTCTTTAATACATCTTTCTATCAATTTTTGAAGCTCAAAAATGCTTATCACTCCAACGGCGTCCCCTATACTGTCTGACTCAACGGAAAATGATACCTCATCGCTTGAAATCCATGAATCATCCGTTGTCTCAGCCGATACTGCTGTCGGTAAAAAAGCAGTCACAAGCAGCAAAATGACGAGTAGAAATGAAGCTTTTCCTTTTGCCATTTTTAAAACCCCCTCAAAATAGTTTAACAGATTAACATTTTACTAGAAACATAATAATCTTAAGGATAAGTAAATCTCAAACTAAGTAAGAAGAGAGTTTGAATAAAGAACATGCAATACTCTATTTATCCACAAATAAACTAAAAACAGTTAATCTTATATAATAATTGTATCATTATCAATATAGCAATTCAATATTTTTTGGCAAAAAAGAAAAATGCAATTTAACTTGGCAATTTCTTTAGTCCATTTTCCGCCGCATTCCGGCTGAGCAAGCATAAAATACGTATTTCCAATCTGAATACTTGTTTTGGCATAGTCCACCGGATAGGTTTTCATTGAAAAAAATTTTAAAGCCTCATTATATTCTGCCAAGGCAGATTTTAAATTATCTTCATTTCCGTCCATCTGATACATTTTGCTGTAGACATCACCCATGCATCTGTGAGCTCTGGCATAATTCAACGGATAGATTTCCGGAATCCATACCTTTAATGCCTCTTCATAAGCAGCTTTAGACTTGTTGATATATATATCCTTCTCCTCCGAAAGCAATAGATAAACATTTCCTAGGTTGAACTGAATATGTGCATAGAGATAAGGATTAACTTCCAATGGGTATACATCAAGAGCCTTTATGAATAGGTCGGCAGCTTCCGTCAAGCAAGAATATGCTGAATTCTTCATCCCCAGTTCCCGGTATGCCAAGCCTAGATTATACTGAATCAATCCGCTTTCGGGCATGCTCTCATTGGAAGAACAATAGGCCCAAGCCTCATTATATAGGTTTACAGCCCTCACCAAATAACCTTTGTGACTGCTAATCTCATATAAAACCCTACAGGCATTTCCAAAGTTGAGCAAATAAAAGCCATAATCCTCTGATATGTTCTGGGTTTTCAAAAACTGATAGGCCTTTTCATACATGTCTTTGGCAAGCAGCATGTTCATTTCAACATCTTTTTTCTCAGCAAGCACGCTATATGCATTACCCAAATTGATTAACACATGGACATATATTTCCGGAAAATCATCAGCGGAAACATTCTTAAGTATCTCCTGATACTTTATAACGGCACTCTCAGCTTTATTTTTAGCAAGAAGACCATCTGCATAGCTCACCATATCGTAAATAGTAAAAATGCTATAGGATTCAAATATATTTACAATAATTCCGTTCCCGGCTATAACAATGTTTTCTTTGCCCTCCACTGATATTTTTTTCTCATCATAACCCCTCGTAATTATCAGATTGCTGCTTCCGTCCCAGCCAATTTGCTCCCCAAATTGCCGAGCAATAAAATTGCCGGGTACATAAGTAGCTCCGTCTAAAATCACTAATGGGTTATCCAACATTACATATTCGCCGTCAATAAAAACTGTAACATTGTCAGAATTAAAAACTAACAGCCTTGTTCCGTTTTTGCACAAAATATCTCTTGTAACCGGGTTCCACTCAACCACCCAACCAAGTCCTTCTAGAACAGGTCTTAGTTTAACATAAACAATACCATTTATCATCACTTGCCGAACTTCCGCTATCCTTTCGTTATTACTTTGATTCAAGGATATGCTTTGGTTTTTCTCAACATTTTCTGCGAAAGACTTCACATTAGTTGCTTTCAAAACCGTTACCAGTATTATTGCAGCAGATAATAATACCAGAGTATTTCTCTTCATAAATGAACCCTCCCTGGTTTTGCACAGCCGTATAAATTAATCGCCAATATGTATATAAATATTGCTTCCCTGACCTAATATATTGTTGTCTCCTTCAATAACAACACTGTTACTTATTGTTGAATTTGTTGCTTCATTGGAGGTCGAATTTGTCGTGTTTGATGTGTTAGTCGTATTTGTTGTTGTATTGGTTGTATCGCCGGTGGTCGAATTAGTCGTCGTGTTTGCAGTTGGATAGCTTGCTGCATCAGCTGCAGTATCACTTTTTACGTCAGTTGGCGTTTCTATATTTGCTGTACCTAAAACCCCTTGGCTTTCAGCGTCATCATATTCAACGCCTGTATCTGCTTCAGCTTCGTTGAACACCTCTTCAAGCTCCTGGCTAGATGTGTTTGCCTGAATGGGTATGGTCATTGGGTTTTGAAGGCTGTCAAAATCGGCATTAGACATATCCTGTGAGACCTCGGCAGGCTTTTCTGAAGGCATAGAGATTTTTGAGCTCTGACTGCCGCTTGCCGCTTGGGCAGCCATAAAACCGGTAACAACAATAAGTATAACCGTTCCCAGTATACTCTTGGATTTAAGCTGCTTCTGCAAATTTCCGACTTTGCTTTTAATGTTCCGACTGATATTATTCCTATAGTCCACCACGCCATTTAATGTCCCTTTGCGGGTATCCTCCCCACTTTTTGACAAAGTCAGGTTAAACTCCATCACTCCGGAGTAGTTACCCTCTATGGAATTATGAAATGCTGTAATTGCCTCAGAATCGGGTACCCTATCAAATTCGCCCCCTTCTGAAGACTGTTCAATTAATCTATTCTGTCTGATGATTTTTCCAACGGAAGATAATGACACATTTAAAACTTCCACTAAAAATTCCTTAAAGTCTGCAATACGTAACAACGATTCCTTAATCTCTTCTTTCAACGAGGAGTTGTAAATCAAAATCTCAATCTCGTTTCTAATCATCTTACGCTGCGTTGCTGTAGATTCTTCATACGCAAAATCAACGATTTTCATTAAATCTTCACTCTTTGGCTTTGCCCTGTTATTTTTCCATTTCGAAATGATGGAAGAATCCTTTATAAGGTAGCAGTCAGCGAGAATATTGGCATTCTTGCTTGTGATCTTAAAGATAATATCGAGAATATTTCGTATACTTAGAAAAGCCTTATCCATTTTTACTCCCCCTAAACACTTAACCCTTTGTTGCTTGTACGTCCATAACTCTCTTATCTGTATTACACCGTGTCTATATTACCATTTTTTCCTTACAGTAAAACCGAATAATACTTGCTCTAATCTTTCATACTTCGACATGCTTATTTTTTATGATACATAATGATACAATAATTATAGAGTATTGTGCTTCAAATTTTAGAATCTGTCAAGATGTTTTTTCTTTTCTGTTATCTCTTTATAGAGTTGAGGGTTTTTTTCTATTGTAAATACTTTTAGCGCCTTGCCATAGCTTTCTTCTGCTGATCTTTTGTTTTCAGTTCTGTTACTTATATTTACAAGATTCATGTATATATCACCCATAATATGCCATACTCTTGCATAGCCCAAAGGATAGACATCAATAGCATAAATTTTCAGAGCCTCTTCACAGGACAGCAATGCCTCCCTTATATTTTTTTCCCTGTCTTTTATGCCGGCAAGTCTGTTTAGGGCATCACCCCTGCTACAATAAATGCTTGCATATAGTCCCGGAAAATACTCTCCTTTCTCTTCGAAAATATTCAATGCCTTCTGATAGAGCTCCAGCGACTTTTGAAGATTCTCTTCGCTGTCTTGAAGCTCAGCCAGTTTACAGTAAATATCTCCTTGGGTTTTCAAAAGCTGAACAAGGGTTTTAGCCTCTTTACTTCCAAAAATCTTTAGTGCTTCGTCACTGGAATTCAAAGCCTTCACAATGTTTTCTTCCTTTTCCCTAACATCCGAAAGAACTAAATAAGTCTGTGCCAACACAAATTGTGCATTTCCATAGGTTGAAGTATCCTCTCTCGCCTCATTTATCTCTAAAGCCTTATTGCAAGCTTCCAATGCCTTTAATATGTTTTCCTCCTTGTCCTTTGACCATGCCATATTGACATAATTCTCCGCCATCCTGAGGTATATCCACGCACTTCTTAGTTTTATTTCTTCCTTAGTGGAGCAATCCAGAGCTTTTTCATAATATTCCAACGACTCAAGGCAGTTTTCGATGGTATTTTCTATAGTCGATAGATGCCTATATGCATCCCCCATAAGTATAAGAGTATCCGAATAATAATACGGGAAACTCTCCTCGGTATATACCTTGAAGGCATCTTCATAGGCCCCAATGGCACTATATATGTTTTCCCTTGAATTGTCAACATAGGATAACTGTATGTATGAACTCCCAAGGTTTTGCTTAATTGAGGCATAGTAAACCGGATAACTTTCAATGGTGTAAAAATCCAAGACGTGTTTATATCGCTCTATGGCCTTAAGAGTGTTGCCTTTGATATTATCATATTCAGATAATTTCTTATAGGCTAAAGCCATATGTGTACACGCCTCTGCATAATAAAACGGATACCTGTCAATTGTGAAAACCTTCAATGCTTCCTCAAAATACCCTATGGATTCACGGCAGTTCTCCTCCCCATCTTGAAAATCCGATAAATAAGTATATACTCGTCCCTTGTTTATCTGCACCATACCATAATAGAAAGGATAATCGACTATGTTAAATACTTTTAAGGCATTGTTTAAAGCCTCAAGTCCCTTATTTAGGTTTTTCTCCCGTTCACTGTTACTTGGCGATACCAAATATGTAAAGCCTAGATTGTTTTGATTTACAGCATACTGTATAGGGTATTTGTCTATTGTAAAAACCTTCAATCCCTCTTCTATCGCGCTTACAGTTCTATTCAAATTCTCCTGAGTGGGCTTCACCATAAAGTACTGAAGGTATAAAGTTCCAATATTGCTCTGTATTCTGGCATAACCCACTGGATCCTCTTCTTTTGAAATGTGTTTAAGGCAGTCATTATATGCATTAATTCCTTTCTCCAAATCGCCAACTTCGCCTTTCATCCTAAAATGATAAACATGGGCCAATGCCTGATTCATTTTTACTTTTGCAAATTCCTTCGGATATTCCTCTTCCCGGTATATGCTCAAAGCCTCTTCATAAGCCAAAAAGGATTTATCAATATTTTCTTCCATCTGCGTAGTCTGGGACAGGGTTATAAAAGCCACTCCCCTCAAGTGGTGAATGCCTGCATAATGATAGGGATAATCCTCCTTATTAAAAAACTCTAAGGCTTCATCATATTCCGCTAAAGATTTCAACGAATTGCTTTTCATATCCCGTATCATAGCAAGATTCGCATAGGCATCTCCTAAACCAATATGAGCATAAGCTTCGACGGAAGGGTATTGTTCTAATGAAATATTTTTAAGAACTCCTTCAAATATCAATATTGCTTTATCAATATTCTCTTCATTGTCCAATATTTTCGAAAGCTCAAGATAGGTGCTACCGAGATTAATCATAACATGTCCGTATTCTTCGGGATTTTGCGCACTGGAAATATGTTTTAGTACTTCTTCATATTTATTTACAGCACCGGCAAAATTATTGTCAAGATATAATTTGTCTGCCTCGGCAATAACCTCATTCACCTTCTGTATCTTATATCTTTTAACTATATTTGTAATTATATTCTCACCCACTGCAACAACATTGCCGCTTCCCGAAACAGATATATCCGCTTTGTCCTTATCCCAGAAATAGACTGTAGCTTCTTCTTCATGCCACTGAACCATCATATCCAGAGCCATTTCAAATATTTCGTCGGATGCAAAAATTCTTCCTTCGATTATATGAAAAGAAGATTCTATCGTTTCATTTCCACCACCTAACTGAACTGTGCCCCTATCAACATCAAACAATACCTCTCTTTTGTCTTTGGTGCACAAAGCAGTTCTGTCCATGCTGTTCCAAATAACTTCAAATCCAAAAAACTCAAACAACTCTCTCACTGGAATTAGTAATTCGTCATCTACCATACGGGGATACATGCTAAAGCTGACGTCCACATTGTTTATCTTTACTTTCACACCGTTTGAACTTACAAGACCAACTGAGTGTATTACTGTCAGAATCGTCAGAATCATCAGAATAAGAAACGCCTTTATCTTTTTGGCTGTCATACCAATTACCCCCCTGTATATTTTTTCCGGACATTTTTCTTCTTTTATTTTATCATTTACCTATAATAAAAAAAAGAAAAAACCATGCAATATTCTATATTTAATATAAAATATCCATGGTTTTTATTTCCAATATGTAACTATACTCCTGTAATTAACTATATCTACATTTCATATAAGCCCGTGTATATATATTAATCATCTCACAAAAAATCGAAATCAAAGTCTATATCTTCTTTGGGAGCTTTGTTCTCCTTATTAATAAAATCCATCATTGCCTCAACCGTCTCACTGCCTTCAAGCTTGTCTGGCACCTCCTCAAGCCATATCTGCGGTGCAGGTTTTGCTGCTTTGTATTCCATCTTTTGTCTTTCACATTCAATGCTTATTATTCTAAGGAGCTCCGCATCAAGACAATTGCTTCTATTGCATGCATTCACCAGCAATTCTTTAAATTCTTCGGGCATGAGTTTATTCTTAGTGCTGTCAAGTAGGTTATTGTCCTTTAGTAGGCTCACTATAATATCGGGATTCTCCGTCCTTTTTAGTATAGTTGAAACTGTTCCTCGATATGTACTAAACAGATAATTGAATAGCCTTATTTTTCTATCTATCTCCCCTACAGTTTCAATTGACATATTCCGCGGATTAAACACCCTCAGGTCCGCAGAGCTCTCCTTATTATTGATATAGTTTTCTTTTATATACTCAATGTAGTCTTTAAAGCTGCGAACCCCCATCTCTATGTCATACTTTTCAGGATAGAAAAATATCAATGAACCGGGATCAGTAGAAAAATTGAAATATTCCTGCTCCACAAAGTCAGAAAACCTTATAGCCAGCTTCATTATATACTTAAGGGTGTTTTCTATGGTTTGCTCCGTATCCTTTACAAGAAAATATCCGTAATATAGCTGTATCTTAATGTTCTTTTTTGCTCTTATATACTCTAAGCATTCCTCCAGCTCCTCATTAGAATAGTAAAGACGGATATCCTTGTTTATTCTTCTAAGCTCTTCGTCCCCAGTCTCCGGCGATATTTCCATCATAACCTGTGTGCAGCACTCAGAAAAGGCATCGATAAGCTCCTTTGATGGAAGTCTCCATGAACCGTAAATAAAGTTTATATCAATACCCTCCTGTTTTATCCTATTCAAAAGCTCAATATACCATTCTTCACTTCCTTCAAACTCAAAGCATGTATACATTGTTGTAAAGCCCATGGATACAGCATCTTTTATGGTACTGAGCACTGAATCTATAGACCTTATCGCAACAGAATTCCTGTTGTTCATCCTCCTTTGTGCTTCACAGTTGCCTCCGCAAAACAGACAAGCATACTGGCAACCTCTTCCTATACAAAGGAAAAACAACGGGCCGGAGTTTATCTCATCAAATCTTGTCCAGAATTTACTGAGCATTCGGTACTGCTCCCAATCCTTCAAAAGGTCCAGTGCAGCAAAATTCAAATTGTCAATTTTCTCCTGAGTACCAATATAAGAAAACTCGTTTGATATTACATTGCCCTCCGAGTCTCTCCAAACCAGGTTCTGAACCTCCTTAAGGAGCTTGTAATTGGGATTTGGAGAAATTTTGTTCTCATACAGTGCACGACACAACTCCACTATCGGCACCTCTCCATCCCCTCTTATAACCGCATTCACCTGTGGATATTCCCGAACTATTTCCTCAGAAAAGAGGCTGGCAGTGTATCCTCCAAGAAACACAAATATTTCGGGATTTACTTTTTTTATATACTCAGCGGTTTCTATCACTCCAAGACTCTGATTGGCCCAATGGCAATCAAAGCCTATAGCATCCACATTATTAAAATCAATTGTGTCAAGTATCCTTTCCCTATCAATAAGGTCAGAATGTATTACCTCCACATCAAATCCGTTTGCTTTTAGCTCATATCCTAAGGCACAGAAGCCTATAGGCATGAAAAACACATTTTTCTGGGCATCATCCACAGAGTTTGCGATATTCTTATTGCCGCAATGAATAAGTTTTACACACAATTTATTATTAGAACTCATTATATACCTCCCGCAGTTTATCACATATTTCTGTGAGTACCTGCTTTTCCATCACTTTTACTTGACTTAAGGTATCGGATATTTGGTCTATGACCTCTTTATCCGGTGTCAGGTTATATCCTTCACCATTACCGATAGTATGCTTCAACATAAGACGCCTTGCGGAATCAACCGTATCCATTACCTTACGATATTCTTCTTTAAGCTCCTTAAGTCTCAAAGGCACATCAAATCTGGACACAATAAACTCCAATCTCTTGTGTATGGACTTCTTATGCTCATACAAAAGGTGAATCGCTCTATAGTCGATAGTTATCACACCGTTTTTTAGGTCATCAAGGCGGCGAATCACTTCGTCATAAACCTCCATACCGAATTTCAGCTGTTCCTTGCCCAGATAATACTGGTCAAACCTCTGGGCATAAACCACCTGAAGGTCCTCTTTGGAGTTCACATAATCCGCTAATCTATTGGTAAACTTTTCAAGGTTAAAAGGATATTCCTGTATAAAGTCCCTTAGCCTCAAAAGCTCAATGGCATTGGTTTCGGCCCAAGGTGCCGATCCTTTATAATACAACTTGCCGCTCTCAAAAGCCTCTCGGTACATATCATAGTCAAACGTCATTTTTGCAAACATTTGCTCTGCATTAAAGCCGATTGCCTTAAGCTCCCTCTTCGAATTGTCATACCCGTAGATAAGGGAGTGATGAACATAGTGCTGGTTTTTATATGCCTTTTTCGCTGGAAGATAGTACTCGTCAACATTTACTATAGCATAGTATCCCAGGTTTATTTTATCTACTATATAGTCAATAATGTCCGGTACATCCTTTAGCAGTTCATAACCCATGTATACCTCCTGGATAACCTCGTTGTAGGGAGCTCGAAGCTCAAGGAAATCCATAATCAGCATACCGTTGGCCTGAGTCTCGGTATAAAGCTTGACATAATGCTCATAGTACCAAGGATGGATTCTTTCATCCGCCAGTATAATACATATCGCCAGCGAGTGGCACAAAAAGGTAACTATATCGTTGTGAAGTACTACTTTCAGCTCTTTTGCATCGGGTCGGTTAATCTGGTAAAGTGCCGGATTTTTCACTTCAATGGCATTTGCAAGCTTCTTGTCGGTGCCCTCCACCAATCCGATAAGAGTCTTTTCAAAGCATTGTGCCGTTTTTTGTACTGCCGCTTCATCTACATACTTTTCGTTGTATCCAATAAGGAACTGAAGCCTTCCATCCACAGTCATGCCGTTTACATCCATAAGGTAACAATGCTTGTTGTTTTCATGGATGCTCCTTCCAAAATCCTCATCTGAGGCATTTAGCAGGCTACCCTTTTCTCCGGGATTATCGAATTGTCCCAAATAGTTAAAGGAGATTTCAGGCCTTAGAGATTTCAATTTCTCATTTTTGTTAATATATTTTGCAATACCGAAATTGATACTCTTCGATGAAATCTTACGAAGATTCTGCTTAACTTGTGCAATGGTATCCTCTACGCCATCCTTTCTTTCAAAGCATACCGGGTACATGGCCGTAAACCAGCCCACAGTTCTTGATAGATTCACACCTTCAATTATTTCCTCTCTACCATAGCTCTCCAACATAAGCAGCACAGTGTCAAGACCAAAACCTTCTCCTAAGGAAAGGGTCAGGGCTGAAAGCAAAATGTCATTTATCTCTGTGCCGTACGCTTTATTGCTTTCAGTTAAAAGCTTTTTGGTATTCTCTTTAGACAATGTAAAGGAAATCTTTTTGTGGTCTTTTAAATAATTATCCTCTACCTCTTTTTTGGCAATCGATTTTATTTTACTACTATCTATACTCTCCCAATACTCTATATCTATAGGTCCATTAGTAGCATAATCGTAAAGCTTTTCACTCCACTCTTTATAGGAGGTGGTCTTTAAAGGCAGAGCCTCCTCCATTTTGGACTTGTACAGTCTTTCTATGTCTTCGATGAGGATTCTCCATGAGACCCCGTCTATCACAAGATGGTGTACAGGGATTAAAAGCCTCTTGCCGTTTTCGCCCAAATCGAATACATAGGCCCGGATAAGAAGATCCTTCTCCAGGTCAAGACTGTCCTGTATTTTTATGCTTAATTCCTTTATCTTCTGCTTTTGAACCTCATAATCATATGCCGCAAGATCAATAACCTCAAGGCTGAAATCTGTCTCACTCACCTTTTTGTTGTACTGCACCACCTCTTCTTCCTTAAAGCTGTATCCCATCCTCAGGGCATCGTGGTGTTCAATTACCTTTTTAAATACGTCTTCTAAAAGCTTTAAATCGGCATTTCTTTCCAATTTAAAGAGATTTGTCTGATTCCAGTAGTGGGCATAGCCCCGCTCTTCGTGGAAAAACCATTTCTGTATAGGAGTAAGCAACACTTCACCCTCAACCTCTGTCTGAGATGCTGTCTCCTTTTTCTTTGTATAATCCACATTTTCTACAATTTCAATTATGGTTTTATATTTTAATACATCCGATACTGAAATGTTAATTCCCTGCTGCTCAGCCGTGGATGTTACCTGTATGGCTTTTATTGAATCGCCCCCAAGGTCAAAGAAATCATCCCTTATTCCTATCTTTTCAACACCGAGTACATCCCTATATATTTCCACCAGCTTCTTTTCAATGTCATTTCTGGGTGCCTCATACTCCGCTCCAGTGTTTACATTTTCCTGAGGCTTGGGCAATGCCTTTCTGTCAAGCTTTCCGTTATCCGTAACAGGCATCTGGGAAAGCCTTACAAAAAATGAAGGTATCATATAGGATGGTAGCTCCATAAGGAGGTACTCCCTAAGCTCCGACACAGTAAGTTCCCTATCTGAAATATAATAGGCACATATATAGTTGTCGCCATCATCCTTCCTTACTACAACTGTGGCCTCTTTAATGGCTTCGTGCTTTATAAGCTGACTTTCTATTTCCCCCAACTCTATCCTGTAGCCACGAATCTTTACCTGGAAGTCCTTTCTTCCCATGAACTCCATATTTCCATCCTCAAACCATCTTGCAGTATCCCCGGTTTTATACATACGTCCATCCAAACTCTTATTGAACGGATCGGGAATGAATTTTTCCCCAGTCAGCTTTTCATCATTGATATATCCTGATGCAAGGCATTCCCCTCCGATGTACAAATCCCCAATAACCCCTATAGGGCACGGATTTAGATTGGAATCTAAAATATAATAAAATGCATTCTGAATGGGCTTCCCGTAAGGTATGCTTGCCCACAACGGATCTACTTCCCCTATGGGGTAATAATTTGACCATACCGTCGCCTCCGTTGCCCCACCAAGGCTTATAACCTCTGCCCTAGGGAATGCTCCCCTTATCCTATCCGGCAATGTCACCGGGATCCAATCACCGCTTAAGAACACCAGCCTCAAGGAAGCAAATTGGCCTTTTTCTGCATCAAAATACGGAACAAGCTGATTGAGCGCCGCAGGAGCAGAATCCCAGAAGGTTATCGGCTCATTATGTAGAATATCCAAAAGGGCTTCGGGATTTCTCAATTCACTTCTCGATGCCACACGTATTGAGCCTCCCGATGCCAAAATTCCAAAAATATCATATACCGACAGGTCAAAGCACAAAGATGTTACAAACAGCAGTCTGTCTTTAGAATCAATTCTAAAGGTACGATTAACCCATTCCACAAGGTTTATAACCGGCCTATGGGAAACAGCAACTCCCTTCGGCACCCCTGTAGAACCGGAAGTGTATATAACATAGGCAAGCTCTCTTGGATTTATATCTATGTCAAGATTATCCCCAGAGTACTTTGAAAGGTGCCAAAGGGTCCAATCATTTCTTCTTTTCATTGCTCGGGATGAATACTCCTCTTTGGCAGCATGTCCCTTTTCAATTAAAACATCATAGCGGTACATGAGTTCGTTATTGAATTCTTCCTCTCTAAACTGCACCCTTACTTGGTTAATCTCCCATATCTTATCTTCCAACTCGTAAAAGAACTGTTTATCAACATAGAGCTCCCCGTCTAAGTCGGTTTTTGTTCTTATCTCGCTGTTATCCTTGTTTTTGCTCCGAAACTCCTCCAGTGATCTTCTGAAGTCCTCTTTTCTTCCGGCGTCCATAACATCCGCCACCAAAAGAGTTCCACCGGGCTTTAATAATTTTAACGCCTTTTCTATTGTTCTTTCGAGGTATACATATCCCGGAAAGAACTGAACGGTACTGGCAATAATTATAACATCATAGGAATCCTCGCATAGGGTGTCCACTTCATGGGCAAATCCCTTTAAAAGTCTAATGTTATCGATATCCTTTAAAGATATGTACTCTTTGTTTTTCTCCAAGGTTACGGAGGAAGGATCAATACCGGTATACTGTTTTACTAAAGGAGCAACGGAAAACATTATGGTTCCTGAGCCACAGCCAATCTCCAGAACCTTTTTCTCCTTGTCAAGATAAGGACTTATGAGGGAAATTATCCGGTTTTGGTATTGGTCAACTTCCTCTTTTGAAAATGGTTTTCCTGTATAACTGCTTATAAATCCTCCCGCAGTCACGTCATCTACAGATTTATCGGAAATATGATCCCAGAATTCCCCAATTGCTCTTTGGTCAATTTGCTCCATTGGTATCCCTTCATCCTCCACATCCATACACACAACATCAGTAAGGCAAGGGAGAGACCATTGCATTTCCCTTACGGTCTTTAGGAATGAACTCTGGGTAATAATGCAGTGGATGTTGAGATCCTCAAGAATCTTCTGAATACGCATCTTGGGAAACGATGGTTCAAAGGGTACATAAGCTCCTCCGGCCTTAATTATTCCCATTACTGCCGGTATCATTTCCATAGAACGCTCCATTAGGACCGCTGTAAATACCCCCGGCTTTACTCCTCTATCCCTGAGCAATGCTGCAAGCTTATTGGATCTTTGGTTCAATTCTCTGTATGTAATTTCTCTGTCTCCGAATATTACAGCTACGTTGTCCGGAGTTTTCTCCACCTGCTCCTCGAACATCTTATGAATCGTCTTGCTGTCACTATATACTTTTCGCGTATTGTTGAAGTCATATAGAATCCGCTTCCTTTCGTCATCGGAAAGAACCTCCATCTGTGAAAGCATAATATCCGGATTGGAAGCAACCGAAGCAGCAATATTCACAAGATGTGCCATTGCCTGTCCTGCAAACTGCTCCTTTAACAAATCTTCCCTAAAACTTAGATCAAGCTTTATCAATTCTTGCTCCACCGAAAAGCAAAACAATGTATCCGATTCTGTTTCTTCCATGCAAGCTTTATCCTGTATACCCTCTAGCATTACGACGGTTTTAAACAGGGGCGAAATATCCTCCGGGTCATAATTCAAAAGCTCCTCTATGATTTCCATCGGAAGGTTTTTATTCTCATCTGCATATCTTACGGCATCCCTGACATCCATTAACAATTCCTTAAAAGTCTCTTGATTTTTTATATTAATCCTCAAAGGAAGAATGTTCCGGGAGTGTATATCTTCCTTGCCCTCCTGCTTAAATTCCGGCATTCCAACCGTAATATCCTCAATTCCCGTATATCTATAAATAAGGCAGTTTACGCAAGATAACAGTATCATATACAGTGCATAAGGCGAGCTGTTGCTCATGGAAATAAACTTTTTGGAAACCTCATCGGGAAATACAATGCTCTTTGAAACTTTTTTGTACTGTTCACTTTTGGTACGGCCAAAACTCAGCGGCAAACCTGCTGATACCACTTCCCCCTGAAGTCTGTCAGTCCAATATTTTCTTTCTGCTTCGAACTCTCCTGCGGACATTAAAATATTTTTAGAGTATCTGTCAATTTTCATCACCATAACCCCCCAAATCTCTACTTATCGAAAACAAGCCAAAATATATAGTTAGAAATTGAACTGTATGTCCTTCACCAAGACCTTATCTCTTTTAACGAACCTATCCTCCAGTTCAATATCTTTAATTCTTATGTTTTCATCCGTTACTATGCTTTTAAGAATCTTCAAATAGTCCTCTGCAAGCCTCAGAGCTGTACTTCTTTCAAAAAGGCTGGTGCAGTATTCCAGGACAAACTCAATATCGCCGTTTCCTTCGGCACACCACAGTGTCAAATCAAATTTTGCCACCGTGTTTTCAATTTCATAGCGCTTAAATTTAAGCTCCTCTGTCTCTATCTCCTCTATATCCAGGTTTTGCAGAGTAAAGGATGCATCAAACAATGGATTTCTGCTCATATCCCTTCTTGCTCCCAACGCCTCCACCAACTCTTCATATTGGTAGTCCTGGTTTTCATATGCCATAAGGCAGTCTTCTTTTACCTCATTCAGGTACTGGCCAAAGGTCTTGCTACCGATAGGAAAGCTCCTTATTGCGATCATGTTTACAAACATACCCATAATATTCTCCAAATCTGCATGAGGTCTTCCGGCTATGGGCGATCCCACTACCAGTTCCTCCTGCCCCGAATATCTGGAAAGAAGGATTTTATATGCGGTAAGAAGTACCATATAAAGGGTTGTGCCGGTCCTTCCTGCAAGTTCTTTTAACTGTGATGTCAATTCATTCCCTGCCTTAAAGCTTGTATTGCTTCCGCTAAAGCTCTTTATGGCAGGTCTTTCAAAATCGGTAGGCATATTGAGTACCGGGATATCCCCTTCAAACTTTTTCATCCAGTAGTTTTCCTGCTTTTTAATCTCTTCGGATTCAAACAATCTATTCTGCCAAGCTGCAAAATCCTTATATTGCAATCTTAACGGCTTGAGCTGTTTTGCTTCGTACAGGCTGATAAATTCATCCACCATGATTTTCCTCGATACCCCATCGGATATGATGTGATGCATATCATACATTAAAATATGCCTATCCTCATTGCCTTTATCATCCTTGGGCAGCTTTACGAGCTTGACTCTCAGAAGAGGGGCAATCCTAAGGTCAAAGGGTCGAACAAATTCCTTAATCATTGATTCGATGCTTCTCTCGTCTGCTTCCTCGTACTCTACATGAAGTTCTGCTTCCTCATGGACTATCTGAACCGGTTCTTCATTCACGAGCTCAAAGGATGTGCGCAGCGATTCATGCCTTCTTACCAATTCGTTAAAAGCCTCTTCCAAACGCTCTTTAGAGAGATTTCCACATATCTCAACTACCCCCGGCAGGTTATAGGCAATACCGGTTCCCTCAATCCTACTTAATACAAACATCCTCCTCTGGGCAGAGGATATTTCATAATAACTGCTCTTTTTTACAGGTTCTATCGAAGAATAAATACTATTTCTTGAATTCTTTATATAGCTTGCAATATTCTTTATTGTAGAAGATGTAAATATTTCACTAAGAGGCATCTTTACATTGAATTCCTTATAAATTCTGTTTGCCAGAACCGTAGCTTTTAGTGAATGGCCTCCCAGTTCGAAGAAATTATCATTCATACCTACATCTTCAATCTTCAGAATATCCTTCCAAATTTCAGCAAGCTTTTCTTCCGTTGAGTCTGAAGGAGCTTCATAATCGCGGCCTTTTATCCGGTTTGGCTCCGGAAGCGATCTTATGTCTACTTTGCCGTTGGAGTTAAGAGGCATTTTTTCTATTCTCACAAAGTAGGATGGTATCATGTAATGGGGAATGCGTCCTATCAAAAATTCCCTAAGTTCCTTTTCCTCCACCATTTCATCGCACACTATATAAGCCAGGATATATTTATCCCTATTCTCGTCCTCCCTTGCCATAACAAAAGCTTCTTTCACCTTCCCACAGCTCAATAGCTGTGCTTCTATTTCTCCGGCTTCAATCCTGTAGCCCCGGATTTTTATCTGATTATCAGCTCTTCCATAAAACGCTATGCTTCCATCGGGCAAATACCTTGCCATATCTCCTGTCCTATACATACGGGACGGGATTTTACCATCATCCTTTGCAAAAGGATTGGAAATGAATTTTTCACCGGTCAGTGAAGGATTGTTCAAGTATCCTCTTGATAGCCCTTCCCCGGATATATATATTTCACCTCTTACCCCTGCAGGTACAGGATTTAAATTTCTGTCCAAAATATACACTGACGTATTGTCAATAGGCCTTCCAATTACAGGACTTCGCCTGTAAAGCTCCAGCCGATTAAAATCAATACCCTCGGCTATTGCACCTATAGTTGTTTCCGTAGGCCCATAGTGATTGACAAAATCAGTTTCGGGATAAACAGCATTAAAATGCTCTATATCCTTAATATTTATCTCCTCTCCTCCCAATACCACCAGTCTCAGCTTTTTAAGAGTGTCCGGCTTTAGAAAAGCGTGGGAGTTGACCATCATATTAAACAGTGACGGTGTTGACTTTATATAGGTTATTCCATTCTCCTCCATGTAAGGAAGCAGTATCTCCGGATCGGAATAATCCTGTTTTGAAATCAAATGCAGCTCACTTCCGCAAATCAACGCAGAATAGAAGGCGGTGTAGGAAAGGTCAAAGCACAGGGAAGATACAATTACGGTCTTATCCTCTCTCGCTATGCCAAACCTTCCAACAAACCAATTGCAGTAATTTGCAAGACTGTGATTTTCAATCATTACACCCTTGGGCTTTCCTGTGGTACCCGATGTGTAGATGATGTAGGCAAGATCACCGGGCTTGCTTCCTTGCTGCAAGTTTGAGGAATCTTCTTCGTAAGCCTCTCCACTTTCAAGGTTTATAACCTCGCCCTCAAAGGAAACACTGCTCTCCCCGCAACAAAGCAACATACGTGCTCCGCTGTCTGAAAGCATGTATTTTATTCTTTCTTCCGGAAATTCCGGATCTATAGGAAGGTATGCAGCACCTGCTTTTAGCACCGCTAAAATACCTATTATCATATGGTGATTCTGTCCAGTCAAAATTCCGACCACATCATCAGCCTTTATTCCACTATTTTTAAGTCTTCTTGCAACACTATTGGCTTTTTCATTTAACTGACCATAGCTAAGCCTTGTATCTCCTGACACAAGAGCTATATTATCCGGTGTAGCTGCAGCCTGCTGTTCAAACAACTGCGAAACTGTCCTTCTTTCGTCAAAGGCATTCATTTCTTGATTTAACCCATATACCATCCGGTTTTTCTCTTCATCATCCATCAGGCTTATCTGTGAAAGGACTATTTGGGGGCAATCTGCAATGGTACGAAGTATGTTGGTATAATGGCGGGCAAACCTCTCAATTGTCTGCCTTTCAAAGAGCCGGGTTTTGTATTCTACTCCCATGCGTATTCTATCTTTCCATTCCATAGCCTCCATTTTTATGTCAAACTTTGATGTCTTATAATCAATGTCCAAGGATTTAAACCTCAAATCAGGGATTCTCAATTCACTGCTGCTTATATTCTGCATTACAAACATGGTGTCAAACAAAGGATTTCTGCTCAAATCCCTAGATACTGCTATGCTGTCTACCAGTTGTTCAAACTGGTAATCCTGATTTTCAAAAGCCAAAAGAGTGCTCTGTCTAACTTCCGAGAGGAATTCCATAAAAGTCTTATGGTCCTTCGGATAGTTCCTCAAGGCAAGGGTGTTTACAAAAAATCCAATTATTTTTTCCATATCCGGGTGATGTCTTCCGGCTATAGGAGAACCAACCACTATATCCTCCTGCCCAGTATACTTTGAGAGCAGAACGTTATATGCTGCCAGCATAACCATATACAATGTGGTTCCGGTCTGTGCCGCAAGAGCATTAAGTCCTGCTGTAAGCTCTCGGTCAAGCTCAAAATCAATTCTATCGCCCTCAAAGCTCTGTATTGACGGCCTAACATAATCAGAAGGCATGTCCAACACCGGTATGTTGCCGGCAAACACACTTTTCCAGTATTCACCCTGTTTTTTTATTTCCTCTGTTTCGAAAAGCTCATTTTGCCAAACGGCAAAATCCTTATACTGTATTCTTAATTCAGGCAGTGTCTTGCCTTCATAAAGATGTGCAAATTCCTCAATCAGTATATTCATTGACATACCATCGGAAATTATATGATGCATGTCAACCATCAAAACATGTCTTCTTTCTTCGGTGTGAGCCAGACCTACCCTCATAAGAGGTGCTTTTTCCAAGTCAAAGGGGCGGACAAACTCTTTTATAACTCTTCCTATTCCACCATCCTTAATTTTCTCAATATATTCGGTTCTGCTAATATAATCTATATTAAGCTCCGCTGAAGGATGAACTATCTGCGCCACTTCCCCTTCAAAGACGCCAAAGGATGTTCTTAAGGATTCATGTCTTTCTATAAGCTTGTTAAAGGTTTCCTTCAAGCGTTCATAATTCAACTCTCCTTCTATTTCAATGGCTGCAGGCATGTTGTATCCCGTGCCTATTCCCTCGTACTGATTTATAATATAAAGCCTCTTTTGTGCGGAAGATGCGGCATAGTAGCCATGAGGCCAGTTTTCCTGCGCCTCGGCCGGTTTTATCGAGGAATAGATACTCTGTCCGGCAGTTTTTATCCGCGCCGCAAGTCCTCTAATAGTTCGGATTTCAAAGACATCTTTCAGTTGAATCTCTGTGTTAAATGTCCTGTGTATCTCGGTTACAAGAGCTGTAGCTTTTAAAGAGTGACCCCCAAGCTCAAAGAAGTCATCATCAATTCCTATCTTCTCAACTCCCAAAATCTCCTTCCATATAGCTGCCAGTTTTTCTTCAATCTCGTTTTGGGGCTCTACATAAAGAGTTTTAAGACTCTTCCTACCCTCCGGATCCGGCAAAGCCTTCACATCAATCTTGCTATTTGATGTAAGGGGCATAGCGTCAAGCTGCACAAAATATGACGGAATCATATAGTCCGGCAGTCTCCTGCCCAAGAAATCCTTGAGCCTGGAAGTTGACAATTCCTCATAGGCAGTATAATATGCACAAAGGTATTTGTCTTCATCTCCCCTTGCAACAACCACTGCCTCCTTTATCAATCCATGCTTTAGCAACTGAAACTCTATTTCCCCGGTCTCTATACGAAATCCTCTAATCTTAACCTGATGGTCTTTCCTTCCTAAAAATTCCAAATTCCCATCCGGTAGCCATCTTGCCAGATCTCCCGATTTATACATCCTTTCTCCCGGCAAAAAGGGACTCTCGATAAACTTTTCTGCTGTGAGTTCAGGCATGTTCATGTAACCCCTTGCCAGAGACACTCCGGCAATGCATAGCTCGCCCTCAACCCCTACAGGCTGGAGATTATTGTTTTTATCAACCACATAAACTCTTATATTGTTTGCCGGTCTTCCAATAGGAACGGAGCTGGAAACTTCATATTCCCCGTCATACTTCCACATTGTTGCGCACACCGTTGATTCTGTGGGCCCATATCCGTTTCTATACTCTACCCTGTCCTTCCATTTGCTAAAAAGCTCCATGCTCGACACTGACCCGGCTGTTATCAGTTTCTTTAGAGTAATTATCCTGTCCGGATCCAGGTTGACGAGGTAGGTAGGCGGTAGGGTTGCAAAGGTTATTCTGTTCTTATTTAAAAATTCCTCAAATTTGCTATAACTCCCAATTACATCATCGGGCATGATATACAATGTTGCACCCGTCAAAAGGCCGGTGAATATATCCCATACCGAAGCATCAAAGGAAATACTGGCAAAGTGTATTACCCGGTCCTCTTCACTTAGCTTTAGCACATTTTCAAAAAATGCCTTGAGATTTGCCACTCCCTTATGTTCCAACATTACCCCCTTGGGCTTACCTGTCGTTCCCGAGGTATAGATAATGTAAGCAAGATTATTTGGCTTCACACAGGATGAAGGACAGGTACTGTCGAAGCCCTTCAGCACGCGGATGTCATACTGGTATTTATGTTTGGGTGCCAACACTTTCTCTTTGTTGTTTTTGTCAATTTGCATGACAGCATCATAACGATACCTTGTAAGCTCATTTTCTATAGTATGGATTTTTGTTGAGAAATCCACTTTTGCAACTTCTCTCATCTCAACTGCCACATCTTCAAAAAATCTCCTTGATACAAAGAGTTCTTCACTTACATCGGTCTTTGTATCGTATTGGGGGTTATTTCTCTTGAATTCAAGCAAAGAATCAAGAAGCTCATATTTTTTATCCTGATCCATTATATCTCCGATAAACAATATGCCCTTTTCACTCATAAGGTTTACCGATTTTTTAATGACCTGGCGCAAATAGTTATGACCGCTGAAAGCCTGAATAACACTGTTGATGATTACAATGTCAAAGTCCTTTTCTTCAATCTTATCTATCTCATGAGCGGGAAGACATTCTAAGCGTATATTCTTAAGATTCTCCTTCTCGGCCCTTTCTCTATCTTTCTCGATAATGACACCGGATAGGTCGGTGCCATAGTACATTCCCACATAGGGAGCTATACGGAACATGCTTATACCTGAAGCACAACCTATTTCCAGCACCCTTGTCTTCGAATTCAAATATGGTTTAAGCTTCAAAAAGATGTTTTCTGCATATTCGTCCATCTCTTTCTTTGAAAGTGCTTCACCGGTATAACTGCTTGCCCATCCTCCTCCGGTTATTTCATCCACTGAGTTTTGGCCTATATATTCCCAAAGTTTTTTATCCATAAGTCCGCTTTCTTCTGCCTCATTCTCAGAGTAGATGTCTTCGGTATCAAGGCATAGGAAAGCTTCAAAGCTCTCACATTCCCACTGTAGTTTATTCAGCATTTTGATATTCTTTGCAGTGGAAAGCACAAGACGGATTTTGGAATCATCAATCATTGTCTTAATGCGTTCCTCCGGAAGGGTTGTGGATATCGGCACGTAAGCACCCCCGGCCTTCAATATCCCAAGGATAGCCACAATCTGCTCAATACTGTTCTCAATAAAGATTCCCACCAAGGTATCCGGCTCTATATTGTGGGCTGCAATAAGATAGTTCGCCAGCCTGTTTGACTTATGTTCCAGCTCTCTATAGGTAAGTTCTTGTTCATTAAACACCACCGCAATATTATCCGGAGTTTTGGCCGCCTGTTCACTAAAAAGCTCATGTATCGTTTTATCTTCAGGATAATAGGCTTTGGTGTTGTTAAAATCAAACAATATTCTTTTCTTTTCTTCTTCCGTCGTTATCGAAAAGTCCCCAAGCTTTGTATTAATATCCGATACTGCCTGCGTAAATATGTAAACATAGCGCTCCAATAAAGCCCTTATTGATTCCTCTTTGAAAAGAGCGGCATTGTATTCGGCACGAACTGTAATCCTTCCGTCCCTTGCCACAATTGTAAAGTCAAAATATGAATCCGGAGAGCTTACAACCTCTTCATAGGCTTCTCTTTTATGAATACCCTCCATCATTAAACCGACTCGGGCTGCAAGCTTCCCTCCCCTGTTATCCTCAATCTGCTCTATCAGCTTTTCTAAGGGAAAATACTGATTCTTAATCCCTTCGGATACTGTTTTCTTTACATCCATAAGGAGCTCTTTAAAGGTCATATTCTCTTTAAGCAAATCCCTAAGGACTATATACCTGTTGGTCTTTTGCACATCTTCATCCTTATAGAGCGGAGAGGCAACAACAATGTCCTCCTGCCCCGTATATCTGTAAAGCAAAATTTTAAGTCCTGTCATCATAATTATGTATAATAGAAGATCCTGATTTTTTGCAAGGGCTGTCAACTTTCCGCAAAGGCCTTCATCTAAGGCAATTTCACAGCTACCCCTTTTATTTCTATATGTTCTTGTAAAATCGGCAGGAATTTTAAGTTCGTTAATCTCTCCCCCAAGTTTATTCTCCCAGTATTTTCTCGACTCCTCATACTCCCTGTATAGATTTAATACATCATTACTCATATCCCGTTTCCCCCCTTGAACTTATGTCCTTTCTCCAAGGCTATAAACTTATCACCGTTTACGCACATTATATTTTCCTACAATCTAAATATCTCCAAAGTCTTCATCTATAAGCTTGCTTGAAATATCCTCTGCATTCTGAATCTTGGATATCATTCTATTTTTCTCTTCACTGTCCAATAGCTCAATATCCTGAATTTGAACCTTTCTGTCCAATGTTACAACCTTAAGTATTTTTATATAATCCCTCGCCAAACGCTCTATTGTTTGTGGCGTGAACAGCTTTGTGCAATATTCAAAAACAAGGGTTATTTTCTCTTCATCTTCTGTCGCAAGTACTGTCAAATCCGATTTCGATATTTTTGCTTCATCCCTTAGTGGTATAAACTTAAGTCCGTCAATCTCCATCTTAGGCATATTCATGTTTTGAAGGACAAAGGCCACATCAAATATCGGACTGCGCCCGGGTTTTACCTCAACATTGAGTTTTTCTACAAGCATTTCAAACTGATAGTCCTGATTTTCGTAAGCCTCCAGTGCACATTGCTTGACGGTGTTTAGAAAATCCGAAAAGGATTGATCCGCCTTTACACAATTTCTCATGGGCAGAGCATTTACGAACATACCTATTATGTTTTCAAGATCGGCATGGGGCCTGCCGGCAATCGGAGAACCCACAATAATATCCTCTTGGTTTGAGTATTTTGAAAGAAGTATATTGTAAGCTGCCAGCAATACCATGTAAAGGGTGGTTCCCGTTTCCCTTGCCAGTCGGTTTGCTTCAGAGGTAAGTTCCTTATCAATAACAAAATCCAGCTTGTCCCCGGCAAAGCTTTTTACTGCAGGTCTCGGATAATCGCAGGGCATGTCCAGCAACGGTATCTCTCCTGCGAACCTTTTTAGCCAGTACTCCTCTTGCTTTTTAATGGTTTCCGAGTGAAGCATCCTATTCTGCCACTCGGAGAAATCCCTGTACTGTATTCTAAGCGTAGGAAGTGTTTTTCCGTTGTATAACTCAATTATTTCCCTAACGAGAATGGCCATAGAAGTACCGTCGGAAATTATGTGATGCATATCAAACATCATGATATGCCTATCCTTTCCTAATTCTGCAAGTCCAACCTTAAGAAGGGGAGCTGTCCCTAGATCAAAGGGTCTTACAAAGTCTTCCATCAGATCTCTTATCGTTTCTTCTTCGCTTTGGTTTATAAGCTCCGGCCTTAAGTATTCCACCTCAAAATCTATGCTATCCTTTACTACCTGAACTATTTCTCCATTTATGGTCATAAAGGATGTTCTTAATGTTTCATGCCTTTTTACAAGGGTTTTAAAGGCTTCTTCAAACCGATTCCTATCCAAATTGCCTTCTATTATCATTGCCCCGGGCATGTTGTAGCAGGTATCTATTTCTTTTAGCTGTCCTAATACAAACAGCCGTTTTTGTGCCGAGGATGCAGGGTAATATTCCCTTTTCTCCACCGGCTCTATGTATGTAAAGCTTCTTTTATCTGAAGCCTCTTTTCCATATTCTTGATCAAGATAATCCGCCAGCTCTTCAATGGTAGTATATTCTAGAATATCAGCCGAACTTATAACGGCTCCTATTTCCTTGCTCAGCATGTTTGCTATGGTAGATGCTATTATGGAATCTCCACCAAGCTCATAGAAATCTTCGCAAATATCTATTTCACTGTATCCCAAAGCTTCAGCCCATACCTTTGCCGTAATCATTTCCGTATTGGTATATATTCCATTTTCTCTTCCCTTGAGCAAAATATTTATTACTTCGTCATCCTTTTCATCACAATCGGTCTTTATGTCAGTGTTACTATTTGCCTTATCCTCCAAAGGCTCTGCCTGTTTTTGAGTCTTAACCGGATTCTCGGGGATTTCCAGCCAGCACCTTGTTCTTTCAAAGGGATATACAGGAACACCTGCCTTTTTCCTGTTTTCACCCCTGTACATCTCTTCCCAGTCAAGGGAGGCACCATCTACATAAAGCTTCAATATTTCCGACAGCAAGACTTCATTTTTCTTTCCTTCCTCAGTAAACTGACGGAGCATTTTTTCGGCAATTCGGCTATTATCATTGCTTTCTGTCCCCTTACATTCTCCGTAAAAGACCCAGTTCTCGGAAGAACTTGTTATGTCCGAATCAGCTATCTTGTTGATTTTGACCTTAAAATCTTCTTTATCCTTCAGCATTAATGCAAGTCTGTATTCATAATGTCCTCGACCTGTCGTAGCCGTATAGCAAATATCTTCCAACAACTGTCCATCATCTTCTTTGGCCATTTTTTTGTATCCAGCAATCAACTTACGCAAAGCTTCCGGACTTCTCGCCGAAAGAGTCAATACTTTTATACCCTCATCGTACCTATCTACCATTTCGGTATTTGTCGGAGGTTCTTCCAAAATTACATGGCAGTTTGTACCGCTAAGTCCGAAGGCACTGACACCGCACCTTCTTGGAAATCCTGCCGTATTCCATGGTGACAGCACCTTATTTATATATAAGGGGGATTCCGCAAAATTTATCTTTCTGTTGGGTCTTTCAAAATGAAGAATAGGAGGTATCTCTTTTTTACCCAGAGCCAGTACAGCCCTTACCATACCCGCTATTCCTGAAGCATTGTCCAAGTGACCTATGTTTGTCTTTAGAGCTCCCACGGCACAAAACTGTTTTTTATCGGTGTATCTTCTAAATGCCTTTGTTATACCTTCTATCTCAATGGGGTCTCCAAGCTTGGTGCCGGTACCGTGAGTTTCTATATAGGTTATGGTCTCGGGATCAATTCCCGCATCTTTCCACGCCTTCAGTATTACTCTCTCCTGAGCTGCTGCGTTAGGAGCGGTAAGTCCTATGGATCTTCCATCCTGATTTGCCGCACTGCCCTTAATCACAGCATAAATCCTGTCTCCGTCTCTTACAGCCTTGCTTAAAGGCTTTAGCAGGACAGCCACCACACCTTCTCCCATTCCGGTGCCGTCAGAACTGTCATCAAAAGCTCTCGTCCTGCCGTCTTCGGACTCTATACCAAATTTTTCACCGGTATGAAGGGGCAATAGGCTAAGTTTTACGCTCCCGGCTATAGCCATTTCGCAATCACCGTTTCTTAGGCCCATACATGCCATGTGTACCGCAACAAGGGATGATGAACATGCCGTATCCACAATGATGCTCGGCCCTCTCAAATCCAGCATGTAGGAAACTCTTCCCGCTATTATAGCGGCTATATTTCCCGGTATGGAAGCCATTGCCGACGATGGTTCCACCTCAGACACAAACTGTTTGTATTCAAGGCCTGAGACATAACCAAGATATACTCCCGTTTCACTTCCTTCAATGCCCTTGCTGCCATATCCCGAGTCCTCTATTGCCTCCCACGCTGTTTCGAGAAACATCCTCTGGTTAGGATCCATCAGGCTGGCCTCTTTTGGAGAAATATTAAAGAATCTGCAATCGAATTTGTCGATTTCGTCCAAGTAAGCTCCAGCCCTGTATTTTACCCCATTAATTCCGCCGTACTTAAAGTTTATATACCTGTCGGCATCCTGTTTTCTACTGTCGGGAAACTCTTTTACACAATCCAAACCGTTTCTCATATTTTCCCAGAACTCATCGATGCTGTTAGCCTCGGGAAGCTTTGCAGCCATCCCTATTATTGCTATATCCTTTGAAGATATTTCTTCTATTTCACCGATACTTTGTCCCTCTGTTTTACCTAACTCAATCATATTAATATCCAACATAAAAACCACCCTAAATCTCTAATTTATTTGACTGTATTATCATCCAATTTACGTTTCCAGGCTATATAGGCTATAAATCCTTTTAATTCAAAGCTTCAACCGTTTTCATGGTACTTTGCTTCTTTGTCGAGTCCTTCCAAACAAAATATGCAAACACAAACATCCCTACTACTCCTATCAGGGAGAGCAGTATTAATACAGCATCGCCAGTACCTGCCAAAACTTCCTTTATGCCCGTCCTTCTAAGTATGAGAAGGCTTAATATGCATGTATCCTGAACCAATATGGAACCAAAAAGGGAACGGGTCCAGATGTATGGAAGTACATATATCATTGAGCCTATTGCTGCATAGGTTCCCAAGACAGGACTAAACTGCAGAATTCCATATATTACAGCCTGAACTATAATTGCAGCAATAAGGGGTATATTCTCCCTCAACTCATTGAAAATAATGCCTCTAAAAATTATTTCCTCAAACATCGGCAAGACGATAAGCATGGCTACAAGAATGAGAAAACTTCCTTTTGATTCAAAAAAGCCTTTCATGTATTCTTCAAATTGAGGAAATGCACTGCCAATAAAACTTATGGAGGTAAAGGAAGTGGTAAATATACTCATTGAGATTCCCATCATAGTTATTCCAAGTACATCTTTTACCTCCATCTTTTGAAAACTACACACTTTAAACAGGTTTTTGCCTCTCAGTTTAAAAATAACATAATATATACAAACTGTTATAATCGAAATTGTAAAGCTGAAAAGTGTACGGTTGCTCCAAAGGAAATCATTAAGCGTCTTATTTAAGGAGCAAACATTAAAGACAAACCATTTCACGCCACTCATTACGGCATATAAAATTACCAAGTACGCAACTATTAAACCTGACATCTTAAGATATTTTTTCATATCCATACCCTCCTTTTTGACCCTATGCCGCAATAGCATTTTCACTCACTGATTTTTCAGCTTTGCAGCTTCTCATTAAATAAACCGATGCCGCAAGCACAATGATGGAACTTATTATTAATGTAGGTACCGCCGAACCGGCATTCAGTATTGAGTCCTCTGTCAACATCAGAATATACATGCATCCTTGGCATGTCGCCTGTGCAATTATTGAAGCCCACAGGGATTTAACCCACAGATACAACAGTACAAACAAAACAGCACCAAAGAATCCGTAGGACAGTAAAGGCAGATTTGTACCAAAGAACATCAGACCGTACATAAGTCCCTGAAGTACTATGGCCAATGCAGCGGGTAGACTTTCTTTAAACTCGTTGAAAATCAACCCCCTGAATAATATTTCCTTAAACACCGAGCCTACTATCAGGAATAAGAGGAAAATCACAAAACTTCCGCCGTCCACAAACATATATCTCATTATTCCTACCAGGTCCGAATACCTCTCCGTAACAAAGGGAAGTTTAATTACCGATGAGGTGAAAAATCCAGATGCTATTCCAATGATAGAAATAGTTATTATGTTCTTTATGCTGATGCTTTGTGTCAGCTTAACATGTTCCAAGAGGCTTTTACCTTTAAACTTCTTAAAAATGAAATAGAAGATGGTAAACTGAATCAAATCGCTAGTAACAGTTACTATAAGCGAGTTATCGTTAAGCCATGGTCCTATGTAGGGCTTGTTAAGTATATACCCTTTTCCGAAGGCAACCAGAGATTTGATGACTACAAAATACGTGCCCACATACAATAATAAATTACATATCATTTTTAAATACTTTTTCATTTTTTTACCCCCTATATTTTTTATCCAGCCTTTATTAAGGCTAAAACTTTTTATATGTTATTTGCTCGTTATAATGAATTCAACTACTTTCATATAGTTGTTAACCAATTCCTTGATCTTTTCACTCTTTAGCCTTGATGCATCGAACTCACATACAACTGAGATATTGGCCTTTTGATTGTCTATCTCAAAAGCAATGTCGAAGATTCTTGTTAAATTCCGCGACTTTTTGAAGCTACTCTTGCTATAGAAGAAAGGCAGTATTGAGAAAGCACCCTTTCTGATTACCGATTCTTCACTTATATCCTCCAATGTGTATCCTATTTCCATGTCGCAAATCCGCTTACTTTTTATCAGTCTTCCAAGTTGACCGAAATCATCAACTTCCTTCAAATCCACACTTATTGCAGTTATCCTACCGCTGTCATCAAGCATTGTGGGCACTGTAACATCCTGCTTTTTTGCAGTCCCTGCAAGAAGATATATATACGCGGAAAGCAAAATATCTATCTCATCCACATCTTCTTTTTCTGCCATTGCTCTCAATTTTTTCACTATTTCGTTCCTTATCGCAAACTTAAAAGCAGAACCAAAATCTCTGTTGCCATCCCGGTTAAAGTACTCAGCCGGAAGCTCAAAGGATACCAATTTCGGCCTTTCTCCCCGTAGACTCTCTTTTCTTTCAATAAACTCCGCCAGTTTTGAGACTGTGGGGTGGGAAAAAATATCCGTAATGCTAACCTTACCCGGATATAATGCCTCCAGCTTTGAATGCATTCTTATCAATAACAGCGAGTTACCGCCCAGATCAAAGAAATTATCTTTTACACCAACAATTTCTGCTCCCAGAACCTCCTTCCAAATTTCTGCCAACTTCTTTTCAATTATACTCGTCGGTTCTACATACTCCACTCCAGTGTTTATGTTTCCCGTAGGTATGGGAAGTGCTTTTCTGTCAACCTTTCCGTTGGGTGACAACGGCATTTTGTCAAGCCTCACGAAGTAGGACGGAACCATGTATTCCGGAAGGTTTCTCGTCAAATGCTCCCTAAGCTCTGCAGGAGTAATCTCCCTGTCCGCTGTGATGTATGCGGAAAGGTAATTGCCGCCATCCTTATCTTCCCTTGCCATTACCACCGCTTCCTTTATATCCTCATGCTTTATAAGCTCTTCTTCTATCTCTCCCAGTTCTATTCTAAAGCCCCTTACCTTTACCTGGTGGTCTATTCTTCCCAAGTATTCTATATTGCCGTCGGGAAGCCACCTTGCCAAATCCCCGGTTCTATACATGACCTCTTTCGATGTAGTCCCGTTCTCTCTACTGCCCAAACCGGTAAAGGGATCTGTTACAAACTTCTCCTTGGTAAGCTCGGGTCGATTCAAATATCCTCTTCCTACTCCATCCCCTGCTATACAGAGTTCTCCCGGTATTCCCACCGGTTGGAGGTTGTTGTACCGATCCACTATGTACAGCCTAATATTGTCTATGGGCTTTCCTATGGGTACAAGATCAATCTCTTCGCACAAAGGACAATCAAAGTAAGACACATCCACTGTTGCCTCCGTAGGTCCATATAGATTTATGAGCCTTGTACCATGTCTCTTTCCTGCCAGCCGATTAAACCTTATCACCTGCTTTGTCCCTAAGGCCTCTCCGCTTGCAAACACCTGTCTTAGGCTCGCAATCCTTTCCAATCCGCTTCCTTCCTCCAGATACTCCAAAAACATATTCAGCATGGAAGGTACAAAGTGCATGGTGGTTATACCGTTCTTTTCCACTTCATCAATTATCGCTCCCGGGTCCTTTTCCCCTCCCGGCTCAAGGAAGCATACCTTTGACCCTACAAAAAACCACCAGAACAGCTCCCACACCGATACGTCAAAGGTATAAGGAGTTTTTTGAAGGATGGTATCCTCTTTTCCTATGGGGTACTTATTCTGCATCCAGCTTAGGCGGTTTATTACAGAATAATGTTCTATCATAGCTCCCTTGGGTTTCCCGGTTGATCCCGAGGTGTATATCACATAGGCAAGGCTTCCGGAGTCATTCACCGGATCTAAGTTTGATCCATCTCCCATGTACAACGACCGATCATCCAGGTCCAGTATCGTAAGGTCCAAAGAAAATTCAAATTTCTTCCCATAGCCCCCCTCTTTCGTCAATAGAAGGGATGTGCCGCTATCCTCCAACATATACCGGATTCTTTCCTCCGGATACGACGGGCTTATCGGAAGGTAGGCACCTCCTGCCTTCAATACTGCCAGTATCCCCACCATCATCTCTGTGGAACGCTCCAGCATTATTGCTACGATACTTTCCTTGCCTACACCCTTTTGCCTCAGCACCCTTGCCAAAGAATTGGCCCTTTGGTTAAGCTCCAGGTATGTGAGCTTTTCTTCCCCAAAAATTACCGCCACCGCATTAGGTGTCCTTTCCACCTGCTCCTCAAATACCAGGCTCAGGGTCTTGTCCTTGGGGTATTCTTTCTTCGTGTCGTTAAAGTCCACGAGAATCTGCTCTTTTTCCCCTTTTGTCAGCATCTCTATCTGGGAAATTTCTTTATAGGGGTTTTTTGCAATCTCCTCCAGTATTTTATTAAAGTGACGGGCAAGTCTTTCTATCGTCTCCCTCTTGAAAATACTGGTATTGTACTCTAAATTAAACCTTATATCATCCTTGTTCTCAATAGCTTCCAATGTAATGTCAAATTTGGAAACCCTATTTTCAAATTCAAAGGGAATAAATTTCAAGCCCCCGACATCCATCTCCGGTATTCCCATGTTTTGAAGCACAAACAGGGTGTCAAACAACGGATTTCTA
Organism: Acetivibrio mesophilus; assembly: GCF_004102745.1. Taxonomy (GTDB): domain Bacteria; phylum Bacillota; class Clostridia; order Acetivibrionales; family Acetivibrionaceae; genus Hungateiclostridium; species Hungateiclostridium mesophilum. Next base: position 31,110 of record NZ_RLII01000008.1, on the reverse strand, counting down.
CTCAAATCCCTTTTTAAATCCAGCACCTCTATAAGCTTCTCAAACTGGAATTCCTGATTTTCCAAAGCGTTCAACACATTGCTTTTAACCTCTTCAAGAAAACCGCTGAAGACTTTTTCGTTCTTCGGATAATTTCTCAAAGCAAGGGTATTTACAAACATTCCGGCTAGGTTTTCCAAGTCCGCATGGGGTCTTCCCGCGGTGGGCGAACCGACTATTATATCCTCCTGCCCGGTATACTTGTAAAGGAGAACATTATAGGCTGCTATAAGCACCATATAAAGGGTTGTGCCGGTATTTGCCGCAACAGTTTTCAGACCTTTTACCAGTTCCTTTGACAAAGTAAATCTTACCCGGTCTCCTTCATAGCTTTGTATTGAAGGCCTTGGATAATCCAGAGGCAAGTTGAGAACAGGTATATCGCCGGAAAAAGCATTTTGCCAGTACTCTTGCTGTTTTTTGATAATCTCCGATTCAAGAAGACTGTTTTGCCATACGGCATAGTCCCTATATTGTATCCTCAATGGACTCAAATTCTTTTGGCTATATAGCTCAATGAATTCCTTCACCAGTATAACAGCAGTAACTCCATCGGATATAATGTGATGCATATCGAACATCAGCAAGTGTTTCTTCTCGCCTATTTTCACTAGCTCTGCTCTAAAAAGGGGAGCAGTTCCAATATCGAATTTCCTTATAAAGCCTTTGATTATATCTTCTGCCTTATCGGCATCTGCCTTTTTATACCCAAGTTTAAAGTCCACACGCCTATGAACCCTCTGAACGGGCTCGCCATCAGATAATTCAAAGGAGGTCCTCAATGTCTCATGTCTATCAATCAATTTTTGAAACGCCTTCTCAAAAGCTTCTAGGTCTATATCCCCCTCAACGGTCAATACCCCGGGCAAATTATAGGTGGTACCAATATTGGCCATCCTCTCTAAGATGAATAGACGTTTTTGAGCCGAAGACACCGGGTACACCGCCGAATCTTCTCCCGAAGTCCGGTAATTCTTTTCATCAAGATGGACAATTGAAGAATATATATTTCTCCCCGCCCCCTCTATCTTTTCTGCAATTTGCTTGATAGTGGAAGCCTTAAATATCTCTCCCAAGGATATCTGGACATTAAACTCTTTATGTATCCTTGATACAAGAATAGCAGCCTTTAACGAATGTCCTCCCAGTTCAAAGAAGTTGTCGTTTACTCCTACTTTCTTGCATTCAAGCACTTCCTGCCAAATTTCTGCCAGCTTCTTTTCAATTATACTTGTCGGTTCTACATACTCCACTCCAGTGTTTATGTTTCCCGTAGGTATGGGAAGTGCTTTTCTGTCAACCTTTCCGTTGGGTGACAACGGCATTTTGTCAAGCCTCATGAAGTAGGACGGAACCATGTATTCCGGAAGGTTTCTCGTCAAATGCTCCCTAAGCTCTGCATGAGTAATCTCCCTATCCGCTGTGATGTATGCGCAAAGGTAATTTCCGCCATCCTTATCTTTCCTTGCCATCACCACTGCTTCTTTTATATCTCCATGCTTTAAAAGCTCTTCTTCTATCTCTCCCGGTTCTATTCTAAAGCCCCTTACCTTTACCTGGTGGTCTATTCTTCCCAAGTATTCTATATTGCCGTCAGGAAGCCACCTTGCCAAATCCCCGGTTCTATACATGACCTCTTTCGATGTAGTCCCGTTCTCTCTACTGCCCAAACCGGTAAAGGGATCTGTTACAAACTTCTCCTTGGTAAGCTCGGGCCGATTCAAATAGCCTCTTCCTACTCCATCCCCTGCTATACAGAGTTCTCCCGGTATTCCCACCGGTTGGAGGTTATTGTAACGATCCACTATGTACAGCCTTATATTGTCTATGGGCTTTCCTATGGGCACAAGATCAATCTCTTCGCCCAAAGGACAATCAAAGTAAGACACATCCACTGTTGCCTCCGTAGGTCCATATAGATTTATGAGCCTTGTACCATGTCTCTTTCCTGCCAGCCGATTAAACCTTATCACCTGCTTTGTCCCTAAGGCCTCTCCGCTTGCAAACACCTGTCTTAGGCTCGCAATCCTTTCCAATCCGCTTCCTTCCTCCAGATACTCCAAAAACATATTCAGCATGGAAGGTACAAAGTGCATGGTGGTTATACCGTTCTTTTCCACTTCATCAATTATCGCTCCTGGGTCCTTTTCCCCGCCCGGCTCAAGGAAGCATACCTTTGACCCTACAAAAAACCACCAGAACAGCTCCCACACCGATACGTCAAAGGTATAAGGAGTTTTTTGAAGGATGGTATCCTCTTTTCCTATGGGGTACTTATTCTGCATCCAGCTTAGGCGGTTTATTACAGAATAATGCTCTATCATAGCTCCCTTGGGTTTCCCGGTTGATCCCGAGGTGTATATCACATAGGCAAGGCTTCCGGAGTCATTTACCGGATCTAAGTTTGATCCATCTCCCATGTACAACGAACGGTCATCCAGGTCCAGTATCGTAAGGTCCAAAGAAAATTCAAATTTCTTCCCATAGCCCCCCTCTTTCGTCAATAGAAGGGATGTGCCGCTATCCTCCAACATATACCGGATTCTTTCCTCCGGATACGACGGGCTTATCGGAAGGTAGGCACCTCCTGCCTTCAATGCTGCCAGTATCCCCACCATCATCTCTGTGGAACGCTCCAGCATTATTGCTACGATACTTTCCTTGCCTACACCCTTTTGCCTCAGCACCCTTGCCAAAGAATTGGCCCTTTGGTTAAGCTCCAGGTATGTGAGCTTTTCCTCCCCAAAAATTACCGCCACATCATTAGGTGTCCTTTCCACCTGCTCCTCAAATACCAGGCTCAGGGTCTTGTCCTTGGGGTATTCTTTCTTCGTGTCGTTAAAGTCCACGAGAATCTTCTCTTTTTCCTCTTTTTCCAGCATCTCTATCTGGGAAATCTGCTTAGCCGGGTTTTGCAGGATTTCTTTTATAATATTTACAAAATGTTTTGCCAGTCTATTTACGGTTTCTTTTTTGAAAAGTGACGTATTGTACTCGATAATGCACTCCAAACTACCGGCCCTACCTAAATATACGTCAAGCTTAAAGTCCAGTTTGGACGTATGGTTATTCAATTTATACATATCAAAGGATAATCCGTCTATTCCCAAGCTGATATCCCTCTCGATTTCATTATGGAAAATAAGCATGGTATCAAAAAAGGGATTTCTGGAAACCTCTGGCCTGCAACCTAGCTTTTCCACCATCATGTCATAGGGATAATCTTGATTTTCATACGCTTTCACCAATGCGCTGTTTACACTGCCCATCAGTTCCTCAAAGGTAGCGGTTGCATTTATTTTGCTCCTTATTGGAAGGAAGTTGTTGAACATCCCCACCATGTTTTCCAAGTCAGGATGATTTCTGCCGGCAGATAAAGAACCGATAATTATATCCTCCTGACCGGTGTACCTATGCAAAAGAGCTGTGTAGACAGAAAAAAGCAAGCTATTTAAAGTAATTCCATGTTTTTGCGCCAAAGCATTCAATAAAGCCGAGGTCTCAACTCCCAAATTAAATTCCACTGTATCCCCGACAAAAGTTCTGCTGTCGGATCGGTTAAAATCCGACGGCATATCAAGGACAGGAATATCCCCTTCTAAAGTCTTAACCCAGAATTCCTCCTGTTTTTTCATTGCCGCATCTTGAAGACGTTTGTTGTTCCAATAAGTAAAATCCTTATACTGTATCCTCAAATCCGTCAGCTTCCCACCGTTGTACAACTCTCCAAATTCTTTCACCAATATGGCAACCGAAACTCCGTCCGATATTATGTGATGCATATCCATGAGGAGAATGTGTTTATTATCCCTAATTTTTACCAACACAACCCGAAACAGCGGCGCCTGTTCCAGAACAAAGGGCTTTACCTGTTCCATTAATAAACTGTAAACCTTTTCCTCATCACATTCCAGAAAGGCCACCTCAAAATCCGCTTCACTCTGAATTATCTGAACTATTTCCCCATTATGGATTCCAAAAGAGGTCCGTAAGGGCTCATGCCTCATAACAAGACCCTTAAAAGCCCTTCTTAACCTATCAGGATCAATTGGCCCTTCCACCAATAAAGCCAGAGGCATATTGTAGCTTATTCCTATTCCTTCGAACTGCTGCTGCACAAACATTCTTTTCTGAGAAGAAGATGCCGGATAAATCCCCTTTGGATAACCTTCATTTTCCTCTACCGGATTTATCTTCAAGTATACACTTTCCCCTAAGGCGTCAATGCAGCCGGCAAGCTCCCTTAAGTTTGGGGTTGTCAGTATTTTTGACAAGGGTATTGACTTATTGAACTCACGATGTATGCGCGCTGCCAGAACCGTAGCCTTCAGGGAATGTCCTCCCAGTTCAAAGAAATTGTCCTTCGCTCCGACCCTGTCGACTCCCAGCACTTCTTCCCACAATCGAGCCAACTTTTCTTCCGTTTCCCCCTCTAAAGGAGTATATTCACTTCCTGATGCTTTGTCCGTTTCTGGCTCCGGCAGTCTCCTTTTGTCGATCTTACCGTTGGAGTTAAGGGGCATTTCCTCAAGTCTGATAAAGCTAGCGGGAACCATGTACGCAGGAAGCTTTGCCAGCAAATACTCCCGAAGGCAGGACAAAGAGATTTCCTCTTTTGACGTAAAGTAAGCACACAGGTATTTACTTCCCTTCTTGTCTTCCCGGGCAATCACAACTCCTTCTCTGATTCCTTCATATTCAAGAATCCTCGCCTCTATCTCTCCAAGTTCTACCCTAAATCCCCTAAGCTTCACTTGGGTATCTATTCTGTCAATAAATTCGATACTGCCATCTGAGCGCCATCGGACAAGGTCTCCGGTCCTGTACATCAATTTACATTCCTTGTCTTTACCACCTTCATTGCACCTTTCATTGTCATATGCCTCAAAGGGATTCGGGACAAATTTTTCTTTAGTTAATTCCGGCCGATTAAGATAACCCTTTGCCAATCCGTCCCCAGCTATGCACAATTCCCCTTGAGCTCCAAAAGGCTGGAGGTTGTTATTTTTATCTACAACATATATCTTTGTGTTGGATAAAGGCTTTCCAATCGGTATGGTTGCATCCTCGTCTCCTACGGCATCAATAAAGTGGTATGAGGCAAAAACAGTACTTTCCGTAGGTCCGTAAACATGTATCAACCGCCCCGGACCCACACAGTCCAATACCTTCCTGACATGAGGTACCGAGACTCTTTCCCCTCCGAAGAGTACTTTTCTGACATTTTTAAAGCATTGGGGGTTTAGGTCCGCAAGAGTATTGAACAAAGCTGTAGTTATGAAAAATACCGTTATCTTTTCGTTCTCTATAAGTCTTGACAACTCAAGAATATCCAGTAAAGTCTGACTTTTGACCAAGACAAGCTTTGCTCCGTTCAGAAGCGCCCCGAAAATATCAAAGGTAGAGCCGTCAAAAGCATAATTGGACAGCTGCAGTAATGTATCCCTGTCGGTAATATCAATATAATTGGTATTTTTAACCACTCTGCTTATATTATAGTGAGTGGTAAGGTTTCCTTTGGGCATACCGGTAGAACCGGAAGTGTACATAACATAAGCTAGGCTTTCGGAAGAGTTTATACACTCGATATTTTCCCCATCTTCATGCTGAAAATCATCGTTATTTCCACCCATTACAATAAGTTCCGGCGAAGGATCCTCTGATGAAAGCTTCGCTTCGAGCCCTGCACCCAAAACCAGTAATCTAGTACCCGAGTCACGAATGATTGAAGCAATCCTTTCTGCGGGATACTCCGGGTCTATAGGAAGATAAGCCCCTCCCGCTTTCAAAATTCCCAAAATAGCAACAATCATATCCGGTGAGCGTTCCAAAAGTACACCTACTATGCTTTCCGCTGCCACTCCTTTTTTCCTTAGGAAATTTGCGAAGCGATTGGCCTTTTCATTAAGCTCTCTATATGTCATTTCCATACCCTCAAAAACAAGGGCTATATTTTCCGGAACCCTTTGGGCCTGTTCTTCAAACAACTGGCTCAAAGTTCTATTCTTTGGATATAGAGTAGCTGTATTGTTATATCTATATAAAATTTCATCTCTTTCATTTTTTGATAAAATATCTATTTTTGAAACCTCAATACAAGGGTTTGAAACCATGCAATCGATAATATTTATTAGCTGCCCGGACATCCTTTCTATAGTACTTAAGCAAAACACATCACTATTGTAAATAAATTCCAACTCCATGCCGTCAAACACCGATACCGCAACAGCAATATCAAAATTAGTCATTTCAAACATGGAAAAGGACTCTATCGCAAGACAGCTGTCTTTGCTCATCATCTGCTTATCCAGAGGATAGTTTTCAATTACCATTATAGAATCAAACAAAGTCTCTTTACTATCCATACTGCTGCAAGCTTTGATTTCTGTCAGGGGAGTGTCTTCATAAGGTCCCCTATCCCTGAGGGATTTTTCCACTTCATCCAGCAGGCCGGATACCTGCTCACCAGCTTTTGACCTGATCCGAAGTGGGGGTGTGTTTATAAAGAGGCCCACCATATTCTCAATCCCATTTATTTTTGCCGTTCTGCCCGATACCGTAGTACCGAAGATAACATCCTCCGAATTATTATACCTCTGAAGTAGTATTCCCCAAGCTGCGTATAAAACCGATGCCAAAGCCACCTTTTGCTCCCGGGCAAAATTCTTTATTCTATGGGCTTTTTCCTTTTCAATCTCAAGGGTATACACCTGGGCCTTTTTTATCTCCCCCTGCTTTTTTGAATCCCAGGGCAGCAGCGTCCTGCTTTCCATCCCTTCAAGATACTTTGTCCAATAGCTTTTCTGTGTATTGATATCCCGGCCTTGATGCCATTTCACAAATTCTCTATACCGATTCTTTGCAGTCCTTAGCGGCTGTTGGCCTTTTTCAAAAGCATCGTACGCTTCTAAAAACTCCTTAAGAATTACGGAGTTGCTCCAGCCATCGTAGAGTATGTGGTGATTGGATAAAATAACCTCATACCTGTCCTTCTTGAGCTTGCAAAGAGTTATTCTGAAGGGCTCCGTGCTTATGTCTATGCCTTCTTTCCTGTCCTTTTCCTTTATTGCCTCGAGCTGTCTTTGTATTTCTTCCTCTTCATATTCGGAAATATCATAGACCCTCACCGGAATCTCATAGTTTCTTAAAACCACCTGAACCGGCTTTTCGAGCTTTTCCCATCTAAATACCGTTCTTAAGACCTCATTGTTCTGTGCTGTAAAATTCCATGCTTTTTTAAATATATCAGCATCTAGATTTCCCGCAATCCTCATGCTCAGCTGTTCAAAATACTGCCTGCTTTCGGGATTGCTTCTGTAATGAAACAGTATCCCCTCCTGCATTGCAGTCAACGACAATATATCCTCTATATTTTTTTTATCAAGCTTGTTCGCTGTCATACGTCAACCCCCCTGATTTCTAACCAAGCAACATATCCAAATCTTCCTGATTTATATCTAGTGTCTCAAAGTCTGATGGAGTAAAAAATACTTCCTGGGTTGCAGTTGTATATTCTACTATATCCTTAAGGTTTTTCATGTATCTGTCTCTAAAACCTTCCATGGTTTCTTTCCTGTACATCTTTTCGCTAAAAAGAATATCTATTTTAAACACATTGTTTACTACCATGCAATTTATCTCTATTTTTGCCGCCATAGAGTTGTTGATGCTAATATCCCTTCCGGTACTCATGATAGAATAAGCAAAAATATCATTGTCTCCCTCTTGGTCAAATCGTCCGAGGTAGTTGAACCTTATTTCCGCAATGTCTCTCTTTTCCGGTATAGCATGGCTTAAATATTTAAGTATTCCGTACCCTATGCCTTTTTGAGGAACCGATCTTATCTGCTCCTTTATTTCCTTTATCTGCTCCCCGACATCCTCCCGGGTAATCTCAAGTTTTAAAGGGTATATGGCGGTAAACCATCCCACCGTCCTGGAAACATCAATATCATCGATGTTCCTTCCGTGGCTTTCTGTCTCTATTACCATTTCACTTTGACCTGTCCACTCCCTTATTGTCTTTGCCAAAGCAATCAAAAGGATATCTTCCACATTGGTGTTATAGGCCTTGTGAGCATCCTTTAGGAGCTTTTCCGTCTCCTCTATGTCAAGTCTTCCTTCAATCACCGCACCGGTATTGAGGCTCGAATCCGAAGTCTCAAAATCTTCCGGAAGCCTAAATTCAACGCTGTCACTGGAAAGCCAGAACTCTTTTTCTTCGTGAAATTTTGAACTATCCTTTAATGAATCCAGCTTTTCATACCACTCTTTGAGGGAAGCCGTCTTTGGAGGAAGGATTATCTCACTGCCCCTTTCTATTGCTTTAGATACAGTGTACAGATCCTCTAGTATAATCCTCCAAGAAACCCCGTCAACCACCAGATGATGCATTGTGATAAGAAGTCTTGTGTCATTCTCGTTAAAATTGATTAGAGCTACCCTAATCAAAAGTCCATTCTCTATATCAAAACCCGCCTTAAGGGATTCCCCTATATTTATCATTGCTTCTTTTTGTTCATTTTCCGCAAGACCCGAAATATCAAAGGTCTCAATTTTAAAATCCTCCTCAAGATGGCGGGTATTATAATACAGTCTTTTATCTTCCGCCGAATAATTTATTCTCAAGGCATCATGGTGTTCTATTATCTTTTTAAACACCCTTTCGAGATTTGTAATATCTATTTTCCTCTTCATCTTAAGTAAAACCGATTGATTATAATAACCGGGGTCGTCGAATTCTCTGCTAAAGAACCAGCCAACCACAGGCGTTTTGCCAAAGCTTCCTTCAATAGTTCCCTGTCCGTAGTTCTTTAAATTCTTCGGTTTCACATTAAGGAGGATTCCTGCAATCGTACGATATACAAGAATATCCTTTACCTCAATATCTATTCCTTCCCGTGCCAGCAAGGAAACTACCTGTATTGCCTTTATCGAGTCTCCTCCCAATTCAAAAAAGTCATTATTGATTCCAACCTTCGGAAGTCGAAGTACTTTCTCCCACACCATTGCCATCTTGTGCTCAATTTCGTTGCCTGGAGGGGTATACTCAACTTCAGTATCTATATTGATTGAAGGCATAGGAAGTGCCTTTCTGTCAACCTTTCCGTTGGGTGACAACGGCATTTTGTCAAGCATCATGAAGTAGGACGGAACCATGTATTCCGGAAGGTTTCTCGTCAAATGCTCCCTAAGCTCTGCAGGAGTAATTTCCCTGTCCGCTGTGATGTATGCGCAAAGGTAATTGCCGCCATCCTTATCTTCCCTTGCCATTACCACCGCTTCCTTTATATCCTCATGCTTTATAAGCTCTTCTTCTATCTCTCCCAGTTCTATTCTAAAGCCCCTTACCTTTACCTGGTGGTCTATTCTTCCCAAGTATTCTATATTGCCGTCGGGAAGCCACCTTGCCAAATCCCCGGTTCTATACATGACCTCTTTCGATGTAGTCCCGTTCTCTCTACTGCCCAAACCGGTAAAGGGATCTGTTACAAACTTCTCCTTGGTAAGCTCGGGCCGATTCAAATAGCCTCTTCCTACTCCATCCCCTGCTATACAGAGCTCTCCCGGTATTCCCACCGGTTGGAGGTTGTTGTACCGATCCACTATGTACAGCCGTATATTGTCTATGGGCTTTCCTATGGGCACAAGATCAATCTCTTCGCCCAAAGGACAATCAAAGTAAGACACATCGACTGTTGCCTCTGTAGGTCCGTATAGATTTATGAGCCTTGTACCATGTCTCTTTCCTGCCAGCCGGTTAAACCTTATCACCTGCTTTGTCCCTAAGGCCTCTCCGCTTGCAAACACCTGTCTTAAGCTCGCAATCCTTTCCAATCCGCTTTCTTCCTCCAGATACTCCAAAAACATATTCAGCATGGAAGGAACAAAGTGCATGGTGGTTATATCATTCTTTTCCACTTCATCAATTATCGCTCCCGGGTCCTTTTCCCCGCCCGGCTCAAGGAAGCATACCTTTGACCCTACAAAAAACCACCAGAACAGCTCCCACACCGATACGTCAAAGGTATAAGGAGTTTTTTGAAGGATGGTATCCTCTTTTCCTATGGGGTACTTATTCTGCATCCAGCTTAGGCGGTTTATTACAGAATAATGCTCTATCATAGCTCCCTTGGGTTTCCCGGTTGATCCCGAGGTGTATATCACATAGGCAAGGCTTCCGGAGTCATTTACCGGACCTAAGTTTGATCCATCTCCCATGTACAACGAACGGTCATCCAGGTCCAGTATCGTAAGGTCCAAAGAAAATTCAAATTTCTTCCCATAGCCCCCCTCTTTCGTCAATAGAAGGGATGTGCCGCTATCCTCCAGCATATACCGGGTTCTTTCCTCCGGATACGACGGGCTTATCGGAAGGTAGGCACCTCCTGCCTTCAATACTGCCAGTATCCCCACCATCATCTCTGTGGAACGCTCCAGCATTATTGCTACGATACTTTCCTTGCCTACACCCTTTTGCCTCAGCACCCTTGCCAAAGAATTGGCCCTTTGGTTAAGCTCCAGGTATGTGAGCTTTTCTTCCCCAAAGATTACCGCCACCGCATTAGGTGTCCTTTCCACCTGCTCCTCAAATACCAGGCTCAGGGTCTTGTCCTTGGGGTATTCTTTCTTCGTGTCGTTAAAGTCCACAAGAATCTGCTCTTTTTCCTCTTTATCCAGCATGTCAATCTTATAAATTTCTTTATGGGGGTTTTTTGCAATCTCCTCCAGTATTTTATTAAAGTGACGGGCAAGTCTTTCTATTGTCCCCCTCTTGAAAATACCGGTATTGTACTCCAGACTGAAGCTTATCCCATTCCTATTTTCTTCCGCCTCCAGAGTAATATCAAACTTCGCTGCTTTATTCCTAAGGTTATGCCTTACGAACCTTGCTTCCTCTATTTCTATTTCAGGTATTTCCATGTTCTGAAGAACAAACATTGTATCAAAAATTGGGTTTCGGCTCATATCTCTTTTTACACCCAGCTTTTCCACCAGCTGTTCAAACTGATAGTCCTGATTCTGATAAGCCCTTAATGTATCTCTTCTCACCTCGTCAAGGAAATTGGAGAAGGTCTTGTTGCCTTCCGGGAAATTCCTTAGCGGCAAGGTGTTTACAAACATTCCCACAATATTCTCCGTATCAGGATGATTCCTCCCGGCTATTGGTGAACCAACAACTATATCCTCCTGACCGGAATATTTGGACAGCAATATGTTGTATGCAGCCAATAAAACCATATAAAGGCTTGCTCCCTTTTTGGTCCCCAATTCCTTGAGCCTTTGCTTTAAGCTACTGTCAATTTCAAACCATATTCTATCTCCTTCAAAACTCCTAACTGCAGGCCTTGGAAAATCCAGAGGCAGAGTAAGAACCGGAATCTCCCCATGAAACCTACTTAACCAGTAGCCCTCTTGCTTTAATAAAGCATCCCCTTCTTCCATACTCTTCTTCCATCCGGCATAGTCCTTATACTGCACACTTAAATCTTTTAGTTTCTCTCCCTTGTAAAGGCTTACAAACTCCTTAACCAAAATACCCATGGATGTTCCATCCGATATTATATGGTGCATGTCCAAAAGCAGAATATGTCTTTGCTCTGACAGCCTTACTATTTGTACCCTAATAAGAGGAGCTTTTGCTAAGTCAAAGGGTTTAATAAAATTATCTGCCAACCTATCTATTTGATCTTTGATGTCCTCGCTATCATTATCAAGTCCGGCATCTATTCCCTCCACAACTTTTACACTGAATTCAACATTTTTATGTATCTTCTGAACGGGCTCGCTATCAACAATTTCAAAGGAAGTACGGAGAGTATCATGCCTTCTTATTAGCTCTTCAAATGCCCGCTGAAGCTTTGGTATGTCAATATTTCCTTCAATCATCAAAGCAGCCGGAATGTTGTAGCTTGTCCCTGCTCCTTCAATTCTATCCAGTGCAAAAAGCCTCTTTTGCGCTGGAGTTACCTCATAACAACTGTTTTCTGCAATACTCTCAATTGAGGTGTAAGCCCTTTCCTCTGCGGCTTCAATATATCCAGCCAGGCCTCTTATTGTAGGGAATCCAAAAAACTCCTCTAGTGAAATCTCCACATTAAAAAGCTTATGAATTCTAGCAACTAAAAGGGATGCCTTTAGTGAATCTACTCCCTTTTCAAAAAGGTTATCCTCCATTCCAATACTATCAGCGTCCAATACTCTCCGGCAGATTTCCAGAAGCCCTTCTTCCATCTCGCTCTGAGGAGCATCAAAAACCTTTTCGTCACCGAATTCGCCAAGAAGCTTTTCAAGACTTGCAATAACAGAATCTAATTCTCCTTTTTGGTACATTTCCTTAAGCCTGTATCTTTGAATCTTTCCGCTGGTGGTTTTGGGAAGATCCCAAACTGGTATCACATTGGCTATTTCCAATCCCATTTTTAAATATATCTGTTTTTTAATATTTACTGCCAATTCAGCAAAATCCTCAAGCTTCTTCTTATATAAAACCATAATTATTATGTCATCTTTTTGCGTATGGGTATTAAATACACCGATAGCTGCAACCCTACCCATTTTTATCCCGTCTACTTCCTCTGAAACTCTTTCAATATCATGGGCATAATAGTTCTGTCCGTTAACAAATATTACATCCTTTGCTCTACCGGTAACTATCAATCTGCCTTTTCTAATAAAACCAAGGTCCCCTGTATTCAGCCATCCGTCAATCCCTATTGCCTTCGCTGAAGCACTGCTGTTGTTGTAATAACCTGAAGTCACATTCTCGCCCTTTATTTCTATATTCCCTATAGTATTTTCATTAAGGACCTTTCCAAAGTCATCACAAATTCGTACAGAACAACCCTTTACCGGAAATCCCAGGTCGGCAAACTCAATAACATCTGTATCTTGCCCTTCAATGTTCTCCTTGATTGTGTCTCCTATAGACAAAGACTTACGATCTAGTCTTATGGATTCGAGTTCCTCTCCCGGATGCGGAAAAGTCACCGCAAGGCTAGCTTCTGCCATTCCATATACATTAAACATTACATTTGATTTCAGCCCATGCTTGTGCATCTCCCCCAAGAACTTTTGGCACAAATCCACTGAAATAGGCTCAGCTCCGTTAAATATCAGCCTAATATGGGACAGATCCCAGTCTTTTGCAGATTCAGGCCTGTAAAACTCAAGAAAATATTTATATCCAAAATTAGGAGATGAGAGCAAAGTAATCCTGTGTTCATTCGCCTTTCTTAGCCAAAGCACAGGATTGCGGATAAACAGGGATGTAGGCATAATGTATTGATTTATTCCTGCGGCAACAGGAGATATGTGAAATCCAATGAGACCCATGTCGTGAGTCAGAGGCATCCAACTGAGGGTTGAATCTGCCTCGGTGGTGCTAGAGCCTGTAATAATTGCATCTATATTAGTCAACAAGTTTCGGTGGCTCAGAACTACCCCTTTGGGTTGTCCCGTCGAGCCTGAAGAAAACTGTATAAAAGCTGTGTCCTCTAAAGAGGGTTGGTATATGTCCCCGATACCCCTTGTTGAATTACCTATGTCGTCAATTTGGATGGTTCTTTTCTTTATACTTTCAATTTTTTCGATGCTTAAACCGTCATCGATGGCTTTTTCAAGAACTCTAATTCCCTTTATATCCGTTATAAGATACGGATTGTTAAGCATATCCCATATCCCGAATAACTTAAGCCTGTGTTCCTGATTATTGCCGACCGCTACAGGAACGGGAATAATTCCCCCAAGTATGCATGCCCAGAAGCATAAAACAAAGTCCCTGCAATTATCCAGCTGGAACACCAACTCACAGCCCCTCTTAATGCCTCTATCCTGCAAATCGTACAGAATTCCGAGGGCTCTTTGGCATAAATCTTTGTATGAAATATACTCTTCATCAAATTCCCGGGAAATAAAAGTGATACCCTTGTCGTCGCTTTTATTTAAAAGCAAATCTCCTAGACTGCTGTATAATTCCATTGTTATACATCCCCCAAATATAATCTTAAAGACAACAAAATATTCTCTATGTAAAATCACTTATTCTATTGAATACTCTATTTACACTGATCTTAAAGATATCTTCCTGTACTAGCTTTACATAACTTCCGTTCTCTACGTAGCACTCTCCCAGGGATTTTAACAGAACCATGGGAACAGTCCCTTCGTTTTCTTCACAATAACCCCTTTTATTGTCATATTTCATAACATTCCAGATTTCTTCTTCCGAATAGGTATTTATACGGGTCAACTGATCAATGATTCCGATTTTATTTATTAGCTTATAATGTATATCTACTTCTTCTTCTTTCAGATAACCCAATTCCCGGCTTATCTCACTTTCAACCATCAGTCCGAAGGCAACTCCCTCGCCATGCCTTATCTCTCCTCTTGAAAGGAATTCAACAGCATGTCCAACTGTATGTCCGTATTCAAATACAAGCCCATCTTTTTTTTCATACATATCGTTTATAAGAAGACCGCATTTTGCCCGAATGGATAAATCTAAAAAGAGATTGAATTCTTCAAAGGTGTATTCCACCCGGTCATTTAAAATACCATATACCTCATCAATATGCTCTGGAATCACAGAGACGAGGTTCTTTATCAATTCCACCAGTCCTGCATTGTAATCCCGCTTTGAAAGACTCTTAAAGCAGGAGTAGTCCGTAAAAACCATCTCCGGTTTATAAAACATTCCCAGAAGATTTTTACCGAATTTGGTATTCACCGCCTGTTTTAATGACAAAACCGAGTCTGTGGCAGCCATTACAGTGGTAGGAATATGGACCAGCCTGATTCCCCTAAACAGCAATCCTGCTACAAGTCCAACAATATTTCCGAGCACTCCACCACCTAGTGCAACAATGCATGATTTTCTGTCTATACCACATTCAAGCAAATACTCGGATATTTCCCTTACTTTATCAATATTCTTATTATGTTCACCAACGCTTATACCGACACTCTCGCATTTAATTTCACCCATAAGCAAATTCTTTAAACTTGTTATGTAATCTTTATTTATAGAGTTGTCATACACAATGAACACAGAGCAAACTCCCAAGGCTCTTAATTTCCCAATAAGAATTTCAGTATTATAAGAAAGGTAGTACGGGTATTCATACCCTCCTATCCGTATTTTATATTCGTGAAACATAATATTTCCTTCCTTTCAACATAGCAATTGAACTCGGACAATTAAGCTTATGATACAGGTTCACAGTTTAATTATACCGTTATCATTTTCTTTCATGAGGAACAAAAGTTGAATAAAAATTGAACGAAAATTGAACGAAAGTTGAATGAGAGTTGAAAGTTTGATTCTTTTGTAGGAATTATAAGACAAAATAAAAAAGCTATGTACAACTTAAAGTACATAACTTTTACTGGAGCGGGTGAAGGGAATCGAACCCTCGCAATCAGCTTGGAAGGCTGATGTTCTACCATTGAACTACACCCGCAAATAACAATTCTAAAACCTAAATTCTTTCATTTTTACCTTTTTCAATTCACTAAAAAAGGTTTAATTCATTGTCAGGATAACTTTTTCAAGCTATCCTGACATAAATTCTGGAGCGGGTTACGAGATTTGAACTCGCGACTTTCACCTTGGCAAGGTGACACTCTACCGCTGAGTTAAACCCGCATAACTAATTCGCAAGAGTAATTATAACTGCAATAAAGATCTTTGTCAAGGATTTTAAAAAAAATTTTTTTAACTTCTTTTTTCTTGCAGAATTTATAGAGAAAAATTAAAAAAAATAAAATATATATGTTAATCATTGATAATTAATGTTATAATGTAATTAATATTAGGTCTTTTAATCAAATATTCATGCAATATGCACTTGGATTAATAAAATGTTTTTAATTTGCTCTTTTTGTTTTATCAGGTTTTATGGTATATTATAAGTGTTACAGGCTTTCTGAGTATATAATTTAATAGCTATTCGTTCAATAAACTTGCAAATTTATAAATAAATCAATAAACTTCTTTAAATAATGGAGTGATAAACATGGAAATTAGAGTTGGCGATCTCGTATCTATACGTCATTTTTCCGGTACAAAGCTTTTTAAAAGTCTGGTACTTCAATCAAACAACAATGTGATACAGTTAAAGCTTATAGAAGATATCGCTCTCCTCAATTGTTCAAAAGGAGACCCTATAGTTCTCGGCTCTGAATCGGAAAATGATGTTTATATCTCGAGCTGTACAACCCTCAGTATGGACAAACAGCAAAACACTCTGGAGCTTAAGGTGGACAATTATGAGACTACGTCAAACAAAAGAGTCTTTGTAAGGTTTCCCGTATCGTTGTACGCAGAAGCTAGAATCGGTCAGTCCCAGAAAAAGTACCTGGCCATCGTAAAAAATATCAGCTTCAACGGAATGATGATTCACTCAAAAGAGGATTTTCCATTGTATCAGGAGCTTAAGTTCGACATTCGCGCCGATATCCCCATACATCTGAAGGCGATGATCATCAGAAAAGTAAAAGATGAGTATAATTATGAGTATGGTTTAAAAATCAATTATACCGATGTACATACCCCAAATCTTTTAAAAAAATACCTGATTCTTCTTAAGAAGGAACAGGAGGATTTTATTAAAAAGTTCAAAGAAGATCAATAACACATAAAATATAAAAAGAAGGGTCTTATTTTAAAGGCCCTTCTGGTGTTATTTCTATATCATCTTTAACAGATTTGCCATCTCAATTGCTGTAATTGCGGCATCATAACCTTTGTTTCCAACCTTCGTGCCTGCTCTTTCAATGGCCTGCTCAATGGTATCTGTCGTAAGAACGCCAAAAGCTATCGGAATTCCCGTATCGAGTGATACCTTTGCAATTCCTTTGGACATTTCACTGGACACATAGTCAAAATGCGGTGTTGAGCCTCTTATAACAGCGCCGATGCAAATTATAGCATCAAATTTTTTTGAATTTGCCATTTTCTGCGCCGCCAAAGGTATTTCAAAAGCTCCGGGTACCCATGAAATTTCAATATCCTCTTCCACTGCGCCATGCCTTATTAGTCCATCAACCACTCCTCCTAAAAGCTTGCTGCTGATAAACTCGTTAAAACGTCCTACAACCACACCAAATTTCAAACCTGAAGCTATAAGTTTTCCTTCGTTTGTCTTAATTCCCATTTTTCTCTTCCTCCTGATGTTCTATTGTGTTTATACTGTTTAACATATGACCCATTTTTTCCTTTTTTGTTTTTAAGTAGAAACTGTTAACTTCATTTTCCTTAATCTCAATGGGTACCCTTTCAACAATCTCCAATCCGTAACCATCAAGTCCAATCAGCTTTTTGGGATTATTGGTAAGCAGCTTTATTTTCTTTATGCCAAGATCACATAATATTTGAGCCCCAATACCATATTCCCTAAGATCAGGAGGGAATCCCAAAAGCACATTGGCTTCAACAGTATCTTTGCCTTCGTCCTGAAGCTCATAAGCCCTAATCTTGTTTACAAGCCCAATTCCCCGGCCTTCCTGTCTCATATATAAAAGTACACCCTTATCCTCTTTTCCTATCATTTCCATAGCCCTATTGAGCTGTTCGCCACAGTCGCACCTTAATGAATGAAATGCATCTCCGGTAAGGCACTCCGAATGTACTCTCACCATCACAGGCTCATCAGAGTTTGCCACATCCCCCTTTACCAATACCACATGATGCTCTCCATTTATAACGTTTTCATAGGCTAATATCTTAAAATCTCCGTACTCGGTGGGAAGCTCTGCCTCCGCCGCCCTTTCTATCAGCTTTTCGTTATTTCTTCTGTATCTTATAAGATCTGCTATTGTAATTATCTTGAGTCCGTGTTTTTTCACAAACTCCATAAGTTGCGGCGCTCTAGCCATGGTTCCGTCATCGTTCATGATTTCACATATTACACCAACAGGATGAAGTCCTGCCAATTTTGCAAGATCCACAGCAGCTTCTGTGTGGCCTGCACGCTTAAGTACCCCGCCTGCCTTTGCTATCAATGGGAAAACATGTCCCGGTCTGACAAAATCCTCAAGATTGGCATCAGGATTGGAAAGCTCCTTTATTGTTTTGGCTCTCTCAAAAGCCGATATACCGGTAGTTGAGCTTTTATGGTCCACTGTCACAGTAAAGGCTGTTCTCATATGCTCACTATTTTTCCTTACCATTAATTCCAGTCCCAATTCCCTGGCTCTTGCCTCACTCATCGGTGCACATATCATACCTCTTCCATAAGTCGCCATAAAATTAATTCCGTCCGGTGTAGCCATCTGCGCCGCCATTACCAGGTCGCCTTCGTTCTCTCTATCCTCATCATCAATTACCACAACCATTTTCCCTTGTCGAATGTCTTCTATTGCGGATTCAATAGTATCAAATTTCATAAAAACTCCTCCTAGAATAATCATTTTCGTATATTGGATTTATGCAAATCCGTTCTCTCTTAGAAAGTCCATGGTCAAAGACTTTTTTTCATCCTTTTTGCCTTGAGAATTAAAGCCCATCAATTTCTCAACATACTTTCCCAGCATATCACATTCAATATTTATTCTATCACCGGGTTTTTTCGATCCCAGTATTGTAACGGATGCCGTATGGGGAATAAGGGAAACCTTAAAGCTGTTTTCATCCACGTATGCAACAGTAAGGCTGGTACCATCCAGTGCAACCGAACCCCTGACCACAATATATTTCAATATGTCAGAAGATGCAGATATCTCAAGCCAAATGGCATTATCCTCCTCTTCTTTGGACGATACCACTCCAGTACCGTCAATATGACCGGTGACAATGTGGCCCCCTAGCCTGTCAACAAGCCTTAGGGCCCTCTCAACATTCACTTTTTCTCCTGCCCTTAGCCTTCCCAAGTTTGTCTTTCTCATGGTCTGGGGCATAACATCGGCAGTAAAGGCACCTGGATCAAAGGATGTAACTGTAAGGCAAATACCGTTCACCGCTATACTGTCCCCAATCTTCACATCCTCCATAATTTTCTCACACTTTACAGTCAATTTTATGGACCTGCTGCCGGGAATTACTTCCTTTATCATGCCAATTTCTTCTACTATACCTGTAAACACAATTTCCTCCTGATTCAAATCAGTTTATATACCCTTCCACAAGTATATCTTCTCCAAATTTTATGACACTAATATTTTTTACACCTATGGCTTCACACATCCTTAAAGCTCCAATGCCTTCAACAGATGTTGGCGCCTTTTCCCCTCCCACTATCTTTGGGGAAATAAAGCACATTACCTTGTCTACAATTCCGCAAGAAATAGCCGAACTGTTCAACGTACCTCCGCCTTCTAACAATATGCTGTCAATTTCAAGCTTGTAAATCTCCTCCATAAGATGTTTAAGATCTACTCTTCCGTCACCGCCATCCGCCTTAATAATTCTTACCCCTTTTTCGACTAGTATCTCTTCCTTTTCCTTTTCAATACGTGAAGTCGTAGCAAGGATAACTCCAGCTTTTGAACCGGAATTAATAACATTACAGTCAAGGGGAATTGAACCTTTGCTGTCTACAACTATCCTTATAGGATCGCTTCCTTCCTTATCACTAAGCCTTGTTGTAAGAGACGGATTATCCTTTAGCACAGTATTAATCCCTACCATAATTGCTGCAACCCTATCCCTTATCACATGGACATGATTTCTTGCCTTCTCGCCCGTCACCCATTTGGAATCTCCAGAAGCTGTTGCTATCTTACCATCCAATGTCATTGCCGTTTTTAAAATTACAAAGGGCTTTTTTCTTACAATGTAGTTGATAAATATTTCGTTGAGCCTTATGGCTTCTTCCTCAAGGACCCCAACTTCTACCTCAACTCCTGCATCGCGAAGCATTTTAAAGCCTTTTCCCGACACCTTCGGGTTTGGATCCTCCATGGCTGCAACTACCTTTTTTATCCCGACATCAATAATTTTTTGAGCGCAGGGCGGAGTCCGTCCATAATGGGAACACGGCTCCAGATTTACATATAAAGTGCCACCGGAGACATCCTCCTTTGCATTATTAAATGCCTCCACCTCAGCATGGGGACATCCCAGCTCCCTGTGGTAGCCTTCTGCAATTATCCTTCCGTCCTTAACAACAACTGCTCCCACCAGAGGATTTGGATTGGTTTTTCCCCATCCGAACTTTGCCAGTTTAATGGCCCTTCCCATAAAAAACTCATTTTCACCCAATTTAATCACCATCATCTTATTTAAACTATATATATTTTGCAAAATCTAAAATCAATATAGAATGTTTGTTGCAAAATATATAAGAACGTAAAATCAAAGCCCCCTTGAGATATCTTCCCAGGGAGCGTCACTTGTAAACAAAAATAACTACCTTATCTTCTCCCATCCAGACTTAATGTATTAACAAACACATCACACTGTCGGCTCCGGGCTTTGACCGGATCTGCCTCAAAAGGCTCGCGGGCTCACAGCAAATACTGTCTACCGCCGGTAAGGATTCTCACCTATCCCTGAAGATAAATCAATCTATAGGATATTCAAATTTCAACTAAAATATATCACAACAGTTCCTCATAGTCAAGAAATATATAGCCAAAGGTCAAAAGTAAATATTAGGTCCTATCGCCATATCATGAGGTTATTTTTACATATACTTCTCTGTTTCTCGGCCCATCAAACTCACAAAAATATATGCCCTGCCATGTTCCCAACAACAGCCTTGAGTTTTCAATAATTATCTGCTGTGAGAAGCCAAACATACTTGCTTTTATATGAGCAGCGGAATTTCCTTCCCCGTGGGAGTAACCATCCTCAAAGGGAATAATTTTATTTACCTCCATCAAGATGTCCGATACCACATCCGGATCTGCATTTTCATTTATCGTGATTCCAGCTGTGGTATGGGGGACAAAAACAGTACAAATTCCTGATTTCACCCCAGACCTTTCCACAACTTCACGAATCTTTGAAGTTATATCAATCATTGCAGTTCTTGCGGAAGTTCTAACACTAAGTCTTTCAAACATTATCCCACTCCTTATCTATTTTAGTATTTCTCCTTTAGCTATTCTTGAGATTCTTTAGGCAAGATTCTCATCTAACTGAGATTTTACCACATTTTTTCTCGATGCAAAATATAGCAAAATATATAGGTTGCATTTTTAAATAAACCGTCTTAAAATAATTTGGAGCGATAATTTTCATAAATAGAGCTTACTAAAATCCAGTATATTTTAAGAGTAATGTGAGGTAATAATATGCGGCTGAGAAAGAAACCATGGGCAAGGCCTGCACTGGAAGCATGCAGTTTTTTTGTTATCAACCCGACAGAAAATATAGGAAAATGGCGCGAAGTATTCGGCAATTCCAACGAGATATGGCTAGAGCTCGGATGCGGCAAAGGGGGTTTTATATCAAAGCTTGCTTCTTCCAATCCGGATATAAACTTTATTGCCGTTGATATTAAAGATGAGGTACTGATTCTGGCAAAAGAAAAAATTGAGAAGGAATATAGTTTAATTAACGCCGATACACGAAATATCCGGCTTATGGCCCACGAAATAATGCTCATTCGCAAAATGCTGAATGAGGATGACGTAATCAACAGAATTTATATAAATTTCTGCAACCCTTGGCACAAAAATTCCCATAGAGCGAGGCGTCTCACGCACCCCAACCAGTTGAACCAGTACAGAGCATTTTTATCTGCCAATGGTCAAATCTGGTTTAAAACCGATGATACTATTTTATTTCAGGATTCTATACGGTATTTTGATCAATGCGGTTTTCATATCGCTTATCTGACTGAGGACCTTCATGCAAGCGGCTTTGATAAGAATATCGAAACCGAGCATGAAAGAATGTATATTGAGCAGGGCTGCAAAATAAAGTTCCTCATCGCAGAAAAACGTTAAAGAGGACTTAAATGTCCTCTTTATATATTTGGCCTCGTATTAATTTAATTCGTTTAGTTTATCTTGCCAACTTCAATATATTATATACATCTTCACGATTGAGCTTCACAAAGCTGCCAATGGTAGACTTTCCACCATTTGTACATTTTGATGCCATTTCCTCTAATCTGTCATCAGATATATCCATTTCTGTCAAGGAAACAGGAAGACCTATCTGCTTGAAGAATTTCTTTAAGCGCTCTATACCTTCTAAGGCTGTTCTTTCCGGTTCCTCAAAATTCATTTCAACATTCCATACCCTTACGGCAAATTGTACAAACCGGTTTAGGTTGTTTTTGTAAACATATTTCATCCATGCCGGAAACACCACTGCAAGACCGGCTCCATGCGCCACATCATAAATAGCGCTGATTTCATGCTCAATATTATGGGATGCCCAATCCTCAATCCTTCCGGTCCCCAAAAGCCCATTGTGCGCAACTGTACCTGCCCACATAACCTCTGCTCTTGCATTATAGTTCTCCGGCTCGTCCAAAACAATAGGCACATTCTTAATCATCGTTTTGAGCGTAGCCTCACAGAGTCTGTCCGTCAAATCCGCATGGGTAATATTTGTAAAATATCTTTCCATTATATGGGCCATAATATCTGCAGTACCGCATGCTGTCTGGTATTCGGGAAGTGTGTAGGTTAATTCCGGATTCATAATGGAGAATACCGGCATTATAAGCTCAGAGTACATTCCTCGTTTGTACAGCCCATCCTCATTGGTTATTACAGAGTTGGGGCTTGCTTCACTTCCTGCTGCCGGTATGGTCAGAATTACCCCTATTGGGAGGGCTTCTTTGGGATAGGCCTTACCGCAGAAGAAGTCCCACACATCACCATTATATGGTACGCCCACTGCTATGGCCTTGGCCGAATCGATGGCACTTCCCCCACCCACTGCCAAAACAAAATCAATTCCTTTTTCGCGACAAACTCTTATCCCTTCGTTTACCAGGCTCAGTCTTGGATTAGGCATGACACCTCCAAGCTCAACTACTTCAATCCCAGCCTGTTTGAGAGAATTAATCACTTTATCGTATAGCCCAGTCTTTTTTATGCTTCCTCCACCATAATGGAGCAATACTTTAGTGCTATACCGCTTAACTTCTTCCCCTACTTTTAGTTCAGTACCTTTGCCGAAAATTATCTTGGTGGTATTTTTGTAGGTAAAGTTCACCATAAACTTTCCTCCTTCTGACTATAGTCTGAGTTTATCGTTTCTGTGAGATGTCAATACACTCTCCAAAGCTATTGCCTCGTTTACCACATTATCAATATCTTCAATAATAGGGTCAGAGTTTGTATTGGATACGATTTGGTGTTTAAACATAAGTATGGCACTCTCAATATAGTCCAGCTTGGAGCTTATCATTTGCAGTTCACTTTTTTCATTATTTATTCTCTCCAGTATCTTTTCATCCAGCTCCACAGCCCTTTGCAAATCTGCTATAGCCTTTTGATTCGTAAGAAACTCCTGTTTTTTCTTGTTGGCATTAATGCGATCTATGAATCTTTTGGCATTGACAGTATTTACCTCCCTAATTCTGATATTATAGTTATGCATAAGCTTCAAATAAACAATAACAAGATTTAATGCCTGTTCTACTATTCTTTCTTTTATAGGATCGCTGTTGGTCTGTACATAATAAGCCACAAGAGCTTGCTTCTCTTTATAGACATTCCTAATCCTGTCCCTCAATCCTCCAGGCAGTCTTCTAAAGACATTTTGATAAAGCCTATCGCATTCCTGATTAAGGTCCTGTATACCCTCAAATTGCATCGCCTTATTAAATTCTTTCATAAACTCCGGATCCTTGAGGGTCTGCATTATAAAGTATATATAACCCGCAGCTCCTACCAAAAGGAAAGGTAAACTATCAGTCACAAGGAATACCCCAAGTACTATAGCAAGCAAGAGAATATTTTTAAATTTAGTAACTGCCTTAATAAGCATTTTAGATTTCATAAGCCATACTTTACCTCCAAATCTTTAATCGATATATTAAATTACTCCCAAATAATGTTAATTTCCAATTTCTCTTGTCAGAATAAATTCTGTTCTTCTATTCTTGGCCTTATCTTCTTCAGTAACCTCATTTGCAACTATAGGCCTGTATTCTCCCCAACCTCTTGCTACTATTCTATTCTCTTCTACACCCTTTTGCACCAAATATTTTTTTACTTCCTCTGCCCTGTCCTTTGATAACTTAAGATTGGCTTCATCACTTCCCACAGAGTCTGTATGAGCATCAACAATAAGATAGTATTCGGGGAATTGAGAAAGAATATCCAGTACCTCATCAAGTACAGGAATGGATTCTGCCTTAACCGTAGCCTTTCCCGAATCATAATATACAGGCGGTATGTCCACTTTTGCTACTCTTTCGGTGTTCTGCTCTATACTTTGCTCGGTCTGCTCCTTAAATTCCTTCTTTTTATCATCGGTCTGAGAACTGTTTCCGGAAACTTCGGCATCAACAACTCCCACCAGAAGTTCATCGTCATTTCTCAGTTTCCCCAGATAGTCCTCACTAAATACATCATTTGAAGGAACAAATTCTCTATTCATATCTCCATATCTTTTCCATGTTTCAACTGTGTCATCTATTATTGATTTTATCCTACTTTTGCTGCCATCAATACCGAAATATTCTAAATTTTCATTTAGGGACATAAGTCTAATATCTCTAAAAGATGCTTCAACTTCTTCTTTGCTCACCTGTCCGTATTCTTCATTTTGGCTCATCAATTCTGCAAGCTTCTCATAGGCTTTGTCAGGCTTTTCTATCGTATATTTCGAGGCAGCAAACCAAGTCCTTAAGAAGCTTACTACCTTATCGGGATTCCTCTCAGCATAGTCTTTATTAACAACCAGCATGGTAGGCACCAAGTTAGGAACCTCTTCGGTAGTTATAAGAAGTTTGACTGAGTTAGGATTTCTAGCATTTATTTCATTTACAGCAACATTCATGTCAGGGCTCCATGATACGATAAGATCCGAATATCCTGTTCTTAAATCCTGGATTACTTCTGACATATCTTCCCGCTCAACCGGTTCAATATCCTGATATCTTAAACCAACCAGCCTTAAGAATTTGTTTAATATAAATTTACCGGTACCATTTGCAACATAGGATACTTTTCTGCCTTCCATATCATTTAGGTCTTTTACTTCGGATTTTGCAACAATACCGTCTGCACCGCGAGAAAAATCCGTAATACCCACTATTACTGCCGAATCCGGATATTGCTCCTGAAATCTCATGAAGGACGGTAGCGACATCTCGGTGGCATGAATTTTTCCCTCGCTTAACGCCCGTATTCTGTCACTATCGGCCGATATGTATTTTATGCTCAAATCCAAATCATAGTCGTCGTTGTATCCCCTGTTTAATCCGATTAGAATTGGGGTTCCTCCAATCCAACTGTCCAGTCCTATAGTGAATTCATCATCTGCAGGCATAGTATAGTCACCGAATATATCATCATTTGTAGGTTCAGGAACTTGCCAATCTTCATTATCCACTATGTCAATAGGAACACCATTTCTTGGTAAGTCCTTAAAATAAAAGGCGGCAATTGCTGCAGCAATTACAAGCAAAAATATTATTACATTACCCCACTTTATTCTCATCCCCTGCATTATAGTCCTCCTGTTACAAAAAATACTTGTAAGACCATTATTAATTATTATAGATTATTATAAACTATTATACATCAATACTGCAACCATAAGCTTCCTTCGAATCGATATCTTTTTTTTGCCAAACTTGACAGCTCAAGGCTCTGTGCTATAATAATTCTAATGATATATAATCATATATATAATACATATCAAATGTAATAAAATAA
This sequence comes from Acetivibrio mesophilus, assembly GCF_004102745.1. Classification (GTDB taxonomy): domain Bacteria; phylum Bacillota; class Clostridia; order Acetivibrionales; family Acetivibrionaceae; genus Hungateiclostridium; species Hungateiclostridium mesophilum. The sequence goes on along the minus strand of NZ_RLII01000008.1, from coordinate 5,274 downwards.
ATTCTTTGTTACGGGAGGTCATTATGAATTTATTAGATTTATTCCAAAAAAAGAAGCCGATTATATCTTTTGAAATCTTTCCTCCAAAGCTTGATACTCCCATAGAGTCCATATTCAGCACTTTAGAGCAGTTCAAAGAATTAAAGCCTGACTTCATTAGCGTTACATACGGAGCAGGAGGAAGTGCAAAGGACAGAACCATTGAGATAGCATCCAAAATCAAAAATGAGTATGGCATTGAAAGCATGGCACATTTGACCTGTGTAGGACATTCTAAAGATGAAATAGATACTCTGTTAAAGGCTATTGCCGAGCATAATCTTGAAAATGTACTTGCTCTAAGGGGCGATCCGCCGGCAAATCAACCGGATTTTGATTTTAGTAAAAATGCTTTTCAATATGCAAATGAACTCATTGCCCATATTAGAAGTAAGAATGATTTTTGCATTGCCGCGGCAGCCTATGTGGAAGGCCATGCGGATAGCAAACGTCTTAAGGATGACCTGTTCCACCTAAAGCAAAAAGTTGACACCGGAGTTGATTTCCTTGTGACCCAGCTATTCTTTGACAACCGGATATATTACGATTTTCTGGACAAAACATCTTCGATAGGTATAACCTGTCCAATCACTCCGGGAATAATGCCTATATTCAAGGCAGACCAAATTAAACGCATCACATCTCTGTGCGGTGCATCCCTTCCGGCAAAGCTGGTAATTATGATGGATAAATACGGAGATAATGATGATGATATGCGCAAAGCCGGTATTGAGTATGCAAGCAATCAAATACGGGACTTAATTGATAATGGTGTGGACGGAATACATCTTCTCACAATGAACAGGCCCAAATCCACCAAGGAAATCCTTATAAACACCGGATTAATTAGATAACTCCCAAAGGGTATATGCACATGGTATTATTGTATATACCCTTTTCATATCCGTTAATCCATAGTCTCCATCAAATCCTTAAAGCTTATATCCGAATTATATTTCATTATGTTATCCATGATTTCCTGTTCGGTAAACACCCTGACTACACGCATATTTTCATTAACGACATATACTATATGAAATCTGTCAAAGTCCATGCTTTTTATCAAGTCACCTAGATGCATAGATTCCAGCACCACCAATTCCCTCCCTGGATAGACTCCTTTCTTTAAAAATCTTGAACGTTTAAACAATAGGTTCTTGATATTCATTAATGTCTCCTCCGCCCTATTACTTTTTTGGAAATATAATATATATCCAGCGATTAAAATCAAGCTGAAATTATATTTACTGACCAAATATTGAAAAAACCCCAAAACTAACAGTACTGCCGCGAATCCTACAGACATCCTTCTTGCGTATTTGCTTCCCCTGAGTAAACCCATTTTTGAAACGAGAATATCCCTAAATATCCTCCCACCATCCAGTGGTAGTATCGGGAGCATATTAAATACAGCCAGACAAATATTGGCATAGATAAAAAAACGCATATTATCCCAAATACTAAAATAATATGTGTCAATAATAATACAACTAAAAAACATTAAAATATTTGCAATAGGTCCGCTAATGTTTATTAAAAAACGATTTGCTTCCATATCCGGATTTTCTTCAATAACAGCGTTCAATCCGATAGCTGTAATTCCCACTGAGACAAGTATCCTTTTTTGTATCACTGCTGCTGCAATGTGAGCTGCTTCGTGAATTACCATAGAAAAAAAAATCAATAAATACTCTATTAGATGATCATTATAATACATTGCTGCAACCAGCACCAAAAAAACAGGGTCAATCTTGATTTCAAACGGTTTTTTTAAAATTCTGATAAAAATATGATTATCCCCATTTCATATCAATAATAATTTAATCGATTAAATCCCTCATTTCTCCAACCCCACACGGAACATCACTATTTATTTTTACATAATTCTAATTTGATGATGGTTGTATGAAATCAAGGGGATTAACCGGTTCTCCCTTCTCCCATACTTCAAAATGAAGATGAGGTCCTTGAGAAGTACCTGTACTTCCCACTTTTCCAATTGCCTCGCCCTTATTAACGCTCTGTCCTTTGCTTACCAATATGGCCGAGCAATGGGCATAAAGCGATACTATATCGTTCCCATGCTTAATTTTAATATAGTTTCCGTATGTTTGGCTTTCTCCGACTTCTATTACTTCTCCCTTCGCAGCAGCTTTTATAGGAGTACCTTTTAATGCCTGAATATCAATTCCCTGATGAAACTCTTTCGTCCCTTCGGTTGCATCCACTCTATCACCGTATAATGCTCGTATTATGCCTCCCACAGGAATAATAAAGGAATTGTCGAAATTTAGGCTCTCAGAATCAGTTGCATCTAAAGAATCTGTTTTGTTGTCTTCTTCATCATTTGACAAGATACTTTCAGCAGATTTGACATACATACCGTTGTCCTCTCTATCCATCTGGCTTTCATCCTCTAAAGCACCAGAATCACGCAGATTTGACTTGTTGCTGTCCAATTCGATAATGCCGCCTTCATTATCATCGGTGCCAGTGTTCTTGGCATTTGCCAAAAAATCGTCAATCTGGCTAAATACATTATTAATATCAACATTATAGGACAGCATTCCGTGCAGCTTATCTTTGCAATAGTTGGTAATAGGTGAATCAATATTCTTTATGATCGCTGCCACCAAAACGATAAAGACGCATATAACAGTCTGTAGTGCAATCTTTTGAGCGAGGTTAATACGCTCTCCGTTTTCTCTTCTCCTCTTGCTCCTTCTTGATTTTCTCATGTTCTGCTGTACACTCTGCCTTGGATACCTTTGTCTAAAAACAATATCATCCATATCAAGCACATCCTCATAAAGTTTATTTTACGCATTGCAGCAATGCATACATATCCTTCATTCATCGCCTCGTTATATTTTGATTATATTTGATTTGGTCTGAGAATATTACAATAAATCGAATCTGAATTTATTTCCGATTATATTTAACAATTTCAAAACAGATAATATTAAATGGTGTTGCTTTCTAATATTATGAAAGTTACGGAATAAGCTATTTTAGCAAACACTGGGAGGTGAAATTGTGAAGCATAGAATCGCAATAGAAGATAATCTTAGACCCATAGAGGAGTTTTTGTCAGAAAAAGGATATGAAGTTGAGAATATCGACTTTGCAGATGCAGAAGAAATAACAAGTCTTATAGATGAATTTGATGCCTTTGTGGTAACTGGCCTAGATTCAAACATGCTTGGAATAGACGATGTCGAAACGGATGCAATTATTATAGATGCTGCCGGAATGTCACCGGAACAGGTATATGATGAACTGGAATCAAGACTCGAATAGATATCGCAATGATAAAGACCCGGCCTTACATGGCCGGAGTCCTTTTTAATTCCGCTTTACTTGTTAATTAGTTCTCTCCAGTCAAGGTCTCCTCTTTCAAGACCTCTTATAAGAATTTCAGCAGTGCCCAGGTTTGTGGCAAAGGGTATATTATTAATATCACATTCTCTTAACAATGAGTGTATATCCGGCTCATCGGATTTGGCTGTAATGGGATCTCTGAAGAAAATAACCAGATCCATTTCATTATAGGCTGCTCTGGCACTAATCTGCTGTTCACCCATCAACCCAGGTAAAAACTTATGGATATTCAGTCCAGTGGCTTCAACTATAATTGCCCCTGTCGTACCCGTTGCAAAAAGAGTATGATTTTTCAATATACTCCTATATGCAATACAAAATGAAGCCATCAATTCTTTTTTTTTGTCGTGAGCAATTAACGCAATATTCATAAGAACCCATCCAATGTTTTATTTACCGCTGTTTTTGACACTTCTTATAGGAATGTTGGCAACCAGTGCAGGTACAACCGAATCTCCATCATCACTCTTTGTCCGTGTCATCTGAATATCCAATGAATCCTCGTCCACGTCCATATAATTAGAAATGACTTTAATGATTTCCCCTTTAACCATCTCTAAAAACTGAGGAGAAACATTTGCTCTGTCGTGAATCAGCACCAGCTTAAGCCTTTCCTTGGCAAGTTCCTTCGAGTTTTTGGATCTGCCAAACAACTTTGATAAATCTAGCAACATAGGTCTCATCCTCTCAATTTACTTTTAACCCAAACAACTTTTTGATTTTAAACATAAAACCATCTTCCGACCCAAGATTAATCATAGGAACATCCTCGCCCATTATTCTTCTTGTGATAGCTCTGTAAGCCTCTCCGGCCATAGATTTATTATCTGTAACTGCAGGCTCACCCTTGTTTGTGGAAACAATTATTTTTTCATCATCCGGCACAACTCCAATTAGGTCTATAGCAAGAATATCTATTATGTCATCTATCGACATCATATCGCCACGCTTTACCATGTCATGCCTTACTCTGTTTATTAGGAGCTTTGGATTTTTAAGCTCATTTGCTTCCAAAAGCCCAATTATTCTGTCCGCATCCCTAACAGCAGAAACTTCAGGAGTTGTCACAACTATTGCCCTGTCGGCTCCCGCTATTGCATTTTTAAATCCCTGCTCTATTCCGGCAGGACAATCCACCAGAATATAATCAAAATCCTTTCTCAATTCTTCGCATAATTTTATCATGCCCTCGGGGTTTACAGCAGACTTATCCCTAGTCTGTGCTGCCGGGAGAAGATGCAATCCATCAAAACGCTTGTCCTTTATCAAAGCCTGCTTAATTCTACAGCTACCTTCAATAACATCCACCAAATCATACACTATTCTATTCTCTAAGCCCATAACGACGTCCAGATTTCTAAGTCCTATATCGGTATCAATTAAAACTACCTTCTTACCCTGAAGTGCCAACCCGGTTCCGATATTTGCAGTAGTTGTGGTTTTTCCTACTCCACCCTTACCGGAAGTTATTACAATGACCTCACTCATATATATTCCTCCTACGCGTAATCAATTTAGAACGATTAATAAACTAAGAGCTTAAGTTCCTCCTTGTATATATTTATAATCAGAAACCGTTTTCTTGTAGTAGCCAAGTAATAATTAATAATCTATATCATGATAAAGTCTCTTTCATATAGAAACCCTTTTAGACTCTTAATTAAACTATATATTTCTTTTTTTCATTTGTCAATTCTTCATTTTTACATATAAGTATATTATGCTTTTGGTTCATTGTAAAATTAAATGCAACAGGGCAAAAAAAGTAGAACCACAGCGAGAAACCTAGTATGATATTTGTGTCCACAAAACACATACGGAGGTTATCGCTATGGCTCTTACTAAAGAGAATAC
>NZ_RLII01000079.1 GCF_004102745.1 Acetivibrio mesophilus | reverse complement strand
ACTTAAACTTCGCAGATTAATAATCTCTATGCACCTTGAAAATTCAATATTTGGCTTTAAGTAAGTATCATGATTCTTGCTCTTATGCACACAGTAAAAGCCTACCCTTAAGTTCCTTTGGAAGTGCAGCCATGAATGCTTCCAGCAATTGATCCAACTGCTCAGAAGTTAAGGAGAGCTTATCTGTGATTGTATCTAAGAACACCTGCATAAGCAGATGGAAAGCTTGAATCAATGAAATATCAGACATTTCATCCGTTATACAATAGAATATCTCACCTAATGTCCGTAAATCAGATGTCTGACGGTTTTCTACTGCCAGCATCATGTACCTAGTAAAAACGACTGCTGTGTGTGCTGTCATAGCATCATAGGACAACGAATTGCATTCCTTGCTCAACTTCAGGTATGATTTGCATACCTTGAAAAAAACCTCGATATCCCAACGCTTTCCGTAAATACGAATGATCTCATCCTCGCTGATATTCATATCAGTAGTGATAAGCGCCAAGTAATCTTTACGTTTTTTCTTATTACGGACATACACAATTCGAGCAGGAATTGATTTGTCATCCTTTTTGAGAACGACTTCGACAGACAGCAGATATCTGGACTTACCTCTTCGCTTTTTGTTTTGCTTGTATATTTCCGTTAATGGCTGCATTTTTCCGTTATAGAGATAATGCATCTTTGGTGTTTTCTTCGCCATTGCAATAACGTCATAATCCATTTCCTTGATAGCGATCAAAGACGATGGGGAACAGAACCAGGTGTCAAACAGCACATGTGATGCAGGAATCAAAGCTTTTTTAGCAGCTTTTATGAGCTCCAGAACTACAGCGGTTGCTTTGCTCTGGGCTAGATTCCGCCGGGTATAACCAGCAGAACGCTTATCCAAAGAGATAGCTTCGTTGATACGGTTTTTACTGTTTTCAGTGGATAAAAGGCAGCCATTTACAGGGATAAAGGTATTCCCGTCTGACCAACCAAGTGTAAGAAGTCGGAACCCAAATTTATAAGCCTTTTTAGCATGATCATATACCTTTGATAGCAGTTCCACTTTTTTAGAGCTTGAGCGTTCGAACAAGGTATCGTCAACGATAAGAACATTTACACGTTTATCATCTGTCAGCCCAGTAATCGATTCACTAATGACTTGTGCGCCAAGCCAAGTGGTAAACCTGATCCAATTTATATGAATCGAATTCGTAAATCTATATACTGTATCCTTTCCGAAACCAGCTTGGTGCGTCCCCATTAGCATATTCATATACATGGATCGATTGGTAAAGATAAGGCTGAATAGGTATTGAAAAATCACGGCTACATGTATCCCTTTGCTCTTATAGGCATTGGCTGTTCTTAAGGCGGTGGACACTTTATACTTCTTAAAAAAACTTTTAATTGATGATGAAACCTTCTTATCATTTTGATAGTCTTGTGTTATACTTTTCATAGCATGAGTCCTTCCATTTGGTTTGATTGTTTCTCTCAACTCAATTATACCAATGTTGAAGGTCTCATGCCATTTTTATCACCAAATAATATTGAATTTTCAAGGTGCACAGGGACTTTTATAAGTGCGAAGTTTTAG
>NZ_RLII01000078.1 GCF_004102745.1 Acetivibrio mesophilus | reverse complement strand
AGGTATTTTCCTAAATAAAAGGGAATTTACTTGTCAGTCTCTTTTGAATTATAACCGAGAAGGATACTATGATTTTATGTCGGAGAATAATTGGGAGGATGTAGAAAGGTAGAGAGAAACTTTATTGAATTGTTAATTAACTAATGGTATAATTACCATAATTAAGGTTAAACCAGTTTTGCAAGTGATGGGTCTGAAGTTTGACGTGCATATAAAACTAACACCTGAAGAGATTACGACGATAGCCAACAGAGTAAAGTAATTATCTGACCGGTTTAATGATATAACCATACCTTCAAGGGGTATTGGATAAGTGGGAGATGAAGAATGAGTATGAATAGAAAAGTGGTCTTAATAATTTTTTGTGCAAGTGTTTTAGTTGTATCTATGGTATTTTTCATTGGTAGTTTAAATAAAGATAACAAACAAGAAGAAGCAATAAGAAGTGATAAAGAAGCAATTATCAATAGATTTCCTAATGTTGGTGATTTTGAAAAATGCTATTGGAAGGGCGGTGTAATGGGTTCTGGCAGTAGATGGGTTCCAGGACCTTCTGACTACTGGATGAAAGGATTTATAGAGATAGATGCTGATAAGGTTAAATATTTTATAGAAAAATATGATATGAAAGTGTTAGATGAGAACTTAGAACTTGCTTTCGTACCTGAAGATTATAACAACACTATATCGAAATGGTTTTATAGTGAAGAGTTTAATGGCTTCATAAAGGAACCAAGATTTTTGGGAAATTTTTATATCGATAGTGAAAATAATATGATTTACTTTGAAGTAGTGATAAGTTAAGCGATTTCACCGATGGGTATTGATGGAAAATACAACGGATATATTCACAATGCCCACTAATAAACGATGCCAATGGTAATGAGTCAGTAATATATGAGACTGGTTCACAATACGTTGGTAGGACATTAATTATATTGATAATTTTAATATTTGTCACGATTATAATTCATGGTGTTGTTAAGACTGTATCGACAGAAATGAAGAAGTATAAAGAGAGAAAAGGATAATAATATTTGTTTTGACAATGAAAATAAATATAGGGGAATAAAAATTATGGGTTTCTTAAAAAAACATATTATAATCATAATGAGTGTTTTAGTACTAATAATTATTGTAGTAATTATGTTGTTCCACTTCGGTATGAATAAAAAAGGGAAAGAAGACTATATTGAGATGTTTTACGAAAATAAAAACACATTTGAAGAAATATCAAATAGCATTATTTCCTTAGAATATGATGTCAGCATTTTAAAAGAATCAGGCAAAATAATTGTAAAACAAAACAAAAATGCTGTAGAGATTTCCAAATCCTCGATTGATGAGCAAACCAAAAACAACATAAAAAGAGCAATAAGTGATTTGGATATAAGGAGTATTAATAAAAGAAATGCATATATAGAATTTATCTATAGCAACAAAAAGGATTTTCATGGCATAGTTTACGCTACAGATAAAAATCAGTTAAGCAGTTTTACTAATGTACAACATTTAGAGGGCAACTGGTACTATTGTTATATATTTAACGAATAGTTGTTTGCATTTTAAGCTTATGGTAGTTCTTTGTGTAGTTCAAGATGGGCTATAATATAAAGATGGGAAAGCCATAAAGACGTTAATTTCTAAACAAGCGTTGGAT
>NZ_RLII01000077.1 GCF_004102745.1 Acetivibrio mesophilus | reverse complement strand
GATAGAGTAGAGCAGTGGGATTGCCACCGCCCCCTCATCAAACCGTACGTGCGGTTTTCCCGCATACGGCTTTCCGATATTCTTCTTCCTTCAGCATTCAGCCGCAAATACTTGCTAGTCCTGCCTGCAAGGTTAGTTCTCTAACCTTTGACGCATTTCCCAGCCTGTAGTTACGTTGTTTCTTCCGATTGTACCACCGAGTAAATTTAAAATTGATGTACTTCTCTATCTTCCATAACCATGGTCTTGTAAAACGCCTGGCATAGTAATTTCTCATGCCTATAATTTTAGGATTGAGCAGTTTCACCATTTCTTCCATGCTCAACAGCAGTTTGCTCGGATTCGTAAACACCTCTTTGATGTTGGCTCTCATTTTCTTCATAGCCTTTAGGGATGGAACTTGCTGTAATGTCCAATACCACTTCCAGCTTTTGTTTCTGAATCGCTGAAATCTATTGTTGAAGCCAAGAAAATCGAAGCTGTCTTTTCCGAAATACATATCAACAAGCTTCGTTTTCTCGCCATGCAACGTTAGTTCCAGCTTATCCATAATCCATTTCACCGCTTTTAGGGCTTCTTCTGCCTGTACTTTCCGTTTGCATAATATCACAAAATCATCTGCGTATCGTACCTGCTCGCCCAAGTGCCTAAATCTTTTATTCCAGACTACATCAAAATAATTTAGATATATGTTGGATAGAAGCGGTGATATAACTCCTCCCTGTGGTGCTCCAAGTGTACTATCACTATATTGTCCGGCTTCAAGCACTCCTGCTTTCAGCCAGCCTTTAATAAGCTTCAGCACCTTGCGGTCAGTTATCCTCTGCTCTACCAGTAAAAGCAGTTTATCATGGCTTATACTGCCGAAATAATCTTTTATGTCGGCATCAATTACCCATAAAGCACCGCCTTTATCAGCCACTTCGAATATCCTATCCATTGCCTGTAGTGCACTTCGCTTTGGTCGGAATCCATATGAACAAGGCTGAAAATCAGCTTCAAATACCGGCTCAATAACTATCTTTGCCGCCATCTGTACTATTCTGTCCTTAATCGTAGGTATTCCTAATGCTCTTTTCCTGCCATCTGCTTTTGGAATATAGGTTCGCCTGACAGGCTTGCACCGATATTTCTCTGTTCGCAATTCCTCCGCTATTTCGTCCAGCAGTTTTTCTTCGCCGTACGCTTTCACATCAATGATGCTGACTTTATCGATACCGCCTGCCCCACCATTTCTTTTTACCCGTTTCCATGCTTCCTCCAAAATATCCTTGCGGTATATCTTGTCATACATCGCATAGTACTTTCTCTTTCGGTCAGCTTTGGCTGTAAGGTATAGTCTGTTCTGGATGTTTCGTACTTTTTCATGGGTGTTAATAGCTTTATCAGCAATCACCAGCACCTACCTCCTCTACAGACTTGAATAAAGTTGTGCCCCTTTCCTATATGCAGTTTTGTTGTCTGCATAATCTCTGGTACTATGGGCACTTCTGACTGCCTCTTTGCAGGACTGCAATTTCACTTTCGTTTATATGCGTCCTCTTTACAGTTTCCTGTGCAAAGTAGGCTCTCTCCAGTTCTGACAAATACTTTCCTAACGTGTCGTTACCTCTACACCGCAGGGTTCTTCGGTATTGCATTTAGGGTTCTTCATACCTTCTGCTGTCTTCGCTGTTGATGTCTCAGCTCGACTCCCTGTTGTTCCCTTTCGGGAATGTGAATAACGGTGCGGCAGTATTCACTTTATGTTACGACCCGTCAGTTTGTCTGCTCTTTATTAAGCATTCCGTAACGCTTCAACGCATGAATTACTCCATACGCTGGTTACTGACTAAGTGGCTGCCCTACCTTTACCACTACAGGACTTTCACCTGTTAGCATTTGCCAGCTTTGCTGGACGCACACATCAA
>NZ_RLII01000076.1 GCF_004102745.1 Acetivibrio mesophilus | reverse complement strand
ATTATATCCATAATGCCCACGGAGACATTACCGCTCTTACCGATGGAATGGGAGAAGTAGTAAACAGATACAGTTATGATGCTTTTGGTAATATATCGGACTGCGTTGAGACTGTAGATAACAGATTTAAATACTCAGGAGAAGTGCATGATTCTGTGACAGGACAATATTACTTGAGGGCAAGGTACTATAACCCAAGTATAGGTAGATTTATGCAGGAAGACACTTTTAGAGGCGACGGATTAAACTTATATACCTATGTTGCCAACAACCCAATAAAGTACATTGACCCAACCGGCCACTGCAAAGAGGGGGTTGACTTTAGTGAGGTATACGATAGCATTTTAGGTAATAACCCAAATGATATTTTAAGAACAATGATGGGACTGGATTGGACTTCAGATGATTTTAAAAACTGCTTTAAAAATGTAGATAAGAGATATGGACATACAATAAGGCAAACGCCATATTCAGGGCCAACAATAACAGCATTAAAAACTGACCCGATAACAGAGGCTGCAAGAGAAGAAGTCCGGTTTTTGTTAGATGAAATACTTGATGAATTTCACTACAGTTGGCCAGATTCTTATAGAATTGGTGACTATACTTGGAGTGCAGAATATCGAAAAAGATATCAAGAGGAAGTTAGTGAAAAAAACAGCATTGCATTCTATTTTGGTGCTTTAGACATTATTAATACTATTAAGGAATCATATGAGATTATAAGTGAAACTTCAGGAGGAGTGGACCCTTATGTGACTTTGGTTGGTACAGTTATATATACAGGAATGAATGTGATGTGGAATGAAGAGCCTGGGATAGCTGATTTCCCGGATTTTTTAGGCATTAACAGTTATATGGACAAAAAGATAGCAAAGGCTTATGAAAAGTCTCAATTTATAGATAATTCAAGCTATAAATATTTGGTATATGGAGACCAGTTTTTATGGATGAAGGGACCGAGACAGAAATTTATTGATGCTATTACTTCTATACAACAAGACATAATAAAGGAACCACGTTCTCCCTATAATTTAAGTGAGTATAACGATGCGTATAATCATGCATTGTTTAAGTATTTAGACACGATTAAGAATATGAATATAAATTATGAGGAGTCAGTTTCTCTTATGAAATTCGACTTGAGCAATATAGACAATAAGTACAAATAAGAAGGTTGGATGATTATGAAAAATAAAATATTACCTATTATATTATTAATGATAATATTATCTTTAACAGTGGCATGTGGCACGAGTGAATTCGATGAAAATTACCAGAGGTTTAAAGAGTCGTATATAATAGCTACAGAGTTTGTTGAGAATGATGGCGATTCGCTTGAAAATTTAAAAGAGATGGATTTAGACTTGTTTGAATCTGAACTCAAAAAGATGAAAGAAGCAATGGACAGTATGAGACCTCTAGCGGACTCAAAGTATAAAGAAGGCGTATATTCAAATGTAGAAAACTATTATGAAAGATTAGAGTTCCTATTGTATGCCTATAAAAATATGGAAAATTTAACCGTTAAGCAAAAAGGAAGAGTATATAGTGTGATGTATTTGGTCTCACAGAGTAGAGAAAACATAAAAAATGGCGAAAAATAACAATCTGCGTTAAAAAATACTATTAACTTAAGAATTAAACTATTGAACTCGTAAAAAATAAGGATGCCTACTATTATATCCATAATGCCCGCGGAGACATTAATGCCTTTACCGATGGTAAAGGAGGTTATTAAACTTACGACCGCTTTGATGCGTATGTTGCTAGCAACCCGATAAGATATAATGATACCAGAAATTAAGACAGACAAAACAGCAAAAATAAGTTAAAATGGAACTATGGAAAAGAGAAGACATTTTACACCTGAAGAAAAAGCAAAAATAGTAATCGAGGTCCTAAGGGAAGA
>NZ_RLII01000075.1 GCF_004102745.1 Acetivibrio mesophilus | reverse complement strand
GAAGAGTAGTAAAGCAGCTTGACCATGAGAATAATGAGCTATTTATAGAATATAACGAAGAGAATTGTGAAAACACCTTTAAATGGATAAAAAGCGGTATAACCCGTGTATATAAATACAATTCGGATATGCTTCTTACCGAAATAAAATATGATGACGGAAGCGTACAGAAATATACCTATGATGACAATCTTAACAGAAATAGTGAGACCGACAGAAATGGTAACACAACATATAAAAAATACGATGATAGAGGCAATTTAATAGAAATAACCTCACCACTAAGACTTACAACAAAATACAGCTACAATGAGAACAACAAACTGATAAAATCAACCTCCCCGGGTGGCGGAGAGGTGACCTTTGAATATGATGAAAAGGGCAACCTTTTAAAACGTACCATAAAGACGGGAAGTAGCAGCTATTCCGAGGCGTCATTTACCTATGACCAATATGGAAGAATAATAACCTCAAAGGATGCAGAGAACAACACAACAAGATTTGAGTACGGAGAGGAAGAGGCAAACAAACCGATACTAGTAAAGGATGCTGTCGGAAATATACTCAAATATGAATTTGATAAAGTAGGACGAGCAACATCAGTAACTACAGGCTATGGTACAGTGAGGCTAAAATACGACGACTGCGATAGAATAACCCATATAACCGACGCTGAAGGAAATACAACAAGACTCGGTTATGACAAGGCAGGGAACATGACAGGCATTATTGCTGCTAAGCAGTATGCAGAAAAGGGCAAAGACGGAGCAGGATATACCTTTACATATGATGCAATGGATAAGCTCATAAAGACCATTGATCCATTGGGGAATGTCTTTTCAGTAAAGTATGATGAAAACGGCAATAAAATAAAAGAGATCAATCCGAACTTCTACAATCACACAGAGGATGACGGTATAGGAGTAGAATATAAATATGACACCAACCATAGAAGGATAAAGACAATATTCCCAGATGGGAATATGTCCAGGATAAAGTATGACCCTCAAGGCAACATAATAAAGACCATATCCTGGAAGGATTATGATAAGACTTTGGATGATGGCCCTGGTATGCAGTACACCTATGATGAAATGAACAGACTTACGTCAATAATAGATATCGAAGGAAATACCATCAAAAAATACGTATACGACGAAGACGGAAGAATTGTAAAGGAAATAGATGCGAAAGGGTACATCAGTGCAGATAATGACGAAGAACGGTGGGGAACTATATATAAATATAACCTTGCCGGCTGGCTCCTTGAAAAAAGGACTCCATTACAGCATAAGAATGGAGATATATACTATAACATAAAAGAATATGTACATGACAGAAACGGAAGAGTAGTGCAGGAAAAAAGATCTCCTGAATATGTTACAAAAACAGGATATCCAAAGAAGTGGAACATAATAAACTACAAATATGATCCAAACGGAAATCTAATAGAAGTGACCGACAGCCTTGGAGCGTGTATAACTTACGAATATGACTGCCTAGGTAAAAAGACTCTGGAGAAAATTAGGATAAACGAAAAGAAACAAAGAGTAACCCGGTATGAATATAACGGTATGGGAAAACCGGTAAAAGTAATACGTGAACTGGATGGTGAAGACCTTTCAGGTTACAGTGATGAAAAGGTTTTCGCTGAGACATTATACAAATACGACAAAAATGGCAACCTTATCGAAATAATCTCTCCGGAAGGCTATCTGACTGTATTTAAATACGACGATGCCAACCGAAGAATAAAGAGCACTCTGTATCAACCGCAGGACGGGGTAAAATTAAAAGGAAGTGCATACTGTGCCATTTTAAATACAAGGGCTCGAAGTGTAAGTTATGAGTATGACCGGGCTGGCAACATCATAAAGCAGATATTTCCCAACGGAGGTACCGTAGTAAACGAATATGACGAAATGAACAGAAAGATAAGGGTTACCGACCCTGACG
>NZ_RLII01000074.1 GCF_004102745.1 Acetivibrio mesophilus | reverse complement strand
TACCTTCTTTAATTTTACCTTCAAAATATTCTCTAAACACTGGATGCCTTGGCTTGCCTGATGGCGATATTTGCACCAACTGAATAGCCAAAAAGTGAAATATAGCATTTAAAACCCTGTTTCCCTGTCTGCTCCTTTGGTCTTTGCCTTTTCCTGCCGAACTAAAATTAACAGGACACACACCGCAAAACTGGGCTAATTTATCAGAATTCGGAAACCTTTGAACGTTGCCAATCTCGGAAATAATGTTAGAAGCAGTAATTAAATTGATACCGGGCATTGTTTGGAGTTTATATCCTGTCAAATCAACAAGCCTTTCCAATTCGTTGTCAATATCCTCGTTTTCCTGCTTTTTAAACCGTATTTCCCTTACAAGGCTTTTAATAATCAAGTCTCTTTCATATTGAAAGTCCTTTTCTTTTGGGCTGTTCTGCTCCGATAATGTCAATATCATTTCTGCCTGTTCCTGCTTCATTCCTTTATGTATTGTCCTCAATTCCTCTAAAAGCGTTTCCTGCTTTACACCCTTTAAATACTGTGGGTGTGGGTACTTCTCCCAAAATAACAGGGCTGTTTTATTGTCTACATCACAGAAATATTTTTTGTAACTTGGATAGACATTTGTTAAATTGGAATTTAATTGATTCTTGGCAATAACAATTCCTTTAACAAGGCTGTTCCTGCGTTTTACCAATTGCCTTATAGTCCAATGTAAGTCGTTGTGTTCTTCATTTGGCAAAGTGTCCACCATATCACGCAAAATTTTGGCAACACAAAACGCATCGTACCCATCATTCTTTTTACTCATTGGGGCACTCGACCGCATGGCATCAGTATAAGCAGGGTTTACATGTTTCACAGTAAATTTATGCCCTAAAAGGTAAGAAGCAAAATTCCTTCCAAATCCTCTGGTATCTTCAAGCCCGAAACATGGGGTTAAATCTTTATAAATCTTTTTGACATCCTGCATGAATTTATCAAATTTTGAAGGTCTATTTTCAAAAGTAATTTCACCTAAAATATTAGTCCAGCAATCTATTACAACCGCAACATGAATATCTTTATGCATGTCGATTCCTATAAAAGCTGTTTTTCTTTTCTCGTATATAAATATCCTCTCCTTTTTTCCTGTCTCCACAAAACCTATCGGCAACCGCACTTTATGAGCATTAAGCCTTTCGACCCTGCAAGGGAGTTGTAAACCTGTCTATTTTTTATGTGACAAATTACGTGAATATGGCTTCACGAGCCTATTTTAATTACTGTACTGCTCCGCTTGGACACAATTTCTTTACTACTATTGACCGACACAAAAACAATAAGCATTACAAAATCAGTAACCGCAATATTTACAAAGTCCTCATTACATGTCCATTACAAGCAAACGGACAAGACCAAACTGTCTTTACGCTCTGAATTGGAACAAAAACAGAATCCTTTTTACAAATTGCATGATGTAAAATTTAGAGCTATCCTTACAAAATCCTCACTACATGTGATTTACAGGCTTTTACAACCAACTGGAATTTACCAAAACGGTTAAACAAGACAAAACACCACAAAAACAGATTCATTTTTACGGATTATATTAACTTAAACCTTTTTCCAACCTCTTGATTTTAGGGCTTCTTGGGTATATTCTTCCTTCTTGTAATTGGTAATGGTTTTTCTGCATTTGATATTTTCAAACAAAATACCATCATCAAGTAAAACTACTTTTTTAATCCATCCACTTTCTAAAGACTTTTCCCAAACTTCATTTGGTAAATGACTTGAAAAATAGAGCCTTAAAGCCTTTTCAATAATGGCATTACCTCCACAGCCTTCCTCTTTTGCTTTTTCTTTGGTTTGATTTAAAATATCCTCTGGAAGTATTGTTGTATAGCGTATTTTCACATTTTCACCCCCAATCGAAAAAAATAAAATATCTATATAAAAGGGTATCAAGCCGATTCGGCAAGATAACCCCTGATAGCTTCAATAAACCTGCTTCCATACTTTTCTA
>NZ_RLII01000073.1 GCF_004102745.1 Acetivibrio mesophilus | reverse complement strand
GGCAAAACTGGCAATAATATATAATGAAGAAATGATTTAAGGTAACATTCTGTAAACTTCAAAAATTCAAAATTTCTTGCTAAGGAGGATTGTAAAAATTCCGATACACAAAATTATTTACATTACCGTGCCGTCCCATTCAACGCCAACGCCAACCAAATCACTGATAGCCCTTAAAGGCAAATATGTTCTTCCGTTTATTATAACAGGCGAAATTTTTGAACCGTCAGTATCCGTAAAAGTTTTTAAATCACCGTCATAATAAATTTTAATATTGTCATTTGCAGTTGCATCAACTTTTCTTAATGCACTGTAACCCCACACTGTACCTGCAGCAATTATGCTTGTAATAAGCAAAACTACAACAGCTAAAGAAACTCTTGTCATTCTCTTCATGTTTAGCATCTCCTTTGTTATAATTTATATAGTACTACACAAGAATTATAACATATTTATTTAGAAATAAAATCATAAAATTTACATAACGGGAAGAATGATGCCCACTTTTACAGGTGGAGGATACCAATTTTCTTTTCAGTAGAACACTAAAATATCTCAAGCTTCGTTGAAAAGAGAAACAGAAAAAAACATCCTTTGAGCAAAGGATGTTTCTAACTATATTATGAATGTTATATTTTACATTAACGGTTAAACTTGACGGTAAGAGCATTATACACTATTACTGACATTTCTCCGCGGGTAAGCTTATGGTTTGGTTCAAGCTTAAGATTGGTTGAAAGTTTTAGCTCTTCAGCTTTATCTACTACATTGTTAGGCCATTCACCTTTGAGTGTGCTTTCATATCCGAGGGCCCGAATCACAACAGCCAGAGCCTCTGCATAGGTTACATCATTATTAGGAGCAATGGTATTGTCGGGATAACCGGAAACAAGATCATATTTAATTGCAAGCTTGATATTGTTGAAAGCCCAATGATTTATGTTAATATCGGTAAAAGTAACTTTCACATTGTCAATGTCGGTATCACTGTTGTATCCCAATAAATTCACTACTAAAGTTATAAATTCACTTCTTTTAATTTTGTTTTCAAGTCTCAATGAGCCATCTTCATAACCTTTCATTATTCCTAGAGTCACGAGGGCATCGGCGTTCTTTGCCTGTATCTCGGGAATTGACTGTGCACTTATGTTTATTGAAGTTAAAGAAAGTACTGCGGCTAAAATAAACGATAGTATTATGTATTTTTTCACGCTATCAACTCCATTATAGTATTTTATTAAGTTTATATATTTAAATTATACACTATAATGAATAAGACAAACATTAAATAATAATTACAAATTTATCACAATAGAATTGAAACTATAATTTTATTGCATACAGACCAAAAAAATACATACCTATGCAGAATAATTCAAACTATAAAAACTAAAACTAAAATGAGTATAAAAAAGGAGGAAATACTATGTCAAAAACTATTGCAGCAATTTTTGATAATTACAGCAATGCCGAAAGAGCAGCTCAACAGATAAAGGATCAGGGATTGAGAACCGATGATATTTCAATAGTGACAAAGCAGGACGAGGAAGACAGCAATACAAAAGGTATGTTTATGGGAACAAACGATATGGGTGCTAATATGACTGCAGGAAGAAATGATAGAGGAGTAAACGATAATATATCCAATGGAGTGGTTTCGGGAGGAATACTTGGAGGATTGGCAGGATTGCTGATTGGTGCAGGAAGTATGATGATTCCTGGACTGGGAATTATAGCAGCAGCAGGTCCGATAACAGGACTTATTTCAGGAGTAGTTACTGGAGGTATTGTTGGAGGACTTATTGACTTGGGTATTCCCGAAAACAAAAGTCGGCAGTATGAGACAGACATAAAGGCAGGAAAAACTCTTTTTAGCATGAAAACGGATGATGATAAGGTTGATCAGATAAGTAAAATACTAAGAAGCAACGGTGCAGTAAGTGTGGATAACTACTAGTAGTATGTTCTTAAAGCAAAAAGCGAAGGGTTAATTCCCCTCGCTTTTATTATTGTCTTTATGAATACCACCTGCTATGCAGGTGGTTCCAAAAAGCTTATAGCTATGAGTAGATAAAAATACCTCCATTTGCTAAAATATAGCGGGTTTAGCCGACCGCATAAATAGCAA
>NZ_RLII01000072.1 GCF_004102745.1 Acetivibrio mesophilus | reverse complement strand
TGTATAGCGTATTTTCACATTTTCACCCCCAATCGAAAAAAATAAAATATCTATATAAAAGGGTATCAAGCCGATTCGGCAAGATAACCCCTGATAGCTTCAATAAACCTGCTTCCATACTTTTCTAACTTGGCATGACCAACACCAGAAACATTTTTCATTGCTTCCAAATCAACTGGTAACTTTGAAACCATATCTTTTAAACTGGTATCATGGAAAATAATATAAGGTGGTAACTTTTCCGCTTTGGCTATTTCTCTTCTAAGTGCAACAAGCTTTTGAAACAGTAAATCAGGTGAAATGTCCAAAAACTCTGGAACTGCTTCACTCAATGGCTCTGTTTTCTCAACTTCCTGTAAATTATCTGTAACCTTATCAACAAATAACTTTTCTTCAACTGGTAAAACCTTAATGGAAACATTGCCGGAATCTTCAATAACAGCAACTTTTCCAGTAGAAGAAACATCCGACAACTCAATTGAAAATCCCGAAATATTCAAATGTAAACTTCCTGATGCACCTTTTGAATCAATAACCAACTTCATAAAATCAACCTCCAACCTTATAAATCAATCCTTACTTTTAAATAAACCAATCAGCCAAAAAGTGAAACGGAAGTAATGGGCATAATACCCATACTTCCTGCAATATCTACGCTTCAAACTGCTTCACCTTCTTCTATATCTTCCATAGGAGTAATAACAATACGTCCTTTTTCAACTTCAATCTTGATATTCATACCTACATGAAACCCCATACGCTCCAAATAAGCACCCTGCAACTTAATCTGTGGAGTATCGGCAGTATCAAGCCATGGGGTATGTACATCTGAAAATCTCGTAACCATAAATAACACCTTCCTATAATCAAATAATGCTGTCTCGTGGAACTGAACCGCTCCATAAGCCAGGGCAGAATTTACCGCCATTTCCTGAGCCTGTCAAGAATTTTTTATTTTTTTATCAGGATAAATTTTTATTTGCTATGCCATCCAGAACCAGATAAATTATTTCAGTAAAATATTTCCACACCATGATTTTGTATAGTGATGCCCACACAAAAATAATGAATTTTGTTTTTCCTCTTAAGAATTTTTTCTTTGCTACGAAGCCAAACCAAAGTATAAAAAGCTGTTTTGCTGTATAAAAAGCTGAAATTCTCAAAAGCCGTTCTTCTTTTTTATCCAGCATGGCAGAGCTTTTTATATTTTGGTTTTCTAAAAAGAAAAGAAAAATCTTCGAAGTCAAAAACAAAATTCATTATTTTTGTGGAATGTCACTATACAAAACCATGGCGTGGAAATATTTTACTGAAATAATTTATCTGGTTCTGGAGTCGTAGCAAATAAAAATTTATCCTGATAAAAAAATAAAAAATTCTTGACAGGCTCAGGAAATGGCGGTATTTTGCCTTGTGCTTATGGAGCGGTTCAGTTCCACGAGACAGCATTATTTGATTATAGGAAGGTGTTATTTATGGTTACGAGATTTTCAGATGTACATACCCCATGGCTTGATACTGCCGATACTCCACAGATTAAGTTGCAGGGTGCTTATTTGGAGCGTATGGGGTTTCATGTAGGTATGAATATCAAGATTGAAGTTGAAAAAGGACGTATTGTTATTACTCCTATGGAAGATATAGAAGAAGGTGAAGCGGTTTGAAGCGTAGATATTGCAGGAAGTATGGGTATTATGCCCATTACTTCCGTTTCACTTTTTGGCTGATTGGTTTATTCAAAAGTAAGGATTGATTTATAAGGTTGGAGGTTGATTTTATGAAGTTGGTTATTGATTCAAAGGGTGCATCAGGAAGTTTACATTTGAATATTTCGGGATTTTCAATTGAGTTGTCGGATATTTCGGCTACTGGAAAAGTTGCTGTTATTGAAGATTCTGGCAATGTTTCCATTGAGGTTTTACCATTTGAAGAAAAGGTATTTGTTGATAAGGTTACAGATGATTTACAGGAAGTAGAGCAAGCAGAGCCATTGAGTGAAGCACTTCAAGAGGTTTTGGACATTTCACCTGATTTATTGTTTCAAAGGCTTGTTGCACTTAGAAGAGAAATAGCCAAAGAGGAAAAGTTACCACCTTATATCATTTTCCATGATACCAGTTTAAAAGATATGGTTTCAAAGTTACCAGTTGATTTGGAAGCCATGAAGAATGTTTCCGGTGTTGGTCATGCCAAGCTAGAAAAGTATGGAAGCAGGTTTATTGAAGCTATCAGGGGTTATCTTGCCGAATCGGCTTGATACCCTTTTATATAGATATTTTATTTTTTTCGATTGGGGGTGAAAATGTGAAAATACGCTATACA
>NZ_RLII01000071.1 GCF_004102745.1 Acetivibrio mesophilus | reverse complement strand
ATGTATATAGCGGAAGCAGCATAGCATGTGAAGTGGATGAGGATTGGGGATTAAAAGATAGGATAGTCCGGGGTCATACAATATTGCAGAAAGAGGATAGCAATAAGGATGCTTACTATTATATCCACAATGCCCACGGAGACATTACTGCTCTTACCGATGGTAGAGGAGAAGTGGTAAACAGATACAGTTATGATGCTTTTGGTAATATATCGGACTGCGTTGAGAAAGTAGATAACAGATTTAAGTACTCGGGGGAACTGCATGATCCTGTGACAGACCAGTATTACTTGAGGGCAAGATACTATAACCCAAGTATAGGTAGATTTATGCAGGAAGACACCTTCAGAGGTGACGGATTAAACTTATATACCTATGTTGCCAACAACCCTATAAATTACATTGACCCAACCGGTCACTGCAAAGAAGGTGTCGACTTTAGCAATGCTAATGTCAATGTTTTTGGTTTTATCCCAGCAGGGTTGAAGTGGATTTTGGACTTTACTAATAAAAATATTAAAAATAATACTAAAGAAGATACGGATGATCCTAAAATTATAATTGCTTGGTCATATGCTAGAGATGAACTTTTAGATTATAGAAATGCTAATGGTGAAACTGATTGGGATATTTTTACAAAAAAAGATTCCTTTGCGAGAGCAGCCTATACTCATAGGAAAGAATTAATTGAGCATGGTGTGGATGAAAATGATATAGTTGTAAGAAGGATAGACAGTGCAGAAGATTTAGAAGATGCTTGGAAGGAGTGGAAGGAATATAGCGGAGTTGCTCAACTACATATATATTCACATGGTTATCACGGTGGACCTGATATGGCAGGAGGTGGAGGAGGAGAATTTTTACTTCAAGCTCAAAAATTAAATTGGGAAAGTTATGGAGATTTGAAGTTGGAGCCATATGTTGTATTTTATGGATGTAAAACAGCAAACGGTGACTTTGCACAAGATTTTGCTGATAATCAACAAGTGACGGTATATGGCCAGACATATTATTCTTATTTTTCTAGAAATCCTAATGTAGTTATACCTATAAGAGATAAAAGTACGGAATTAAATGTTTATTTACGTTCATTTGAGATAGGAAAAGAAATTATGTCAAAATTTGATATATCTACTGGTTTGGTTAATACGGACGGATTAGGAAAACGTTTTGAACCGCAAAAAAATAACGAAGGGCTGGGTGAATGATTTTATGAGATTAAAGAAAGTAATTTGCTTGATTTTATCATTGCTAATTTTTTGCTCAATAGGAATACTTTATTTGAGAAAAGGCGTATTGGAAAGAAAAAAAATTTGGAGTATAATTAATTCTTTCACTAGTAAAGATATTCACTATTTAGATAATAGCTTTGAATCAACTACAATAATTGAATACCAAGAGCACCAAGATACTTATAATAATGTAAGGAAAAATGTGAATAAAGCATTTGAAAATAATTATTATATGATGTCACCAGATGCAATGTATATTGATAGAAAATTAGATAAGAAAGGAAAAGCAAATAGAATTAGATTAATTGGGTGGCCTAAATATAATAATAGATCCATTGAATTTACTATTACAGTTGAGTATATTACAAAGTGGAATGATATTAAGATTACGAAAATATCATCAGAGAATGAATTGTTTGGTAAAATATTCTTTGACAAATGACTATAACTATAATTGTGTGTTTTTAATCAAGCGGAGCAAAGATAGGAAAGGGTTGTTAGTTTTCTGTTTCAACTGTAAAGGATAAATCTAGACAGCAATATATGAAATAATAACGGGCCAATACATCAAGGGTTGACTCTTATATAACGTATAAATATAAATTATGAGATAGTGTAAAGTAGCATATGAAAAATGTGGCCTGGCACTATCGAGACAAAATGCACCTTGAAAAGTGAAGAATATACCAAAATTCTGCATTTACTCCACGATCCTATTGACAATGAGCCTCTGCCGACATGTTGCAGGCATCAGAGGCATCCCCCACACTGAACAAGGCAGAAGGGCTCTGAAGGTGGTTGATGCCGGCACGATAGCCTAATATGCCGGGCACTCATTATCAAGAGGCTTTCGCGGCATAAACGTTGCTACGGGACTTGCTTGGATAAAATCAATTGTTGAGAAAGCTCAATTAGTCTCTGCCACTTGCCCGGCATATTAGGAATGGATTCAAGTTCCGGGATAGAATTCAGCGGCTTCCAGTAGGTGTATGAATGGGGACGAAGGAAATTGTAATAGGCGACAAAGAGTGCAACATGAGTGTTTGAGTCAACGATATTCAGTAGAAACAGGATCATTATTGGTAAGACCGATAACTTGGAACAAATTGAAGTCCATGTTCTGCAACATGAATTGTTGTTGAGCAAGCTTGTAGGCAGTATAGCCGTCAGATGCGA
>NZ_RLII01000070.1 GCF_004102745.1 Acetivibrio mesophilus | reverse complement strand
TTGGAGATTTTGTTTCATCGGTAGGAGACAGTATAAAGAATCAAGTAGACAACATAAGTAGGCAAATAGACAACGTATTTAGCCCTAAATTAGCAGTAGCTGGTGGAATAGATGTCGACATAAATTACCCTAATAATTTGGTTAAGAATACAGGAGGAGTGCCCAAAACACAAACACAGATAGAATACAATAATGCAATACAGAATTTCAAAGCAAAACAGAGCGTTGATGTAAATGCGGGAGCTGGTAATGGTAGCCTTATAAGAACTGTAGGTGAAAATGGACAAACCAAAGTATATAGAGTAATTCGCCCAGATGAAAATCCACTAAATGGATTAACAGCGAAGAATCCACAAAGGGGTATGACTGTAGAAGGGCACATTACTTCTGGTAGTAGAAATAAAGGTTCTCAGTACATTTCAACAACAACAGATATAAATGTTGCAAAAAAATGGGCGGAAAAGACGGGAAATAAAATTGTGGAAATAGATCTTACAAAACTACCTGATGATGTAAATATTATTGACTTATCAACAGATGCAGGACGCAATGCTTTTTTAAAAGGATCAACCGCCAAAAGGCTTGCCAAGGGAGCTTCTGAGGTATTAATAGAAGGTAATATCCTTAGTGAAGCAATAAAATTAATAAAATAGAAAGGATTGAAGTAAATATGGATAATAAGTTGATGGTTTTAGAAGAGTTGCTTTTATCTGATAATGGACTTTTGGTATCACTTCGGTTAGGTGATGGATTGAAACAAGACAAAGTGGAAATGATATGCAAACTACTCGAAGAACTTGCTAAAGACTGGGCTAGTATTGACTGTATCCCTAAAAAAGCTGTGGATTTATTTATAGATTTTTACCCTGCTATGGAATCCTCGTGTGGATTGTACAACGAAGAAGAACAATTATTGATAATGGATGTTGCAGATAAAATCATGGATTTAATTCGACAATGTGTTACAAGCAATTAGGAAATACAAGCTGTAGGTTACAAAAATCCCATTGTAGGTAATTTGATGCTAAAAAATTGAATAAAACCATTATATGGCATTTGTAAAAAGTATCTTGAATAAAAATAATAAAAAAAACGGAATTTCTCGGTAAACAACCGGGAGATTTCGTTTTTAAGGCATGGCAAAAAAGCCTTGATGAGACAATAAAAACTTAATCAGGCAACTTTTGAGCTGTTAAGTATTGATTAAAATAAAACCTAATAAAAATGATGGAAGGTGATTTGATGAACAAAATAATATTAATGGGCAGATTAACCGCAGACCCAGAAATGAGACATACCACAACTGGGAAATCCGTTTGCAGTTTCAGACTGGCAGTAAAAAGAAGGTTTGTAAGGCAGGGTGAACAGGAAGACACTGACTTTTTTCCTGTTACAGCATGGGAAAAAACAGGTGAATTTTGCAACAACTATTTTCGCAAAGGTCAACAAGTAGCAGTTGTGGGAAGAGTTCAAAACAGGTCATGGACAGATGACCAAGGCAATAAACGTATTATTACCGAAGTAATAGCCGAAGAAGCCCATTTTGCAGAAAGCAAGCGTGACAACTATTCTGAAACAGGTTTTGAAACAAAGCAGGAAGCAAACGGATTTTTCCCAATGGATGATTCAGACGACCTTCCATTTTAAGGATATCAGCTTACCTTTGAAACCAGCCATGAAATAACCGGGAAGTACGGGGGATAATACCCGTACCTCCCGTAATACCTGTGCCTCATACCTCTTCACCCTCTACAGCATCTATACCCTCAACATCAACAGCCTTAATAACTATCTGACCCTTGGTGACCTCAACAACTACCTTATGACATACTCAAAACCAAACTCCTTAAGCCATGAGCCACTGACCTTGACCTCAAGGCACTCATCCATCCAGAACTTACCTACTGAACCCAGACATACCATAAAAACAACCTCCACAAAAAAATACTCTGCACCTACCGGGCCGAATACCGCTCCATAAACCGGAGAAAAAAGTACCGCCATCTCTTGCGCCTGTCAAGATTATTTTTTAAAAATTTTTCCGTCAGGATAAGTTTTGTACACAACGTGCCTCAAAAGTACGTTAGTGGCAGAACCTATGTCAAATTTTCTTTGAAGTTAAATTGCTTTGTGTCTTGATGTACCCGTATCCATAAGGGATTTTGAATTTTTATTTATAGAAGGATTTTTCTTTTTGATAACGAAGCCAAAAAATATATAAAAAGCTGATTTGCTTGATAAAGTGAATTTTCTAACAAAGAAGGTTAAAGACAAGGCAGGAAGGCTGAAGTATGTATATGACGGAACGATTACGAACGGAGCCTCAATAAGCAGCCTGGACAGGTCAAAATTAATAACATACGAGTATTATGACAATGGGGCCAGAAAGAGTGTATTGTATCCGGAATTTGCAAAGAATGGACAAACCTATAGGTATGAAGAGGTATATGATTATTATCCGGATGGGACGCTTAACAACCTTATCAACCGAAGGGTAAAGGTAGTTAACCAGGGAACTCCTATAGTAGATGCTGAAAT
>NZ_RLII01000007.1 GCF_004102745.1 Acetivibrio mesophilus | reverse complement strand
GTAGATTAGAGAACTACATTTAAAAGCATTCACCCCCACCGCCCTCAAGGGCTCGTCCTCATCGCCGGACGGGCTAGACCTCACAAAATTAAAAGCGGTGAGAAAAAGGACAGAATACCCTATTATATACAATTATGTCCAAATTAAATCAAATTTATGTATAAAACTCGGCAAAACTGGCAATAATATATAATGAAGAAATGATTTAAGGTAACATTCTGTAAACTTCAAAAATTCAAAATTTCTTGCTAAGAAGGATTGTAAAAATTCCAATACACAAAATTATTTACATTACCTCAATAAACTAAGAAGGTTAAAGATTCTTATATCACGGATTCTAAAAATTCTTAAACAGCTTCATAAAATTTATCATCTTTAACCTCTTCTTCTCTTATATTTTTTTCTCTCAGTTTCTTCTTATATGACTCAGTCAAATCACCTTTTCCACTACCAAATTGGTGAAACAATTCTTCACCTAATTCGTATAGTCTGCATTTCTTTTCATGGTCAGTAAAATATTTATTTAAAGCTCCTTTTATAATATCGGATTTGGTCATTCTTTCCTGTTTGGATAATACTTCTATCCTTTGTGGCTCGGAAATAGCTAAATCGTGACTCTCTTCCTCTTCATTAAAAAGATTGATTTGCTCAATCTTTGTTTGTTCGCTGGATGCACCGGATTGTTTACGCTTTGAAAGGCGTATTTGTTCCATAAACCATTGAACTTGTTGTTCCAATTCAGCAATCCTTCGCTCTTTTTCTTCAATTATATCAAGTAATTTTTCTACTGAAACTTCTTGCCTCTTCATGGGATAATATTACCATAAAATTTACATATAATCTAGATTTTACACACTTTTTTAAATATTTTTATGAAATTTGACGCTCTAAAACTTCCTTTCGGCTAAGCTTTTTTTCTAATCTGGCACTGTCAATAAGGCAAGCTAATTCATTTACATCAAGAATCATTGTGGCGGAATCCCCTTCTGTTGGCCAACGAAACCGCCCTCGTTCCAATCGCTTAAAGTACAGCCAAAACCCGTCTTAATCCCATTCCAAAATTTTTATCCTGTTTCTATCTCTGTTACAGAACACAAACAGTGCATCAGCAAACGGGTCAAGGGAAAAACTCTCTTGCACAAGTGTTATCAGGCAATTGATTGATTTTATCATATCCGATAATCTTCCGCAAAGATACACAGGTTTTTCGTTCCATTTTACCTCCATTATTCTTCAAAAGAATACTTATACTGTTCCATCCATCATACATTATCTATTAAAACTCCAGAACTTCTCCATTCCAGAAAAGATATATATATTTCTCCTTAACCCTCTTCCCTGTCAGCATCTCCAGCGCCCTGGCATAATAGAGAATCTGCACCCTATATCTCTCCCTAATCATCTCAACATTCCCTGGGGACACATAGTCAGTCTTGTAATCCACCAGCACGATGCCGTCCGGCTCCTCAAAGTAGCAGTCTATAACACCCTGAAGAAGAAGTGTCTCACTGTGACAGGCCTCACCTTCCATATCCATATACAGCTCATGACAGGGTATCTCGATATTAAACGGCACCTCCCGATTTATACTTCTTGAAGCCAGCATTCTCTTTCCAAGAGGGGATTTCAAAAAGCGCCGGATTTTACCTGCATCCACGCTCTGTGCTTGCTGATCGGTCAACAAATGTCTTGCCACCATATCCTCAATCTGAGCTTCAATATCCTCCCGGCTATAATCCAAGTGCTGCATGACAAAGTGAAGTATAGTCCCCTTTTCTGCATAGCTTAGGCCCTTCTTCTCCTCCAGAAACATTGGCTTCTTTACCAAAACCGGCTGGTACTCCGGAAAAGCCATCGCATCTTCCGAAAGCATCTCGTTATAACGCCTCTTAAGCTCCGTCACCGAAACCTTTGCAGGCACTTTGGAAGCTTTGGCGTAAGGATAACTCCAGCTTAGCCTTCTTGCTGTTTCTTCTACCAATTCCGAGGGTTCTTCTTCCGCTACTTCCAAGCTGTCGAGCCACTTCACAAATTCACTTTCTCCCAATTCTTGTGAAATCCTGCTACTTTGCACATCGCTTTTATCCCATATTTTTACATCCCACACTAAAGAGTCATCAATGAGCATACCGCGGAAATTGGCGTTCTCCACACAGTCCCTAAGTCCGCTGCAGCTTTTGTGCCTCAAAATCGCAGGCCCTATCCAATCAAGGTAATTGGCACCTTTTAGCACCTCATAGGCCGGAAGTTTGCTCTCTTGGACTGATGCGCAATCGGACCACTTTTCCACCGCTTTACGTGCATTTTTGACAGCTCCGGTGATAATAAGCTTTTCGCGAGCTCTGGTCAGAGCGACATACAGTATCCTCATTTCCTCCGAAAGGGTTTCAGCCTTAATCCTTTCCCTTATAGCTTGTTTTGCCACCGACGGCCATGACAGCCTCAACTTGTGGTCCACCACATCCGGCCCAAACCCGAGTTCTTGGTGCAAAAGGACGCTTTTATTCATATCCTGTAAGTTAAATTTCTTTCCACAGCCTGCAACAATCACAACTGGGAACTCCAACCCTTTGCTTTTATGGATACTCATGATGCGCACCACATTATCATTCTCACCCAAGATTTTTGCACTTCCCATATCGCCTCTGCTGCTTTTCAATTTGTCGATAAAGTTTATGAAATTGAACAACCCTTTATAGCTGGTTTCTTCAAATTGCCGCGCCCGCTCAAATAATATCCTCAGGTTTGCCTGTCGCTGTTCCCCGGCCGACATGGCTCCCACTATACTGTAATAGCCGGTGTCATTGTAAAGCTGCCACAACAATCGGTCAGTGGACATATACAGCGACATTTCCCTCCACTTTTGAAGGCTCTCAAGAAACACAGAGGCTTTTTGTGCCGTCTCGCCCTCATCACTTTCCGCCAGTTTCTTCAATGCATCAAACAAAAGTGCCTTCCTGTCCACAAGCCTCAATTCCGCAAGTTCATCGGTGGTAAAGCCGACAATCGGTGAACGCAGCACCGAAAGCAAAGGAATGTCCTGCAAAGGATTATCTATAATCTGCAAAAGGGACAGTACCACCTGGACTTCCACTGTCTTAAAAAACCCCGTTCCGGTATCTGCAAAAGCCGGTATTCCCATCATGGATAGTTCATCCACAAAAACCTCCGCCCAGTTCCTTGTGGTCCGCAAAAGTATTACAATATCCCGGTATTCCACCCTACGGTATTCCTTCTTTTCCTTGTCAAAAACACCAAAATATCTTCCTTCTTTATCCGGCTTCATTAGTTCAAGAATTCTTCGGGCTACTAGCCTTGCTTCACACTGGACATTGTCCAGCATTTCCTCATCCTCTTCTCCTTGGCCCTCATCTTGCTGCCCTTCCTCGCCTTCATTCTCAAACGCAGAAATATCCTCTCTGCTACCCGTCTGTATCAGATGAAGCTCCGCTTCTCCTCCAACCGTCATGTCTTCTCTGTTGTTTTCATCAAATACCGCTCCCGAATTTAAGGCTTCGGTATCGGTGTAATCCAGTTCCCCCACTCCAACCGACATAATCTGCTTGAACAAGAAATTGACGGCATCAACCACTTCACTACGGCTTCTGAAATTCTTAAAAAGCAGTATTTTACGGCAGAACTCACCCTTATCCATGGAATAGGTGTTGTATTTATCCAGAAACAAATCGGGTCTGGCCTGACGGAAACGGTAAATGCTCTGCTTAACGTCCCCCACCATGAATACACTGGGGCTATCGGTATCTCCTTTGGATATCATGCTGATGATAGTCTCCTGCACCAGATTGCTGTCCTGGTATTCATCCACCAAAATCTCTGCAAAACGCTCCCTGTATGTAATGGCCGTTTTAGAAGGCATTATACTTCCATCTTCTTTTTTCTCTGTCAGAACTTCCAGGCAAAAATGCTCCAGGTCATTAAAATCCACCACAGATTTACGGCTTTTCTTCTTGGCATATTTTTCCGTCAACAACTCTACCAAGCTTGCAAAACATTTCATTTTTGGGTACAAGGTTTTCATATCATTGATAATCTCATCGGAAACAGATGTAATTACCTTTTCCCGAAGCTTTCTTATCCTTTGCTTTACATCGTCCCGGATTTTCTTTACAATTTCCTGCTTATCCTTGTCAACCCCCTTACCGCAGCGGGGCAGTGTTGCAAACTCAATGCCTTGGAATGCGTTAAAAACCCTGTTCCATTGCATATCGCTGTCTTCATTTAATAGCTTCAACATCGCCTCAATATTGGCAAGGTCCTCCATGTAGACAGCCTGATATTTCTCCAGGCTGGAAGCCTTCTTCAATATCTCCAGCGCACGGGTTATCATTTCCTTCAAACCTTCAAGTTCAATCTTTACCGAGGTCAGAAGCACACTACCCCAAAGGGTCTTCCCGAAGTCCGTTCCATCGGGGATATTCATGCTCTTAGTCATCTTTTCCAGCCATTCTTTCGGCCATGGACTGCTCTGGATAAAGTCGTAGAGATTTAGCACCATATCCTGAAGCTCTTTATCGTCCCTGTTACCTCCGTAACATTCTAAAAGCTCAAAAAAATCAGTATTTTCATTCTCATACTGTTCTTCAAACACTTCATTCAGGGCTTCCAGTTTCATAAGCTGGCTTTCAGTTTGATCTGCAATCCGAAAACCCGGGTCTATGTTGATTTGCTGGAAATTGCTGCGTATTACCTCCAAGCAAAAAGAATGGATGGTGGTAATACTTGCTTTTCCCAGCAGCGTAAGTTGTCTCTGAATATTAGCCGAACCGGGATTATTCTCCAATCTCTCGGAGATAGCTTCCCCAATCCTTTCCCTCATTTCGGTGGCGGCAGCATTGGTAAATGTAACTACCAGCAGCCTATCAATGTCCATTGGATTCTCTTCATCAGTGATTTTTTGGATAATCCTCTCCACCAGTACCGCAGTTTTTCCTGCACCTGCCGCCGCAGCCACCAAGAGGTTCTTTTCCCTTCCTTTGATGGCCTCCCTTTGTTCGTCGGTCCATTTGGTATTTTCACTCATTCTAAAAATCCACCTTTACTCAAAAGCATTAGTTCTCTTCCTCCTGTGCCATAAGACTCCATACCTCATCATCCTTTTTATCGTTTAGGAATTTGAAAGAGTTTTCCTTATTCGTAGTGTCAAACTGACACACCGGCAGGAAACTACAATACTTGCAGGATGTAGTGCCCTTCTTTTTATACGGATTTATAGATACATTTCCCTCCATCATCTCACTGCACAAATCTTTCAACAGCTTTCTCACATATTTGCGAAGGAGCTTAAACTGCTCTATCGTGGCTGCAGAAGAGTTCTTTCCGAGCTCCCCGTCTTTATTGACAGTGGCAGGTATAATCACGGAAGTCCCTTCAATGCTTTTATCCATTTGCTTTATCAGTTTCACATCAGCAAGCAAAAGGCCTCTCATCTTGAGCTGTTTCATAATGGCTTTTTCAATCTCTTCCTCAGTCATTCTGCCGTTTCCCTTGACAATGGGATCGTCAATCTTAAAATACAGCATACCCCCGGGGAGTGTCGGCCTATCTGCATCTATATCATCATTTTCCCAGATGGCATCTAGATAGGTAATCAATTGAATCTGCAGTCCATAGAATACATCCGACAGCCTAAAATCCTTGCTGCCCGATTTATAGTCTACTATCCTCAAATAGGTGCCGTCCTCGGTTTTCAGCGCATCCACCCTGTCAATTCTTCCTGTCAGGCAGATTTTTTCACCGGAATCAAGCTCAATTATAATTGGCGGATACTTTCTATTTTCTCCAAAACCAACTTCATATGCCACCGGGTCGAAACTGCTTCTGCGAATATGCTCGGCAATAAGCCACACTGCCCTTGTCACTACACGCTTGAGCCTTACTGTAAGGGCTGTATATCTTCTGGAGGCGGCGACTCCCGACCCCTGCATTTTCTTAAGCATTTCATCCACGATTTCCGAAACCATCTCACTGCACCATTGGCGGTCAAAATTTCTCCAAGAAATATCTCCTTTCGAAACAATCCTGGAAAACCTTTCAATGACAGCATGCATGAAAGTGCCTACATCCGGCGGACGCAAAGAATATACTTGCCTTTCTCTTGCCCCAAGCCCATATTGCACATAAAAAGCAAATGGACAGGCAGTGTATTTTTCCAGCCGGGATACGCTGGAAACAGCCGGCTCTCCGTAAAGTGCAGCAATCTTATCACGGCTTATCGGCCGAGCCAGATTTTTATATTGGAAGGCTAATCGTACTGCCTGACATTTCTGTTTCCATTCATCCTGAGCGGCAAACCAGCGGTATGCTTCCTGCCAAAAAGGCTTTATCTCTTTTCCGTCCGCTTTTTGGCGCAAAGCTGATACCATGGACTTAAAGGCAGGAGTACTGCAGGATAAAAGCTCCATTTCTTGCGATACAGAATTGGAAGAAAGAATGTTGCTTGTTTCCGTGATGGCGGCAAACAGCTTTCGAATCCGGGAAATAACCAAGGAAGGCCGCAAGGTCCTTCCTTCATGGTCTGCAATTGACCAACTGATTCTTAGATAATTTCCGGCAGTGGTCAATGCTCTATATACCAAGTGTTGCCCGTCAAAGGCCTGAGTTCTTGTATCGCTGGCAAGTTCAATCCCCGCATTGTTAAGTACGGCTCTGTCCTGATCCGAAAGAATTCCTTCTTCTATTACTGCAGGCGGAAACACCCCATCATTGGCTCCCAAAATATAAAGGGCTTTGATTTCGTGGCTTCTGGAGCGTTCTATGCTTCCAACAAGCACCTGATCCAAGGATGCAGGAATTAACCCGATTTTGTATTCGCCAAATCCTATTTCAAGTATATTGGCAAATCGTTCGATTCCAAAGGTTTCATCCCCCATAACCTCCACTGTGTGGTCAAAGACCTCCATTACTATATTCCAGACCTGGGAATATTCATTGGCAAGGCTCAGATTCCCGCTTTTTCTGAAATTCTCAATGCTGTCTTCTATCCTTTCGGGAATTCCAAGGGTACAAAGGAAGTCATAAAGGCTTGCACAGAAATCGGAGGCTTTCTTCCGGCCTCTGGTTTTCTTCCTAAATTCCATCAGCGGTGCTAAGACCTGTGCCCTGATGCGGTTTATGTCTTGAAGCAGGTCCCTTGCTTCTTCACGGCTTTTTTCGTTTGGAATTAGTTCAGGAACCATTTTCCATTCTTTCTCTTCAGTCCAACGGCTGCCCCGGATACCGCAGGCTAAGACATAGTTCTCCAAGCGATCGATACTCCCTTGGTCTATGCCGGTCAAACCTGTTTTGAGATAGCGGAACACCGCTTCATACGACCAATTTTCAATGAAAATATCCAGCATGGACATAATTAACCGTACCAAGGGATGATTAACTATATCCACCTTCCTGTCAACAAAGCATGGAATGCCGTGCTCGGCAAAAATGGCTTCTATCAGCTTCTCATAGCCGTCAAGGTTTCCGGTAACAACGGCAATTTCCCTGTAGCGAATTCCCCTGTCTCGGCATAGGCTGATAATGTCCCTGGCGCAGGCTTCAATTTCAGAGAAAATATTGACCGAAGAAAAGAGGGATATATCCTTGGTTTTTTCATTATATGTTTTATACGGATATGCATAAAGATACTGTTCAAGGTGGGAAAGCTCCGGGCTTTTGCTAAAACGAAACAATGGTTTATTGATCAAAATAACCGAAGGCTCCACAGGAATACCATTTTCCTTTGATATTTTTACAAGCTTTCTGTATGCGGTTTTAATGGATAAAAAGATATCAGTATCGCTCAAATCCCCATCCAAGCAGTCGGTACAGAAGCTAACGTTAACCCTCTGCGCTTTTTTCATAAGCTGTCCTATTATTTCATACTCCTGGGGAGTAAAGCCGGTAAAGCCGTCAATCCAGATTTCAGCACCGTCATAAAGGGAAGTGGAGTCAAGTTTTTTTGATGCCAGAGTCAGGTCATCATCCGGATCCCTGTATCTTTCCGCAATGGTCTTTTCAAACAGGTCAAATATTTGAGTAAGCTCCATAAGCTTTTCCCTTACAGGATTGTCCTCTTCAAGCTCTCTACTCACATTCTCCAAATCTTCCAGTGTGACATTATACTTTTTGAACTCTGTAATAAGAGTGGACAACGTATTGACAAATCCCTGCCGGTCAGCAGCTTTGGAAAACACTCTAAAGCTATCTTTCATTTTGTCCAAAATCCTGTAAAGAATCATGCATTTGCCTGCCGAGTGGATATGGGGATAGGTAATACCGCCCGCTTCATTGAATGTTCTGTAAGCAATACGGCGAAAGCTCAGCACCTCGGTCTTCAGGATTCCTCCTGTTCCAAGTACGCTGATAAGGTCTCTTTCCGCTTGAAAAGTAAACTGCTCGGGAACAAGCAGAACCAGCGGATGTGTGGCTTTAGCAGTAATTCTTGATTTTATCTCATCAAGGCAAAAACGGGTTTTCCCGCTGCCCGCCCTGCCATATATAAATCTCAAGCTCATATGCTCTGACCTCGATATTCATGTATTGTGTTTAAATGTTTGCAAGTTTATTTTATCATATATTTTTTTAAAAGTGTTATACTGGCTTCTAATGCTCGACCGTGTTAAAAAAAGGTTATGAAGCCATTTTTTTATAATGATGTACCGCGTCCGCAACTGGCATCGCAAAATACCCTTGGTAAAAATGTTATTCTGATAATACTCTAATTATAGTGCATATCATTTCCATCAGCTATTTTTGCCCATAACCCCTCATCCCATATTTTAGCACAATATGATAAATGTACCCCAGTCATTTAATTTTACAGGAATTGTTATTTTTATGAATATTGTCATAAAAAATCTCCTCCTTAAACATCTTCTATAATTCTTGCCAAGAAGGAGATTTTTGAATTCTTATATCCGAAGATCCAGACATTCTCTTTGATTAAAAAGAGAAACAGCTATGTAAGATATGTTGCTATTTTCGCTAAACAATCCTCAATTATTGCATTTATTTTTTCAATTTGAGCATCATTTGGGTCATATTTTTTTAATATTTTTAGATTACGAGCTCTCCAATCCAACGATTTTACTTGATCAGTCAGAATCACCCCTTTTATTGGATAACCATCATCAGGAATTATTCCCTCACTTGGTAATTCCACTTCAAAGGGATACCCTTTTTTATGGCTGGTAATCGGGCAAACAGCTACAAATCCTGTTACTTCATTAAATCTTTCAGGTGATAAAACAATAGCATTTCTTCTTCCCGCTTGCTCATGTCCAGTTTGTGGATTAAAATTTAAAACAATTAAATCTCCTCTTCCAGGTACATTTTCCATTAGATTAACTCACGTCCTTCAATTCCAAAGTCAATCTCTTCATGCCGATTTTCAGGAGAAACTTGTGACAACAGTTCTTCTAATGTGTATTTTTTTCGTAATTTCTTCGGCTTTAATGTGATTTCGTTCGCAGTAACATACAATTCAATCTCAGAACCTTGACTAATATCAAGCCTCTCAGCAGCTTCTTTCGGGATACGTATTCCCAAACTGTTACCCCATTTTTGGGCAATAACTGTAGACATGTAATCGCCCTCCTTCGTTTGATTCATCTCGTTTTTTAAATATTTCCTTGAATCCATTATATCACCTTTAAATAAAAAAGTATATACATAGTATATACTTTTTTATTTAAAATGATACCTTTATCAAGC
This sequence comes from Acetivibrio mesophilus, assembly GCF_004102745.1. Taxonomy (GTDB): domain Bacteria; phylum Bacillota; class Clostridia; order Acetivibrionales; family Acetivibrionaceae; genus Hungateiclostridium; species Hungateiclostridium mesophilum. The sequence continues at coordinate 151,501 of NZ_RLII01000007.1, read as the reverse complement.
AACGCATTACTTTTTCTGTGATTTTCTTATAATCTTATCAACAGTAGTCCTAAAAGAAGTTTGAAAATCGTAGTTTTATTTGAGGTTTTTACACTATGCCAATTCATCCATATAATCACTCTTTTTTTGCATTCATGGATAATATATAACAATTTCAGTAGAATTCCCAGAAAAAATTAAGCTTTTAGAAGATGATGAAGTGATTGAAATACTTAAATATGCACCTCAAATATGCAAAGACTTTACCGCTAAAAACAAAATCGACAAACCCACTGTTAAAGAATTTTTAGATTATATGAAGGAAGTACATGATAAGTTTAAAGAAATTATCTACCTTCCAGAAGATTAAATAGTTAAATAAATCAATAATAGTTATTGTAAAGGATGTGAAAATAATGAAAGCAATTTTCGAATGGTTAACAGATGGATATACTCTTTTTGATAATGTTCTATATAACTATATAGCGATGGCTCTTGTTGGCTTTATAGCTTTCGCTGTAGCGTGGAATATCGTAGGGTCATTGTATAGAAATGATATCATTAGTGGAAGGACAAGCGGCTCTATATTGCACTGGATTATAAGGTTGGTTGTCTTTATTGTTTTGTTCTCAGTTGTAAGCTTGTTAATCCGGGTAATACGGTTTATTATTACAGTACCTCTCTGGATATGGCTTACACTGGCAGGCCTGTTGATAATGGGAGTTGCTATATTCTGTATTATCCGTAACAAACTCAGCAATACTGAGTCTATAGATAAATGATACAAACACCATTCATAAGAATATTAAATTAAACATAATATCCCCAAATAGTCCAGACCGCCTTGAAAAAATCCCGGTAGGGGTAAAATTCAAAAAGAGCTTCAAGACCGAAGTCCTGAAACCCTTGATTTCACTGGAGCCCTCAACCAGAATCGAACTGGTGACCTCATCCTTACCATGGATGCGCTCTGCCTACTGAGCTATGAGGGCATATAAAAATACTTTTTTTGGAGCGGGTGATGGGAATCGAACCCACGCAGTCAGCTTGGGAAGCTGATATTCTACCATTGAATTACACCCGCTTAAGAATATTTATTTCTTAAAGCAAGAAGTATTATACCACTATTAATTAAAATAGTCCAGTACAAAATCACCAATTAAATCAAATTATGTTCTTGATTCTTCAAGATATTTTTCCAACTTACGTTTTACTCTCTGTAGCGCATTATCTATCGACTTTACATGCCTGTCCAATTCAACAGCAATTTCCTGGTAAGATTTTCCTTGGAGATAAGAAGTGAGCACTTCGCACTCCAGGCTACTTAAAATCTCTCCCATCTTAGCCTCAATGCCCGAAAACTCTTCCCTGTTTATAACCATTTCTTCCGGATCGTTTATGCTTTCCTCACTGATAATATCCATGAGGGTACGATCCGATTCCTCGTCAAAAATAGGCTTATTGAGCGAGACATAAGAGTTTAAGGGTATGTGTTTCTGCCGGGTAGCAGTCTTTATTGCAGTTATGATCTGCCTTGTTATACAGAGCTCGGCAAACGCGCGGAAAGAAGAAAGCTTGTCCTTCCTAAAATCCCTTATAGCTTTGTAAAGCCCAATCATTCCTTCCTGAATAATATCTTCACGATCTGCCCCAATAAGAAAATAAGTTCTTGCTTTTGCACGAACGAAACCTTTATACTTATTGATTAAATACTCGAGGGCCCTGTCATCACCGGCTCGGCTATCTTCAATTATTTCTTCATCGTTCATAGTGCTAAAAGTCTTTACTGAATCAATTTGCACATTTGACTTCAAAACATCGCCCCCTTGACTAATGAAAACTATAAAATTTTAAGGCTTGATATATAGAATAGACTAATAGAAAGCACGGCGAACGGCAAGGCATACATATCACGATTATATAAAAACTCTCTTATCCTGTCAAGTATAAAACAAGTTCTTAGGCAAGTAAGAGTTTATATCTAACATAATAGTTTATTATACCTCTACAGCTCACAACTATTCTGACTGCGTATAACCCGATGCTGCAACTTAATTCTATTATCTAAAAAATTCTCATATACAAACCTCTCTATATAGTTATCGGCAGTTTAATTTTGTTCTATATAAGCAATTTTTAATTTATATTAAAAATTTCTTTGTCTTTGAATCTCATACATAATTATAGCCCCTGCGACCGCTGCATTCAATGACGATATTTTTCCCTTCATAGGAATATTAACTATAAAGTCACACTTTTCGGTAACCAGTTTTCCCATTCCTTCTCCTTCACTTCCAATAACAAGAGCCACAGGCCCCTTTAAATCGGACTGGAAAAAAGACTTTTCTCCGGAAAGATCGGTCCCCACAACCCATATATTTCTCCTCTTCAGATACTCTATTGTCTGGGAAATATTTGTCACCCTCGCCACAGGAACATATTCTATTGCTCCTGCCGAAGCCTTTGAAACTGCAGCATTAAGACCTATTGCTCTCCTTTTGGGTATAATTACTCCATGAGCTCCAACCGCATCAGCAGTCCTTAATATAGAGCCAAGATTATATGCATCGGTAATGCCGTCAAGAATTATAATGTAAGGGTCTTCTCCTTTTGACTGCGCACTCTCTAATATATCGTCAACCTCAACATAATCCTTGAAAGAAACATAAGCAATTATCCCCTGGTGTGCATGAGTGGTTGAAATTTTATCAAGATTTGACCTGTCGGTTTCCTGAACTACTATTCCCCTCTCTCTTGCCAGCGCAATAATATGTCTTATCGATCCTTCTTTTTCTCCTTTTTGGACTATAATCTTGTTTATCGTCCTTCCGGCTTTTATCGCCTCAAGTACGGAATTTCGCCCTTCAAGCTTGTCGAGGTCCTCCCTCAAGTCATCCTTATGTTCTTCCCTATCGTTGAATTTCACTTCGGACCGACGTTTCGGCTTAACTCCTGCTCTCTTATAATCTTTCTTCTCAAAATTGCTCATAATCTTTTGTTACCTTCCCTCATAATTATAGATTCGTTGAAAAGCTCGATTTTAAGTACGTAAAATGCAATCTTCTTTTATTTTTCTCAAAAAAATTCAATTTTACCCCAATTTCACCTTGCAAAACAACGTCCAAAAATCCGCAAAGCCTGTCAATTTTCCGAAATAGCCCTTTGCAATATATCTGTCAATCGCTCATAGTCTTTTTTTAAATAAAGGAACCCTATCAAAGACTCAAAACCAGTAGCATACCTATACTCTGCAACATCCGCGTTTTTCGGTATCGTGGCTGATTTGGCATTTCTTCCCCTGCGGACAACACTAAGCTCCTCCTCTGTCAGAGAAGGCATTATCCTGTGTATAATATTTGATTGTGCCTTGGCCTTAACAAAAGCAATAGAACGCTTGTGGAGAACATGTACCGGCACATTTCCTTCACTCACAAGCATTGTACGGATAAAAACCTCATATACAGCGTCACCTATATACGCAAGCACCAAAGGTGACAATTGATTTATTTCCTCCGGTTTATAACTAAATTCACCTGTCATTTTATTAAAAAATTCAATCATCCAAACAACCTTTTTTCAAATAAAAATATATACTCAATGAGATTAATACATTATATAACATTCCACTAATCTAGTAAATATAAACAATTAAAGTTTCTTTCCCTTGTTTTCATAACAATCATAAAAAAGGTAATACTAAATTGAAGATGATTTACGAAAGCAGGGATAATTTACTATGTCTATATATAAGAAAAGAACAAGCAAAAAAAACGTAGATGTGAATTCCTATAATAGTATCCAGAATAAAATAGCCACTTTGAAAAACTTTATGAACAACAGCACGGATATCAGGGAAAGAAGATTTAAGGTAGGGGGCAAAGATGTTGATATAGCCATAGTATTTATTGATAACTTAGTAGATGGATACATGGTTCAGGATCATATTATAAAGCCGATAATGTCAAATTCCTTCGAATGGCCTACAAATAGTGATTATGCCTCAATCCTTGAGACTATAAAGGATTATATGCTGTATGGAGATATAGTAGATGAAGTATACACCCTTGATGAAATGTCCAAAGGAATCCTTGAAGGAAAAACCTTATTATTAATCGAAGGCTCTTCTAAGGCGCTTTTAATTAATACTCAGAGCTTGCCAAAGCGTAGTATTGAAGAACCTCAAACCGAGCCCGCTGTCAAAGGGCCTAATGAAGGATTTATCGAGAGCCTCAAGGATAATTTGGCCTTGATAAGAAAAAGACTGAAAAATCCTAACCTTTATGTAGAAATTATCCATATGGGCAAACAAACCAATAACAAAGCTGCCTTGATTTATATCAAAGGAACTGTCAACAACAAAATTGCGACAGAAGTTAGAAGCAAATTAAACTCTGTTAAGGATTATGATATAGTAAGCAGCGAACAGCTTATGGACCTTATGTGCCCCAAGCCTTTTTCAATATTTCCCCTCATTCAGTGGACTGAACGACCCGACAAGGCAGTTTCATGCCTTTTGGAAGGAAAAGTTGGCGTAATATATGACAACTCCCGAGGTATGCTCATTGCCCCGGTCACTCTGTCAAACCTCATGCAGAGTCCTGACGATTACTATGAAAATTTGTTTATTGGTACCGCCATAACAACTATAAGGTATCTTTCATTATTAATTTCTATTTTTCTGCCTGCAATATATATAGCCGTTACGTCCTTTCATCCGGGTATGCTTCCCACTACCCTGCTTCTTTCCATAACCGGAGCAAGGGTTGGGGTACCAATGCATGCTTTTTTTGAGGCTCTCTTCATGGCAATAACCCTTGAAATTTTGCAAGAGGCCGGAATCAGACTTCCGAAAGTTGTTGGCCAAACCGTTTCAATTGTAGGAGGTTTGGTAATCGGACAGTCCGTCGTAGAAGCCGGCATTATAAGTCCAATTATGGTTATCATAATATCCGTAACAGCAATTTCATCCTTTGCAATACCCAACTACAGTCTAAGTCTTTCCACCAGGGTTTTAAGAATAATCTTCATGATATTAGCAGCTATCTTAGGAGCCTTCGGAATATCCTTGGGAGTTTTGTATCTCTTAGGATACATGTGTTCCTTAAGAAGCTTTGGAATAGGATTTATGGAGCCAATTACCCCATACAGATTCAAAGACTGGAAGGATAGCATATTTGTTGCACCCCAATTCTTTCTGAAAAACCGCCCGGAATACCTCCATTCATCATACGAAACTAAAAGAAAGGGGAACTCGAAAAATGGAAAATAACAGACTCCTGCCGGTACAAATGCTTCCAATAGTTTCCTCGACTATGATGGGTGTAAGCATACTTACCTTCCAACGGAATTTGGCATCCATAGCAAAGCATGATGCTTGGATTTCAATGTTTCTTGGCACAATAGTCGGAGTAATCTCCGCAGTTCTTCTGTATAATCTGATAAGACTAAATCCGGGTCTTGACTTTGCCGAAATAGTAATTGCTCAGGCAGGTAATTGGGTAGGCCGGCTCCTTATAATACCCATCATGGCATATATTTTAATTGATATGGGATTGTCACTAAGAGTCTTCTCCTTCGCTCTAAAAAATTTTCTACTGGACAGAACTCCAATATTTGTAATATCCCTTGTATTGATAATATTTCTTTTAGCTATTGTTGCAAAGGGCATTGGTGCAATCGCAGGTGTCGCAGACATACTCTATCCATTTTTCGTCATAAGCCTCATCCTTCTTATTGCACTTTCTTCTACGGAGTTTCGGAAATTTCATATTATGCCGGTACTCCATAACAACATGCTGAATACCGTTAAAGGAAGTTTGCCTGCTTTTGGTGCAATCTCCGGCTATAGTTCCTTCTCATATGTAATGAAATATATAAACGAACCCAAAAAAGCATTTAAATGGTTCTGCGCAGGCTTTTGTATTTCCTCTATACTATATATAGTTCTCACTCTTGCAACAGTTCTAAGTTTTGTGCCGGAATTGATAGAAAGAATTTCCTTCCCTACTCTATTTTTATCAAAGTCAATAGAAGTGGGAGGTTCTTTCTTTGAAAGACTTGAGGCTTTCATGGTATTAATCTGGGTACCCGCGGTCTTTACATCTGTTGGGATTTACACCTTTGCGTCTGTGAGGAATTTCTGCGTACTTTTCAGTATAAAACCGAAGCATGAAAAGTATGTTACTTATGCCCACATACCTCTCCTTCTTGCTATTACCCTATACCCCAAGAATCAACTGCAGGCAACCAATCTCATGGATATATTCGATACCCTTGCACTCATATTTAGTTTTGGTTTTGTACCGTTAATTCTTTTACTTACTCTAATAAATAAAAGGAGAAAAGCAAAGAATGAATCGAAAAAATAGAGTCATATTAATTATAATTTGCAGCCTGATTATTTTTCTTACCGGATGCTGGGATTCTATAGATATAGAGAACCGTGCATATATACTCGGCATTGCTATTGATGAGTATCCCCCGCTTCCCGAAGACCCAAAAAATGATCAAAATACTTCGCAGAACGAGCAAGAAAAAATGTTTGAAACCAGTACAGAAGTTCATACGGGTACCCCCACCTATGCCATGACAGTTCAGATACCCATTATAAAGCATGCCACCCTTCCCAACACCCAGATAGGAGGCACTTCAGAATCCCGCGCCATCAAGACATGGGATATCACTCAGGTGGGCAACTCCTTTATAGAAATAAACCACTCGATTGCGACAAGAACTAATTTAGTCCCCTATTACGAGCATCTTCAGGTCATTGTTATTTCGGAAAAGGTTGCAAGAAAAGGCCTTGAGAATGCTCTTGATTTCTTTATTCGGGATCCCGAGATGCGAAGCAGGACAAAACTATTTATAACAGATGGGAATGCAAAGGACGTACTTAACGTTATACCAAGGATTGAAGACTATGCTTCAATATATCTTGCCAAAACGTCACAAAATGCAAGGATAAATGCAGAGATAATACACTGGACAGACCTTGGCCAAGCTATTCAATCTATATATTCCGGCGAAGACTTCCATCTTCCCGCCATAAAAGTGACCCAAGATGAGATACTGAATAAAGGTGCTGCTTTATTTAAAAAGGACAAAATGGTTGGATGGGCAGAAGGCCAAGATGCAGAGGTTATTAAAATGTTCCACAATGTGTTTATAGGCGGCATTTTTACTTCAGAGTTTGTAGCCGATGAGCATGATGCTAAGGATGGTGTAATGAGCCTTGAAGTAATCAAAGCAAAGACCAAAATCACCCCTATAGTCCAGGGCGATGATATCGCTTTTAAGATAGACATAAATATTGAAGGAAATTATGCGGAGGGCGTAAATCACCCACTCACCGAAAGAATTGACGCAGATTTTCTGGAAGAAGCCAAAAAGGCCTTTGAGAAATCAATAAAAGATCGGTGTATCGAAACAATAGAAAAAATGCAGAACATGGAGGTAGATGCTTTAAATTTTGGAACTGTTCTAAAAACCAAGGAGCCTGGGTACTGGGATAGGGTTAAAAACAAGTGGCGTGACATTTACCCCAATGTCAAAACCGAGGTAAATGTAAAGGTAGACATAAAGCAGATAGGAAATATTCAATAGCAAAAGCTAGGGACATCGAGTCCCTTCGCTTTTGATTCTTTCATTTTGCTATTTTTACTGTTTTATTGACCATTTTACTCCCTGCGGAGTGTCCTCAAGCACTATTCCCATTTCCTTAAGCTTATCTCTTATCTCATCAGCTGTCTTCCAATCTTTTTCCTTCCTTGCCTGTTGTCTTCTATCTATAAGCTCTTGAATTTCACTATCGATACTCTTTTGCCTGCTCTTTTGGGCAATCCCCAGTACTCCTCCTAGCTCTTTAATCAGTGAATTCGAGTACTCGATGATTTCTTTTGAGGGATTGGTAGTTGCATTTATATTGGTGTTGACCTCCTTTACAATGTCAAACACCGCAGCAATAGCATCTGCCGTATTAAGATCATCATCCATAGCTTCAATGAATCTATCCTTAATCCCAAGAAGTCTCTTTTGAAGCTCCCTTTCACCTTCTGTCATCTTCTCAATCGGTGCATGCTCTATAAGGTACTCAAGATTGTCAATGCAGTTGTATATCCTATCGAGTCCGTTTTTTGACTGTTCAAGAAGCTCGGCGCTGAAATTTATGGGGCTCCTGTAATGAGCGGAAAGCATAAAGAACCTTATTACCTCATAGTCAAAGGTCTTTGCAATATCCCTTACTGTAAAGAAATTACCCTTTGATTTTGCCATTTTTTCACCGTCTACGTTTATGAAACCATTGTGAAGCCAATATCGGGCAAAGGGCTTGCCGTTCGCGGCTTCACTTTGGGCAATCTCATTATCGTGGTGAGGAAATACCAAGTCCTGCCCACCACTGTGGATGTCTATTGTTTCTCCAAGATACTTATTTGCCATGGCAGAGCATTCAATATGCCAGCCCGGCCTTCCCTTTCCCCATGGACTATCCCACGCAGGCTCCCCCGGCTTTTGAGCCTTCCACAACGCAAAATCCATAGGGTCCTTTTTTCTTTCGTTGACGTCAATTCTTGAGCCGAGCTCCAGGTCATCCAATGACTGATGGGACAGCTTGCCGTACTCTTCGAAGCTTTTGGCGTTAAAATACACATCTCCATCTACATTATAGGCAAAGCCCTTCTCCTCAAGCTTTTTAATCAGCTCAATTATTGCATCTATATTTTCCGTTGCCCTTGGATGGACAGTGGCTTCTTTTATCCCCAAACCTTTGGCATCCAAAAAATATTCATTTATATACTTGTCTGCCAACTCCTTTACCGTTATGCCTTCCTCATTTGCCCGCTTTATCATTTTGTCGTCTATGTCGGTAAAATTCTGCACAAACTTCACGTCATAACCCCTGTATTCAAAATACCTCCTTAAGGTATCAAATATAATAAACGGACGGGCATTTCCTATGTGGAAATAGTTGTAAACCGTAGGCCCGCATGAATACATTTTAACTTCCTTTTCATCAATAGGGCGAAACTCTTCTTTTCTTCGGGTCAAAGTATTATAAAGTCTCATCATCTGCTATCTCCTTTCCTTACTCCAATTCACATTATCCTTCATATATCTCTTGAGATACACTCTTCTCTTTCGTACCTTCAGGTTCGTGCTGTTTTTGGGAAAGCTCCTTCTCCAAACTCTCCAGTCTCTGCTTTATCTTGCACAATTCCAGAGCAACCGGGTCAGGGATATGTATCTGATCCAACTCAATAGAAGGTACAATCTTCTGATCTCCCCTTTTAACTGCTCTGCCCGGTACCCCAACCACTGTAGTATTCGGTTCAACCTCACTTAAAACCACTGCATTGGCTCCAATCCGTGAATTGTCTCCCACTTTGAACGGGCCTAGCACCTTTGCTCCGGTACTTATAAGCACGTTGTTTCCTATGGTGGGATGTCTCTTTCCCTTATCCTTGCCGGTTCCCCCAAGGGTAACATTGTGGTAAATTGTACAATTGTCCCCCACCTCGGCTGTCTCTCCTATGACCACACCCATTCCATGGTCTATAAACAGTCCTTTGCCGATTTTGGCCCCGGGATGTATTTCGATGCCTGTCAAGAATCTGCTTAACTGTGAAATAAACCGGGCTATAAGACACATGTTCTTGTTGTAAAACCAGTGGGCAACCCTGTGAAAACAAACCGCATGGAATCCCGAGTATAAAAATATAACTTCCAATACGCTTGTTGCTGCCGGGTCCCTTTGAGCAATCGATTTTGCATCCTCCATAAACTGCTTAAACATGTTTACTCCTCACATCCAAACTAATTGTTCAATATGATTTATATTTACCACATAAACTTAGGTTATATTATAGAAATTTATATGGTAATTCTATGCCTGTACAAATTAAAACCTCGCCCTATAAAACATAGAGGCGAGGCAAACCGCGGTTCCACTCTAATTTGGAATAATCCATCTCATTTGCATAACGGTGCGTCTTCCGTGAAAACCTACTTGCCCATAGCAGAATTACAAATATCGCGTATGGAATTCAGCTTTCAAATTCATGAGTGCACTTCTCCTATCCATTACCTTAAGAACCGCTTTCAGCCATTGACAGTTCCTCTCTTATAAGGATGGCCCCATCTTCTATAGGATACTCTACTCAATCACTATTTTTATCTTATTTAAAATTGTCAAATCAATTTTACCAGATACATCATCTGAAGTAAATACAGCGCTTGTATTTTTGTCGATGCATAAACTATAGTTTGCCCGATTTGAATAATTATAATGTTATTAATTCATAATATAAATGATAAAGCAAAATATAAATTTGTCCACTGAAATTAAGTAATTTAAAGCAAATAATATTAATAACAAGGAGAAAGGAAGTGAACTTATGGCAAATTATAACAATGCCAGGGCAGAGGGTTTCAGTATAATCCATTTCCTCATAAGGCTGGTAGTGGGAGCAGTTGTACTTGCAGTCACAGCAGCTTTAACCCCAGGCTTTTCAATAACAGGTTTCTGGCCACTTATTTTAGGAGCGGTTGTTCTTGCAGCACTTGACTATGTTGCATTAAGGTTCCTCGGTGTAAATGCTACCCCTTTTGGAAGAGGAATTACGGGCTTTATACTGGCAGCGGTAATAATATATATCACCCAGTTTTTCGTTTCAGGCTACAGCGTAACTCTGCTCGGTGCTTTAATAGGTGCATTGATTTACGGTATAATTGATGCTATAATCCCAGGAAGAGCTATGTAAGAGTAAGTATTAAATAATAACTATAATAAAAGGTCTCTGGTTTTGCCAGAGACCCTTTATTATAATTATACCCAAAATGCCGTTCACCTATATTTTGACACCTAGCCCAAGCTAGGTGGGTGTCCTGTTAAAAGCCTCAGCCTTCCACTGCCGTTGCACGTATCTTAAAGATATGTGTCGGAATTAACTTGTGGCCTGACATCCTGCTTTTAAACTCCAAACTCCCTTATGTCAAATGTAGGTTCAAAATAATAGGATACTCCGAACATTTCAGGCTATAGTTTCTATTCACTTACTTACAAACACATTATAACATCACGCCACTTAAAAAAACAAACAATACAATACACATTTAAAGCTACTGAGTCGAGGATATTATAATTAAACTATCAAATGCTTAATAAATCAAAATTATAATTAGTTTTACAATTTGTGTTCGTAAAATAGCCTCCGTTCTTATTTAGCGCCAATTCTGTTTTGTCTAGCATAATAAAAAAGATATTGCTGAGCAAATCCCGCATATTCACCAAAATAATCCCGGGCAAACTCCTGTATTTCTCCAAAACTTGCTTCCCTTTTAAAATACAGCTCCTCCATCACTCTTTTTACCCACACATCGGTGGGAAACACATCATATTTCGTACCGCTATATAATAGTGTACAGTCTGCAACCTTAGGACCCACTCCCTGAAATTTCATCAAATAGCTCCTTGCATCGGAAATATCCATAGAAGCAACAGACCCAAGGCTTATTTGACCTTCATCAATCACCCTTGCTGCACTCATTATGTATTTGCATCTAAACCCAGCTCCGGAGCGTTCGAGTCCTTCCAGGGTTGCGCCGGAAAGCTCCTGGATACCGGGAAACGCATAATACTTTCCTCCGTCCATCTCTATTTCACGGCCATAAGTCCGAGATATTTCATCCACAGTTTTCATTATCCGGGGTATCCTGTTGTTGGCGGAGATGATAAAAGATATCAATGTCTCCCATATATCCTGCTTAAGAAGCCTTATCCCGGAGCCAAATTTTACTGCCTCCTTCATTATCTCATCCTTCATTACTTTCTCTTTAATGTACGAATAGTCCCTTCCCAGGTCAAAGTAATCAAACCATATATTCTTAAAATCCTCTATATCGGTATTTGACAATTCCAAAATTGCATCTTGGCACTTTACATTTATTGCCCTGCCATATGCGACTCCTGTGTAACTTTGGTCAAGCTGTTTTATCCACCTAAAGCACTGCCCGCAATCAAATACATGGACAGGGTCAAAATCCAATACCCCCTCAACAATGACCTTGTTGTCCTTATGCTCAATTTTATATCCCTTGTATTCCATATTCTCACCGTACCTCAATAATTTTTTATCTTATTTATATATAATACCCTCTTTTTCTGCTATAATTTAAATAAAAAGATTTCTCCCCATTAAACATTGAAAGGAAATTGTCATGAAAGAAAAAATATACACAATACCTGTAACCGATGCATTTAACACCGATTGCGAGTGTCCCTTGTGCGTGCTTGAAAAAAAGTTGGAGGACGAAAACGTTGAATACGTATTAGGACCTTTCCTGATGGAGCCTGAAGGAAGAATGGAGACAAATGAAAACGGCTTTTGCAAAAGGCATTTTGAGCTTTTATACAACACCCAGGCAAACCGCTTAGGTCTAGGGCTGATTGTTGATACCCATATGGTCGAACAGAACTTACGACTCAAAAAAAATTATGAGGACAAAAAAGATCAGCTTAAAAAGGATTCCGATGTCTCTTTTATTAAAAACCTGTCGGGCAAGCTCTCTTCAAAGCAAACCGAAACCCGCAAGTTTGTAGATGAATTGATTGAACACTTAAGTAAGCTTGAGAACTCCTGTACCATTTGCACAAGAATCAACCATACCATGGACAGATATATAGACGTAATTTTATATCTTTATTTTAAAGAGAACGACTTCAAAGACCTGTTTCACAGCCGCAAGGGATTTTGTCTCAAGCATCTAAAAGTTCTTCTCGAAGGCGCAAAAAAGTATCTTGATCCAAAGGAAACCGCCATATTTGTAGACAATCTGCTCTCTATGCAGGTGCAAAACTTGGAACGAATTCAGCAAGAGGTAAACTGGTTTACAAAAAAGTTTGACTACCGTAATAATGACGCTCCCTGGGGCAACTCAAAAGATGCACTGTTAAGAAGTATTCAAAAGCTGGTGGGCTTTTGCAACCTCAAGTAGCCCAATCGCTCCGCCTCGCATCCAAAACCTTCTGGGGATCTAAAACAAGGCTTTTTGCCGTAAGGTTCAGGCTTTTTATATTGAGCGCCGTAAGCTTTTCAACTTCATCAATTACCTTTTTTTGGACCTCTCTTAAAAGAGACTTTATCCGGCAACCATACACCAGCACAAGGTCCATTTCAATATATATACCCTCAGGATGATTCTCCACCCTGAACCTTGATATTTTATTTACTCCTTCAATGTTTGAAGCAACATAATCCACTATCTGATATATGGTATAGTCGGAAATAGTATAGTTGCCAAGGTAGCTGAAAGTAGGGCGAACAACAGATTTCTCGCCGATTAGCTGAAAGCTCCCTTTCCCTTTCCTTCTAAATATCTGCAGAGGGTCAAGAAAATACCCTGAAAAGTCTTTTTTTATTTCAAAAGTGGGCACCGGAATAACATGCTTTCCCTGTTCCTTTCTTGTGGTAAGCGCCTGCTTTATCTCAAAATCCGTTGCCACCTGTTGTATATAAACCTTTTCACTTATCTCCGGGAACTCCAGACGCTTTGCTATGGCTTCAACCATACCATCCGATGTCCCGAGAATAAGTATCCCTTCAGGATTGTATTGCCTTATAGCCGTCTTCACATCATTTGCATGCTCATCATCTGTAAACAGAGCCCTCTTAATAGAGCTTATTTTTGTTTTTTCCTTTTTGGCAGAAGTCCCTGCGATGATCTGTGCGCCTCTTATAAGAAGACCGTCATCAATAATAAAGTCTATTCCTCGCTCCCGCGCAACCCATACAGCTCTATGGCTCTTACCAGTCCCGCTTGGTCCTACAAATCCAACAACTCTCAAGTTTATACCTCCACAAACTTCCAAAACTCCAATTCAATAAACAGTACAACTTTTCCTTTATATTAAAATCAATTTTACCACAAAACCGTCCTCCATTACAATGAGGGCAAATTTCCCTTTCATAATTGCATGAGGCAAAAAGAAAGCGATTCTAGTTTAAAGAGGTAGTGTAGATATTATTCCTTATAAAATTATTTCCCCCAAAACAGGGAAAAGAGAGTATATCTACTCTCTTTTATCCCGGATATTTTTCTTTAGTTTTTTTACTTGTCATCTTTTGCTTTTAAGTCTTCTAATCCTTGGTATCTTATATTTTTAGTCATTAGTATAAAGAAAAGTTATATTATTTGCTTAAAAATTGCTACAAAGTTTAATCTCTTGCCAATCTTCTTAAAAGCATCTTACAATAGAGGACTTACCACTTTCTATATTATGTACAACAAATAACACTTATATACATCATATTGTATTATATGAATATTGTATCATTTGATTGTATATTGTCAATATGTACGGCAAAAAAATTTGAAGGAAATTAGTACTATTTCTGTTTTCCTGTAATTTTTTATCAAAAAAAGAGGGCCTCTTCGACCCATTCTACTTGGCTAATGTTTTGATTTAGCTTTTATTCTCACTTCTTACCATGTTTACTATGCATAATTCACATTCGGAACATATGACAACCTTGCCCCAAAAAACATTTTTAATGGTTTCAAGAAGCTCCTTGTTTCTGAAGGATTTAGCGCCATGTATCAAAAGCTTCCTTGGTGCCATAGTAATAAGAAAACTTACAAGAAGGTCGTCATAATTGATTTCTCCTTCGGGTATGTCGTTCATAAACTCCTGAAGACAATCATTGGTTATTTCATTCTTGTTTTCGTCGAGGAGTATATACTTATTGTCATAGCCTACAATAATATGGACAGCATTGAACTTTGGTTCCTGTATATCTACAAAATATCTTAAAAGCCTGATAAACTCCCTATATTCCCTCTCCATAAGGAAATCATCCATAGCTTTATCAACTATTTCTTCAAGATCTTTCATATAATCCTTCAGACGAAAATTTACAAAGCCATCCAGTATAACACTGTTTGAGCATTCAAAATACTCCAGCAGCCTTTTTATTATAATGTTCTTTCTTCGGATCTGAAAAAAGCTGTTTAATAGGTTTCTTTCCTCATTTTTTATAATTGCAAGGGCAAGCCTTTGTATTTCCTTCCTTTCTACCTGAGTAAAATAACCATAATTGCAATTTATTATTCTATATATCAATTTTTCTTCATATTTATCAATAATAAAAGTCGCTAATGCAGTAGAAACATTTAAAACCAATTCATTATATAAATGAGAATCCATATCCGAAGGAGCATCACCATCTGCAAAGGTACAGATAATTGAAGTTGAGCCTTCCGAGTCGACAACATCTCTTACTAGGTAATTTCTATTTTTCTTATTATTTCGGGATAATTCATTTATCAAACAGTTTTTCAAACTGTCTGCATGTTCATTAACCCCAATACAAAGAAACTGCATCAACTTCACATCCCTTCAAACGTAGTATATGTCTTAGCAATTTGTTGTATGCAGTAAGCAATATATACAATTTATGGCACAATTTTCTCAATTTCCAACATTTTATTATCAAATTGAAACCTAGCATATTATTACCCAAACATTCATACATATTTTTATAGTATATTATATGCAAATAAGTATAGTTAGTTACAAAAGGGATTAAAAGGTCTTAGCCTTAAATTCACTGCTATTTCAATCTGTAAGAAGCGGTATTATCGTGCCTATGTCCACCACAGGACCATCGAAGAGCGAAACTATCTCGACACCTTTTTTCAAAAGAAAATCCTCTATCCTCTTATAAGATTTAAGATTTCGGACATTGCCTGCAACAGCCCACATTCCCTTGCCAATAAGCCCGGTGCATCCTCCTATGAATCCATTATTAAAGCCCGGAAGCAATATGGCATCCTCTTCTATAACCAGTACATCAATCCCTTTTTTTTCAGCTACCTTGGCAATGCCTATATCCATGGTTATTATAGAACTTTCATCCACAACAGATATTGCACACTTTGCATAACCTTGTTTTATATGTACCAACTCTATATCCATTTCAATCAAATTGTTCTTAAGAACCCTGTCAGTATATTTGGTGTTGTGAAATACAAGGTTTCCCACTCTGGCTGCGTTATAGTGAACACTTCCAGGGTATCTTGGACCAAGCTCCGTTTCTCCCTTTATGAGCAAAAATCCTCTGGCCGAAAGGGCACCAAGAACGCCTTCGTCCGCTCCGGGGGCATATACAATCTTTCTTTCCCCCAAATGATGAAATATAGCATCGGGATGATATGAAATAGCCGGGTAAAGCCCCAAATGTGGTTTTGTCTTAATCAGTTCAATACCCTTCCCTTGTAATCCAGCCTCCAAAGAGGTGCTGATTCTTCCGTCCACCATGGCAAGACGAACACTTTTTTCGGGGATATTGGGCATATTTATGTAATTCATCAACTCACCTGCTCTATATTCTTAAAAATCCTCAACCTTACATAAAGTAATCATAAAAAAAGTTATCAAGTTATCACAATTCTTTTTTTATATTCATAATATAAAATATCTTAAATATTAGTCCTTCTTACTTATAAAATTATATACTATTTTAGACAAACAGGACGTAAAATATATTATTAATAAATATTTGCTTTTTTGCCATATGTTCGCTACTAACTGCCGGACAATTAAAAAAACCGGCGGTTGTTCAAATAAACCGCACCTTTTACAAAAGGTGCGGATTTTATTTGGCCTCTTGGAATGAAATGAAAGAGGCAAAAGCGAAGGGACTCGGTGTCCCGAGCTTTTTTTTGCGAAATTAATAATTAATTCTTTTATGGGTACAATATTATCAGACCTATTTTATTGTTTGCAACCGATTTAACAATACTCTTTCTAACGGGAGTGATATTATGACAACTATCAACTGCTCGTCAAATTGTGTTCACCAACAGGATGGCAAGTGTACACTTGATAGTGTCACAAAAAACTCAGCTTCAGTCTCCCCTGACTGTGTTTTCTTCGAAGAGAAAGTGTCAAAGCGTACTGTAAGAGAAATTTAGGAACAAGGTGCATGCCTTGTTCTTCCTATTTTTTTATATCTCCTTGCCAAAATCCCCATTTACTTGCACTTATTTGAGAATTAATATATATTTTAAATATATGAGCTTCCACAAAATCTATGGTGCTTACTACATATTAAATAGGGTGATAAAAAATGTACACTTTAGAAATAAATGAGAGATCCTCTCAAATAATAGATGATATTATCCGTATAAGAAGGGATATTCATAGACATCCCGAATTGGGCTTTCATGAATATAGAACCTCCTCCATCGTATCGGATTTTTTAGAAAACCTTGGTTTCACGGTTTATACAAACATAGCCAAAACCGGTGTTGTCGGGGTCCTTGAGGGCAAAAGCTCCGGCAAGACAATTGCAATAAGAGCTGACATGGATGCACTGCCGATTGCCGAGGAAAATGATTTTGAGTATGTGTCCCAAAACCCAAATGTTATGCATGCCTGCGGCCATGATGCCCATACTGCCATAGCATTAGGAGTGGCAAAGATACTTTCCGGCTTTAGGGATAGAATATCCGGCAATGTTAAGTTTATTTTCCAGCCGGCTGAAGAGGGCCTGGGTGGAGCTGATTTCATTATTAATGAAGGCGTACTGGACAATCCTTCAACCGATGCGATAATTGCCCTTCATGTTTCTCCGCTTTTGAAGTCGGGCCAAATTTCAATCGGTACAGGCCCTGTGATGGCTTCTCCCGCCGATTTTGACATAGTCATTAAGGGTAAGGGGGGACATGCAGCACAACCCCATAAATCCATTAATCCTATATCCATAGGTGTTAATATTTTAAATATGTTTTCCTCAATTATTCCAAAGACTATTACACAGACCCTTAGCCCCTTTAAAAGCGCTATCCTGTCCATAACATGCTTTGAAGCAGGCAATACCTATAATGTAATTCCTTCACAGGCTTTTATTAAAGGTACTGTCAGAGCTTTTGATAGGGAAACCCACGATGAAATATATGCTAAAATGCAATCTATAATTGCCTCAATAACATCGGCAGAGGGAGCAGACTTCTCTTTTAATTATGATCTGAGCTATCCTCCGGTTATAAATAACGACGAAATTGCAAAGCTTATTTCAAATGCATCGAAGAAAATCATAGGCAAAGATAATGTACTGGAAAAACCCGAGCCTTCTATGCTGGCAGAAGACTTTTCATATTATACCCTAAAAGTCCCTGGTGCGATCTTTAATTTGGGCTGTAGCAATCCTTGCGATGAGAACTTCCACAACCTTCACTCCAGCAGATTCAATCTTGACGAAAACTGCATAAGTACTGGAATGCAAATATTATCCCAGTGTGTTCTGGATTTTCTGGGATAATATTTTTCCTCCTTTTTACTTTTATTCCAATTCATTTTTTGCTATGAATTTTTAATTTTTCGTCGGTAATAATACAGATATAATTTAATATAAAGCTTAATTTGATAAAAAGGAGTTGTAATTATGGATAGAACACCTTTGGATAGACTGGCTTTGGCTTTAGTTATAATCGGAGCACTAAACTGGCTTTTGGTTGGACTGTTTGACTATAACCTAGTAGCAAGTTTGTTTGGTGTAGGCTCATTTATTACAAGGACAATATATTCAATAGTAGGTATTGCAGGGTTATATAGCATAAGCTTGCTATTTAGAGAATCAGCTCCTGTGGATAATAAAGCCTAAGTATAGAAAACCAGGTGCCTTAAGCTCTACTATAAGGGCACCTGGTTTTTTAAATTATTCCCTCGTGATAGTTATAAACCTTCTAACTTATATTTTTAATCTCCACTTCATTCGAAACAAGAACAACCTTAATATTCAAACATACATCTGCGTCAATCGAAACATCATATGTTTTGACTCCCAGTCTTTGAATACTCTTGTCGATCTCACTTTTTATCTGACTTTCAAGAATATCATAAACCATATTGCTCAAAACTATCCTCTCCTTCCTCAACGCATATATAATATCAAAAATTTTTCCTCTTGTTAATACTTTGGGAAATTTGAATAGATATTTTTTTGAATTTGGGAATATATCTCAAAAAAGCACCTTCCTGTATGGCCTAAACCTCAGGCAATACAGGAAGGTAAGCAAAAAATCCCCTGGTATTTAAAATCTCTACTCGCCATCCCAATTGTGATAAACGTTCTGGACATCATCCAGATCCTCCAAGCTTTCAATGAGCCTATCCATAAAATCAATCTGCTTTTGATCGGTCAGTGTAGTCATAGTCTGGGGAACCATCTCAACTTCAGCCTCGACAAAATCATAACCATCCTGTTCAAGGCCTTCTCTCACATTTGAGAAATCCTCCGGCGATGTAATTATTTCAAAATACTCCTCCTCGGTGGAGAAATCCTCCGCCCCAAGGTCCAAAGCTCTCATCATAAGGTCATCTTCTTTAACCTTGTCACTCTTCTCAATAAGTATTACGCCCTTTTTGTCAAACATAAAGGACACACAGCCCGATGTACCGAGATTGCCTCCGAATTTATCAAAGAAATGCCTAACATCACCCGCCGTCCTGTTTCTGTTATCCGTCATGGCTTCAACAATAACAGCTACACCACCGGGGCCATAACCTTCATATGTTACTTCCTCATAGTTGGCTGAATCAACGTCACCTGCCGCCTTCTTAATACTCCTCATGATAGTATCATTGGGCATATTAGCAGCTTTTGCCTTGGCTATAACGTCCTTGAGCTTTGAATTGACTTCGGGGTCGGGTCCCCCTTGTTTTACGACTATAGCTATTTCCCTTCCGATTTTTGTAAATACTTTTCCCTTCTGAGCATCTGTCTTTTGCTTTTTATGTTTTATATTAGCCCATTTTGAATGTCCTGACATAAAATACCTCCTTAACGATATATATAAATAACTACATAAAACCGATATAGTTTTGTCCTTTATAAATTATAATATTAAAAGTCTATTTTATAAAGGTATTCTGATTGAATTCGAAGTTTTTTTGTCATGAATGCCAAAAATGTATTTACATATTTGTTTTTATTGTATAAAATAGGTATGACATTTTATGTATATAGCCCTATATTATTCTATGTAAAAAATATATGAAATCATACTTATTATAAAGTAAGGGTTGGTACTATGAACAGTAAACCTTATATCAGTACATGCACGAGGATTGTAATATATTCTGTGCTTGCACATTTAGTTATTGCAAGTGTTGGTTTTATTTCATTTATGTACGAGACAACTAACAAAGCTCCTGCAGATGATAGTGCCCTCCTTGACCTGCTGCTGGCACAAAGCATTTTTATCCTTATATTGGAGGTTCTGATTTTTGTTGCTCTTATACTGGTTGTGGTATATGCCAATAAGAAATTGAGTGATATTTCTTCAAAAAATATTGATGATATTGAAAATTTGAAAAAAC
Organism: Acetivibrio mesophilus; assembly: GCF_004102745.1. Classification (GTDB taxonomy): domain Bacteria; phylum Bacillota; class Clostridia; order Acetivibrionales; family Acetivibrionaceae; genus Hungateiclostridium; species Hungateiclostridium mesophilum. Next base: position 131,145 of record NZ_RLII01000007.1, on the reverse strand, counting down.
AACATCAACGTGAGCTTGAAGAAAAGAATGAGCTAATTCGAAACCTTACCTCACTCTATGAGAAAACTATAAAAACAAGCAGTCAAAAGTCAGAGTTCTTTTACAACATGTCCCACGAGCTAAAAACCCCCTTAAGTGTTATTCTCGGGGCTATACAGCTTATCAGTCAAAAATATCCTCTTGACGGGAATGACCGCAGAAAATCAACTCGACATTTGGTTACCATAAAGCAGAACTGTTACAGGCTTTTGAGGTTGATAAACAATATCCTCGATCTTAGTCGCATTGATTCCGGCTACATCAAGACAAATCTGGTAAATTGCAATATCGTATATCTGGTGGAAGACATAACCAGCTCCGTAATCCCTTATGTAGAGCAAAAAGGGTTGACTTTGGAGTTTGATACCCTCAATGAGGAAATTATAACTGCTGTGGACGTTGACAAAATTGAAAGAATACTTCTAAACCTCTTATCCAACGCTATCAAGTTTACCAATGAAGGGGGCAAAATCTCAGTAAAAGTAGCAAATAAATTCAATAATGTGATTATTAAAGTTAAAGATACAGGCATAGGAATACCTCAGGATATGCAAGCGGCTGTTTTTGAGCGCTATCGTCAAGTAAATAACGATCTCACTGCAGAGATTGACGGAAGCGGCATAGGTCTTTCCATTGTAAAGTCCTTTGTTGCCCTTCACAATGGAACCATCAGGGTAAGAAGTGAAGAAAATAAGGGAAGCGAGTTTATAATATCAATGCCCATCCACCTTTGCGAAGAGAGTCAATGGCATGATCCCAGCAGGCAGAATTCCCAGAGCAAAATAATTGAGGCTATCAATATCGAATTTTCCGATATATACTCGATAGCCCCATAAAATCCCGGAATTTCCACCAGACGCAATTTATAGCTCAGCAATTTCAAAAGCTTATTATAACCGCTCTATCTCAAAGCCACAAGGACACAGGCCTGAACAGCATTTAATCCCTTGCTGTCAATAAGCTCCATAATTTCATTGTTATGTGTACCCGGCTGAAGCCAAATATTTTGCACTCCAAGTCGTGAAGCCTCTTCTATAACTTCCTTGCCCCGTTTTGGCGAAACCACCATATCAATAACCTCCGGAACTTCCGGAAGAGATGACAAATCACTGTAGCATCTGTCACCCTCAATAGTTTCATAGTTGGGATTTACAGGATATACTGTGTATCCCTTTGACTTAAGCTTCTTATAAATCTTATTTCCATACTTTTCCGGATTATCACTGGCGCCTATAACAGCCCAAACTTTTTTCTCCAGCATTTTTTCCTCCAGCATAGCACTACCTCCTCAATCTATAATATAATTTTTCCCTGGGAGTCCAATGTAATGTAGCAACTGTCTCCCTTCTGAATAATTGCTCTTGCGTTTGTTGCTTCATTGATCATATCCACAAAAGCTTCGACCTCGTCGTTCGGAACAAATACTATTATCTCCACATCCTGTTCGTATATAACATCTTTTATCGTAAAGCCCTCGGAAATAAGGATATTCTGAACTTTCCCAAACAGGGTATACTCTAAAACTATATTTACCTCTCTGCAAAGCTTTTTTGTCACTATTCCGGCTGCTTCTATACCCATTGAAGCGCTTTTGCTGTATGCCCGTATAAGCCCTGCAGCCCCAAGCAAAGTACCTCCGAAATACCTTGTTACTACAACCACCAAATCTCGAAGCTCCATTCTCTTTATGACTTCAAGCATGGGAAGTCCGGCAGTCCCCGACGGTTCTCCGTCATCACTAAACTTCTGTATAATATTCTTCCCACCAATATAGTAGGCGTAAACATTATGCGTGGCATTCCAGTACTTTGATTTTAATCCTTCAATAAACTCCATTGCCTCTTCTTCGGTTGATATCGGCTTAACCGATGCTATAAATCTGGATTTCTTTTCTTCAATTTCATACACCGCATGGTTTAATACTGTTTTATATACTTTATCCAACATTATCCACCTTTTTGCTTTGATTATTGTACTCTCAAATCTTTTTCATCATCTATATTTTAACATTATATAGTTTCTTACTCTATAGTTTTTCGATTATATATTACAATATCAAAATTCAATGGAAAATCTTTATCTCAAAATATATAGTGGAAAAATGCACATTAAATGATGTATAATATTATCAAAATGATAGAAAAGTCAACTTCTGTTAAGGAGGAATATATTGTGAAAATTATTAAAGAAATTTTAAGTTGGACTGCCCATATTCTTCTTGCCATCGTTTTTGGTCTCTCAATTACAATTTTTATTCTACAGCCCACCATGGTTCAAGGGATTTCTATGGAGTCGACTTTGCATAGCAATGATCGTGTAATAGTAAATAAGCTGGTTCATACCTTGGGATTTGAGCCTGACTATGGAGATATTGTTATCTTGGATAAACGGCTAGACAGACCCCGCAGCATTGCCGATGATATAGTGGACAGCCTCAGGTACAACGCTATTTCCTATCGTTTCAATAAGGAGATTGATGAAATTTTCTGGATCAAGAGAGTTATAGGCAAGGCCGGAGACAAGCTTGAATTCAAGGACGGAAAGGTTTACAGAGACGGTATTGCACTGGATGAACCTTATATAAAGGAACCTATGCTTTATTCTTCCGATGAGGTAATAATCGTGCCGGAAGGCCATGTTTTTGTAATGGGAGACAACAGAAACAACAGCTATGACAGCAGGATGGTTGGACCTATTCCTTTAGATCATATAATAGGTAAGTATGTTTTTAAGTTTTAAGTTTTTTGTGAAGGGGCTATCTGGCCCCTTCACTTTTTACAGTCTTAATTAAAAGCGTACTCGTACTCTTTATTCTGCACCATTTCTCGGTATTTTTTATATGCCAGACTCACCAACGACTTGTCATAGCCTGAATTAATAAGATTCATGGCTTCGTCAATTTTAACAAAGCTCATGAATCCAGTTCTGCTCTTTTCTATTTTATTTTCTTCGTTAAGGGATTCCATAATATACCATGTCGTTTTGTTGCAGAAGGGTTTTTTACATGTTGTAGATGAGAATTCATAATTTGTCTGTCCTGCTGTGAATACAATTTCGGGTAATATACCGGACTCTTCCCTGATTTTTCTTAATGCTACTTCACTTGAAAGTTCTCCATCGTGCATTACCTCCCTCGGAAGCACCCATTCATCCCTCTCATTTTTAAGAAGAAGGACTTTGTCTCCCGAGAACACCACTCCACCTGCAAAGCTCCTCATCAGCATAATAAAAACCCCTTTCATAATTTGATTTATATATAATACATATTCGTAAAACTTCCATATATATTAGAAGATTTTTCATATATATATATTATAATACTTTAGTGGTAGTCTTTATTCGAACTATGAGGAAATTATGGTTTTTATCTCCCTATCAAAATCCGCATTATCAGTATATGTATTCCTTGATAGGTTCTATCTTCCGTTTTTTGATCAAAGCTTTTACTTCGGTACCTGACTCACCGTGAATTTGCTCACGTACCTTTCCGTTCTGATAGATATAGGGTATAACCCATCCGTCGCTGTAGGGTATAAAAAGTCTTATCTCTTTTTCATCCTCGGGCAATATTTCTCTGATACCTTCGAGCATATCATCAATTCCCTGTCCTGTAGCAGCAGATATTTCAAATATCTTGCCCTTTGGATTCAGTATTGCAAGTCTTGATCTGTCCTTTACTGCATCAATCTTGTTGAGGGCCATGATAACAGGTTTGCTTGCTGCACCAAGGCTCTCAAGAATGCTGTTCACAACCTTTACCTGTTCCTCCGCCTCTTCACTGGAAGCATCCACCACATGAATCAACATATCCGCAAATACTGCTTCCTCCAGTGTTGATTTGAATGCCTCCACCAGCTCATGGGGAAGCTTTCTTATAAAGCCTACGGTGTCAATGAGAAGCACTTCTCTTCCCTCCGCAAGGCTAAAACTTCTTGTGGTGGGGTCGAGGGTCGCAAATAGCTTGTTTTCCGCCAGGACATCACTCTCACACAATCTATTCATAAGGGTGGACTTACCTGCATTTGTATAACCTACCAAAGCAATGGTGGGTATAGCGTTTCTTGACCGGCTTTCCCGAAGCGAATTCCTTCTCTTTTCCACATCCCTGAGCTGTGACTCAAGGAATCCTATTCTCTTCTTTATATGCCTTCTGTCAACCTCCAGCTTCTTCTCTCCCGGTCCTCTTGTTCCTATGCCTCCTCCGAGCCTTGAAAGCTGAGTCCCAAGACCTATAAGCCTTGACACCCTGTATTTTAACTGTGCCAGTTCTACCTGAAGCTTTCCCTCCCGTGAGCGAGCTCTCTTGGCAAATATGTCGAGAATCAAAGTGGTCCTGTCTATGACCTTTACTCCTGTCACCTCTTCAATGTTCCTTACCTGAGCTCCCGAAAGCTCGTCGTCAAAGATTATCAAATTGGCATCAACAGCCTGGCGTATGAGGGAAAGCTCTTCCACCTTTCCTCTTCCGATAAAAAATGCCGGGTCCTTGACAGGCCTTTTTTGAATTATTTTTTCCAAAACAACCGCTCCAGCTGTATATGCCAATTCCTCCAGCTCATCTAGAGATCTTTCCCCTTCGCTTTTCCCCTCTACAAGAGCTTTTGACGATGTCTCAAGTCCAACCAATATGGCTCTTTCACTATCACTCTCATTTAAGTATACTGCCGTACTTTTAAGCTTATCGGCCTCAAATATTATGTCCCACAGATAATTTATTCTTCTGTCATCCCCGCCAAACGGCCCGTATACGACGGATTTGCCCAAATTCCCTTTTTCATCTCTCATGGGCAGGGCTGCATACACTTCCGTTATCTGCCCGTCTTTCGCTCCGATCGCCACCATGGCATCCAATCTCAGCTTCACCAGTGAGTTTATATCCACCAGAGAAACTATTCCTTCACCGTTAGGATGAGTATGGATACATCTTATCCCCAAAAGGTGTGCCAAGTCCCTTCTTCCCTCTACCTCCGGAAGCGAAACAGTGCTGCTGTCTCCCACACTTACATCAATTACATTTCCCTTTCTGTTTATATACACCGCTATTTCACGATTGATTTTTCCTGTCAATTCTGCCATTTTTGCTGCAAGCCCCGATGGCAAAAACTCATCCCTTGAGCCCTGTATATCAAACAGCTCCTCGATTTCTTTCAGAACTGCCGATTTGAGTGAATCTGTATTGCCCTTTATATAAATAAATGCTCACCTCAATTCTTTATGTTTGCTGAATATATCTTCCGAACCTTGTTTTTATATTCTCTCTTGTCTTCATTTCTCCTCCAAATAGAATATTATTTTATTTTATCCGGCAATAATTCATCTATTCTCGGTTTCTACAAACCATTTATCATCATCAAAAAACAAGTATATTTCCTTTCCCTTCACTCTGCATTTGTATCTTATTCCTCTCCCCCCTGCTTTTAGGGATGCCGCCCTTGTTATATCAAGAACCCTGTCTACCTGAAACTTTCGTCCATCGTCCCATACTATCTCCAGAGGAATTTTATCTCCTTCCCTTGTAAACTTTACAATAGTATCTACAAACACCTTTCCCACAAGATACCACTTCCTTAACAGATTACTTTTAAAACCTGTTTAATCCCTGTATTGAAGCAAAATTCCCCTCTGCACCGAATAATGTCCGAATCTCTCCCGAACTCTATCCACACATTCATCAATCATCTCAAGCTTTTGCCTTTTTGCGTCATCTAAAAACAGAGATATCTGCGTGCAGGTATCTGCTTCAACGAGATCCGTCACTCTGACTCCCAGAGCCCTTATATTCTTTGACCAATCCCAGGATTTCAAAAATATTTCATACGCCTTTGCTGCAATTTCAGATGTAATATATGTATGTAAGTCAAGCTGCCCCTGCCGCTCTAAGCTTTGAAGCCCCGGATCCTTTAGGCTTATCTGGACGGTCCTGCCCTTAAGATTGTGACTTCTAAGCCTTTCTCCCACGCTTTCGGAAAGCGTATATATCAAAATCCGGACATCTTCATTATTGGTGAGATCCCTCGGAGTGGTAAGGGAATTGCCTATACTCTTTATCGCTATTTCACAATCATTTCTGGCGACAGGACTGGTGTCATAGCCGTTTGCAAAGTTCCATAGGGTATATCCCCATTTCCCCAACTGCTTTATAAGAAATTCCAAATGGCAATTTGCCAAATCTCCGATAGTAAAAATAGCCAGATTATTGAGTTTCCTTCTTGTTGAGCGCCCCACATAAAGGAGATCTTCCACCGGAAGCCCCCATATTTTCTCTTTAAAATTATCCTCTGTAATAACCGTAACTGCATCAGGTTTTTTCATGTCAGACCCAAGCTTTGCAAATATTTTATTATAGCTTACCCCGATGGAAACCGTCACTCCCAACTCTCTTTTTATTTTCTTCCTTATCTCATTGGCTATCTTAGGTCCGTCTCCAAAAAGTAACGAACTTTCACTGACATCCATCCAGCACTCATCTAACCCAAAGGATTCTATTTGGTCGGTATAATACTCGTAAATTTGGCGGGCATATCTTGAGAATTTAAGATACAAGGAATGATTGGCTCTTACCGTAACCAGCCCGGGGCACTTGCTTTTTGCCTCCCATACGGTCTCTCCCGTCATTACCTTATACTTCTTTGCCTCGTAGTTTTTGGCAAGCACTATTCCATGCCTATCCTCTACCGATCCGCATACTGCAACGGGCCTGTCGCGAAGCTCAGGATTATATAAGCATTCCACACTGGCATAAAAATTATTAAGGTCACAATGCAGAATTACCCTCTTCATTTAATTCCACCTTCTTACATCGAACATTTGTTCGTAGTTATATTATAATGCAATCCTTTACAATTGTAAAGCCCGTTTTAATCCAAAAGGTCTATTGCAAAATATATAGTAAAACTTTACGGCAAAATAATTTAAAAAATACCTCAAAATTCTTTTAATTTTATTCGAAAATTATTATATCAGACAAAATTGCATGTACGCCAACCTATGCCATACATGCGGCACCCAACCTTTTCAAACGGTTGAATGAAATTCCGAAAATACAAAATTCAAGGAGGCCTTTAAATGAAAAAGTTTTTATGCGTAGTTATCTCAGCTCTCCTGGTATTGACTTCAAGTAGCTTTGTCGCTCTTGCAAAAAAAGATGAAAATGTGACAAAAAAGGAGAATGCCCAAATAGAAGTGCGGGATGAGTCCAAAAAGGATAATTTCTCCGATAAGAAAGCTGAAAAAGATAAAAACGAAAAGGAAAAAGAAAAGCAGGAAAAGACTGAAAAGGAAAGCATTGAGGAGAAAAAACCTCATGACAAAAAGTCTGATGACAAAAAGACCGATGAGGTAAAAACTGATAAACAAAAGGATGAAAAAGGAAAAGAAAAGGCCGATAAAAAAGTACATAAAACCAAAGAACAGAAAAGAGAAGAAATTAAAAAAGCTGTTAATGAGAAAAGAAGCAAAAATGATAATTCTATCCCTCTCTTTGTTAAAGGTAAAGATGTAAAGTTTGACGTTCCTCCTGTAATCAAAGACGGAAGAACTCTTATACCGGTTAGAGCAGTCACCAATGCCCTTGGAGCTACAGTTGAATGGGACGAAAAATCAAAGACCATTACTGTCTCAAAGGCTGTGTATAGCTCGGTATACGGAGCTTCAACAACTGTTATTGAAATTAATCTCGATAGCGATATAGTTATCGTTAACGGCGAAAAGGTAAAAATTGATGTTCCTGCACAGTTGGTAAACAACAGAACCATGGTTCCATTGAGATTTATTGCACAGGTCTTAAAACAATCTGTGGAATGGGATGAAGAGCTAAGCGCCGTTATAATTGACGATGATGACGAAGATGATATTGACGTCGATGAGCTAATCAAGGCTTTCCGCAAGGAGCTCAAAGCCAAACATAATAATAAGCATGCAAGAAAGGCACTTATAAAAGAGCTAAGCAAATTGAAAAAGAAAAATAATGATAAATTGATACCCGTATTTGTGAATGGCGAGGATATAGAATTTGACGTTCCTCCTGTAATCAAAGACGGAAGGACTCTTATACCGGTCAGAGCTGTCACCAATGCCCTTGGAGCGACAGTTGAATGGTATTCCGAGACGAAGACTGTTAATATTAAGAAAACCGTTTCCGAATCGGTATATGGCAAAACAACGACAACTTCGATAGAAATTACCCTTGACAGCAATATCGTTGTTGTAAACGGTAAAATGGTTGAGATAGATGTTCCTGCTCAATTGGTAGATAACAGGACTATGGTCCCACTAAGGTTCATCTCTACAATACTGAACAAAGATATTGAATGGGACGAGGAAACCGGTGCAATTATAATTGAAGATGTCGACAATGATTGATACAAGCAAGTCCCACAACTGCCGGAGAGCATACAAATCCAACCTTTTTATGCGCCTTTGGCAGAATTAAAACTTATATATTGCAAAAAGCTCAAAGGTCACCCCTGATCCTTTGAGCTTTTTGCAAACCTCTTTAAATGAAATATAATAGTGTAAAAAAGTTATTATTATTCCCGTACTCCGGTAGACCCGAACCCGCCTCCGCGGTCGCTACCTATTTCCTTTACCGAATCCACTACTTTGAACTGAATCCGCGGAACATACTGCAGCACAATTTGTGCAATTCTGTCCCCCTTACAAATCCTATATACACCCTGTTTATTCCCCTTACTGTCAATAGTAAGCTCCTCTAGGTCGGAAGAAGTATCTTCATTGCAAGATACCGCCGATGTATTTGTAACGATTATCCCTATCTCATCCCGATAGCCGCTGTCAATAGTACCCGGCGAATTTGAGATTCGTAGCGGCGTTTTTAATGATATGCCGCTTCTGGGTCGAACCTGTATTTCATAGCCCTCAGGAATGGCCACCTTAAGCCCTGTTGGAATTATTACCGTTTCCCCGGGGCTTATAATTACATCTTCGGCCGCGCATATATCCATGCCCGCATCCCATTGTTTTGCATACTTCGGTATTACTGCTCCTTCTCTGCATATTTCCAAAAACACCTCAACATTATTTGACATTCAATTACCTCCACATAAAGCCTTTTCATTGCACTAGACACCCCTTGTGAAGTGTCCCTTTGTAAAACCTCTGTCTTTTATTTTACCAATCAATTGCTTATAGGAATCTAAAGTCTTCTGACCACCATTCACAAGTTTGCGGTGCATCTGTACTATATCTTTAATCTCATCCGGGCTCTCGTCCGTAAAATTGAGCCTTATCATGTCAACACCCGATGCCCTAATTCTATCAATACTATCTGAAAGCAGCAATACTTTTGCATTAAAAATCATACTTCTGCAGTCAATCCTGTCACACAGTACAGGAAACTTCATGTTCAGTCTATCCACCAGGTGGAAGTTCTTATCCTTGCATGCCAAATTGCATCTCGAATTTCTCCCGAAATTGCCCTTTATGCTCCCAACAGGACAATACTCACTGGTCATAAGGGGTATTCTTCCGTATACCAGTACTTCCTCTGTAAATTCGGGAAATTTCTCCAGATCCTTTATCTGATTCAGATTAAGCTCAGGAGATAAAGAGGCCCCATCAAATCCCATATCCCTAAGAGCCTTTATTGAAATGCTGTTGAATATGTTTAATGAATAATCCCCCATAACACGAATGTCCGGGAAAGCTCTCGCATATTCTACTGATCCGGGATTCCCCAGAAGAATTCCGTCGACTCCCATCTTCACAATGCTATCGAGCCTGGACTTTATCAGTTCGTCATAATTTCCTCTGGTTATTGGGGGAATAAATACAAATAGCTCCCCATTTCCCTTAAGGCGTAAAATTCCTTCCTCCTTTTCCTTCATGAGCATGCTAAAAGGAAGGTAGAGCCTGTCTGCCCCAAGGCTACCATATTCCACCCCATCTATATCCTTGTAAAAACATGCGGAAATTTTTAAATCCTTTTCCCTATTTCGACTATTTCCCGGGAAATGCAGCATATCTTCCGATTTTTCTTGCAAATTAGAGCGCTTTCTGTGGGAATATCTGTCCGACCTTTTGATTTCCAACTGCTCTAAAGCACGACGCCGAAGGGTATTGATTTCACTTACGGGCACAGACAGATCCTTATCTACATCGGCAGATAATTTGCTAAATTCGAAAGGAGTCTGCCCGGTTTTTGCGGCCTGCTTAATAGCCCTTTCTTCGGTAAGGGGACTTGTCAATGCTTGCTCAGGGATATATTCCGATTCGATCTCAACCACATTTCCCGCATAATCCTTTACGGTAATGGATACAGGTTTGCCGCTTATTACGCTTAGCCTTCCTTCAATCGGAATCTTCCTTATCGACTTTCCTGTGAAAGATTCTCTAGCAAAAGTATTCAGTTTTTTCTCCGATGTCCTATAGACTTTATTTCCTTTGCTTATTCTGCCCTTAATGCTTCTTACTTCGGCCACCTGATGCACCTTTGCTTCTGTCACTGCCTTGCCGTTTACCCGAATTGCCGTTACAATTGTTCCCGGGCTTTCATCCTCGTTGTTCCATACCTCAATTCCGTCTCCGAGGCTTAGGGACTCTTCAAGCTTTATTTTAGCAGTCTCCGAAACCTTATCATAGGATATTACTCTTCCCAAGTATATTCCCCAGTTCTTCGGCTTCTCAAAGCTCATCATATCTCTTCCTGCTTTTCCTTCCAGGTATCCTTTGGAGAGTCCTCCCCGGTTAAATATCTGGGTAAGGTCCCTTATATCGCTATCTTCGATACTTGCACCATAGTCATCCGGTTCTTTGAGCAGTCTGTCAAGATATTTTCTGTATACCCTTACAACGGTAGCTACATATTCCGCACTTTTCATTCTGCCTTCAATTTTGAGGGATTTTACCCCGGCATTTATAAGCTTATCCAAAACCTCAACAGAACAGAGGTCTTTAGGGCTCAAGAAATATCCTCTGTCCGACTTCCTCTCGGAAGGATCGCTTTCTTCACCGGAGCCCAAAAGTTGATATGGCAGCCTACACGGCTGGGCACACTTGCCACGATTGCCGCTTCTTCCTCCAATAATGCTGCTCATAAGGCACTGTCCCGAATAGCAGACACATAGTGCCCCATGAATAAACACTTCTATTTCCAAAGGGGTGTTTTTTGAAATATTTTCTATTTCTTCCAACGATAACTCCCTTGCAAGTACAGCCCTTTTAAATCCCAGTTCCTCCATTAGCCTTACGCCTTCTAAGTTGTATATTGTCATCTGAGTACTGGCATGAAGCGGAAGGTCTGGGTATAGCTTTCTAATCAAATTTGCCAGCCCAATATCCTGGACTATTACCCCATCAATCCCTGCAAGATAGGACTGCTCCAATGCCCTTAATGCTTCCTTCATCTCATTGTCGTTTATCAGGGTATTCATGGTCTGATATACACTTACATCCCTTGCATGGGCATAATGTATTGCCTCTTTAAATTTGCCTTCATCAAAGTTAGATGCAAATTGCCTTGCATTAAACAGCCTTCCACCCATATATACTGCGTCGGCACCGTTTTCGACAGCCGCCATAAAAGCCTCCCAGTCTCCACAAGGTGCCAGCAGTTCCGGTTTAAAATCTCCTATCATAGTTCTCCCTTTGAATCAAAAATATCTAATACTGTCGGCATGATATCTGTCAACGAATTTATTTTTATCTCCACATTCTTAGGTACTTTCCCTAGAATAACTGTAGGTACCTTATTAAATGTATGAGTTTTTATCGTTATGTCTTCAACATTGCCATGGTCACTTGTAATAAATATAATATCTTCTTTCTCGTCGTAAAGCCTCAAAAGCTCACCAATAAAGGCATCAAGAGTCTTTAACTTTTCTATCGCCGTCTCCATTTCCATCTTGTGTCCTATTATGTCTGTCTCAAAATATTCAAAAAGCGTAAAATCATATTTCCGGCTAACATTGTAAAGCCTTTGCGCCGCTTCTTGAGGGGTAATGAGGTCCTTTACATAACCTTCATTTCTCAAAATCGTCCCGGTGACGTCATGATACACGCCCTCTCCAGCTATATATTCTTCCACAGTTCTAAGATTTAATCCGCTAGAAAGGGTCATTACGGTCGTGACCGAAGGACGATACTTTCTCTCCTTAGGATCTTTGATTTTGCTGATATAGGCTGTTCTGTAAACATTTGAATTAGTCACAGAATACCCTCTTTTCAGGAGTTCTTTAAAGAGATTGTTGGCAAATATCATCTTCTTCAGTGTAACTGTAGGCTGCCCATGCAAATGTCTCGACAGCACCTTTGGAGCATTTTGGCCGGTAAATATGGTTGTTTGTCCCGTAGCGCTCTGAGGCAATCCGGGTACATCAAGACACGCATCCGTAGGAATTGCCCCTGCCTCATGAAGTATATAGTTTAGGTTTACGAGTTCGGGATTAGCCAGAGGATTAACCGATGCATCAGCCTTTCCAATACCAAAACCGTCTATAAAGATGAATATCATTTTCATGGTTAGACACCCCCTGTAAAAAAATAAAAAGATTCCAAGAGGCTAAGTAAAAAGAAGCGCTGTTTACGCTTCCCTGCTATTATCGGCGACCCCTATATACTAAATTCTGGCCCTAGTCGACTTCTCAAGGGTGTTTCGCACCTCATTTAATTCTGCTTCTCTTTTTGCCAATTCCAGTTGATAATTGGTGTTTTTATTGCTGATTACGGCATTTTCGTTGGTAAGCCTTCGATTTTCCTCTCTTAACCTTTCAATCTCTTCATTTGCGCTTTTTAGTTCCTTACTTAAGCTGATAACATTTTCATGTGCCTTGAAGTAATCGTCAGCAACATTAATAGCAGTAAGCACCGATGCCATTGAAGTACTGAGTTTGCTGTTTATCCTCATGATTTCATTCATCTTTCTGTCTATATATAGCGCTACCTTCTGTATATACTCCTGGGACTCAATACCAACCAGTGTGTAATCCTTACCTGCTATTCTGACTTCCACCTTATTTTTCTCCGCCATACCATCAGCTCCTTTGCACATTACAAACTCCTGCAACTCATCTCATCAAAAAAGGACACATTATTATATATTATACAATATTTCGGCACAAAAATCATTGGTTTTTAGCGAATATATTAAGAATTCTGCGGGAACATTATGGCATGTATAATTTCCCCAGGAAGTGACATTATAAAAAGGACCGGCAAAAGCCGGCCCTTTGAAATTCATCTGAAATTATTTATTATAATGGTAACTCTTTTATAATCTTAGTAAGGAATCTCTTTAATATTGTTGCATCTGTTGATGTAACTTTACCATCTCTATTTACATCAGCATTTTCAAGATTTATCTTTACATCCATTTTCAGAAGATATCTCTTCAATATTGTAAGGTCAGTTGAAGTAACTTTACCGTCTTCATTACAGTCACCGTATGTTGGATCGTTGCCAGGACCACCCTCACCAGGTATTTGATATGTCAACTCTGGGAAGTATGTAGCCAATACACCCATACCAACTGCAAGGTCAACTTCGTGCCAGAAACGGTGGTAGTTCAATACAGGATCTTCTCCTCTTTGATATGCTTGATATACCTTATTGTAGTCAGGATCCTGTTTGTATTTTGAACGGATGTCTATAAATTTCACACCAGGCTGAATCTTGTCACCATTTGGCATAGTTCCGCTCCAGCCAGCTGGAACAAATACTTCCTGTGAGAAGAAGCGTTTGTAGTCGCCACGAGCTTCTTCAGTAACAACACCTTTTCCTTCTTCGCAGTAGTAGTTATACCATGCACGGTTAACCAATTCAGCAGCCATATCTCTTGCTCTTGTGTCAAGTGTTCCCCATTTCCTTGTAGCTGCAGCATAAGTTGCGAGAGCATTTGCCAATGAACCAGCAACACCAAGGTCAGTGCCATAAGTATTTACTGTCACGTGCAAATTCGGGTTGCCAGTGTATTTTCCGGTCCATGTATCCGGTTCTCCTGACCAACCAAGGTTGCTAGGAATTGCAAATGTTCCATCTTCATACAGCTTAACTTCGCTCATTGCCCACTCAGCCCATTTTCTAACCAGTGGCTCAATTCTTGAATCTCCAGATTCAAGATAGAGGTCCATCATACGCTGCATTGACCAACACTGCATACCAAACCATTCATTACTTCCTGGGTCAGCGTATACAGGATGTGGAACGTATGCCATACCATAGAATGTTGATTTGCCTGCAGGATATTTTTCATATCTACCTTTCCATGAGTTAGTAGCACCACCAGCTATAGCACCTTCAGCTGACTGCAACCACTGATAGAATTCGATCTGTCTGTCTAAGCTTGTTGTCCAGTCTTTCTTACCGTTGGATGACTTAGGAGCAAATTCGGACTGTGTTGCATTTATCCATGCTTGGAATGGGTTCTGATATCCGAAGTGGATATGGCTGGCACCTATCTTCCATGCCCATTGTGAACCGATTCCGCCACCCCATGAAGTATACCAAGCCATGAGGTAGTGAGCACTATCATAGCCAGTACCAGGAGTCTTATCCTGTGCACCGATCTTCATGAAGTACTTATCGAACATATCATTTCTTAAGAAATCACCCATTTTAGTAGCTTTTGTTACAACAGAAGAAAGAGTAGATGCTTTTCCCTGTTCCTTTGCCCATTTGTTTGCCCAGTAAGCAGCCTGTATAGCACGGGCTTCTGCGTCAGGAGCATTTGTATAACGCCACTGTTTGGAATATGATTTGTCCTTTGTAAACAAATCAAGGAATCCATTAGGTCCGCCATACTTGAACTCTTCTATTGACGGATGAGGAATAGTTTCCCATGCTGATTCCTGTTCACCTCTTTGGAAGGTGTTTATAAATGTTGCTCTGGTTCCTGTACCGAAACCATACCAGTTATCAACGTCCATCAACCAGTGCATCAGGTACATGTCAGGACCATATGCAGATGTGAGGTCGTTGTGTATTGGGTCAGTTCCTACTCTTACACTATCAAACATCAATTCTGAAGGATAGTATTTAGGATCATCGTGTTCAGCAGCATATGTAGCAGGGCTGTTTGGTGAATACATTGCCATACCCGGCTGTTCTGTGCTGTCAGGAATTATCCAATCCTCCATAACTTGCCATGACTCTTTAACTCCAGACCAGTCGCCTGTGAATTGTCCATACATTGCTTCAAGCCAGATATAGTAGCTGAAAGCTTCACTGGTTGTAACGTGACCGTAGTCCGGTGCTTCAACAATCAGTGTTTCAATTGAGTGATAAGGTATTCCCTCATCTGAGCTAAAGTATCCGTTTCTAGGATCTTTAATCATGTCATAGAATTCGAGGAAAAGATCCTCATAAGATGTTCCACCCGGTGTAGGTGCCTTTATCGGGCCTGCCAATGCTGTTGAAGGTATCATTATGGATACCAGCATTGCAATTGCTAATAGAATAGAGATTTTTCTACTTTTTACCATTCTCTGCTTCTTCCCCTTTCAAATATACTTTTTATTCTTTTTAAGTTATATGATGTCATAATGCAACTTACCCGCAATTCATCCATTCCCCCTTTTTGCAGATACATTTTCACGCATTACTTCCATCATAGAACTAAGCTGGACTTAAAAACTTCTTATTTCAACACAATAAACTTGTGTTAATAACATAACAAAAAGAATCATAATCAATATGCTTTTTACTTAAATTAGCCTTGCATTTAACACAAAATAGTATCTATTGCTAAAAAGGATGTATAAAAGACGGATTGCCACAAAGATAATACTGAAAGGTTTTAAAGATAATTGCTGCTTAGAACAAGGAATATTGCAAATACTGGAATATGTACGTGCCAAGTTATTACTACAATAAATACACCTTTATCATGGGAATTTAAATAGACTGGTGAAACCTAACAGCAAATGCAGCCAAATTAAGTAAAGCATTTTAGTATATTCAGTTTTCAATGACCTTCAATTCGGTCCAAAATTGATATCCCTTGATATCCCAATATATAACTTCGAAAAAATATTTTTTTTTGAGGGGGCTAAAAGAAAAACTCAAAGGTTAAACAACAGTACAGAGATACCTGAAGACCTTGTGTTCTTTTCTAAAATCAACAGATATGTCGTATATTGTACGATAATTAATCATACCCCCATTGCAAAAATAGTTTAGTCAATTATTGCTATTTTATTTCGTATCTTAATTATAATACACATTGAGTTTGTATGCAAGTCATAAAATTTATATTGTCCTAGTCTAATTTTAATAGTATCACAGGTGCAAACAGCAGTGATCTTGCCCGTCCAAAGATAAAAAAGCCTATGGCACCGTTAAAAGCCATAGACCAAAAATATTTTGTGAAGGGATAATAAAACTTTATTTTTCTACATCTTCCTCGACTTGATATTCGTTATCGATGTTTTCTGCATCATTCACTTCAATAATTTCTACATTATTTTCTGCATTATTTTCTGCGCTGTTCTCAACATTAATTTGCGCATCGCTTTCTGCATTATTCTCGACATTATCTTCTGCCTTTTCTTCTTGAACAACCGGCACAACTACTTCCTGTTTTGTGCCACACTTGGGGCAAAAAGCAACCTCTTCCGGGAGCTCTTCTTTGCATGTGGGACAGATCTTTATGTTTTTCAGACTGAGAATCTGCTGTCTCATTTTTTCGATGCTTTTCTTGGTAGCCACAACTTTTTCACAGAGCTCTTTTAAATCCTGAGGAATTTCTTCACCTTTTTCATAAGAGTGGTATACTATTTCTCCTATTTGTGTATAAGTTTTTTTAATCTTATCCTCTTCTGATCCAATATTGAAATTCAGCTTGGTAATCTCCACCATATCACTGGATTTTTTTGCCGCAACCTTGGCTGTGTCAGTAACTTTCCTTGTAAAATCCTTAATGAATTCCATTCTATGTACCTCCTTTATTCCCCCTAGATAACTTACACTATATATAATATACCATATCATAAAAAAATCCAATAGTTTTTGTGAATTTTTTTAATTTATTTATTAATTATTTTAATATCATGATTAAAATATCTAACAAAACTCTGCTAACCTATATTTAATATCTCTCCTGTATTAGGATTTATATAAACAAGCCAATACCCAAATGCCCCGTATTTTGGTATATTTCCATCAACCTGAGCCCATCTGCACATTTTTCCAAAGGGCTTTTCGTCAACCCAATACACCCCGGGAACACCACAGACAACATAACGAAGATTCCTCGTTTTGTCTTCATAAATCCCTACAAGCAAATGCCTGTATTTAAAGTGAGCCATAAGCACCAAAGGGTTAAAAAGTATAGGTACATCAATTTTCATTTGGTATAATATATTGTTTAAATGAACGGGGCTTGCTATCTTCCACCATCTGTAGTCCTTTCTGCCCGCCATAAACGGATTGCACTTTTCAAAGCATTTATCGAATTTGGCTACCAATTCCTCAAAACTTATATTATCACAAACATCTTTTTTAGCTTTAACTTCAGCTTTAATTTCAACCTTGTCTCCAGAAGTATCCTTTGCTTGACTTTTAACTTCATCCTTAACCTCATTTTTTCTTTCTTGATCATCTTCATTACAGACTCCATCAACATTTTTATTATTGGCCCTAATACTATCGGTCTCATCCTTCACTTTATCTTTTATAAGCAGTTTTTCTTCTTCTCTCACCTCTTCCGTTGCGTATATTTCAACATTCTCTACTTCCTCTTTCCTATTCTCGTCTCCACTTTCCCCCGATTCCTGCAGCTTATTATCAATCCGGTGTTCATCTTTGATCATAGTATCCGTACCGTTCTTTTTTTCCTCTTTTTTATATATACTTTGAACCACATTTTCGTATTTGCTTGTAATATCCCTATCCATCTCTTTACTTTCATCCGCTATCTCAGGATGTATTTTTATCAATACCTCTTCTTCTGTTCTTTGTCTTTCTTCTGTTCTCTGCCTTTCATCTGTCCTTTGTTTGTTCAAAAACTTCTTCATCTTCTGTCTCCACTCGATTTTCCCATTTTTATATGCCGCAAGAGGACACAGGATATTGTCTATGTACTGGCCATCGTTGTTGTCAAGAATAACTGCCGCAATATTTATGTCCTCAACCCTTAGACCATTTCCGCCAATGTTTGCCGGGTCAAAGCTCCAATTTAATTCACCTTTCCCCTTCTCTAAAGGAATAGAACCTGGACAAACCGCCTTGAGACTCGATTCATCAGCCTTTATTAAATACAGCTTATAGACTGCTTCATTGTTTCCCTTGAGATTTGACAGTTGGCAAGTTAGCCTTCCCTTGCCATCCCTAATTTCTATTTTCACATATCCCGATGGTTCTCCCCCTTCCCCATTTCTTGAATCCTCCTGGGTAAATATTAAAAATGATCTGTGGTATCTAAATCTATTATCCATTTTGTTGCCCCCTCCTCTATAAGACTGAAATGAATTGCTTACCGCCCATATACAACAGACTTTTTACGACTGCAGAAATTATTGCGCATTTTTAAATGAATTTTCATATTTCCGAGTTCATAATTATATATATGATAATAAATAAAAAAATAAACCGTTTACACTCTTAAAAGATTGAAAGTATTAACGGTTTATTCCCTATATATTGGATTTTTCACTTACACAGGATATATTGCACAAGATATTAAATACTTTTAAAAAGTAGATTTGAGAGCTCTGCAAACTGCAAAATCGATAATGTTTCTCCCCTTGCATTTTCATCGATGCCCAGTTGGTTTAATATTTCCTTAATTTCCTCTTTCGTCTTCTGTAAACCTTTAAAATTATACAGCGCATTTACCAATGTTTTTCTCCTCTGGCCAAAAGCAGCTTTCACCACCGTAAAAAAGAAGTCTTTATCCATGAGCTTTACCGGCGGAGTTTCATTTACATTCAGCTTTATAACAGTAGAATCCACCTCCGGCTGAGGGATAAAGCAATGGGGAGGCACATCAAACGCCTTCTCCGGCTTCGTGTAATACTGAACGGCAACGGATAAGGCTCCATAGTCCTTCTTTCCCGGTGCCGCAACCATTCTTTGAGCCACTTCCTTCTGGACCATGAAAATCATAAAGTTTATATCATTTTTTTCCTCAAGAAGCTTCATGATAATAGGTGTGGTTATATAGTACGGAAGATTTGCAACCACCTTGATATTGCCAAATTGCCTGCCACCCGAAAGTTCATCTATATTTACATCCATTATATCCTTATTAATGATCTCCACATTTGAAAATGCACTAAGATTTTCTTTTAAAGCCGGTATAAGCCTCTTATCAATCTCCACGGCAATGACCTTCCCGGCCCTTTGGGCCAATTCCACCGTCATACTGCCTACCCCCGGACCAATCTCAATCACCAGATCATTATCCGTTATCCCTGCGGCCTCAACTATCCGTTTAACAACGTTATCATCTATAAGAAAATTCTGTCCCAGGGATTTTGTCAACCTCAAATTATATTTTCGAATCATTTCTTTAGTATTTGCTCCCATTGTTTCAACTCCAGAAAAAAATTTATTAATTACTCCATAAATACCTAAAATTTAAAAAGCCGGGACATTTAATCCCGGCCCAAATTCAGTCCCTTTAAAAATATACAAAGATTATTACGTAGTATTATATAAAATCAATCATAAAGTATGTAGACTCTTACTTTCTTTACGCCCCAGCGTTTAACCGTTTGTCTATCGTCCATATAGAGATCGATAAGATTGCCTTTTACAGCACTTCCAATGTCTGCTGCAACAGCATACCCGTAGTCAGGTACATCTCCTAATCCCTCTATATATACCTTCGTTCCTAAAGGTATAACCTTTGGATCTACGGCAATAATCCCTTTTCTTGCCCTGACTCCGGTATAAGTAATTCCGAACTCCGGATGATCCGGGGTCTTTCCGGTGTCCTCGTAGGATGCAGTATAAGCTGTAGCGTTCATGGTCATTACCTTTTTATACCTGAATTTTTCTCCTCTGGCGGTAGTATAATTCAGGATAGTGCCAAACTCTACAATCTTGGTTTCGGGACTTGAAACAACAGTGTCGCTCAAAATCTGTTTGTTTACTTCCTTTCCATCCTCATACGAAACCATGTATACCTTTTCTCTTACTCCATCTTTGCCTTCCTTGACTACCTTGAAATCTCCCTTGTCCATGCTGTCGTTTTCCCTTCTAATTACGTCACATGGGATAATTTCGTTTTGACTTACAAGTTCCTTCTTTACTCTGACAACTTTCAGCTTCATGTCCTTGACTATTTCGTCATCAAGGTCGGCTCCCTCAACCCGATCCAAATGTGTAAGGTTAATCAGGTCATCCTGGAGAGCTTCCCGGACTGTCTGTTTTGAAGTCATCAGTTGAATTTCGCGCCCATCGGCAATTACTGTAACAGGTACTGCACTTTTTATATTTATGACATTATCTTTTTTGCTCTGCAGCTTTGTATCAAGCGGAAGACTAATATAGTCATTCTCATCAAGATTTATCCCGTTTTGCTTCAATACTTCTTTTACGGTAGATTTCATCGTCTTGACAACAAATTGCTTATCATCAAGATTTATAACTACTTCCTTCTGACAGCGGTAATATACTCCTACCCCTGCCATCACAGCAACTACAAATGCAATAACTGCAACTGCTAATAATTTAAATGAAACATACCTTTTAATATTTTTAAGAAGTGGCGACAACTTCAACACCTCCTGTTCAAAATATTAAGGGACTATGGGTATTTTATTTGAAATACTTATCTTTGTCAAATCCCTATACATTATTATCATATACATCTAATTATTGCCTGACCTCCTACACATTATACCCACTATTCCCTTTCGCAAAACAAACTGTTGAAATTCACCAAATACTTCTTGTGTATCATCGGCATACAACATTAATATATTTATACAAAAAGCAGGTAAATTTTTTACCCGCTTATATTCTAAGTACTCCTATTTCAATTAACAAGCTTCGCCATCATGAATTGCCTGCACATTAATAATAACCCGGCCTCATTGGATTATACATATTATGTTCGTACATATCAGAGCCGCATCCACATGGATTATGCATATGCTGTGTAGGATATGGACTACCGCAAGGGCCTGGCACATATTGATTTGGTGATACCACTTGTGGCATAGTTTCCGGCATAGCCTGGGGCATTGTCTGCGGCATTGCTTGTGGTATGGCTTGTGGCATAGCTTGTGGCATTGCCTGTGGCATTGCTTGTGGCATCATTTGAGGCATTGTTGAATAATCCATAGACATCATCGGGCAATGCATACCAATCAACAAAGGACAACAAACCATGGGCATCATCATCTGCGGCATTTGCTGCATACAAGGCATTTGCTGCATACAGGGCATCTGCCCCATTTCCGCTTGCTGTACCTGCGGAACATAAGGAACTTCATTCATTGGCTGTGCTTCTTGCATTATATCCATTTCCGGCATCTGATTGGCCCCGGCAGTTTCTGTTATCTCAGGCGGTATTTCAACAGGTTCTTTTCTATACTTCTTTTCCATAAAAAATTTACCTCCGGTCAATATTCTTCTTAACTCAATATCATTATATGTGCCGAAGGTAAATTGGTGATAATAGTATTATGTCAATATTTTAATT
The DNA here is from genome assembly GCF_004102745.1 of Acetivibrio mesophilus. Lineage (GTDB taxonomy): Bacteria > Bacillota > Clostridia > Acetivibrionales > Acetivibrionaceae > Hungateiclostridium > Hungateiclostridium mesophilum. The sequence goes on along the minus strand of NZ_RLII01000007.1, from coordinate 109,502 downwards.
ATTTGATATTAAAAAGCCTTTTTGAATTATTCATCGTGGCTTCCGCTACTTCTTCAAAGCTTATTCCCTTTATCTTAGCAATCTTTTCTGCAACTAGTCTGACATAGCTGGAGTCGTTCCTCTTTCCTCTGTGGGGTTCGGGAGTAAGATAGGGACAGTCGGTCTCTATCAAAAGCTTGTCTAGCGGTACATGTTCTACCACTTCAACAGTCTTTTTTGCGTTTTTGAAAGTCAGCGCTCCTCCCACAGAAATGCAAAAGTTATTTTCCAGTACATCTCTGAGCATTTCAACACTTCCCGAATAGCAGTGGAATACTCCTCCAACATCTTTGGCCTGTTCGGACTTTATTATGTCCAAAACATCCTTATGGGCATCCCTGTCATGAACAATTATGGGTAGATTTAGCTTCCGCGCTAGGCTTATCTGCTTCGCAAACCAAAGTTTCTGCTGCTCCCTAGGTGAATAATCGTAATAATAATCAAGCCCAATCTCCCCAATTGCAACAATTTTATCCTCCATTGTAAAGTTTGCAAGGGTAGCAATGTCATTGTCGTTCATCTCACTCACAGCATGGGGATGAACTCCTACGGCCCCGTAAACAAACTCAAATTCCCGGGTCAAGGAAATGGTTTCCACCGAAGAAGCCATGTCGGCAGCAGCATTCAAAATATACGTAACACCGCTGTCATAAGCCTTTTTTATTGTTTCAAATCTATCTTCATCAAATCTCTGATTATCATAATGCGCATGTGAATCGAAAAGCATAGTTGTTCTCCATCTTCCATAGTTTTAAAGCCAACTACTGAACTTTAGCTCCGCTGTCTATCTCCTTGTCAATCGTCGCCAGTACCAATTCCTTGTCATCCGAAGCAGCAAGGATCATTCCTTGGGACTCTATTCCCCTAAGCTTAACCGGCTTTAAGTTTGCAACCAGCACAACATATTTGCCCTTTATTTCTTCCGGAGAATAATGCTTTGCAATCCCCGATACCACCTGCCGGATTTCATTGCCTACCTCAATCTTTAGCTTCAGCAGCTTATCGGCTTTTTCCACCTTCTCTGCCTCAAGGACCTTTCCAACCCTTAAGTCTATCTTTTCAAAATCCTCTATACTAATAAATTCATCCTTTGCCGTCTCCTTTTGGTCTTCTTCCTTCTTTGGTGCTTCCTTGTTTTCAGCTATTGCCAAAGTAAGTTTTTCCAGCTCTTCCATCTCTTTTTTGATGTCAATTCTCGGGAATATGACATCGCCCTTGTTTACAGTGGCTCCTTCGGGATATCCTCCCCATTGCTTAGCACTTTCCCATTCCACACACTTCTTGTCATTTATTCCTAGTTGATGCCATATCTTTTCGGGGGTTTCGGGCATAAATGGCTGTATAAGTATGGAAACCATCCTAATACTTTCCGCAAGATTGTACAAAACTCCGGCAAGTCTTGCATTGTTTTCTTCACTCTTTGCCAATACCCAAGGCATGGTCTCGTCGATATACTTGTTGGTCCTCGAAATGGCCTTCCAGATATCGGTAAGTGCCATGCTAAACTGCATCCGGTCAAGGAGTTCCTCCACCTTTTGAGGTGTATCCATCACAGTTTTTATAAGGTCGTCATCAAAGTCCCCCGATTGTCTTTCTTGGGGTATACTTCCTCCGAAATATTTATCAATCATGGCAACGGTCCTGCTCACAAGGTTGCCCAGGTCATTTGCCAAATCCGAATTAATCCTGTTTATTAATGCTTCATTTGAAAATATCCCATCCGACCCGAAAGGAACCTCTCTTAAAAGGAAATATCTTATTGCGTCAACTCCGTACTTTTCAACAAGTACAACAGGGTCCACCACATTCCCCTTCGATTTGGACATTTTTCCACCCTCAAGAAGAAGCCAACCATGACCAAACACCTGCTTCGGCAAAGGCTCACCCAATGCCATGAGCATTGCAGGCCATATAATGGTGTGGAAACGCACTATTTCCTTACCCACAAGATGAACATCTGCAGGCCAATATTTGCGATAATCCGAATCATCCTCAGACATATAATTAAGGGCAGTGATATAGTTGGAAAGGGCGTCAATCCAAACATATACCACATGCTTGTCATCAAAGGTCACCGGTATTCCCCAATCAAAGGTAGTCCTGGACACACAAAGGTCCTCAAGCCCCGGCCTTAAGAAATTGTTCAGCATCTCATTCTGCCTGGAAACCGGCTGTATAAACTCCGGATTCTCCTCGATATGCTTTATCAGCCGGTCCTGATACTTGGAAAGCCTGAAAAAGTAGCTTTCTTCCTTTGTCAATTCCACTTCCCTTCCGCAGTCGGGACATTTGCCGTCAACCAGCTGCGTCTTTGTCCAGAAGGATTCACAGGGGGTACAATACCATCCTTCATATTCGCTCTTGTAAATATCCCCCTGATCATAGAGCTTTTTAAATATCTTCTGCACGGTCTTTTCATGCTCGCTGTCAGTAGTTCTGATAAATCTATCGTTGGTTATCTTCATAAGCTTCCACAGATCTTTAATTCCCGCCACAATTTCATCCACATACTGCTTTGGCGTAACTCCCTTTTCCTTGGCTTTTCTCTCTATCTTCTGTCCATGCTCATCCGTTCCTGTCAGAAACATTACATCATAACCCTTAAGCCTCTTGTATCTTGCCGCAGCATCTGCTGCAACAGTAGTATATGAATGTCCTATATGTAATTTATCGCTCGGATAGTAAATCGGTGTTGTAATGTAAAAAGTCTTCTTATCCATCTATTTTCCTCCTTATATAAGCAAAGCATTATTCGATAATAATACTCTGATTTATTATTGCCTTCCAAACTTGCCATTAATACTAATATACATATATGCTGCTCATTTTTCAAGGAAATTCAGATTATAGGATGGATTTTTTCAAATTTTCTCATAATCGCTTCTATACATGCATAAAATGGGAAGAATAACTATATAAGTTTAAACTGAGGTGTACTAAAACTGCAGATCTTATATGGAAAGAGGATTTTTTGAGGAATCGACAAGGAGGAATATTATGAATATTCGATGCTTCCATGGTCCTAAGCTCATACTAAAATGCATTAGTGATATATATCCAAAATCCTATGCTCTTTTAAAAGAGTATAAGATTTTTAAGGAAGAATACAACGATTTAAAAGAGGACACCCCCTCATCAATACAAAAACTTCCTGCCCGGGAAGCAGGCATTTATGCTCTCTATCCCGGTGTAGACCTTGACAATGCCCTGAATTTTATAGTTTCATTTCAGGCTATCGATCATTATCTTAATTTAGCTTGCCGCAATATTAAGGAGAAAAACGAGCTATTATTCAGCCGCCTTTATCTCTCATTAAGAGATGCCGTTGACCCTAAAAGGAAAATCTCCGTCGGCTACATAGGCCATCTTAAGAGAGAGGATATTGAAACCATAACGAAACTTATAGAAAAGTGCAGAGACCAAGTTGTTATGTTGTCTTCATACAACCTTGTCATAACTCAGCTAAAGAAGTTTATTCAAATGTACTCAGATTTTATGACCTACTCTCACCTGGATAAAGAATCAAGAGATAAGAAAATCGAGGAATGGGTCAATAGGTATCACGACGAAAATGTGGGCATATCCAAAGGGGAAATGATTGCTGCATCCGCATCCCCTCTGCTGATATTTGTTTTATTTGCCTGTGCCCATGACCCGGATCTCACCAAAGAAGAAGTAAACAACATATGTGCCGCATATTTCCCTTGGATTTGCGGACTTCATGTACTGCTTGACCACTTTGTCAATGCAAATGCGTCCATGCAAAATAACAATCTGAATCTGACATCTTTCTATAAAAACTTAAAAGCATGTGAAGATAGAATTCTATTTTTTATTGAAAAGGCATTGGAAAGCTGCAACAGTCTCAAACACCCAGAATTTCACAGTACCATAGTCGAAACAATGATTGCATTATATCTCTCAGAGCCTCAAGCACATTACGGAATGAACAGACTTGCCAGCACAAATATTATGAAAAAGTCCGGCTCAAAGGCGCGCCTTTACTATAACCTATACAAATTCTTGAGACTTTCCGGCAGGCTTTGATTTATTACCCGCCGAAAACCTTTGTGCATATCCATACAGCAGCAAAAATACCGGCAAAGTCAGCTATAAGAGCGGCAGCCAGAGTATGTCGGATGTTTTTAATCCCCACTGCACCGAAATATACCGCAAGGGTATAAAATATGGTTTCGGTAGAGCCCATGAGAGTTGATGCCACGCGCCCTACAAAAGAGTCCGGGCCATGCACATTGAATATATCCGATAGCATTGCCAAAGATGCACTTCCGGAAATCGGCCGAAGAAAAACCAGGGGTAAAGCGTCCTTTGGTATTCTTAAAAGGTCAGCAACCGGTTTTACCACATAGACTAAAAGGTCCAGCGCTCCCGAGGCCCTGAATACTCCCACCGCAACCATAAGGCCCACCAGAGGCGGTATGATCCTCAAAACAGTAGTTATGCCTTCCTTTGCTCCCTCCAGAAAAACATCGTACACTTTTACTCCTCTGTATAGTCCAACACACAAAATAACAAAAAACAATGCAGGTATGGCATAAGAAGATAAGTCTTTTACAATGTTCATGCTTTCCTCCGTCCCAATCTATTTTCCAACCCTTTTTTGGCTCCGGATTTGGCCTTGAAAAAAGATGACAATATTTTTGCTGCAATAATTCCTGCCATGCAGGCACTAATACTGGCCACCCATATAGTACCTATAATCTCCGTAGGATTCTTTGACCCTGCTGCAGATCTCAGGGCAATTATCGTTGCCGGAATAAACTGAATACAGGCCGTATTCAAAACAAGAAACATGCTCATCTCATTTGTAGCAGTATCTTTATTGGGATTGAGCTTTTGAAGCTCGTTAATAGCCTTTATCCCCAAGGGTGTTGCTGCATTGCCCAACCCCAGAAAGTTTGCCACAAGATTCATGACAATGGCTCCTCCTGCGGGATGTTCCTTCGGTATCCCCGGAAACAAAAACTTCATAACGGGCCTTACGGCTTTTGCGATTCCTCTAATGATTCCGCTCTTTTCCGCAACCTCCATTAGACCGGTCCACAGACACATAACTCCCAGAAGACCTATGCTTATCTCCACGGCACTTTTTGATGAATCCACCACCGCCTGGGTAACCTCACTAACCCTTCCGTTCATTATGCCGACTACAAATCCTATTATAAGCATTGCAAACCAGATATAATTTAACACAACCTAAGCCTCATCCATGTCATTAATACTAATAATGTATATGAGGATTGATCGGACAATATACCACACTCACATCTGCTAATTAATCCACCTATTTCAATTTTTATGTTATAATTAACTTGTCGAATTTCAGCAAGTAGCTTTTCGAGGATTTGCCAGTTATATACTGGATATAAAACCCTTTATTACCATGAGTCTATCAAATTCCTAGTGTTCCTATTTGTTTTCTTGATTATAACTCAAAGGTATTTATATGCCTATCTCTGACATCATACAAAAATACCCTTAGTATTAACTTACAATCTCTCCACAAATTATTATTCAATTTTATTGAATTTTTTTTAAAATATTGTTGACTATTATTGGCATTTATGGTATCATGAAAATGAAAAGTTTGTCGAATACTGTATTTTTAGAGGAGGATCAATTATGAAATCTACTGGAATCGTAAGAAAAGTTGATGAATTAGGAAGGGTTGTTCTGCCTATCGAATTAAGAAGAACACTCGACATTGCCGAAAAGGATGCACTCGAAATCTATGTTGACGGTGCAACAATTATACTCAAGAAGTATGAGCCGGCTTGCATCTTCTGCGGAAATGCAAAAGATGTTACAGTTTATAAAAGCAAGAACATTTGCCCTGACTGTATGAGAGAATTAAAGAAATAATAACTTTACAATCTGCATGACCACAAAAGGGACTCGTTAGGAGTCCCTTTTATTTTAGCCTCTTGGAGTGAAATGAAAGAGGCTAAAGCGAAGGACCCCGATATCCCGAGCTTTTAATTCTAACTATACTCAGATCAATGCATTGTAAACGTCTCTTTTGCTTATTTCTCTGTCCTGCGCCACCTTTTTCATTGCTTCCTTCTTGGGAAGACCCTGCTCTATGTACATCTGATAGTGCTCTGCTATACTCATGACATTCCATTCACTTTTTTTGTCTTCCATAATCTGTTTCTCATCTGCTCCTTCTACAATAAGGACATATTCTCCCCTTGGCGCTTCACTCTCGTACCTTTCCATAGCCTCTTCTAGAGTACATCTTAAAATCTCTTCAAACTTCTTGGTCAACTCCCGTGCCAATGTTATCCTTCTGTTTCCTAAAACCTCATATAGATCCTTCAAAGTATAAACAAGTTTATGGGGTGCTTCATAAAAAACTATGGTTCGTATTTCATCCTTCAATGAATTTATCCGCTCTCTTCTTGCCCTTTTATTCATCGGCAGAAATCCTTCAAAAGCAAATCTTCCCGAGGGAAGTCCCGATAAGACCAATCCCGTCACAGCCGCCACAGGTCCCGGAACCATGGTAAATGGTATTTCATTTTCAATACAGAGCTTGACCATATCTTCACCTGGGTCTGAAATTCCCGGCGTACCCGCATCGGAGACCAGAGCAATGCTCTTTCCCTCTTGCAGCTGCTCTATAAGATAATTGCCTTTTACAACCTTATTGTGCTCATAGTAGCTCACCATAGGTTTTTTTATGTCAAGGTGGTTAAGAAGCTTTATAGTCTGCCTTGTGTCTTCGGCAGCTATAAGGTCTACCTCCTTAAGTACCCGTATTGCTCTTAAGGTTATATCCTCAAGGTTTCCGATGGGAGTTGCAACAAGATACAGTATTCCTTTATTACTCAATGTTCCTTACCTCTCTGCCATAAATATTGTCTATCTCCTTGGAATAATTTCCGTCTTCATCATAAACGTACAACGGCTCCATCATCTTAAGCTGCGCTCTTCCCTGTCTTGTCCCCTTTATTAGCAGTAGGTTTGCTTTTTTGCGGGGAGATGGATGCACAAATTGCAGGTACTTTGGCTCTATGGAGTACTTTCTCATAAGCCACACTATATCCACAAGCCTGTCGGGCCTGTGAACCATTGCCAGTTGTCCGCCAGGCACCAATAGCTTTGCCGAAGCCTTTATGACATCTTCCAAAGTGCACTTTATTTCGTGCCTCGAAATTGCCTTTGTATCGCTGATATTTAAGAGCCCGCCGCCCTGATTCATATAAGGAGGGTTTGTAACCACCACATTAAACTGTGATGCCCCAAACATCTCGACGCTCTCTTTGATATCTCCACATACTATTCTTACACGGTCAGTGATATTATTGATCTCTACGCTTCTTTGAGCCATTTCGGCCATTTCTTCCTGAATCTCAAGTCCCGTCACAGACTTTGCCTCGGTTTTACCGGCAATCAGAATTGATATAATGCCTGTGCCTGTACCAAGGTCAATTACAGTATCGCCTCTTTTGACATCTGCAAAATTTGCCAGCAATACAGCATCGAGCCCAAAGCAAAAGCCGTCTTTCTTTTGTATAATCCTTAATCCTTTATACTGCAAATCATCTATTCTTTCATTTTCATTTAATTTCATATCCAAATTAAACCCCTGCGTTCATCTTATATCAACATTAAAACCTAAAGCTCCCTGCTTTGAGGCATAAAAAAGAGGTCAAACAAAGGCGTATAGCCTTTTCGACCCCTTTGAGACACACTATTACTTCTGTTCCGGAGCATCAACAGGGCAAACATTTGCACAGGCTCCACATTCTATACAAGCGTCAGCATCTATTACATAAACGCTGTCTCCTGCTGAAATACAAGATACTGGGCACTCAGGCTCGCAAGCACCGCAACTGATACAAGCGTCAGTTATAAAATATGCCATTGTATGGTACACCTCCTATATAAATTTGACTTAGGTAAGCATTAAAAGTAAAATAACCTACTGACCTTATAATTCTACCACTAAAATTGTGGAATGAAAACCACTTTTTTTATTCCAAGGCAGATTATTAGCCAAATCACTATCAATCTTCCAATTGCTTCAATTCATCCAAATCTATTTCTTCATCGGGTTCATCACGGGTCACATTCTTTATTACCTTTACATCTGATGCCTTGTAAATCTTAAGATCGGTTTCATTGTCCCGATCAAGCTTTACCTTCACCAGTTCCTTCAACAAGCTTATAGACATTACAACCCCCTGACCTTCAGGAGTTTCAACGATAGCCCCCTCATTTGGTACCCTGGAGATTATTTCTTCATATGCATCCTGCTCATATTTTAAGCAGCACATAAGCCTTCCGCAGGCGCCGGATATTTTTGTGGGATTTAAGGATAACCCCTGTTCCTTCGCCATCTTTATAGACACCGGTTGAAATTCACCGAGGAACGAATTACAACAAAGGACACGACCGCAAACTCCCAGTCCTCCCATCATTTTAGCCTCGTCCCTCACACCAATCTGCCTTAACTCGATTCTCGTTCTGAAAACTGAAGCAAGATCTTTTACCAACTCCCTGAAGTCCACTCTTCCATCGGCAGTAAAATAAAATAATATTTTATTGTTGTCAAAGGTATATTCGACATCAATAAGCTTCATTTCCAGATTGTGGTTTGAAATTTTCTGAAGACAAATATCAAAAGCTTCCTTCTCTTTTCTGACATTCTCTTCATGATGCTCCTTGTCTTCCTCTGTCGCAATGCGAATAACCTTCTTTAAAGGAGCAACTATTTCTTCCTCGCTGACCTCGGTATTTGGCACTACAACCTGACCGAACTCAATTCCTCTTGCGGTCTCTACAATTGCATTTTCGTTTAAATCTATCTCTAAATCACCAGGGTCAAAATAATATATTTTCCCTGCTTTTTTAAATCTTATTCCAACCACCTTTACCATTACGCATTTTCCTCCTGAAGCTTCATAAGCATAACCTGTATAGCAAGCTGATAATTCGCATTCTGCTTTATATTTTTACGCATTTCTTCAATTATATCTATATTCTTCAATAGTTTCCCAGTAGAAAACTTATTAGTATTCTTTAATATGATATCCTTTTTATCGGAATTAATCAACAATTTTTCATTTCCAGACTTCCCAGCTATAAGTAAGTCTCTGTAAAACAAGAGCATGATATCCAGTATGGAATCTATATCATCCTTGTTCTCATCAAACATGAGGGAAATATCGAACATATCCCCAAGATCGGGTCCCGAAAGCCGTATCACCGCATCAATTGCTTTTTCCCGGATCTCCCTAAATCCCTCAGACTCCATAAGCTCAAGAGCTCTGCCAATCACTCCGTCAGCATATGAGGCTATAAAATCGGCTTGTTCAAAGTCGCCTCCAGCCCTAGCCGTAATAAATTCCTTTACCTCGTCAAAGGTATTCTTTTTAAAGTCAATCCTAATGCTCCTCGAGTGTATTGTCTCCAAGAGAGCATTATAATTTGATGCAACAAGTATAATAACCGCATATTCCGGCGGTTCCTCAAGGGTTTTTAGCAGACAGTTCTGAGCCTGAACAGTCATTCTGTCCGCTTCCCGGATCAAATACACCTTTCTTTTAGAATAAAGCGGCCTTACACATATATCATGCTGCAGATTTCTTATTTCATCAACTCCTATACTGGAGCCTTTGCATTCTAAAATACCGAAATCGGGATTGGTTCCATTCTCAAAAAGGCGGCAGGACTGGCAATTGCCGCAGCTTTCATCACCTACATTATCAGAGCACATCAATATAGATGCAAGAATCTTTGCAACCGTAGTCTTCCCTATTCCTTCCGGTCCGGAAAATATATATGCATGTCCTATTTTATTGCTGTTTATTAATGTTTTTAGGCCTTCTATTACATCCTGCTGGCCGATAATTGCATTGAAGTTCACGATACACCCCTGCCATAACAAAATAATAAAACCCGCCAGGATTAATCTAGCAAATAATTAAGCAACAGAATATAACGGGGCAACAGACGCCCCTTATAAAAACTTTCTTTGAACTTAAGTGTTATAACATGAGGTCCAAAACAAGCCCTCTTATGTCTTCAATCCTCTGAAGTATCTTAATGTTGTCCCCCTCGGCATTAAGAACCTCTGTTGTAAGCTCATCAAGCTCAGTATTTATCTTCTTCACCGTGGCATAAACCTTGTATCTGCCCCTTCTGTCAAGATAGCTGTCCTTTGAAAACATATGAGAGTTGTGTAAGACTTCATCCAAAAAATCGGAAATAAGCCTTTTATAAATCTTCAGTTCCCTTACATCTATCTTCTGGCTGAGTTTTCTCCCCTGCTCCTCAATCTGACTTACCAGAGCACGGATTCTTTCTTCACAATTACGATTATCAAATTCCTTTAAATGCCTTTTAAAGTTGGCTCCATTGCTGTCGGCCACCCTCTTTGGTTCCTGCCCGGAAATCTCATGCAGACCTGATGTTTTGCTAGTGCTTTCACTAATCTTCATAGTCTCTCACTCCATTTGCAGTACTTATTATTTTTTACTACGGTAAAGCCGAGAATATATCAAATGTCGCCTTTAGCATATATGAACAAAGGTATTGTATAACTCTATTATAATAGTTATAGCCGATAAGTTCAACAAAGGCCTTATTGCCTGATTATCCCACTAACAGCTTCATAAACGCTATCTTGAATTTCTTCTATCTTTCTCAAAGTTCCATTCTCTACGCAGTCAATCCTGGTCCAGTTATATTTTTCTGCAATATACAGGGAATTATTGTAGGATTCCCTCAAATATTCATCATTTCTCTCATGTATATCCTTTTTCTGGTCCCCGGTAAACTTATTTGCCCTTCCTTCCATAAGCTCTTTGCTGTAAGCAGGAGGCATATCAAGAAATATAACGCAATCGGGCACCGGAAGCTTGTAAATCCCAAACTCGAAATCCCATAGCCAATCAAGAAAACGTTCTTTCTCTTCCATGTCCTTTATCTTTGCCGCCTGATGCACCATATTGGATGTAGTGTATCTATCGGCAAGAATTATCCATCCGTCATTATAAGCTTGTCCCCAATCTGTCTTGTAGGATGCAAACCTATCCACTGCGTAGAATGTGGAGGCTACATAGGGACTTACATCTTCGGGGTTTCTCCCGAAATCACCATTTAAATACATTTTGACCAAAGCGGAAGAATCACTGTCATAGTTCGGAAAAGTAATTTTTCTTACCTTGCAGCCTTCCTCAACCAGCCGCTCATACAGCATTTTCGTCTGAGTCGCTTTTCCGCTGGCATCGGCTCCGCTTTCAATTATTATCAGCTTACCTTTCATAAGCATCTCCTTTACATGGTTTTGCTATTCGACCACATCAACCTCTAGGCTGGAAGATACCCCATTTACCACACCGCCGGCTTCAATAACTTTTATAACATATTTCACAATATCTTCACTGATAACTTCTCCCGGACATATTACAGGTATTCCTGGGGGATAAGGAGTTATCATTGTTCTGCTTACGCACCCGGTAGCATCGTAAAGCTTTCTTCTTATGAAACCCCTGTGCATGATAGCGGCAGGTTCAACCCTTTGCTCCGGTATATTAAACGCGTCTATCTGTAATTCCTTTGGCAATTCTCCTTGCCCATTGGCATTTTTAGAACGGTCAGCCGTCTCAAGAAATGCACTTCGAAGCCTATTTATGTCTTCATGGGTATCCGCTATGGTAGTAATGCATACAACATTATATAAATCGGACATTTCCACCTGAATATTATATTGATTTCTTAAAATTTTTTCAATTTCAAAACCTGTCTTTCCTGTGCTACTTACATTAATCACAACCCTAGTTCTGTCGATTTCTCCTCCATTTATATCGTCAACCGAAAGAACCCGTAAAATATCACTTTCTGAAAGAGCACTTCCAAGCATTTCTACTTCTTTGAGCAGTCTATTGATGTTTTCTTCGCCACTTGCTTCCATAACAGCACGGGCAATATCGAGATGGGCCATTATAATATACGATGGACTAGTGGTACCCAAAAGAGACAAGGTAAATTTAAGCTTTTCGATATCTACTCTATTACCTTTGACATGAAGGTATGCCCCCTGGGTCAGTGCCGGAAGGGTCTTATGGGCACTCTGAATGCAAATATCCGCCCCGTATTCTATAGAAGAGGGCGGAAGCTTTTTTGAAAATTTCAGATGCGCACCATGCGCCTCATCAACTATCAGTACCTTGTTGTATGAATGAACCAATTCACTTATGGACTTTATGTCCGAACATATCCCATAATAATTTGGCCTCGTTATGTAAACTCCAACAGCGTCAGGATTTTCTATAAGTGCCTTCTCAATATCCTTTTCCAAAACAATTGAAGGTATGCCGAATGAACTGTTAAACTCCGGCTTTATATATATGGGCACAGCCCTTGATAGCATCATCCCGGCGACAGCAGACTTATGACAATCCCTTGCAATTATAAGCTTATCTTTGGGGTTGCAAAGAGACATAATTGCCGCATGAATGCCACAGGTTGAACCATTTACCAGAAAAAAAGTTTTGTCGGCCCCAAAAGCCGTTGCTGCCAGCTCCTGGGCCTCTTTAATTATCCCGTTTGGGCAGTAGAGATTATCAAGGCCGGGTATTTCTGTTAAATCCATCAAATACAAGTCTCTCAAAAGCGACAAAGGTACCCCTTTCCCAAGCTTGTGTCCCGGCATATGAAAAACCGTGGGGCATGAGTCGGAATAACTTCTTAATGCATTATATATAGGAATATTCATTATTTTTGAACCAGCCATGCTGATGTTACCCTATGGTCAGGGTACATTTCCGTAACTATCTTCTTTGCTTCCTTAATGCTTGAAGCATGTACTTCTTCGATTTCCTTTGTATCGAATTTTGAGCAGGTTTTCTTATCTGTGTGCCAGACTCTGTATAATCTGTTCTTCTCTTTAGATTCCATTCTTTGTTCCCCCAAATTACTAAATATTATTAATATTATACCACTAAAAATATTAATAAAAAGTTAATATTTTATGAATTATTAACTTTTACATTAATTTTTTTGCCTCTTTCATTTGATTCCAAAAGACTAAATATAGGACCGGGCAAAGCCGTCATCGCTCTGTCCGGTCCTATATTAATTTTACGGAATAACTATGCTGCCACTTTCCTCCATATTGCCAAGTTCATGGGCTTTAACCATTCCTTTAGATAGCGTATAAAGGGTATCACCGATATACAAAATCCTCTCAACATGCTTTTGATGATTATAGTAGTAACCTGATTTTTTATATTCATCGCCAGATAAATGGGTAATCTTCCCTTTTAGTTTGAAGCCGTTTTCGGTATCAATATTGTAAACATAGGCTCCTTGGAAAACAAACTCTCCATATGCAAGGGAATCCTCGTCTTTTATAGCTTCACTAACCTCCATAACTGTCACAGGGAAAGCGAGAAGGTTTTTACTCTTTGAGAACAGCAGTGCCTTATGGTTACTTAAAAGGTCAGATTCAGTGCCTCTGTCACCAATAATTTCGGAGAACTTTTGTATTGGGTTTGCTACATCGGTAACATCAAACAGGGCTATTTTCATTCCTTTATAATATGCATTGCCTTTAACTTCCACAGTATCCTTTCCAAAGCCAATTATATGGTTTTCATCATAAGGATGCAGATAATCACTATAACCCGGTATCTTTAAGGCTCCAAGGATTTTTGGATTTGAAGGATCACCCAGGTCTATAACAAACAGAGGATCCACCGTCTTGAAGGTTACTACATATCCCCTATCTCCCATAAACCTTACTGAATAAATCATTTCTCCCGGTGCAATATCCTCAATTTTTCCGGTGATAGTCATGGTGTCATCCAATATATATATATTGTTTTTTGAAACATTATCTCCTATTCCCCAAACTTCCCCAACTGTCGTAGCTATGCGGAAGAAGCCGTTATTTTCATCCATTGAAAACTGATTCAATATTCTGCCGGGAACCTCGCCTTTGTTCAAGTAGGTAACCTTCGCTCCATTAAGTGAAAACTTATACACTGTTGTAGTTTCTCTATTGGCAGTAGAATCAACAACTGCCGGTTTTGCCCAAGTAGCAGAATCTTCATTTGCACTTACCACATCAGCCGTTATCATCACATCGAAAAGAGTGTAATTATAGTTTGTAACCGATACATAGAGATTCTCACTCGATGCATATATGTTCTCCCCTGCACCAAGGTAGGTCTGAACATTCACTTCTTCACTGTCTCTTATATCAAAGGCAGCTATATTCATAAAGTTTGATTCCGTAGAATTCGGGAAATATCTTATATCGGAGCATTCCATATTAATGTATTTATCCGATACGGCAGTATCCCTGTAGTCCGGTGTTACCTTATTGTAATCGTCATTTATATAATAGATATTTGGATACATATTTGAAATAAGATAAAGAACAGACCCTATCTTTCGCGAGGAAACATAGTATCCTTCGACCTCTACTTCTCGGAGCTTCTTAATTTTTGACTTGTCACTGATATTAAATACAATTGCTTTAACGCTAGTTTTACTCATATATTTAGGAAGTACACCAGCACCGATGCGTTTATTCGACGAAGTATCCATCGGCACTTTTTGATAATAGCTTCCTATAGCAATTAAATAATCATCATCCACATATAACTCCTCTGGAGTAAAGTTGTCATCATCAAAATTCAGGATACTTTCTATTTTCATTCCGGAGGCTGAATAAGCGTTGCCGGCAACAGTATCATATGCCTTGATAACAACCACCCGATCACGGTTTATCTGGTATATATATTCGCCATCGGTCTTAACGACATCAGCCTCATCCACTCCCTCAACCTGTACATTCGTAGTGGAGTATTCCATAGACGCTCCTGCATCGGCCAAGGAATTTTCAACTTTGGCTTCTGCAGCAGGAGCATCCGCCACGGCCATGTCAGTTCCGCCATATTGCCCCCAACCCCTTTCGTAGCCTGAGCTGTAATTTTCAAGTATCTTTTTAAGGTTTTCAATTGAGCCCACTACCGGAAGATTGTTTACTCTTGAAATAGCCTCGTCAATCAAGCCCTTATCCTTGGACACGTCAAATATATCTTCTCTGTCGCTTATAACAATAAGCCCTCTGTCATAAAAAACCTTCTTGCCCAGCGCTTCCACAAGGCTTCTTAACGGCAGGTAGGTTCTGCCTTCGCTTATTTCGGGAGCCACGTCCAGCGCTTCGTTTTTATCTCCCACCTTCATGGTCTTATTCCCGATAACAAGTTCCACCACTTTATTGTTCAGCCTTACAGTAACTTTAGAATTTTGCTGATCCCAATCAACTTCAGCCCCTATGCTCTCCGAAATAAATCTCACAGGTACCAGGGTTCTGCCGTCTTTGATATAAGGCTTTACATTGGCATTTGTTGAATCGACTTGTGTTTCAATATTATTTACAATGGCCTGGGAGCTTCCTATGTACAATGCAACGGCATCCTTTAATCTTTCATCTATGCTCTTATCCTCCACGCCCTTAACCTCTGGACTCTGCTGACTTTTCACACTGTCAGCAAAAGATATGCTTAGAGGTATTACCACCAAGGTAAGCATAACTACAATGCACAGTGCATTTATTACCTTTTTCATAATAAATACTCCTTTCATTTTCTGTATATTTAATAAAACGAATTTCCGCAAAAAAAGTTCCACTTTTTTATACTATCGATTCAATGCACTAGATGCTTTGAGTTTCTTCCAAATCCCAATCTACATTAATATCCTCATTCGCTTCCTGTCGTAAATAGAATCCTTACTTTATTACTTATAACATATATATGATTCACGTTTTATTGTAACACAAGCCCCCTCAATATGGAAGGCAAAACAAAATACTTCAAATCCTACTGTTTTCTTATATAATGTTTCGGCTAATTTGGATGCGTAGATTTATCATTCATTTGTTCAAGCGGAAATGTCACTTGCCAGTTTCCCCTGGTATATAATCCACTGGTAACAAAAGTTCCGTAAAGCGAGTATTGACCTATCTCTGATTTAGGAATCTCAAATACATATTCGTCATAATGAACACGGTTGTCAGTATCAATATTCTCACTAAAACTAACATTATAAATACACTGGACTTCATTTCCACTCTTATCTCTAAGGAAGAAATACCCATGGTTATCCTTGGTCAAATTATTTACAACAGAAGTTTGAATATGGAGCATTCCATCTATATATCCAATACCTGTAAAGTCAATCCCTTCGACTGGGAATTGCATTGGAGCGGATGGAACAAGTACTTTAACTCTACTTTCATAATTTTGATAATATTCTTCAATTTTAGGACCTCCACCACCGCCAGGAGAGACTTCCTTTGTAGATAGTGCATCGCTAATATTAGTTAAATCTACCGGTATGGGTATCTCATTATATATTCGTTTATCACTGATAAATTCTCTAACAGAAAAAGTCACTTTATCACCAACGATCTTTTTGTTGCCCCACTCTGTTATAGATATAAGAAAAGTTGCTGTTTTTGTTGTCTCGTCATAGCCCACAAGCTCACAGGTCGCAAAACTGTCAAATGGACGATTAATAGAGTAGCTGTCATAAAGGTCTATTGTCCCGTCTATACGCTCTCCCACAAGATCTTGCATTGTAATATAAATCTCAGCTACATTATCATGAATATATGCCGATACAACCTCCATTTTGATACCATTATCCTCACAGGATTTTTGAATAGGCACAAAAAATTGTGCAACGTCAGGAGCTACATAATACATGAGTCCGTAAATAATAGACGCATTTTTAGCAATTACAGGTGTTATGGTCAAAACAAGTACTGAAAGCATTGCCAAAATTGCAACCGGTTTACGGATTAAATTTTTCCCCTTATTTGTCTCTTTTTCATTTCCGGGAATTGAGCGGGTAATTTTATCTACGAGCTCTTGGTCAGGGGAAATTTGTTCATTCATGATACGATATTTTTCTCTAAACATCATAAATCCTCCTTCATAATTTCTTTTAGCTTATACCTGGCACGGGTAAGCTGTGTTCTAATAGTAGATGGTTTTTGATTTAATATTTCACTAATCTCTTCTACACTCAAATCCTCATAATAAAACAGGTGTATTACTGCTCTATACTTCATAGGCAATTTTTGAAGTTCATAGTGAAGATTGGTTTCTTCCTTCGTTTCAAAAACAATGGTTTCATCTATTGGAGCCATTTTTCTTATCCAAGCCGATACCCACATTTTCTTGCAGCAATTGATGGTAACTCGAATAAACCAGGCTTTTTTATGTTCCTCTGTTTCAAACTGCGGTTTTTTTCTTATGTATCGAAGAAAGACTTCTTGGTAAATATCATCTGCATCGCTCTTATTTCTTGTTTGTGAAAAAGCCAATCGATAAACCATAGTGGAGTATACTTTTATAACATTTTCCATGCAATCATCCGTACGCAATGATTTTTGTCCCACAAGCTGAACCTCCTTTTTGTATGAATACCTTTTGGCAGGTCAAAAAGCTACACTAAAATTAAAAAATATACTATCATTTCCCTTGAGATTTTAAAAGCTCATGTATTTTACTCTAATCCAATTCAATTATTCCATCCATATCATCTCTCCAAAGGTAAAAATCATTGTATAGTCTCTAACTCTAATGGATCCATATTTTTTGAAATGACCTTATAAATAAAGATTCGGGGTAGAAACTTTCATTGACTGTAAGTGTTTATCTGGAATTATAGATGCTATGATATATTTAGGAGCTAAAGGAGGCATACGATATGAATAGCATTCTTGAAATTGAAAATTTATGTAAATATTATGGAAAGTCAGACAATCAGACAAAAGCGTTGGATGGTATTACATTTAACGTTATGCAGGGAGAATTTCTTGGAATTATGGGGAGCAGCGGTTCCGGCAAATCAACCCTGCTAAATTGCATTGCAACTGTAATCGGACCTAGTAGCGGAAAGATTATTATGCGGGGAAAAGAAGTTCAATCACTCAAAGGAACTCAGTTGGCAGACTACAGGGGAAAACAGATTGGTTATCTGTTTCAGAATTTTGAACTTCTGGATAACTTGACGGGGCATGAAAATATTCTTCTCCCGCTATCCCTTCATAATGTTCCCAAAAGTGAAAGCAATAAGCGGATTATGGAGCTTGCTTCGTATTTGGAAATTACAGATGTATTGGACAAATTCCCCTCTCAAATGTCCGGTGGACAAAAGCAGAGAGTTGCTGCTGCGAGGGCAGTAATTCTAAATCCAAGTATTATTTTAGCAGATGAGCCCACGGGCGCATTGGATTCAAAGAATGCAAAATCACTGATGGAAAAACTCCTAGGTCTAAATCAGGAGCATTATGCCACTATATTAATGGTAACCCATGATTCCAATGCAGCAAGCTACTGCAAGCGCATCCTATTCATTCAGGATGGAGTGATTTTTCATGAACTTCGCAGAAATATTCCTGAAGAATCGCAGCAGGCATTTTATGAGCGCATCTTAAAAGTTATGGCCCAACTGGGAGGTGGCACTGCCAATGTTCTTTGATTTGGTTTCTCGTAATAGTAAAAGAAGCAGAAAAGAGAATGGATTGTTTTTTGCATCCCTTCTGATATCCATTGTTGCATTTTATAATATTTTGTCGTTGTCGAAGCAGGACGTTATGATTTTTCTGACAAAGTTGGAAAGCGATGCGGTAAACAAGCTTCTTACTATGATACCGCTGTTTTACGGAATGACATTATTTATTCTATTCTTCCTCATCTATTTTGCCAGTAAATTTCAATTGGAACGGCGGAGACATGAATTTGGTGTTTATCTAATGATGGGAATGCGCCGCTCAAAGTTATTTTTTATGCTGCTGGCAGAAGATTTTCGCAGTAGTATGCTGGCACTTTTGATGGGATTGCCGATTGCAATTTTATTATCGGAGCTTACCAGTTTACTAACAGCCCGCCTTGTGGGACTTGGTATTATAGGACATCAAATTTCAATTTCCTTCCAGGCGATCTTATGGACAGCGGTGGGATTTTACCTCATTAAGCTAATTGCTTTTCTCATCCTCAGCGGTAAAATAGCACGTCAGGAGATAGGTTCCTTGCTTGTGGAAACGCCGGAAGGTACAAAAAAAGCCTTGCCCTCTATTGTTTATGCCTTAGCCTTGTCGGTTGGTGTTATCTTCTTAGTGGCTGCATATATTATGGCAATCAAAGGCTTGGCTTGGGATGGAGTTGGTAAAATGGGGCTTACTCTTATCCTTGGGTTTACAGGTACATTGTTAGTGTTTTTTGGCTTTCGTTCAATTATGGGGTTTTTAGCAAAGCATAGCGGGAGTAATAAAAAGCTGCAGGCCTTTACCTTCCGTCAACTTCAGGAAAATATCATTCGCCGCTCCACTACATTGGCTATTAGCTCCCTGTTGATTTTAGCCGGGCTGTGCTGCTTTGGTGCAGGTGTGGCCATTGCACAGTTTTATGGTGGGTCACAACAACATGTTTTAGATTATACATTTGATGGTGATTCACAAGATATCACTATTGTAAAGGAAACATTAGCATCCCATGGGTTAGATTCATTATTTTCCGAGCTGTTTGAGATGAGAGTGGGATATATCCGATCAGCAGAGGATCGCAACAATGCGTTTCAGATGAATTCTGTAATGGAATATTTAGCCCAACTGCCGGAGAGTGATGATAGAAATGTTCTCCTGAATAATCTTGGTTATCAGACATATCCACATTTGATTTCCCAGTCAAGTTATAACCGTTTGCTGTCTATTGCAGGGAAAAACACTATTGAACTGGCGGAGAACGAGGCAGCCGTTTACATGGATACCGAGTTTATCTCCTCGACCAAATTAGAAATGCTCAATCGAATTTTATCTGCAAATCCTAAAGTACAAATCTCCGGGGAGAATTATCAGCTGACCGGTACAGTTCAAAGTACCAGCCTTGTAACAGACCGTTCTATCACATTATCCTTCGCTCTGATTGTGCCGGACGCAGAGTTTGAACGTTTTACAGAAAATGATTACGATATTTATTTAAATGCTGTCTTAGATCCAGAGCAAATTGCCGGTAAAAGTCTTTTGAATGCTATATCTGACACAAATCAAAAGCTGGATGCGGCAGGTTTAATCTATGAAAGTTATTTACAAAATATGGGTAGGCAACTCTTTTATGTGGTTGCTGCTAGCTATATAACAATCTATTTGGCTATTATTTTTCTAATAATCGCCAATACTATCATTGGAGTTCAATTCCTTACATGGCAGCAAAAAACCAGCAGGCGATATAAGACTTTGGTTCGGTTGGGAGCTCCCTATGAAACATTATGCTATTCAGCCGGAAAGCAGATTAAGTGGTATTTCGGTATTCCGACTGTTGTTGCGGCAATTAGCAGTGTTTTCGGTGTCCGGGCTCTGTTCAGCGGACTATTATCCTCAAGGACTAAAAGTAATCTTTCTACAATGATGATGATTTCCGCAGTTATGATGTTGTTGCTTTGTGTGGTAGAATATATTTATATGGTTGCAGTTAAGAAATCCAGCAATCGCTATATTCTAACACTCATGGTACCGGAACGGGAAGAATAAAAAAGCTACAATTTTGATGAAAGGAGAGAAAGCATGAAGTATATTGTGATTGTCGAAGACGAAGTATTTATGCGAGAGGAATTGGAAGATATGCTGTGTAAAGCCGGATACAAAGTTGATGTCATTAAGTCCTTTGAAAATGTAACAGAGCAATTGCTTTCACTTTCTCCCGATCTCATTTTGTTGGACTTAAATCTTCCCTGTGTTAGCGGTTTTCAGATTTGCAGGGAGATAAAGCAGAAAAGTTCAATCCCTGTGCTTGTTTTGACTTCCCGTGATCAGATGAGGGATGAGCTTCATGCACTGGATTTGGGTGCCGATGAATATTTGACAAAACCGTGCAGAAAAGAGCGCTTGCTTGCCCGAGTAACAAATGTTCTGAAGCGATATGAGGGTCGTACCAATCTTTTGGAGGGTGCTGATTTCCTGCTGGACCGTCAGACATATACACTGTATATTCATAACCAATCTGTTGTTCTTCCTAAAAATCAGGGAAAACTATTGGAAGTGTTTTTAATGCGAGGGCAGGATATTGTTACCAAGGATGACTTGTGCCTGGCTATTTGGGGAACAACCGAGTTTATCGACGAAAATGCTCTGCAAGTTAATTTGACCCGATTGAAAAAGACAATGATGAGTTTGAAAATGCGCCAAAAAATAGTTCCTATACGTGGAGTCGGGTATAAGCTCATCATGGAGGGAAAATCCGATGAATCAAAGTTGGAAGATTTTTAAACGATATGCTCCTTGGCTGTTGTTGCTGCTATGCGTAGACGGGCTTGCTGCAGTCCTCCTATGGCTTGCGGATATACAGGCATTTTACTCATTAATGGCCTTTATTATCCTTGCGACGATCCTTCTGTTTTCTGTGGTGTTTGTAGTGGTCTGCTATCATGAACATAGAAAGGAGCAGGCTTTTGAAAGCTTCTTGAGCAATCCGGACGAACTTAACGAAAAGACACTCCTAAAATTATCTAGTGATGCAGAGAGGGAAATGATTCTCTTATTAGGACGGGTACTACGGGAAAAAAATGATTCCATTGAACAACTATTGACTCGCGTATTGGATTATGAGGAATATGTAGAGGCTTGGGCTCATGAGACTAAGACTCCCCTTTCTCTTCTTACAATGCTGTTGGATAATCGAAGGGAGGAACTGCCTGAAAATTTTGCGTTTAAGCTGGATTATATACGAAATAGAATGCAGGAGTTTATTAATCAAATGCTATTTTATTCCAGATTGAAAGGAAGCCAAAAAGATTATCTGTTTGAACATATAAATCTTTCTACGTTTATCAAGGAAGTATTGGAGGATTATCTGCCTTTGCTGGAAGAAAAGCAATTTCAGATTATGATGCAGGTTCCCGACATATTCGTATATTCCGATAAAAGAGGACTGAATTTTTTGATTAGTCAGATCATCAGCAATTCTATCAAGTATAGCTGTACTACCAACATCCCGGAATTAAGTATAAAAGCGTTTAAGACCGATCACAGCTACGTTTTGTCTATTGGTGATAATGGAATTGGAGTACATAGCTGTGACTTGCCGTATATTTTTGAGAAAGGTTTTACAGGCGATTCCGGTGATGGGCGAAAAAAAGCTACGGGTATGGGGCTATATCTTGCAAAAGAAATTGCAAAGGATCTCAATATTATTTTGAATGTTGAATCCGAATGGGGAAAAGGTTTTACAATGGAAATTGCTTTTCCGATTGTAGACGACCCACATTCTTAGGCGATTTATTGCAAATTCTATATGTCTATTCATAGTTTACTTGCAAGTTGTAAATCTATTGTATCATGCAGATTAATAATACCTTCGTTATCATTAATCACTTCGCTTATTTCATCAAGAAATTTCATTCTTTTAACATGTAAAAGCCCCTGACAGCTGATTAGCAACTGTCAAGGGCTGTATTTCGCTTATATTATTATTTCCCGAAATATCTCTCTAAAAGTCCTTTAAATGCTTGGCCATGTCTTGCTTCGTCCTTACACATTTCGTGTACTGTATCGTGAATGGCATCATAATTCAACTGCTTTGCCTTTGTAGCAAGCTCCTTTTTGCCGCTGCAAGCACCATATTCAGCCTCTACCCTAAGTTGCAGGTTCTTCTTTGTGTCAGCATGCACAACCTCACCAAGTAGCTCCGCGAATTTAGCCGCATGTTCTGCCTCTTCAAACGCAATCCTCTTATAGGCTTCAGCAACCTCCGGATAGCCCTCGCGGTCTGCCTGACGGCTCATAGCAAGATACATACCCACTTCGGTACATTCGCCCATAAAATTCGCCCTTAGCCCCTCCAAAATTTCAGGGTCAACACCTGAAGCAACACCGATTTTGTGTTCATCGGCCCATTGCAAGCCATCTTCTTTCTTCTCAATAAACTTCTCCTTTGCTGCCTTACATTGCGGACATTGCTCCGGTGCGTCATTTCCCTCATGTACATAGCCACAAATTGAACAAACAAATTTCTTCATGAATTATTACCTCCATAAAATCAAACAATAATTTTATTATTAAATACCAAAGTACTTTGGTAGCGCTATTAACACTTGTTAATATATACCCTTACAATTGGACGTTAAACAAAAACTAATTAATTATATATTAGTCAACTTGTTGTATTCCATTGATTTATGTGTTATTATTAAAGACAAAATAAAATACCGCATAGGGGTGCTGGCGCTTGCCGGCTGAGAGAAGGGATTTTCCCTCAACCCATAACCTGATCTGGGTAATGCCAGCGTAGGGAATGAGTAGATTTGTATTAACCGCCTATGTTGGGCGGTTTTTGCCGTTTTTGACCCGTATGGGTATTGAAATATCGGAAAGGAGGGTATTGATATGGCAATTGTTAATGTATCACTGCAGGTTATTCCATGTGTACCCGAAAATGAGGTATATTCTGTTGTAGATAAAGCTATTGATTTGATAGCCAAAAGTGGTGTCAAATATGAAGTGGGCCCAATGGAGACTACCATGGAAGGCGAAATCGAGCCTCTTTTGGAAATTGTCAGAAAGGCGCAGGATATATGTATTTCGGAGGGTGCAAGCAGAGTTCTGTCTGTAGTTAAAATCGATTACAAAAAGGAAGGCGTGACGATGGATGAAAAGATTTCGAAATATCGGTAATCCCCTTTATTCATCCATTGCCGTTGTTGTTTTTATTATTATATGGGAAATATTTACAAGAGCGAGAGATATAAAAGAATACATACTTCCGGCTCCGTCAGCCATCTTGAATGAATTTATAACCTCTGGCGATCTTCTGCTTCATCATTCAATGGTGACTATAACAGAAACCGTTTTAGGCTTTATATTGGGTTTAGTGTTTGCGATCCTACTTTCTTTGCTTATGAGCAGTTTCAAACTGTTTCGCAGCATATTTTACCCTTTTATGATTTTGTCCCAAACCGTACCCATAATTGTTATTGCACCTTTGATTACGGTTTGGTTTGGAATCGGACTAATACCAAAACTGATTGTCTGCGTTCTTGTGGTATTTTTCCCGATAGCTTTAAACCTGACAGAGGGATTGAGCTCTTATGACAAAGACCTTGAAGAATTGCTGATGTGCATGAATGCCAGCAAGCTGCAGATATTTATGAAATTAAAACTTCCATCGGCGTTGGTTCACTTTTTTTCCGGCTTAAAAATTGCAGCGGCTTATGCGGTTATGGGTGCAATTATGTCAGAATGGACCGGGGCTGAAAGCGGGCTTGGCATTTTCCTTACAAGATCCATGAAATCCTTTAGAACTGCCGCAATGTTTGCAGACATCGCAATTATTTCAATCTTCAGCATTTTACTATTTTTATTGATAAGCCTTATTGAAAAGAAATTCATTAAATGGAATGTGAAAGGATGAACGCTTTTGAAAAGAAGAAGTATTTTAACAGCAATATGTCTGATAATTATATTTGCCTTTACGGTCACAGGATGTGGCATTGAAAACACCCCGTCGCCCTCTCCGGACGGAACTTCTTCCGGAGCTGGAAAACAGAAAATCAATTTTGTTCTTGATTGGGTTCCCAACACAAACCACACGGGAATCTATGTTGCAAAAATAAAAGGGTATTTTTCCGAAGAGGGTTTGGATGTCGATATAATTCAGCCCGGAGAGTCATCTGCCGATCAGTTGGTAGCCTCCAACACAGCACAGTTCGGAATCAGCTATCAGGAGGGCGTTACCTTTGCCCGCTCTTCGGGAGCACCTCTGGTATCCCTGGCAGCAGTTATACAACACAATACCTCCGGCTTTGGGTCATTTAAGGATAAGGGAATTGTATCTCCAATGGATTTCGAGGGCAAAAAGTATGGCGGATGGGGTTCAGAGGTTGAAGCGGCTATGGTAAAGCAGGTCGTCAGGGATGCAGGCGGAGACCCGGACAAGGTACAAATCCTCACCACCGGCACAGCAGATTTCCTTCAAGCAAGCGAAACCGGCCAAATAGATTTTGCCTGGATTTTTGAAGGCTGGGATTATATTAATGCTACCAACAAGGGAGTCGAGCTAAACTATATTGATTTAGGAAAGCTATCCGATGTATTTGACTACTATACCCCTGTAATCGTTACAAATGAAGATAATATTAATAATAATCCGGAGCTTGTACAAAAATTCATGAGAGCTGCGGAAAAGGGTTATAGATTTGCTATAGAAAATCCTGATGAGGCGGCAGAATGCCTTCTTCAATTGGCACCGGAGCTTGATCGGGAGCTTGTGATAAAAAGCCAGCAATTTCTGGCCTCAAAGTATCAGGATGATGCTCCCTATTGGGGAATGCAGAAAAAGGAAGTCTGGGAAAGGTACATGAATTGGCTGTATGAGAACAAATTTATAGATGCTCCAATAGATGTGGAAAAGGCTTTTACAAATGATTTTCTGCAAACAGCTAAATAATAATTTTATGTATATTTTGGGTGGATAATGAGGACTAAAATAAAAATTGAAAATTTAAGCAAAACTTTTAAAGCTAAGAAAAAATCCCTTGAGGTCTTAAAAAATTTAAATATTGAGCTTTATGAGAACCAGTTTGTATCTCTGATAGGACCCAGCGGCTGTGGCAAAAGCACTATTCTGCGAATTCTGGCAGGCCTTGAAAAGGACTTTTCAGGGGACATAACTGTAAATGGAGAAAGCATAAAAGCTTCCTCCTTCCAATTCGGTTACATGCCCCAGAAGGATCTCCTGATGCCTTGGCGTACAGTATACAAAAACATCATTCTACCCCTTGAAATAAACGGCACACAGGACAGAAAATTGGAAGTTGAAAATCTCATAAAGGAGTTTGGTCTTCAAGGCTTTGAAAATTTTTATCCGGGAGAAATATCCGGAGGAATGAAGCAAAGGGCAGGTATTCTTCGCACCTTTTTAATGGACAGCGATATAATGCTTCTTGATGAGCCCTTTGGAGCCCTGGACGCAATAACTCGGATAAAAATGCAGGAATGGTTGTTGAAGGTCCTGATTGAGCATAAAAAGACCGTCCTGTTTATAACCCACGACATTGAAGAGGCAGTTTTCCTATCGGATAGAGTATATGTACTATCCGATAGACCTGCCCATGTCATAAAAACTCTGGATATAGGATTTCCTCGGCCAAGAAACAGAGAAATGCTTTCATCCCGGGAATTTCTCGAATATAAAGATATTCTCCTCAAAGCTCTTCTCTAATCAAAATACCTTTATGGAATTCTATAGGTATACTGAAATGCTCCGTTGCCTTGATTCAAATTTAAAGTATAGTCAAATTTGCCTTTTCCAGGTACCGTCACAGTTACTTTATATGTTCCGTAAAATCCTCTGAAGCCAAAGCTGCCTAAGCTATCTGTGCTTCCGTAGGCCTTGGTAGTCCATTCCTCCATCAAGGACTCAAACCTTCTGCCGGCCTCATTCAATGTCCAGTTGTCGTTTACTATTGCCGCCTCTTTTCCCCTCCAGTGCACTCTTTCCCAGAAGCCCCACATTATAATTCCCTCAACGGAAGGATGACTGAAAGCCGTACGATAAAGGTTTTCCAAGTTGTCCGCCCTTTTATATTCATCCGATGTAAACGAGTCGTATTCGGTAATCCATATCGGAATATTCAAGGTAGATAGTCTGTCAAGTATCCCCTGAACAACATTACGGTCTACTGTCTCACCAAAGTGACCGTGCACTCCTATGCCATCTATGCGAACCCCTTGCGACTTAAGCCAGTTTACCTGAGCTATGCAATCATCTGCTTCCTGCAAGGTGGTTATATTGTTGTTTACAAAATACTTTGCATCCGGGTCAATTTCTCTTGCTTTATTGAACATATAAGGCCAGATGGAGTCACCTAATCGACTCTTGAAGAAGTTGCCATGGATCATTTCATTGTTTACATCCCAGTGAACGAATCTGCCTTTAAAATGACCGACAACACTATTCAGACGATTATCCAGAGCTGAACGCAGGGATAACGGATCAAGCCCTCTTACCCATAGAGGCTGCCACTCCTCAGTCTCCCAGAAAATACAGTGTCCTCTCACCTTTATTCCATTGCTCCGGCAGAATTCATACAGATAATCCGCATCCGCATAGTTCACCATTCCCATATTAGCTTCATTTGAATACCACTTGGACTCATTTTCAAACACAGCCCAGTTAAAATGATCTTTTATAAACTTTGAATAATTTGGATCATACATTGCTTTTCTAGTAATGGCTGTGCCAAATGCAAAGGCATGGTTGGTCTGGGTTACCTCCACATAAGCTCCTTCTATCGGTTTATTGCTAGAGTCCACAATCTTTATCTGCACATTTCTCTTTCGAATTTGATTTATCTTCTCGTTGGACTTGTCAACCCATGGAATACCGGATGACGGCATTATCGGTGTCGGAGAAGTCTTCGGTGTCGGAGTTGCCTTCTGTTTCGTCACCGTTGCTGTTGGATCAGGCAATACCGACTCGCGTGGCGAAGATTGTTCGGGTGGCGATTTTACCGGTATACCGCCTGTTTTGTCTGCTGTCGCACCCGAAGATGCAGTAGGTGTGTTGCCGGTAAATTCAGTCGCTGCAGGACCTTCGGCCCTTTCACTCGCCGGTGTAGCCAGCGGAGTCTCAGCCACTGAAGGCACAGTACTCACTGTAGGTGCGGTACTTGTTGTATCTACCCTTCCATTATTTTCTACTACAATATTTTCGTCATCAATGCTAACCTTAGAGATAATATCCAAAAGATCTGCATCCTTTATTGTCTCAATAGTTAAATCAACATTCTGTTCCTTCGCTTTTAAATATACCGCATACCTTCCCATGGAAATATCCTTCTCTTTAGACACTTCCCTTTCCTCGGAGGTAAGCTTTAAAACTTTGGCTGTTATACCGCTGTCTTTCAAGTCAATGACCACTTTATTCACATCATTTAAAAGCTTGTCGATTTTATCCTCACTGTCCGAACCTGTTTCCGCTTTAGAATCGCAGGCTGCAGATATGAGAACTATGTTTTCTTTCTCCTTTGCAATAAATCCATACTCTTTGCTCTTTTGTACAACTTCCTCCAAAGCTTCTGCTACCGTTTTCCCTTTTAACTCAAGCTCTTGGAGCACTGTAGTGGCATCCTGATTCAATGCCATAGCCTCAGCTATTTTATTATTATAGTCTATAGAAAGCTCAATGCTTGGGTTTATATCAACGCTAACATACGCATATATATCCTTCCTTGCAGTATTGCCATTAATAAACATCAGTACCAAAGACAATACCATCACAAAGCACGCAGCAACGGCAGCAACCGACAAATATCTGCGCTGCAAACGTTTGGGCTCAATTATATCCGACTCCAGAACCTGTACTTTTAGTCCAATTTCCATTTTAGGCGTCTTTATCACATTTAAGAAAGCAAAGTCATCAGTCATTATAATGGCTGTTTTATCATCCAAATCAATTACTTTTCCTATGATCACAGCAAATCCACCTCCTTCTCCTTGCTGCACCCAGCGTATTCCTTGAAGATTTCGAGGTTGCTTCTTAATATCAAGCTTACTGCAATTATGTATTTTTTGTTTCTTTCTATAGTTCGTCTGCTGACTTTTGCCAGCTTTAAAATGTCCAATGTAGGTAGCTTTTTGGTCTTTTTAAGCTTCTCATACAACCCCTCATTGCCAGCAACTTTTTTTGCGATATTTATCAATAATTCTCTCGAATCTCTGTGTTTGGGAGTGCAAGACAGTAAATCCTTAAGGGATATGTTGAAAGAAGCCAGCTCAGTTTTGAAAAGCCTGATTTCATCTGTAAATTCCACTCTTTCAATTGCACTTGTGCCATCGACATCCGACAATGTCCTTTCTAGCCTGATATCTTCGCTCTCGAAGTAAGAAAAGGGATATACCATCTTATTTTTATAATTCTTCCTCTTATAGTCGATAAGCCTTCTACTAATAACCTGTTCTGAGAAAACCAGGAAGTTAGGATGCTTCCCCTCATCATAGGTATTAATAGCTTCATTGAAAGCCATTAGAGCAACGCTGTACTCTTCGCTGTTTTCAGGTTCAATATATTTATCAGTTGCCTTATATACCTGTTTTAGTATAAACGGCTTAAACCTCAGGATAAACTCATCTCTTGCAGAATCATCCCCGGTTTTTATTTTCATCAGGAACTCTATAATAATCTTTTTTGTACGTTCCCTGTCATCGTTTGTACTCTGAGAATGCCAATCCACTGGTTAATTTCACCCCTTATTCCTATATTGATTCGTAAACCGGAATAGTTTTATGTCGCATTATCAGCATTCAGAGGATGATT
This sequence comes from Acetivibrio mesophilus, assembly GCF_004102745.1. Taxonomy (GTDB): domain Bacteria; phylum Bacillota; class Clostridia; order Acetivibrionales; family Acetivibrionaceae; genus Hungateiclostridium; species Hungateiclostridium mesophilum. The sequence goes on along the minus strand of NZ_RLII01000007.1, from coordinate 80,100 downwards.
AGTCTTTTACTGTCTGATTTTGCATATTGTCTGTGCTCCTTAGTCAGTGAATTGGATATGTGATGTCGAATGCCTTCTACAACTGTAAAAATAATTACCACAATGCCGGATTCAACATTAATGCAATTCCTACAGCGAAGCTCACAATATTGGCTACTACGGCAAACAGTACCCGTCTTGTTTCGGAATGCTGCTTCAAGAATTTTACAAATAGACAGGCTTCAATCATCAATATAATTAATTCAAAAGGCACATACACCCATAACGCTGCCATTATCCCTTCCCTATACATCATTGTAAATATCGCAAGACCTAGTAGGATTTGAGTAAATACATTAATTGCCACAAATGGCTTGTAGTTACGCTTTAGGTTAAATCGAAACAGCAATAATACAATTCCTTCAATAACCAATGTTCCTGAGCATGTAAAAAGAAATTGAAGGAAGTAGGACAAGATTGCAGAATGTTCCGCTGCTTCTCCTGTCATAAAATCAAAGTTTACAGTACTATCAAACGCTTTCCTGTTTACCACGTTGGAAACGACAGTCCTGCCATCAGCAGTTACTACTATGATTTTGAATTCGTCAGGTACCCCTACATATGTAAAATTCATGGTGCATTTCCCGTCTTTCACATCACATATGATATCACCAAACATAGGTACTCTCGTGCCTGTAACCATTGCAGGACGCCAACCGTCAACATTATATTTTTTCAATATATCCAGCATCTTCGGATCATATTTCGCCTCATCTGAAATGTTTGGACGTCCATGTTCCAATGTATAATTTACAAGCAAGTCAAGATAACAAACACCATCGGGCATATTTTCAGCAATAATATGCAAAGAAGGCTTTGGCCCTATATCTGCCGAAGCTGTTAGAGGTAAAAATATCATCAACAATATGATTATCAGCAACTGCACATGTAAAAACCTTGTTATAGTATTTTTCCTCATGAACTCTCCCCCCTTATAACATTCTACCATAAAAAAGCAAAACTGCATATCACTTATTAAGTTATTGCTTATCTGATTATTGTTTAAATACCCTGTTTATTTTTTGTTCTAGGTAAAATTTGAAGGTTGAAATGGCAATTTTTTAATTGCCACCGTCTTCACAAATTATCCTCCCTACAAAACTTTTCCAACAACTGTTAGCCTTATTATATCATTGTCCCATTTCCCTTTCTAGATATAACGCCAAAGATGGAACAATGCTTGCTTATGACGACTTCTGCTATGTAAAGCTAAAAAACATGGGAGCTGCCCAAATTCAGGCTCTCCCATGCCATTACTGCAACATTCTTATTTATATAATAGTTATATTTTATAGAGCTTATTTCACAATCTCAATATTGCCGCTAGTCGTTTCTGCAACAATGTTTACCTTGTTTACATACTCGTCATACCCATTGCTGTCTGCCTCCACAAAATTTGATGCCATCTGCTTGCTTATATTGCGGTAGGTCATCTCGGGAATAAGAAGGTTAATTTCCGCGTTGGTAGTCTGCGCCTTGACTCTGTACCCTTTCTTTTCCATATCGTTCATATTCACCTTAATACCTGCGGACGATGTCTTCAAATTCATGTTTATATTCGGGTCGTCATTGTGATTATAAACATTTTCTATAAATATTCTTCCGTTTTTCGTAACGGCATTAATGTTGGTAGTCTTTAATTGCCTAATCTCTATTACGGAGTTGATGGTGTTAACATTAATGTCCTTTCCAATAATATAACCAAAATTAATTCTTCCGTTCTTGGTGGAAACATTAATTTTATCGCTGGTAACACCCATCAAATCAATATTGCTGTTGCTGGTAACCGCCTCAAAATTCTCGGATGTTGAATCCTCCACATATACCTTGCCGTTTTTGGTAACCAGATTGATGTTTTTAAACTTCACTGCCGGAAGAAATATCTCATGAGATACACTGATATTACCGATTTTATTGCACTTTAAAGCCACTCCATTCTCATCCTGGCTAAAGTCAAGTATTTCATCAGCATTATCCACCGGGCTTTTTACTGTGGTTCTTATGATAACTTTATTTTCCATATGTTTTTTCACAAGAATATGTCCGTTAATTGCTTCAACGCTGAGCTCCATTCCTTCATTTACGTTAGCTGTCTCAAAAACTCTATTTGTTGCTTTGTATTTCCCAAACACATTAAAAGAATTTGTTTCCACAAAGCTACTTACAAAATCCACAAGTTTGTCAGCCACCCCAATAGTAGTATATGCAAGGCCCTTACCCAACTTTTCCACCTTAGTGCTGAATTCATCCACTGCCCTATCAAAGTCCTTCTGGTTGTAATTCTTTTTGAAGTCATTCTTCCATTCGTTCAATTTATCCTTTACCTTGGACACCTCATCGGTAAAATTTGCTTTCTTTTGCTGATGCTTAGAACTGCTGTAACTGTCCGCTGTCCCTCTCTGAGGCTCAATAGCTTCTATAAGTCTTGCTGCTTCCTCGCTTGAAATTTTCCCCTCTTCCAACATCTTAAGTATAAACATTTTTTCTTCACTAATTGACATAGTGCTTACCGCCTCCTCTTCCTTATAAGCTGATATTTGCAGCTTACAAACATTAATTTTCGCCATTCTATCAAATCTTATTTTTGTCCGACCTACTTCAATCCAATCTATATCTTGAATCTGCTATGCTGTTAGCCTTTTAGCAAATCCAATGCTTCATCAACAGATATTTCTCCGCCGTACAGTTTGTCAAGAACTTCCTTTCTCTTTGTTTCTTCAACAGGCTCTTCTTCTGATTTATAACCTAATGCATTTGCTACGTCTTCAAGTTTATTCTTAACTGTGGGGTATGAAACTCCCAGTTCCTTCTCTACTTCTTTGATGTTTCCTCTGCACTTAATAAATACATCTATGAACAATTTTTGCTCCGGTGTTAGTCTACAAAACTTGCATAAATCAAAACGTCCCTCTATCGTCGTATGGCATTTATCGCAGGTAATCCTTGTTATTGTTGTATCGCTGTTGCAAACCGGGCATTTTCCAAGTGCTTCCCTACCCATATTATCACTCCTTATTTTATTGATGTGGAACCTGTTTGCTTTATCATCAATTTACCATCGTATATTTAATATATTAATACATATATTTAGTATTGTCAATCTTTTAATAAATATTATTAATTTAAAGATTAATTTTTTTAATCAAGATTGCTGCATATTTATTTTATTTAAATAATTATTTGAGAATATTTAATTGAATTTTTGAATGAAACTCCATTCGCATCCAAAAAGAATTGGCAAAATGAAAGAGTTTTTGTTGCATGGGCTTATATTTTAATTTTCCTGAAAATTATCAATGCTGCTATTGTATAAGAAATATTATTTACTTTTTCACCTAATATTAGTGCAATTATTAAAGCACCTATCGCAGAGCCGAATTCTTTAATGACAACAACTTGTAACGGGTCTTTTATTGAACCAAAAGAAAATGAAAAGCTACTTACATCTTCTACAGATAAAATAATAATTCTCCCCTTAATATACCCTCGAATTACCCTTGACTCCTATACTTAACTATTATCCTCTTTGCAATAGAAACCAATTGATCTTTTACCAATATCTTTTCCTTCCATCTATCAGGTATGGCATCATAACCATAATACACTCCAGCCAACCCTCCTGTAATAGCAGCTACAGTGTCCGCATCTCCTCCAAGATTGGCAGCTTCACATACAGCCTCTTCAAAAGAAGAAGTGTTAACAAAACACCATAATGCACATATCAGCGTATCAAATACATACCCTGAAGGCTCCAGTTCATTCTTTAACATTAGGAATACTTTTTTATACTCCGGGTAATTATCGATATGCTCTCTTATGGCAGGTACTTTTGGCTTTCCATTTAGATAATCATAAACCAACAGATTATAGAACTGGCAAGCATCCGTTGCTTTTCGGTCATAATGAGTAAGCAGGCTTTGGGAAGCAGTTATCTCAAGCATTTTCTTAACATCACTATAATATAGTGCAACTGGCAAACACCTCATAAGTGAACCATTCCCAGCACTCTTACCACCTGTTGTCTGATGCGCATAATAGGCTGTTTTTGTCCAGTCGTCACTTCGTTTATACTCACTTAGTGCAATTCGTATGATGTTGCCAATGTCTTTGGGGCTACTATCATACCATCCAATAAAATGGTTTCCGATATCTTCGATAGGATTCTCCGGATTGTCCAGGATCCCTTCTGCGACAGCAATAGTCATCATAGTATCGTCTGTTACTTCCCCAGGTTCCAGATCCCAACAGCCTCCGCCGATAATATCTTTTAAGTATCCATGTTTTCTTTGAATCTCGTCCTCTGACATAAACTCAAGCGTTCCACCTAGAGCATCACCGCAGGCAACGCCAAAAAGTCCTCCTAGTATACGTTCATATATATCCATTTGATTCCTCCAATACTGAAATTCTTTCAACAGAAATACCAATCCTTACTTAAGCATATGCAAAAATTAGTTTCCTCTTATTAAACACCTTATGTACAACTTATATCCTTCCCCGCTTCAAATGCCCGATATTAATCCATAAAGCAATCCAACGACCACACATTTATTTTGCTGCAACTTTTCCCATTATTGAATTTTCAAAAATCCGTCTTATATTTTTTCTGTGAAATTCGACAAACATTTGCTAAATCTCAAAGATATTTGCTTGCTTCTCTTACACTTAAAGAATGTAGTTTATTATGGGCAATGAACTGCTTTACCCACTCTTTGTCTGTTTTTGAATACTCCCTCAACGCCCAGCCAATGGCTTTGTTTATGAAAAACTCTCCTGTATCGCAATTTTTAAGTATCGCCCTACTTAAAATGTCTGTGTCGGTCTTTTCTTTGTATTCCAACTGAAAATTGATAGCTATCCTCTTTAGCCATATATTTTCACTGTCAATCCATTTGGGAATAACACTATCTTTTAATTGGGGGTATTTAAGGCAAAGGTGTCCAACAATGGAGTCAATGCAGTCCACACTATCCCACCAGGAATTTGTGATTATAAGTTTTTCGATTTTGTCTATATCATTAGAAACCAACAAAGCTTTAACGGCGGTTAAGTAATCCAGTGCCAAATAATGAAACTCCCTTTCCGGCATATCGTAGCATTGAAATATAAACTCCCAGTCAACTTCTTTATCTTTTTTCTTTTGCTTCAAAAAATTCTTGGAGAGTTTTGCCCTTATTGGCTTTGGTATGCCCAAAAAAGGAAACTTGTTTTTCATATATGCTGACATTTTTGCAGCATTTTCATCATCCTGTGAATCATAGAAAGTTTTAAATATATCCATGGTAGGCCTACTTTCATTTCTTTTTTGATATTATTATACCAAAAAAAGTATTTTAAGGTGTAGACTAAATTAGATTTATATTTATCTATTTTGTCCGCCAATTTTACTTCATATAATGAATCGAGCATTGCGTTTTTAGGTACATATGCACAATACTGCTGATTTTTATCCAATTCAAATAAAAGTCCAATAGGCGTACAAATTCTCAACTTAAAAAATATATTCATTTCGTATATGTAACTAAAAAGGTAAAAAATATTAGATAAAAATAATATTACGGCAGTAAAGATATGTTTATTGCTGCTACCTGCAAAATTACAAGTGCCTAAAAAGAGTATATGAGTGCTTTGCTAAAAAAGGGGGAGGGATAAATTTATAAGGACATTTCATGTTTGTTAATTCGTTTAAAACAATTATAAAGACCAGAGAGGAGGCTTGATAAAGCATTGAGATTATTTAGCATCTATAAAGATACAATCAAGGGGGGAGGGATAACAGGAGATTTTGCCATAATAAACCAAAACTCATTATAAGAACTGTTTGTGCACGCAGAGAAAGAGAAAATGTTAGGTAAAATTGTGCAACGCGGCATTAAAAGTTAAAAATATAAGGATAGTTAGTGAAAAAGGAAGGGGAATAAAATGAGGAATTTAAAAAAGTGGTGTGTAATTTTCTTAACCGTCATGCTGCTCATGAGCGGCATATCTTTACCTAAGAGTTATGCTGCAAACCAAGTTATGACCGTAGACCTGGCAGCAGATACAGGGAAAATTCATTATGGTGCCATTGGCGGGCTTTATGCAATGGGTAGCGAAGGCGTACCTTCAGATAACGTGATTGTTCCTTTAAGAATGAAATCTATTTCGCAAAAGCCTCCCGAAGGGCTTCAACATCCTACCGGTGATGCACTTAATGTTGCCCCACAGTTTTTGAGAGCCGGTGGAGAGTATGTTATGATAATGATGCAGGACATATACAAGAACTGGCCCTATGAAGATCTTGGTATTAATGACTATCTTGCAAAAATTGAGACAATATGCAGAAAGGTAGTTGCAGATCCACACCGCAGCAGCTATGTATATGTTCCGATTAATGAACCTGAATGGATTTGGTACAGAGGAAACATGAATAGATTGTGTAACGAGTGGAAAATGATGTACCAAAAGATCCGTTCCATTGATCCCACAGCCAAGATTGCAGGACCTAACTATGCAGTATACAACAGCTCGGTTTACCGTCAATTTATGACCTTTTGCAAAAACAACAACTGTTTGCCGGATATAGTTACATGGCATGAATTGGATGATGGATTCTTTTCAAACTGGTATAACCACTATAATGATTACAGAAGCATTGAGTCAAGCCTCGGAATCTCGCCAAGACCGATAAACATAAACGAATATGGTAGGATCAACGTAGATGGAGGTATTCCCGGAAATCTCGTGCAGTGGGTAGCACGCTTTGAAAATAGCAAAGTGGATGCTTGTCTTGCCTATTGGACAACAGCAGGAACCTTGAATGACCTTGCAACTCAGAACAATAAAGCAACCGGTGCATGGTGGCTGTATAAATGGTATGGAGAGCTTACAGGAAATACCGTGAAGGTAACTCCACCCAGCTTGAACGGATCGCTTCAGGGATTGGCTACTCTGGACACAGACAAAAAACAGGCCCGGGTTATTTTCGGTGGGTCACTGAGAAGCACTGACGTATTTGGTACCGATGTAGTTGTTAAAGGTTTCAATTCGCTCCCCTTCTTTGGAAACTCGGTTCATGTAACTGTTTGGGGAGTTGACAATACCGGTACTAATCCTTCCGGTGGGCCATACTTCATACAGGAAGCCGACTACACCATTTCCAACGGGCAGATTACGGTACCTGTCAATAATATGAAAGCGTTATCTGCATACCATATGATAATAACTCCTAATACAGATCTGTCGCCCACCAACAATAAAAACCGTTATGAGGCGGAGTATGCGAGGATTTTGGGAACGGCAACCGTTGCTTACGGTAACCATACCGGTTATTCCGGGACAGGTTTTGTTGAAGGATATGCCGGAAGCAATAATGCAAGCACCAATTTTGTAGTAACTGCTGAAAAAGACGGATACTACAATGTAACCTTGAGATATTCTGCAGGTCCTTACGCAGGATCACCCAACACTAGATATTTAAGGATGGTTGTGAACGGCGGGCTCCATAGGGATATAGCTTGTAACCAGACTCCCAATTGGGATACATGGGCAAATGTTACTACCAAGGTATTTCTGCAGGCAGGTATCAACCGTCTGGACTTCAAGGCTTTTACTTCGGATGAATCGGACTGTGTAAATATAGACTATATTGATGTTGAATCCACATCCGGTACCACTAAAAGCTATGAAGCCGAGGATTCTGCAAATACACTGTCTGGAGCGGCTGTAAGGCAAAAAGATAATGCTGCATCGGGTGGACAAAATGTAGGCTGGATTGGAAATGGTCCTAATAATTATCTCCAATTTAACAACGTTAATGTTCCGGAAGAAGGTACATACAGGATGGTGGTTCAATTTGCAAACGCTGAAGTATTTGGTGATCACTCTTATAATAATAATGTGGTTGACAGGTATGCAAGTATTAGTGTAAACGGAGGACCTGAAAAAGGGCATTATTTCTTCAACACCCGTGGATGGAATGTATATCGTACAGATATAATAGACGTATATTTGGATGCTGGAAACAATACAATTAAATTTTATAACAGCTCATCGGGGTATGCACCGAATATTGATAAGATAACAATCGCTGCCCCCTTTGAAGGAGGAATAGTACCAACCCCCACTCCACCAAATGATTTTGTATATGGAGATTTAAATGGGGACGGCTTCGTTAATTCAACAGACATAACTTATATGAAACGGTACTTGCTAAAGCATATTAAAGAGTTTCCCTATGAAAAAGGTTTAATTGCAGGAGATGTAGATGGGAACGGCATGATTAATTCAACTGACTTAACTTATTTGAGAAAGTATATATTAAAAATTATATCGGCATTTCCAGCAGATGTTAACTAACTCTGTCCGGGTAAAAAACACCTACTCTTAATTCATAGAAAGTTGCTAACACTGTCATGAAATAGCCGATATATTAAGGTATGTTGATCCGGATGTACATAGATCCGCATTTTCATGCCCCCAAATAAAAGTCTTATTACGTATTAAATATCAACAGATAACAAGGATACGTCACAAACCAAAACCCAGAACGAACTAATTAATAAAGTAGTTCTGGGTTTTTCTCAAATCATTATATATTACATATATTGGACCGTATTTTGAAGGAGAGGGAAGAAATGTGAGAATGTGACTTTTAGGTGAGATTGAAGACAAAGAAGGGATTATAAACTTTAAATATAGAAAAATAGATAATGGGGAGGGATTAATTATGATAAAGAGGGCTCTAAAATTTATTGTATTGGCTTTGGTTATGATACTATTAGCTACCTCAGTGTGTTACTCAAGTAATCCTTCGATAACGCTGACTTCAGCGGGTGTGGATGGTGTTAAAGCAAAGCTTCAATCATATAATTATTCGCATATGTACATAAGAAATGCAAACTTTGATGTAAGGATAGATGATAATGTCACTCCCGAAACAGATTCCCAATGGGTGCTGGTCCCTGGCCTTGCCAATAGCAAAGAGGAATATGTGTCTATTCAATCTGTTAATCATCCGGGATACTACTTAAGACACTGGGATTATGATTTCCGGTTGGAGAAAAACGACGGGACCGCAATTTTTGCTGAAGATGCGACATTTAAACTGGTTCCGGGACTTGCGGATTCTTCATATACTTCTTTTCAGTCCTATAATTATCCTACCAGATATATTAGACATTATGAATACCTATTGAAGTTAGATGAAATTGTAACGAGTCTTGACAGAGAGGATGCTACATTCAGAGTGATTGACGGTTCATCTGTAGATCCCGACAAACCCGATGATTCTGTCATTGTAACAAATCCAATAGTCAGGCGGCGGGCAGATCCTTGGGTTTACAGGCATACCGACGGTTATTATTATATGACGGCATCTGTACCGGAATATGACAGAATAGAGCTAAGACGGGCGAAAACTTTGCAAGGACTTTCAACAGCTACACCTGTTACAGTCTGGCGGAGACACTCCAGTGGAATTATGGGAGGACATATCTGGGCTCCGGAGATTCATTTCATTGACGGAAAATGGTATATTTATTTTTCAGCGGGAACATCCACTAATTACTTCGATATACGCTTGTATGTCCTTGAATGCTCAGATTCAAATCCTGTTACCGGAACTTGGGTGGAAAAAGGCCAATTAAAGACCAATTGGGAGTCTTTCACCCTCGATGCAACCACCTTTGAACATAACGGTACAAGGTATCTTGTATGGGCTCAGAAAGACCCTAAAATAGCAAGTAACAGCAATATTTATATTGCCAAAATGAATGGGCCTCTTGCCATAACCGGAAGCCAGGTTATGATTGCGTCACCTCAATATTCATGGGAAAAGGTGGGTTATGCTGTTAATGAAGGCCCTGCTGTTTTAAAGAAGAACGGAAAAATATTTATGACTTATTCGGCAAGCGCTACAGACTCAAACTATTGTATGGGATTGCTGACTGCCTCCGATACCGATAACTTATTGGATCCGAAATCATGGCACAAATCGCCGAATCCTGTATTTCAGAGTAATATATCCACAGGGCAGTACGGACCCGGGCATAATTCCTTTACCACTTCACCCGATGGGAAAGTGGATATTATGGTATATCATGCGAGGAACTACCGGGATATTACGGGAGATCCTTTGTATGACCCGAACAGACATACCCGCGCACAAATAGTTAACTGGAATGCTGACGGTACACCGGATTTTGGAATACCGGTTGCTGACGGAACAAATGTGATATATATCCCGCCCCAAACACCAACACCAATACCTACAAATACTGCTACGCCCAATGACTTAATCTACGGCGATATAAACGGAGATAATTCTGTCAATTCGACGGATTTGACAATTTTAAAAAGACATTTGCTTGGAAGAACTGTCCCGATGGCACCAAACTGGAGAATGGTCAGCGACCTTAATTTGGACGGAAATATAAACTCAACGGATTTGACAATACTTAAGAGATACATTTTAGGTAGAATTAAAGCACTGCCTTGGGTAAATTAGATATAGAAGCATAGATTGGAAAGTCAAAAAGATTATTATTTATTTTGAAATAAATTTTTGGGAGGGACGTCATGAATAATTTGAAAAAGTCTACATTGGTGGTCGTATTTGTTTTCCTAACGGCAGTATGTTTTCAGCATCCGCAAATAACCAGTGCTGCAACAACTGTTACTATAGACCCTGACGCAACCTATCAAACCATTGAAGGCTGGGGGGCAAGCCTATGCTGGTGGGGAAATCAGATTGGCCGGTGGTCTGCCGATAACAGAAACGAACTGATTGAGAAAATTGTCAGTCCGACCGATGGCCTGGGCTATAATATATTCAGGTATAATATCGGCGGCGGAGATGATCCCGGTCATAATCATATGAGGGATTATGCGGATATTCAAGGATATCAGAATGCTGACCGTTCGTGGAACTGGAATGCCGATGCCTCTCAAAGGGCCGTACTTAGCCGGCTGATAGAAAGAGGGAAATATTATGAATCGGAAATGATACTTGAAGCATTTTCCAATTCTCCACCCTACTGGATGACAAAAAGCGGCTGTGCTTCCGGAACCGCCGATGGTTCCAATAACTTAAAAGACGATTATTATGATGATTTTGCCGATTACCTTACTGAGGTTGTAAAACATTTCAGAGATTCATGGGGCATTACATTCAGGACTTTAGAGCCCATGAATGAACCCAATGCAAACTGGTGGACGGCGGGTGGTAGACAGGAAGGCTGTTCCTTTTCATACGCCAATCAACAGAGAATTATAAAAGAGGTGGGAGAGAAATTAAGAGCCAAAGGGTTGACCGAGACAACTGTCAGTGCTGCCGATGAAAACAGTATTGACACGGGTCTTTCAGGGCTTCAATCCTATGATGCAACCACTTTGTCCTATATGTCCCAACTCAACGTACATTCTTATCACGGCTCGAAAAGAGCCCAGTTCAGAGACCTTGCAAAATCCAAAGGGCTTAGAATTTGGCAGTCGGAATCCGGTCCGTTGAATTTTGACGGCGATATGGCAGACTCGTGTACCATGCTGTCAAAGCGTATTGTTACCGACTTGAAAGAATTACAGTGTGTGGCGTGGTTGGATTGGCAAATAATAGACGGGGGTAATTGGGGTAGTATATATGTAGATGATGCGGCCCAGACCTTTACCCTTACCGAAAAATTCTATATGCATGCAAATTACAGCAGGTTTATAAGGCCCGGTTATACAATTATAGGTGCCAATAATGAAAAAACAATTGCGGCAATAAGCCCGGATAAAAAGAATCTTGTTATTGTAGCAACCAACGACAATAAATCCTCCAGCGAAAATTATGTATTTAACCTGTCAAGGTTTGCAGGTGTAAACAGCACTGTGGAGGTTTACAGAACATCTCCAAGCTTAAGCCTTGCAAAAAGCAATATAACAGCGTCAAATAAAACTGTTTCCGACACCTTGCCCCCGTATTCGATAAATACATATGTTATATCCCTTGACGGCGGTGTTGAATCAGTATCGGAGGTAAGGCTTCAATCTTATAATTATCCCAATAAATATGTAAGACATGCAGATTTTGATGCAAGGATAGATGAAAATGTTACCCCTGAAGAAGATTCGCAATGGAAGCTGGTTCCGGGCCTTGCCAACAGTAGCGAAGGGTATGTTTCCATTCAATCGGTAAACAATCCGGGATATTACTTAAGACACTGGGATTATGATTTCCGGTTGGATAAGAACGACGGGACTGCAATTTTTGCTGAAGATGCAACCTTTAAACTGATTTCGGGACTTGCGGACCCTTCCTGTGTTTCTTTTCAGTCGTACAATTATCCCGACAGATATATTAGGCACTATGGATACTTGTTGAAGCTGGAGAAAATTTCAACCGATCTGGACAGGCAGGATGCAACCTTTATAATAATCAGCGATGATACTCCTGCGCCTATAACAGATTCAGGGTATATAATGGCTTATTTCAAACAGGCACCGGGCGAGTATGGGCTCAATCTTTGCTATAGTACAGATGGACTCCACTGGAGAAATATAAACGACGGAAAGCCAGTCTTGTATGCACAAATGGGAACAAAGGGTATTAGGGATCCGTATATTTTCAGAAAACAGGACGGAAAGTTTGGAATAGTTGCAACCGACATGCTGGGGACTAATTGGGGAGATACGAGCCAGTATATTCATTATTGGGAATCCGAGGATTTGATAAACTTTACCGAGCGTTTAATAAAAGTACATAACAGAAGCAACATGCACGCCTGGGCTCCGGAGGTATTCTATGACGAGAGCAGGAAGCAGTATGGGATATACTGGGCGGGTAATACGGATTATAACCGGATATATGTGAACTATACAACAGATTTTAAGACAGTGAGTGACTGTGAAGTGTTTTTTGACCCCGGCTATGATGTAATTGACGCTCATATTGTCAGTGACAAAGGAATGAATTATTTGTTTTTCAAGGACGAGAGGGCTTCGGGAAAATCCATTAAGGCGGCTAAGTCAAGCTCCTTGACTCCCAAGAGCTTTAGTGTATTTACCCCCAATTTTATAACATCGGCCAATACAGAGGGACCCTTTGTTTTCAAAGACAATAATTCCGACTCTTGGTACATGTACGTTGACCTTTTTGCCAACAACGGTAATTTTGAATGCTGGAAGACAAACGATTTAAATGCTTTAAACTGGACGAAAGTTACCGGAATCAGTGTACCGTCGGGAGTAAGACATGGAAGCGTTATAAGTGTGAACCGATGGGAATTGGAAACTGCCGTTTCCCGAAAAGTAGTTACCCCACCTACTCCAACACCGCCACCGATACTTAGAGGTGATGTAAATGCCGACGGGGCGATTAACTCGCTGGACATAACAGTATTAAAAAGGTATTTGTTAAGAAGACTAACGCTTACAGGAGAGATGATTTTAAATGCGGATACCAATGGAGACGGCTCGGTAAACTCTTCAGACCTTACATTGCTAAAACGGTATATTTTGCGTAGAATAGATTCTTTCCCGGTATAACAATAATGCTTCGGTATAAGCTGAGCCTGTTAGAGACTTTGAAGCAGTTTCCAACAGGCTTTCTTATGTTTGCAGCACGTATTTTCAATATTCTTATATGTAACGTCTACAAGACTTGGATCATCAGTTGTCCACAATAGCAATTATCCTTTGTGATAGATAAAAACAGCTTGTCAGCAAATACATTCTATTTTCTCTGTTTCTCCAAAATCACAATACTTTTATTGCAATCTGTAAAAACCCCTCATCCCTCTATACAATACCCATAGCTCCTTGGCAATACGTATCTCTTAAACTCATTGTTAAAAAAGTCATCCGTCATTCCTGCAATATAATCAAGTACAATCCTTGGCTTGCTATTGTTATCTAAATATTCTTCATTCATACTATTTAGAAACCACTTATATATAGAAGATTCTTTATTTTCCGTTTCCAAATCCTTCAAATATAACTCAAACAGGTCCCTAAACATTCTTTCTATCTTCTCGTCTTCAGTCATTTTTACGGGGTTTTTATAGATGTTTTCATAATTAAAATGCAATAGCAACCTCAAGGCCTTGTATATATCTTCGGAGAACATAATATAAGGCTTATCATAACTATTTTCTATTATATCTCTCGCAAGTGTGTCAATAATAACCCGGTTGGTATTTCCCAATACCCTTGCAGCTTCATCAGGAATATCTTTTCTATCTATAAGCTTTACTGCTATTGCATCTTCAATATCCCGTCCTATATATGCGATTATATCGCATATTCGTACCAAGCAACCCTCCAACGTCATCGGCCGCAACTTTTTGCTGTAGTCCGCTTCCGTCCAGCACTTCTCATAATCCTCTAAAAATTTATCCCAACCTTTATTCGTTTCCGGTGCATATTCCTTCTCGAGAATTTCACCGTTATGGCAAAGGATACCATCAAGCACCTGCAATGTTAGATTTAATCCTTGCCCTCCATTTTCCAATTCCATCAAGGACCTTACACTTTGAGCATTATGGTTGAAAAACATTTGTGCCTTTTCGTTAAAGATTTTGTCCAAATATCTTTCCCCATCATGTCCGTATGGAACATGTCCCAAATCATGACCAAGGGAAATTGCTTCAATCAAATCTTCATTTAATTTTAAACACCGACCGATAACCCTTGCTATTTTTGAAACAAATTGGACATGCAGAACTCTATGAGTAATATGGTCATTTTCAAAAAGAAAAAACGCTTGGGTCTTGTCAATATACCTTGTATAGGAAAGGGAATGTATTATCCTGTCCGCATCACGGAAAAAAGAAGGCCTAATATTAATCCTGTCCTCTATTTTTTCCCGTTCCGGGTCACGGCGAATTCCTTTATTACTTTTGCAAGCATATTTTGATAATATCCTTTCCCTTTTTAAATTATTTTTAATTATCTCATTATAAACTTCATTATGAATAACAGGGTCCACATAGATCACCTCACGATTAAAATAACTTGTCTGTCCTATACAACATAATATAACATATATTTTTGAATGTGGGAATTTTTCAAATATTCAATTTATTCCTTACTCCATTTTCAAAACAAGCGGTATTATTTCGTAATATAAATTATACCCTTAAAACCATAAAAAACATGGTCTATAGGAATTCCTTAACCCTATAAACCATGTTCTCTGCAACATTTTTATTTTCGAATCTACAAGACAACTAAATCTCGCGTCTTCCCTCCAAAGCCTTTGCCAAAGTAACCTCATCTGCATATTCAAGGTCTCCCCCCACAGGTATTCCATGGGCTATCCTTGTGGTCTTAATCCCCAAAGGCTTAACGAGCTTTGAAATATACATAGCAGTAGCTTCACCCTCAATATTGGGATTTGTAGCAATAATGACCTCACTGATATTTCCGTCCCTTATCCTAGCTAAGAGCTCCTTAATTTTAATATCCTCAGGCCCAATCCCCTGCATCGGTGATATCGCCCCATGCAACACATGATAAAGCCCTTTAAACTCTCGTATCTTCTCCATTGCAACAACATCCCTTGCGTCTTCTACGACACAAATTACAGAACTGTCCCTTTTCTCCGAATTGCATAGGGAGCAAACATCTGAATCGGTCAAATTGCCGCATACTGAGCAAAATTTTGTTTTTTGCTTTGCTTCACTTATAGCGTTTGCAAGCTTATCCACTTTTTCCTGAGGCATATCCAACACATGAAAAGCCAACCTTTGTGCAGTCTTGTGACCTATGCCGGGAAGCTTTTCAAATTCTTCTATAAGCCTTGCAATTGGTGCAGCATAAAAGCTCATGTATATTCACCCTTTACCATTGTAAACATCAACTAAAACAAACCGGGAATTCCACCTAATCCGCCTGTAACCTTGCCAATCTCGTTAGAAACCATTTCATCTGCTTTTCTTAAAGCCTCATTGACCGCTGCAAGGATGAGGTCCTGAAGCATTTCAACATCATCAGGGTCAACAACCTCCGGTTTGATGCTAATTTCCTTAATATCCTTCTTTCCTGTGGCAACTACAGTAATTGCTCCTCCTCCAGCAGATGCTTCAACAGTTTTTTCCTTAAGCTCTTCCTGAACTCTCTCCATATCCCTTTGCATCTTCTGAGCCTGCTTTACCAAGTTGTTCATATTACCGCCGAATCCCGGGAAACCGCCTTTTGCCATTACAATCTACCTCCAAATTTTATGTTATATCTTCAGATTACATATATCCGAATTTTAAAATACCTAATCATCATTATATATTAATATATGCTAAAAACACCAGTAAAATTTTTCAAATTCACTCGTCAATTATATTCAGTTTAACATCCAACTTTTCGGCAATATCCTGAGCCTTCTCAATCAGCTCATCTTTTTCCTCTTTTTTGCCGTTATCAACAGTATCTTCTTCGTCAAGACATTTTACCCGAACCTCTTTACCAAGGCATTCACAAAGGCACGACTCCACAACTTCAAGGTTCTCATGCTTTGCAACAATCATCTTATTGAAGCTGCAGCCATTCTTAAATACTATCCCCACTTGAGTTGGGTTCAGCTCTACAAGTTTGGTGTCTAGGAGGTTGGTATATATAGCCATTCTACCTCTGCCCTTCAACTCGTTTAATACCTCCTGCCACGCCTCAATGCCCTTGGCATTTTTGGCAATATTCTTTTTTTCAATACGTTCCTCCGCTCCGGATGCCGAATTCCCTTTATCGGAATTCACAGACTCTGCACCCCTTTTGGAACCGCCCGAACCACTCTTAGGGACAGCAATACCCTTTTCAACGATATCATTAACACTCTTTTCCAGCGATTGAATTCTCTCTAAAATGCCGGCATCTCCCAAATCTACCCTGCTTTCACAAAGCTTTATAAGCGCCGTTTCCAGAAGAACCCTTGGATGTGAGGACCATTTTAATGCTGCCTCTAAAGAAGAAAGCTCTTTTATCACGGCCACAATTTCAAAACGCTCTAACCCTTTACATTGCTGCTTCATCTTTTGAATTGAATCCATGGAAGCGTCAATTATATCTTCCGGATTTGATACCGAGCTACAAATCATTAGATTTCTATAGTACATCACCATTTCCGAAACAAACTGGCCGATATTCTTGCCCTCCATCACCAGCTTATCGACAGCCTGCAACACCCTGTCTATCTCTTTATTCTTTATGGCATCAACCACTTCGGAGATAAAGGTATCCGTCACAAGACCCACTACAGATAAGACATCTTCATAAGTCAGTTCCTTATTTCCAAGGGATATGCATTGATCCAGTATGCTTATGGCATCCCTTAAGGCTCCATCGGAAAGCTTTGCTATCAGTTTCGATGCTTCCTTTTGTATTTCTACTCCACTTTCTTTGGAGATGTACTCAACCCTCTTTACAATACTTTCAACCGGAATTCTCCTGAAATCAAACCTTTGGCATCGGGACAGTATAGTTGCAGGGAGCTTGTGTGGCTCAGTAGTGGCAAGAATAAATATAACATGGGCAGGAGGCTCTTCAAGAGTCTTTAGGAGCGCATTAAATGCCCCTGTTGAAAGCATATGAACCTCGTCGATAATATAAACCTTATATCTGGCTTTTGAAGGAGTGTATATGACTTCGTCCCTCAGATCCCTTATATTATCCACGCTGTTGTTTGAGGCAGCATCTATTTCAATGACATCCAAAAGACTTCCGTTCAGTATTCCCAGGCAAACCTCACATTGATTGCAGGGATCACCGTTTTTTGAATCGGTACAGTTTACAGCTCTGGAAAATATTTTTGCCATGGTGGTTTTACCCGTACCCCTTGTCCCACAAAAGAGATACGCATGAGCTATACGCCCGGAGCAAATGCTGTTCCTTAACGTCTTTACAACATGTTCCTGTTCAACTACATCTTCAAAGACCATAGGTCTCCATTTTCTATATAAAGCCAGATACGACACAATACATCCTCCTACTCCCTCATATCGAAAAGCTGACTAATATAAAATAAGCTATTTAATAATTTTAAATAGCTTTTTAGGACAACTCGATATACTTAAATTTTATTATATAATTGGTCGTGCACCTATTTTCGACATGCATATATAAGCGTAACCAATGCAGTTAGCTCGAATCAGGCAATCCTACGGCACACGAAAGAGACTACTTACCGCTGCTTTCTTCCGAACCTGACGGGATTCATAGATTTTCATTGCGCAGGACCCAATTTTCATTGCCACTTACAAAGGGCAGACCCTACAGAAGCAAGCCTATTATAGGAATTCAACCCTGCTATAGCGGATTGCAGGTACAGGGCACCGCTACCTCCCCATCTAGCACGACCAAATATTAACTTATCAATATTCCTCTTAAAGGACAATCATTAAGAGGAGACCTTATATATTATACTTAATAATTCATAATACTTCAAGACATTTATTTTATTTAATTACTATATATTTATTACTCTATTACCTATTATTGTAATTAACCTTCCCAGTCGGCCACGTTGTCATTGCTTGTTATGGATTAGATGCGGGATTTAATATTTCTTCAAGGTACCTTTCAGCCTTCTCATGGTTCGCTTTTTCTACATCAAGGGGCAAATCAAAAAGTACACCAGCTTCTTTATTGTCCGCATTAATTGTAATTTCACCGGTTTCTTCATTGTAGCTTACTTTTTGATTGTCTATGAAGCTTCCAGTTCCCGCGTAAAGGTACACTCCTCTGTCGGCAAACATCTCTATACTGTCGCACTCAATTATTCTGTAATGGACTCCGTCCACAACTCGTTCGATGTATCCGCCATTCATTGTGCATATGTTCACCTGCCAAGGTTTTTGCCCCTTTATAAGTGGTGAAACAATAAATGTAGTCTCATCGTAACTTTCATCACTGACTTCAGGCATTGGACTTCCGTCTTCCCTTTCAATTGAAACTACAGCATAGGTCCTGTCAGGATGAATATCCTCTATTGAACTTCTGAAATCACTTAAGTTTGTGCCGGAGGTGATTCCATACAGTGTAAAGATATAATCACCGGAAGTTACAGATTTGTTAATCAAAACTGCATTTTCACTATCGAAAGCTTTAGCCAAGGCTTTATCTCCCAGGTTTTCGGCAATCTGTTTCGGGCTTAAAAGCCTCCAAGCAGCAAATGCGGAGCCCGACATTATAAAGATTACGGCGGCAACAAAAGCAACTGCTATCCTTTTACGTGCTGGTTTCATAGTTTTACTCTCCTTTATTCTGTACTTAATTTTTTGATTTAAAGCTTCATCAGGTTCAGCTGTCGAAGAAAGAGCTTGTGTCAGCAATTGTTCCAGTTCTTCATATCTATCCATACTAATAACCCTCCAAGACATTTTTTAGATTTTCACGTGCCTTATGGAGCCTGCTTTTTACAGTCCCCTGCGGAATCCTAAGCGCTGCTGCTATATCTTCAACTGACATTTGCGCAGTGTAATACATGTACAGAGGTATTCTAAGCTTGTCATTAAGTTTATCCGCTGCAGCCCGTATTTGTGCACAACGTTCTCTTAATATCGCAATCTCTTCCGGTGTTGTACCATCGGCACACATGACGCTGCTGACAACCTCCTCATTCAGTTCTCCCTCGGGTGCTATTCTTTGCCTTCTGGCAAATTTTCGACGATTGTTCTTCCATAACCCGACTGCAATGGAAATAAGAAATCCTTTCGGATTTTTGCTCTCATCAATTTTAGTACTCAGTTCCATCGCTTTTAAGAAAGTTTCCTGGTACAGGTCATCAGCATTATCTCTGTCTTTCGCAAGCCTAATGCAGAATCCATAAACAGTTTTACCGTATAACGTCACCAGGCTATCAATATCTATATTGTCCAATGTTTATCCCCTCTCCACATGGCATAAACTTATTTTAACTCTTCCTTCTACAGCATTTTGCAATGCAATATTGCAATAGAGATGAATTTTCATCTGGAATAGCTACTCCAATAATATATTGTCTCTTAATGGTTGTTCGGTTCATTTTGGTATGAAAAAATTTATTAATTTGATTACTTTCGTTGGAACACCTTCTTATCCCTTTTTCATTCTGCTAAAGAAAATAAAAATAAATACGACTTCAATATAAAATCGCCTATATGTATGATAAAATTATATAAAAATGTAGACCATAAAATTTAAGGATTTATTTATAATAAATAGATGATTTGTGCTAAATTTAAGATGACTTTCGCAGTATTATTGCCGCCAAAAAGCGTGATTGTGATAAAAACTAAAATGCAATTCGAATAGCAACATGTGGAAGTCAATAAAATCACGTTGAATGCCGTTGACTCTAATGCTTTTCTTTTTTAATTATACTCACCCCTATATCCCAATTCATTATACGAGTTTGATTCATAAAAATCCGCAATAATCCTCGTAATTCTTCACAGAATTTCCCACTTTTTATATTAATTACACCATACCGTAAGCCAACATACTGATAACTATGGACTTATCATTTGTATAATATTTAGTACTCATTTATTCGTTTTGAAAACACTATATTAAAGCACTATATTAATGATATAATTAAGATAGTACGTATATTTCTATTTACATAATTTTTATTTTTTATTTTCCATAACGAATGGAGTGAGGGGGGTTAATTTTAATGGCTCAAAAACATTCTGAGAAAAGCCTGTTATCTGTATTAACAATTTCTGTCTTCGTTATTTCATGCCTTTTTGGCCTCATTACCGTTAATGCTGGTAACACTACTGAAGAAACTGCTTTAGAAGGCCTATCGATCCACTATATGGATGGTTCGCTAGATGAAAGGTATCAAAGCATGCGTCCTTACATAATTATTCACAACAACAGCGGTCAAAGTGTGGATATGGCCGATCTCAAAGTGAGGTATTATTACACAAAAGAAGGTGCTACCGAGGAAACCCTTTTATGCTTTTACACTGCAATAGGGTCAAGCAACATATTTGCAGAATTTCACCCCGAGTTGGGATATGCGGAGATTGGCTTTACCAGCGGAGCTGGAGTCATAAAGGATGGTGGCAACAGCGGTCAAATGCAGTTGGTACTGAAAAAAATATCAAACGGCTATTATGATCAAACCAATGATTATTCTTATGACCCCAGTTTCACCGATTATGCAGAATATGATAAAATGACACTCTACTATAAGGACACACTGGTATGGGGAGTAGAGGGACCACCACCACCGCCGGAACCGACACCGCCGCCAAACGATGATGACTGGCTTCATGTAGAAGGAAATTTAATTAAGGATTCAAAAGGGAATACAGTTTACCTTACAGGCATCAACTGGTTTGGATTCGAAACTGATGGAGCAAATGGTTTTTACGGTCTTAATAAATGCAATCTGGAAGACTCTCTTGATTTAATGGCGAACTTAGGTTTTAATCTTCTTAGAATCCCCCTCAGTGCTGAACTTATTCTTGAATGGAAAAACGGTGAATATGTAGAAACTTCCTTTGTAAGCACATACGAGAACCCACGTCTTGACGGTCTGAGCAGTCTCGACATACTGGACTATACAATAAATCATATGAAGAAAAACGGTATGAAGGTTATGTTTGACATGCATGGTGCTACTAAGGATTCATACCAAGACAACCTCTGGTACAACAAAGATGTGACCATGGAGGATTTTATTGAGGCTTGGAAATGGATTACCGAAAGGTACAAGGATGATGATACGGTTATTGCAATGGATCTTAAAAATGAGCCCCATGGAAAGTACTCAGGTCCGAACATTGCAAAATGGGATGATTCGGAGGATCCAAACAATTGGAAAAGAGCTGCCGAAATTATTGCCGAAGAAATACTCGCAATTAATCCGAACCTTTTGATCGTCGTAGAAGGTGTCGAGGCATACCCAATGGACGGATATGATTACACCAACTGTGGTGAGTTTACTACATACTGTAACTGGTGGGGCGGGAACTTAAGAGGAGTCGCCCACCACCCTGTCACCCTATCTGCCCAAGACAAGCTTGTATATTCTGTACATGATTACGGGCCGGACATATATATGCAGCCATGGTTTAAAAAAGATTTTGATATTAATACTCTTTATGAAGAATGCTGGTACCCAAACTGGTATTATATTGTTGATGAAAATATTGCACCTATGTTAATCGGAGAGTGGGGCGGTAAGCTTATCAACGATAACAACGTGAAATGGCTTGAATGCTTGGGAAGCTTTATTGCAGACAAAAAACTGCATCATACCTTCTGGGCCTTTAATCCTAATTCTGCCGATACCGGCGGTTTGATGCTTGAAGATTGGAAAACAGTAGACGAGGAGAAATACGCAATAATTGAGCCGACATTGTGGAAGAGAGGGCTGGACCATGTAATACCACTGGGAGGAGTAACACCGGAAACCTTCAAGTATGGTGATGTTAACGGTGACTTCAAAGCAACCTCCACCGATCTTACATTGCTAAAACGTTATGTTCTGAAGCAAATTACCGAGTTCCCTTCTCCTGACGGATTAAAGGCTGCTGATCTGGACGGAGATGGAAAAATAAGCTCCAGCGATATTACTATATTAAAAAGGTATATCCTTAAAACTATAACCATATTTCCGGTAGAAGAAAAACTGGGAAAGTAACGTAATAATACATGTTTAGCAAAACTTATTAATAAAAAAGGCTGCAGAAAATTGAATCTCCGCAGCCTTTTTATTAATGGAATATTGATTTTATTCATCTTTCTCGTTATCTGTAGATTTTAGTTTCCCTGTTTTATAGTAATAAAAGAATATGGTTGCCAAAACAATCACCGAAACCGCCAACCACACCCAGGTGTACTTGCCTTCTGTATCTTCAGGCTTTTTTTCATCCTCTGGAGGTTCGGATTCAGCGTCAGTATTTCCGACAAATACAAAATTTGCACCTTCAGGTATGCTATCTACTTCCTCAAGTACCACATCGTCAAATGACGCCTTTCCGGTATTCAGATTTCCATATCCGCCCAAGCCTAATGATAATGTTATTGTATTCACACCTTCGCCGGTCTTTATATATAACTCAGTGTATTGCCATTCATCAACAGTACCTTTTACATCTTGAGAATATGCAGTAAATCCTTCTAATGATAAGTTAGCCCCTAATGTATCTCCTCCAACTTTCTCTGTTTTAATCCAGCCGGAAAATCTATAACATGAATTCGAATTCACTGCCACCTCCTGAAGGTATCGTGAATCCCTGCCCTTTTTATTATTGATGGTAACATAGTACTGTCCACTGTGTGAACCTTCCTGTTCTGCACCAAACTCGACAACACCCGGCCTATAATCCCAAACCCATGTATTCCAACCGACGGGCATATTATCGTTTATATCTTCAAAAGATGGATTTTGTATTAAGTTCTCTGCAGCAAAAGCACATTGGTAAAACATCATACAAAATACCAATACAGAAGTCATATAGACTGTCATCTTCTTGAACATTTTAATCTTGCCTCCAAACAATATATTAGTAATATTTCACCCTACTATTTAATCATATCCGCCACTTGTTTTCCAAGCCTTACAGAATAATTCTGTCCTCTATCTTCCGGATATATCTGAGCCATACTTGCTAAATACAGGTTCTCCACAGGAGTATCAATTTCAGGTAAAATTTTCGAGTATTGCTGTACAACAACCGGCTGTGAATAGCTTGTCCGATTAATATACACTCTCTTTATCTTTGATTCATCCCAATTGGGGAACATGATTTTTAAGTATTTAATAAACTCTTTCTGAATTTCATCATCGCTTAATGAATACATCTCATTCTTTCTGTCTAGATACCTGGAAAGATAAATAATATGTGACTTATAGTCATTCTCGGTAACTAGATTGGTGTGTTCTATTAACAGCACAAAGGGAAAATCCTTCTCTGCAATTGTAGTCCAATAGTAATCCGATAATTTCTCCGAAAGTTCTAAAACCATACAAATATTAGCTTTGTACTTTACTTTTGAAAGCTTCTCACTATACTCTTTCGGGAAAGGAACATTCATTTTGCTAAGAATCTCCGGCGAAGTCGTAACAATAACCCTGTCAAAATTATATACTTTGCCGTTGCTATGGACATTCAGGGTTTTATCTTTTTGGGGTTCAATCCTATCCACTGGGCTTGAGTAATTTATTTGACCACCGGCATTGATTATCTTCTCTGCCAATTTATCGTATATTAGCCCGAAGCTTCCTTTCATATAACCCAATAGTTCCTTGTTAATATTTTTTCCCCTTGTTGAGCCCCTCAACTTGAATTTATTCCATATCCAAGTACCCGAAATATCATCGGCATCATAATCAAACTTTGAACTAAGTAGTGGTCCCCAGACCTTTTCATATACATTCTTACCTGCATTTTTGATTATCCAGTCTTTAGAGCTCATATTCTCTAATTGACTCCAGTCTTTTATAAACTTCGCTTTAAAAACAAGCAACCCCATCCTTATCCTATCAATAAATGAAAGCTCTTTAAAGAGCAATAAATCCACTGGGGAAGTAAAAGGATAAAGCTTTCGGTTAATATATATGGAGTTCTTTGGTTCGAGCCACATAAGCTCAGAAGACAGCTCTAACTCTTCAATCAGCTTAATTATTTCTACATCATTCGTAAATATATGGTGATAAAATACTTCCAGTTTTTCATTGCCAACCTCTAAAGTATTTACTAAACCTCCATGTTGATTCTCCTCTTCAAATACAGAAACTTTATGACCTTTCTTAACAAGTTCATTTGCTGCAACGAGTCCTGTGGCTCCTGCGCCTACAATACATATATTCATAATTCCTTGTCTCTCCTTTTAATATGAGCTAACAATCGTCAACCTTTGACTTTCTTAGAAGGTAAAATGTCTTTTATAATAAATCCTCCTGAGAATACAACCAACAATACGGTTAAAAACGCAAAGGGCATGGCAACAGGATCATAATTCCCCAGCCAAACAACATCCTTCCATGACAAGTAATATATATACCAGTGATTTGCAGTAACACATATACTCAGAACTGCCAAAGGTATTGCCATCCACTTCTTCCACAGAACACTAATCGTCAGGAAAATTATGGCTGGAAGTAGGTATCTTTCATGCATTTTCGTCATGAAGGTAAAAGCACTCGCCATAATAAAGAAGGCTGAAAAATACATTGCAAAATCGCTTTTTCTGTTTTTCAGCAAATACACGAAAGCTATAACTATAGAAATTAAAAACAGTATAGTTCCCCATGCATTATATGATAATATAAAGAATATGTTTGAGTCCATTATCGGTTGTCCGCCTAGAAGCGTCCATAGATTAAAGGCATTGGCAGTAGCATACGGGTAATCCTGAACACTCGTTAAGTACAAATTGGGCATCCAGCAGAAATAATCAACTGTCTCTGCTATAAAATCTTTTACAACGGAGGTACTCTTCATTTGTTCATAGAGCTCCATGTGATAATAAAAGGGATTAATAACAATAAAATAACATGATAACCCTATGCAGATAGCCACCAATGTATCCTTAATACTTTTAATAATCTTTTCTTTAGTAATTTTGGAAAAGTCAAACAAATCTTTGAAAAATAGTATTCCCAGCGGAGTAAGAAGTGCACTTTGGGGCTTGGTCAGTATAGCAAAGGAATACAATACTACCGCAGTCATTTTACGATTTTTACTAAAGGCATATATCATCCCCACAAGCAACGTTGCAGGTATTGAATCAAATTGACCCCAAATCGAGGAATTGAAGAAAACTCCCGGGTTAAGTGCGTATACTACTCCCAGAATAAATCCAAGCCTCTCTTTTCCGTACTTTTTCCCTATTTTATAAATCAGGTAACCACCTATCAATTCCGAAGCAACGGCCCATAATTTTATCAAGTAAGCATGAGCAGCGGCATTAAGTGAAAACGTTTTAACTATTATCCCCGTGATCCATAGCAAATACATGTACGCCGGTGCATACACGATGTGAAAAGTTTCATACAGGCCCTTCGGACCTTTT
Organism: Acetivibrio mesophilus; assembly: GCF_004102745.1. Classification (GTDB taxonomy): domain Bacteria; phylum Bacillota; class Clostridia; order Acetivibrionales; family Acetivibrionaceae; genus Hungateiclostridium; species Hungateiclostridium mesophilum. Next base: position 54,099 of record NZ_RLII01000007.1, on the reverse strand, counting down.
TCAGCAAGATACAAACTCCATGCCCTGTATCCTCCCATATCCACCCGATAGCTTGGAATCAAGGTAAGAAGCAGTCTTATTAATATTATAGCTGCTCCAGCAATTATGAGCACATTTTGAGATACTGGTTTTTCCACCTCGGAAAACCAACTTCTTTTTTTTGCATTCTTTTTTTTAGTATTACCCATAGCCAGAAAACCCACCTTATATAATTAATATTAATATAATAATCCATAGCATAGTAGCCTACAAACCATGTACATCTTAAGCAAACCAAATCTATGTCTTAATCAAATATGACTATAGCAAATCTAATATGTTTTGTAAATAACAACATCATAACCATCGTCGTAGAAAACGTCGAAGGTATTTCTTATCAGTTCCTCATTCACAGCATAACCCTTAGAATTTCTGACTCCGTTATCAATAACAATATAGCTAATATCGTTCTCATTCACAAGTTCCCTAAGAGTAATTTCATCAGAAGCAGTAAAAATTCTTTTTCTTATTTCATTTCTTAGATCCCAGTCATAGCCTGCATACAACGTGAAATACGGCCAACCGCAATATATCTTTCTTCCTGCCAGCAGTATTGTGTGAAGGTGGTAATCATCCGTCAGGAAAATTTCATCTTTTCCAGTCTCATTTTTTACCTTAACCAGTAAAGGGTCATCACAACGGACATCGACGGACAAACTATTAAGCACATAAAGTGACACTACATCAGCAAAACCCGTAACAGTAATTACTATAGAAATAAATACGGCTGCAAAGGTAGCAAGAGGTTTCTTGGCTTTGAACAGAAAGAATATTAATGCCGCCACAAAAATATTTATAAGTATAGAACCAATAATCACATATTTATGGTTGATATCAATGCCCAGTGTTAGTTTGACAGTGCTTGCAAGGATAATTGGAGCGCTAAATGCCAGTATTAGTGCCCTTATTCCCCGAGGAGTTTTGGAATTGCTATAGGACGTATATGCTATACTGGCAAATATTACTAACATCATAGCAAATAATGTCAATCCAATGAAAAGCCCTTTATTTACAATTCTATCATCATTTTCTATCTTGTACTTTATGAAAAAATAGCCAATAATCTGTGTAGCTGCTATAAACAATAGGTTTATATGATATTTATACTTGCCATTACGGGGAAGCAAGCATATAGCTACAATAAAAGGAAGAATTCCAAGAAGCTCAATATAAAAGCCTGCAACATAAGGAATTAACTTAAATAGGTGCTGCAGCGTTGCCACGAAACCATTAGCCGCAAAGTACTGCGATAAATCTTGCTGCAATCCGTTGGTATTTGCGAGAAAACCAATATAGATGCTGGGTGATACCACTGAGCCACCACTTCTGACAAAAAAATGCGTCTGTAAATAAGCTAATGCAACAGTGATTAATGCTATGATTAGATACTGCAGTCTGTGTTTTGAGAAAATAGCCATAACAAAAAGTATCGAAAGTGCTGCTATAACCACCGCACCATTCCAAAAACTTGTGAGTCCAAGAAGGATTCCGATCACTACAGATGTAAATATGCTCTTTGGAACCCACGCACTTTTGCTGCCAACAAACTCCTTAATATACAACTTCCAAAAGCTCTCGTTCTCTTGATTTTCATCCGATTTTTGCGTTCTTCTTTTATAAAGCTCGCTAATACTTGTCATCATCTTAATAAACAGAGGAAGAACCACTATCAAAACAAGCATCATAATGCCTAATGCAAAAGGCAGATGCCGCTGATTTACATACACTTTCTGAGAATAAAGTCCCCACTCTTCATGTTGCGTATTACCAATATGTTCCCTCATACTTTTTAACCCTTTTAAGGCTTCCATTGCCGAGGGTTTTCCTGTTATAAATGTAAAGAATGCAAAGGAACTTCTGAAAAAGAACAACACACCGGTTATAACCCCGATTATTTTTTCGCCGAGCAGTAATACGGTAAATGAATAAAGCAACATCAAAAATGAAACAATCGATAATATGGCAGGAAGATTAAAGGCCCAATCAAGTCGTAGTCCTAAAAACTCCAGATTCCCTGCCAAAAACATAAACATAAAATGATATCTAATATTGCCATCTGCAAAATGAGGGTATTCTGTGGGAAAGTTAAAGCCATAGGAAAAAGATCTGATTACTGCAAGGTGAGGTGAAAAGTCACTTACTACAGAGTGTCCAATTTTAATTACACCATCTTTTATGTAAAAAGATCCAATCATAAAGAATGCCCAAATACCCAAAAAAGCCAAAACATATGCGATTTCAATGATATTATTCTTCAGAAACGAACTGCTTTTTATCCCGGGAATTATTGATTTAAAGAATGTTGCAACCTCTTTTTGGTTCTTAGTAATATATAAGACAATAATAAACGAAAAAAGTATAAGGGCAACTATATTACCAAACAACATCGGTTTACCGGATGTTCTTAATAAATAGGCACTTATATATGTAGTCCATGTGACTAAAAGTGTCCCGACTAAAAATGATGAAGGAATTGTGACCATCCACGCCGGCAACTTCACCTGTTTTCCCGTTAGTGACAAAGACTTCGTAAAATCAAATACAGAAGGCAGCAATTGTTTTAAAATAATATACCCACTTATCCATGCAACTGCAATATATAAAAGTCCAAGCATTTAATCTTCACTCCTTAGTCAAACTGCTTTTAAATGAATCCGCTTTCTCCTTATTTATAAATAATCTTCTTGTAAATGACAAAATTCCAGCATACTACCGAACCCATAACCAAAATCTTAGAAAGCTCCGGCATAATACCAATTTTATCGCTTAATACGTATAGCAACGTACTAGTAGCAATCAAATTAAAGATAAACAGGACAGCATACTGTTTTAATTGTTTGAAGATATTGACTTTCGATTTGAAGGACCAAATCCTGTTGACAAGAAAATTAAACCAGAACACAACGACATAGGCAATAGCATTTGCCAGCAAATAACTATATGTATAGCCTTTCAAGTCATAATTAAACAAACTCTCTGCAATACCCTTTACAAAAGAATATCCTCCTGGAAAAAATCTTTTAAAAACAAAATTATTAAATGTGTAAAACAGCAAGTATTCAATTGCAAAACCTGTGAAACCCGTAATTACGTATCTCTTCATTTGAGAAAAGGCTTCAGGGGTCAATAGTTCAGAAAAGAACTTGTACTTTTTAAGCCTGTCCAACAAATTGTTTATTAACATAAACTCCCCCAAGTACCATAAAATTGAATTTGGTTTAATAAGATTAACTTTAGTTTAATAACATCCGCTTTAGTTTAATTATAGCAATTAATAGATAATAAATCAAATTAAAAAATTCAATAGCTGCTTAAATTAACGCTTGCTTATTAAGTTATATGCCTAAGGCGCTCCTCTTCGCCTCTTACCAATAAAATTCCTATTCCCGAGGTTCTTTGCTGTTTTGAATGGTTGAAAAAGACAAAGAAGTATTATATCAAACATGTCAAGACTTTCAATTACAATACTATGAAAAACCATTAGTTAATAACTAAATTAGCATTTTAAAAAGGTTAATAAGAAGATTTGACTTTTAAAGTAAAAATAAAGTATAATTGATAATATAGGTGCTTATACTACTATTTGTTAAACTTAATAGCTATAGGCCTCTGTTATCTTCTTATATGTTGTATTTATTACTTAATAATTACTTTTTATATTGTTCTATTTTTCATTTTAGTATAGGACTTTATTGATTAGTTTGAGTGTTAATAAGAAATTATTTAAGGCGGTGAAAATAATATATCATCTAAAGAATACCTCCCTAACACGGATTCTTTTGAAAACACATCGTGTCCTTTATGTAATAATGAATCCAGTAGCTTAGTCTATGAAATAAATTCATACAAATACAACAGATGTAATAATTGTGATCTGGTATATTTGAACCCTAGGCTTAATGAAGAGTCATTATTGTCATATTACGCACAAGACAGTTTCTATACGGAATATAGTGCCGGGACGGGGTATGAGATACAGGAAAAGGCATTACGCAGTACTTTTTCTAAGTATATGAAAGAATTGCGCAAAAGAAATGTAACTGGTGGGAAACTCCTAGAAATTGGTTGCGGTTTCGGTTTTCTATTGGATGAAGCAAAAGATTTTTTTGATTATAGGATTGGTACGGATTTTTCCAAAGAAGCTGTCAATCATGCAAAAAAGTTTGCAGACGATGTTTATTGCGGCGGACTTGAAGCAATACCTGAAGATACGACTACTAAATTTGACTGCGTAATAAATTTCAGCGTACTTGAACATGTTTATAATCCAAATACATTTATCCAGGAAATACATAACTACATGACCCCAAAGGGCTCTTTAGTTATTTCCACTCCATTTATAGGCGGAATGTGGTATAAAGTATTAGGGAAAAAATGGCCGTTTTTTATCCCTCCAGAACATGTTTGCTTATATAATCACAACTCAATATCACGGCTAATGAAGCAAAATGGCTTTAAAAATACTGAGATATTTATTTCTTCACATGCTTGGCCTATTGCTGTATTTTTATCTAAGATGGGTATGCATAAGCTGAGTTCTATGACAACAAAGCTAAAAATCGGAGATGCTCCGCTGTTTGTACCATTTACAATAATAAACATTATCGGATTTAAATAAATGATGTTAAAACATAAAATACAAGTTTTCTCGAATTTAATAGAAGTCGGGGTATCCCGACTTCTATAATCCCATCAGCATCTGCCGTAATATCAATATTTCCACCGCTTAGTTAGAATAGAACCGTTATTGAGCGCTATGAGCAAATAACATATAATTGCTATAAATATTATTAACATAATGACATTGATTTTATTTTAAGTAAAAGATTTAAATACCCTATTGTTTTGCTCCGGAAACCTATATTCAATAAAAGGCTTTAAAAGCCTAATAATGCTATTCAAAAAACCATTGCTTATAACTGCCACCATATACCTCTTTTCAAAGGTACATCCAATTCGCAATTTTGAAATTTCGCCTGTTTGTCCGAAATTGATTTTTTTAAATTTTTGCTCAATTCCAAGTTTAACTATATGTAAAAGCATATTATAATATAAATCCAATTCCTTTAGTACTGTATAATCCATTCCCCCCAAAAGGAAATGCAGCGTGTTATCAACCCTTTTTGTAGATATAAATGCCACTGGCTTTTCATCCTTATAAAAAACATGTATATCGCTGTTTATTGTTTGAAAAAACCCTTTATCCAGAGTTTCTAAAGGATATTTGGAATTTCCCAATACATTTAAATAAAGCTTATGTAATTCATCATTAAACTCTTCACTGTCAATCTTTCTTATAATAAGGGCCTTGCCTCTCTTTTGAGCAATGCTGATTCTCCTGCGGTAATTGCTCCGTAAGCTCAAAAGATACTCATCAAAACTTTTAAATTTATTTTCAAAAATACATGTAAAAAGGGTATTGCCTTTTGGATACCTTTTACCGATAGAGTCAACACTTTTTAAGTTTAGCAATAAAAAAAACCCTTTGCGTCTCCTATAATCATCTATCAACGCATTAATATCTCCGGAAAATCCCGGCTCGTCAATGGAAAAGGGCATGGCCACAAAGGTCACCGGTATTGTAAAATTCAGCCTACCAAAAGTAAATAAGTTGATGTTTTTTGTGTACTCACAACATACATATTTTTTATGAACAACAAACCTAAAAGGAGTATCTCTATATTTTGAAGCTCTCAAGACATCTTCCCCAAGCCATCTGTGGGTATCAAGCCTTTGTCCCCAGCCTTCAGGGCATTCTTCGAATATTTCTCCCTCAAATATTTTTTTCATAATATACGTACTCCTTGTATAAATCCTTCGTATACCTTCTGGTAAGAAGCACAGACTTCTTATTTTCGGATAAAATCCAGCTACTTATAACCTTTTCGGAATTAGGATATTTCTTTGCAGCAAGTTCAATAGCATTTCTAAACAGTAAAAGAATAAGTCCTTTATTTTGGTATTCGGGTAAAACGCCAATCTCAACCATTTTCATTTTGCGTGGAATTTGGCCTAGAAGCTTATACTTTATAAGTTCTTTTAGCCCAAATCTTTTATGAATACCTGTAAGCTCATTTAAATCAGGATACCAAAAAGATAATCCCACATATCTACTTCCTTTTTTTGCGAAAATTAAGTTCTCATTTTTTAGTATAGGTCTCATGGACAAAAACAACTCATAGTCTTCTTCATAATTTCGGTAAAAAACATCCCTATGATCTACAAAGATATCATTACTCAAATCGGTATATATTTTCATTGTTTTTTTAAATCCCTTTAAAGAAAAGTCCCCATACTCAATATCAAATTCACTAAAAACATCTTTAAATCTTTTGTAGTCCTTATCAACAGCAGCCCTAACTTCGGCATAATCTCCGGCAAAACTAACCATATCTATTTTATCGAAATCCTTGAAGTAGTCTACATAATAGCTTGGAGTATAACACTCCCCAAAAGATGGCGGTGTTGCATTGGCGACTGAAAAACCAATAGAGTTGTTGGGATGGCCCTCAATTCCGGCAATAATTTTTCTGCAGCCATTCCTCTTCCCAAATTCTATAGCATAATCAATTAACATTTTTACCCCTTCATATTTTTGGGGAAGGGCCTCAAAAAAAGCCATAAAAACAACTTCTTTATATTCGCTGTGAATTATTAAAACACACTGACATATAGTCTTACCATCCTCGAAAACCCCAACCATTTTTTGAATTGATCTTTTGTAAAAGGCAGAATTTTTTCTGCAAACTATTGGCAAGATGTCTGTTTTGTTGTCTTTAAAATTATTGTCTTTTGCATAAACCTGGTCATAAAACTTTTTGTATTCTTTTAATGATTCAATAGCTCTAATCTCCATAGTTACTCCTATATTATATTGGGAATAATGCCTTTGTTAATCTGATACCGGTAATAAAAGTTGACATACATATAAAAAATGTATTTAAGAGGATTTTTGAAGAAATCCTTTCTAAAAATTGTCCTTTTCAGTATAGCAGTCCTTGAAAATACTTTTTTATATAAATCCCAGTAAGCATCGGTTAATTCTTGAGGTGTCATATGCAAGGGCTTATGAACTGCAGTGGTCCCATTATAACTATATATTTCATTATTTACTATTCTGTTTTGACTTTTCATTTGCTCAAAAAAGACCGTACCCGGGATAGGCGTTAAAATATAGAATCTTGGAACGACTATTTTATTCTCAACAATGAATTCCGCTGTTTTTGAGATACTTTCAAGGGTGTCCCCATCCGAGCCTACAACCATTTCCGTTGAAACGTCAATTCCTGCTTGGGTAATTTTTTGTATTTGCTCAGCATAGCGTTTTACATTTGCCCAAGACTTATTCATTGAATTGAGGCTTTCTTGAGAAATACTCTCGATACCGAAGGAAAGTGCTTCACACCCACTTTCATAAACGGCCTTCAAAACCTCTTTGTTATCCGCAATGGAAATAGAACACTGGGACATCCATTTCATTTTAAGTTTTTTTATTTCGCCCAAAAGCTCCATTAGATATGGAATATCCGAAAAAATATTATCGTCCAAAAGCAAAAATTTATTATATCCCAACTCTTTTATCCTCTTTATATCACGAATAACTTCCTCTATATCCCGTTTTAAATATTTGTTTTTATATAGGCAATATACCGAGCAAAAGCTGCAGGAATTAGGGCATCCTCTTCCTGCTTGAACAGGGAGAAAATTGCCGATTTTCTTTTTTGTCAGCAATTCATATTTCGGAAGGGGGTAGGTTAATTTTCCCAGAGGCATGTTGTAAAAATCCTTTAAGCAGCCATTTTCGTAGTCTTTAACCATTTGAGGAAAACTCAATTCTCCATCACCTATTATAACACTGTCACAATATTTTTTTGCCTCCTCGGGCATAAGGCTGACCATATATCCGCCCATAACAACCGTCTTGCCCCTTTTCTTAAATTCCTTGGCAATATCAATGCTTCGAATAATAGCATGCCCCATACCGGAAATTGCAACAATATCACAATCACTTTCAAAGTTTACCTCATCAATGGTTTCAAGACATACTTCAAAATCACAATCGGGAACTAAAGATGCAAGAATTGCAGGCGCCAATCCAACAAAGTAAAGCCTACCTTTTTTAACCGGTTCATTGTCCCCATAATACGGAGTAGACTGAATAAAATAGATTTTCATCTAATCCCCCTCACTCTCAAGATAAAATAATAACATTTTCTGCAACTTAACCCTTTATTATCTTCTTTGTATACTGCCAGGTTATTTTTAATGCCCCAAAAGATAACTTTATTACTGTATTTAGTCCATATTTTCTTATCATATAAATCACATTTTGTGGCGACACCGTTACTTTATAATAAGTACTTATAATCCGGTAATAGTATTCTCTTATACTTATTTTCTCAGGCTTTACCACTAAGTGTGCCATATCCCATTTTTCATGTTCCTCATAAGGTATAATCAATTTATCTTTATACATATCAAAATACTGGGTATGGGGCATAGGGGTAAAAGGCTGAAGATTCACGAAAACTATCTTATTTGCTTTTATAAAATTGTACAGCCGTTTAAAGTCATGCTTATCCCAATCTATGCCTAATATTACCGTCGCATAACATTCTATATCGTGTTTCTTCAAAATACTTATGGCTCGGACATTGTCATCAATTTTTGTTTTCTTGTTATAGGAATCAAGTTCTTCTTGACTGGATGCCTCAACTCCCACAATTACAGCCGATAACCCCACTTCTTTCAGCTTCATAATAATATCTTCATTTTTTGAAATAAAATCTGCCCTGCCATAAACCAAATAGTTTTTTTGTATATTATTTTCTTTTAGCTTTTGATAAAACTCCAAAAGCCTATTTCGATTAAACAAAAAATCATCGTCAACAATATAAACCTCTTTTTGGGGAATAGTTTTTAACTCGGCTATCACATCATCTATTTCTCTAGCCGAATATGACGATATCTCTTTACAAAAGCAAAAATTGCAGTTGTAGGGACATCCAAAGGATGTTTTTATCAGTGCACATTTATTCTGAAAAAGATAATAATACTTATTTTGGTATTTTTTCGTTATCTCTCTATCCGGTAAGGATTTTTCTTTTATTTTGCAGCCTAAAAAATCATATAAATCATCTTCGGTTCTGCACACAGAATCGATGTTATCATCTGTAAAATCCTCCGGGCAGACTTTAGCATGAACTCCCCCAACCAAAACCTTTATATCCTTTGAATATGATTTGATTACCTTTGCGTATTCTTTAATAATTCCAACATGACTAATATATCCGGTTATCCCCACCACATCGGGATTGACTTTTTTTATAAAATAGTCAATAGGCTTTTTTTCAATTATCATATCTATAATATTTACTACATGCCCATTCTGTTTTAACACAGAGGAAAGACACATAAGCTCTAACGGCTCACAAATCATTACACTTTGAAGCCCGATTGTCTCACTGTGGGGTCTTGGTCTTATAAGTAGAACATTCATACCTTTTCCCTTACCAATAATAATTTATTATTTTCTACTAGTTTACTCTATAACAACTCAAAATTCAACAAAAACTCCCCTTATACAGCTGTTTATGATACAATTAGATTTCAGATTAGAGAAGTTATATTGAATCACAAATATAGGGGGTAAGTAATGGAGGCTTCAAAAAAGATTAAAGTCTTACTTGTTCGTCCTAAATTTTCATCCATTGTTGCTAATTTAGAACCTCTAGGGCTCGAATATATTGCCGGACTTTGCAGGGACTTAGGAGTAGAATGTGAAATATTTGATGAATTTCAATATTCTCGGTGTTTCAGATTTAGCAGACTATCTCGAAAAATTGAAAAGGGTGGATATGATTTTGTAGGTTTTCATGCCAATGCCAACACTTCGGATTATATAATAAATACCTCAGACAAGCTCAAGAAAAAATTTCCTAACCTTTACATTATGGTTGGTGGGCCGGAAGCCGAACTAAATTATAAAGATTTTTTCACAGACAGCATTGATTTGGTATATCATGATAATGGTCTTAACTCATTGAAAAATATTTTCTTAGAAGGCTTTTTGCCGGAAGTTCTTAATAAGCAAAATGGAGTTTGTTTTAAAATAAATGATGAATGGGTTGTTAAAGAAAAAGGAGCCCCAGTAGACAACTTTATTACACGTCCTGATAGAACTGCCTTTAATAAAGGTTTAAAGAAAAATTTTATCTTCCTAAAAGGTAGTTTTGCTATTGCTAAAGCATCCTTTTCTTGTCCTTTTGAATGTACTTTTTGCTATTGCACAAAAATGAACAGCGGAGTATATACCGAGCGCCCTATAATGGACGTTATTGATGAGATAGAATCCATTGAACATCCTAGAATATGGTTTGTAGATGATACCTTTCTTGTGGACAAAGAACGGGTCAAAAGGTTTTGTGAGGTAATTATTGAAAGAAAAATCAAAAAACATTTTTTGGCATATTCAAGAGCAGACTTTTTGGCAGAAAATCCGGACATACTCCCATTAATGTACAAAGCAGGCTTTAGGGATATTTTAGTGGGTCTTGAAGCAGTAAGTGACGATCTTTTGGATGAATACAATAAGCAAACCTCAAAAGATGTGAATACACAGGCTATTAAAAATCTAGCGGACAACAATATTGTGTGTAACGGTCTATTTGTTGTAAGTCACAAATCATCACGCCAAGATTTCAAAGAACTGTATCGTTTCATAAAGAAAAATAACCTTCTATGGGTGGTTTTTGGAATATTTACCCCCTATAAGGGCACAGACGCATATGATGAATACAAAGAACGTTTGATAAAATTCAAATCAAAGCGCCTTGACGGTTTGCACATTACAATAAAACCTGAGAAAATGTCCTCTTTTATGTTTATGGTAAGGGTATATATGTTGTATGTGCTAACTTATCCAAAAATTATTTGCCGGACTATATTTAAAACAGCATATGACACCAAAAGAACCGGCTGGTTCTAAGAAATGGGAGGTATCCATAAATGGCTAAGCAAAAATATCTATTGGTAAGAGTGCGTTATGATAAAAGAGTGGCCAGTATTGAGCCTCTAGGGCTTGAGTACTTAGCAGGGGTGATGAAAGAAAAGGGCAGGGATTATGTTTTCTATGATGAAGTTTTCTACAGCCGTCTTTTCCGTTTCCGCCGTATAATTAAAAACATTGAGGAAAACAACATAACTGCTGTTTGCTTTTCGGTTATGTCCAACAATGCTGATTATATATTAAAAATGATTAATAAGCTCAAAAAGGTGAAACCGGATCTGAAAATTTTGGTTGGTGGTCCGGAAGTAAATATCAATTACAAAGATTTCTTCTTGGATAATATTGATTTTGTCTACTATGATTACGGTTTGGATTCCTTTAGAATTGCTGTTGAAAACGATCTTGATACAGACGCTTTGAAGTCTGCTACTGGGATCGCCTATGTAAAGGATGGGAAATGGATTCACAATCCATGTGGAGAGCCTATTACAGATTACAATGTGAAACCCGACAGAAGCCTATTCTACGAAAATCGCAAAAAATATCGTATTATAGCCAAAGGTAGTTTTTCTTTAATGAAATCATCCTTTTCGTGCCCCCAAGAGTGTAATTTTTGTATTTCCAGGCAGTTTAATGGGTGCTTTTATGCCGAAAGAAGCGTAGAAAATGTTGTAAACGAAATAATGGAAATAGATAACAACCGCATATGGCTATGTGACGATGATTTTCTTGTCAATAAGGAGCGGGTAATTGAAATTTGCAATAAACTCATAGAAAAAAACTGTTATAAGACATATATGATATTTGCAAGAGCTGATAGTATCGTTAAATGTGAAGATATCATGCCCTTATTGTACAAAGCAGGCTTTAGGGATATGCTTGTAGGATTAGAAGCTGTAGAGGATAATATACTTGATTCCTATAATAAAAATTCCAGTGTTGAAATAAACGAAAAAGCAGTAAAAATATTAAGGGATAACAATATGGTATGTAATGGTCTGTTTGTAATAAATTATGACTTTAAGCATAAAAATTTTATAGATATTCACCGCTTTATCCGCAAGCAAAAATTGGTCTGGGTATTATTCAGCATTTTAATACCTTTTAAAGGTACCCGTATCCACAAAGAGAACAAACACAAGCTTTACAAGTATAGATATGGAAGAACCGACGGTACAAAATTATTGATGAGACCACAAAATATTTCAGCTGTTTTATTTAAAGTTCATTTTGCCTTGCTGTACTACATTAATTTCCCAAGGATATATCTGGCGTATCTTTTAAAGACTTATGATAAAAAGTACTTAAATAAAGGTCCAAATCAATAGGGGTGATTATAAATGAGAGTATTGCTTATTAAACCTGAAACCGTTGGAATTTTTGCTTATACCAATCTTGTGGAATATGAGCCTCTTGAAATGGAATACCTCTACACAGTACTAAAAAACCTCGGACACGAGCCATATATTTATGACAGAAGACATGAACTGACTCCCCTTAAAAGCAAGCTTAAGCATTTTGCTCCTGATGTTGTATGTATAACAGGTTATATAACTCAAGAAAAGCTGATGATAAAATTAACGCACCGGATAAAACGTTTTGATTCAAGAATTACCGTAATAATTGGTGGAAGTCACTCAGAACTAAATTATGCAAATTTCTTTGATTCGTCTGCGGATTACATATACCATTTGAGTGGATTGGACTCTTTCGCAAAACTCATGGACTTTATTGATAATACTGGCACAACTGCACTAGAGGATATTCCCGGGATATGTTACAAAGAAGGAGAAGGTTGGAAAGCAAACAGGAAGGTTTCTGAAACCCCTAAGGATTTGCCGCAAATAGACAGAACATATTTTTACAACAATAAACACCGTTATCGGCACTTGAGTTTTCATCCCCTTGCCTTGATCAAGAATTCGTATAGCTGTAAAAATTCCTGTACCTTCTGTTATTGTACCAATAGAAACAGTGGGGAATATGCTTGCCGAGAGGTGGAGGACCTGGTAAATGAAATTATGACAACCGATGCACCCAATATCCATATTACCGATGACAACTTTTTAACCGACACAAAGTATCTTAAGCAATTTATAGAGCTGATACGCAAGAAAAGAATAAGCAAAAAGTATTTGGTTTATGGAAGAGCAGATTTTATAGCAGCAAATAAAGATATTATGCGTGAACTGAAAGATATTGGACTCTCACTGGTCATGGTAGGACTTGAGGCATGTTCTGACAATGACCTAGGCTCTTATAATAAGGACGCAACATTGGAGCATAATGAAGAATGCGTTAAAATTCTTGAAGAACTCGATATCATTTGCTCCGGTTTGTTTATAGTACACCAGGATATGACCATTAGAGATTTCAAAGAATTATATAACTGGATAGCCCAGCGAGCTATAATTCCAACAGTTTCCATTTACACTCCAATGCAGGGCGCCGCAAATTTTTCAAAGTATAGGGATAGTCTTTTAACTACTGACCCCGGAAAACAGGACTTGTTTCATTGTATTTTAAAACCAAAGCATATGAGTGTGTCTCGTTTTTATTATGAATATTACAAGCTTTCTTTGAAATTAGCTTGGCACAGAAGAAAGGCTCCCCTTTACTCTTGTGTAAACTTTGGTTCATTTCTCTTTATAATTAAAGTTTTATTGATAAAACTAAGGAGAGTTTTTATTAGCTAATTTGTGACACTCAAAGCTGGACTCATATACTATGCGGATCCGTCTTTGATCCTTGCAACGTTTTATAGACTTTTGATGATTTAGTCGGTATTGCATAATCCATAAAAAATACAGGCGACCCCCGAAGGATCTCACCTGTATCTATCTTACAATAATTTAATCAGCTTTTAATTTAGAAACCTTCTCTTGGAGTATACCAGTCTTTGCTGTACTGCTTTCAATGAAATTTGAATAAGACTTGGTATATTTATCAAGCACTTTTCTATCTTTTTTACTGAGCTCTGTTACCCCATACTTTTCCTTTTTATACATAATATCACATCCAATATACATTTTATCGCTCGCCTTATAATATGAGCAAATAATTGAAAAAAGTATTGATTATAATATTAAAATATGAAAAAAAAAAATTATTATACTAAGAAAGATACACATTTAATGGCAGTGCTTGAGAAATATTCAGTCTGCAAACCTGAAAAGCCCAAATCACCATAATTTCATTATTACTCAAAAAAAGCGCCTTCCATCGGGCGCTTTAAAGTAAACTTATTATGTATTTTTATGTCATTTTTTAATCCAATAAGATAAAGTACAAACCTTATCCCCTAAATAATTCTATTGCCAATGAAGTCGCCTTTTGAGATGTTATTTTTGTAATGATTTCGGTGCCTTTGGTTGATACAGAATAAAATACGAAGCCGAACTCGCCACCATGGATGCAACCACAAACAATACCGCTGAAACTACACCTAATACTTTACCTTTCATAATAACATCCCCCTATTTTTTTATTTAATAGAACAAACCTTCCAAAGCCCTTCTAGATTTGTCCTATTAGTCCTTAGTTAGTCCTTGTCACTTACGATTTTATCATCTATATCAGCTTTCATGGAGTTAAGGAACTTTTTAACTTCATCATACTGCTTTTCATCAATGAGGGTTTTCATATAATCAATGTTCTGAATAAATTCTCTTCCATCATATTTTCTTTTTAATTCTTCTTCCTTTTGGATTATTTCCCCCATTTTAAACACGCTTTTCACAAGAATAACTGTGAAAATAATGTTAATCAAAAAGCAAAGTATAGTAAGGACTTTATTGGCAAACGTCTCAAAAATTGCAATATTATTAAGAAACAGATTATATATAATAAGTAAATTCAAATAACTAAAAGACAACTGTAAAACTAAAAATTTAACTCGGCTAGTATATGGCTTGTCATTCGATTTGATCTTTAAATAACGAATATTTAAATCAAATTTGTAAATAAAGTAACATATCAATATCATGATAATAAAGTATACTAATGCACATGCAATTGTCATAGCCTGACTGATGTCAAACTCCTCTTTTGACCAACCGAATAAAAGCAGTAATGAAATTATTGTCGTGCCCTGTGCCACAGTAAAAACTACTACCATGACCAATGAGCCAATAATCGACTCAATAATATTCACCCTATAAATAAAGAACACCAAAGCTAAGAAACCAATTACCTGAACCGCCGTTATAAGCATACTTTGCATGACAACGCGCTCTGTCGACACAAGTAAAGCGGGAATAACAATTTGGCTTATTCTAAACAAAGCTGCCGCACTACTTCCTACAATTATTACATTATGAAACTTTGCCGTTTTGTGTTTACCTAAAATCAGCCACGCAAATAAAGCCATTAGAAACTGTTCCGGTAATGAGACTGCAACAAAATATATAATTGAACCCCACATATAAGGAACCCTTTCATATTTGTTAATAATAAATTATCATATAGTGTCGTATTTTTCAACCCATGTATTAAACACTAATATTTTTCGACTTATTTTTCGGCATCCGTGGCTAGCAAAGCAACATTTTGTTTCTATTATTCACCTTTATTTTGCATAACGTTTTGCCCGGTCAACTACATACACGATCTGACAAAGCATCTAAAAAGGTTCAAAAAAGATGAATCTTTCTTCCACATATGTTCCGGATGCCATTGTACTCCTACGGCAAATTTGCAATTACTATGCTCAATTGCTTCAATTATGCCGTCTTCACTTCTTGCAGTTATAATAAAATCCGAAGCCGGTTCCCGGACTGCCTGATGATGAAAGGAGTTTACGCTTATCACTTCAGCTCCATGCGCCTTTTGGACTATGGACCCCTCTTTCAGTGTGACTTTATGTGTAGGATACCACTTTGGGGCGTTCTGCGAGTGCTTGATCAGGTCCTTCTCATTATTCTGAGAATAGATATCCTGATACAGCGTTCCTCCAAATGCAACATTCAAAACCTGTATACCTCTGCAAATTCCAAATATCGGCTTGTCTTTTCCCACGGCTTTCCTCGCTATAAAAAGCTCCATCTTGTCACGATAAGGGGAAATTTCCCCGTTGTACTTATAATTCCATTCTCCCCAGTGCACAGCATCCACATCAGGACCTCCCGAAAGCAGGAAGCCATCGAATACATCGATCATTTCCGACAGCAAACCTTCATCCTCTTCAATCGAAAGGAGAACAGGCATTCCTCCCGATAGAGTTATAGCCTCACAGTATGCTCTATTAATATACATTTTATTTTCATTGTAGTCAAACCAAGGTGTTATCCCAATTATCGGCCTATTCTTTACCATATGCTTTTTCTCCTCCATTTCTCTTTTTAGCTCCATGCCAATCATATATTATATATATGCCTCTAACAGAAAAAGCGCCTTCCTGCTAAGCATAATATCTTAGCCCAAAGACGCCTTTTTTCAAAATAACCCATAATAAATACAATCGAAGTCCATTACTTCCATAGTCTATCTCAAAATATTTATAACTTGCTTAAAGCTTCAGCTTCAGTACCGTAAATTTCTATAAATCTATTGAGTCTGGTAACCTCAAAAAGTTTTGAGATGTCAGGTGTAAGGTTGCACAAAATCATCCTTCCCTTTTTCTCTTTAAACTTTTTATAAGTATCAATAATGATTCCCAGTCCGGCACTGTTCATATATATTACTCCATCCATACTGATTATAACCGTCTCGCCTTCATTTTCCTTTGCAAGATTATCCAATAAATCCTTAAACTCATTCTGAGTAGAAATTCTTATCTGTCCTGTAAGTTTTATAATTTTAACGCCTTCCACCTCTTTTTTTTCAACTTTCATATTTTTAACCTCCTTCAGGTTTATTAATAAGTAAAGCTGTAGAGTTGTAATGACCGTATAATAAATTTACTATCCCTATTGATAATCGTCAAATAAAAATATTTTACAACTGTTTTAGCTTCTTTCCTGAAAAAACAACTCTATTGCGTTATAAAACATGATGATAAACAGACTACAAAGGACAGTTCCTATACACTTTATATAGCGACTGCGATAGTGAATAAAACAAAAATAAGAATGCTAAATAATATTATACATCAATCAAGATATTATTTCAATAAAATATAAATATATTTGGACAAAGAATAAATCTAGGAGAAAAAAACAAATTTTTATAATTTTTTATAGTAAATATTAAAGTAAAACACTTCTGTGCCGATATTGTAATTGAATATAATAAATCTTCGTACTAATTTTCACCGTACCAATTTCTTCATACTAAAGCTCCATATAAGAAAAATAGAAAATAAGTATAATGTACCCTACAGAAGATGGGAGGAATAGTATGTTCTACATAGGAAAAAAAGTCAGGTATATTGATAATGATGCTGTTGTTTTAACCTGGCTCGATGATGAGGTTTTGATTTTTATTGAAGAGAATTATGTTAAATGGGTAGATAAGTCACTTATTGACATCGTACAGTAAAACATGAAACTTGACACATTATACAAAAACGGGACTTTTTAGGCCCCGTTTTTTAATTTCTACTCTTTTTCAAACATATCCTTTCCAACTCCGCATATAGGACATACCCAATCATCCGGAATATCCTCAAATGCTGTACCGGGAGCTATTCCTCCGTCCGGATCTCCCTCCGCCGGGTCATATATGTACCCGCATGCTGTGCACACATACTTTTCCATCTTATTACCTCCTGTAATACGATATAATAATATATTATACCACTATTATACCTTTTGAAAACATAAAATATAAATACTTTAAAGCTTTTCTGTAGTTAGGCATTAGTTCGTATAGAAAAAAGCTTACGCTAGTTTTCTCTTTCGTAAGCTTTTTTCTCCGTTCTTTACAGCACTAATCCGATTGCAACAAAGGCTGCGTTTTTCGCATTGCACTGCATAGCATGGATGATAGTTCAGGATTGCAATTTAATTTCCACAAAACATATCTAATTCCCATCGAAATAATATCTGCCATTTTCATTACTATGCTAAGACGAGTGTTCTGGAGTATCATATAATCCATAAACCCGCCAAAATTGACAATACCGGTTATGTATATGTCGCCTACCGGCGCAAGGTCTTTGTTAACACCGGACCCAGGCTTTATCGAGCCTTCTCCCACAGTTATAAACCCTACATGATCCATCTTTCCAAGGCAGGCATCAATTGCAACAACAAGAGGTCTGTCATAACGCTCGAAAACCCGTTCCATAACCATATAGAGGTTCTTGGCATGAACAGGTTCATCCAGACTCCCATGGATATAAACATTTTCATAGCTAATATCATTTATTTTGTAGCCTACCAGAGGCCCAAGGCTGTCGCCTGTTGACCTGTCTGTTCCAATGCAGACGAATACAATCGATTTGTAGCCATTTTTTAATGAACTATCTATCAGCATGTATAATGCATCAGCAAATTTCTTAAAAGCCCATTCACTGTTTACATCAATTCGTATTTGCTTGCAAATTGTTTTTGCCAACATATCAAATCTCCCAATTTTAATAGTACTCTCAGCCACTATCTATATTATTTCCCGGAATAGTTATTTTATTACTTTATTTTTATATTTTACCCTGGATTACTTGATGTGATATTGATATTAAAGGTCCCCTTTGTTATAATGTATAAGATATCATGGCTTTATTCATATTTTAACCTGAATTTTTCCATCAATTATATTTCCATTGTCCGGGGGATAGTTTTACCCCAGTATGAAAGGATACAGGTTATGGACATATTTAATAATAAACTTTACTTTACAAGCAACACTGAATATAAAACCTTTATAGAACAAATTATAAACGGAATGTATGACTGGGTGAGGGTTATTGATATTGATGACAATATAATCTTTGTCAACGATTCCATGTCAAAAGCTCTGGGCAAAAATTTGCTTGGGGAAAAATGTTATAATGCTATCGGAAGAAGTAAGCCATGCGATAACTGTACTTCAAGGAAAGCAGTTTTTGAAGGAACGATTCAAAACAAGGAAGAGATAATAGGGGAAAAAGTTTTCTCTGTTATGAGCTCACCCATAAGGGATGAGGACGGTAGAATTACCGCTGTTGTTGAAGTTCTTCGGGATATAACCGAGATGAAGAAAATGCAGAAGAAAATCCTTGAACATAATAAAAAGCTTCAAAGCGAGCTCAATATAGCAAGGAAACTTCAGTGCAGTCTTCTTCCAAAGGATTTGCCCCGGGATAAGATCGATTTCTCATATGTTTACAGGCCCTGTGAAGCTATTGGTGGGGACTTTTTGGATATATTCAAGATTGACAATGACCATATGGGAATATATATTGCCGATGTATCCGGCCACGGAGTACCGGCCTCAATGCTGACAGTATTCCTGCGCTCTTCAATAAATAAAAGGACCCTTTCTCCCGCTGAGGCCTTAAATCAGCTTTACAAAGAGTTTAACCGGGATTACTATGACCAAGAGCTATACATCACGGTGTTTTACGCCATAATTGACACCAAAAATAAGAGTATTATATATTCAAATGCAGGCCATAACGTTAGTCCCATACTCTTCAACCACGAAAGCCTCAGGTTTGATATTCTTAGAATACCGGGAGTTCCTATTAGCGACTGGGTTGATGACCCGGCGTACACTGAAAAAATTATTTCCATCGAAAAAGGCGACCGATTGTTTATGTATACGGATGGCATTGTAGAATTGCGAAACACCAAAAATGAGCAGTTTGGTGAGGAGAGGCTTCTTAACATTTTACTGGGCGAAAAGATGAGCCCTGCAATGACCCTTGACCACATAATAGATACTGCTTTGGAATTTGCAAATGTCAAAAATCTCAATAAAATAATTGACGATATTACAATGGCCTTACTGGAAGTTGTGTGAAAAAGTAAAAGCTCGGGACATCGAGTCCCTTCGATTTTGCCCCTTGCATTTCATTCCAAGAGGCAAAGGAAATGCCTTACCAAGATACTCAGGTAAGACATTTCCTTTATCTACTTCTATAAATTATTATTCGCATAAATTCTCTTCTCCGAGTTTTATCAATACTTTTTCAAGTAATTCTTTTGTACCCCTATCCCTTTTAATTATAGATTTTATGACCTTTTTATATTCTTTTAAAGTTAATTCTTCCTTTAATCCCAGTTCCTCACCAACACTCTATTTAGCTAAAGCCAGAGCCCGCAATGCCATAAGGTTGTCAAAGGAATAGAATTCCCCAGTCTCACTGTTCCCGAATCCTCCGTAATATTGAGAGTCCTCATCGGTGACCATAAACTCAAGCATTCTATCTAGAAGCTTTTCAGAAAGCATCTCATCTCCCAAAAGTCCGGCAAAAATGGACCCCAGTGCATATACCGCTGTGCTTTCCATATCAGAAGCAGGCTTTTTACTATTCGGATCATACCACGCATACACTTTTCCTTTTTCCATCTCGCTTCCAAGCCAACTTAACAGCTCATCATTGGAAATGCCGGCCTCTGCCATGCACAGGGCTGTATAAAGGGTATACACAAGACATATCCCTCCGCTTTCTCGGTATTCCTCATCGGGCAGATACTTCCCTAGGCTGTAGTCAAAATGCTTGTAGAATAAAGGTGAAGTCTCCATTTCTCCTCCCGCAATAATACTCAAGCTCCTGTCATATACTTTTTTCCAACCCTTATTATATTCCTTTAATTTATTCATTACCTTCAAATTTAAATAACACAGAGGAGTGGAGGTCTTTGGTATATTGTATTTCCAATCGAAAAACTCATAAAGATTGCCCTCTTTTACCTGGGCATTATATATTCTTTGCTGCAGGGAAAGCGCCAGATCTTTGTATTCGTCCTCTCCCCATTTTTCATATGCCTCAAGAAGTGCACCAATAATTCTTAAATCATCTATGGAAGCATTGCAGAAAGTGTCATTTCCTGTTCTCCATTTTATGAAAAAGTCTTCGGTTATCAGATTTTTACCAAGATACTGGTACTCCCTATCAAACATGCTCTTATTGTTGTCAATTACTGCATATTCCATAAGTATTCCTATTGACTCCGACAGAGTATTTGAATCCCCCCTCTTTGGGTGAGTATTCGTAATGACTCCGCCTTCAGAATCCAATAGATAACTCTCAATAAATTTTAAAAGCATGCGTTTCTTTTCCTCATATTTGCTTATCTGAGGGACTTCATCTAAAAATATGCTTGAAGCAGCAGTAGGACGTACATCTCCCGATCTTTGGCTATAAATTATGCCTCCAAGCACGAATATAAAAGTGATAATGACAGTAATTCCTGAATAAAATCTTTTCATCGCCTCTCCCCCTGTAATGAATGTATGAATTCATATGCTGCAATATTCATCTCTCCAAATCCCAGGGGCGCAGACTTTGCCCAAAAAAAATAGGGAAGGCCCAAAACCTTCCCTTAAATGTATGTCAAAATGTTAAATTTGTAGGTAGTTATAAATTATTATCAGAGCATCTGCTTTTTTAAGTTCATCTTTCGGCCTGAAGTATTCTCCATAGCCGTTCACAATCTTAAGTCCTTTTGCAATAACCACATGCCCGATCAATTCCGGATTAATTTCATCCTTATCCTTGAAGGTGCAATTGAAGATATCACTAATCTCTGCCACCTTACCATAATTTAATGTCCTTATAACAAACTTCACACTGTCTTCTCTTGTCAAATAGGCTTCCGGATTCTTTTCATCCTCTTTTATAATCCCTTGTCTTATGAGCATTTTATAAAGGTCCTCGGTTTCCTCATCGCTGGTTAAGGCATTCTTTCCGTAGAACTGATATCCATATAAAACCTGTGAAATAAGTAGCATGAAGTCCTTTTGCTTTATTTTCTCATCGGGTTTTAACTCAGGGCCTTCCAATCCAACCCCTATTTGAGCCAACAATTCAATCTGCTTCTTTGCGTAGTGGTCTGAAATATCGGTGTACTCCAGAGCCTTATTTTCCTTATACGGTTTTCCGTCACTGTCTAAAATAGCTCCTGTATCGGCATCAAACCTTGCCGGCTTCTGGGTATTAACTGCATATACAAGCTTTGCTTCCGTTTTCTTATCCGCCTTTTCATCCGCACCAGCAACTGACCTCTCGACATATACGACATTATTGCCGTCTATAATATACTGAAGTTCAAGACCTATTTCCTTAAAGAAAATCTCATATATCTTTTCAAGTTCAACAGCCTTTTCTACTGAAGGGAATTTAACATCGTACCATTCTAAACTGTAGCTTTCAATTTTACCTGTTGCAGCATTAAATCCTACTCTGATACCGTTATTTGGGAACAGGACTCCATTGACCAGCCTTGTATAGTTGAATCCTAGATATATAGGCTGTTCACCCTCAGTAGAAGTTATCTCTTCATCCGCTAATTTATCATATTCAGTCTCTTTAAATTTTTCCGGCTGAATTTCCTTTAAGAACTCTTCTACTGTTTTCTTTGCAGCTTCCCTGTCAAACTTCGCAACATCTTCTTTATTGGTTTTACTAATGTTAAAGTTCACTATTTCACCGGTCTTTGCATTGATGGAAACATCTACACCACAGTGACCTTCTCCGTTCTCATCTCCCTCTCTTAGGAAATAAAGATTCCAATTGTAATTGGTTCTGGTTGGCCAGTCTTTGGAAAGATTTGCCCACTCAAGGTTAAATGTATCGTCAAGCTCCAATACTTTTAATTCCCTAGCTATCTTTTCTACGTCTTTCTGAGTCAATAGTCCTGCGACTTCTTCCACCGCTTCCATTTCTTCCGGTGTAAGGACCACGTTTGCCCCACCTATACCGGCATCCAAGAGTTGTTTGCTTTTTTCTGATTCATTGAAACTTATCATATATTCATTTATGCCATTACGTGACCCTGGCACAAATCTTTCCCCTGTGATGGCATCAATATAGTATCCCAGCCCGTATATGGGGGTATATGCGGCGTACACCCTAACGCCGTCCTTTTCTCTTACTGTATTATATGTAAGCCTCAGACCGAGATTTTTCACATACGCCTCCTGCGCTTCTTTAAGGCTTATAATTTTCTCGGTTGAAGGAAAACTAAAATCCTTGTTCCATGTCTTGTTGTAGCTCACCAGCTCACCGGTCTGCTTGTTTATTTCCACCCAAATTCCATCAGACGGAACATCAATCCCATTGTGTGTTCTTACATAGCTGAAATAATATGTTCTGTCATAAATTGATATGTACTGAGCACCCTCCACAAGCTTCAAACTGTCTAATATTCCCGGATTGATTTTTTCAATAATTCCCTCAGCTTGGGCTTTTGCCTCGTCCCTGCTTACTTTCGGAAGCTTTGAATCATCTTGATCCATGTTCTTGTAATAATAGTAGTTCAATATATCCCCAGTGCTATCCACAGCAACGGAAATACTTGAGCCTTGATCCCCTTTTGACTGCCAATCCAGCATCCACATCGTAATGTCGCCCATAGTTCTGGCGGCATAAGAAAATTCACTGTTTTCTTCAGGAATCACAAATAGTTGCTTTACTCTTTTGATTGCATCTTGAAGTCCGGTATCTTCCTTGGCAAAAGCAACCCCTGACAAAGCTGTCGATACAATCATAACCAGTGCTATAACCAGCACCAATTTGTTTTTCATATTTCTTCACTCCTTGTTTATAAATAATTACTAATATTTATTAGACAGTTCATCATTCCGAAAAGTTCCTGAAAATTTAAAAAATATTCTATTTTTTCACCTATTTCTCTTTAATCAATTCAAATACCATAATCTGAGGCCGTGCGAAAAACCTTACGGGAATTGCTGTGGTACCCACTCCATTGCTGACATAAACTCGGGTATACTCTGTATCTACCATACCTGTCCTATATTTCTGTCCATAAATGGAGGGAATATAGGGAGCCCACAGACCAAAGAGCGTAACCTGCCCACCATGGGTATGACCGCTTAGCACGATATCTATTTTATAGTTGCGAATACTTTCTGCATAATCGGGATCGTGCGACAGCAAAATGACAAAGTCATCTTCTCCAACATCTTTAATGAGCGACTCTATAGGCTGAGAATGGCGGTTAAAGTAACCAACTCCGCACACCTTTATCCTGCCGCTTCCATAGTTAATCCATTGGGCTGAGTGTTCAAGAAGGACTATTCCCGCTTCCTTCATGCTTTGCCTTACAAGCTCTCCATTGCTATAATAGTCGTGATTTCCCAATACTCCAAACCTTCCAAGAGGGGCTTTAAGACCTTCCAACTCTTCAAAGCAGGGCTTTATATACTGCTTTCCTTTCTCAACATAATCTCCCCCAACAAAAATAATATCCGGATCAAGATTATTTATCTTTCTAACTAATTTACCCACTCTCTCCTTGGAGAAATTAGGACCATGGTGAATATCGGAAACGAAAACCACCCTTTTACCATCAAAGGAATCCGGGATATTCCTATCCCTTATTTCTATATGTATTACCTTCAGCCAATAAGGCTCTACAAACATATATGCCGATATCAAAATACTGACTACTAATAATGACAATGTAATCTTCCATATTCTCTTTATTTTCATATATTCTCCTGCGGTAATTATACATTTTGCAATAAGCATTTTACATTGATTTTCGATATTGCAAAATACATAATATAAATGCCCTTATTTTGTCTGTTTAATTATACCATAATACAGATCAACTTAATAAGAGAACATGTCTTAATTTTATATATAATTTCTAAAGTTATTAAATAATTCATATAATTCTATGAATAAAAAATAAGGAGAAATGTCATGTACGCGTTTGTAACACTAAAAAGACCAATACTTATAGGTACTATTTTTGTGATTATAATTTGTGCTCTGAGCATAACTATATACAATGCCTCTCCGGTTCTCCCAAGTCTGTCTATTGATGAAGAGCATATAATTATGCTCGATGAAATTTTCAAAGTCAGAAATAAAGCCTTCCTAGATAAAGATCTGGAACTGATAGAGACACTCTACAACAGAAATACAAAGCTTGGGACCTGGGCATTTGAACACCAGGAAAAAAAGATGAAATACCTTCATAACTGGGCTGATAAGCAGGGCATCAAATTTATTGATATAAAATCCAAAGTTAAAATTCGTCAGATAAAGGAACGGGGCACCGGTTATCTTATTAACTTCATAGCTTCTACAGAGTATCATTACACCTACGAAAACCAGCCCGAAACCACCAATTTCTTTAGAATCGGGACCTATCATTCCATGAATCTGGATAACATTGACGGTCAGTGGCTTATTTCAAAAGAATGGTACACAGACCCCTTTGCTGATTCACTAAACACTGAGAATATAAAAGTGGATGAATTTAAACAATACTTACTTAGCTTGGACTCCAGAAACTTCTCTAACCTTAACAAAAGGCGATTAAGCGCAGTCGAATATGCCGACCGCTACTGTGGAGCCGCCTCCGATGAACAATACGGCTATGCCTACAATAAAAAGTACAGGGACTACAACCCCTTGGGCGGAGACTGTGCAAACTTTGCTTCCCAAATACTCTACGAAGGAGGCAAATTCAAGCAGACTGGCGTATGGAGGTATGAAAAAGACGGAAGCAAAGCATGGGTTAATGCCCATGCTTTCAACAGCTACATGCTCCACAGCGGCAGAGGATCATTAATCGCAAAGGGTACTTACAACCAAATTTTTAAAGCCTCCTTCAAGCTACTGCCCGGGGACTATATTGCCTACGAGAAGAAGGGAAAAGTAGTCCATATATCCGTTGTCACTGGCGCCGACTCAAAGGGTTATTCCCTGGTAAGCTGTCATAATACCGACAGATACAGAGTACCGTGGGATCTAGGGTGGAATGACAAAGGTATAAAATTCTGGCTGGTCCGTGTAAACTATTAAAAGGCAATATCAATGATTACATCCAAATATTGCTCAGTTGCTTTTTAGATCCGAGGAAATTTACTCTACCGTAATTTTCCACCACTTTTTTACCCTCTTCCCCCTTTAGGTATACAATATTACCGGGACTTACATACTTATTCCAGTATTTGCAAAAGACTGTCGCTTTGTCCTTGTGATTAAACAAGGACGGAAGAGGATGATAACAAGCCAGTTGCGGATTAGACTTGTCAAATCCGAATCCGATCATGCAATTTAGCCTCTCAAAAGTGCCCTCCGGTATTTTCTCCTCGTACCTTTGCACCGCATATCTCTGATCCTCTATAGGCGCCAGTATCTCTGCCAGCGACGTGGAGAACGTCTGCGAGTCCTCCTTCGATGCCTCAAGATAAACCCTAAGGCTTCCATCAGCCCTTTCCGTTACTGTTATTTTCCTTTCATACAAGTCCCGGCTGATGAATCCGCATTCCTTCAGGGCATAAAACAGGCATTTCGATATATCTGTTATAGAATCAATAGCAGGGCGTCCCATAAAGAGATTATTTCCGTATTTCCAGAATCCTCTTATATCCGTAACAGACTTAACTCCCATAAGGACCCCTGCCGCAACAACAGGAAGAGCTCCAAAAGGTCCAAGAGTCATGCCTGCCGCCGCCATCATAATTGCTCCGATACTTCCTACACCGCAGGCTATTCCCAGCTTAAGCTTTCTTCCCAAGGTTCCGAACTCTTTTTTCATAAGGCCCGCAGTCTTCATTTTATATGGCTTTGACAGCCTTAGCTCACAGCAGCCCAACTCAATATTTGAAAAGGGCTCACCTATTTTCCATGCCTTATAGACATCTTCTCGTTCCCTAAGCTTCTTCAACATTCTTGCGTTGATACTCTGTATGCCCTCCTGCATTATTTTGCTTTCATTAAAGGACAGCGCTGCATCTACATGGTCAATTCCCTGCTGAATTCTTCCATCCTCACATATCCCGTAAAACTGCTTATGCTTTTTCAAAAGCCTGTCAAGGTCATTATAGCCCCTCTCCAATCCAGGAGCAATGCATACTATATCCCAGTTGTTTGCCAGCTTCTGAGGTTCTTTCTCGTTCTTTCGGATGCTTCTTCCCCTCAGCTGGTTAACCGAGGCAAAGGTTGTAGCAGTAGACAAGTCAATTAATGTATTTAGCGCAATGCTGTCCCATCCTTCACTAAATAGTCCCCTTGTGCCAATAAGGCACTTTGTGACACCTTCTTCAAGTAGATATGTAGTAAACAGAACAGCCGTTTTTGAGTTCCAATCCTTACCGGAACCACAGATAGTGCAGAACAATCCTTCGATCCCCGGCTGTACTTCAAGCTTTACATCCAAGGAATTTTCTTTTGCCCACTTGGTTCCAAGCTCTACATATTGATTTGAGATGTCATCATCACAGAGTAAATTCTTCGCTGTAACCATCACAGGATTGAGCTTATCAATTTCAGGATCTGCCACAAGCTCCTTCAACACACTTACAGCTCCTCCGCTCTCCTCGTCAAGCACATTTTCAACCTTTTTTAATGACAAGGCATTGGAGATCTCAAAGTCTGTAATAACAGCCACCCTAAGCTTATCTCCCATGCTGAGCATTTCCTCTTTAATAATATCCTTTACAGCCAAAAGCTTGCTCCTGCTGTAGGCCAAAACCCGGTCAATGGGAGAATTGTGATTTCGTATTCCCCTTTCCGTAAGAATAAATCCCAAACTTCTTAACGCAAGCTTGATATCTTCATACAATACTCTATCTTCCTCGCTATCGCTCACCTTGAGCTTATGCAGTGAGAAATCCTCAATAAGATAGCACCAATCCTCCACCGACATTTCATTATACATATTTTCGGTTATCGTTATGTCCCAAGGAAGCTTACAGCCATTCTTTATAAGATACTTAACACCTGCAGTAGCAAAGCCTGGCCTTGAATTTACAAACTTCGTCCAATCCTGCTTCCCACCGGATACAAGTTTTCTTTCAACAATCCTTTTCTCTACCCAGTTATAAAAATCGCAGTCTTTTTTATCAAATTTCTCAATTAGTGCTTTATACCGCCCATGGGTATCCTCTATAAATTTAAGCTCCTCTTGGGTCGGTATACAGAAATAAACCAGATCCTGATAGGGAGAGAGCATGCCATCCTTTACGACAGCAGGAGTAGGTAGCTGAAAATCTATCTCCCCCAACAGCGCGCTATAACATTCAAAGCTTTCCCCTTCGTCGCTAGAAGGCGGAGTTGCAGTAAGTCCAATAATGTTCGTTGCCTCAATTTCCTTTATTATCTCTCTCATCACAACGGCCCAATAGTTTTTCAGGTGGTGGCATTCATCAAACACAACGGTCTTAACGCCCATTTCTTTGAGCTTCCTTATTAGCTCCCTTGTGTTGGGATGCAGTATTTTAATAAAATCGCCGTCGGATTTCTCAAAAACGCTGTTTCTGAGCTTCTTTGTGTATTTGGAAATTTCTTTATTGTATTCGGCAAGATTCTTTTCTTTCATCTTATGTATTCTGTCCAAAGCCTCTTCTTTGGCTATCCCCAGAGATTCGCTTATGGTTTCAGCCCACATACCCTCGGACACACTTCTATAAGAATCGGTATCATTGTCCGGTATACTGAGCACCTGATAAGTAAACACATTAATAGGCTTTAGGGAATTGGGATTTGCCCCTATTATCTCATCCTTATTAATGTTCGAGCCTTCCGGTATAAAAAGGTCAAATTTGTCAACCCACTGTCCCTGAATGGCAGTATTGGGGCATATAATAACCGCTGGAGACTGAAGCCTTATAACACATTCTAATCCAACAATGGTCTTGCCTGCTCCCGGAGGCGCTACTACATGAAAATGCAAAGGACCATTTTTACTTTTTATCTGCTCACTTTTAAAGCTCTGGAGAATCATATCCTGGTGTTTTCTGAATGGATATTTAAACTTTAATGCACCAAATTGCACATTACTCATTTTCTCTCACCCACCTGTAATATAAATAAAATCATGAAAAGACCTGTACAAATAAAACCGTTTGCTGCATAGACAATGTAAAATAATTATATGATATTAATACATTCATTTCAAGTTTTTGTGGGATTCTTTAATGTT
Organism: Acetivibrio mesophilus; assembly: GCF_004102745.1. Lineage (GTDB taxonomy): Bacteria > Bacillota > Clostridia > Acetivibrionales > Acetivibrionaceae > Hungateiclostridium > Hungateiclostridium mesophilum. The sequence continues at coordinate 25,062 of NZ_RLII01000007.1, read as the reverse complement.
TTGTAGAGGATGGGAAAAAAGCGAAAAATAAATAAGAGGACTAAATAATCCTCCTATTTTATGATATTAGTATAATTTTTTGACCGTTCAATGAATCCATTTCATTCAAAGAATCCATTTCATTCAAAATAAAATGAAAACAACTATTAATCAGTAATACCGAATCTCTTCTTAAACTTATCAACACGTCCACCAGTATCTACAAGCTTCTGCTTTCCTGTAAAGAAAGGATGGCAGCTTGAACAAATTTCAACGTTAAGCTTTTGCTTTGTAGATCCTGTCTCATAAGTTGCTCCACAAGCACATTTAATAACTGTCTGTTCGTATTTAGGATGAATACCTTCTTTCAACTTTTTCACCTTCTTTCATAAGCCTTTTGCGAAAATGCATTTCCGACGCATTTCCATAACTTATTTTCATTTCTTAGCCGAAATAATTCAAAACGCAAAACTTATTCTAACACAAATATGGGTGATACGCAAGAATTATTTTTCAACAAATGCAACATTTATACTATTTACAAATTCAACATTATTCTTGGTCTGCATCAACCGGTTTGTAATCATTTCCGTAACCTCGGCAGTTCCCATATTGCTCATTGCCTTTCTGATAGCCCATATTCCTTCAAGCTCCTTCTGATCAAGAAGCAACTCTTCTCTTCTGGTTCCGGATTTGTTTACATCTATTGCAGGGAATATTCTCTTTTCGGAAAGCCTTCTGTCGAGATGAAGCTCCATATTTCCCGTTCCTTTGAATTCTTCGAATATAACATCATCCATTCTACTTCCCGTTTCAATCAAAGCTGTTGCCATAATTGTAAGGCTTCCGCCATTCTCAATATTCCTTGCTGCACCGAAAAACCTTTTCGGCTTGTGAAGCGCACCGGGATCGAGACCTCCCGAAAGGGTTCTTCCTGTCGGAGGAATTGTAAGATTGTATGCCCTTGCAAGCCTTGTGATACTGTCTAACAGTATTACAACATCTTTCTTCTGCTCAACCAGTCTTTGAGCCCTTTCAAGTACCATTTCAGCAACCTTTATGTGATGCTCCGGCACTTCATCGAAAGTAGAATATATAACCTCACCGTTAATGGAACGCTGCATATCTGTTACTTCTTCAGGTCTTTCGTCTATAAGAAGCACAATCAACTCCATTTCAGGATAGTTGGTGGTAATAGCATTTGCAACTTTCTTTAAAAGTATAGTTTTACCGGCTTTAGGAGGTGAAACAATCATACCGCGCTGTCCTTTTCCAATGGGCGCTATTAAATCAATCAACCTCGTTGACAATTCTCTTGGAGTGGTCTCAAGAGTAATCCTCTTGTCCGGATATATTGGAGTCAAATATTCAAAGGGCACCCTCTTTGTTGCAACTTCCGGAGGATCTCCATTAACTGTTTGAACATACAACAAAGCCTGGAACTTCTCTCCCTCTTTGGGAATACGTCCTTTTCCTTTTATTTTATCTCCTGTTTTTAAGTTGAAACGTCTGATTTGGGATGGTGATACATACACGTCTTTTGGACCAGACAGGTAATTGTCACTCCGTAAAAATCCATAGCCGTCAGGCAATACTTCCAGTACTCCTTCTACGGGATCATCGCTCTCAATTTTTTCGAACCCGTTCGGCAGTTTATCATTCTCTTTCTTTTGATCAGGCTGTTTGCGTTCAGGTCTTATTTTTTCAGCCTCAGGCACTGCTTCAAATTCGGGCTTGGCCGGCACCAAGTTTTGAGTGGCAATATAGGTTTCACTCTGCTTTTGTGCACCGTTGTTCGCAAGATTATCATTATTTTCTTCTTTTTGCTTAGGCTTCAAAACTTCATTGGTATCTACCTTTGAAGAATCAACATCTTTAACATTTCCCTGACCATTCGGATTAATTCCATCTGCTTTGACCTCAGATTTCGGCTCAGCTTTTTGCTCAGGTTTTGCCTCAGATTTCACCTCAGGTTTTGCTTCGGGTTTTGCTTCGGGTTTTGCTTCGGGTTTTGCTTCGGGTTTTGCTTCAGATTTTACCTCTGCTTCTTTTGGCTCGGATTTTGATTTAATCTTAGGTTCAGGTTCGGGTTTATCTTGCTCAACTTTTACCGGTTCCGACTCAACATTCGCGTCTTCTTGTGCAACCTTGTTTAATTTCGGTCTCCCTCTTTTAGACTTTCTCAAAACCACAGGAGGTCCATCGGCCTCAGTAGCTTCTCCATCCTTGGAAATCCGGTCATCACTCTTAACATCCTTTTGCTCATCCTTATTATTAGCCGGACTTTCTTTTTCATCTTTTTTATAAATTTGTTCCTGGAGATTATCTAGATTATTATTTTTGCCCACTTCATAAATTTTTTCGATAAGTTCACTTTTTTTATATGTGGTAACTTTCTTTATCCCCATCATTTTCGCAATGTACCTTAAATCCTCAAGTGTTTTATCTTTGAGCTTTATATCCTCCATATTACACCACCTTGTTTATACATAATATATATTTCCAATTTAATAGGGAGTTCATACAATTAGATAATGTAAGTAAAACCTTTATAACCAGAAAGGTTCATACTTTGAGGAGAATCATAGAGTATCATTATAAGCAATAGATATTATATCAACGCTAACCTTTTTTGTCAATTGTAAATTTACTAAACTACCAAAAATTCACAACTTTGCATATCATCAACAAGGCACTGTATTATGTTTGTAAAAAGCAACCTGAAATTATGCAAAATAGATGTGATTACAATAATAAATCTTATACTTCTTACTATGACAATTCCCCAAAATCATCTTATTAAAAACATGATAAACCATTTCTATCTAACTGTCCACCCTAAATCAACTCAATAATTACAAGAATTTTTTAATTACTTTCCATCTCTCTTTTTCATAAGTGGTTCCATAGCCTTGATATCTAAAGGCTGTCCCTCGTCCAAAAGAAGAATCTGCTTTGTCTGCAAATTATTCTTAAGGTGTTCGTTTGATGAAGCATAAATTATTTTATTGGCAGGACACTTTTTGCACCTTAAATAAATTTTATCAGAAAGTAATAATAATTCAATATCATTATTGCCACATTCGCAAAATAAATTTCCTTTTTCAGCGATATCATGAATAATATTCAGTGAGTCAAACATAACCTGGGTGTTTACAAAATAATTATCGTAGCCCAGCATATTAATCAATTCGTCAAATTCCTTTTCAAGGCTGTCTATTTGCTTCCTCACGTCCTCGTCACTGCCTATGAAACACTGCTGCATACCTGTTTTAGGACAATTTAATACACTCATTTCGCAGGCCATAAGCTCCCTCCTGCTAAAAAGGTAAATATGATCGGTTCCGCAACCTATACATGGTATCACAATCCTGTAGTCCGTTGGGCCCTCTTTGGCTATAACCAGTGATGAGCCATTGCATCGGCAAGTAAAGCAACTCTCTTTTTTATTTGACATTTCAAAAAGTGATACATTAGTAAATTGAAATGCTCCACAGGATGAACACTTATACGCAATGGTTGTACTGGTATCAATTATCATTTTACCCACCTCTATATTATATAATTCGTTGAGGACAAAGAAAATCCTCTTTTTCCTGCTTTCTTTTTACGATCCCCCCAGTCCTATTTTTTCAGTAGCAACAAGCAGCCAAATTAACAAATATATGAAATAATAACCATATTACTGCGCAATTAAACATCAATACTCTAATTTCCCGAAAATCATCTATATATTTTGCAATAAATACTTTATATTGATTTTGAATATTACAAAATATATAGAATAATTATGTACTTTTTACTATAATAATAATAAAAATCAATTAACAGCAAAGGATGTGTATAATGAACTCTTTACCTTCTGTCTTATTAAAATATTTAAAAGCCTTATTAAAGCCTTTGGCTTTCATAATACTGTACCTATCCATATACTTTGCAGCACAAATCGCCGTTACCGGCGTCTATTCCATTGCAATCATAGCCTACTTGGTAATTACCGGCCAGTCGCTAGATTGGCATGCTACATATGACATCATACTTGTGAATACCACAACCGCAGTACTTATATCAATATTGCTGACACTTCCTATATACTTTATTATTCCAAAAATTCGAAAGCAAAATGTTTTCGAAGTATTGAGGTTTAGGAAAACCGGGATTTCGAACTTGGGGCTTAGTTTGATACTGGGAGCATCTCTAAACGTATTTATATCCTATGCCCTCGTTTATCTTGAGAGTATAGCCCCCCTGGAGAATATATCAAAAGAGTACGAGCAAATAATGGAAAGGGTAATGGATGGAAATTCTATTATTGTTTTTATAACTGTAGGTGTCATGGCTCCAATAATTGAAGAAATTATCTTCCGAGGCCTTGTTCTTAATGAATTGAAGAAAGCCCTACCCATCTACCCGGCAATTACCCTTCAGGCTTTGATCTTCGGAATTTATCATTTGAATCTTATCCAAGGGTTATACGCTGCTTTATTGGGAATTGTCCTTGGCATTGTGACTGAAAAGACAAGGTCAATATGGGCGCCAATATTGATTCACATATCTTTTAACAGCCTAAGTACTCTCATAAACAAAGTACCGATTAATATCCCTGAAGGACATCTTTTGTCCAACCAATATTTTCTGTTCTTATCAAGCATAGTGTTTGCCGCACTATCCTTTGTATTGATATTGCAGCTTTCCAAAAGACGCTCCAATATTATTTCAGAGTAATTTAAATTATTTTTAGTTCCTGTCAAATCCCCCTCTAACTTTTTATTGTAAACCATCACCTTTTACCCAACATAACATATTATATATTGTAAACCAAAATCAATTCATAAAATATTAAGGGGGTTTTTTGTTATGCTCGATATCAATTACAACGAATTAAAGAACCAGCTTAAAGCTGAACTTAAAGCCGAACTGGAAGCGGAACAGGATATCGAATTAAGCGAAAGAGAATTCCACAAACAAGTCAACAAACAGATCAACTATAACGTTTTAACCCAAACTCAGTCTCAGGGTCAAGAAGCTGAAAACGAGGCTGAAAACGAAGCTGAGGCAAAAAACAAAGATTAACACCGGAAAAAATAGAAAAGATTTAATTAAGCAATTATTTAGGTGGGGTAATTCCCCACTTTACATAATTTCGTAATTGGCCGTAAAATACCATTTCTTAAGTTGACGGAGGTGTCAATATGGAGATTAAGGATAAATTACTCACAGAAAAGGAAAACATAGAGAAGAGCGCAGCAAGATTCGTGAAAGCTCTGGAGAAAGATAGCATTCAGTACAATTCCCAGGATCTTGATCAGGAACAAAAGGTGGATGTTAATCCTGTTCAGTTGAATACTCAGAATGTTCATGTTCATGTCAACTCTGACAACAGCTGTACATCAGGAAAAATCGCCGGTACTGCTTGTCTGAAAAAGAATAATGAAATAGCAAGGAATGCCATTATATTTCTGTATTTTGGGCGTGAATGCGGCTCTCCAGTATGCAGAACAAATTCTGATTCCAATGGAAACTACGTTTTCGATGAATTACCTCCAGGCTTCTACGTCATATGTGCGCAACTTGGGGATAAGCTGAAATATGAGTCGCATTATATAAAGGTTCTACCCGGTCAGAATGTAAATCACCCAATCCTCCTAAAGTAGTACCTTGGCAATGCTATTAAATATCAGCCATATACCCTCTGGAGGCATCAAGCTGTATTGCTTTTGCCTCTTTCGTTTCATATAAAATAAAAGCTCGGGACATCGAGTTCCTTCACTTTGGCCTCTTTCATTTCATTCCAAGAGGCAAATTAAAAACCCTCACAGTTCTTATAACTGTAAGGGTCTTTGGAGCTGGTGGACGGAATCGAACCCCCGACCTGCTGATTACAAGTCAGCTGCTCTACCTGCTGAGCTACACCAGCATGTAATTACCATAGGCAGATAATTCTCTCAACTGCTTAAATATAATAACATGACCCCCAAGTTAATGTCAACCCCTTTTTTGCAAAAAATATTAGCAATATATATCATACTTTGCTGTTTTTTCGCAAAAAGAGGTGCCTCTTCATTTAAGGCACCTCTTTTAATATCAAACTACAAATATCTTATTTAAATATTGCATTGGTAAGTCTATCAAACAGTTTTTCTCCATTACCGGAGCCAGTGCAGTTTTCCAAAACAATCTTCCCCGGGTTGCCGTTTCCGGTGTATCCATGCTTTTTATTGTTATTAGCTACGCAATTTTTAAGTACATGAGGAACTGAGGCAGTGTCATCTCCAAGTTTGTATCCGTTACCGTCCCCACCTGTATCTTTTCCATTCAAATCATAGCCATTTCCTATAGCCTCACAGTTTTCCAAAGTTACAACTCCTATAGCTCCTGTTTCTTTTTTAGTATACAAATCCCAGCCATCATCACAGTTGTAAAGAGCTTTACAATTTCTAAATACATTGCCTTCTCCACAGGTAAGTTTTGCCGCAAAACCATCAGCATCCTCACGGCCGGAATCCATGTTCATGGTTGAAACGCAGTCTAATACAAGATTATTGCTAGGCCATTTGTCCTTTGTACTATAGGAAGTGTTATACCTTGACAGTTGGAGTCCGGAGTCATGGTTCTCAGTAAATTTACATTTTTCAATAATATTGTAGTGTCCTGAAAGCAGCATTCCATTGTCTCCTGCCCCTTTTATAGTTATCCCTTTAACATGCCAGTATTTAGCATCAAGTACAATACCCCTGTTGGCTGAGTTTTCGGCCATTGCTGAAAAATCAATAACTACCTCTCCATCTCCATAGGCAGCTAATGTCTTCATAGCCCCCGACAAACCATCATTTCCTTCTTTGATAACTATGGTTTTTGAAAATTTGTATGTTCCGGCTTTTAAGTAAATTGTCTTCCCTGGCTGAATCGAATCAATAGCTTCCGGCAAAGTCATTGACCCGTTAGGCGAAAGGATAATATCCCCCTCTATAGGTGTGCTTGACTGTGTTGGTGTTGGTGTCTGTGTAGGCTTCTGCGTCGGTACAGGTGTCTGCGATGGCGCCGGTGTGTATACGGAACCTCCCCCTATAACAATTACTTTATCAATTTGCGGACCACCATCACTTGAACGTGTTTTGATTCTAATAACATTATCCGAACCGCTGTTCATTTTTGCATTCAAGCTTAGAGTATCCCATGTATTCCATGAACCTGTGCTTGGAAATTCTTTATTGCTTTCAATGGTATCCCCATTTACTTTGATTTCCATCGGCAGGCTTTTTCCTGAACCGTTTGAATATACAAAATTAATTGTTACTTCACCGCTTGCAGGAGAACCAACTTTTTTCATTTCGATATACGCATCTTTTGTTTGATCGAATACAACATAATTGGATTGCACTTTTGCACTTTTTAAGTTGTTGCTGTCAGCTTCTGCCTCGTGTACTATACCTACAGGGTTGATTGGCGTTGAGCTTGGCTGGGGGCTAGATGGTGTTGGTGTTGCCGTCGGTGTCTGTCCTCCCACTGGCAGTTTGTCGATCATTTTCAATATAAATCTATGTAGTATAGTACTATCGGTTGAATTTACTTTACCGTCAAGATTCAAGTCTGCAGCTTTAAGTCGGTCTCCTGTAAGCTCAACAATTTTAAGAAGGTGTCTTTTCATTAAAGTAGCGTCAGTTGAATTTATATTTCCATCTCCATTTAAATCACCATATACCACACCCGGCTGTTGAGTGGTTTGAGGTGTCGTTGCCGTTGGCTTCGGCGTCGGTGTAGCTGTTGGTTGCGTTGTTGGTTGTGTTGATGGCGTTGGAATGGTACTACCTTGAACACCGGCATACTTCAATACTGTTTCTTTAACCTGGCTGGCAGGCTGCAATACATGGGAATAATTATACGGCGGATTAAAGCTGCATGTTGAAGTAGTAGGCTGATTTCCCACACAATCAACAAATATATTATCTTTTACATCCCAGTATCCAACATTGCTGCTATAATATGCTCCAATCGGTCCTTCTGCAAATCCTGTTTTGCTATCTACTGCTCCACATCCTACGTTTTCAAATACGTTTCCTTCAATTCTTAATTTTGCGCCTACCCTTGAGTTTATACCGCTGCCGGAAACATTTACGTAGTAGTTGTTGAACATATGTCCTGTACCGCCTCTATAACTTGGCGTACGGGATTTAAGGTTTGAATAAATATTATGATGGAAAGTGATCTTTCTATCATAGTCATCGCTGTCAGACGAGCCAACAAGGCTTGTTTTATAAGAGTCATGGAAATATGTCCATGATACCGTTATATATTCACTGGACTTTTTAACATCCAAAAGTCCGTCATACCAGTCAACATCTCCACCTGCAGTATCTCCATCATTCGGAGTAACTACTCCGTCACCGTTACAATCGCCAATCATGTTGTACAACTCACAATGGTCAACCCAAACATTCTGCGAGTTTTCAATACCGATAGCATCCATAGGCGCTCTGGTATGGTGAATTTTCATATTCTGAATAATGATATTTTTTGATTTAACTACGTTGATTCCCGCACCCTCTAATTCGCCTTTGCCGCCAACACCAAGGAATGTGATGTTGCTAACTTCTTTACAGGCAATAACTTCGGACCCGGTTAATTTTCTGTCAAACTTGATTATGAGCGGTGATGTATCCTTACTCTTTTTCCTTGCGCTTAAAAGTTCATTAACCTGTGACACACTCGTAGCAGTTACTTCCTTACCTCCCGTGCCACCTGTAGTACCACCGTTTAATGTTGCAAATCCAACCAGCTCAAAACTTGGAGCTGCCTCAACAGAAACAGATGTTGATGTTACAACAAGCATGCTCATGAGCATTGCCCACACCAACAAGAACGACATTTTTGCTGAAACTCTCTTTAGCATAAAATACCCTCCCAATAAATATTATTTAAAATAAATTTTGTAATTACGCATAGTAAAAAAATATGTCGCTATTTTACAAAACTATATTAAACTTAATGTATAAAAAATGTATTTTATAAATTCATATTAAGAAGAGGAATAGCAATAGGTATACAAAATGAACTACTAGGTAGAAATGCTCCATCATTTCATCAAAAAACTCTAGCAAAAACGAGTCGTTTTGATGAAGAAATCTTAATTAGTTGATTTATCTTTAAATAAAGAACTTTTTGAATAGTTTAGTTCTTATTCCTCCTATAAATATACAAAAACATCTAAACCTTAATCTTAGTACATCTGGATAAGATTTCCGTATACTTTTATACTAATATTTTATAATAACTTGAAAATTATTTATACATGACATTTTTGCTGTTTTGTTCTTTTTTTTTACGGTGAAAAAAGTAAAAATAAAAAACCCTACAATCCACAATAGATTACAGAGTCTTCATCTTCAAATAATATAAGACTGTGATGTTTTTATTATAGAATATGGTGGGCACTATAGGGCTCGAACCTATGACCCCCTGCTTGTAAGGCAGATGCTCTCCCAGCTGAGCTAAGCGCCCATATAGTTTATCTTTCGTGCAAAAAATATTATACCACACTAATATAAAAAGTCAATAAAATTTATAAGGTAATTATTTCATTTTTTCAAACGCTCTTAACAATCTATAGTAATGATTCGCCTCTCTGAAAGTATGGTCTGCAACAATGGGCAATACCAAGGCCTGTATTTTAGACTTTAGCAGTTCTTCGGTCCATTTCCCCATAAAATCCTTTGTTTCCCTCAGCAAATCGAGACTTCTTTTGGCAAATTCATCTTCGAATATCTCTTGCGCCTCATCACTTTTTGCTCTTTGAGCATTTATCCGAAACTCCCTTGCCAGAGTGTCACAAGTTTCTAGCATTTCACATCCTATAGGGTCAAGACTTCCCCTGACATATTCCATATGCTCGTACATTATATCATTCCAGAATCTTTCCTGTTCCAATATACCACAGTATTCATTCGGATTCTCATATTTTTGAAGCATCTGCAAAATCCCTATATACTGCTTTGCTTCTTCTATCATATGAATCAAGAGGGATGGATACATCGAAAGATAAACTCTAGAGGCCAGAACATCTATAAGAAGCTTTTTCTTATAGTTTACAAGTGCGGCTGTAAGTATTATTGCATTTTGATTTATTACATAAACCTTTTCTTCAATCTTCGGCAAGAAAGTCATTTTAATATTACGGGTGAATGCAATTTCCCTTTGCGTAATTTCAGTGTTTACAGGTATACCGGTAAAAAAACTGCTTGAAAGCTCCGCATTAAGTGTGTGGGGTGTTACGATTTCATCCGCTGCCCCGGCATCGGGTCCTATTGCTCCTGCAGATACCGCAAGAGCCTCAGCCAACAGTCTGTCAAATTTAAGCATAAAAAATCTGGCTTTCTCCTTATTGTTCTTATACTTTGCAGTTAGTGCAGTTTCAATAAAAAAGGAGTGTTCCTTCATAATTCGTGCAAAAAACAAATGTGCTTCTAAAGAAAGTCTGGCGTACTCTGGCTTTGACAGCATGCGTTATTCCTCCCTCAAAGCAAATCAACATTATGCCAATCACAAATATACTATTCATAATTTACATAAGTTGTTACAAAGAGAGCTGACACAAATTCACCGACAGAACAAAATAGATACGTGGATAAGAAAAGTGCAAAAACAAAAGAGCTATACAGTTCTTAACTCTGTACAGCTCTTTCCGCTAATTTTTTGGTCGGGGTGAGAGGACTTGAACCCCCGGCCCCATGGTCCCAAACCACGTGCGCTACCAACTGCGCTACACCCCGATATTTTTTAACGGCAAAAATTATTCTACTACATAGACCTCACTAATTCAATCTCCCTTTCGCCCGATTTTCGCAAATTATTACTATATTTCTTTGTTTTACTTTCAAAATTGAGTTTTTTCGCACACCTATACACAAACCCCTTACCCCAGTATTTGTAACACAATGTTAACTTGATACCAGTAATCACATGACTTATAATTAACCTGAGGAATTATATTTGTTTATGTAAACTAGACTTCTGAAGCAGAAACGAGGTGTTCACTATAAAAAGGTTACTAGGTCAGATACGACGGGCCATACAGGACTACGATATGATTCAGGAGGGTGATAGAATCGCAGTGGGAGTGTCCGGTGGGAAAGACAGTCTTGCACTTCTTGTTGCCCTGAGGCAGATTAAAAATTTCTTACCGGTAAAGTTCGAGCTTGAAGCTGTGACCCTTACAATGGGAATTGGGGAGTTTGACCTTTCGCCCGTTAAGGAACTGTGTAAAAAAATTGATGTGAATTATACCATTGAAGAAACGCTTATAGGCAAAATTGTATTCGAAGAACGTCAAGAGAAAAATCCTTGCTCTCTTTGCGCCAATCTCAGACGAGGTGCTTTGCATAATACTGCCAAAAGACTTGGCTGCAACAAAGTTGCCCTTGCTCATCACATGGATGATGTCATTGAGACTTTTCTCCTCAGCACCTTTTACGAAGGCAGAATTCATACCTTTTCACCGGTAACTTACCTTGACAGGAAAGGCCTCTACCTTATAAGGCCACTGATATATACTGAGGAGAAGCTTGTAAAAGAGTTTATTAAGGGGAATAATATAACAACGGTACATAACCCCTGCCCTGCCAACGGCTATACCAAAAGGCAGTATATAAAGGATCTTTTATGGGATTTGAAAAAGGATAACCGGGAAATAAAAAGCAATATTTTTGGAGCTATCAAGCGTTCGGGAATAGATAATTGGTAAAACTTTACACATAACTAAAAACTATAATAGGAGGAAACACTATGAAGTACATAAGAAAAAGTATATCTATTATTGCGATTTTGTCTCTTATTTTTGCGCTTTCTTTTGCCAATGCTAATGCCGCTACTATTTATGAGTCAAAAACAAAGGAGACTGTTACATCCGGCGTGACCTTAGAGACCATCACAAGGTTTACCGATGATGGATGGCAAAAGATCAACGTATTAAGGGTTAACCTTGATAATCCGAATGTCAAGGTAGACACTCTAATCAACTCGGAATCTGTAAAAAACCTTACCAATGTAAAGAATTTAGCCCAGTCTTCCGGTGCCGTAGCGGCTATAAATGCCGGCTTTTTCAACTGGCTAAAAGGAGAATCGGGGAAGGGTTATCCCGATGGACCTGTAATACAGTCGGGAGAATTTCTGTCTGTGGATTCCGAATATAATAGGTACAGCGATTCCATGGCGACTTTGGCTATCGATAAAGAAAACAATGTGTATTATGATTTCTGGAAGACAGATATAAATATATATGCTCCAGATGGAAGCACCGCCAAAGTCACCCAGTACAATAAGCCCAGCTCCTTTCAATATAACGATATAACCATATGGAGCAGTGCATGGGAGAAATATTCTCTTGGTGTATCCCAGGATTATCCTGACTTAGTGGAGGTAGTGGTTGTTGATGATGCTGTCGTGGAAATCCGTCAGAATCTCCCTGCAATTGAAATTCCTCAGAATGGTTATGTAATTATATCTAGAGGTGCAAACGCCCAATATCTTCTCGAGCACTTTAAGGAAGGAGATCCTGTGGAACTCTCATTTTCTACAGTTCTGGATTGGGAAAATATCGAAATGGCTGTAACAGGCAGTGCCATTCTTGTCAAAGACGGACAAATACCCGAAAAATTCTCCTACGAGATATCCGGAGTTCATCCCCGTACTGCTGCCGGAAGCTCAAAGTCCGGCAAGGAACTGCTGCTTGTAACCGTCGATGGCCGTCAGGCAGCAAGCAAGGGTATGACCCAGCGGGAGCTGGCAAATTTAATGCTGAGTCTAGGAGCTTATAACGCCATAAACCTTGATGGCGGCGGTTCGACCTCAATGGTTTCAAGAATTCCTGCAACCAACAACCTTAAGGTTGTAAATACTCCGTCCGATGGGGCGTTAAGAAGTATTTCCACTGCTATAGGCGTATTTTCCGTTGCTCCTCCCTCATCCCTTGAAGGTATGATAATCGAATCTGTGCCCAATGTATTTGTAAATACCTCAATTCAATTATCCGTTAAGGGCTATGATAAATATTTCAATCCTATATCAGTTGATCAGAGCAGTATCCAGTGGAGTGTCTCCGGCATTAAAGGAAGCTTTGAAGGAAATGCCTTCCGTCCCGAATCCACCGGTGTAGGTACAATAACAGCATCGGTAAACGGTATAAAGGCCAGCACAACCATAAGGGCTCTGGAAGCGCCAAACAAACTTATTTTAAGTGATAAAAAGCTCTACCTTGTGAAGGGAAATTCTCATTCTCTTACCGTCAAGGGAGTTGACAATAACGGCTACTCTTCATATATAAACCCTGCTGACATTAAGTGGACAGTTAGCAGTGACATAGTGAGCATTGAGAAAAATACAGTTACTGCTCTCAAATCCGGTACGGGATATATAGAAGTCTCTTTAGGCGATGCCCGTGCCTACTGCGCTATATCTGTTGCGTCGGAATCTGTGCACCCTCTAGATAACTTCGAGGTGCAAAACGGCTCATTCCAGACTGTGCCTGCGGATTTGCCGGGTTCGTATGAGATTTCTGCAGAAGAAAAAAAATCCGGCAACTACTCCGGAAAACTCAGTTATGACTTTTCATATCTCGAGGGAACCAGGGCAGCATACTTGGTATTTTCCAACGGGGGAATTAACCTCGACATCAACGCTACCGAAATCAGTATGTTGGTCAATAATCCCTCCGAAAGCCCCAACTGGCTTAGGGCAGAAGTAGTTGATGCCAGCGGTCAAAAGCATCTTATTGATTTTACCAGGGATATGAGCTGGACCGGATGGAAACGGGTATTTGCTTCACTGCAAGGCATTAAGTCCCCGTCCAAATTAACAAAGGTGTATGTTGTACAGGTTAACCCAGTGCCCAGCTCAGGTTCTATTTACATCGATGAACTCAGCCTGACCAAGGCAACATTCCCTGAAATTAAGGATGACACTATTCCAGAGGATGTTGTTCTTTCCGACAAAGACAACAGAGAGGTTGCTTTAAATAATGATTCGATCAAAATCTCTGTATTTTCCGGAAAAAGCAATCCCGAAAATATGCTGCAAAAGCTTTTAAACACAAGATTCTATGATAAGGTTAAGGCTGATAATTACACAAAAAGCATCCAAAACATTGCAGATATAAAGACCAATACCCATATAGATGTTGCCAGTAATCGACTGATTGTGCTGAACACTACGGAAAAAAGCATAAGAACAAGCTCTGCCGGTCAATGGCAGTGGTTCCTTGATAAGCTTAATTCCCATACCGGAGATAATATCTTCATATTTATGAAGAACTCTCCCGATACCTTCAGTGACTCTCTAGAAGCCAAATTGTTCAAGGATATCCTGGTGGAACACAAAGAAAAAACCGGAAAGAATATTTGGGTCTTCTATAATGAAAGCTACGAAACATGTTATTCCGACAATGGAATTAAATATTTTGGTACTACCGGACTAAATATTAGCGGGCTCACCCCTGATAATGCTGAGAATGTGAAATACATCGAGGTAACAGTAAACGGAAAAGAAGTTAGCTACCAATACAAATCACCACTTAAATAACTAGCTTTTGCCCCTTTCCTTCGACTACAAGAGGCTAAATAAATTATTGCCGATTTAATTTACGGTCTACAAACCCCAATTAAATCGGCAATAGTATTTATTGGCACTATATTTCACATATTCGGTATTCGATATTACTTCGTCTTGATTCTAATGCAAAAATCTTAATTCTACAGTCCGCTTATTATATCCTTTAAATATGCTCCAAACTCTTCTTTAAGATCATCCCTATCCAAAGCAAACTCCACTGTTGCCTGTAAAAATCCGAGTTTGTTTCCCACATCGTAACGCTTTCCAACAAAATCATAAGCATACATTGCTTCCTGTCTCATAAGGTCTCTTAATGCATCTGTAAGCTGAATTTCTCCTCCCTTGCCGGGCTTGGCATTTTCAAGATGCTCAAAAATCTGAGGAGTAATAATATATCTGCCCAAGATGGCTATATTGGACGGTGCTGCGGATTTGTCGGGCTTCTCCACAAGATCCTTTACTTTATATACCCTGTTATCCACAACCTTTCCGCCTACTATACCATACTTTGATACTTGGTCCTCCGCAACCTGTTGTACTCCCAATACCGTCGTCTTGTACTCGTCATAAACATCCATCAATTGTTTGATGCACGGCACCTCTGAATCCACAATGTCATCACCTAGTAATACTGCAAAAGGCTCGTCGCCTATAAAGGACTTTGCGCAATATATGGCATGCCCCAAGCCTTTAGCTTCTTTTTGACGAATATAATGGATGTTTGCCAAGTTTGATATATCCTGAACCAACTTAAGTAGATCCTGGTCGCCCTTCTTTTCAAGCTCCTGCTCCAGCTCATATGACTTGTCAAAGTGGTCCTCAATTGCTCTTTTGCTTCTTCCCGAAATAATTATAATATCTTCGATACCTGACATTATAGCTTCTTCAACAATATATTGAATTGTTGGCTTGTCAACAATAGGAAGCATCTCTTTAGGCTGAGCCTTTGTAGCAGGTAAAAATCTGGTACCCAAACCTGCTGCTGGTATAATCGCTTTTCTGACTCTCAAAATAGTTTCACCCCTCTTCATAGTTAGGAAAGTTCATCGTCTAATTTCTATTTTATCAGACAAAGACGTTATTTCCAATATGTATTAATAGTATTTTTATCCTTATGTACATTTTTGTTATACTCTGGTAATATACTATAAGCTATGGGCTTCCTGTTCTAGTGTCTGTAGTTTACCCTATTACTCCACTAATAACTTTAAATTAAAGGGGATGAATTCTGTGGTTATTAAAGCAAATTTTAAATTATATAAAACCGCCAAAGATATATACATAAGGTCAAAGGATGATGATGTACCTGCACTGGCAGCACAGTTGACTTATTATTTTATTCTCGCACTTTTCCCTTTTTTAATTTTTTTAATTACACTTTTAAGCTATACACCTATAACCGGGGAAAAAGCAATGAATACTTTTTCTCAGATTCTGCCTCCTCTTGCTTTTAATACGATACTTGATGTTGTGAATGATGTAACGGCTTCACCTAGGGAGACTTTTTTGTCCTTTGGTATGATAGCTGCATTATGGGCCTCTTCCAATGGTATGAAAGCTGTTATAAGAGGACTAAACAAGGCCTATGACCAGAAAGAATCCCGTCCCTTCTGGAAGGTAAGAATAGTATCCCTAATTGCAATAATTATTCTTGCCTTTACTATTATATTTTCATTGGCACTTATGTTATTTGGAGAAACTGCAGAGAGAAAACTATTTTATTATTTTGGATTCTCGAGCCTCTTTAGAGTGGCTTTTACGATCACTAGATTTCTTATACCTATAATTCTAATGCTTACCGTGTTTACCCTTCTTTATATGCTGACACCCAATCGACGGCTTTCTCTAAGGGAGGTTTTACCAGGCTCTATATTCGCCGCCACAAGCTGGATATTGGTATCCTCACTATTTTCACTATATATAAATAACTTCGCTGACTTTTCAAAAATGTATGGCAGTATCGGCGGGATAATAGCACTTCTTGTCTGGCTGTACTGGATAAGCATAATAATACTGCTTGGAGGAGAATTAAACGCATCCCTTGCTCTAAAAAAGGAGTGAGATGAAAGATGCTAAAAAACAGCCCGCAAACATATGCAGGCTGCTTTTATCTCTTTGTTATATCAGTCTGATGTATAAGGTAGCAATGCAATATGCCTTGCTCTCTTAACGGCAATTGTCATCTCGCGTTGATGTTTTGCACAGTTTCCGGATATTCTTCTTGGTAATATTTTACCTCTTTCGGAAATGTACTTCTTTAACTTTGCTATATCCTTATAATCTATGTCAGTTACTTTATCAACACAAAAAGCACAGATCTTCTTTTTTGTTCTTCTTATTTTCATAGGGCCTTTAGCATCGGCTCTGTCAAAATCTTTGTTATTCTTGTCCTTCTTAGGAGCTGCCATAACTCAGTAACGCCTCCTTTCTCAATCTAATAATTTATTAATATTTTGTAGTTTCCTACGCCATCCTAGAATGGAAGTTCATCATCATCATCCACCGGATAAAATCCATCCGCCGGCTGTGAAGTTTCTGCTGCAGGTCTTATATCTCCCATTCCTTGACTCTTTTTACTCTCGGCAAAATGCAACTCTTCCGCAACCACCTCGGTTACGTAATGTTTCTTTCCTTCGTTGTCATCCCACGTACGAGTCTGCAGTCTTCCAATGACTACTACTTTGAGACCTTTTGTAAAATACTTCGAGCAAAACTCTGCACTTTTATCCCACGCTACAACGGGGAAAAAATCTGCCTGTTTTTCCTCTCCCTGTCGGGCAAAACGCCGGTCTACAGCTATTGTAAAGCTTGCTACCGCGGTATTGTTGACATTTGTGTATCTTAGCTCAGGGTCCTTTGTAAGTCTTCCCATTAAAATAACCTTATTCATAATTTCACCTTAATTATCCTTTTTAATAATAATATCTTTGATGATGCCATCGGTTATTTTGTAAATTCTTTCGAGCTCACGGGGAAAACTTGATTCAGCAGTAAAGTTTGCCAAAACATAATAGCCCTCATTAAAGTCATTAATAGGATAAGCAAGCTTCCTCTTGCCCCATTCATCTATATTCTCCAATTGAGCTGAAGATTCAATGGTGCCTTTAATTTTTTCAATTAAGGATTTTGTGTCTTCTTCACTAAATTCAGGACTAATAATAAAGATAGTTTCGTATTTATTTGTCATTCGACTTCACCTCCTCCCGGACTAAACGGCCCTGTTTCACGAGAACAGAGCAAGGATTTTACAGACGTTAATTTTATCACATTTTTTTAATATGTACAACTATTTTTATTAAATTATTGTTAAACTTTTTATTAAATTATTGTTAAATTATTAAAATCTCATTTACTTATAACAAAAGATTTATTATAATTGAAACAATCTCTCGATAAAAATTTATCTTTTTGCTTAATTATTTTATGTATAATTATTTTATTAATAGTTGCCACATTCAATAGATTTCGAGAGTATTTTTTGCTTTTACATATTATTTATTTTCAAAAATAATGATGTGAGGCAGAAACTGAATGTGTAAAAACTGTTCCCAAAACACTAGTTATATGGTATTATATTATTATATGCAAGTATAAAATTATTAATTGAGTGAGGAAGCGAGGTATCGTACTGCTTTTTTGCGAACTGGTGTTTGCAGCAATTATGATTTATCAACAGTTTTTATTCGACATTTCACCAACACAATAAATACGGCTCCAAATTGATTGGACTTGTTTGAAACCTGGAAACCTATGAACCAATATGAATTGTTATACATCCTTTAGGAAGGGTGAGATGAACGTGTCAAAAAAAACTTCAAATAAAAAGAAACCTGGTTTTTTTACTTTACTGTTGCTTTCTCTAGTTGCTGGTGCAGGCTTAACTTTGCCTACTCATATGTTGTTCTCCAATTATGCTGACAACCCTTTGAGCAAAGTTCCTTTAATTATGTTTACTTCAATACACAGCGGAGTTTTGTATGTGATAATATTTCAAGTCTCCAGTATATTGATAAGGAACTATTCCATGGAGCACGCAAATGAAAAAGAGCTTAAGAACTTTAAGGATTTCACGGATATAATTCACAGATCTGCCTCAGAAATTGAGGCATATCAAACTTTGTACGACTTTATACAAAGAATGCGCATTAGCAATCATATAACTCTATTCTACCGTAGGGAAGTATCTGCAAATGAAGTGGTCTGGGAGAGGCTTACAAAAGAAAGATTGCCCCTTTGCACTATGGAGCCAAGGAACTGTCCTGTAGTGAAGTATGGCCGGGAATGCCTGGTAAAAAATATAGCTACGGATATACCATGTGCCAGCCAGCTTCCGGAGCATAAATCGGGAAGCTACATTTGTCTGCCGATAACCGAAGGAGATATTACATTAGGAATTCTGCAGCTTTATTCAAAGTCAAAAAACTATTTTGTAGAACCGCTAATATCAAAAGTTAAATCTTATATAGAAGTTGCCAAGCCGGTTATCAGCAGCAAGAGAGTTTTACGACAGCTTAATAAGAATGCCTCCACTGACAAGCTTACAAAGCTTTATAACAGAAGGTTCCTGGAATACTATCTCGATAATCAGATTGAGATTACCAGTTTCTCAAATCAGAAATTAAGCGTTATTATGATGGATATTGACAACTTCAAACGAATAAACGATACCTATGGACATACTGCCGGTGATGCCGTGCTGGTTGTATTCTCACAGGTTATTTTAAGGTGTTTAAGACAGACCGACCTTGTTGCTCGTTATGGAGGAGAGGAATTCATGGCAATACTTCCGTCCTCCGATACAAAAAACGCCTATGATATAGCTGAACGTATCAGGGAATCGATAGCTTCAGAGCCCATGCCTAAAATAAATAATGTTCAATTGCCAAATATAAGTTGCAGCTTTGGAGTATCAACTTTTCCCACATATGCGGATAACAAAAACGACCTGATAAAAACAGCTGATATAGCCCTGTACAAAGCAAAGCAGGCAGGCAAAAACCGAGTTATTACCTACTCAGCCGGTATGGAAATGTAGGATAGACCGTTACGCCTTCGATTATTGTTCTGCAGACATTCAATTTTTTGTCTAATATTGCAATGTCTGCATCTTTTCCTTCTGCGAGGCTCCCCTTCCTATCAAAAACATTTATTCGCTTCGCGGGGTTTTCAGAGGCCATTTTGATTGCATCCTCCAAGCGAAATCCCAATTCTTTGACCATATTTCTGATACCGTCTATCATTGTAAGGGTACTTCCGGCCAATACTCCATTATCAAAAACAGCCGCACCGTCCTTGACTGTAATTGATCCCCCTGCAAACTGCAGTTTTCCATCCCCCATCCCAGCCGCTGAAATAGAGTCAGTTATAAGGACCACCCTGTCCGGTGTTTTGCATTTAACAATCATTTGAATTACCGCCCCATGCACATGTATTAGGTCAGGAATTATTTCCACCGTTACACCATCGCTGTCTAATGCAGCCCCTGCAAGTCCCGGTTCCCTATGATGAATCCCTGTCATTGCGTTAAAAAGGTGGGTAACATGCCTAAAGCTGTTTTTAAAGGCATCCTTTGCTCCGTCAAAATCAATACCGGAATGCCCTGCACAAAAGACTATAGTTTCTTTTTCTAGTTCCCGGATTATTTCCTCAATTCCATCCAATTCAGGCGCAACCGTCATAAGCCTTATGTTATTTCCCGATTTTCTAATAAACCCATTGATTATTCCTGCATCTGGCTTTAGAATATGCTCCAATGGATGAGCGCCCCTGTATTTCGGATTTATAAACGGTCCTTCCATGTTGATGCCGGCTATTTTTGCTCCCATCAGCCCTCTTTCCATACTAATGCGGATATTCTCAAGGGCATATTCAATATTATCCCTGGAATCGGTCATAACCGTAGCAAGAAATGATGTAACCCCCTTAGACGCAAGGAATAAAGACAGCTCAGTTAGCTGATCCGGGTCTGCCTTCATGATATCAATGCCAGCAGCTCCATGCATATGTATATCAATGAATCCCGGCACCACATAAAAGCCTTCCGCATCTAAAACCTCACAGTCCTTTTCCAAAACCTCAATTTCCTTACCAATCCTTATGATTTTCCCGCTGTCAATCAGCAAATCCCGTGTCTCAAAACCTTTTTCCCTATCCAATACAAGTCCGTTTTTTATAAGCTTCATGTTTTTTCTCCTTTATCTCTCATCTTTAGTTTATCATACATGGTTTTTGCATATAATAAATTTAAATAATTTAAAGTAAAAAATTACTGTAATATTTTAATTAGTTATGATATTATATTAGCATAATATTTGCGTTTTTTTCCAAGGCGTAAAAACTTGCTTCATCAGTCCTGTTATTTATTCATGTTTCATCCGTATTGTTGAAAACAAAATAAAGTTTTGTTTCCTATTTGTCGATTTTGTTTAATAAGAAAATATTATGTTTATACTAAAATAAATACAAAAAGAAGAGGTATGATAATGATGAACACAACAGCAAATATTGATGAGGTTTTCAAGGTTATCAATGCGGAACATCCTGATCCATTCAGCGTGCTGGGCATGCACAGTCTAGAGTCTGAAAATGCAATGGCCGTAAGGGCATACCTTCCAAATGCGAAAGAAATAACTGTAGTCGAGGTCTCCGGAAAAAATACGTATAAAATGGAGAAAGTCGATGATAGTGGATTTTTTGAGGTTGTAATAAAGGACAGAGGCGAATTTTTCAAATACAACCTTAATGTTTCCGACTACGCGGGCAACAGCTTTACCATTTATGACCCCTACAGCTTCTTGCCTGTACTTTCAGACTTTGACCTTCATTTGTTTAATGAAGGCAACAACCATAAAATCTATGAAAAACTGGGCGCTCACAAAATGACTATTGATGGCATAGAAGGCACATTCTTTGCTGTTTGGGCCCCCTGCGCAAAGCGTGTCAGTGTTGTAGGCAATTTTAATCAGTGGGATGGCCGTCGGCATCAGATGAGAGTAAGAGGAAATTCCGGAGTGTGGGAATTATTCATCCCGGGTATTAGTAGTGGTGAAGTATATAAATATGAGATAAAGACCCCTCATAATGACCTGTATGTCAAGGCAGACCCCTATGCTTTTTATTCGGAACTTCGGCCAAATACGGCTTCTATCGTATATGATATTGATGGATATCAGTGGAATGACGCAGACTGGATGTATGAAAGGGACAACAGCAACTCCTTTGAAAAGCCCATATCTATATATGAAGTACATCTTGGTTCATGGAAAAGGGCTTCAAACGATGAAAACGGCTTTCATACATACAGGGAACTGGCAGATATGCTGGTGGAGTATGTAAAATATATGGGATATACCCATATCGAACTTTTGCCCATCTCCGAGCATCCCTTTGATGGATCATGGGGATATCAGATTACAGGGTATTATGCAGTAACCAGCAGGTATGGAGAGCCAAAAGACTTTATGTATCTCGTGGACAAATGCCACCAAAACGGAATCGGAGTCCTGGTTGATTGGGTGCCGGCCCACTTCCCGAAAGACGGTCACGGATTGGCAAGATTTGATGGCACAGCTTTATATGAGCATTACGACTCAAAGCAGGGTGAGCATCCCGATTGGGGTACCCACATATTCAACTACGGAAGAAATGAAGTAAAAAACTTCCTGATTGCCAATGCCCTGTTCTGGTTTGACAAATACCATATTGACGGACTCAGGGTTGATGCAGTGGCATCCATGCTCTATCTGGATTACGGCAAAAAGGATGGAGAATGGATACCGAATCGCTGGGGCGGAAAGGAAAACGTTGATGCCATTGAATTTATGAAGCAGTTGAATTCAACAGTATACAAATACTTCCCCGGAGTTATGATGACCGCTGAGGAATCTACATCTTGGGCCCTTGTAACCAAACCTCCCTACACAGGTGGTCTTGGATTTTCATACAAATGGAACATGGGCTGGATGAATGACTTTTTGCGCTATATGAGTATGGACTCCGTATATAGAAAGTACCACCAGAACCTTATAACTTTTTCTATGATGTATGCTTTCTCCGAAAACTTTATACTTGTTCTTTCCCATGACGAGGTGGTGCACGGTAAGTGCTCCATGATAGAAAAAATGCCGGGAGATTACTGGCAAAAATTTGCAGGACTAAGAGCAAGTTATGGTTACCTGTACGGACATCCCGGTAAGAAGCTTCTTTTCATGGGAGGAGAATTTGCGCAGTTTATTGAATGGAATTATAAGCAAAGCCTTGACTGGTTCCTGCTGGATTATGATATGCATAAGAAAATGCAAGACTATGTACGGGACCTCAACCACCTTTATAAAAGCGAAAAAGCCCTGTATGAGGTTGACTTCCATTACGAAGGCTTTGAATGGATAGACTGCAATGATACGGAACACAGCGTAATATCCTTTATGAGAAAGGGCAAGGACTGGCATGATTCTCTCATATTTGTGTGCAACTTCACGCCTGTGCCTCATGAAAACTACCGCATTGGTGCACCTTTTGACACTACCTACGATGAGATTTTCAATAGCGACTGGGAAAAATACGGCGGCAGCAACGTTGGAAACTTTAATGAGATTAAGGCTACGCAGGAAGGCATGCACAATAAGCCCTATTCCATCAGCCTTCGTATTCCTCCTCTTGCAACCATCGTGCTGAAACCGCGATTTGATGATAAGAATAAGGCTTAATTCCGGCTAAAGCAAGACTTATATATAATATTCCAATTATAATTGCCACTTTGACTAGGCTGATAAGCCCGGTTAAAGTGGCAATTAAATATCCTGAAGTCCTACGCTATTATGCTTTATACATCTAGAAAGCTGCTCAACACTTGTTCTTTAGCCTTAGCTGCCTGCTCATATAGTGTTGAATACCCCTCCTCGGTATAAACCTTCAAGGCCTCATCAAAACATTCTTGTGCTTTCTTTGCATTTTGCTCCGAGTCTTTCAATCCGGCCAACTCAATATAACAGAGCCCCAACTTATACTGTACTTCAGAGTAACGCAAGTGGAACTTTTCTATCTCTTGTATTTCCAATACTTTTGAATAGGCAGCAACGGCCTTATTAATGTTATCTTCCTTATCTTTTAACCGCGCAAGTCCCCTATAAGTATCCCCCAGACTAGTTTGGATCGATGCATATTCTAGCGGGCATTCTTGCGCTGTACATATCTTTAAAGCCTCCATATTTTTTTCGATGGCTTTTTCAAAATACTCCCTAGATGCTGTTATCTCTGCCATTTTTCTATATGTCTCTGCTTGCCCTACAAGGATTTTTGCGTAGTCATAAAAACTGCAATCAGCGGATATAATTTTCAAAGCTTCTTCAAAGCACTCTAAAGCTTTATTAAAATATTCCTCTCTACCGACTTCCAAAAGCTCTGCGTATGAATTTCCAAGTGCAATCTGAGTGTGGGCATAATCCAAATCATGTTCATCTATTGTATAAACTTCTAGAAGTTCCCGATAAAGCTCTATTGCCTTATTTAAATTTATTTCCTTGTCCTTTATTTCAGACAAAGCATAATAAATATTTCCTTCATAATATTTTCCTGTTTGCTTTTGAGGCTCAAATATCTTTATAGACTCCTGGACAAAATTATTTGCTTGACATAAGTTCTCTTCCGTATTACCAAGCTCAGCCTTAAGTATATGTATCTCTCCCAAGCCTTCTTGTATTGCCGCATACAAAGAGGGAACTTCATCAGAAGTAAGCACCTTTTGAGCTTCTATGTAAGCAGAATATGATTTTGATAAGTTTTTTTCCGGCTCAGTTACCAAAGCCAAAAGATATAATGCATCTCCAAGATAGAGATCTGTTAGTGCGGCATCATACATTTCATTATTCTGCGTAAAAACTCTTAATGCTTCTTCATATAATTTAATTGCTTCAGTTAGATTTTCTTTTCTATTTTTAATTGCGCTGAACCTACAATAGGCTGACCCTAAATCTCTATATGCACTTGCATAGTACAAGGGATATTTTTTAACGGTAAAAACTTTAAGAGCATCTTTGAAGCTATCAATAGATTTTAAAATGTTTTCCTCATAATCTTTTGTCAAGGATAATCTACAATATTGAACTCCGATAGATTGTATGGTATAAGCGTATTCTAATGGTGTTTGTTCAACATTTCTCACCTTTAATGAGCCTTTATAAAACTCTATAGACTTTAGAATATTTACTTCTGCATTTTCATGATATGAAAGATTACCATATGCAAGTCCTAAATTATAATTAGAACGAGCATATCCAATAGGAAGCTTGTCAAAAGTACACATTTCTAATTGGTCTTCAAAGTCTTGTATCGCTTTTTTTATGTACTCAGTATTGTTATTTACTTAAACTTCGCAGATTAATAATCTCTATGCACCTTGAAAATTCAATATTTGGCTTTAAGTAAGTATCATGATTCTTGCTCTTATGCACACAGTAAAAGCCTACCCTTAAGTTCCTTTGGAAGTGC
>NZ_RLII01000069.1 GCF_004102745.1 Acetivibrio mesophilus | reverse complement strand
CATCCGTTGAAGCGGCAATAGTATTACCACTAAGAGTTGAAGTAGACGGTGAAAGATTGGATTTCCCGGATGAACAACCCTTTATCGATGCTAATGGAAGGACGCAAACCCCGGCAAGATTTATAGCGGAAAAATTAGGAGCAAAGGTAACTTGGAATGGTAAAGAGCAGAAGGCAGTGTTTGAGAAGGGCAGCAAGAAACTTGTTTTATATATAGGCAAAAAAGACTATGAATTAAACGGTGAGAAGAAGACAATGGATACAGCTGCATTGTTAAAAGAAGGAAGGACATTTGTGCCTGCAAGATATGTGGCAGAGGCATTTGATGCTGTTGTAAGCTGGGATCCCGAAATAAGGACTGTATACATAAATACGAAACCAAAACCGACAAAGAAAGAAGGAACTGAGATAGTTGCTGGATTTGAGGTGCCTTTGGATACTAAATTGGTGGCTATAGAGGAAGATTGGGGAGGAAAGACTGAAGCTTGTTTTGAAGTCAACTTACTACGTGCAAATTTAGAAGGGCAGTGGGATGATTTAAGACAAATACTTTTGCAAAAGTGTGACAGCAGTACAGTAGACGAGGTTATGGCTTATGTTATGCAGAAAAAGGAAAGGGAATACTATTTGCCATCAAAATACGTATATGACAAAAAAAGCGGCAGATATATTTGGATAAAAGAATCTTTTATGGAAGACGTTAATGTTTTTTATTGTGCTGCAAGCTATAAAAGATCTGAAGAATAATGCCGTGTGTTTTAAGAAGAAAAAGAAGCGTTTGAAACTTTAAGACAACATTGATATAGAGTTTGAGATAAAGTATAATTGTATAGTGAATTATAATATATAATTGAGTAACTAAAATAATTTTAAAATTATAAGGGAGGAATCGGTTTATGAAGAAAATATCTTTGGTATTGGCAATTATGTGTATTTTCATGATGGTAACATCCGTTGAAGCGGCAATAGTATTACCACTAAGAGTTGAAGTAGACGGTGAAAGATTGGATTTCCCGGATGAACAACCCTTTATCGATGCTAATGGAAGGACGCAAACCCCGGCAAGATTTATAGCAGAGAAATTAGGAGCAAACGTAACTTGGAATGGTAAAGAGCAGAAGGCAGTGTTTGAGAAGGGCAGCAATAAACTTGTTTTATATATAGGCAAAAAAGACTATGAATTAAACGGCCAAAAGAAGACAATGGATACAGCTGCATTATTAAAAGAAGGAAGAACATTTGTGCCGGCAAGATATGTGGCAGAGGCATTTGATGCTGTTGTAAGCTGGGATCCCGAAATAAGGACTGTATACATAAATACAAAACCAAAACCGACAAAGAAAGAAGGAACTGAGATAGTTGCTGGATTTGAGGTACCTTTGGATACTAAATTGGTGGCTATAGAGGAAGATTGGGGAGGAATCAGTGAGGCTTGTTTTGAAGTCAACTTACTACGAGCAAATTTAGAAGGGCAGTGGGATGATTTAAGACAAATACTTTTGCAAAAGTGTGACAGCAGTACAGTAGATGAGGTTATGGCTTATGTTATGCAGAAAAAGGAAAGGGAATACTACTTGCCAGACAAATTCATATATGACAAAAAAAGCGGCAGATACATTTGGATAAAAGAATCTTTTATGGAAGACGTTAATGTTTTCTATTGCTCTGCAAGCTTTGATATATCTGAAGAATGAGAGGTATTAAGAAGTGAAACGGATTAGTAGTGTTTTGGTTATTATGACGCTAATTCTGCAGGTTACTCTTTCGCAAATTGTTTTTGTAAATGCTGAATCAAAAGATACATATCTTGAGGTGAGGGAATCCTTAGAACTAGCAAATAAATTTTTAGAAGACAATTACGGATTAGATAAAGACTATTTTAAGAAAACGTCATATTACAAAAAGAGGGAAATAAATGAAAGTATGGCCATTAATGGAAATGGAATGGAAAAATTCGGCAACCTACCTGTTTTTGTATATGGTTCTGTGGCTGAAGGGGCAGAAGAAGGTACAAAATACGGAAATGATCGAAGAGTGTATGATTCGAATGGAAACCCAAGAGCATTAGGGTTTTCATTTATTGATGAACCATATCCAAATCCGGAGTTTCATATTGATGAAATTACATACGTATGTAGATGGATTAAGGAGCCGTGGATTTTGCCGATAAAAGGTCAAAAAGGTATTACGAAGGAGTTGTCACCAGATGATCCTAAGGATACGCACACAAAACAATATCTCGATTATCAACCGGATAAATTTGCATCAACATATAGTGTTATTCGACAATGGGTAAAAGGGTCTAGTACTTTCTTACCTGATAAGGTTCAAAAACAAACAGGTAACCGCAAATTCTTCAATAAATGTATTGAGGGACAGTTGCCAGCAGGCATAGCAGATAATCCTGAGGATTTCATATATATAATCCAACCGCCAACATATGAATCCTGGGGTGTTGGAATAGCATTTTATTATTATGGCGGAACCGGTTCAGATAACATGAGTCAGCCAAACTATTATTCGTACTATCAATATTTTAGATATAAGCCCTTTGTTTTGGTGAAAGATGACATTATGCCATCCGTTGAAACAATGCAATCGAGTGCTG
>NZ_RLII01000068.1 GCF_004102745.1 Acetivibrio mesophilus | reverse complement strand
GGCTCTAAAAAATGGGGCAGAAAAGTACAATGATTGTTCAGATTACATTTTCCAAAACACTTTAATCTTTATTTTTATTTGTATAAATATGTAGTTTTTTCGAAGGGTCTAAAAATTGCTTACAGGGCAGGAAAGGAATACAATAAATCTATTATCGTATTCCTTTCCTGCTCTGGCTCTACAAGTTCCTTAAAAGACACTTCATAAGCCGATTTAAAGCCAACTCCAAAGATTCTTAAAGTATGCCTCCGTCAGCGTTTCTAAACAATGGGGGCAAAAGACCCGGGATATCGCTTCGTGAGTAGACTACGCAGATACTTTTCAGGAATACTTTCTATACTGTTTTTTTATGAAATCTGTACGGTATTTTATATTCTAGTGTGAAAAAACTGCTGAAAAAGGAAAAATGTCATCCTGCTTCAAAAATGAGAAATTCAGTATTTATGCCTTAAGCTTCCTCCTGCCAAAGTCGTACTCTTCCGGCTGTTGTACTACTGTACCAAAAGACACTTTATTTAGCATTTGCCGGATTGTGGTATATTCATTATAGTAGATTGTTATGTTTTCATGGTCGACTACTATTGATTGAATAAGATCGCGGAAGATCATATATTTTGAACTGATTTTCTATCAGTAATGCGTTGTCCTACTGCTATATGGTAGGGCTTGTTTTTTTATAAAATCTGTTTTAAAAATCATATACAAAAACCTCTATGTCATTTGCTATTAAATTTTTTATAATAAGTGGCTCTATTTTTTCCCATTTACCACCTGCAAGTCCACATCCTATTCTTGGCATATGTATACTTGCACCCAGTTCTTTTGCTTTTGAACATACTTTTTCCAAGCATTTCTCCACTGCATCATATCTAATTGGTACACCTTTTGAGCCAGTTTTAATTCCACGTTGACCTATCATGTTTGCTATTGTAATATACTGTTCAACTCTTACAAACTGCACTTCTCCAAGTAAAAAGTTGCTTTTTTCTCTATGCCACTTACGGTATTCTGTTTCAGGTTCCTTCCAACGCCTTGAAATAGCTAATACAAAACCTTTTCCCCAACCACCAATATCATTACATATATGACAAATAATCTTTTCACCTTTTGAAATTGGAGCTGTTGCATCACCCTTAATATAGTTTATTTCTTGCATTCTATACACACCTCTTTATTCTCTATTTGTAGATATTTCAATTCTACCATAATAATAAAAATAAATCCCACAACAGCACACTCGACGCGTCGGATTATTCCTTATGAGGTAAGCTCAAACTGGATTGTGGAGTTTTTATGTAGGGTGGTTTGGGTTTCTTGCTTCTTAGCATCTTAGCAAATGCTCAAAACTGTAATTTCGGATATAAAGAAATATACTGAAAAATAAAAAGAAAGCTGGGGGGAGCTACCCCAGCACAATATTTCAAATTGTAACTTAAATATCTGTTTTTAAGATTGTACGAACTTCCATAAGTATTTTACCAAGCATGTTTTTACCAGTGCCATTAGAACCACAACCCCAATAGTAATCACTAGTAGTTTTTTCAATAATCTCTTTATCTTCAGTTGATATAAGAATTTCTCGAATATCATCATGAGTTTTAAATTTTGCCAAAACGGCTTCTTTCATAATACTATCTTTAACTTGCTCCCAATCATTTCTTAAAGGTTTATTTCTATCTCTCCCAAGGTTAGCAGCTTCCATTGGTGTTGCAGATAGTCGAATTTCTTCTTCATATTCCGTTCCTGCAAATTTCTGAGCTTGAAAATAATGTTCACTTGTACTCCAGCACTTACCATTAAGCTCAAATCCATGCTTGGAAAAATTGGAAAAACAACCATACTCATCATTTACTTTGTAAAACATAATTGCCATATAACATACCTCAACTATTATTTATTATTTCACCTACGTATAACTTCTTAAATTCATTAATCAGATTGTACCTTTGCCAAATGGTGAATCCCATAAAATTTTACTCAAGTAATCTTCGATTTTACTTGCCTCTAAAAATATAGGGCTTGAGTAATTTGTGTGTTCTGCTTCCGCTGAAATAGTTGTGTAAATAAAGAATAGTAATCCTGCTAATTTTCTGTTAATTAACTCTTTCTCACTAACTAATTTTATTACTTCATCCAGTAACTTATAAAATTCTGAGAAAGCCTCTTTATTTACCAATTTTGAGGTTCTTATTGGCACAAGCAAATCTGTGGTCAAATCATTGATCAATTTAGTAATCTCTTCAATTCTATCGTTCATTATTTTACAACCCCCATTATTGCATCTAAAGGTATTTCGCCAAATACTGATACTTCTTGTTGCCATATAGAATAGTGGTAAGGTAATCCTTCAACACCATTTACTCTTGGATAAATTTCAAATCCCTTTAATGCCTTTGAATTTACTTTATTCATATCAATTGCAATCACACCTAAATTATTTCCTGCTTCATTAAATCCTTTTGCAACTTCCAAGTCTGTTGTTGTTGAAATCCACGGGTCATTTGACCAAGATTTTTTGCTAGATCCGCTAACTAAATGTTCATCAAGTTTCCAATTACCGGTAGGATTCTTAGCTTCTAAGCCTAAACCTTGTTGTAATCTATCAAAATCCTTTTGATTTAAAGCTCTATAAACTATGTTATCACCTTTTGGAGCTTTGTTAAGACTTTTTAAGTTACCAACTCCCGCATT
>NZ_RLII01000067.1 GCF_004102745.1 Acetivibrio mesophilus | reverse complement strand
GTCAGTGGTAAAATTAAATTACCCGGTTTCGGGAAAGAAAATGCCCCACCTATTCACAAACTTCCACTTGTAGATTAACATAATGTTAATTATATAAGTGGGAGTCGATAATAATGTTGGGGGTAGCAATGCATACAACAATACAAACTTTATCAAAAAAAGGATATAACAAGACACAAATTGCAAAAATACTTGAAATTGACAGAAAGACCGTAAGACGGATTCTTAATGAACTTAATGAGAAAGGAATTGTTGAAAGAAAAGAAACTTGTTCAATACTTGATCCATATAAGGAATACATTCAGATACAAGTAACTAAAGACTTGAAAGCAATAAGAATATATCAAGATTTAGTCCGAGAATTTGAATTTCAGGGTAGTTATGACACTGTAAAAAAATATGTTGCTAAAATAAAAAAGTCTCCACCTAAAGCATATATGGTACTACACAGTCTTCCTGGTGAAGAGGCACAAGTGGACTTTGGATATATTGGCACTATTAAACTGCCGGACGGCAAGTACAAAAAGGCTTGGATTTTTGTAATGGAACTCAGCTATTCCAGATATATGTATGTGCAAATTGTATTTGACCAGAGTGTTTCCACATTCATAGATTGTCATAAAAAAGCTTTTAGATATTTCGGAGGAGTACCACAGAATGTTAAAATTGACAATCTTAAAGCAGCTGTATTGGAAGCTGATTTTTATGAGCCTGTTGTTCAAAGGAATTATGCAGCATTTGCTTCTCATTATGGATTTGCTCCGGAACCATGTAGGGTAGCAACACCTACAGATAAGGGAAAGGTAGAATCAAATATAAAATATGTGAAGGATAACTGCTTTAAAGCACGAGAATTTAAAGATATTGATGAGGCCAAAGCATTTTTAATGGAGTGGCTTGAGACTATAGCTAATGTTAGAATACACGGTACAACAAAAAAAGTTCCATCTGAAGAATTCAATTCGTATGAAAAAGAAAAACTTCTCCCTCTTCCTACGGAAGAATACAACATATCTGAAATAACTTCGGCAACTGTAATGCCAAACTGTCACATCTCATATGGAGGTAATTACTATTCTGTACCGTACGCATACATTGGTGAGGAGGTTGACATTGTTATTATAGATAATCTGCTTAAAGCAATATATAAGGATAAAGAAATAGCCCTTCATCCCGTAGAAAAGAATGAAAAGGGCAAATTCTTCACAGATAAAAATCATTATCCTGATTATAAAAATATCACAGCTAATGAGATAAAGTCAAGATATCGAGAGAAAATGGGCGAAATTGGAAAGCATGCAGCTATATTTTTTGATAAATTCTTAGAACAGATAGACTCAAAATATAACTATCGGGCTATTGCAGGAATAATTTCCTTAAGGAAAAAGTATGACAATACTACTATTGATAGTGCCTGCCATAGGGCATATATGTATAATGCACTGAAATATAAAACGGTAAAACGAATTTGCGAACAGGGAATTAATTTGCTGCCTGTAGAAACAAACCAAACATATATTAACTCAGAAGAAACCTTCTTAACAAGGCCGTTATCAGAGTATTCAAAACTTCTAAACTGAGATGAGGTAAAAAGAGATGAATGATTTAATGTTTTCAAGACTAAGGCAGTTAAAGCTATCAGGGTTCATAAAAACATTAGAGACAAGAAATGAGCAAGCTATCAAAGAGCAGATGTCTTACATGGAGTTCTTAGAACTGCTTTTAAGTGATGAATTTTCAAACCGCAAAGATAATGGTAATAAAAAGAGGATGCAGAAGGCAAAATTTCCTCAAATTAAGACATTAGAGGAATATCAGTTTAATCAGCAGCCCTCTATTAATAA
This sequence comes from Acetivibrio mesophilus, assembly GCF_004102745.1. Classification (GTDB taxonomy): domain Bacteria; phylum Bacillota; class Clostridia; order Acetivibrionales; family Acetivibrionaceae; genus Hungateiclostridium; species Hungateiclostridium mesophilum. Next base: position 874 of record NZ_RLII01000067.1, on the reverse strand, counting down.
AAGATTTATATACAATTTGGCAACCTGTGAATTTGTCCGCAAGAAAGAAAATGTAGCCTTCATAGGACCGCCAGGGACTGGAAAAACTCATTTAGGTATAGCACTTGGAGTAAAGGCTATATCTCAAGGATACAATGTATTATTTACAACAATAAATCATATGCTTGAAGACTTATATTTATCAAGAGCCGATAATTCTTTCAGTCAAAGGCTAAAGTACTACACAAATCCGGATCTATTGATACTAGACGAATTAGGGCTAAAAAAACTCAATCAGAACAGTGTAGATGATTTTTACGAAATCGTATCGAGAAGATATGAGAAAGGTTCAATGATAATAACATCAAACAAAGTTTTTGATGAGTGGGGCAGAATATTCTATGACCCAGTCTTAGCAACAGCAATATTAGATAGGTTTATTCATCATTGTCATTTTGTAGTTATAAAGGGTGAAAGCTATCGAATGAAGCAAAGCAAGGAAAGCCTTAAAGCTACATCTGTAAAAATTCAAGACAATGAATAAAATTAGCAGGGTACTGTTCTTTGACAAAAACATATTTATTTATCCACATAACTAGGTATGTAGTATACTAAAAGCGTGAAAAAAGTTTTTTAAGTGCGGTTTATAATGAGAGTGGTCCCGTATGATAGCCTGTTAAGGCAGGCCAGTTTATCATACCCCTCAGCCCTACTTAAAAGGAATACCCACGGGGGTATGGTAGGCTGGCCTCACTGGCATGTAATCATATGGGGGAGGCTTGTTGTAAACTGGATTCTTGAAAAAGTTTTTTCTCTGTTAGATAGCGTTTTTCTATCTTTTTTTAGGTGGGGAAAAATCTTTCCCCTTTTTGGGGAATTTTTATTGACAATAACA
>NZ_RLII01000066.1 GCF_004102745.1 Acetivibrio mesophilus | reverse complement strand
CGGCAGAGGCTCATTGTCAAGAGGACCGTGGAATAAATGCGGAACTTTGGTATATTCTTCACTTTTCAAGGTGCATTTTGTCTCGATAGTGGCAGGCCACATTTTTCATATGCTACTTTACACTATCATATCTCTAAGACAACGAACGAGGTTTTACTCCTTTTATTAATATATATAGCGTAATCGTAGATCCTCTCATTGGCCATGACTTAGCAAGAAAAATATATTGGCTAGTCTTAGTATCATAAAAATATCTTGCTTCAATAAGATCTGTATCTTTAACCTTAGACCTCACAACGTTCATGATTTCTTTTACCGTATCTTCACTAAACCTTTGTAATAATATTTTCTCCATGTCATCTTTCTGCTTTTCAACATCTTTTCTTAGAAAATCTATTGTGAACACTGCTTCATAGTTTAAGTCATCTTTTATAGCTGAAACTGATAAATCTATATTCTTTGGTACAATAAATCCAGCTACTTCCCTTGTGTCACCTTCATCTACTACTTTACCAATATCATCTGTATCTATATACACAGTTTTAATTTCATTTTTCCACCTAACAGTTGCACCAAATGCTTCTGCTACATAGCGGGCTGGTACAAATGTCCTTCCATCTATCAACAATGCCTCTGTGTCCATTTGTTTCTTTTGCCCATTCAACTGATATTCCTTTTTCCCAATAAACAACTCTAGTGTTGTTCCGCTCATTTTAAATACTGCCTTTTTGGCATTTCCATCCCAAGTTACTATCGCTCCTATAGCTTCGCCAATAAACCTTGACGGCGTCTGTGTTCTTCCATTTGCATCAATGAAGGGCTGAGCATCCGGGAAATTCACCTCTTCCCCATCTACAACTACACGAAGAGGTATATTAATTGCATAAGTCATGCTTGAGGAAAATATGGTTAAGATAAATACTGTTAACATTAATGCTGCTAGTCTTTTCATTATAAAACCTCCAGTTTTTATTATAGTTTTACTCTCATAAAAGCAGTAAACATACACTTAATTAAAACGTAGTTCTATTGCTCTTTATTTTTTTCTTCAAAGAAATGCTCAATTTCATTTATTTTCTCACCATTTTCACTAATCTCATATATGTATACACCATCTTTAAACCAAAATGCAAATACCATACCTTTACTTTCTGGATTTACGCAATAAACCACATCGTTTGTATCTATTTCTTCAAGGTCTGTCATATAATCGTCTATTACTACACAGTCAACACCTAACCCTCTTGTTACAGACATATTACTATTTTCAATATAAGATGCCGTTCTATTCATCACATATATTAAACTACCTCCAGTATAAGGATTAACAATATCTTTCTTATATATGTCATGTAATGTATTCATTACACCTGCATAATCACCAGTTTCAGTAAAATTCCTCAAATAAGCAGCTTCTATGGCATACTCCAAAAACTTTTCCGCATTAGTCTTTTCTTTTTTATCTCCTGCATTCTGTGTACTCTGTGTCGAGTTTGCTGTCGATGTATTAGAAGGTTGACTATTTCCTTCCTCGCTGCCACCACAAGCCGATAATAAAGATGCTACACATATTATTACTGCTACTAATATTAACTTTACTCTAATCATTCTTCAACATCCCTTTCTTTTAATAATCATTTTTTTATGTTAATATCCCTTATACAGGACAACATCAAGCTTTATTCTTTTTCCATCTTCGGTTCTCAATTCCTTTGGCATAAAAGGTTTTGTTGCAAACAAATACTTTATTGAAACTGAAGATTCGATGCGCATATAGGTACTACATTCTGAGATTTTAAAAGTTTTGCTCCCTGATATAGTCCTCATATTCACCTGTATTAAATCAGCAACTCTTTTCATCTTCACATCGCTGTTTGTGAAAAGTAAAAATAGTCTAAGGTAATCAGCATACTTCATAGAGAGGAAAGACCCCTTAAGGTTTGTTTTCATTACTTCTGAGTCACTTGTATTGCCGATAGAATCAATAAATTTATTTACTTCATCTTTTCCCTTATCAGCAGTTTTTTTGAATGTTTCTTTGAACTTATTGACTAAATTTGCTTTATAATCTTCAATTCCCTCTTTTATATTATATTTCACTTTCTTTTTTGCTTCTTGAATAGTATTAAAGATCATACTATTTACTTTCTTACTTGTCTCATCCACGTTATAGCCAAGCAACTCCTTTCCTTCTGCAAGTTCTGCAGTCAGCTCAGCTACAGCTTCTTTAAGATTTCTATCTTTGTATTCTTTAAGAAAATCTGTATAATCAGCTCCTTGAATATTTATTGGTACGTAGCTGCCTACAGCACTGTTTTCAACAGTTTCCATTTGTTGAAGAAGCAAAGTTTGAACTTCACTGCTAATCCGATTCATTATGTCTCCTATTTCTCCCTCAGCTTTAACATTTAAACTTGCCTCTAAGTCATTAAAAATATCCTCTGCAGAGTGCATACTTTCTTTTAAAGGATTTTCAATACTAGCAAATGCCTTATCTACTAATAAATCTACTTTTGAGTCAATGTAGTCTGCTATAGTAGTACCAGCCTTTTTCACAAAATCCTCAGCTTTGTCCTCTGTATAATCAATCACTTCTTGGGCAACGTCTTTTGCCTTATCTTTAGCTGTATCAATAATTTCATTTGTAATTGTTGTCGAAAGTCCTTTAATATCCGTTATCCATGTATTCCTCGTTTTAAATATTGGTACACTATCACCCTTTAACAGCAAATATACATCGAATA
>NZ_RLII01000065.1 GCF_004102745.1 Acetivibrio mesophilus | reverse complement strand
AGGTTGCGGGCAATGCTGATAGTACTGCAAGCTCTGTAGAGCAAATATCTTCCTCTATAGAGCAGATGGGTAAATCTATTAAGGGAGTAGCCGGTAATGCGGAGAGCCTGTCAAATTCAGCGGAAGAAGCAACAACTACCGTTCATTCAATGGTTGCGTCAATCCAACAGGTGGCGGGAAATGCAGAAAGTACTGCGAAGTCGGTGGAGGAGATTTCCACTGCTATAGAACAGATGGGTAAATCCATTAAGGGGGTAGCGGGAAATGCTGAAAGTACGGCAGGATCGGCACAAGAGGCATCCGCAGCAATACAAGAAATCGTAGCTTCAATTCAGCAGGTAGCGGGAAACAGTGAAAGTACCGCAAGCTCTATAGAGCAAATATCTTCTTCCATAGAGCAAATGGGTAAGTCAATAAAAGGTGTTGCAGGAAACGCCGAGAGTCTAAAAGGTTCGGCTGATGAGGCATCGGCGGCGGTGCAAGAAATTGTAGCATCCATCCAACAGGTAGCCAGTAATGCAGAGAGTACAGCAAGCTCTGTAGAGCAGATTTCATCGTCCATTGAACAGATGGGCAAATCTATCAAGGGTGTGGCAGGCAATGCTGAAAGTTTGACGGGTTCGGCTGAAGAAGCGTCAGCGTCGGTACAGGAAATAGTAGCTTCCATACAGCAAGTAGCCGGAAATGCCGAAAGTACTGCAAGCTCGATAGAACAGATATCTTCTTCTATAGAGCAAATGGGTAAATCCATACAGGGGGTTGCAGGAAATGCCGAGAGTCTAAAGGGTTCGGCAGACGAATCCGCAGCGGCAGTCCAAGAGATAGTGGCTTCCATCCAGCAGGTAGCAGGAAACGCCGAAAGTACTGCAAGCTCTGTGGAGCAAATATCCTCATCTATAGAGCAAATGGGTAAGTCAATAAAAGGTGTAGCAGGAAATAGTGAAAGCCTAAAGGCATCTGCAGACGAATCTGCTGCCGCAATACAGGAAATGGTAGCATCTATCCAACAGGTATCGGGAAATGCTGAAAGTACTGCAAGTTCTGTGGAGCAAATATCTTCTTCTATAGAGCAAATGGGTAAGTCAATAAAAGGTGTAGCAGGAAACGCCGAAAGTCTGAAGGATTCTGCTGACGAGGCATCGGCAGCGGTACAGGAAATCGTAGGTTCCATTCAGCAGGTAGCCGGCAATGCCGAAAGTACAGCCCAATCGGTTGAAGAAATATCCTCTTCGATAGAAGAGATGGCGAAGTCAATTCAAGGTGTAGCAGGGAACGCCGAGCAGCTTCAAAAATCTGCAAATGAAACATCCCAGGTGGTTGAAAACATGGCGGCTTCCATAAGCCAGGTTGCCCAGAACGCCCAGAATGTAAACAAATTGAGTGAAAACGTGCAGAATGACGCTAGAGGCGGTCAGAAGGCAGTGGCTGATACTTTGGTGGCTATTAAGGATATATCCGAAGTTATTCATCGTGCGGAAAATGTTATAAACGGTCTTGGAAAGAGCTCCGAAAAAATAGGCAGTATCATCGAAGTCATTGACGATATTGCCGAACAAACAAATCTTCTTGCGCTAAATGCTGCAATTGAGGCTGCAAGGGCTGGAGAACACGGTAAGGGCTTTGCGGTTGTTGCCGATGAAGTAAGAAAGCTGGCTGAACGGACTGCAACAGCGACAAAGGAAATATCTGAACTCATTAAGGGTATCCAGGGAGAAACAAGTCAGGCTATCAAGGCGATTGAAGTTGGAACTGAAAAGGTTGAACATGGTTCTAAATTAAGCGATGAGGCTGGCAAGGCAATTGAAAAGATAGTTGAGGGCATAGAAAATGTAAATACAGAAATCCGCCAGATAACCACCGCCACTGATGAACAGAATAAGGGCAGTGTAAAGATTATTGAGGCTGTGAATACGGTAACAAATCAAGCAGCTATGGTTACACAGGCCACCAAAGAGCAGGCAGCATCTGTAGAAAATGTAGTAAGAGGTGTAGCCAATGCAAGGGAACAGGTAAAGCAGGTCACTGTTGCAGTTAAGGAACAGGCGAAACAGGGACAAAATATCGTAGTTGCTGTAGAAAATGTGACCAATCAGGCAGCGCAGGTTACACAGGCTACTAAAGAACAGGCAAAAGGTGTGGAAGAGGTTATCAAAGGTGTAGCCAATGCAAGAGAACAGGTACGGCAGGTTACTGTTGCAGTGAAGGAGCAGGCGAAGCAGGGAGAAAATATTGTACAATCGATCGAAAACGTCGCCAAACAAACTGCTGAAGTTGCCTTTGCAGTGAAAGAACAGGCTGCTGGCGTTGAGGAAGTGATAAAAGGTGTAGCCAATGCCCGTGAGCAAATAAGGCAGGTTACGGTAACGATGAAAGAACAGGCAAAACAAAGCCAGAACATCGTGGTTGCAGTAGAGAATGTAACTAAACAGGCTGGGCAGGTTACTCAAGCCACTAGAGAGCAGGCTAAAGGTGTTGAGGAAATAATAAAAGGTATTGAAAATGCGAGAGAACAGATGCATCAGGTTACGGTTGCAGTGAAAGAACAAGCCAAACAGGGTCAGAACATAGTAACGGCAGTAGAGAATGTGACCAATCAGGCGGCACAGGTAACGGATGTCACTAAAGAGCAAGCTAAAGGTGTTGAGGATATTATAAAGGGTATAGAGAACTCGAGAGAGCAGGTAAGACAGGTTACAGTAGCGGTGAAGGAACAGGCAAATCAAGGTCAAAATATTATAGTTGCAGTGGAGAATGTAACAAACCAGGCAGCGCAGGTAACCCAAGCAGTTAAAGAGCAGGCTCAAGGTGTTGATGAAATCATCAAGGGTGTAGCCAATGCAAGGGAACAGGTAAGGCAGATTACAGCAGCAGTGAAGGAACAGGCAAATCAAGGTCAAAATATTGTAGTGGCAGTGGAGA
>NZ_RLII01000064.1 GCF_004102745.1 Acetivibrio mesophilus | reverse complement strand
CCCCTTTAGGGGTGGTTTGTGAAGGTGTGCGGTTGGCGAAACCTTCAGTGAGCCTTTTAGGCTCTGCCAAGTAACATGCCCTTATAGGGCAAGAGCAAACCACCCGTTTGACGGGTGGTTATGATTTGGCCTCTTGGAGTGAAATGAAAGAGGCAAAAGCGAAGGCACTCGATGTGTCAAGCTTTTTTTGTCATCACATGCAGTTGGTTTGGTTCTTTGCACAAAGTTGCTATATATACATTATTCAGTGTATAATGTTTATAGCATATTTCTAAATTAAGGCATGGTCTTATTTAGAGTTATAGATATTAAGGAGGTTTTTTTATGTCAGAGGGTTTAAGGTTTGTACAGGAAGAACTTAATGACTCTGTTAAGCTGAGTCTATTTGGTGAAGTAGATATTTATACATCTCAGGAGTTGAAGGAGAAACTTTACAGCATAGTTGATACCAATCAGACTGATTTGATAATAGATTGTAAAGAGTTGAACTATATTGACAGTACAGGTCTTGGTATTTTTGTTGGTGCTCTCAAGAAAACCAAACAGTACGGCAAAAAGATTATTATAACCGGCCTAAAAGACAACATTAAAAAGTTGTTTATTATAACTGGTTTAGACAAAGTCTTTATTATTGAATAGTGAGGTGAAAAAATGAATTCTGTTTGTGACAAAATTGAACTCACCCTGCCGTTTAAAGCTGAATATGTTAGTGTTGCACGGCTGGTTGCTTCGGGTGTGTGCAATCGGATTGGGTTTGACATTGAAACTATTGAAGACATAAAGGTTGCGATATCTGAGGTTTGCAGTAAAATAGTCAGCATAGGCAGCGAGATTGCTGATAATTACACTATTGTATATGATGTATCGGAGGATACTTTGAATGTTGTGTACGTTTGCGATGATCCATCTATAAAGTGTATATTTGATCATGAAAGGGACGGATTGGCAATAAACATAATAACTGCTTTGATGGACAGTGTAGAGCTGTGTGATAAATCAAACAGGATAATATCTATGTCAAAAGTGCTTGAGGGGAATAGATAGTCATGATGCACGATATAGTAAACAATAACAATGCTGTCAATGAGAACGACGAGTTGTTTAAAAGATATAAAGAGACCAAAAGCGTTAGAGTAAGAAATGAGATTGTTGGCAGATATCTTTATCTTTCGGAGATACTTACAAAGAAATTTTTAAATAGAGGCATTGATTATGAAGACATTTATCAGGTGGCTTCTATTGCTTTAATAAAGGCAGTGGAGAGATTTGATCCCGATAAGGGTGTTAAGTTTATAAGCTTTGCGACACCTACTATTATTGGTGAAATAAAAAGGTTTTTTAGGGATAAAGGTTCTGTTATCAGGATACCTAGAAGGATATATGAGGTTTACCAGAAGATCAACCAGGCCAGAGAGTTTTTGACGCAGGAATTAAAGAGGCCTCCTAGAGTAGATGAGCTTGCCAAACACCTAAATGTCAGCGAAGAAACAGTTGTTGAAATTATTGAATCCTATAACGCTTATAATATTCAGTCTTTTAGTCAGAGTGTGTATGCGAATGATGAGTTGGAGCTTCATGAAGTTATTGGTGGCGAAGATTCAACCTTCGAAAAAATTGAGAATAGAGATTTTCTTGAAAAGAGTCTTGATAAATTCAGCGAAGTGGAAAAAGAGTTTATACAAATGAGGTATTTTAGCAACAAGACCCAAAAAGATATTGCCCAGAAGATGGGGGTATCGCAGATGTATATTTCCAGGCTCGAAAGAAAGGTTCTGGATAAATTTAGAAAAATTCTAGCAAGATGAGTTTGTAGAATAAATCAACTATATTTATAGTTGATTGCCTGGGAATATGGAAATTACTGTGGTTGTATAGAGAATTTAAAGTAATGTTTACGACAATAGTATGGTGGGTATTATTATAATTGGAGTAGATATTATTTTAAGGGAGATAAGTTAAGTTGAAAGTATTAAAAACTTATAACTCGAAAGTATTAAGTGAAAAGGACAATATCTGTTGGCTCGTAAAGGACATAGTAAAATTCTTATGCGACTCAAGCGATACCATAAACGAAGATATAATTTTTGAAATTAAAGTAATATTAAATGAGCTCCTGCAGAATGCGATAAAGCATGGTAATAAAGAAGACGCAAGAAAGTCCGTAGAGGTTAATGCGGGCATAACTGCCAACAATTATGCCTATTTTATTATAGAAGATGAGGGGGAGGGCTACGACTGTGGAGCTATGTGCGAGAAGAAATGTGGTCCCGAGGAAATGGCAGACATATGCAATCTTAAAGAAAACGGACGGGGAATGTTGATCGTAAGAAGTTTGTGCGATAAGATAAGGTTTAATAAGAAGGGAAACAAAGTGATAGTATTGAAAAAGCTAAAATAGCATTGAAAGTAGTATAAGATATTCGGCTTGGGTAATAATAATACTATATCATCTGTATAGCACATCGAGAAAACAGCGAATATCATTGAATATTTCGTAGAATAATTAAGTATTCAAGCAATAAATTAATATAATTATGTTAAATAAGGGATTGAAGGGTTGAAACAATTTGGTGCAGGTGATATATTATTAAAGCTGTCGCTGATGAGCGGCGCTGAACACGAGAGTTTAAGACTAGATAAAAAGTTTTGAAAAAAGTTTTAAAAAAGTGTTGACAAATCAAAAATAACATGCTAATATGTAAAAGTCGCGCGGATGAAAAGAGCGCGAAACGCTTATAACAAGCGGATATGGACTTTGAAAAGTGAACAGTGTAAGATAACATGGAACTCGTTAAGTAATTTTGAGTAAGTAATTAAGAGCCAAAAAGGCTTTCTAATAAAAGTTTAAATCTTTTTTAGAGAGTTTGATCCTGGCTCAGGACGAACGCTGGCGGCGTGCCTAACACATGCAAGTCGAGCGGAGATATATAGAAGGTTTACCGGAAATATATCTTAGCGGCGGACGGGTGAGTAACGCG
>NZ_RLII01000063.1 GCF_004102745.1 Acetivibrio mesophilus | reverse complement strand
ACACGGTTTTAAATTCAAAACCAGTTCTTGGAGGCCTTTATCACAGTTATAATAAGGTTGCCTGATTTTAATATTTTGGAATTTAAAGCTATTTCTGAACTTTTGCAATTTGCATTAGTTCTGTCTCTCATGCAATAAAAAGAATCCCAGCCTCTTAGGTTGAGATTCTTTTGTCATATTGTTCAAAATCCGCATGGTTATATTTGTTTTATTTTCTATATATCGGCATTTTAATTTGACTAATGTAATTTTTGCAACCGACAGGAAAGCAAAAAGCAAAGTAAACGTCAAACAGGACCGCACATGAATGATACAATCATTAATAAAAATGGTTGGAAAAGTTTTAAAAATAATAAAACTTTTTCAACCAGAAACTTAAGCTTTAATTCTTACAACCTATGTGCATCTAAATTAAATTAAGTTGAGCCTCTTTTCACCTAACCATTCATTGAAAGCATTGGCAATTTCCATCCTAAATTCTTCATCTGACAAACCAAGAGATGTTCCGAGTTCATATGCCTGATCTACAGTATAAGCAAATCTTTCCGCTAATTCGCTGTTCTCATGCTCCATGTGGGGAAAATGCTCTATTACATAACCAGAATAGTCCAAATCAAAAAAATAGACTTTCACCGGTTAGACTACATTCATGCCGGGCGCACATAAAACGAAATTTCCCGGCAGTTGACCGAGAATTTTCGTTTTTTTCATTTTTTTCTTCAATAATTATTTTTTGCAAATGTTTTATATTGCTACTACCACCATTTATTGATGTAGCACATGCAGCCGATGGAGTTTTTGAAGTCGACAACCTTAAAGTTTTCCAAATAGTTCTTCATATATGTTTTCTAAAAAAGCTTTCTTGTCTTCTATATCATTTTCAAAAGGCATTGAAACTCTTTCAAAAATGACATTAACAGATTCCATATCTTGCAAACATAATTTTAGAACTTCTTTTAACCTCTCTTGAGAAGTATTATTTAGTTCTTTAAATCCTGGAACAATTATAGTCCTAATTATCTGTTTTTGTTGTTCCGTATTATTGACATCTAGAAAGTAAATGCTATTACATTCCTCTTCACTCATATAGTCGATATCAATGTACTTTAATATACTTATTAACATTTCAATTTTAGCTTTTGCCATAATTATTGCCCCCATATTGGAAATGCTGTAATAGGTTGATTGTTTCTAAAAAACACTTGGCCAGTATATGATAGTCCATAATTTAATGTACCACGCTGATAGCCTGATCCAATTATACTTTTATAAGTGATTGGCATTTGAGCCAAATCAATATCTCCAGTATTTTTTAATATTTGTTGTGAACGTTGAATCAAATTCAACTGGTCTCTGTGGCTCATGAATCTCGTGGCAGATGAAGGTAACTTCAATCTCCCGTTTGGATAAGTTTCAACAATTTTAGTAGTAGGATTAATTGCGTATTGTACACGGTCTAATTGAGATTGCAATGTTGTTTGAGCACCATGTTTTTCTAAAAAGTGTGCATTTGGAATTGAACTTTCCAATTCCTGAAGTCGCCTGTAAGCATTCTCCTCTGCTAATTGCTGAAGTCTTGCAGAGCGTTCACTTGGTGTTAGATGGGAATATTTTTCCCTAAGCATTTCAGCTCTAGCTCTATTTGGGTTACCAACTCCCGCATTATTGAAGTCAGTAACTATAAACTACTCCGTTTGCTTTTAACTCCCTCAAAAAAACAAACAGTATATAAACCCTATCAATTAAGGCTTTTTTAATATTTTACCATATCGAACTACAAATTTAAAACACTTTTATTTTTGTATTCCTGTTACTTCTTGAACCTTCTCAAACGGTTTGTATTCCGTCTTTGTTCGCATCATTCCATAAATTATTCTAACAGCCCTGCGAGACACACAAACGAGGGCTTGGGGCTTTGTTTTACCTTCTTTAATTTTACCTTCAAAATATTCTCTAAACACTGGATGCCTTGGCTTGCCTGATGGCGATATTTGCACCAACTGAATAGCCAAAAAGTGAAATATAGCATTTAAAACCCTGTTTCCCTGCCTGCTCCTTTGGTCTTTGCCTTTTCCTGCTGAACTAAAGTTTACAGGACACACACCGCAAAATTGAGCCAATTTATCAGAATTCGGAAACCTTTGAACATTGCCAATCTCGGAAATAATGTTTGAAGCAGTAATTAAATTAATACCGGGCATTGTTTGCAGTTTATACCCTGTCAAATCAACAAGCCTTTCCAATTCATTGTCAATGTCCTCATTTTCCTGCTTTTTAAACCGTATTTCCCTTACAAGGCTTTTAATAATCAAGTCTCTTTCGGTCTGGAATTCCTTTTCTTTAGGGTTATTCTGCTCCGATAATGTCAATATCATTTCTGCCTGTTCCTGCTTCATTCCTTTATGTATTGTCCTTAATTCCTCTAAAAGCGTTTCCGGCTTTACACCCTTTAAATACTGTGGGTGTGGGTACTTCTCCCAAAATAACAACGCTGTTTTATTATCCACGTCACAGAAATATTTTTTGTAACTTGGATAGACATTTGTTAAATTGGAATTCAACTGATTTTTAGCAATAACAATCCCTTTAACAAGGCTGTTCCTGCGTTTTACAAGTTGGCGAATAGTCCAATGTAAGTCGTTATGTTCTTCATCTGGTAAAGTATCGACCATATCACGCAAAACCTTGGCAACACAAAACGCATCAAACGAATCATTTTTTTTACTCATTGGAGCACTCGACCGCATGGAATCAGTATAAGCAGGGTTTACATGTTTTACAGTAAATTTATGCCCTAAAAGGTAAGAAGCAAAATTCCTTCCAAATCCTCTGGTATCTTCAAGCCCGAAACATGGTGTTAAATCCTTGTAAATCTTTTTTACATCCTGCATGAATTTATCAAATTTTGAAGGTCTATTTTCAAAAGTAATTTCACCTAAAATATTAGTCCAGCAATCTATTACAACAGCAACATGAATATCTTTATGCATATCGATTCCAATAAAAGCTGTTTTTCTTTTCTCGTATATAAATATCCTCTCCTTTTTTCCTGTCTCCACAAAACCTATCGGCAACCGCACTTTATGAGCATTAAGCCTTTCGACCCTGCAAGGGAGTTGTAAACCTG
>NZ_RLII01000062.1 GCF_004102745.1 Acetivibrio mesophilus | reverse complement strand
AGGTTTTACCAAGGTCAAGCTATTAAGAGCATAGGGTGAATGCCTAGGCACCAGAAGGCGATGAAGGACGTGATAAGCTGCGATAAGCTGCGGTGAGGCGCAAATAGCCATCGATCCGCAGATTTCCGAATGGGGGAACCCACCTGAGGTAAATGCTCAGGTACTGTTACATGAATCCATAGTGTAACAGAGCGAGACGTGGGGAACTGAAACATCTAAGTACCCACAGGAGAAGAAATCAACCGAGATTCCGTAAGTAGTGGCGAGCGAAAGCGGAAGAGCCCAAACCGAACTATAGCAATATAGGTCGGGGTTGTGGACCAGCATAATGATTCTACAAGCTTAGCAGAAGTAAGCAGGAAAGCTTATACCAAAGAGGGTAATAGTCCCGTATGCGAAAAGTAAGTAGACAGGCTGGTATCCAGAGTACCACGAGGCACGTGAAACCTTGTGGGAAGCAGGGAGGACCACCTTCCAAGGCTAAATACTAACTGGTGACCGATAGTGAAGCAGTACCGTGAGGGAAAGGTGAAAAGAACCCCGGGAGGGGAGTGAAAGAGAACCTGAAACCCTATGTTTACAAGCAGTTGGAGAGCGTTAAGGCTCGACAGCGTACTTTTTGTAGAACGGTCCGGCGAGTTATTGTATGTGGCAAGGTTAAGTACTAAAGGTACGGAGCCGAAGGGAAACCGAGTCTTAATAGGGCGTCAAGTCACATGTAATAGACCCGAAACCGGGTGACCTATCCATGGACAGGTTGAAGCGAGAGTAAAATCTCGTGGAGGACCGAACTCATAACCGTTGAAAAGGTTTGGGATGAGCTGTGGATAGCGGAGAAATTCCAATCGAACTCGGAGATAGCTGGTTCTCCCCGAAATAGCTTTAGGGCTAGCCTCAAGGGAAGTCTAACGGAGGTAAAGCACTGAATGGGCTAGGGGCCTTACCGGGTTACCGAACCCTATCAAACTCTGAATGCCGTATAGATAATTACTTGGGAGTCAGACTACGTGAGATAAGTTTCGTAGTCGAGAGGGAAACAGCCCAGACCATCAGCTAAGGTCCCAAAATCACAGTTAAGTGGGAAAGGATGTGGGTTTGCTAAGACAACTAGGATGTTGGCTTAGAAGCAGCCATTCATTCAAAGAGTGCGTAATAGCTCACTAGTCGAGTGAACCTGCGCCGAAAATGTCCGGGGCTAAACTGTGTACCGAAGCTATGGCAGTAGAAATACTGGGTAGGGGAGCTTACTGTGTTAGGTAGAAGCATGACCGTAAGGACATGTGGACGAAACAGTAGTGAGAATGCCGGAATAAGTAGCGAGAGTAAAGTGAGAATCTTTACCGTCGAAAACCTAAGGTTTCCTGGGGAAGGTTCGTCCGCCCAGGGTAAGTCGGGACCTAAGCCGAGGCCGAAAGGCGTAGGTGATGGACAACAGGTTGAAATTCCTGTACTACCGCTGTTCGTTTGAGAGAAGTGGGGACGCAGGGGGATAAGTCAAGCGAGTGACTGGAAGAGCTCGTCCAAGGGAGGTAGATAGACCGGTAGGCAAATCCGCCGGTTGTTTCGAAGGCCTGATGGGGAGGGAAAAATAAGTACCGAAGTGACAGATTCCGCACTGACGAGAAAAGCCACTATCGAGAGCAGAGGTACCCGTACCGCAAACCGACACAGGTAGGTGAGGAGAGAATCCTAAGACGAACGGGAGAAGCGTTGTTAAGGAACTCGGCAAATTGACCCCGTAAGTTCGCGAGAAGGGGTGCCTGGGAGACCAGGCCGCAGAGAATAGGCCCAAGCAACTGTTTAGCAAAAACACAGGTCTCTGCTAAATCGAAAGATGAAGTATAGGGGCTGACGCCTGCCCGGTGCTGGAAGGTTACGGGAATCTGTTATCGCAAGAGAAGCAGTGAACTTAAGCCCCAGTAAACGGCGGCCGTAACTATAACGGTCCTAAGGTAGCGAAATTCCTTGTCAGGTAAGTTCTGACCCGCACGAATGGCGTAATGATTTGGGCACTGTCTCAACAACGTACCCGGCGAAATTGTAGTACTTGTGAAGATGCAAGTTACCCGCGACAAGACGGAAAGACCCCATGGAGCTTTACTGTAGCCTGATACTGGGTTTCGGTATTCTTTGTACAGGATAGGTGGGAGGCTTAGAAGCTAATGCGCCAGCATTAGTGGAGCCGCCGTTGGGATACCACTCTAAGAATATTGAAACTCTAACCAGAGGCCGTGAACCGGTCTTGGGACACTGTCAGGTGGGCAGTTTGACTGGGGCGGTCGCCTCCCAAAAGGTAACGGAGGCGTCCAAAGGTTACCTCAGCGCGGTTGGAAATCGCGCATCGAGTGCAAAGGCATAAGGTAGCCTGACTGCGAGACAAACAAGTCGAGCAGGTACGAAAGTAGGGCTTAGTGATCCGGCGGTATGAAAGTGGAATTGCCGTCGCTCAACGGATAAAAGCTACCCTGGGGATAACAGGCTGATCTCCCCCAAGAGTCCACATCGACGGGGAGGTTTGGCACCTCGATGTCGGCTCATCGCATCCTGGAGCTGAAGTAGGTTCCAAGGGTTTGGCTGTTCGCCAATTAAAGCGGTACGCGAGCTGGGTTCAGAACGTCGTGAGACAGTTCGGTCCCTATCTGTCGCGGGCGTAGGATATTTGAAGGGATCTGTCCTTAGTACGAGAGGACCGGGATGGACGAACCTCTGGTGCACCAGTTGTCACACCAGTGGCACAGCTGGGTAGCCAAGTTTGGACGGGATAAACGCTGAAGGCATCTAAGCGTGAAACCCACCCTAAGATGAGATATCCCACCGCAAGGGTAAGACCCCATGTAGACTACATGGTTGATAGGCCAGGGGTGTAAGTGCAGTAATGTATTTAGCTGACTGGTACTAATAGGTCGAGGGCTTGACCAATAGAAAAACAGGTAGAAGGTCTTTCAAAAGTCTAAATGAGAGAATCCGCTTCGAATCTTGCTTTGAACATTATATATTTTTGAAGGTGCAATTAAAATGAAAAAGTTAACAATCTTCTGGTGGCTATGACGAGAAGGACACACCCGTTCCCATACCGAACACGGTAGTTAAGCTTCTCAGTGCCGATGATACTTGGATGGAGACGTCCCGGGAAAGTAGGTCGCTGCCAGATTTA
>NZ_RLII01000061.1 GCF_004102745.1 Acetivibrio mesophilus | reverse complement strand
TTCGATATGGTAAAATATTAAAAAAGCCTTAATTGATAGGGTTTATATACCGTTAGTTTTTTTGAGGGAGTTAAAAGCAAACGGAGAAAACTATAGTTGCTGACTTCAATAATGCGGGAGTTGGTAATAAGGTAACAGCTAATAGACAAACTATTCTCGATAATATTGCAGAAAGCCAGTCATCAAGAAATGCTTCAAGGTTTAAAATGACTGAAAATCCTACTACAAGAATATTGTCAAAAGAAGATACTATCGCTACAATAAAATCAACTAGGCGATATGTAGAAAAACTTATGAAAAACGACCCTATTGCTCAAAATTACCTAAGCCGTGGTAGGTATGATAACTACGGTACATATTTCCATAACAGGGTATTTAAAAGAGTAAGAAGTGCAAATATCGAAGGTTTGGAAATTGATAAAGCTATTATAAGACCCGGTAGTACTGGTGGAAAGGGAAATACTCGTAGACCAGACTTTCAATGGCAACAAGGTACGGCTGACTACGAACTATGGGATTTAAAGCCCAATAATGCTTCCCCACAATTTTGGTCTGATCAATTCCAAGACCTTATGGACTGGACAGGTCAAATTACTACACCACTAAAGTATAATAGGTAAAATTATTAAGCAAGTCTGTATAAATTACAGACTTGCTTAATCAAAATATTTAGAGAGGAGTGGTTAGAATGCAAAATAATTATAAAAATACTCCGTTATTTGATATGAGAGTTGGCATAACTTTTTATTTTTTTAAAGATCCTAATAATTTCAGAAAATACTTCATAGAGTTTTTTAGAGATTTTGAATTCTTAACAAAATGTAAATTCTTATCCTATAGGCACAATAAAGAAGCTGGTATGAATAAATTGAAAATGTCAGGAATTGATTATCTGGTGGAGTTATTTAATAAAGCAGATTTTAACCAAACACAGCACTTAATTTTATCAGATGGAACTAAAGATAATTTACAGAATTATCGTTTAGAAATGATTTTAAGAACTATAAAACCTGAATACCCAATCAAATCTCCAAATTGGATATATTTCGAAATTCCTTTAAATACAGATTTTATAGATGTTTTCTCATTTATGAAAAATGCATTTTTAGGAATGACGTTTTATTATGCCTGTTGTAATTATATTTTAGCTCAAAATGATAATTTGATGCCTAAAAGCTCCTCAGAAGCAATAAAAGCAATAAAACAAAGTAGATTTTTGAATGATGCATACTCAGTATGGCTTAATCCTTTTTTTGTTAAGGAGCTTGAAAAAGGAATCGATGGAGTAAACTATATACAAATATTATCTAAAGAACTGTATCAAAAAATTGGTTTTGAGGAAATAATCAATAATTCAAATACAGACACGTATTACCATGAATTTGGCGAAGACTATGTTGCCCTTTCATTATCAGAAGATTCATGGCCTAGAGTTTTTGATGATATTCTAGTGAATAAATACAAAAGTCTTTATAGTGTTATAAAACCCATCATACTTGAAATAAAGAAGCCATTGGCCTATTGGAAACCAGATGAATGGGATTTTTGGATAAAAAGATTCAGTTAAGAAACATATGGACTGTTATTGAATTGTAATGTACAACAAATTTGCCGGGAGCAATCCCGGCTCTACTTATCTTCCCCAAATACAAGTTTTGACTAATGATTGTGTACTTGGTTGCAGGCTTGTTTTTAGAAACTGGTTATTTCATTAAAAACTTTTATAGCAAATGAGTCTGTCATTCCGGATATATAATCAATAGTTGATCGTATATAGTCCTGGTAGTTTTCTATTTTATATACAATTTTGTTTTTTAGCCTACTTATTCTATTACTATAATTTTCTTGTACTTTTTCATTGTTTCTTATATCCGAGTATTTAATCAGCCAGTCTGTAAAGGTTGATATTAGAGTAGGATATAAGTCTTTATTTTTCTCTAACTTATCAATTGTACCTTCTGCATCATATAAATCTTTAAGAAGTGAAAATATAGATCTAATAATTAAATTTGCGTACTCCTTGTAAGCTGTAAGTCTTGAGTGTTTATAAATATTGTCGTAATTAAATTCCTTAACGGCTTTCATAAAATCATAATATTTTGTGGAAAGATTTATCCCATTCTCTGGAGAACTTTCATTACACAAATCTATCATAAGATTATGCATTAGTACTGTATTGTTAAGTGCATGTAAATCAAGATTTAGTGTTTTTTTCAATATTGCTGATAGTTCCTTTAGCTGCGAAATAGATAATATTTTAAGAGCAATTGCATCTTCAATATCTCTTCCAAGATATGAAATTTTATCTGCAACTTTTACGATACACCCTTCCCATGTAAATGGTGCAAACTGGCTTGCTTTCTCTATGCAGCATAAATCTACAAACTCTTTTCTTGGAAAAAGTGCCTTGTCATCTACCTCTCCACAGTGGCATACTATTCCATCCCTGACAGCGTAAGTTAAGTTTAGGTTTCTTTCAAATCCCTCTGGATCAGGCAATGTTTCATATAAGTCAGCAAAACGCATACTATTTTTTTCATGCCAGAATGTATCATTAATTTTCTGGCTGATGATTTCTTTCAGGAAAGTTTCACCAGCATGTCCAAAGGGAGCATGTCCTATGTCGTGACCAATTGCAATAGCAGAAGTAAGTTCTGTATTTAGCCCTAAGTACTTTGAAATTGAATAACTAACTGAAGAAACATGATTAACATGCTCAACCCTTGTACAAATATGGTCATTAGAAGTGGCAAAAAAAACTTGTGTTTTGTGCTTAAGTCTTCGATAAGCGTTACAATGAAGAATTCTATTATAGTCTCTAGTAAACTCACTCCTAATATCATCATTTCTATGGTAAAAAGTTTCATTTCTTTGTATACATTTATCCCAATTAGGTGTCGGTTGCAAAAATTACATCAGTCAAATTAAAATGCTAATATATAGCAAACAAAACAAATATAACTATGCAGATTTTGAACAATATGACAAAAGAATCTCAACCCAAGAGGCTGGGATTCTTTTTATTGCATGCGAGACAGAACTAATGCAAATTGCAAAAGTTCAGAAATAGCTTTAAATTCCAAAATATTAAAATCAGGCAACCTTATTATAACTGTGATAAAGGCCTCCAAGAACTGGTTTTGAATTTAAAACCGTGT
>NZ_RLII01000060.1 GCF_004102745.1 Acetivibrio mesophilus | reverse complement strand
AAAATATATATAAAAATTTACGGAATTGACGTCAGAAGCCGTCAGTCGTCAGTAATCACAAAAGTATCCCCTCATCCGCAAGACCAATGCCATGCCAGTCCCTGCTGCCATTGGCTCCGCTGCGTTTTACAGCAAAGCCGCGCTCCGTCATTTTTGCATTAAATAGCTTTTGTCCAAGTGGATAATCCCCATTCTCCCGGCACCATGTTTCATAAGCATACCTGATGCTTCTATTGGAAACTTTCCTGCCCTCCTCCACAATGCAGCATTCCTCTATAAAACTTGAGAAGGTATCCATTTCCTCCCGGTAACCTTCTGTAGCTTCTTTGACTTCATCAGGCATTTCAAGTCCTTCCTTCTGCCAAAGAAGGCAGCCCTCTACTGCCCATGACAATATGCCGGGCAGCTCCTCTCTCAGCTTAGCCGGTAACTGCTTATCCTTTTTGTCCTCTGGAATGGTAACGGTAAAGGGAATCAGCTTAATGCGCCGCCATATGCTGTGACTGGTATCTCTTATGACAGGTCTGTGGTTTACTACGAGAAACGGTGTGAACTGTGGCTGGAAATCAAAGTATTCTCCATAAAGGAACCTTGCTGTGATTCTGTCTCCGCCTGTGAAGCTTTTAATCAATGCCTCAGAGAGCCTTTGTCCCTCATTTATTTCTATGGCAGTTACAAGCCTTGCTCCCTGTAATCTCGCAATATCATTTCCTATCGCTTCTATCCTTTTTGCCATAAAGGTTTCGGACGGAGTATTTCTTGCATAGTCTCCCAACAGGTCAGAGATGGTGTTTAGAAATGTGCTCTTTCCGTTTGCTCCTGTTCCATAAAGGACAAATAGGGCCTGCTCTGAAATATCCCCGCTTAATGACGAGCCTACAGCCTTTTGAAGGTATCTTACAAGCTCGTTGCTTCCTCCCGTAATGGTATTCAGAAACTCAATCCATCTGGGAGCCTTGCTTTCTGGGTTATATTCAACAGGACAGATTTTGCTCATATAGTACTCCCGCTTATGAGGGAAAAGTTCTCCTGTCTTTAGGTCTACCACACCATTTTTACAGTTCAGCTTCCATATATCTGCATCCAGCTCATCAGGGTTTATTATCAAGCCTTCAAGGTTTGAAGCCACATCGATCATGGCTTTAAGCCTGCCTGCGTTTTCAGACTGCATGGCATGGCGCACCAGTTCTTTTCTTGCAGCCTCATCCTCTATCCGACTTGCTTCTGTGAGCATATCTCTTGCTGTTCTAATAGCAAACTGCGTAAGTTCTCCGGTTTCTTTCCTCCAGCAACAGCCGTCATATACCAGCCAGTACTTGAAAGCTGGACAATACCTAATGATTTCACCAAACCTGTCACGCAGCCTTTCTGCATTCCCGCTGTCTGTCCTGTGGTAATACTTTTTCACCGGGTGATTTGGCTGATATCGGCTGACACTGTGCGCTATCTTTCTAACTTCCGCTTCATCAAGCGGAGGATTGCACCTTGCGTTGTTTTCTGCGAGCAATGCCGCATAGATGCCCTCTTCTGTCATTCCTCTTGCCCTCATGGTTCCGGCAAGGCTTGTCAGGGTACTGTTTCGGCTGCCTTCCTTAATCTCGGCTGCAATACTGCTACCTTCAAAGGGTGTAAGCAATACTTCCACCCTTTCCATGAGCTTTAATAACCATGCTGGAGCTTCTGCCGGGGTTCTGTCAAAGGGAGAATGTCCTTCTAACCATTGGTACTGATTACCGCTTACATGAATGCTTGGAGCCACGACAATCAGTCCACCTGTTGAACGCGTATCAAGTCCCGGTGCAAACTTTGTTTTATTAGGAATGCTCCTGCCTTGGGGGTATTTAAAGATATAGTGCCGACCTCCACTTCCTGTAACAGCAGTAACCGTATCCGGAAGTTTTCCATGTGTTGATTCAAGAGCCGATAGAGTTTCATCACCACCATCATCCACATCAAGTACCAGCCAGCCGGACTTCTCTCCTGTAGGAATGCCAATATTGGCATTAGGTGTTTTCGTCCACCATTTCTTTATTTGCTCAACATCAGTAGTGGAATTCTTGTACCAGCCGGTATATAGCGGATGCTTTCCCTTGCTGTCGCATTGTTGTCCCTTCTTGCAGGAGCAGGAGCCATCCTCACAAATCCAGTGCAGAGGTATAACCGGGATATTGGCTTCTGCATATTTTAATGCTGCGTCCATCATTGTCACTTTCAAATTCTCACCTCCTGTCGTGCTGGAAATAAATTGAGCCTGACAAATAGTTTTTAAGACTATCTGCCAGGCTCTATAGGTGAGTCATTCGCTCCCTTTGCGGCTCTATGCCAGATTTATTCACTTTTCACCCCGCCTTTTTCTCCAGCTTTACTTCAAAAACCTTTCTGCATACCGGGCATTTGATTTCAACATCTGCATAATCGGCGTCAAATACCCTGTGATTGCAGTGAGGGCAGCGGACAATGTACTTTTTCTTACTCATTTGCCTTTACCTCCGGCTTCTTTAGCTTCATGAGTCTTGCCATCTTCATCATCACAGGCTCTAATATCTCTCCAACCATGTAATGAACCGTTGGTGAATAATTCTCCTTTGTTTCGTCAAACAACTTGGAAATAAGGTCGTAGAGATTCTTTATGTCCTCTTCTGTGGCATCTGCTGTACTGATTTCAATGAAAATCTTGGTACCGTCACGCCTGGCAATATGGTCGCTCACATACTTCTCCAGAGCGTATCTTGCTATGCTTGATGTGGTAACGCTTGCTTCCGGCATCTGTGCTTGAAGCTCACCAATAATCGCATCCAATTCATCCGACTGCTTTTGTGTAAGCCTTACCCGTAACATACTATCCTTTTCTGTAGACATCATTGCACCTCATATGTCATTTTAGTTTTATTGTATTACATTGTATTATTTTTTGTTAAGTATAGATAAAGAAAAAGGCCACATTAGCCAGAACTGTGTGACCTCTTTTAATCTGTAACTATTACAGTATATCTTTTTTAGCTAAATCAAGTGCAACAGCCAGCTTTATTTGCTCTACCTTGCTCATTCCATGCTTGAAATCGTTAATACTACTGATTTCTATGATTGGTTTTTCATCTTGACTATATCGACTTATTTCAATTGTGGCAATGGTATCAAGGTCGACAAGTATTGTATACAAATCTTCACCTTGTTCTGGAATATGCCTAATAATATACGCTGTCTTCATTTCAGGAAAACTTGTTTTTAAGACTTGAACTAATCCCCTGTATGAATTTTTATTAAATAACAGATTATGCGATTTTATTAGAGAATCTCTAAAGTCTTCTTCAGTTTTACTACCAACTAATCTCATTTAATCACCCCTGGAAAAGTTGTTACTAAGTTACCATATTTATCGGTTAAAATAGTCATTATCGATGTAGGTTGGAAATTATTAAATTTATCTATGCCTATATTATACCCTACATCAATTTCACGAACATACCTAATTCCATCTGCACTATCCAACGTTCTTGTAACAGGTGTTTTAACAATGTCGTTACTTTGAAGCAATGATTTTAGTTCATCTTGCGTTATCGTAAATTGTGACTTATTCTTTGATGAAAAATGCTCTTTTACCACGTGCTTCCATCCATCATTACTTATATTAATTCTTGACTGAACACGTCCTGGTACTTGTATAGTCTTACTCGTTCCCTCTGTCATTTTAGCAAACTTTTCGTAATTCCGGTTGAAACTATCAAAACCACTACTAGCCTTAAATACTCCACTGGCACTACCTTCTGCAGCAAGCATCAATTCACCAACACCAGCTGCC
>NZ_RLII01000006.1 GCF_004102745.1 Acetivibrio mesophilus | reverse complement strand
GGTATTCTCTTTAGTAAGAGCCATAGCGATAACCTCCGTATGTGTTTTGTGGACACAAATATCATACTAGGTTTCTCGCTGTGGTTCTACTTTTTTTGCCCTGTTGCATTTAATTTTACAATGAACCATATCTTTTTGATTTTCCAATGTTTTTATTTTGTATTTACAATCTTTTTTTAATCTTTGTACACAATGTATCAGAATTAATCCACAATATCCACAGGTTTATCCACATCTTTGACCGTATGGGACAACTGGGTTTAAGTAATATTTCCACAATATTCACACGACATATTTCAACAGCGTTCGTCAAGATAATCATATTTTTTTATGGGTCTTTTGACCTAAATTTTGATATTATTTTTCAAATAATTTATGTAAACACTCTGTTTTGCAATTACCTTTTAAAGAAAACATTTGTCTGAAAGCCTTGAATTTGCTGACTCCTGACACAACCCACTTACACTTAATGGATTAAATTCCGACAGACAGCAAAAATTAAGACAAAAAAAATATAGTCCTATATTACTATATCTATTCCAATCCATCTTCCTGTACTTATGACATTTCATACCAAAATTTGCTGTTATAAAAAAAATAAACTTGCTGTGGATCAACTAAAAAGTTATCCACAGCTTTTTACCTTTCACCAAGCTTTAATCCGGGTACTGCATTTAAATATACATCGGATGTATGTCCCTTTAGAAATTCATAATAAGCGGCACATGCTATCATTGCAGCATTATCGGTGCAAAGTATCGGCTTTGGATAAAATACCTCCAATCCGGATCTTTTAGACTTTTCCATAAGTTCGCTGCGCAAAAGGGAATTTGCAGCCACCCCACCAGCTAATGCGACTTTTCCCACTCCTTTGATTTTTGCCGCCGAAACAAGATTATCTGTAAGAACATCCACAACTGCCGCCTGAAAACTGGCACATACGTCTTCCACACTGTACTTTTCGCCCTTTTGCTCCATGGTATTAAGATAATTAAGTACCGACGTTTTCAGCCCACTAAAGCTAAAATCCAAGCTATCGCCACCGAAATGCACCCTTGGAAATTCAATTGCCTTGCTATTTCCCAGCTTTGCAGTTTTATCAATTATCGGCCCTCCGGGATATCCCAAGCCAACCGCTCTGGAAACCTTGTCAAAGGCCTCTCCAGCAGCATCATCTCTGGTTTTGCCCATTATCTCAAAACTGTCATAATCCTCTACATATACAATATGACTGTGGCCCCCAGAGGCAACCAAGCATACAAAGGGTGGCTCCAGCATGCTGTGCTCTATATAGTTGGCAGCTATATGTCCCTCAATATGATGTACTCCGATAAGTGGCTTTCCCAAGGCAAATGCCAGAGCTTTTGCTGCCGAAAGCCCTACCAGAAGCGCTCCCACCAAGCCAGGTCCATATGTTACCCCTATGGCATCCAGCTGCTCCATTTTGATTCCGGCTTCCTCGAGACTTTGGTGTATAACCGGCATTATGAGCTCAACATGCTTTCTTGAGGCAATTTCAGGCACTACACCTCCATATTTTTGGTGAAGACTAATCTGAGATGATATAACATTCGAAAGCACCTGGCGTCCATTTTTCACAACCGATGCAGAAGTCTCATCACAGCTTGTCTCTATTCCCAATATAAAAATGTCCTTCATTTAAACACCCGCTTTATAAATTTTAACAATAACAATACTTGATATATTGCGGAAAATTCAGCTTCTAGCCTGCAAAAACAGATGCTTTAACTGCATTCTCATAAAAAATCCTTTTCGCAACATATAATAATATATTATTATTAAAATTTAATTTTGTAAATGCCCTCCTTTTTTAGGCTCCTGACGCGCTCAATATATTGACAGCTTTGCTCTCAATCTGAATATTATCCGTAGTTTCCTGACCGATGCCAAATACCACTCCTATAACTTCAAATATATCTTCTACCGGTATCACTTCAATATCCATATCCTCAAATATCTCCTGCCAGTTTTCCTTCGCAATAAGTACCTTCTTTATTCCTGCATTTTTTGCTGCTTCAATCTTTGCTACAACACCACCAACAGGCTTTACTTTTCCCCGGATCGAAATCTCACCGGTCATTGCGATCTCACTGCTTATAGGCAGGTTGTTGATGGCAGAATAGACTGCCGTAGCTATGGCAATACCTGCCGATGGCCCATCTATGGGTATGCCTCCGGGGAAATTCAAATGAATGTCATAATCCTCGAAATTAACGTCAAGAACCCTCTTCAAAACTGTCATGACATTGTCAACCGAAGACCTTGCGGAGCTTGTTCTTCTAAGTTTATGCCCTCGCCCATCCAATTCCTCTTCTTCGACTATTCCGGATATCTTGATGTTACCCTTACCACTGTTAGTCCTCATGGCACTGACCTCTATCTCAATTATTGTGCCGGTGGAGTTGCCGAATACTGCAAGACCGCTTATACAGCCAACCTGCTCGCCTTTTGTCACCTTTTTCTCGATTCGTGGACTATAATGTCCAAACTCTACTACCCATTCAATGTCTTTTCTTTCTATAAGGCGCCTGCCATCCACAAGCGCAACCCCTCCTGCAATCTGCACTATATTTACAGCGTCACGCCCATTCTGAGCGTATTTGGCCACCAGCTCGGCGCATCCTTCCTCAATAGCAAACCCGCCCTTTTGCGCCGCATTTTTGGCAATCTCCCCTATCTCCGAAGGAGTTAAAGGCCTAAAGTATATCTCCACGCATCGGGATCTAATTGCTGCAGGAATTTCCTCCGAAGTTCTGGTGGTTGCCCCTACAAGTCTGAAATCCGCAGGCAGACCCTTTTGAAATATTTCATGTATATGAGACGGAATGTTTTTGTCCTCGGAGCTGTAATATGCACTTTCCAAGAACACTGTTCGGTCCTCCAGGACCTTTAGGAGCTTATTCATCTGTATTGGATGGAGCTCACCTATCTCGTCCAAAAAGAGTATTCCCCCATGGGCTTTAGTTACCGCACCGGGCTTAGGCTGAGGAACTCCCGCAACTCCATAGGCCCCAGCTCCCTGATATATCGGGTCATGAACCGAGCCAATCAATGGGTCGGCTATACCCCTTTCATCAAACCGTATTGTTGTCGCGTCTACTTCTACGAACTTTGCTTCCTTTCTAAAGGGAGATATTTCACTTTTCTTTGCTTCTTCAAGTATTACCCTTGCTGCCGCTGTCTTGCCCACACCCGGCGGGCCATAAATTATTACATGCTGAGGATTGGGCCCGCAGAGAGCTGCCCTTAGTGCCTTAATTCCCTGACTTTGCCCTACAATTTCCTTTAACGAAGAAGGCCTTGTCTTCTCTGATAAAGGTTCAGAAAGCCTGATCTCTTTTAGTTTTCTTAGTTTCTCCAGCTCCTTTTTTGACTCTTTATCAATGGCACTTTTGTTGCTCTGCTGTGTCTTAAACAGATTCAAAAAATATAATCCTATTATAATCGAGAAAAAAAACTGTATGATGAATAGAGTAGTTGTAAGCATTTTTTGTCCTCCCTGAATCATTATTAATTTGTAAATATAGGCAAACCAGACAACTATCTGTGCTGTATTTATATTATTTACGTTGTTAGATATTTTATCCTGATATCTGTGTAAAGTCATTTTTATCCATATGCAAATTTCTATGAAACAAAAAAAGAGCCTTAAAGGAGATTTTTCTCCCTTTTAGCTCTTTTTGCTTTGTCAGTATTTATTTTTTTGCAAGTTTCTAGGATGCCGACTCTTTCTTTACACGGGATTTTTTATTCGCTGGCTTTTTTATCGATTTCTTGTTCTCATTTATTATTATAGTTGGTGTTATCATTTTTTCAACAGTATCCCGGGTAACTATACATTTTTCTACATTCTCCTGTGACGGTATATCATACATGACATCCAGCATAGTTTCTTCGATTATTGCCCTCAATCCTCTGGCACCGGTATTTCTCTCAATTGCTTTATCAGCTATTGCCTCAATAGCTTCTTTTTCAAACTCCAAAATTACGTCATCCATCTCAAAAAGCTTCTGATATTGCTTTACAAGAGCATTCTTTGGCTCGTTCAATATCTTCACGAGAGCTTCTCTGTCAAGAGAATGCAGAGTTACTATAACCGGCAACCTTCCTACAAACTCAGGAATAAGTCCGAATTTCAACAAATCCTGTGGAAGGATGTTTCTTAGTGTTTCTCCCAGATTAGCTTTTTTGGGGCTCTCTATTTTGGCGCCAAAGCCCATTGTCTTCTTGCCTATCCTGTTTTCAATAATTTTGTCTATTCCATCAAAGGCACCGCCGCATATAAAGAGAATATTAGTGGTATCAATCTGTATAAACTCCTGATGAGGATGCTTTCTACCACCCTGAGGAGGCACCGAAGCAACTGTTCCTTCAAGAATCTTTAAAAGTGCCTGCTGTACACCTTCTCCGCTAACATCCCTTGTAATGGAAGGATTCTCTGATTTCCTGGCAATCTTGTCGATTTCATCAATATATATTATGCCTTTTTCTGCCTTCTCAATATCATAGTCCGCTGCCTGAATAAGCTTTAAAAGGATGTTTTCAACGTCTTCCCCTACATATCCTGCCTCGGTAAGAGAAGTAGCGTCTGCTATCGCAAAGGGAACGTTCAATATTTTTGCCAGGGTCTGTGCCAGAAGCGTCTTTCCCGAACCTGTCGGTCCAAGCATAACGATATTGCTTTTTTGCAGCTCAACATCCGACCCCTTAACATCCGAATTAATCCTTTTATAATGATTATAAACTGCTACAGCCAGTGACTTTTTAGCAGATTCTTGGCCTACCACATATTGATCCAGTATTTCCCTTATCTCACTGGGCTTTGGTATATCGTTGAGTTCTGCATCGGCTTTTGCTTCTTCAAACTCTTCCTCAATTATTTCCGAGCAAAGTTCAATGCACTCATCGCATATATATACTCCAGGTCCAGCTACCAGTCTTTTTACCTGCTCTTGGGTCTTGCCACAGAAGGAGCATTTCAACTGCTTCTTTTCATCATACCTGGACATCCTACCACCTCATTTATTTTCTTCTTTCCATAACTTCATCAACAATTCCGTAGGCTTTGGCTTCTTCTGCAGACATAAAGAAATCCCTTTCTGTATCCCTTTCAACCTTTTCCAACGGCTGACCTGTTCTTTCACTTAAAATTCTATTCAATTTGTCTTTCATCTTGAGTATTTGCTCTGCGTGAATCTTTATATCAGTCGCCTGACCTCTAGCGCCGCCTAAAGGTTGGTGTATCATGATTTCACTGTTTGGCAAAGCGAATCTTTTTCCTTTGGCACCAGCCGCAAGAAGAAACGCACCCATACTTGCCGCCATACCTATACAGATGGTAGAAACATCCGGCTTTACATACTGCATGGTGTCAAATATGGCAAATCCTGATGTTACAGAACCACCAGGGCTATTTATATATAACTGTATATCCTTATCGGGATCTTCTGCTTCCAAAAACAGCATTTGGGCAACAACAAGGCTTGCAGTTACATCGTTTACTTCATCGCTTAAGACTATTATCCTGTCTTTTAAAAGCCTTGAATAAATATCATATGAACGTTCACCACGGTTTGTCTGTTCTACTACTACCGGTACTAAACTCACAATATCGCCTCCCTGTCTAATTTGAAGTCTTATATATGTTTTCCCATATTATCAATAAATTAAACTCTGTTTATGATATTTTTGCATTTTGAACCAAAAATTCAACCGATTTTCTCAATAATATTGTTGCCTTGATATATTCTATATCGTCATCTCTTAAATGTTTCTTAAAATCTTCTTGTTCCATATTATAACTTTTAGCAATTTTTTCAGTCTCTTCATTAAACTCTTCATCGGACACTTGGATATCCTCTGTCTTGCCTATCTTTTCCAATACGAGCTGTCTTTTAATATCATCATGTGCCCTGTCTCTAAGCTGGCTTCTGAAGGTATTATAATCGGTACCCATAATCATGAGATATTTGTCAAGATCCAGACCTTGATAGTTAAGTCTCATATTGTAGTCACGAACAATACCGTCTATTTGTTTCTCAATCATTACCTCAGGAATATCCACCTGGGCATTCTCAACTACTTTTGCTACTACTTTATCCTCCAACTCGTGCTTAGCCTTATGCTCAGCATCTCCTGTGAGTTTTTTCCTTATATCTTCCTTGTACTCTTCCAAGGTATCAAATTCACTTACATCCTTTGCAAATTCATCGTCAATAACAGGCAGTTCCTTAACCTTTACATCATTAACAATTACTTTGAACAATGCCGGTTTGCCCGCGAGTTCTTCCTTGCCATAATCTTCAGGGAAAGTAACATTTACATCTATATCGTCTCCGGGCTTTCCGCCGATAAGCTGATCCTCAAATCCCTCAATAAATGTTCCCGAACCGATTTCCAAAGTATAGCCGCTGGCTTTTCCTCCTTCAAAAGGTTCACCGTCTATAAAACCTTCAAAGTCTATATCGGCTATATCGCCTTTTTCTATACCCCTGTCCTCCACCGAAATGATTCTTGCGTTCTTTTCTGCAACAGCCTTAAGTTCTTTATCTACATCCTCATCGGTGATATTAACCTCTACCTTTTCAACCTCAACGCCCTTGTATTCTCCCAATTCCACTTCGGGCTTAACAGTCACACTGGCAGTAAATACCAGGTTTTCTCCTTCACCGAACTTCTTGATATCTATGCTCGGTCTATCTACAGGATAAATATCATTCTCTTCGATTGCTTTATCATATGCATCAGCACATACAATATTTATAGCATCTTCATAAAAAACTTCTTTTCCATAATATCTTTCGATGATATTTCTAGGAGCTTTTCCCTTTCTGAATCCCGGAACATTGAACTTTTTAGAATTCTTCTCATAAGATTTCTGTACAGCCTCTTCGAATTTCGCCGCTTCTACTTCAATCTCCAACTCAACAATGTTTTTATCTTTCTTTTCTACCTTAACATCCATTTAAAACTTATCCTCCCGTTTTTTAGGTTTTCATACTGTATTTTATATTTATTTTTTGCTTAACCGTAAATCTCTATTTAATAATTTATCATACTCAAAAAGCGCTTCTTTCAATCGGTCTAGTACTTATTAAAATAGCCATTACATTATAACATAATATGTTTTGAAAATCCAATACATAGGCTTAAAAATTTTACAAACTTAGCCGAAGCGGCTCAAAATTTAAATAATCCGCTGAAACCAGCTTAAATTCAATGTCTTCCACCAGCCCTGTGACAGCGCCTTTGAAACTGTTGCCATGCAAATGACCGTAAATACACATTTTTACATTATATTTCCTCATTATTTCCACAAAATCCGAGGGGTCTCCTGTCGGATTAAAGGGTGGATAATGCATTGCTACAATGATACTTCCACCTTCCGATAAATCCAATGCACTTTTTAACGAAAGGTCCAGACGATTTAGCTCGCGGTCATATATTTTCCTGTCCTCTGCCCCAAATTCATCATCTCCGGGACACTTCCAGCCTCTTGTACCACATATCACAAATTCATCCACTCTAAGGCTGTTGTTATGCATAAAGCTTATAGTTTTAAAATCATGCTCCAGAAGGAATTTCTGCAGCTTGCTCATAGTTGTCCACCAGTAATCGTGATTGCCCTTTGAAATTATTTTCCTTCCAGGAAGTGCCTCAATAAACTTAAAATCCTCCACGGCCTGCTCCAGATATGTGGCCCAGGAAATGTCTCCGGGTACAATTACATAGTCATCTACTCCAACAGTTCTTTCCCAGTTATCCTTTATTCTCTGCATGTAATTAGACCATCTATCTCCAAAAATATCCATGGGCTTATCAATGCCATAGGCCAGATGCAGGTCGGAAATTGCAAATACCGCCATTTACTTTTGCTCCTATTGTCTAAAATAATCATAAATTTTTTGGGCCAGTTCGTTGCTGATTCCTTTAACTTTTGCAATTTCTTCCGGATTAGCCGCTTTAATACCTTTAACCGAGCCAAAATGCTTGATTAATGCCTTTTTGCGTTTTGGCCCAACTCCTTCTATATTGTCCAACACAGAACCGCTATATCTTTTGGTTCTAAGGGTTTTGTTGTAATCTAAAGCGAATCTATGGGCTTCATCCTGAATAGCTGTCACAAACCTCAACAGAATGATGTCCTTTGAAAGGTCAAACTCGTGTTTTCCCGACACCAGCCCTCTTGTTCTATGGTGATCATCCTTTACCATTCCATATACGGGAATGTTAAAATCAAATTCCTCCAATGTGCTGCGGACCGCATTCACATGGCCTATGCCTCCATCCACTAGCAAAATATCCGGAAGCACCCCAAATCCTGTGTTTTTCCCGTCACCAATATCTTTTTCGTCATCGGCACTCTTGTCAAGCATCTCTTTTTGGGCTCGCTTAAATCTTCTGTAAATAACCTCCTGCATGCTCTGATAGTCATTCTGAATATTGGTTGACTTTATCTTAAACCTTCTGTAATCACTCTTTTTAGGGGAACCCTTTTCAAAAACCACCATTGAAGCAACAATTTCAGTGCTTCCTGTATTTGATATGTCATAGGCCTCTATTCTTTCCGGCAGCCGTTCTAGGTTCAAAAGCACTTTAAGCTTTTCCATGCCCTCTATAGCCAGTGCAGTCTCTTTTTTTATTCTTTCCTTGAATTGGCTGAGCTCAATCATAGCATTCTTAGATACCATCTCCACAAGCTTGAGCTTTTCTCCCTTTCTCGGTACCCTTATGTGAGTCTTTGTGGATCTTTTGCTGCTTAGCCATCTTTCAATAATACCTATTTCATCAATATCCTCCTGGAGAATTAACTGATTGGGAACATAGGCAGCACTGCTGTAAAACTGCTTGACAAATGCTGTCATCAACTCGCTATCACTGACATCAGCAGTTCCTTCTAAAATAAAGTGCTCTCTGCCAATCAGCTTTCCACCTCTGATGAAGAATACCTGTACGCACGAGTCTGTTTCACTCTTTGCAAAAGCTATGACATCCTGATCTTCCATTGCTGTAGATATAATCTTTTGCTTCTCTGCAATATGCCGTAAACTATTGATTTTATCCCTTATTTTTGCGGCCTTTTCAAATTCCAGATTATCCGATGCTTCCTTCATATCCTTCTCAAGTCTCTTAAGTATATTCTCCTGCCTTCCTCCTAAGAAGCTGCAAATATCCCGCATCAGAGCTCTGTACTCATCCCTGCTCACATTGCCCTGGCAGGGTCCAAGACACTGATATATATAATAATTAAGACATGGCCGCCCTTTTCCGATATCCCTAGGAAGCACCTTGTTGCAGGTTTTTATCGGAAACAGCTTCTTTACAAGATCAATCGTCTCCCGAACGGCAAACACGCTGGTATACGGTCCGAAATATTTAGCTCCGTCCTTTTCAATCCTGCGTGTCATCAAAATACGGGGAAAATCCTCGTTCATTGTAACCTTTATATACGGATAGCTCTTGTCATCCTTCAATAATATGTTGAACTTGGGCCGATGCTTTTTGATAAGGTTACATTCAAGTATTAAAGCCTCTAGCTCCGTATCAGTAACAATATATTCAAATTCCTTAATATGAGAAACCATGGCCCGAACTTTCGGAGTCTGATTTGACAAGGATTGAAAATACTGTCTCACCCTGTTTTTTAACACAACGGCTTTTCCGATATAAATTATCTCTCCATTTATATCTTTCATAATATAAACGCCCGGTTTACTCGGCAGCTTCTTCAATTCCTCTTGAATGTCAAACACTTTTTTCACATCCTGCTTTTTATCCATTCTGAAAGCATGTCCTTTACCTCCTGAAGACTTCTGCCCTCCATTGCCCTTCTTGCTGCTTCCTTTGCTTCATCAAGCTTTACCGTTCTTATGAAACGGCCTATATCTTCAATATAAGCAGGGCCCATGCTCAAATCCTTTACGCCTATTCCCAACAGCACTATTACCGCCATAGGATCTGTTGCCATTTCTCCGCATACGCTCGCCGGCTTGTTCTTTTCAATGGCCTTATCAACACAATATTTTAATGTTTGCAGAAAAACAGGCTCAAGGTATGATCTCATCTCCAAGGTTGAACACTTTCTGTTCTGTTCGCATATTTGGTGCAGCATATCATTTGTGCCTATGCTTATAAAATCCACCTCATTCAGAATTTCCTCAATGATTTTGACCGATTCTGCTGTCTCTATCATGGTTCCTATTCTGATGCTTTTTAGAGGTTGTCCATTTTTCTCTGTCAGCTCCACACTGACCTCTTCTATTATGCTTTTTACTTCTTTTATCTGTTTTATCGAATCCACCATAGGAAAGGAAATGCTTACTTCACCAAATTCCGCCGCTCGCATTATCGCACGAATCTGTGTTATAAGCTCCTTCTTGTGCTCTAGAGATCTTTTTATTCCTCGTGGGCTTCGGCTTAGGGACTGGTCATTAATCCCCAGGGCCCCCGGAACTTTATCCCCGCCAATATCCGCCGTCCTTATGACTACAGGTTTTCCAGATATCTCTTTGGCTATTTTAGAGTAAATTAGATACTGCCTTTTTTCATCCGGTATCTTTTTATAGTTAATAAAAAGGGACTCGGTTCTGACAAGGCCTACACCGTCA
The DNA here is from genome assembly GCF_004102745.1 of Acetivibrio mesophilus. Taxonomy (GTDB): domain Bacteria; phylum Bacillota; class Clostridia; order Acetivibrionales; family Acetivibrionaceae; genus Hungateiclostridium; species Hungateiclostridium mesophilum. The sequence goes on along the minus strand of NZ_RLII01000006.1, from coordinate 167,571 downwards.
ATCCCAAGACTTTTTGCAGCAAAGAATTCCTTTACGCTGCTGATGTTTACAAATAAACCCACCCTGTGTCCGTCGGCAGTCTCAACAGGCCTTCCTTCAAACAGTATACCGCTATTTTTGCTGTCTTTTATGCAAAGAGGCTTTCGCGATGAACCAAATTTGAAGTCGTCCATTTCACGTTCCGTTGGATTTACAATAAGTATGCCCTTTTCACCGTCTATTATTGCAGGGTTGTCATGAAATTTTTCAATCTCGTCGATGCAAATACCATTTATTGCAGGTATTCCCGTACTCCTTAAAATTATTGATGCATGAGTAAAATAACCGGCACCCTCCTCTGCCACAACTCCCTTGACTTCTTTTTTTGCAAGGGATGCTGCAATTATCGGTGTAAGCTCCTTAATCACAACAATCTGCTCGCTGTTTATTTCCTTGATTTTGATGTCATTTTCATCGGATATGCCGCCGGATATGTTCTTAATTAGTCTCTTTGCTACATCATTCAGATCAAAAACACGCTGTTTTATATATTCATTATTGCTCTCGGATATTTCATCTATATACTTCTTTATGCAGGTATGTATTGCCATATCTGCCCTATATCTTTCATTCTTTATTAAATTTTTAATTTCCTCGAAGAATGTTCTATCATCGAGTATTTCTTTATAAAAATCAAAAATCCGGTTCTCCTCTTCACTGAGTATTCCTCTAAAACCGTCATTCAGATCATAGATTTCTATAAAGGTTCTGCATATGGCTACTTCAAGATTTGTAATCTGAGCTTCCACTTCAGATTCATCTATAATATCCTCATTTATTTCAATATCAGATTCCTTTATTATAAATACTTTACCCACTCCTGTTCCGGTTGAAACAGGTTCACCTTCGAAGTTCTTTCTCTCCATAGCTCAAACGTTTTCCCCGAGACCAGATACAAGATAATTCTCCAATTCATCCGAGGCTTCCGCTTCATCCTCACCTTCAGTGATGAGCATAATCTTACTGCCTTTTCCTACCCCTAATGATAGAAGCCCTAAAAGACTCTTTGCATTGGCCTTCCTTTCGCCCTTTTCAATCCACACATTTGATTTATAATTTGATGCTTTCTGAATAAACATTGCTGCAGGCTTTGATTCCAGCCCCAAAATATTATTAATTGTAATTTCTTTCTTAATCATCTTTTTTACAGCCTCCCAAATAATCTCGAGTTCTTTGCATTTCATAATATTTATATCATTATTTCCGGAATAGTTCCATATTTTTTGGTGAATTTCCGCCCTTATTCACCAACATTTATTTTATCATAAATATTTGACAAAGCAATGTTATATTTGTTTTCGCCTTTACACTATTTCCTGATTTCATATAATCGTACCGTCACTTTTCCGTCGGATATCTCCGATTTGATGACTACGGGATTTTGACGATTGTTTTTAAACCTAAAGTCAGAGGAACCATAGGATACCATTGCATCCTTACCTTGATCCACATAGGGCACCTTTTTAGAATGCGAATGCCTTTCGGTTATTTCTAAGCCTGCCTTTTCCACTGCATTATACAATGTGGTGGACAGCTGACAGATTCCTCCTCCTACTGCGTATGCCTTAATGGGTCCGCTTTCTGTTCTTTTTATTATCGGTGCCTTCTTGTATCCTTTTTCCGCTGTTCTTCTTCCTAATGTCTCATTAAATGAAAACTCCTGTCCGGGCAACACCTTCTCATTATTAAGACAATCCGATGCAGTATCGATATTGTCCACCCGGTTTTCGCTGTCATCCAACAATGGAGTTGTGAAAGTCCCTATCTCTACCAGCTGCTTTTCTACGTCTGCTCGGGTTATGTTGGGCTTTACCTCTTCAATTATTGGTTCTACCCTTTCCCCTTCTTTTGCGTTAAGAACAGCCTCAAGAGTAGTTTTTATATTCACTCTTTTGCCGGGTGCTTCCGGTATAATCTCTACATTTTCCTCATTTAGAACCGCATCCTTCGGCGCTACATCAGTACTATTTGAAATTTCTTTGATAATTTGCTCAACCTCGGCTTTACTCTTACCGCCGACATTAATATCCTTAATATAAACATTATTTTCTACTTTATTTTCTACTATGTTTTCTACTTTTCCCTCATCGGAATCGCAGCCAACTGCTGCAATGAGAAGAAAAGCAGCCATAAAAGTTGCAAGTATTTTCTTCAATGCGATTTTATCTGTCATATCAGATTCCTTCCTTCTAGATTTTTTATAATAAAATCTATATTATGTACTCTGTATATCAATAGTTCTATGAGAGTACTTAAACTGAATATTCATTAAGCACTCTCATAAAAAGTACCTTATTTATAATTTTTATTTTGCTACTTAATTAGTATCCATACAATGCATTCCCGGCAAGCATTATAATAATAACATTAAATACTATATTAATTAGGGCAAGCGAAATATTTGCTATAATTACTGCATTTCCGCTTCCTCTCATCTGCCTGTTTAGAATTACTCCAAAAGTTATCCCCGCTATAGCAATCAGTGGTGATATAAATATCGTCATAACTGCACTTATCCAGCCTAAAACTACATATAGCTGATTTATTCTTTTAAGAGCTATTGCACCTTTTTCATTGTCACTTATTTGGTCATTGCCGATAAAAAATTGCTCATTTTCTTCTATTTGCTCTTTTTCGTTGCGGTCATTTCTTTCTGCTGTAATGATTTCATTTTCTTTATTAAAATCATCAGTCATCGAAATCACCTCCGTTTGATTATTATTAGTGTTATGAAAACATATAATTCAAGTATTATTTTCATAAACAAAGAAAACGAAGCCTTTATAGAAATGCTTCGTTTTCCTGTTAATTTATTAGTTCTGTTTTTCTATTTTTTTCCGTTTGGTTGTGATGGCGATATGCCCTTTTGAGTTAGCCTTACCGAATTGATTTCATACATTTTTGACATTAAAACAATTACAAAAAGACCTATTAGAAGATAATAAAAATCTGAAAATGCTGATTTTAGGCTTGTAGTACCGTAAACAACAAAAGCAATCAGCAAATCTATTCGAGTCAGCAAGCCATAGACAGAGTAGGAGAATGATTCCGGTAAACCTACACCAAGCATCAAACCGAGAATGCTCTCTCTGCAAAAAACTGCAAACATTAAAGATACAACCCAAAATGCAAAGCCAAACATAAAGTATGATATTAAAACTTTCTTCCTTCTCTGTTTTTTATCATAAATGTTAAGCGCATTAATCTTTTTCATTACAGTATTTTCAAAATCCGCAGGAGGCTCAATAGGGATTTCTTCTTCAAGAACAGACACAATGCTTTTTAATTCACTAAACTCCAAGTTGCATGCATTGCACTGTTTCAGATGCTTATCCAGTTCAATTTGTTCAGCTTCTGTTATAACTCCATCCATATACTTCATAATATACTCGTTATATCGCTCACAATTCATAAAATTCCTTCCTTTCTTTCGGAAGATAATGCTTCTCTCAACATTAGTCTGGCTCGGTAAAGCCTGTTTTTAATAATCGACATCGGTTCGTTTAGAATCTGCGAAATTTCCTCGTATGAAAGTCCATTTCTATGGAATAGAATCAATGGTATACGATACTTATCCGGAAGTTTTGACAATTCATCATTAATTCTTTGCCTTTTTTCCTTTTTCAAGTATCCTTCTTCAGGAGTATCAAAATTACTGGAAACACCAATTGCTTCATCTATTGAGATTGAGTCTATTTTCTTTTTCCTCAGGACATCCAGGCAATAGTTGGTAGTAATTTTCACCGACCAAGTAGAAAACTTGTATTCGGGATTATATTTGTCCAATGACCTGTAAATCCTGATAAAAACCTCCTGAGCTATGTCATTAATCTCTTCCCGGTTATTTATCATATTATATATTACATTATATATCAATCTTTTGTATCTTGCCACCAATTCGGAAAAAGCATCACTTTCACCGTCAAGGCTTCTCTTTATCAGGTCCGTGTCCGGTGTTTCCAAGCATTTTTCACCTCCCAAAATACCGAAATTATCTGTATATCGATTGTCCTCTATGCAGCCATTTACATGCCGGTATTTTCAATTGCTATAATTGAAATCCGTTTACATTGCTATAACCTACGATACACCTATAATATTATTATACGTTATTCTGATGCCCATGTCTGATTTTTAATGCGAACCAAGAGCAAAAGCTCGGGACATTGATTCCCTTGGCTTTTGCCTCTTTCATTTCACTCCAAGACGCTAAAATATAAAATGAGCCAGAGTACAATACTCTGGCTCATTTTATATATCGCATCTAATAATTATTCAATTATCTTTGATACGTTTCCAGCTCCTACAGTTCTACCACCTTCACGGATAGCGAACTTCAAACCTTCTTCCATAGCGATAGGAGTTATCAATTTGATTTTCATTGTTATATGGTCACCAGGCATAACCATTTCAGTTCCCTGAGGAAGTTCAACTACTCCAGTAACGTCAGTAGTTCTGAAATAGAACTGTGGTCTGTAGTTGTTGAAGAAAGGAGTATGTCTTCCACCTTCTTCTTTAGTCAAAACGTAAACCTGTGCTTCAAAATGAGTGTGAGGTTTGATTGAACCCGGTTTTGCAAGAACCTGTCCTCTTTCTATTTCAGTTCTTTGAATACCTCTTAAAAGTGCTCCTATGTTGTCACCTGCAACAGCCTGATCAAGAAGCTTTCTGAACATTTCTATACCGGTGATAACTGTCTTTCTTGGAGCGTCAGTCATACCAACGATCTCAACTTCGTCACCCATCTTAAGGATTCCTCTTTCAACCCTACCTGTAGCAACAGTACCACGACCAGTGATTGTGAATACGTCCTCGACAGGCATAATAAATGGTTTGTCAGTTGCTCTTTCAGGTGTTGGAATATATTTATCAACTTCAGTCATGAGCTTCATAATTGGCTCATACTCTGGAGCATCAACTGTATTAGCTGATGATTCAAGAGCAACAAGTGCTGAACCTCTTACTATCGGAATATCGTCTCCAGGGAATTCATAGGAGCTCAGAAGCTCTCTAACTTCCATTTCAACCAATTCGATAAGTTCTTCGTCATCAACCATATCACATTTGTTCAAGAAAACAACTATGTATGGCACACCAACCTGACGAGCCAAAAGAATGTGCTCTCTTGTCTGAGGCATTGGGCCATCAGCAGCTGAAACAACGAGGATAGCTCCATCCATCTGAGCAGCACCAGTGATCATGTTTTTAACATAGTCAGCATGGCCTGGGCAGTCAACGTGAGCATAGTGTCTTGTGTCTGTTTCATACTCAACGTGAGAAGTTGAAATTGTGATACCTCTTTCTCTTTCTTCTGGAGCTTTGTCAATGTTGTCATATGAAGTGTAGTTTGCCTTACCCTGTAAGCCCAAAACTTTAGTTATAGCTGCAGTCAAAGATGTCTTACCATGGTCAACGTGACCTATTGTTCCAATATTAACGTGGGGTTTGTTTCTTTCAAATTTAGCTTTTGCCATTATTAATTCTCCTCCTTTTTCAGTTCACCAACTGATTAATTTATAGTTTAATTTTTTCTTCAGGAAATATACAGAAGTCTGTATATTTCCTGAATTTTATGCTTATTTCAATTATTCAGGCTATAAATAATGCAGATTAGTCATTACCTTTAGCTCTGCCACTTATTATCTGCTCCTGAATATTCTTAGGAACTTCCTCAAAATGGCTTATTTCCATGGAGAATACACCTCTACCTTGTGATCTTGAACGCAAGGCTGTAGCGTATCCAAACATTTCAGCCAAAGGAACATTGGCATGTATAACCTGTGCTCCTCCTCTTGCTTCCATTCCCTCAATTCTTCCTCTTCTTGAGTTCAGGTCACCCATAACATCACCCATGTACTCTTCGGGAACAGTAACAACTACTTTCATAATAGGCTCGAGAAGAACAGGGTTTGCCTTTCTCATACCTTCTTTGAAGGCCATAGAACCGGCAACCTTAAACGCCATTTCCGATGAGTCAACCTCATGGTATGAACCATCGTACAAAGTTACTTTAACGTCAACAACAGGATATCCTGCCAGAACACCGTTATTCATAGCACCCTGAATACCTGCATCAATCGGTGCAATATATTCTTTTGGAATAACACCACCGACGATTTTATTAACAAATTCATATCCTGCTCCAGGTTCTCTAGGCTCTATTTCTATCCAACAGTGACCATACTGACCCTTACCGCCTGACTGTCTAATATACTTACCTTCTGATTTGACAGTCTTCTTAATTGTTTCTTTATAAGCAACCTGTGGATTACCAACATTTGCCTCAACCTTAAACTCTCTTAACAGACGGTCAACGATAATATCAAGGTGAAGCTCACCCATACCAGCTATTATAGTCTGTCCCGTTTCTGTATCAGTATAAGTTCTGAATGTTGGATCCTCTTCAGCTAATTTTTGGAGCGCTATGGACATTTTTTCCTGTCCCGCCTTTGTCTTAGGCTCAATAGCAACGTGGATAACCGGTTCTGGGAAGTTCATGGATTCAAGAATAACAGGATTTGCCTCATCGCAGAGAGTGTCTCCTGTAGTAGTATCTTTTAATCCAACTGCTGCTGCTATATCACCGGAGTAAACCATATCGATTTCTTCTCTATGGTTTGCATGCATCTGCAGTATTCTACCTATCCTCTCTCTTTTGCCTTTAGTGGCATTGAGAACATAGGAACCGGAGCTGAGCTTTCCCGAATAAACTCTAAAAAAGCAAAGCTTACCTACATACGGGTCTGTCATAATCTTAAATGCCAAAGCCGAGAATGGAGCATCATCATCGGCATGTCTTTCGATTTCAGTCTCTCCGTCAACAGCTACACCTTTAATAGCTTCAATATCAACCGGAGAAGGCATATAGTCGACAACTGCATCTAAAAGACGCTGAACTCCTTTATTCTTGTATGAAGAACCACAGAGCACAGGTATCATTTTTACGGCAATGGTAGCCTTTCTGATAACTGTCTTTATTTCCTCTTCTGTAATATCTTCACCTTCAAGATACTTCATCATGAGTTCTTCGTCGTGCTCTGCCACATTCTCCAACAGATTAAGACGGTATTCATCAGCCAGTTCTTTCATATCATCAGGAATATCTCTTTCCTGAATATCTTTTCCCAAATCATCCATATAGAAGAAAGCTCTCATCTTTACAAGGTCAATTATTCCCTTAAAATGATCTTCCTTGCCTATTGGAAGCTGGATGGGAACTGCATTTGCCTGAAGTCTGTCCTTCATCATTTTTACACAGTTAAAAAAGTCTGCTCCCATTATATCCATCTTATTTACATATGCCATACGAGGTACTTTATATTTATCAGCCTGTCTCCATACAGTCTCAGACTGAGGCTCAACTCCTCCCTTGGCACAGAACACTGTAACTGAACCGTCAAGAACACGAAGTGACCTTTCAACTTCAACTGTAAAATCAACGTGCCCTGGCGTATCAATTATGTTTATCCTCGTATTCTTCCATTGGGCAGTAGTGGCAGCTGAAGTTATGGTTATACCTCTTTCTTGTTCCTGCTCCATCCAGTCCATAGTTGCCGCACCCTCATGAGTTTCTCCTATTTTATGAACTCTACCGGTATAATACAGGATACGCTCAGTCGTTGTGGTTTTACCAGCATCTATGTGAGCCATTATTCCAATATTTCTTGTATTCTCTAAACTAAATTGCCTGGGCATTTTAACCTTCCTTTCAAAAATCGACAAATCTAACAAACACTATTGCCACCAAGCGTCTTAGCATGCTAAGATTACCATCTGTAATGTGCAAATGCTTTGTTTGCTTCTGCCATTTTATGAGTGTCTTCTTTCTTTTTATATGCTGACCCTAAATTATTTGTAGCATCGAGTATTTCTCCTGCAAGTCTCTCTTTCATTGTTCTTTCGCCTCTCAGTCTTGCATAAGTCACTAGCCATCTGAGGCCAAGAGCCTGTCTTCTGTCGGGTCTTACTTCAACAGGAACCTGATATGTCGCTCCACCAACTCTTCTAGCTTTTACTTCCAACACAGGCATAACATTGTTTAGAGCCTGCTCAAATACTTCCAGCGGATCTTTGCCTGTTTTGTTCTTAATGATATCAAAAGCTTCATAGCAGATTTTTTGTGCTACACCCTTTTTTCCATCAATCATTATATTATTGATAAGTTTTGTCACTACCTTGTCATTATATAATGGATCAGGTAATACATCTCTCTTTGGTACATGTCCTTTTCTTGGCACTTTTCTTCCCTCCTTTTCATGATATAAACAATATCATCGGTACTCGCCGACCATACAGTAAGAAATTTCTGAGGTCGCCGTCAGTGCTACGTACTTGCTAATATACTTGCGGATATTTATATATATAAACAACGTACTTGGCACTATTATTTTGTTACATTGCAGTTTTTTCATACATCGTATATGCACGTTGCACGAATTTACTTTCCTGCCGCACCAGCCTTTGGCTTTTTGGCGCCATATTTAGAACGACCTTGCATTCTCTTGGCAACACCAGCAGTGTCAAGAGTTCCACGAATGATATGATATCTAACACCAGGAAGGTCTTTAACCCTTCCACCCCTTATCAGAACTACACTGTGTTCCTGAAGATTGTGACCAATACCGGGGATATAAGCTGACACTTCAATACCATTAGTTAAACGTACCCTTGCAACTTTTCTCAATGCTGAGTTCGGCTTCTTTGGTGTTGTTGTCTTAACAACTGTGCATACTCCTCTTTTTTGAGGACTGCTTATGTCTGTTGGCAACTTCTTTATTGAGTTAAACCCCTTTTGAAGCGCTGGAGCCGTAGACTTTTTCTGAAGGTCCTTTCTACCTTTTCTAACTAACTGGTTAAACGTTGGCATCTTTCCACCTCCTTTCAAGTTTCAAATAAATATATTTCTAAACAAAAGTTAGAATACGCCAAGTCTAAGCACTAATAAATAAACAATACGGTTAAAGCAAACATGCAACAGCTGCGCCTACATCTATATTACAGGCCTTTCCCAGCTGCTTCATTGTGTCAACATATACTATCGGTATGTTATTTTTAATGCAGAGCTCTTTAATCCTGGCAACAACACGCTCATCCGCATCTTCGGCAATGAATACCTGTTTTGCCTTCAATGCTTCAACAGCTTTTATGGATTGTTTCAATCCTACAGTTTTATTACTGTTTTTCAGAATTTCAAGCACTGTTTACCCTCCCTGTCAACACAGGCTATTCTTCAACTCCAAACTAACAGATAGCACAAATTTACACACTGAATCATTTTATCACCAACAAACTACATTTGTCAAGATTTTTGATTCAGTGTGTTTTTATGCCAATTTGACTATTCTGTTACCGTACTTATACTAATATCTTTATATCTACTCATACCAGTTCCGGCTGGTATCAGCTTTCCTATAATTACGTTTTCCTTAAGTCCTACAAGTGGGTCAATCTTGCCTTTTATTGCGGCCTCAGTGAGTACTCTTGTAGTTTCCTGGAAGGATGCCGCCGACAGGAATGATTCCGTAGCCAGCGCAGCTTTCGTGATACCAAGAAGAGTTCTCTTTGCAACAGCCGGTCTCTTTCCTTCAGCCACCGCTTTAGCATTCTCCTCTTCAAAGTCAAATACGTCTACAAGGCCTCCCGGCAGAAGGGATGTATCCCCTGCATCTTCAACTTTTACTTTCCTAAGCATCTGTTTTACAATAACTTCAATATGCTTGTCATTGATATCAACACCTTGAAGCCTATAAACCCTCTGAACTTCGTGAACCAGATATGCCTGTACTCCAGATACACCTTTAATTTTCAATATATCATGAGGATTTACCGAACCTTCTGTAAGCTCATCACCGGCTTCAACAATATCACCTTCGGATACTTTTATTCTCGAGCCATATGGAATCAGGTAGTTTCTAGCCTCACCATCTTCTGAGGTTACAATCACTTCTCTCTTTTTCTTGGATTCGGCGAACTTGACTGTACCCTTTATTTCTGAGATTATCGCAAGTCCCTTTGGCTTCCTTGCTTCAAACAATTCCTCTACACGAGGAAGACCTTGGGTTATATCATCTCCGGCAACTCCACCGGTATGGAATGTTCTCATGGTGAGCTGCGTTCCAGGCTCGCCTATGGACTGAGCAGCTATTATACCTACAGCCTCACCAACATTGCACTCTTCTCCAGTCGCAAGGTTTGCACCATAGCACTTTGCACAAACTCCATATTCAGAGTGGCAAGTTAATACCGACCTTATTTTTACTTTTTTAATTCCAGCTTTTACAATTCTATCGGCATCCTGATCGGTTATCATTCTTCCCGTTTCAACCAGTACTTCACCTGTTTCCGGATGTAGTACGTTTCCGGCAGGATATCTACCAACAATTCTTTCTGCCAATTCTTCAATTATTTCATTTCCGTCTTTTATGTCCGCTACTTCTATTCCTTTTCTGGTTCCACAATCATTCTCTCTTACAATAACATCCTGACTGACATCAACAAGACGTCTTGTCAAATAACCTGAGTCAGCAGTTCTTAACGCCGTATCTGCAAGACCCTTTCTGGCACCGTGGGTGGATATGAAGAACTCCATAACGTTAAGACCTTCACGGAAGTTTGCCTTTATCGGAACCTCTATGGTCTTACCGGATGTATCAGCCATAAGTCCTCTCATACCGGCCAGCTGTTTAATCTGATTGATATTACCTCTCGCTCCGGACTGTGACATCATATATACCGGATTAAATCTGTCAAGGTTGCTTATAAGTGCTTGGGTAATATTTTCAGAAGCCTCTGTCCATGCAGCTATAACGGAATTATATCTTTCTTCATCGGATATAAGTCCTCTCTTAAACTGCTTTGTTATTCTTTCAATTCTACTTTCGGTTTCTTTTATATAATTAGCCTTTACTTCAGGTATAACCATATCCGATACGCTTATGGTTATTGCTCCCTTTGTGGAATATTTAAAGCCCAATGCCTTTATTCTGTCGAGCAATATTGCAGTCTCTGTGGTTCCATGTACCTTTATGCTCTTATCGATTATTTTCCTGAGCTCGCTTTTTCCAACAAGGAAGTCAACTTCAAGATCAAACAGATTATCCGGGTTGCTTCTGTCTACAAAGCCCAAATCCTGTGGAATAGCTTCATTGAATATGAGCCTTCCTAAAGTTGTCTCCATTATTTTTGACTTTTCAACACCATCTATAATTTTCTTTATTCTTACTTTTAGCTTTGTATGAAGCTCTATTTCTCCGTTGTCATAAGCCATAACAGCTTCATTAATAGATGCAAATACTCTGCCTTCTCCTTTTGCACCTTCTTTTAAAATGGTCAGATAGTAACTACCCAAAACCATGTCCTGTGTCGGAACCGCCACTGGCTTACCATCCTGTGGTTTTAGAAGGTTATTGGCTGACAGCATCAAAAATCTTGCTTCTGCCTGAGCTTCCGCGGAAAGAGGTACGTGAACAGCCATCTGGTCACCATCAAAGTCAGCGTTGTATGCTGTACACACCAACGGGTGAAGCTTTAGAGCTCTACCTTCAACAAGTACAGGCTCAAAAGCCTGAATTCCTAATCTATGCAGTGTTGGAGCACGGTTCAAAAGCACTGGGTGTTCTTTGATAACTTCCTCCAAGACATCCCATACTTCATTCCTTACTCTTTCAACCATTCTCTTTGCGCTCTTTATATTATGTGCAAGACCGTCATTAACGAGCTTCTTCATGACAAAAGGCTTAAACAACTCTAATGCCATCTCTTTCGGAAGTCCGCACTGATATATTTTCAGTTCCGGTCCAACAACTATAACCGAACGACCGGAATAGTCAACACGTTTTCCCAAAAGGTTCTGACGGAATCTACCCTGTTTACCTTTCAACATATCGGAAAGGGATTTAAGAGGTCTGTTTCCAGGACCTGTTACCGGTCTTCCTCTTCTTCCATTGTCTATTAATGCATCTACTGCTTCCTGAAGCATTCTCTTTTCATTACGTACAATTATGTCCGGTGCTCCAAGATCTAAGAGTCTTTTCAATCTGTTATTTCTATTTATAACCCTTCTGTAAAGGTCATTTAAGTCTGAAGTCGCAAATCTTCCTCCATCAAGCTGAACCATCGGCCTTAATTCAGGTGGTATAACAGGAATTACATCCAGTATCATCCATTCAGGCTTGTTATGCGACTGTCTAAAGGACTCAACCACTTCAAGCCTCTTTATAGCTCTTACTCTTTTTTGCCCGGAGGAATCATTGAGCTCGGCTCTAAGCTCGGTTGAAAGCTCATCAAGATTAACCTCTTGAAGAAGCTCCCTTACCGCTTCTGCACCCATTCCGGCACGAAACTTCGGTCCAAACTTCTCCATACTGTCCCTAAACTCTTTCTCCGACAATATTTGCTTTTTAGAAAGTGGAGTCTGACCCGGGTCAATAACAACATAAGATGCAAAATAAAGTATTTTTTCCAAGGCTCTTGGAGACATATCCAAAAGCAACCCCATTCTGCTTGGTATTCCTTTAAAGTACCATATATGGGATACTGGCGCCGCCAGTTCAATATGTCCCATTCTTTCTCTTCTAACCTTCGATCTGGTGACCTCAACTCCACATCGGTCACACACTATGCCCTTATATCTGATCCTCTTGTATTTTCCACAATGACATTCCCAATCCTTTTGGGGTCCGAATATTCTCTCACAAAAAAGTCCATCTCTCTCAGGTTTCAATGTTCTGTAGTTTATAGTCTCAGGCTTTTTCACTTCACCCCGTGACCATTCTCTAATCTTTTCTGGAGAAGCTAAACCAATTTTCAATGAATCGAAGTTATTAAGTTCAAACACGGCCTTCTCTCCTTCCCTTATAAATCATCATCAAAGCTATCGTCTAAATCATCTTCAAACAGGTTGTCGTCCAATTCTGTATCAATGGTGTCATCAGGACTGATTTCCTCATCATTTAAATCCGCTAAATCAAAATCGTCCGCTTCAAGGTCCTCATCTATTATTTCATCACCTATATCACCAAACTCATTGAAATTAACCTCATCTTCTCTGCCTTCAATGTTAACATTCAGCTCTTCAAGGTCATCTTCTACCGATTCTTTGATAGCTATTTCTTCCTGTTCTTCAGAGTACACCTTCACGTCAAGGCATAAGCTTTGAAGTTCCTTAATAAGAACCTTAAAGGACTCTGGGATTCCAGGTTCGGGAACGTTTTCACCCTTTACTATTGCCTCATATGTCTTAACCCTACCCACTACATCATCGGACTTGACCGTCAGTATTTCCTGCAGTGTATAAGCGGCACCGTAAGCTTCAAGGGCCCAAACTTCCATCTCTCCAAATCTCTGTCCTCCGAATTGTGCCTTACCTCCAAGAGGCTGCTGAGTTACCAGAGAGTAAGGACCAGTTGACCGCGCATGTATTTTATCATCTACGAGGTGAGCCAATTTCAGCATATACATGTATCCAACAGTTACTCTGTTTTCAAATGGTTCGCCCGTTCTTCCATCATATAATATTGTCTTACCGTCTTCCGACAGACCTGCCTTTTTCAGCGTCTCCACTATATCTTCCTCGGTAGCGCCATCAAAAACAGGAGTAGCAATCTTCCACCCAAGGGCTTTCGCTGCATATCCAAGATGCACTTCCAGCACCTGACCGATATTCATACGGGACGGAACGCCCAGTGGGTTTAAAACTATCTGCAAAGGTGTACCGTCTGGAAGGAATGGCATATCTTCCTCCGGAAGAATTCTTGAAATAACACCCTTATTTCCGTGTCTTCCTGCCATTTTATCTCCTACGGATATTTTCCTTTTCTGTGCTATATATACTCTTACCAGCTTGTTTACTCCAGGAGACAGCTCATCACCGTTTTCTCTTGTAAATATTTTTACGTCAACAACAATACCCGATTCACCATGGGGTACACGAAGGGAAGTATCCCTAACCTCTCTGGCCTTTTCTCCAAAGATTGCACGAAGAAGTCTTTCTTCTGCCGTAAGCTCTGTTTCTCCCTTTGGAGTAACTTTACCTACAAGAATATCACCGGATCTAACCTCCGCACCTATTCTGATGATACCTTCGCTGTTCAAATCCTTGAGCGCATCTTCACTGACATTAGGTATTTCTCTTGTTATATCCTCAGGACCGAGTTTTGTGTCTCTTGCCTCAGCCTCATACTCTTCTATATGAATGGATGTGAACACATCCTCTTTAACAAGTCTTTCACTTATCAAGATAGCATCTTCGTAGTTATATCCTTCCCAGGTCATAAATCCTATCAGGATATTCCTTCCCAATGCAATTTCACCGTTGTGGGTAGATGGACCGTCAGCTATTACATCTCCCTTTTCAACTTCTTCGCCTTTTCTCACTATTGGCTTCTGATTGATACATGTGCCCTGATTGGAGCGCAGGTATTTAAGGAGCTTATAATTATCTCTCTTACCGTCTTTAGTGCGTATAACGATTTCATTGGCACTTACCTTTTCAACAGTACCGGAATTTTTCGCCAGCACCACAACTCCGGAATCCTTTGCAGCCTTATATTCAATTCCCGTTCCTACAATCGGAGAATCGGTTCTTACAAGAGGTACTGCCTGACGTTGCATGTTCGCACCCATCAATGCACGGTTGGCGTCATCATTTTCAAGGAACGGTATCATCGAGGTTGCAACAGAAACTATCTGCTTTGGCGATACATCCATAAAATCGATTCTGGATGGCTCAACTTCAATAAACTCTTCCTTATAACGGCACACAACTTTAGTGGATGCAAACTTTCCTTCCTCATCCAAAGGCTCATTCGCCTGCGCAATAATATACTCGTCTTCTTCATCTGCCGTTAAGTACACTATTTCGTCAGTCACTTTGCCCACTTCATCTTTACTTACTCTTCTATACGGAGCCTCAATAAAACCATATTCGTTTATCCTTGCATAAGTACTGAGAGAACCGATAAGACCAATGTTTGGTCCTTCAGGAGTCTCTATAGGACACATACGGCCATAGTGAGAATGGTGAACGTCACGAACTTCAAAGCCTGCCCTCTCTCTACTCAAACCTCCAGGTCCCAACGCACTAAGTCTTCTTTTATGTGTCAGCTCTGCAAGTGGATTCGTTTGATCCATAAACTGAGACAGCTGACTGCTTCCGAAGAACTCCTTTATTGCAGCTGCAACCGGCCTTATATTAATAAGTGCCTGCGGCGTAACAATATCTATATCTTGGATAGTCATCCTTTCTCTTACTACCCTTTCCATTCTGGAAAGACCTATTCTAAACTGATTCTGCAAAAGCTCTCCAACAGAACGCAGTCTTCTGTTTCCTAAGTGGTCAATATCATCCGTGTTTCCAATTCCATAGCTCAAGCCTATAATATAATTGATGGACGATATTATATCCTCTACTGTAATATGCTTCGGAATTAACTCGTCAATTTTTTCCTTCAACTCCTTTTTCAGCATATCAGCACTCTTATCCTGATGCTCTTCAAGGATTGTCATCAAGACATCCCTTTTGACTTTTTCGTTAATGCCGATTTCTTTTGGGTCAAAGTCCACGTATGCTTTGATATCCACCATATTATTGCCGATAACCTTGACCAATTTGCCTTCTATGTTAAGAAATACAGTATTCACACCTGCATTTTGTATTGTTTCAGCCATTTCTCTGCTGATGCTTTCTCCTTCTGCCACAATTATCTCACCGGTATTCGGGTCAACAATATTCTCGCCGGAGATAAATCCGATTATCCTTGACGCAAGGGAAAGCTTCTTATTAAATTTAAATCTTCCGGGCTTTCCTAAATCATATCTTTTAGGGTCGAAAAACAGGCTGTGAAGCAGCGAACGCGCACTTTCAACTGTAGGCGGTTCCCCTGGTCTCAGCCTTTTGTATATTTCCAAAAGTCCCTCATCTTCTGTTTTTGAGTTGTCCTTCTGTATTGTTGCAAGTATTCTTTCATCCTCGCCCAAAAGCTCTGTAATCTCGATATCCGTTCCATATCCCAGAGCTCTTACCAATACTGTCAGAGGCAGCTTTCTGGTTCTATCTATACGCACCGACAATACATCGTTTGAATCGGTTTCATATTCAAGCCATGCACCCCTGTTTGGAATAACTGTATTTGAATACAGCTGCTTTCCGGTTTTGTCAAACTTCATTGCATAATAAATCCCCGGTGATCTTACCAACTGGCTTACTATAACCCTCTCGGCTCCATTAATAATAAAGGTTCCCGTTTCAGTCATTAGGGGAAAATCACCCATAAAAATTTCCTGTTCCTTGACTTCGCCTGTTTCCTTGTTAATAAGACGTACCTTAACCTTTAACGGTGCAGAATAAGTCGCATCTCTTTCCTTGCATTCATCCACACTGTACTTTGGGGGCTCATCCAACGAGTAGTCCACAAATTCCAGAATCAGGTTTCCAGTATAATCGGTTATGGGGTTGACGTCTCTGAAAACCTCCTTTAAGCCATCTTTAAGGAATTGCTCGTATGAATTCTTCTGAATTTCGATAAGGTTTGGCATGTCGATAGCTTCATCAATTCTAGAGTAACTCATTCTAACGTTCTTTCCCAATTTCACGGGATGTACCATTAAATATCACCTCATATTTCAGACTTTTGTCTTTGTGCTCAGATAAATAAAAATCTCGATTATTTATGTATAATATTTCATTACATAATTAGACTACAGCCTCACAGCCTAATACAATATTAATATATATAAATTAACACAAAGCTTTACAGTAGCAATGGATCAATCAACCCTTTACGTGTAGAGCCTTGCGGTTGTTTTATGATAAAACATCAGTATATTTTTCTGTTATGTACATATACTAAAAATACTTCATTCCGCAGACATTAAAATATTATTAACAAATATTGTCTAACTTATTCCAATATGCTATAATTAAATAGTAAAAAAGTTTATCTTTATGCAGAAAATATTGGAATAGCATAATGAAATTATAACGCAGTTTATAATTCTAACATAGGTAGTTCAACTTGTCAACTATTTCATAACTATATTTTACATCAACATTTCTTATTATATTTCTAACTATTTTTTTAACTATATTACCAGCTATTTTTATGCTTTTTTACTCAAGCAAAAACAATATATATTTTACATAACAGATAGCAAAAAGGCTCCTTCCAGCAAGGAACCTTTTTGTTATCTGTCAACCGATGTCGCAATAAATATATTATTTTATTTCTACTGTTGCTCCAACTTCTTTGAATTTAGCTTCAATCTGAGCTGCTTCATCCTTTGATACGTTTTCTTTTACTGTCTTTGGAGCTCCGTCAACCATATCTTTTGCTTCTTTCAATCCAAGACCAGTTACTTCTCTAACAACCTTTATAACTTTGATCTTGTCTGCTCCTGCTGATTTCAGAACTACTTCAAACTCAGTCTTTTCTTCAGCTGCAGGTGCTGCTGCGCCTGGAGCTGCTGCTGCTGCAACTGCTACTGGAGCTGCTGCTGATACTCCAAACTCCTCTTCGAGAGCTTTTACCAATTCTGATAATTCCAATACTGATAAACCTTTAACATCTTCAATTAATTTTGTAACTTTTTCACTAGCCATTTTTATTTACCTCCATAAATATTATTATTATTTTTTAATTTTAAGCGGCAATTAAGCATTTGCCTTCTGTTCTGCAATTGCGTTTAGAGCAATGACCAATCCTCTGATATTGCCGTTCAACACGTTTACAAGACCTGCTATTGGTGACTTCAAGCCTCCGAGAGCCTTTGCAATGAGCTCTTCCTTTGGCGGAAGTGCTGCAACAGCTTCAAGACTCTTTACATCGAATACTTTGCCTTCAATTACACCAACTTTAAGCTCAAGCTTTTCATATTTTTTTGCATATTCAACTAAAATCTTTGCCGGAGCTACAGCATCTTCAGAACTTAACGCCATTGATGTCGGTCCGTTAAAGTGAGGTTCCAACTCTTCCAAGCCGTTCTCTTTTGCTGCAAACTTTGTCAAAGTATTTTTTACTACCTTATACTCTACTCCAGCTTTTCTAAGAGCATTTCTGAGCTCAGTATCCTGCTCAACTGTAAGACCTCTATAATCAGCAAACACTATAGATTTAGCCGATTTAATCTTTTCAGTCAGTTGTTCTACTACTTCTTTTTTTTGCTGAAGAATTTTTTCACTTGGCACTACTAATCCACCTCCTTTTAATAACTGAGTGCTCTATTTTATACTTCACTCTTCTTTTATCAACCAAATAACAAAACCCCTATATGCACATAGACATAAAGGGGTAATTGGACTTAATTAATCAATCACTCAATCAATCACATTACCTCGGCAGGGTGGTTTATGAATACTTTTACACTTTCTTCACAAGAAAGCAACCTGCTGTCTATGGCATATCTATATTAATATTTGTCAATGGCTATAATACAACATTATCTCAAATTTGTAAAGCCCTTTTTTACTCAGCTACTTTTAATGGGTTAACTTTTATACCAGGACCCATAGTGGAAGTAACAACCACACTCTTAAGATATTGTCCCTTTGCTGCTGCAGGCTTTGCCTTAATTATTGCTGACATCAATGTACGGAAGTTGTCAACAAGCTTTTCGGTTCCAAAAGATGCCTTTCCTATAGGGCAGTGAATAATATTGGTTTTATCCAATCTGTATTCAATTTTACCGGCCTTAATATCGGCAATTGACTTAGCTACATCCATTGTTACAGTACCGGCTTTAGGGTTTGGCATTAATCCCTTTGGACCAAGGACTTTACCAAGTCTACCAACAACACCCATCATATCCGGTGTAGCTACTACAACATCAAACTCAAACCAGTTTTCACCCTGAATCTTTGTAACCAATTCCTCTGCACCAACATACTCTGCACCGGCTTGTTCAGCTTCTTTTGCTTTTTCACCCTTAGCGAAAACCAGAACTCTTACTTTCTTACCGGTACCATGGGGTAAAACAACAGCACCTCTTACCTGTTGATCGGCATGTCTTGAGTCAACACCCAATCTAATATGTGCCTCGACAGTTTCATCGAACTTTGCCTTTGCTGTCTTTTGCACAAGTTCCATTGCTTCTGATGGTTCGTATAACTTAAATTTATCAACAATTTTTGAACTTTCCTGATACTTCTTACCTCTTTTCATCTGCTTCACTCTCCTTACGTGGTAATTATTCTCGGAAACTTTGTTTCCTCCCACCTTACTTTAGAACAACACGAAAACCTTTATTTTAGTCTTCAACAACAACGCCCATGCTTCTTGCAGTACCTGCAATCATACTCATGGCAGCTTCTACGCTTGCCGCATTAAGGTCCGGCATTTTCATTTCAGCTATTTTCCTTACATCTTCTTTGGAAATTTTCGCAACCTTTTCTCTATTCGGTTTACCGGATCCGCTTTCTATCTTGCATGCTTTTTTAATAAGCACTGCAGCAGGCGGAGTCTTTGTAACAAATGAGAAGGATCTGTCAGCATATACTGTAATAACTACAGGTATTATAAGACCTGCATCCTTTGCAGTCTTCTCGTTAAACTCCTTACAAAAACCCATTATGTTTACGCCATGTTGTCCTAAAGCTGGTCCAACCGGTGGAGCCGGAGTTGCTTTCCCCGCAGGAATTTGAAGTTTTACATAGCCAGCGATTTTCTTAGCCATATTATCCACCTCCCAATTTTAATCATAATAAATCCCTCTTTAGTAAAGAGGATTTATTAGCTCTTGCATATTTATAGTTAAAATTATAATGTCCATTCAAAAAAATAATCCTACATTTTCTGGATCTGGAAAAGCTCAAGCTCAACAGGAGTCTCCCTTCCAAACATTGAAACGGAAACACGAACCTTTTTCTTCTCCATATTTATTTCTTCAACAATTCCAATAAAGTTTTCCAAAGGACCCGAAACTACTCTTACATTATCCCCGACCTCATAGTCTAACACAGGAGCAAATTCTTCTACTCCCATAGCCCTTATTTCCTCATCGGATAAAGGCACTGCCTTAGACCCCGGTCCGACAAACCCTGTAACACCCCTTGTGTTTCTAACTACATACCAAGATTCATCACTCATAATCATCTTTACAAGGACATATCCGGGAAACACCTTCTTGAGGGAGGCTTTCTTTTTTCCATCCTTAATCTCAATCTGCTCCTCCATAGGAACAACTATATCAAGAATATACTCCTGCATATTTCTGTTTTCAACGATTTTTTCAAGGTTTGCCTTTACTTTGTTTTCATATCCGGAATAAGTATGAACTACATACCATTTTGCGCCCTCGGATATTTCATTATTCGGCATAAAGCTCCAAGTCCTCCTTTATAACTTTATTAGTGCACACTGCTTTATGCATAACCTTAATAAATAAGATTGTATAGCGCACCAAAGCCTAGGTCAAGCAGCCAGATTAGTATGCCAACAATAATACACATAACTAAAACTGTAATGGTATTGTTAATAAGCTGTGACTTTGTAGGCCAAATAACCCTTTTCAATTCATTTCTAACGTCCTTGACGTATCTTACAAATTTCCCTTTTGTTTTTTCAACCTTAGAGACTTTCACTTCCTCAGCCATACGAACACATCTCCATTATTAAATATTTTTATTCTGTCATCGCAATAGAAACCAAAAAATTATTTTGTCTCTTTATGAACAGTATGCTTATGGCAGAACCTACAATATTTTCTCATTTCAAGTCTGTCCGGGTTGTTCTTTTTGTTCTTCATTGAGTCGTAGTTTCTCTGCTTGCACTCTCCGCAAGCCAATGTAATTTTTACTCTCACCTTTCACACCTCCAGGGCCTGTCTAAAAAATATATTCAGATATATTTTTAATATAAATTAATATATTATTTTCACATAAAAAAAAAGACGTACAGCGAAACAATCAATAATTTAACACAAATTTTAGTCAAAGTCAAGGTTTTTTATATGTTTGCCTTCATTTTTTTTGTTCTAAATTGGTTTTTATCTAGAAAACCCATGTGCACTCTACGTCTATTATTCCTCAATAAGCTCGCTAATCGGAGCTCCCGGTGGAACAATGGGAAATACTTTTTCATCCCTGTCAATCTCAAAATTAATCACCACAGGAGCATCCTCAGATGCCAGCGCTCTCTTTAGAGCTTCATCAACATCCTCCCTAGTTGTAACATTTATACCGATTGCACCATATGCCTCCGCTAGAGCTTTAAAATCGGTACCTCTGTCCAATGTAGTTGAGGAATATCTTCCGTCATAAAACAAATCCTGCCACTGTCTTACCATTCCCAGAACATGATTGTTAAATATCGCTATTATTACCGGCAGCTTGTACTCAACAGCTGTAGCCAACTCGTTACAATTCATCCTAAAGCTTCCGTCACCAGCAACATTTATTACCTTTTTTCCCGGTTTTCCAATTTGTGCGCCAATACATGCTCCAAACCCATATCCCATAGTTCCAAGACCACCTGAGGACAGGAACTGCCTTGGGGAGGTGTACTTATAGAACTGGGCAGCCCACATCTGATGCTGACCCACCTCAGTAGTTATTATTGCCTCTCCTTTGGTAAGTTCATACATCCTTTCGATAATATACTGGGGGTGCAATTTGCTGTCCTGAGAATATTTAAGGGGATACAACTCTTTCCACTCATTAATTTTTCTTGCCCAGTCAGTGTACTCCTTCTTTTCAACCCTCTGATTCAAAAGCTTCAATATCTTCTTAATGTCACCTGAAAGAGCATATTGAACACTAATATTCTTCCCTATTTCTGCAGGGTCTATGTCTATATGCATTATACTTGCCTTAGGCGCAAATCTTCGAACATCACTTATAACTCTATCGCTAAACCTTGCCCCAATGGCAATAAACAGATCCGATTCTGAGACCGCCATGTTTGTGGTTCTTGTACCGTGCATTCCAATCATACCCGTATACAGCTCATGGGTCCCCGGAAAAGCGCCCATACCCATTAAAGTTGTCGTAACGGGTATTTTTGCAGTGGTGGCAAGCTCAAGAAGCTCCTTATTCGCTCCGGCAATGGACACACCCCCGCCTGCGAGAATAACCGGCCTTTTGGCGCTATTAATTATCTCTGCTGCCTCATCAATATCCTTCTCATCTACTCCTATAGGAGCCTGAGGCAATCTTTTGGGCGGCTTTGGTTCATATTCAGCACATGCCGCAGTTACATCCTTGCATATATCAATCAGAACCGGACCGGGTCTTCCCTCCCTAGCTATGAAGAAGGCTTTACGCACCACGTCAGCCAATTTGTCAACATCCTTGACAATAAAATTGTGCTTGGTTATAGGCATCGTTATTCCGGTTATATCAACTTCCTGGAACGAATCCTTCCCCAGTAGAGTTGTTGCCACCTGTCCTGTGATGGCAACCATTGGAACCGAATCCATATAGGCAGTTGCTATTCCTGTAACCAGATTTGTAGCACCGGGGCCGGATGTGGCAATACATACTCCTACCTTCCCCGTTGCCCTTGCATATCCGTCTGCCGCATGAGCTGCTCCCTGTTCGTGGGAAGTCAATATGTGCCGTATTTCATTCCGCGCCCTATACAGTTCATCGTATATATTCAATACCGCTCCGCCCGGGAATCCGAATATTGTATCAACACCCTGTTCCTTAAGACATTCAATTAATATTTGTGAGCCGGTCAACTTCATTTCTATTACCTCCGTATTCTTGCAAAAGTATCAGTAAATCAAATATCTTCGACTGACTATTTATTTTCTAAAACTGCGCCCTTGTTTGCAGAGGAAACGAGTTTTGAATACCTTCCAAGATAACCCTTTGTTATTTTCGGTTCCGGTGCCTTCCAAGCTTTCAGTCTCTCTTGAATTTCACTGTCGGGTATTTCCATATCAAGCTTTCCTCCGGGTATATCTATACTGATAATGTCCCCATCTTTGACAATTGCTACAGGTCCCCCTGCCATAGCCTCCGGAGATACATGACCTATTGAAGCACCTCTTGTAGCCCCTGAGAAACGTCCGTCAGTAATTAAAGCAACGTGCTTGTCGAGACCCATTCCTGCGATTGCCGAAGTGGGAGACAACATTTCCCTCATTCCGGGCCCACCTTTTGGACCTTCATAACGTATTATTACTACATCACCTTTATTTATTTTGCCGTTGTAAATTGCATCTATAGCAGCATCCTCCGAGTCAAATACCCTTGCCGGTCCTTTGTGAACCAACATCTCGGGAGCAACAGCCGAACGTTTTACAACTGCTCCATCCGGAGCAAGGTTACCCTTAAGCACCGCTATACCTCCTGTAGGGCTGTAAGGATTATCAATACTTCTTATAACCTCACTGTCTTTGATCGCTGCCTTTTCAATGTTCTCCCCTACTGTGCTGCCGGTAGCGGTTATCAGATCCAGATGTAAGAGATTCTTCTTCGAAAGCTCCTTCATTACAGCCTGTACTCCCCCTGCTGCGTACAGATCCTGAACATGATGGTGTCCGGCTGGAGCCAACTTGCAAAGGTTAGGTACTTTGCTGCTTATTTCGTTTATGATTTCAAGATTTATTTCAATTCCCAATTCGTTGGCGATAGCAGGAAGATGAAGTACCGAGTTTGTCGAGCAACCCAGAGCCATATCTATAGCCAGAGCATTCTCAAAAGCCTTTGGAGTC
Organism: Acetivibrio mesophilus; assembly: GCF_004102745.1. Classification (GTDB taxonomy): domain Bacteria; phylum Bacillota; class Clostridia; order Acetivibrionales; family Acetivibrionaceae; genus Hungateiclostridium; species Hungateiclostridium mesophilum. The sequence continues at coordinate 143,880 of NZ_RLII01000006.1, read as the reverse complement.
AATATATCCGAAGGTTTTATATCTTTTTGGACCAATTCCATTATTTTCATTCCAGCCTTCTTTGCAAGGCGTATCCTCTCGGCATAAACCGCAGGAATTGTCCCGTTGCCCGGAAGACCCAATCCCAGAACCTCCGTCAGGCAGTTCATGGAGTTGGCGGTAAACATACCCGAGCAAGAGCCACAACCGGGGCATGCAGTATCCTCATACTCACATACTTCCTCTTCAGTCATTTTTCCTGCCTTATAGGCTCCTACAGCCTCAAATACGCTGTTTAAGTCCAGGTTTTTGCCATTGTGCCTAAGGGACAGCATAGGACCTCCACTTACTACAATGGACGGAACATTTATTCTTGCAGCTGCCATCAGCATTCCCGGCACTATCTTGTCACAATTCGGTATAAAAACCATGCCGTCAAAGCTATGAGCCAATCCCATCGCCTCGCATGAGTCTGCTATAAGCTCCCTTGTTGCCAAGGAATATTTCATTCCTATATGCCCCATAGCTATGCCGTCGCACACACCAATCGCTCCGAACTCAATAGGAGTTCCTCCAGCCATTCTGATGCCTGCCTTTACAGCTTCGGCTATCTTGTCTAAATGTATATGTCCTGGAACAATCTCATTTTTAGAATTGACAACTCCTATAAGAGGCCTCTCTATTTCTTCATCAGTATAGCCCATTGCTTTAAATAAAGCCCTGTGAGGAGCCTTCTCTATGCCCTTTTTTACTACATCACTCTTCATGATAAGTTCCTCTCTTTCCAAATATATTAATATCAATACCAATTTCAGTAATTAAGCCTTGTAATTCACTATGATTTGCAATTCATTATAATAATAGCCGGGTTTGCCCGGCTATCGCTTTATTTAATATTTATTTTACTACTATACTGCTTTAATTGTCCAGTGTTTTGACAAAAAAGCATTATTCGTTAAATATTTTAAAACCCTCAATAACATTCATTAATTGCACTTAAGATCAGACTATAGTATTCTTTGGAAACATCCAATCCACTATAAAATTGTTCTGGTATAACACTTTTGCAACGGTTGAGTGTTCGATGGCATCAAATACCCCCTGAAACTTTGGTGATGAGCTGAACATCATTAGTATCGCAAACACAATGCAAACTGTCAGCAATCCTTCTAATGCACCAAAAGTAAATCCCCCTATCTTATCTGCCTGCTTTATGATCGGAAGCTTGGTAACACCCTTTATTACCCGTTCAAGTATAAACAAGCCTATTCTTATCACAATAAACATGACTATCAAACTTATAATATCAATTATCATATATGCAAGCAAGCCGCTTAATGAATCCATAATGGTTGAGACATCAATAAGCTCTGTCACATTGGGTAAGCTTTTAACAATACTGTTTTGCATCATGTCCTTCATAAATCCGGGTAGACTGAGTCCATCAATAACCGACTGAGCCGTAGCCTTTGCCCCATCATTAATCGAAGGGCTCATGGCCTCTTGTCGAAGCATGAGATTATTGAAAATTCCACTCTTTATACTGTCGAAAATTTTAGTACCCGATAGAGCCTTTGCAATTATCGGATAAAGCTTTACGGATAAGACTGCTGAAATGAAAAAAGAAGCCAGCTTAAACACTGAATAAACAATGCCTTTCTTCATCCCAATCAATGCCAATCCCAAAATAATCCCGATGACAACCAAATCAATCCAGTTCATATTTTCCCCCTCGTCCATTACTTCATTTTTAACACAATGACGCCTTCCTTTGTAATAGCCAAAGCCTCATTGTTGCCAAGAAACTTCACCTCATTAATCAAATGATCTGAAGTGTAGCTTCCTCTAAGCCGTCCGGCCACATCTATAAAATAAACACATTTTGATGTGTTTACAGCTATGAAATCATCATTTGCAGCTATATTCACAATATCCTGGTCAATTCTATAATCGGCTACCTCCCTGCCTTTAGCATCAACTATCAATACATGCCCAACTTCCCCCATCATACCCGCATATTTTTTCTCACTAAATGCAAACACGGCGTACTTGTCTTTCATTATATCCAGACTGAACACTTTACCGCTTATGGTTCTGCTCCACTTCTCTTGAAAATCTTTTCCAAACAGGTAAATGGCTGAATCTGCCGCGGCCACAATAGTATCGTCATTCAAGTAGCGAATTGAAGGAAAAATAACATTTTCAAAAGTCTTGCCGGCAACATTCCCCCCTGAAATTGTGTACAAATGGAGTCCAGTATTTATGCTTACACCCGAAGTATCAACACAATTTATAAGAACCTCCTTGCCGGATGGGGACACCTCCGAGGAAATAGCATAAGTTTCGCCCAATATCTTGGTAAAAAGGAACACTCCCTGCTTATTGAATACCGATACAGCAGATTTATCCCTATCGGCCTTATGAAGGATAGTAACATAGCCTCCACTATTTATGCTGGCATTAATTATATTATAATCCAGCTTTTTTTCCCACTTTTTCTCCTTGCCGTTCAAAACATAAATGTCTTTTGATTCTAAGCCTGTAGCCAAAAGATATTCTCCTGAAGACTTAACAGAGGGGGTGTTCAGAGAAACAGGGTAGATCCACTGCTGCTCACCATTTCTATCAAGGTACTCCAGACCGTTTTTTGTGCATCTTACAATGTAGCCCTTGTGAGCGCCAAACTCGGAGTGCAGACTGTTATCGTAGCGTATCAAGGTACCGGTTACTTCGTATACGTCCTTATCTCCAATGAAAAATCCGTTTGCTATTACATCTCTTATGCTTATACTTTTAATGTCTATACCCTTACTGTTGAGATAAGCAACAGCAGACGTACATACAACTACGATTATAAGTACAAAAAATAAAAGTATACTCATCCTACTTGATGGCTGCCGCGTCTTTGGTATGTTTTCAGGGCTGTTCACTTTGTCCTCACCCCATACTCTTCTTTAGTATAAAACAGTATAAGAACATTGTATCATATATATCGTTTTTTCTTCAATCTATTGATTTCTATTTTTGAATGCTCCCTTTAAAGAAGCAGGGGCACCCCTTCCGAAAAGCCTTGATACAAGCATATTCAGTCCCTGCAATAGTATCATGAACAGCATAAACATTCCCATATAACCAAATAATGGATAAACCGACGATATGAGTTCAGAAAAACCCACATTTGAAATCGGCACAATGAATCCGCATATTACGGGAATTAGTATTTTTCTGCTGACTTTGACCTTATTTCCTATTCTCTCAATAAAACCATACCCGGATGTAATAGCAGAAATAAACATAGCAAGAAGAAGCAGTATCTTGTAAAGCTCTCCTAAAATTGAGTTGTGTCGGCCAATTATGCTTAAAATCGGGAGTTCATCGGAGATAATCTCGGGATAAAAAAGGTAAAGGAGAATGTTCAGAACTATTGCTATAAAGCTTAGCATCAGCCCACCAAAAATTCCTCCTGCCGCAGCAATTTTCCTGCTTTTTAGATAGGGTAGCAAGCTACACATGACTACAACCCCGCTTATGCTGTTGTAGCTTACATAGAGCAGTGATGAGACAAACCAGTTATTCGTTACTGAATCAAAATCTGACGCCAGGCTAAATATCCCTATATCTCTATTTACTATAACGTAGAATCCGGCTCCAAGAATGCCCAATACCAAAATAGGGGTCACGAAGGAACTCAATGTCACTATTCCCTTTATGTCCGTAAGGAAGGCAATCATGCATAAAATTACCGCTATCAACGTGGCATACCGATAAGGTATACTTATCGCATTGGATATTATATTTCCTGCTCCGGCAACCATTATGCATAAAACCGAGCCCATAAACAGTGTTACCACAATTTCCATAATCCAGCCAATAACCCAGCCCACAGTAGGAAAAAGGAATTCCTCATAATTTCTTATCCTCTCACTGTAGACCTTTACCAACACAATATATCCTATTAACGCAAACAAAATACCTGCAAGAATAATGCCGTAAAATCCACCCTCATAATAAAACGAAAAGAACTGCATAATTTCCTGCCCCGAAGCAAAACCCGCACCAATTACCGTTGCCATATATATACTGGCAACCTTTAATATATCCTTTATATCTCCAAACAAAATAACAACTCCTTGCATAGAATCATTTATCTAAAATAATTCTATGTAGGAGTTGTTTCACAAATTACCAATTAATTTTGCTCTCAGTTCTGAAGCATTGTCATAAGATTTTCATAAACCTTTCTTGGACCATCCTCCGCATCGAAGGCATCTTTCCTGACAACAATTCCTGTATATTGGCCATTCCTCATTGCATAATAGGTTTTCTCATCTCTAGGAATAAACTCCACCGTTACTTTTCCCGGTTCGGTATTGAGGTTATAAATTATACTGATTTCGGCATCTCCCGCAGGTTCTGCTTCCGGCTCAATTGCACTGGCCATCACACCTATAAGGGATGCATAATAATTTCTAAATTTGGCTACGGCTTCTTCTCCCTTTTTAGCCTCTACATCAATACCGTCAACATAAAACTTGTATTCCTTGTCGACTTCTGTTTCCGTTTCAGCCTTTACTTCTTCAATCTTGAGTTTTATTGTTTTTCCGTCGATATTTATCTCTGCATCATTTACAGTATAAATATATGGTGCATATATAATACCATCTGTCATTTCCAATGCAGGTGTATCCAGAAAACCAAGGGAACCCGGATTTAATGTAAATACTTCATTGCTTCCTTTAAACATTCCATAGGACTCCGAATGGTTCTCTTTCACATCGCCAATAAGCAAAGTCACTCTCTGACTTTCAGTAGCAGCTTCAACAACATAGGATGGATTGTCGAGACCATATTTTGCAAGATCTTTTACATCCTTCTCAATATAATCCACAACTTCTGCTCTTACAAGCGCATCTAAAGCAGTATTCAGCCTGACCATGTTAATTCCTGCTTCTATAGGCTCTACCAACTGCCATCCTTTGTCATTCGACTTTAAAGCCTTAAAGGATTGCTTTCCTTCTCTTGTCACAGCGAACTCGGTTACTTCCTGCGTTGTGACATCCAAGATAAACCTATTCCTGATGCTGTTCTCATTTGCCTTAAGTATATTTCCTGCATATAAAGCAATTGTATATACAGCATCTTTACTTTTTTCCCTTATATAGTATCCGGTTCGTGTCGGTGTTTCATTTCCAACTTCTATTTCTGCAGTTGAGCCGTCTGAGAATTTGACTGTCACTACCACCGGGTTTTCAAGTCCATACTTCTCAAGACTTTTTGGTTTTTCCTCCACTAGTTTGTAGGCATAAAGGTCACACATATTAGAGACAATACTGTCAATCTGAACTTGATTTATATCAAAGTCTCCTCCTGAAACCAGTTCCCATTCAGTATCATTCTTTTTGAAGGCAAAGATATCTTCGTTGTTTTTTACCGTCAGTTCTACTGCCTGATCCTTGTCGAGTTTATAAACTTCAATACTTTTATACTCTTCCTCTTCTACTGAAAGCATAGGCTTAACAACAAAGTATGCACCTATTAGAACCAAAAACGCAACTACAAGAATAATAATATTCCTGTATAACTTCATAGATGCCTCCTCCTTAACCATATAATAATACCTAATGATGTAATTATAATTGGGAACGCCAGAACAGCTACAGCAATTACTAAAGCTGCATTAAGCCCACTGAGGTTTATTGTGTCGGTTACTGAGGTTTTTGCCACAATAAACACATCATTTGACTTGTCTTGCATCCAATCTGACGTAAGACCAATAAGATGTAAATTGTTTGATGAATAAGGATAATATGTCTCATATACTTCATCCGTCAGGAATGAACCGTTTCCAATGACAACAATTTTTGAAGTTACTGCACTGACATATTCTGCAACAAGGGCAACATCGACAGGTCCTTGATTTTTCTCTGTTGCTCCGCCTCCAAAGGGTTCTCCTACTGCATCACTGCTGGTACTAAGAAGAGGGGTAACTGTCAAAGGCTCCTTGTCATTAATGAGGCTCCTAATACTTCTGGACTCAGGCATTATTACTGCAAATTGACTCAAATCCTGTTCATTGGTAATATCGGTTTCCATGACCTGAGGTATAATATGATAAGGCCTGTTTGCCACATGAGCTTGAACGTTGTTTTCCTTAATCTTGTCATAATTTAACGCCATGCTATACTCATTCAACACTTTATCAAAATTATCTAATTTCTCATCACTATTTGACGGATCAAACAAGAATATTGCATTTCCGCCACCTTTTAGGTAATCAATTACTCTATCCCTCTCCTCAGCGGATAAATCCTGAGTCGGCGGTGCGAAAAACAAAATAGAAGTATCTTCAGGTACCTTTTCCTGTCTTGTCAGATCCAATTTCTTAACCTCATAGTTATTGTACTCAAGGGTCTTTTTAAGATAATTGTATTCTGACTCCAGCTTTTTTGTACTGTGGGCATCAACAAAGTAAACCGTTGGCGTAGTTTCGCTGGTAACATACTTAATTGCCCCAGTCACTGCCTGCTCTCCCATAAACATCACGGGACCATAATAGTCCTGCTGAAAAATATCATATAAAGTAATCTTTTTAACTTTGTCTCCGCTTCTTACAATAATCTCATTCTCAACGGGATTTAAAGTACCGGACTTGTTCAGATCCTTTACTATATCAGGATTTTTATCCGGGTCAATGAAGCTCACATTCACCTTGTCAAATTTGCTGTATTTGTCCAAAAATTCTACAATAATAAATCCTGCTTCATATGACTTTATTCCTTCCCTATCGGCCAACATTACCACATCAACTTCCTGTTTTAATCCCTCAAGTATTATTTCGGTCTGTTCGCCAATAGAATACATCTTGTTCTGAGATACGTCCCACCTTATATCAAGGTTTGAAGCAAAAACATTTAACAATATCGTTATCCCTACAACAAGAACCGCCATAACAAAAAAAACTATACTATATTTAAGATTCTTTTTCATTATTTATCACCCCTGACTCCATCGCCTTTTTTCTATAACAATCATTACAAGTACAAGGAACATTCCCGTCAAACTAACAAAAAACACTATATCCTTCAAGCTAATTACGCTCTGGACAAATTGCTTGTAATGCTCATACAGCGACAACTGATTTATTATCTTCAAGAAAATCCCGGAAACCAAAGTCTTTAACTGGTCTATAAGCAGTATAAAAAACAGTGTTACAGTTCCTAGCACTGCAGCTATTATCTGGCTCTCTGTTATGGAGGAAGTAAAGAGTCCAAAAGCTACAAAAGAAGCCCCCAACAGTACAAATCCCAGGTAGCTGGATAATGTATTGGAGATAACCAAATCACCGGATATGGATATTATAATAGGGAAAATTGCTGTTAGTGCAGTCATTGTTAAAAACACTGTAAAGGCTGCAAGAAATTTTCCTATTACTATTTGAGGAACGCTTATCGGCGATGTCATCAATAAAACTTCTGTTCCGTTTTTTCTTTCTTCCGCAAATACCCTCATCGTCAATATAGGAATCAGCATAACAAGCCAGAAACTTGCGAAAAACAGCTGGCCTCCAAACACAATCTGAGCGATGCCCTGTCCTGCCTTGGACATCGTTTGAGTCAAAAAGTATATTCCAAAAACCAATACGAATATTCCTGACAGAACATATGCCAGCGGGGAATAAAAATATGTTCTGAGCTCTTTTTTATAAACCGACAGCATCTTATTCAACCTCCTTCTCTTCCGCTTGGTCATCCTCTTCCGGCGCTTCCCCCGAAGCGTCCTGCTTGGAATTGTCAGACTCAGTACTTACGACAATATTCTTTGTTGTAAGCTCGCGGAATATTTCCTCGAGACCTAGCTCCTCTTCTTTAGTCTCAAGAATAGGGAAGCCAAGCTTTGCCATTGCAAAGAATATAGGCTTTCTTACATCTACTTGCTTATCCGAATCAACTATATACTCATAAACATCTTCTTCAACTTTATCACTTACTTCAACGTTCTTAACACCGTCAATAGCCTTCAAAGCCCCTATGACAGAAGCCTTTACTCCTGCAATTTTAATTGTAAACCTTGAATTCTTGGTAATTGCCTTTGATAGATTTTCCGGTGTATCCACTGCCACAATCTTACCTTTGTTTATTATAACAATGCGCTCACATACTGCACTTACTTCCTGCATTATATGGGTGCTGAAAACTATCGTGTGCTCCTTCCTCAAATCCTTTATAACATTCCTTACCTCAAGTATCTGGTTCGGGTCAAGGCCAACCGTAGGCTCGTCCAGAATAAGAACCTCGGGATTGCCTATCAGGGCCTGAGCAAATCCCACCCTCTGCTTATAACCTTTTGAAAGGTTTCTTATAAGCCTTTTTCTGACATCAGTAATCTTCAACAACTCCATAATGTCAGATATTTGTTGCTCTCTCTTACTCCTCTCTACTTTTTTGAGTTCACTGACAAAACTCAGATATTCATCGACAGTCAAATCGGTATAAAGCGGAGGATTCTCCGGCAAATAACCGATACGCTTTTTGACTTCATTCGGTTCCTGAGCTATGTCATACCCGGATACCTTTACAGTACCTTCGGTTGAAGGCAGATACCCGGTTATCATATTCATAGTAGTAGACTTACCTGCCCCGTTCGGCCCAAGGAAACCAAGAATTTCTCCTCTTTCAACCGTAAAATTCAGGTTGTCAACAGCCACTATTTGACCGTATTTCTTGGTCAAATTCTGTATTTCAATCATCTGGTTTCTTCCCTCCTATTTGTATTTGTCCTGAAAATAGCAGCACACAATTTTATTATCTAAAATTTATTTTAATAAATTGTGAACAATTTGTAACTATTAGTAATGTAATGTGTTAAGCTAAAGGAAATCTTCGCAACAACTGGTTTTACAGCTCATTCATTTCGTGTAGATAATTTTTTGCGATCCAAAAATTAATTGTACTGACTCCCGTATTATATAGCTTTTTATCCTTCTTTTCAAGTAATATTTAAGCTCCAACTGCTATTGTCCATGAGTTGCTCCCTTTCATTTATTTTCAAAAAATCAAAAATACCCGGACATAATAAAATTACACCCGGGTAGCATATTCTAATCAACCAGTATTATTGATATTCTATTTACTATTTATTCTTTAAGACATCTTTTACCTTTTCGACTATATTCTCAGAGGTTAGTCCATACATTCTAAGGAGCTCATCCGGCTTTCCGGACTTTCCGAACCTATCCATAATTCCAACCATCCTCATAGGAACAGGTCGGCTTTCCACCAGAACTTCAGCCACAGCGCTACCAAGCCCTCCGATAACATTGTGCTCTTCGCAGGTAACAATGGCACCGGTTTCGGCTGCAGCCTTTATAATGATATCTCTGTCAATAGGCTTTATTGTATGGATGTTGATAAGTCTGGCGTTAATCCCCTCACCTTTTAAAATATCCACGGCTTCAATAGCCTTTGATACCATAAGCCCTGTAGCAATTATTGTAACATCATTACCGTCCCTTACTGTAACTCCCTTACCCAGCTCAAACTTATAATTCTCATCGAATATAACCGGTACCGCTAGCCTAGTAAGTCTTAAATAGAAAGGCCCCGGCGTCTTATATGCCGCTATTGTAGCATGCCTTGCTTCAACGGCATCCGCAGGACTAACAACGGTCATGTTGGGTATAACCCTCATGATTGCTATATCCTCAATAGTCTGATGGGATGCTCCGTCCTCTCCTACAGTAAGTCCAGAGTGGGATGCTCCGATTTTTACATTCAACTGCGAATAGCATATGGAATTTCGAACCTGCTCAAAGGCTCTTCCCGAAGCAAACATTGCAAAGGTACTTGCGAACACTATTTTCCCGCAGGAGGCAATTCCTGCTGCAGCAGCCATCATATTCGCTTCTGCAATACCCATATTGAAAAACCTTTCGGGATATTTGTTTTTGAAAATCTCTGTTCTCGTTGACTTTGACAAATCTGCATCCAAAACAACAATTCTTGTGTCAGAACCTATCTCCTCTAAAGCTTTGCCATAAGCTTCTCTTGTTGCAATCATTTCCTGCATATTATTCTCCCTCCAATCCCGCGAGTATCGCATCCAGCTCCGCTATCGCCTTATCACGCTGTTCTTTGTTTGGAGGTGAACCATGCCAGCCTGCTACATTTTCCATAAAGGATACCCCTTTACCCTTTATGGTTTCGGCAATTATCATGGTCGGTCTGTCCTGTGACTTCTTAGCCTCAGAAACAGCATCCGATATCTGTCTGTGGTCGTGTCCGTCAATTGTGATAACATCCCATCCGAATGCCCGAATCTTATCTACAACCGGTTCAGGAGACATTACCTCCGCAATATTGCCATCTATCTGCAAATGGTTGTGATCCAGAAAGGCTATAAGGTTGTTGAGCTTGTAATGGGAAGCAGACATAAGCGCCTCCCAGACCTGGCCTTCCTGTATTTCACCATCTCCCAAAATCGCATAAACATAATAGTCTTTCTTGTCAAGCTTACCTGCAATAGCCATACCTACAGCAGCCGATATTCCCTGCCCCAAAGAGCCGGTAGACATATCTACTCCCGGCACATATCTCATACTGGGATGACCCTCAAGGAAACTGTCTATATGCCTGAATTTTAAAAGCTCTTCCGCAGGGAAAAAGCCTTTCTCGGCAAGTGCTCCGTAAAGTGCAGGGGAGCAGTGACCTTTAGACAGAACAAACCTGTCCCTATCTTCCCATGCTGGGTTTGTAGGATCTACGCGCATTTCATTAAAAAATAAAACTGTTATTATATCTGCACTTGAAAGCGATCCTCCGGGATGTCCCGATTTTGCATTATAAACCGCTTCAATAATATGTCTTCTAATTACAGTGGAATATCTTCTAAGCTCGTTTAGTCTCTTCTCGTCCATCAAAACAACTCCTACGAATTTTTTTATATTAGTATACTACAGTAAAAGGTCTAAGTCCATAGTTTTAGGCATAATTTGGATACATTTTTTTCGACAGGATTTTAATCATAGGTTTGGAAACCTTCTCCTAGGACCTCTCTTATATCCGTCAATACAATAAAGGCCTTTTTGTCAACTTCCCGAACAATTTTCTTCACCATTGGAATCTGTCTTCTTTGCACCACACAGAAAAGGACTTCCTTATCCTCTCCTGTAAACATTCCTTTGCCTTTAAGCGCTGTCACCCCCCTGTCCAGATCCTTCAAGATGCTGGTAGCTATCGTTTGCGGCGAGTCCGATATGATTAACAGAGCCTTTGCAAAGCTTACACCCTCCAAAATAGCATCAATAATTTTCGAACTAATGTACAATGTAACTATGGCGTACAGGGCAAGCTGAAAGCTTCTGAACACGAAGGCGGCAAATACTATTATGCCGGTATCTATGAACAGTAGCGTCTGTCCCATTGTGAATGTGGGTACAAAGTGATTTACTATCCTTGCTGCAAGGTCTGTTCCACCGGTTGTTGCTCCGGATTTAAACACCAGGCCCAGGCCTGCTCCCATCAACAAACCGCCGAATATTGAGTACAGCAGAATATCCGGTGAATACTGGTATTCCTCAACTCTTGCAAGATAGTTCGTTACAAAGTAATCTGTCAGTGGCTGTGTCATATCTACCAATAGGGAAAGAAGAATTGTCCCATACAGCGTTTTTATGATAAACTTTTTTCCTATAAGTCTAATACCTATAAGAAACAAAGGTATATTCAGAATCAACATTGCAGTCCCCACAGGGAGCTTAGCGTCGGTAAGGTAATAGATTACAGTAGCTATTCCGCTTACACCCCCGGGCGCTATTTTGTAAGGAACCATAAATGCATTGATTGATATTGCCGTAATAATGGATCCTGTAGTTATCAATAAATAATCCTTCCAGCCTTTTATGCTCATTTTTACTTCCTTCATACTTTACCTCGGCCTATAAATAATTCTTGTTATTTAGTATTTTTGCTACTTTTATCTTACCCACAAAAGGCAAGTTCATCCCAAATATTTTAACCTTCCGAAATCCTCATTGTCACATCTTATGTTTAAAAGATCACCAAATATGCAAAATTATATTAAGAGACTCACCCTGTTAAAATTGCAGCAATGATAATATTGAACATACTTTCATTTCCCACATGTTATGTGCTATAATGTGTTGGACATATTAATAACCGTAATTAAGGTTAAAAATATATTGATAATAAGACTTTTTGAGGAGAGTATTCATGAAGGTTCTTCATTTAATAGGCGGAGGAGATGTTGGCGGAGCCAAAAGCCATGTTCTCTCTCTGGTCAAAGAACTCGGCAAACATATAGATGTCAAACTTATTAGTTTTAGAACAGGTGCTTTTGCTGACGATGCCCGTGCAATGGGTATAAATGTGGAGATTGTAAAGACAGGCACTATTTTTTCCGATGTGCGCAAGGTCTTAAGTATCGTAAAGAATGAAGGATATGAGCTTATTCATTCCCATGGCGCAAAGGCTAATATGATTGCTGTTTTCGTAAAAAAGTTTACCGGACTTCCTGTGGTTACAACAGTCCACAGCGACTACAGACTTGACTACTTGCAGAATATTTTTAAAATGTTCTCCTTTGGGCTTATAAATACACTTTCATTGAGATTTCTTGACTATTATATAGGTGTATCCAAAAACTTCAAGACAATGCTTATTGAGAGGAAGTTCAGTCCTCAGGAGATTTTTACCGTTTATAACGGCATCAACTTCAATCAGGAAATCAATCCTTCGCCAAAGGAAGATTTCTTTAAAAAATATAATCTAAAATTTGACAAGAACGATGTCATAATCGGAATACTAGCCCGCCTTGATCCCGTAAAAGGCTTGGATATATTCCTTAAAGCTGCAAGCGTTGTCATTAAAAGCAGCCCGTCCACCAGGTTCTTAATAGCGGGTGACGGACCTGAGAGAAAATCTCTCGAAAAAAAGGCCGCATCTTACGGGCTTTGTGACAATGTTTTCTTTTTGGGTTTTGTAAATCAGCCCTACGATTTTTTGAACTGCATAGATATAAACACCCTTACTTCACTCAGCGAAAGCTTTCCCTATGCAATCCTTGAAGGCTCGCTACTAAAAAAAGCGACCATAAGTAGCAATGTAGGCGGTATTTCAGACCTTATCGAAAGCGGGATAAACGGCTTCCTTTTTGAGCCAGGGGATTATATGACTCTAGCCAACCATATATTGACCCTGATAAAGGACTCCTCTCTTAGAAAGAATATGGGAGATAAACTTCATGAAAAGGCAAGCACTTACTTCTCACTGGATAATATGTGCAAAACACAGCTTGACATATATGAAACAATACTGATACGAAGTTTTCGCAACAGCAAGTCCAAATATCGATATGATGCAGTTATCTCCGGTTATTACGGCTTTAAGAATATCGGGGATGATGCCATGCTTATGGCTATAATTGATAATCTTCGCATGTATCGAAAGGATTTAAGGATTCTGGTTCTGTCCAGAAACCCCTTGGAAACAAGCATTGTATACAACGTTGACTCAATAAACAGGTTCAACCTCCTCAAAATCCTTCACATCATGAAGAATTCGAAACTATTTATAAACGGTGGAGGAAGCCTGATTCAGGATAATACCAGTACACGTTCTTTAGTGTACTACCTCGGAATGATATGGCTTGCTAAAAAAATGGGCATGAAGGTAATGATCTACGCCAACGGCATAGGACCTTTGAATAAGGAGAAAAACCGAAGACTTACAAAGAAAATCGTTAACCAAGTTGATATCATTACTTTAAGAGAAGAGCTGTCCTATGAAGAACTGAACAGCCTACAAATCAGCAAGCCCCAAATTAAGGTGACCGCTGATCCGGCTCTCACTATAATGCCCGAAAAAGATGAACGCATAAATCAACTTCTCTTAAACGAGGGAATTGACCCGAAAGAGCAGTTTATCGGCATCTCCGTAAGAAAGTGGAACGAGCACGAAAAATACGAATCTGTAGTTGCTCAGCTTGCCGACTATATAGTCGAAAGATATGGTGTAAAGCCTCTTTTTATAGCAATGCATTACCCGGGAGACCTTACAATAATTCAAAATATAGTGTCGAAGATGAAAAACAAAAGCTTTGTAATAACCAATAAGCCCACCGTTTCAGAGATGCTTGGGATAATCGGCAAAACTCAAATGCTCATTGGAATGCGTCTTCATGCTCTTATTTTTGCTGCAAGCCTTGGAATTCCTGTGGTAGGCATGGTATATGAGCCCAAGGTTGAGGGTTTCATGCAGTATGTCAACCAGATGTCAGCAGGACATGTAAACTCCCTTGAATTGGAGCATATGAAAAAGGTAGTAGATGAGACCTGGAAAAACAGGGACTCTATCAAGAAAGATCTGGGAAAAACCACTGCCCTTCTCAAGGACAAGGCTCTTGAGAATGCCAGAATTGCAATTGAGATAATTGATGAAAAACCTCTTTAAAAGCAAAAAAGTACTTTAGGCACGAAGGAGATTTTTTATGCGTAACACAGTAAATATACTCGGCATACCCGTTGATAATGTTTCGATGGGCGAAGCCCTTGATATTGTAAAAGGCTTCCTAAACGAAGATATGGTTCATACAGTTTATACCCCAAACTCAGAGATAATGATGGCAGCTCAGAGAGATCCGGAGCTTAAGGAAATACTTTGTGAAGCCGATCTGTTGGTACCTGACGGTGCGGGAGTTGTACTGGCATCCAAAATTAATGGTTGCCCTTTAAAAGAAAGGGTAGCAGGCTTTGACCTGACAAACTTACTGTTTGTAGATAAATCCGCAGAAAATATCAAATTCTTTTTCCTAGGGGGTAAACCGGGCGTCGCAGAGGAGGCATATAAAAACCTTTTAGAACGAAAAATAAACATTAATGTGTCAGGCATAAGAGACGGATATTTCTCAAAAGACGAGGAGGAGGAAATAATCCGCCAGATAAACAACTCTAATGCCGATGTTTTGCTGGTTGCCCTCGGCGCGCCGAAGCAGGAAAAATGGATTCATGCGAATAAAAAAAGGCTCAAAGTCAAGATATGCATCGGAGTTGGCGGCACCTTTGACGTGCTTTCCGGCAAGGCAAAACGTGCTCCTGTTTTCTTTCAGAAGCACGGTCTGGAGTGGTTATACAGGCTTTATAAAGAGCCCTGGCGTTTTGTAAGAATGTTGGACCTGCCACGTTTTATACTCTGTGTCATTGTCAATAAAATCAACCCTAAAAGGGCTTGATTCTATATAAAACCTATATATTTTCCATTTCAGATAGAGCAATATATGATAAAACAATAAAAATTTCGACATATAATAAAAAATTCGACATATAAAATAAAGGAAGCTAATGCTCCCTTTATTTTTTCCATAGCAAAATCCTATTTTATTGTGTACGGACCTTTTACGAGAACCCATGCCTTCTCGCTCATGACTTTCAAGCCTCTTCCGTCATCTCTCGATATTAGAAGCAGATGGTTTAGTGGTACCTCATCATCGGTATTTACATCTACACCTGTTCCCGAGGTAATATCCGAAAGACCTCCGCCTTCCCCACCTATTGCCAGCGCTTTTCCGCCCCTCAAAATCAATTCGGCACTCGCGCCTGCAATAAGTACCTGGTCCTTATTCAATTCCAATGCTTCAAACTTACCGTATTTTTCGATCTCCTCAAGTCTTTTTTCTGCTTCTTCCAGCTTCTTTGCCATCTCTTCAAGTTTTGAATCTTCGCCCGATTTCAATTCCTTAATTTTGGACTCAAGAGCGGCAAATTTTGAATCCACATAGCTTTGAGAGACCAGAGGATCCTTATCCGAACCTGGCTCCGCTGCAACCGAAGCCTGTACTACCTGTACAATATGTATAATTGCTACACTTAAAACAACCGTCAAAATAATCTTTCTTGAATTAGTACCAAAAATCATTTTTTTCATCTTTTGCAACCCCCTGAACCTTTACATTTCTATCAATCCAAAACTTATCGTCAGTGCCTCATTAACCTTTTCCATCAACTCGTCATCCAAGTGCCCTATTTTTTCTCTCAGTCTTTTCTTGTCTATGGTTCGTATCTGCTCCAAGAGCACCACTGAGTCCTTGGTAAGTCCATAATCCTTTGCACTTAGTTCTATGTGTGTCGGTAGCTTTGCCTTGTTTATTTGTGAGGTTATAGCTGAAGCTATAACAGTAGGACTATATTTATTTCCAATATCATTCTGAACAATAAGTACAGGTCTTACTCCTCCCTGCTCAGAGCCGACAACTGGACTTAAATCGGCATAAAATATATCTCCGCGTTTAATTACCACTATCTTCCAACTCCCTGAGGCCTTCCTCATATTTTTGCTGCTGGTCATTATCTGCATCAAAACAGATCTCCGCAAGTTTGACATTAATTTCAGCCATTTGCTGATAACCTTTTTTCAATCTATCCCTCATTTCAATTCTTCTTTTCTCACGTATATAAAGCTTCATTGCTTCCCGTACAAACTCACTTCTGTTAATCTTCTCCATTGCAACAATGGAATCAACCTCTTTAAGTAAATTGTCGGGAAGACTGATTAATATTTTCTTTAATTGTGCCAAAAGTAAAACCCCCACTTCTTTTTTTGGGTTAAGACATAAAGAAAAATTCAAATGATGTACTTGTTTGTGCTATTAACAAGGAAGTATTTAAATGGAGCACATACACTTTCCTTGTCAAAGGCTTTTTTACAAAAAACGGTAATCGCGAAGGTAGTAATTCTATAATTATATATATAATTATAATATCTAACATATGCACGGGTCAAATTAAAATTTAATTACTTCCCTTCAAACACCTATGTAATTCTTGCTAAAATCATTTTTTACTTAGCAAAAGCTGAATATCTCCACACATATCTGCAGCGCTGCACTAAAATTGTTTTCGGCACCTACCATTAGGTTAAATTTTAGTATTAAGCTTAGTTTTTAATTATTTTCCATAACTTATACATAAAACTTTTATATTTATTTTAAATCAAAAAGTATTTATATGTTTGTTAACTGAATCTGTATAATTTATTATATTATCAACTGCATTATTATGACAATATGCAAAGTATATTTTATAGCCATTATATCAAATAATTCAATACATTGTATATCTTTCCTTCTTTTAAGTAGACCCTGGGAATTCTCTTTCCTATTATACTCACAAGCTCGTAATTTATTGTCCCAACACTTTTTGCCAAGTCTTCCACTTTTATTTCGTTATCCTGCTGTTTTCCTATAAGTACTGCCTCGTCTCCGACATTTACGTCACCTTCAATATCGGTGATATCCACCATACACTGATCCATACATATTTTCCCTACTATAGAAGCCAACTGACCGTTTAAAAGTACCTTTCCTTTGTTGGTAAGAAGCCTTGTATATCCATCGGCATATCCTATAGGTATGGTTGCTATTTTACTGCTTCGGCATGTTTTGAATATTCTTCCATAACTAATGCAAGTGTCCTTTTCTACATCCTTTACAAGTATGACATTTGCTTTCATAGACATGGCAGGCCTTAACTCGATTTTTGTTTTGTCCACCTCATCGGAGGGATACAAGCCATAAAGTGCTATTCCTGGCCTTACCATGTTCAGGTGCATTTCAGGAAACTCAATCAGCCCGGCACTGTTGCATACGTGCTTGACAGGAATATACACCCCTATCCTGTTAAGTTCGCTCACTATACTCATAAACCTTTCAAACTGCATATAGGTATAGGCTTTGTCAGTCTCATCCGCCGATGCAAAGTGGGTAAACAAGCCCTCAATAATAATGCCCGGCAGCTTGCTTATTTGCACCACATTCTTAACTGCACTATAACCCGGCATAAACCCAACCCTGGTCATACCAGTATCGATCTTGATATGAATCTTCACATTTCTATTATGCTTCACAGCCGCATCCGACAGAGCCTTTGCCAGGTCGTGGCTGAAGACTGTTTGCGTAACATCGTTTAAAATGATCTCTTCTGCCCGTATAGGGTCAGTATAGCTAAGAATCAATATCGGAACCTGGATACCGTTTTGACGGAGTTGTATGGCTTCATCCAACATGGATACGGCCAGACGGGTCACACCATTATCTAAAAGTGTCCTGGTAACCTCCATTACACCATGCCCGTATGCATCAGCCTTGACCACACCCATTATCTCAGCTTTTTTATCGGTGATTCGTCTGATTTCTTTTACATTGTGAGCAATATTGTCAAGATTAACCTCAGCCCATGCCCTGTTAAATTTATAGTCCATAACCATTCCCTCTTTAGTTGTCATATATCTAAATATGAATTAGTTTCTAAATAAGTGATTTAATTGCATAAGGAATTTCCCCTGTCAAATCACTTGCTACAAGACCATGTTCCCCTTTTGTATTTGCAACACGATCACCACAAAGTCCATGTAAATACACACCGGCTACTGCCGCATCTACAGGACTCAATCCTTGCCCAATAAAACTTGCTATTATACCGGTCAAAACATCCCCGGTGCCTCCGGTTGCCATTCCGGAGTTGCCTGTAGGGTTTATAAATACTCTTCCATCGGGGGCTGCCACAATGGTTCTAGATCCCTTCAGCACAGTTATCACGCCCCACTTTTCAGAAAATTCCTTCGCTGCGTTGACCCTGTTCCTTTGCACCTCCCCGATACTTGTGCCCATAAGCCTTGCCATTTCACCGGGATGTGGTGTCAGAACCATTGGCACCTTACTCTTATTTAATACCGACAAATCCTTTGCTATCAAGTTCAATCCATCGGCATCAACCACCAAAGGTACCTTGCAGTTTTCAACAACACTAAACACAACAGCCTCTACACCTTCCTTGGTTGACAGACCGGGTCCAATAGCTACTGCATCCATCTTTTCCATATACCCCAAAAGTTCAGGTATGGACGCTTCGGTAAGGAAGCCGGTATTCTCATCCTCCAGTGGAATTGTTATGGCTTCTGTCAGATTACATTCATATATAGAGTACAGCGCCCGGGGAACACCAAGATACAAAAGTCCTGCCCCGGAGCGCAAAGACGCAGTTCCGGCAAGGCAGCCGGCTCCGGTCATTCCCCTAGAGCCTGTAATAACAAGAACCTTTCCATAATCCCCTTTATTGCTGTTGCCGGTTCTTTGGGGTATTAATCTTGAAACCGTCTTTTCGTCTATGATATAGCTCTTAATATCAAAATTTTGAGCAACACAGGATGGGATACTTATATCTGCTGTTATCAATTCTCCAACAAAATCACATCCGGGATGCAGGAAATGTCCGTATTTGGGAAAACCGAAGGTTACGGTCTTGTAAGCTTTTATGCATTCCCCTGCTATTTCTCCTGTTTCGCCGTCTACTCCTGACGGTATATCAACGGCAATAACAGGTATGTTTTTTTTATTTATAAGCTTCACAATATCTCCCTTAAGGCCTTTGATACCACCTTTTAAACCGGTGCCGAAGATACCGTCCACCACAAGGTCAGCGCTTTCAAGTTTTGCCTCTACATCCTCCAACTTGCTGCTTTCCACAACCTCCACCGTTTCTATACCCATGTTTTCGAGTATATCAAGATTTATTTGGGCATCACCGGTGATATCTTCCTTAGCTGCCAGTACAAAAACAACTGTATTTGCCCCTTTATTGCAAAGATGCCTTGCAATTGCAAAGGCATCCCCACCGTTATTTCCTTTCCCGGCAAACAAAAATATATTTTTATTCACTACACTTCCACAGTCCTTTAGGATTTCGTCAGTCATTCTAATGGCCGCATTCTCCATTAATACAATCCCCGGAATTCCAATGCTTTGTATTGTGTATGTATCAATTTCTCTCATTTGCGTAGGTGTAACAACCCTCATGTCTATACCTCCGTTGTGTTGAGCTTTTTAGCATCTCTCATTTTTCCATCGGCATTATTGAAGTACTCATTATCTAGCTTTTGAAGCTCCTCTCCTCCAAGGAGGTCATGGAAATACATATAGATTCCATTGTCATACTCCGACAAGCCTGATTTTTCGTCGATATAACTCTCCAACTGCTTCTTGGTCTGCTCAATGAGTTCATCCAATTCCCTCAACCTAAGTTGATTCTCCCTCATCTTAAAATACACCGAATTTATTGTATGTTCCAAAAGTTCTAGATTTGCTTCCCGAATTTTTTCAGGCATATTATCAATTTCCGCATCGATGCTATTAATTCTTTCGTTTATGTGATTTATTTCCTTTTCATATTTTTGCATTTCTTCTTTCGACTGCAAATTGTTATTATCAAATACTTCCGGAGTAAGCTTTAGTATTTTTTCCAGACAACTTTTTTTTCGGGATAGAATCTCCTTTTTCTCAAAAGCAAGGCGGGATTCCTCCTTCAAAAGTTCCTTAAGTTTTTCCTCTTTTTCAATAATGTCCTTTGATTTTTCCGTATTCTTGAAAACGGTATGCCATCTCTCATCCAGTATTAGTATCGGTATACTGGATTTCTTTAGTACCGACCAGTCAAATTCTTTCTTTTTGTTTTCCCTGCGCTTAAGAAAATCAAACATACAATCTCAACCAACCCTCTCATAAGACATTTGACCGCTAGTTTCATACCATTATTAAAAAATTAGTCTATATAATTGTATCGGTATAATTGCATGTTTTTATTAATCCATTTCCGACAGTTTTCTGTTCTTTAGTTCGGCTAAGGATATTGCAGAAGCTATTATGCCCAAAAGCACCCAAAACATCACCATAACCCTTGGATAATACCAACTATACTCCACCAACGACGTAACCAGAATCCCGGATAAGGCTGCAGTCCCTGCCGCAAGTATAGTTTTAAGCGTTGGGGTTGAGTTATATACACCAATAACAGAATTCTTTATTGTCCGGTAAATATACCATATAAAAGTAGCAAATCCGGCTAACCCAATTTCAATCCAAATCTGCAAATACAGAATATGGGTATGAGGTGGAACTGCTTTGGTATACAGTTTGTAATTTTGAATCAGTTGCCTGAATATGTCCGAACCTAAGCCCACTCCCGATACCATATAGGTTTTTAACATTGGTTTCACAGTCTGAAGAATCTTGATTCTAGTCTGGGCTGAAGTATCCTGCGAAGCCCTGAAAATGGTAAGAATTCGGTTGTAAACGTACTGAGGAAGGAAAGGTATCATCATTACCCCTCCCAATAATATAAAAGGCAAAAGTCTTTTGTTGATCAAAAATGTTATCACTATTACTGAAACTGCAAACCCTATCCATGATGACCTGGAGCCGGTATTAAAAAGCGCAACCAGCGGCGGCAACGCCATAACTATATATACCACTTTTTTGAAGAAAGTCTTCGAATTCAGAATCACGCTTACATAGAACGGAAGTGCCATTATCAGTATCTCTCCGAAATTGTTGGGGTTGCTCATGGTGGCATAAATCCTTCCCGGCATACCCTGATTCATCCCAACATCGGTAAGAGACGGATCAAAAACAACAGCTCCGCTTATCGACTGCCACAATCCATAACTTCCTATCACTGTAATACCAAAAAGCATCATCTCAATAATTGTTTGAAGGGAATTTTCATTTTTGACAGTACTGACAATTACCAAGACAAATAGAAATCCGGCCACATAAAACAATAGATACTTAATACTGCTCGAAATATTCATGGAAGTTGCAAATGAAACAACTACCGCCGTCATAAACAGTATAAGTGTATAGTCCAATGCCTTAAAATTAAACATCCAGTACCTTTGAATTATGGTATTGATAAAAATCAGAAAAACAAGAAACAATGCTATTGCAACATTGTAAATATTATTCCATCTCTCGTGCGGAACAACCAGAATGACTATCAGAAATAGGCCTACTATACATTCCAATCTTTGCAACAAAAACTTTAGAGCTCTAATCACAGCGCTCTCTAAAAATACCGCTTCATACTTCTGATAAAAACCCTTTAAAATTCTTGATGGTACTTCAAAACAGCCATTTATTATTCGGTAAGCTAGAGAATGTTCCCACCACCGGGCCATTTTACCTTTTCTTGTAAAAAAGCCGATTATGGCACTGTTATACAACAGTCCTGTTATGGATTTTGCTATATATGCAGTAAAGCTATTCTCATAGAAATGGTTCAGCTTTCTAAAAAAATTGATGATCGAGGTGACAACCTTCTTTAAAATACTGCTTTCATAGGAAGTATTTATCACCTGAATCATAAAAATAATCGGCTTTAAAAGCACACTATTATGAAGCAAAGCTCATTACCCCTTTTTCTCCAATCTATCAATCCTGCCCATAAAAATAGCACTTCCAACTTTTACGGTCATTTGCTTTCCTATTTGGTAGTCCATTCCATCAAAAATAACCCCTCCGATATCGCTTGGAACCCCTGTTGCTTCAAGGGTAATATGGTAGGACACATATCCCGGTGTCGAGCCTGCAACAACCCTGCCATCGTCAGTCTTTACAAAGGATATTGAATCGGCTATCTTAATATCCGTAACCTTGCCCAAAATAGCTCCACGGTCAAAATCTCTTGCGATATCGCCAATCTTAACGGCATTTACTGCAAATTCAGGGGATTCCTCCCAATAAAGTCCTACTATATAGGTTTCGCTTTTTGCCGCAATGGGTGTTACAGAACCTGACTTAAAAAATTTAGCCCATACCCCTGCAATTCCTACAGCCAATACCAGCAAAATTAAGATATCGATTATACTTACCTTGCCAAACAGCTTTCCTTTACTGTCAATAATCATGTTCTCAACTCTCCTTGTAAAGATTTAAAAATTTAAACTATTTTTTGTTCAAGCTTTCCTCGTATAAATTATATGTTTCCTGTGCAACTTTATCAAGATTAAATTTCTCATTAACAGTTTTTAGTGCATTTTTGCTTAAGGTCTGGCGAAGCTCCCGATCTTCCATAATTTTGATCATGGCTTCTGCAAGGCCCTTATGGTCATTGTATTGTACAAGTATGCCACAGTTGGTCTCATCATTGATAATATCACGGTTTCCGCCCATATCAGTGGCAATAATGGGTACCCCGCAGGCCAATACTTCAATAATGAGGAAGCTCAATGCCTCATGCTCGGAAGAATTAATATATAGGTCGCTTCCGCATATAAGGTTCTTTATGTCCTTCCGAAATCCTGTAAATATTACAACGTCAGTAAGGCCCATATCCTCAACCTGCTTTTTGCATTCCTCAAGCAGTGGCCCGTCGCTTGACAGGATGCATTTGAACTTTCGGCCAGTCATCTTTTTCAACTCATAAAGTGCATTAATTAAAAACTTGTGTCCCTTGTCATGGGCAAATCTCGAGGCGCAAAGCATTACGAATACATCATCATCTATTTTGAACTCTTCCCTTACCGTCGAGTCAATCGGTTCACTCCAGTATTTCACATCTACTCCGTTGAATATCACCTTAATCTTTTTTGGGTTTATGCCGTTGGAAACCATCATGTCCTTTCCCCGGTTGCATACCGCAATAATATTGGACTCCAAAGGCGTAATAATTCTGTTGGCCAGCCGTATGGGAAAACCATTTTCCAGGATAAAGTGGTTTGTATACATAACCCTAACCTTCGGATTAATGATACGAGACAGCATGGCTATATAATTCTCTCTCAAGAACTGTGTATGAATGAGATCAATATCAAGCTTTTTGCAAAGTCTCTTGAGATCAAAAACAGCTTTGATATCAAAAGGGTTCTTCATTTCAACCCTGTATGTCTCAACCCCTAAAGACTTCAATCTTTCTACCAAAAGTCCATCCTCATTATAGGCAAAATAAGCCTTTATCTTCTTATTATTCAGCTTTTCAATGAGGGTCTGTACATATCTTTCCGTCCCGGCCTTTCCGGCATGATTTAATAAGTATAGTACCTTTATCATTGTATCATCTCCGCCACCCATATTGTATCATATTTCCCATACTAAACCTTTCTGCCATCCCTATATTTTATAACTTTTGCGGGATTTCCTCCCACTATGGCATACTCGGGCACATCCTTTGTGACAACAGCTCCGGCACCAACAATAGCCCCCTTATGAATCGTAACTCCCGGAAGGACAATAACTCTTGCCGCAATCCAGACGTCATCCTCTATAATTACAGGTTTTTTTGGGTCGGTCTGAAGTCTCATTGGGATATCCAGCCTGTCATGTTTGTGGTTTTGCGTAAATATCATAACATCGGGCCCAATCATAACATCATCTCCTATTTTTAAAGGGCCGTTCACCCTGCAATTCAATCCCAATCCGGAGTTGTTTCCTATTTCTATATCTCTCCCGGAGGCAAAGTAAACACCGTGTTCAATATTTACGTTACTTCCCGTACTTTTAAAAATCCTTTTGCATAGAAAACCCCTTATCTTTTTTGAGCCAAGGCTGTAAGGCGTATCCGATCCAGGCAAATGCCGCGCCACCATATAGTACAAACCAAGGCATATGTAATATCTTAGCTTTTTCATAAATCCCCTTCCCCTACTCAATATATAAAATTATTATGCTTGCCAATGCCCAGAGAATTATGTTTATCATAAGAGGCATGTCCGACAAAACCGTCTCCTCAGGACTTCCTCCTTCTTTTTTTCTGTATATGATATACTGATACCTGAAAATACCATACAATACAAAGGGTATTGTCAGCATCATGTAGTATGTGTTGCTGCTCATAAAAGTATAGAGGGAGTACGCCATCACAGTACAGGCTGTAACAATGGAGAGCATATTGTCTATAAACTCCAAGGAGTACTCTTCAAGTATCTTTCTGTGGGAATTTGCGCCATTTTCCAGTATTACAAGCTCGTTTCTTCTCTTGCTAAAGCCTAAAAACAGTGACAGAAGTAGGGTACACAGCAAAATCCATGGAGATATGTACACCTTTATGACCAGCGCTCCTCCGATTACCCTCAGGAGAAATCCCAAGGCTATCGACATTACATCCAGTATAACCATATGCTTAACCTTTATGGAATAGAGTATGTTGTTTGCAAAGTACAAAAGCAAGACCACCGCAAAACTTATATCCAGCATAAATGCCCCTATGACAGAAACCGGCAGCAACCCGCTAAGGAATACCAGTGCCTCCGTTTTGCTTATCCGTCCCGATGCTACGGGTCTTAACTTCTTTTTCGGATGTAGTTTGTCCTTTTCTGCATCTATTACATCATTTATGATATAGACGCAAGCGGAAATCATGCAAAAGCAGAAAAAAGCCAGTAGAACCTTTGTAACATAATCAAGCTCAAAAATATGTTTTGCAAATATCAGAGCCGCAAACACAAACAGATTCTTTATCCACTGCTTTGGTCTTGCAAGCTTGATATATCCTTTGACTTTATCAACAACGCTAACCTTCCCCGAATTTTCCAAGGATTGCCTCAATCATTATCACTCCTAGAAAGCTTTCTGTATACTTCATTACATATTATTGTACAATAATATATTTAAAAAACATTTTAAATTATTATTTCATCGCTTCTTTGCATTTCAAATACTTGGACACCAATCTCATATTATATCATTTGACAACGGGTAAATCCAGTGCCTTTTATGGCGGTAAATCGCCGACTCTTTACATACACCTGTTATTCTGTTACAATAGCTGCGTGTATTATAGCTGCGTGGTGATTAAAATGCTGGAGTTATTTAAGTCTCTAAAACTTGATAAGAATTCAAGCACCCCTTTGTATATACAGCTTAGTGATAAAATTGCCGAAATGATCGACAACGGCATACTTCTGGCTGATTTGAAGCTCCCTTCCATACGCCGGATGTCATCTCTGCTGAATGTTAATTCCGTGACAATAGTTTCCTGTTATAAACAGTTGGAAATTGACGGCTATGTCCATTCTCGACCGGGAAGCGGTACCTATGTTGCCGCCGTTCTGCCCGACCGAAGCGGAAATTTTTCAGACAGCAATGTTATATTGGATGAACTTTATCAAAGCGATGATCTGAATTTAATTAATAATGGTCATATTAAAATTAATGAAGACACTATTAACTTTGCCAGCGCCACACCACAGTCTAATCTGTTTCCAGTGGAGAATTTCAAGCTTGTTTTAAATGAAGTGTTGGACCGTGACCTGGGCAACGCTTTTGATTATCAGGACAGTCAGGGATTTTATCCCTTGCGTTCGTCAGTTTGCAGCCTTTTGGAAAAAAGGAAAATTGCCTGTTCCGAGGGAAATGTCCAAATAATTTCAGGAGCACAGCAGGGAATAGATATAATTGCTAAAGCCCTATTAAGACAAGGTGACTACGTGATTACCGAAAGCCCTACCTATACAGGTGCAATTGCGGTGTTTAAATCAAGGGGAGCTGAAATAGCCGACGTTCCCCTTTCTAATGACGGGCTGAATCTCAATATTCTTGAGTACAACCTGAAGAAGTATAAGCCGAAGCTCATTTACACAATACCGTCTTTTCAGAATCCCACGGGAATATCGTATTCAAACGAGAAAAGACAGGAAATTTTGGCCCTTGCAGAGCGGTATAATGCTTATATTATCGAGGATGACTATGTGAGCGGATTGGACTTTGAAAACATGAGCTTTACACCCATTAAATCCCTGGATAAATCCGACAGAGTTATTTTTCTTAAGAGCTTTTCCAAGATATTTATGCCGGGACTGAGACTCGGTTTTATGATTGTACCGCCAAGCCTTAAAGGGTACGTAATAGAAGCAAAGCATGCAACAGATATATCCACCTCCGGACTTATCCAAAGGGCCTTTGACCTATATATAAGAAAAGGGATGTGGGACGAACACTTCGAAATAATGTTTGATATTTACAGAGAAAGATATAATAAAACCGTAAAAGCACTGGACATGTATCTTCCTAGAAATGTTCAATTTCATAAGCCTGGAGGCGGTTTGAATATCTGGCTTGACATTCCCTCAAACTGCCTAGTTGGCAGCCTATTGAAGGCTGCGTCTGCCGAGAATATTGTTTTTGCTCCCGGTAGGATCTTCTACAGCAGTACGCCCACCAAGCTCAATAATGTTAGATTAAGTTTTGCTGCAGTTCATACTGATGAAATTGAAAGAGGCATTAAAAAACTTTGTGAATTGATTTCATACTTTGACAGGGGTGAGTCGCTGACAGGCAATATTCCTATACTGTAAGCATATCGAAAGCTATGTACTCACCGGCAAGGGTATATCGTTGGCTACCCATTTACCGGTCTTTAGTTTCTTAATATGCTTACCTTTAGTCAGCAAATCCTAATCCCCATTCTTAAGTGTCTTGTAATACTTATACAAAAGGCTGTCAAGCTCAACTTCGATATTTTGAACCTTCGACTTATCCAAGTCGTATTTCTGATTAAAATAATCAATCAGCTTGTTCTTTTCTACAATCTCATTTTTTAACCCTTGTGTGTTTTCTTTCATTTCATACACCTCCTTACACAACTTACGTCATAGAATTCACAATCTTGTTCCATTATATAATAAAGCTGTTATAAATATTAATATTTTAACATAAACTTCATGTGTTATTAATACAAATTTAATAATCCATCAATCCTAGGGCTTAAATTAAAGCATACTATGTATTGTATGTAGTACAACCTGGCATTTATGACACCTCAAAAGTCCGAGTCGGTCTAACTTTCTATGACCCGATTGTAACATATTTCCCTATTCTGTTCCAATAATATCAAAATTTAAATCGCAGCCTTTATTTTATCGGCAAAAAAAAATAATACTTTAGTGGAAATTTAATTTAGTTCATTATTTATTATAGAATATGTAAATCTCCTCGGATGTGTGCAAGCTTTTTTAGGAAGCATTTATGCTAAATGCACAAGCACTTCAGAATTTGACATTGTTAAAGAGAATAGTAATGATTGAATATCGTTGTCCATGGTGTTATAATATTTTTTAGATATACCATTGGCAAGTTTCTATTGCCAACAAAATCGTGAATTTCTGCACTTTATTGAGAATTTTACAAACTAGATATCCTTCCATGATACATTTCGCAACTTGTTTTTTCATTAATTACTTATAGACTGTTTGAGAAATCTGTAATGCAAAAATTATATATAACCTACGATAATTAAATAAGGAATACACTGCTGTAAATTTTAGCATTAAGATAGGAGGCGTTATTTTTGGATAAAGAATTGTTAGACCTACATAAAAGAAATAAATTAATGGCTATAGTCCTTTGTATGTGCGTTGTGTTAGGAGCTTTATCTGCCTTCAAATATCCTATCACAATGATGGCTATATTAAAGTATGCTTCACCAGCTGCATTGTTCATAGTCTTTCTTGTTTGGAGAAAAGTCGCAATCCCATATCTTATGTATATTATAGCGTTAGGTTTTAACTTTGTATCTTTTTTCATGATAAAAAGTACGACAAACTTTCCCAATTCCCTTGTTTTGTATTTATCTTTAGCAATTATATCTATCTATCATAATTACCGTCCGTTATTGCTTAATGGTGTCATTGGTGTATTTATACTAAATTATGCGCTTTTTACAAAGCCGGCATATGCCCACATAGACCGTTTTTCTCCCAATGCTTATTTTATATTTTGCTTGGTTGCTTTAGTCGCCCAAAGTCGTGTTGGTACCCAAATGTTGGCAAAAATTAGACAAGGAGCAATTGAGTCAGAGAATTCAAAGAAAAAAGCAGATGAGCTCCTGGAAAAGGTTTCTCATACGGTAGAAATACTCAGAAAATCAACCATAAACCTTCAGGGGAATGCCACATCTACAGGTACCATATCCGAAGAACTGGTAGCAGCTTTTAAAGAAATATCTATTGGGATCGAAACCCAAACAGCCAGTTTCAATGATGTTTTGCAAGCAATGCAGGATGTCGCAGACACTGCGCAGCAAACGGCAGATGCGTCATCCAATATGAGCCAGATGTCTAGAAATACAACTGAAGTAACCGGAGAAGGTCAGGAAAAAATGAAAGCAATGTCCAAGCAAATGCAAGAAATAGACCAGTTTGTTGATAGTACATCTATAGCAATCGGTAAAGTTAATGAAGAAAGCGTTAAAATAGACAACATTGTTTCTATGATAAAAGAAATTGCCAACCAAACCAATTTGCTTTCCTTAAACGCTTCCATAGAGGCAGCAAGAGCTGGTGAGCATGGCAAAGGTTTTTCTGTTGTTGCATCCGAAATCCGCAAACTTGCAATGAACTCCCATAATGCTTCCGAACAAGTTAACCTAAGTATCAAACTTATACAAGAAAAAATTCGCCAAGTAAATGAATTGGTTCAAAATGGGCTTAAAATAGTTGTTTCCGGCAAACAGTCAGTAAGTATAGTCGAGCAGTTGTTTAATCAAATCAAGATAAATTCTGAAGAGGTGCTCAATCAAGCTGAGTCACTCAGCTTGATAAATGAACGGCTCTTACAGTCGGCTCATAAAGTTACAGATGAAATGAGCACAGTTGCTGCTATATCAGAGAAATCATCCGCTTCGGTTCAAGGAGTACTTGCCAATGCAGATATTCAGCAAAACCGGATTAGCAGCATGATAGAAAGTATTGAAGAGCTAACCGATTTAATGAAAACACTAGATCAGAATATGAATCAATAATATGCTGATTTTACTACAATTATTGATGCCAAATTAGTTTTTTTAAAGTTTTGCTACCATACTTTTATCTTTGTGGCTTTTTTAGGCCTATCATTGTCAGCATTTCATCTTTATCAAGTGCACCTAGGGCAAACATGAGCAAAAAGCCAATTACAATATTTCCTACTATGGTCAGCACCACTGTCCATAAGTGGCTAAGATTAAATATTGTAAAGAAACTTTGTACGTATTTCCCAATTAGAAGCATTATTATTCCCACCAAACCGGGTTTTAGTATCCAATTTCTAAAGTCAAGCGCCATTCCTGTTGTTTTAACAACCGTTGAAACATCCAATATGCAGACGCATATGGAACTTATCACCATACCCGCAATATATCCTGCTATTCCGTATACAGGAATACAGTAAATCACAAAAACTATTCTTATTGCATAACCGACAATAGAGTTTCTAAGAAGAATTCCCTGTTTCCCAAGTCCGTTCATTATACCTAGAAGGGTCTGCTGAAGATAAATAAATATTCCGGTAAATGAGAGTAGATATAATATATGTCCAATATTTTCTTTTCTGTAAACCAGGTCCCCTATTGTATCGGGGAAGAGCATGAATACCGCTGAGAATATGAATCCCATTATAAAGGTCAACTGTATCGATTTTGACATTCTGTAGTTTACAGTTTTGTAGCTTCTTATAGACATCGCCTCTGAAATTGCCGGGACGAGTGTTGTCGCCAAGGCAGATGTCACAAGGGATGGGAAAAAAACCAACGGCATGGCCATTCCCGTAAGTCTCCCATATTCCTGTATGCTGTTCTGGTAGGTCAAGCCGCCTAAAACAAGCATTCTCGGGATTAGAATGAATTCAACGGTGGACATAATAGAAGTAATAAATCTGTTGAAGGACACAGGAATTGACACTTTGACAATTTCCCTAACTATAATTCTTTTCCTCATAAAGCCCTTCTTCGAACTACTCACAGAAGCTCTATTTTTCTTGAGCTTGTATACAAAAATCAACACCAGCAGGTTTGATATTTCTCCCAATGCCATTCCGATAGTTGCAAGAGCGCAGGCATATTCCAGCCCAACATTTACAAAGTATCCGGCCATGGCCATAACCACAGCTGTCTTCACAATCTGCTCTACTACTTGGGAGCATGCAGTAGGCGTTACATCCTGTATTCCATAGAAGTAACCCTTTAATGCGGATGCAGCTGCAATCACAGGTATGCATGGTATCAAAAGAAGCATTGAGTAATAGGTTCTCGAATCCTTCAATATTATATTGACTATGGGATTGATAAAAATGAGTATCAGCAGGGAAACCGCCACCCCTGCCAATAGAACAATACCTAAGGCGCAGCCCGTAATCCTTCTTAGATTAACCCGGTGATCTTTCGCCATCTCTTCTGCCACCATCTTGGAGACTGCTATCGACACTCCCGAAGTTAGGGTAAGGATAATAAGGGAATATACAGGAGAAATAAGCTGAAACAATCCCATTCCTTCTGCGCCAATTAGGTTCGAAAGATATATCCTGTAAATAAAACCGATTATTTTTACTATGAAACTGGCTATCATTAGAATGATAGCGCTGCCTATAAATGATTTTTTAGCCATATTAGTCCTGAATTAATAAATTGTCCTGATTATTATTATTTTATAATCCAGAAACTTATGACCAATAATATTATACGTAATTTAAAACTTATCCCTTTTCTTTTCTCTTAAGGCGTTCTGCTCTTCTTGCTTCGGCTTCTTCAAATTCCCTCTTTTCTTCTTCCGTCTCAAGTATCAGTGGCGGAACCGGAGTGGGTTTTCCTTCGCTGTCTAATGCCACAAACGTAATATATGCTTGGTTGGTCAGAATAACACTACCGGTTTTTAAATTTTCAGCATACGCCGTCACTTTAACCTCCATAGAGGTTTTACCCACCCAAGTCAACTTGGCTTTAAGCATTACCAGCTCCCCCATACGCGCGGGATGTCTGAAATCCAGGCTGTCTAACGCAACAGTAGCTACAATCCTGTTGGAATGCCTTGATGCAGCCATAGCACCTGCTATGTCAATCCAGTGCATGAGCCTACCTCCGAGAAGATTTCCCAAAAGATTGGTATCATTGGGTAATACAAGCTCGGTCATTTCCACCTGTGACAAACTTGGAGACTTGCCCACAGGGTTTTCTTTATAATCCTTTGATATATTATTCATAATGTATATCTCCTTCCCGTCAAATGTTGTCTTATACTTCCAAACCATATCAAAAAACGGCATCTAGAATGCCGCTGCTCGATTACAAAATTTAGTTTTTGAAAACTATTACAAAGTTATTCCCACAGAGTTAATTAGGTAGTTCAATCTCTCCCCATCAAGTCCTTTATTTATCTGTATTCCTTCTATGCTAAGAAGCCCAACAGGATATATCGGAACCTGAAATACTTCTTCTAAGTACTCACGAAGTCCTTTCAGCAATGCTCCTCCACCTATTATATAGATTTTTCCGACTTTTTCACCGTAGCACCTTTTTTCATAAAACTCAAAGCACTGAAACATCTGCCGTACAATCTCGTCAATAACAGACTTGATGCTGCTGTGAATTTTCTCCTGCTCATCGCCGACATTTATATCGGGAAGATCAAACCCTTGTATTTTTTTAAGTCTTTCTGCTTCTTCAATATTCTTACCCGTACTGGCTGCAATGGCCTCGTCAAGATTGCTGCTTCCTCTTAAAATAACCTTATTAAACTCCAAAACTTTATCTTTCAATATATTTACTATGGTAGTCTCTGACCCGAAATCAACAACGGCAAAGGTATTCTGGCTTAGCTTACTATACCTCTTCTTTTTAAACCACGTTTCATCCTCAGAAACCATAATCTCTCTGTTAAAAAACTTTGCTGCACTGTTGGCGGGAATATCCACCGACACAGGCTTTAACCCCAGCTCAATCAAAATATCTATATAGCTCTGAATAATACTTTTTAAAACTGCGGTAACAAAAACCTTTATTTTATCGATCCCATCTTCTCTAAACTCCTGCAAAACCTTATAATCTATCTGATGTGCATCAAGATCTATTGGCATGCTCTGAGAAATAGTCGTCCTGACAAGATGGTTCATATCTTCTCCGGGAATCTTCTCAATAACAAAAACCCTAGAAATAATATTGGTACCGGACATAACAATCTTCGCACTCTTGGCTTTGACATTTATGTTTTCCATTACCTTCTTTATTTCGTTGGTAACACTCTTGACATCTTTAATTGCCCCATTCTTGATAGATCCTTTTGGAGTAGAAGCAATACCGAAATTCTTAATAAAAATCTCATTATTCCTGCTTAACTCCACTTCAACAATTTTTATGTTCCTAAAACCGATGTCAATACTTAGAAGGTTGGTTTTAATGAAAGGAATTGTTACCATTTTATCTACTCCTTAAGTATTATTAAGATAACCTATATGATTATATTATCATCCATGTATTTTAAAATCAATATTTTGAACTAATTAAGTTGCAAAATTGTAAATATAGTATATTTTATATGCCATGTTTTATTGCATTATTACATGTTGAATTCCAAAAGTTCGTTAAGCAAATCACAAACTTCTTCCTGAGTTACTGCTTTAAATACCTTTTCCTTAATATGTGTAGAGTTGCGCATCCCCTTTATATACCATGCTATATGTTTTCTCATTTCCCGTACTCCACATTGTTCCCCTTTAAGTTCAACAAGCATTTGCATATGTCTTTTCATTATGTCCACTTTAGTTTCCGGCGATATATTCGAATCAAGCGCCTCCTCAGTTCCTTCAAGATGCTTTATTATTCTTCTGAAAATCCATGGATTTCCCTGAGCGCCCCTCCCAATCATTACTGCATCGCAATTTGCTTCATTTAGCATTCTCTTGGCATCTTCCGGTGAGAAAACATCTCCATTGCCTATCACAGGTATGCTGACAGATTCCTTTACCTGTCTTATAATACTCCAGTCCGCTTTGCCGCTATAAAACTGCTCCCTTGTCCTTCCGTGAACTGCAATTGCCGCCGCTCCGTTTGCCTCAGCTATCTTGGCTATCTCTACTGCGTTGACCCTGTCTTCATCCCATCCCTTGCGTATCTTTACCGTAACAGGTTTGATCGAAGCCTTTGAAACCTCTCGAACTATTTTCCCAACCAAATCCTTGTCAAGCATTAATGCACTTCCGTCACCGTTTTTTGTTATCTTAGGTGTCGGACAGCCCATATTTATGTCAATAATGCATGCATCAGAATCATTCAAACGTTCTGTTACCTTTGCCATAATACCGGGATCTGAGCCAAAAATCTGCAACGCAACCTTTCCCTCATCACTGTCTATCGCAGTAAGCCTTTTCGTCTTCTCATCATTATAGTAAATCCCTTTTGCACTTACCATCTCCGTATATGTCAACCCACATCCCTGTTCTCTGCATAAAAGCCTGAATGGAATATCGGTTATGCCCGCCATAGGAGCAAGAAAAATATTATTATCAAGGGTAACATTCCCTATTTTCATATCATTCCTCCTTCATCTTAACATTGTAGCATATATTTGCGAATAATAAATATACAATTAAAAAGTTGCAAAAAAAAAGACTAACACTTAATCTTTTATCAACCTTATTATAAAATAATCTTAATATAAATCACCATAATATTTTAAATCTATTATATACTTTTTATTATATCTTTATTTGGTCTTTAATATCTGCGGAAATAGTGGTGCTTGCCTGAATTGCTTCTCGGATTTAAAACAAAGGAATGTATACCGTCATTTGCAGAGAAATGTTTGTTCTTAACTGCTATATTAGCGTTAAAAATTTCATCCAACTGAATCTTTACATGCCTATCCAGATTATTAAACTCAACGCTGTAGTTATAACCATCGGATAGAGTTTCTTTTTCTGTAATGCATCCCTCTACTCCAAATTCAAAAGCGGTCAGCATACTGTATACATGCAGGTCATAGTTTAGAATCTCACCTACATTAAAATTTCTTGTTGAGTAGAATTTGAGTCCCCGGGTTGAGATGTCAGTTACTTCCACTTCATGCCAACGTATTCTGTCGTGGCTTACAGAAGCCATACAAGTTGTGGCATTGCCGTAATGGTTATTCATCCAATTTTGAATATTATTCATCAGAACTCCCCCTTGAATTCCGGTTTGGATTTTTCTATATACATTATTTAAATGTATTTTATCATCATTGACTATTATGTTACTGTGAACACATTAATATACAATGAGAAACGGGTACTCCTTCTAATATTATTTTACTACATTTTGAGTATGGTGTCGAGGGTTAGTTTTTTAACAAAGCTTTGAGCTTTAAGAACTTTAGAAAATTTGGCGTCCCGGACAGGAATCGAACCCGTATCAGTGGAACCGGAATCCACCGTCTTATCCATTAGACTACCGGGACATTGATGGGTTATTATCATTTAAGTATTATAGTATATTTCTAGATTATTTACAACTGTCATTTACAAGTAAATTGCAAATAAATTTGTTCTACAGCAATCAAAATCACTTAAAAAGCGTAAAAAACCAATTATTTATAATAAACCCAAGAGCATATCCTAGCATGGTTGTCCACAAGTATACAATAAAGAAAACTAAAGTTCTAAGCCTTTCATCAAAGTTGTAAATTGTATTTATACCTCTTGTCAAAATCGCAGTATGCCAAAGGGGCGTAATCACCGACGTAATAAAATACGCTAAAATACTTATGCCTTCCGTACCGAAAGGTCCTATTACCAGCCAATAGAAAAAAGCATTTACCGGCACCACCGGAAAATGCGATACTACATATATTTTCATAAGTTTTATAAGCTGTCCGTTTAAATTATTTATTCTTTCCTTTACCCTGAAGAATTTAAATATATCAAACAGCGGAAGCGCGAAAAAAACCACGTCTATAAGTCCTATCAAAAGAACAAAGCAAATGGCAAGGGAAATATTAAATATTAAGGCCGATTGCGACTTTCCAAAGAAATAACTATACAATTTGGTGCCGAGTGCAAAACCTATATCAATAAATCCCACCAGTATAATACCCGGGTACAGGGTATTCATTCTATCCGATATCTTCTTATAAAATGACCTTGGCAACAATAGTATATCCAATAAAGTATTATTTGGCACAATAACACTACCCCTTAATATATTTTTCCTTTTTAATAATACAACTCAGCACCTACAAAAGCAATGCTATAATTGGAAGTTCACAATTCTTACCCGGTCAATTAAATGACACATATAAGTTTCACGCCAAGTCATAAAAATCTTGAGACCAAAAAAATCAGCAGGCCAATGCTTCCAAGTAAAGCCATATTTATAACAATGTTTGGAATACGGGCCTTTATGCGGTATGGCTTTAATCTCAGCTCCGTGCCGCAATCATCTTGTGAACCGTACCTTTTTATATAATTGTTTATTATTTCTTCCGCCTCTTTCAAAAGATGCTCATTCATTTTTTCCCTGTCTTTGGGCAAAACCTTTTTGCTTTTTCTTCCACCGCCTTCATCGGGATTGCGCTTTAAAATCAGTATGGCCTCTTCAATAAAGTTCGAGGTTATATTTCTAATTACTACTACTCTTTTTGTGTCATCACACACCATAATACTCCTCCGAAAATATGTATTCAGAGATAGTCTTTCTCAAATCAGTGCAAATTATACTAAGAATATTATTTAGCGTTTCCATACCTTTGCCACTAGCACCGTCATGTCATCCACCGGCTTGTCCTTACACTTTGAATGTGCCTCTGCCAATATTAGATCGGCAATCTCCTGAGGATTAATGCTATCTATATCTTCAATGAATTTTATCAAATTCTGCTCTCCACCTTCTTCAAGCTTAAAGGAATCAATTATTCCATCGGTAACCATAATCATAAAATCACCGTTTCCTGCATTTTTGCAAACCAGCTCCGTCTCTATATTGCTAAGTATTCCTGCCGGAAGGGATATGGTTTTTACAACTTCCACCTTGTTCTCCTTCTTTATAAAAGTTGGTGCAGCCCCTATTTTCACAAACTCAATTTTTCCGTCATATAGATCTATAGCCGAAAGGTCAATAGTAGCAAAGGAGTCATCATCGGATTTCAATACAAGTATTGAGTTTATAAGCTTTATTGCAGTATCCTGGTCAAAGCCTGTTTCCATAAACTGCTCCAACAGGTTTATAGCAACCTTGCTCTGACTTGATGCTGCCTGACCCGTCCCCATACCGTCACTTAAAGCCAAAATATACTTCCCTGCTCCGGTGTTCATAAAGGAATAATTATCTCCCGAGACCTGATCTTCGTACTTCGATCTCCTTGCCATACCTGTTGTTATGTTGAAGACCTCTTCCTCCACCAGTTTCAGGTTGCATATCCCCGTCCTATGATTATGTACACATTCATTTTTGTCCCGTATCATTCGCCTTCCCAAGGCAGAAGATGCCATCTCTTCAATGAGATCAAGACATTTATTTGCTCCCGCACATCCTTCATGGAAAATATTTACTTCGTATTTCCCCCATTTGTTTTCATATATCACCACATCATTTGCTTTTATCCCTTTATTCTCAAGCTCAGACAGCAACACATCCTCCATATCGCCCTTGAATTTGATTTCGTTGTCAATTTCAATAGCCAGATTTGATACTACCTTTGACAACCCGTCCAGTTGCTGCGATATAAGGCCTCTGCTTTCTCCTATCCTATTCTTCCATACCATATCCACTTTAAACAGCTCATATACATTATTCACCTGCTTTACAAACTCTCCTATTCTTTCACACCTTTCCATAAAATACACCGGTATATCATTCTCATCAATCCAACCCTTTTTCTCCAGGCTCTCAACTATTTTAAACATCACCTGATAGGTATTGTAAAAATTCCTGTCCCAGCAGTGAAGGCACAGACTGCAATCCTTGCATACCTTGTCTGCCACCCTGTCAAATAAGGATGAAATGTCCTGCTTATTGGTAACCATTTTTGTTTCGGATATCTCACTGAAAGTCTTTGAAAGTTCCTCAAAAGCTCTAGCAAAATTACTCAGTCTTTCTACCGTCAGCTCTTTTATACGATCACTATAAGAGACCTTTCCCTTAGAAGTAGCTGTCTGTAAAGCAAATGCTCCGAACATATCTTCAATTATTTTTTTAGGAATAACCATAAACATAATTGAAGCCGGAACTATATCTTTAATATGAATAAGTACTTCTGTTGAACCATTTATATATAGAGTCAGCACTGCATTGGCAACTACAAACCCTGCAGCAGTTCCAACTTTTCCAAGACTTCTAAACAGACCTGCCATTAGCCCGCAGAAAGCATAGGTACCTATAACCAGAGGTGTTACAGGATTGCTCAAATTAATTACCAGTCCCACAATTACTCCTACAGCTGCCCCCATTCCCGGGCCCGCTCCAAAGGTCAGCAGCAGCACCGCTAGAATCCCCAGCACATTAACAAGAGATGTACCGAAAATATTTATGCCCCCCAGCCCCGACAGGGAAATTGCCGCTATCATCGCAGCACTTATCATTTCTTCGTTGGTTAATACACTCTTTTTCTTTATTCCCTCAATCAGCGGCACACTGCGCCTAAATATGTATATCATTGAGAATACCAATGAGCTATGGAATAAAGCCATTAAAACGTCATACATCAGAAATCCCTGAAATCCTGCCAGTATAATTTGCGGAACAGCGACACTTATTAGGCCTATGGCAGAATGTCTGATATCTTCTTTTTCCTTTAGGCTCTTAAATAATTTGGTCAACATAGTATAAAGAGCCATAAATGTCAACGCCGTGTAAAGCTCTCCGCGGGCACCGCCCGTTGCCATTCCGATTACTACTGCCGCTGCCGTCATAAGCCTGTTTGCATTAGATGTGATTGCCGCCCCATAAAATGCAAGCCCAAAAGGCATTAGTCCTCCAAATAAAGATACTCTGCCGAGAAGGAAGCTTATCAAAAAGAATATAATATTGTTTTTTGAGATTGTAAGTCCCTGTAAAATTCCTCCTCTCGTTTTGCCATACATCCTTTCCAAAACACCGGATTTTTGATACGGAATAATCTGCGTCTTCATCTTTTGTAACCCCCATATAAAATATTTTTGTGAAAAAACTTTTTTCGTTTGACTCGCAGAACTGATTATAGAATAGTACCCAAAAAATCTTTGTCGATTTTGGCTGAGTATTCTAAAAATTAATTTGACACCTATTCTCAAAAGATACCCCGAGGATTACATAGAACAAACTTATAGGAACATGAATGAAACTTTTCATCAAAGTATGAAATCATAAATTTTCTCGATAATAATGTAACATTTCGTCAAAAACTTTTTTGATACCTATATATTTTCACCAAGAAAATTTCTCTCGATATCAATCAACTTGCCCATTTCGATAAATAAAAGGAAAATAGAAGCTCGGGACATCGAGTCCTTTCACTTTTGCCTCTTTCATTTCACTCCAAGAGGCTAAAACGCAAAAACGGTTGTACATTATTGTACAACCGTTGTGGTGGGCACTATAGGGCTCGAACCTATGACCCCCTGCTTGTAAGGCAGATGCTCTCCCAGCTGAGCTAAGCGCCCATAAAATATGGTGACCCATAGGGGACTCGAACCCCTGTTACCGCCGTGAAAGGGCGGTGTCTTAACCGCTTGACCAATGGGCCATGTATTATTTTATTAAACAACTAATATATTATAATGGTAGCGGCGGTCGGATTCGAACCAACGACACTACGGGTATGAACCGTATGCTCTTGCCAACTGAGCTACGCCGCCATATATATACTATATGTTACATCGTACTGTTACAAAAATTAATTATGTCCAGCACGCTTTACTATTGTAGCAATAGACTAAAAAAATGTCAAGCATAATTTTAATAAAAGTTTGTGTATTTTTCTGGAATGTTGAATCTTTATTCTATGCGTTGACAAAAGTATAGAGTCAGAATGTATAATATGGTATAATGTACTAATAAGAGGTACTATGTCCATGAAAATGTGTCTTCAAATACCCTTAGGAAATATCAACTCCGAAATTTTCGAAGGTTTATCCCGAGTGGTTTATGTTTGAGCACCGATTATTTGATTTATTGGGAATGGGGGATTTTAGTGAAAAAACATCTTTTACTCTTCATTTTAGTGCTTAGCATGGGGCTCTTTACTTCATGCAACAGCTCTATTAAAGCAACACTTTACTTTTCAACAGCCGAGTCAGAATTTGATTCCGGACAATACGAAGATGCAATAGAGTATTATGACAAGGTTATAGAGATAAACCCCAGTAATGAGAAGGCTTATCTCGGTAAAGGCCTAGCTTTGCACGCTTTAAGAAAATATGAAAAAGCCCTGGAATCTTTCGACAAAGCCATTGAAATTAACAGCGATATGGCTAAAGCTTATAATTCCAAAGGTATTACTCTAGCCGACCTTGAAAGGTATGACGAATCCCTTGAGAACTTAAAAAAAGCAATGGAATTAGAGCCGTCAAACAGTGCTTATCAAAATGATGTGGCCTTTGGTTTAAATAACCTCGGTGAATTTGAAGAGGCAATTAAATATGCCGAAAAGGCACTCGAACTTAATCCTCGCAATGATGTAGCTTATTCAAACAAAGGTTTTGCCCTTGTTGCTCTCGGAAGAACGGACGAAGCCATAAAATGCTATGACAAAGCAATTGAACTTAATCCTACGAATACTTATGCTTACCACAATAAAGCACAGACGCTTTACGATATTGGCAAAATAGAAGAGACCATAGACATTCTAGATAAGTTGCTTGATATTGATCCCGATGATCTAGACGCTATGACTGCAAAAGGTGATTGCCTAAATCATCTTGGAGAATTCGAAAAAGCAATACCTTTTTTTAATACAGTGAGCAAACAAGACCCTACAGATCCATATGCTTACGTTTCCAAAGCCATTTCTCTTTATTATCTCGGGAAATATGATGAGGCTATCGAAGACTGTGACAAGGCTCTGCGATTAAAATACGATTATCTTGATGCCTATGCATGGAAGGCTCAAAGCCTTCTTGATAAAGGGGATATGGATGGAGCCAGAGAAGTATGTGACAAATCCTTATCCATAGATGACAACGCCGCTGCCTATGATATCAAAGGGCAAACATATTTTTTTGAGTACAACTATCCGGAGGCCATGAAGCATTTCGATAAAGCAATAGAAGTTGACTCCTCATATGAAGATTCTTATCTTAATAAAATTTATTGCCTATACCAGCAAAAAAATTACAGCAAGTGTATAGAATTTGCTACAAGTGCCGCAGCCATTTTCCCAAATTGCGAGGATATTCCCTGGTATATTGGCGATTGCTATAGCATACAGCTTGAACCCGAAAAGGCTATTGAATACTATAAAAAGGCCCATGAGATAAACACTGAAAATATTGGTATTATAACTTCTATTGCTTGGGAATACTATAGTCTTCAGGATTATGAAAAAGCATCGGAATATACTGAAAAGGCTGCAAAAATATCTGCTGATGATGAAGGTGTAAAATACCTTAAGGCAGAGATTGACAAGCAAAAGCTCCCTGAATCGGAGAGAATAGTTGACTTTGTTAAAAGCAATTACTTATACTACGACAAAGTAATGAACTTTGACGCTCTGGCAAACGAATTCAAAGCTAAAGACGAAGTTAGTGTGGACGACATATGCAAATTTATCGATGGCATAAGGCAGAAGGATGACATGTTTACTTTTGTAATCCACGGTGAAGACTATGATTTAGTAAAATATGAAGAAAGTATTTCTCAAGTGGTCTCAAAACAACTTGAATCAAACATACACTATGTCAAAATCAACTCTTTTACCGCAAGTGTCAGCTGGGAATTCAAAGAAATAATTGATTCAATTGAAAACCCCGAAGACAAAGTTTTAGTTATTGACCTTAGGGATAACACAGGAGGACTTACATCTTCTTCCACTGACATATTAGACTATCTCTTGCCGGCATGTACCACAAGCTACATAGTCTATAGAGACGGATATATGTATTCATACTATTCCGATGCTACTCAGACAAAGTTTAAGAAGATTCTTGTTCTTGTCAATGAGTATTCTGCAAGCAGCTCGGAGATTCTTGCCCTGGGTCTTAAAAAGTACCTTAATAATGTTGTCATAATCGGCCATCCGACTGTAGGCAAAGGTGTTGGACAACTAGCTTATGAAGACAAGGCCAAAAAGTACATGATTTATCTGGTAAGCTTTTATTGGAATGTTATGGAGGAAAACATAATGGGGAAGAAAATTGTGCCTGACATTTATGTAAACGGCTCCAGTGATTCTGCCTACATAAACGAAGTAAAGCGCCAGGCGTCAAAATAAGTATGGTTATTGAAATTAGAGCTATTTTATGCTATATTCAATATATTAAATAGTAATAGTAACATATTCACAGTATCGTCTTTTGCAAATAATCATCATTTTACAAGCAATTGCTACATTGATTCTTTAGCAATAGTCTCATCCCATTGTTACCTATTACAACTTGTTTTAGGGGGAATTATATGGAACAGAATTATGAAAACCAAGATCACAACTCAAGTATACCAGCGCCTGACACAAAAGAAGTGTCTCAATATTCTTCGAGCCCTGATATAAAGGAAGGTTACAATGTAGATTTATCTGGACATCGCAGAAACAAACCCACAAAACGTCGCTTTCCTTTATGGATAAAGATTTTTTCTTTAATTATAATACTTGCTGCAACTATCTTTTCTCTTATCAAACTTACTTCTGTTGTAAGCGGTACCGTAGCTTTTAACAGAGGCGAAAAGGCTTCAAAAGAAAAGAATTATATTACTGCTGCCAACGAATATAAGAAGGCAATCGAAAAGCATTCAGATTCCACTGTCGTTCTGGCAAAGCTGTTTGTTGCCCAATACTATAATCTACAAATTGACGAAGCTTTCGCCACTTTTGAAACTATATCCGGAAGAGAATCGGATATGGAACTGGTAGACATGGTAAATTCAATTATTGAAAAAATCGAGACCTATTACTACCCTCAAGACAACAGTTTTTATACCACACTGCTTACATACTATGATGATGTCGAAATTCTTGTAGAGGCAATTACTGAATATTTAGAATATTATCCCGATGATGTTTGCGCAACCTATTATCTTGCGGATAAAAAAGTAGAACTAAAGAGGTATGATGAAGCTGAGCAGCTTATGAATGATGTACTTGCCAAATATGATGACTTTTATTTCGGTCACCTCCTTCTCGCTGAAATATACTGTGAAAAAGGAGACTACGACAAATCCGTGGAATACTGCCAGAAGGTTTTGGCTGACAACCAGCAAAACACTGCTGCATTGGGAAACCTTGTAAGGGCCGAACTCAAACTTGGAGATGTCAAGAAAGGGATGGAACTTGCGACTAAAACATATGAACTGGACAAAACCAACCCCCTCTCGGTATCCAATATGGCTTTAGCATACCACTATAATAATATGACAAAGGAAAGAGACGAAATGTTTGAGCAGTTAAAGAACGGCACATACATTGACAATTATACAATTAATCTGCTTACTTCCATATTCAACGGTGAGTTGGAGTGGAGAAAGTAAATTTTGTATGCTTTGACATCGATTTTAGAGTAAGATAAAAATAAAAATAACATTTATATAGAGAGAGGCTCGATAACGAGCCTCTCTTCTACCTTCATACCAAACATTTTTAACTTTTTTAGCAAACACTAATCTTCTCACTACTATATTATTTCGGTATCAACTCAAATTATTATGGGGTTCAAGCCAAAAATCTTAAATTATTTTTCGCCTTTTACTATATTTTATTCCCTTCAACCTATTTCGTTCCTTCCTATTTGATTGAATGTTGTATTCTGTTGTATTGACAGGGTTAAAATAACAATAGTAAAATACTTTGTATGCCAAAGTTTTTTATTATGAAATAGGGGAGGATGCAGTAGTGTATAAATTAGTCAAATATCTAAGACCATTTGCCCTGTATATAGCTATCGCAATTGCGTTATTGTTTATACAAGCCCTTACCGACCTCGCGCTGCCGAATTATATGTCCGATATTGTAAATATCGGTATACAGCAGGAAGGAATTGAAAATTCAATACCGAATGCAATAAGAAAAAGCAAAATGGATGAGATTGTATTGTTCATGTCCCCGCAGGAAAGAGATAAAGCCCTCGAATGCTATGATTTGATTGATAAATCCAGTATAAACTTCGATAAGTACATAGACAAATATCCTACTTTGAATAATGAGCCTGTTTTTGTGATAAAAAATATAGATAAAACCCAGTCTGAATTATTAAATCCGATAATGGGCAAAGCTCTTCTTGCTGC
This sequence comes from Acetivibrio mesophilus, assembly GCF_004102745.1. GTDB lineage: Bacteria > Bacillota > Clostridia > Acetivibrionales > Acetivibrionaceae > Hungateiclostridium > Hungateiclostridium mesophilum. The sequence goes on along the minus strand of NZ_RLII01000006.1, from coordinate 99,941 downwards.
AAGTATATCCGAAAAACCAACAAGTGAATTATCCAAAAACGAAATTGCAGAACTTGAAGTCTTAGACGAAGACAAGTTAGATCTGTCTACTGCCCTCTTAGTTAAAGCAGAGTATGTGGCATTGGGCATGGACACCGCACAAACACAAAGAAATTATATCATAAATACCGGATTAACCATGCTTCTAATAACTTTAGTAGGTATGGCGGCCACTATTATTGTAGGCCTTTTCGCCTCAAAAGCTGCGTCAGGAGTTGCAAGAAATATAAGAAAGGATGTATTTGCAAAGGTTGAGTCCTTTTCCAATTCAGAGTTTGATAAGTTCTCCACAGCCTCACTTATAACAAGAACAACTAATGATATAACCCAGATCCAGACTCTGGTTTTCATGACGATAAGAATGGTATTATTCGCTCCTATCACGGGAATAGGAGGAGTTATACTTGCAATAAACAAAAGTCCGTCAATGTCATGGCTGATTGCTCTTGCGGTCATTGTTGTTTTAGGGCTTATTCTTATAGTTTTCTCCATAGCTGTTCCAAAGTTTAAAGCTATTCAGAAACTTGTTGACCGTCTCAATCTCGTTACCCGGGAGAACCTCACGGGGATGATGGTAATAAGGGCCTTCAACACCCAGAAGTTTGAAGAAAAGCGCTTTGACAGGACAAATCAGGAGCTTACAGACACACACCTGTTTGTAAGTCGTGTCATGGCAACTCTATTCCCCACTATGACCTTCATAATGAACGGTGGTTCCGTACTTTTAATGTGGATTGGAGCACAGCAAATTGCCAATGCAAATATGCAAGTGGGAGATTTGATGGCATTTATGCAGTATTCAGCCCAGGTAATTTTTTCATTCCTTATGCTTTCTATGATGTTTATTATGCTGCCAAGAGCCTCCGTATCAGCACAGCGTGTCGCTGAGATCTTGGATGTGAAGCCGGAAATTACAGACCCCGAATCACCAAAGCACTATGGAAAGAAAATAAACGGAGTTATTGAATTTAGGAATGTATCCTTCCGCTATCCGGGAGCTAGTGAGAATATGCTAAAGGACATTAACTTTACTGCACTGCCTGGTCAGACCACTGCATTTATCGGTTCTACAGGAGCAGGCAAAACAACTTTGATCAACCTAATCCCCAGATTTTATGACGTGACAGCCGGGCAAATTCTAGTTGACGGTATAGATATAAGAGAAGTACCCCAGCATGAACTTCGTGAGCATATCGGCTATGTGCCTCAGAAGAGCTCTTTGTTTAGCGGCACCATTGAGACTAACTTAAAGTATGCCGATGAAAATGCCACTGAGGATGAAATACGTACTGCTTCTAAAATTGCTCAGGCTATAGATTTTATTTCCGAAAAACCGGAGGGCTTTAAAAGTGAGATTTCCCAGGGTGGTTCAAATGTATCCGGCGGTCAGAGACAGAGATTGTCAATTGCCCGCGCTATTGTTAAGAAGCCTGAAATCTATATTTTTGATGACAGTTTTTCTGCCCTGGATTTTAAGACAGATGCAGCTTTAAGAAAAGCCCTAAAGGAGCATACAGCTTCAAGCACTGTTATTATTGTGGCACAACGTATTTCAACCATCAAGAATGCAGATCAGATAATTGTCCTTGATGAGGGCAGGGTAGTTGGTATCGGCACTCACAGTGAGCTCATTCAAACCTGCGATACCTACCGCGAAATCGTTTTATCACAGCTTTCTAAGGAGGAATTGGCATGAGCATGGAAAAGAATAAATCGGTTAATTCCCAGTTGAACGGCAAACGCCAAGGCGGAGGTGGTTTGCACCGTCCCAATGCTGTAATGCATCGAGGGGAAAAAGCAAAAAATTTTAAAGGTGCAATCAAAAAGCTTCTGGAGTATATTGGCAGCTACAAACCCGGTATAATAGCTGGATTCATATTGGCTGCCATCAGCACAGCTTTTAACATTATTGGCCCTAATGTGACCGGTGAAGTCACCACGGCAATGTTCGACGGCTTTATGAGCAAACTCAATGGCACGGGAAACGGAATAGACTTTGGTTATATTGCACAAAAGCTTATTTTTCTTCTGACATTGTTTTTATTGAGCACATTATTTTCGTACATCCAGGGTTGGATTATGTCAGGAATCTCAATGAAAATAAGTTATCGTTTCCGAAAAGATATTTCTGAAAAAATTAATCGTATGCCGCTAAAATATTTTGACAGAACAACCCACGGAGAAGTTCTGTCCCGTGTTACCAACGATGTAGATACCATCAGCCAGACATTAAATCAAAGTCTGACACAAATTATAACATCGGCCACTACCTTCATAGGCACACTAATTATGATGCTAATTATAAGCTGGCAATTGACTCTTGTCGCTTTGCTGATTGTTCCTGTGTCCCTTTTACTAATCGCCTTTGTTGTGAATTTTTCACAAAAATACTTCAAGCAGCAGCAGGATTACTTAGGACATGTAAACGGCCATGTTGAAGAAATGTATGGTGGCCATCTGGTAATGAAAGCCTTTAATGGAGAGGCAAAGAGCATTGAGGAGTTTGAGAAATCCAACAATCTCCTTTATAAGGCAGCATGGAAATCCCAGTTCCTTTCTAGCGTGATGATGCCCATTATGAACTTTATCGGAAATCTCGGATATGTGTTTATATGCATTCTGGGGGGATATCTTGCGGTGAAAAAGACCATTACTGTAGGTGACATTCAGGCATTTATAATTTATGTCCGAAACTTCACCCAGCCAATTTCACAGCTTGCAAATGTCTCAAACATACTTCAGCAGACTGCTGCCTCCGCTGAGCGTGTATTTGAGTTTCTTGATGAAGAAGAAGAAATCGCAGATACAGATAAGCATATAAATCTCCACAATATTCAGGGAAACGTTGATTTTGCAAATGTCCACTTTGGATACACCCCTGATAAGATCATCATCAATGACTTTTCAGCTTCTGTGAAGCGAGGGCAGAAGGTTGCCATAGTAGGCCCTACCGGAGCCGGAAAAACCACCATGGTAAAGCTCCTGATGCGCTTCTATGATGTAAATGAAGGGGCAATCCTTATTGATGGTCATGACATCAGGGATTTTACCCGAAACGATTTGCGCTCAATGTTTGGAATGGTTCTTCAAGACACATGGCTATACAATGGCAGCATAATGGAAAATATACGCTACGGCCGTCTTGATGCAACCGACGAAGAGGTTATTGCCGCTGCCAAAGCAGCCCACGTGGACAGCTTTGTCCATACCCTGCCCGATGGTTACAATATGATACTTAATGAAGAAGCCTCCAACATCTCACAGGGACAGAAGCAGCTTATAACTATCGCGAGGGCTATACTGGCAAACCCAAAGATTCTGATTTTTGATGAGGCGACAAGCTCCGTTGATACCCGTACAGAATTTCAGATTAAAAAAGCTATGGATAACCTTATGCAAAACCGCACAAGCTTTATAATTGCTCACCGTCTCTCAACCATCCGCGATGCCGATTTGATTCTTGTTATGAATCACGGTGATATTGTAGAACAGGGCAATCATAAGGAGCTCCTTGCTAAAGACGGTTTTTATGCCAATCTATACAACAGTCAGTTCGAGGATGCAAAGACAGGTTAAACCCTGTCTTTTTTTTATCCTGTTTAGTTTTTGGGCAATGAGATATAAAATGTTGTCCCCTTGCCCAATTCACTATCAAACCAAATCTTTCCTCCATGGACCTCGGCAATCGCATGCTGAACCATAAACAGTCCCAAACCGGTCCCATCCTTACGTTGATAAACAAAGGGCTGAAACATTGACTCTTTTGCCTCCTCTGGAATACCCGGCCCATTATCATTAATCGACATAAAAAAGTTGCTGTCATTTTCGCTGGTGTATATTTTAATTCTGCCCCCATTGGCCAATACCTGAACAGCATTTCTGACCAAGTTTTCTATAGCTCTCTTAAACACCTTGATATGAAGACTTATCTCTCCTTCACATCTTGCTATGAAAACCAGCTCAATATTATTTATATCACAAGTTGCCTGAAACTCGTCCAAAACTTCCTTTACAATCAACGAAGGATTGGCTCTGACGCTCTTTTCTGGCTTAAAGACATTCAGCAAATCAATTACTGAGGTGTTTAATGAATCAACCTGTTTTATTATCCTTTCGAAATAACTCCGCTCCTTTTTTGATGAAGACGTGAGCATACCCAGTTGTCCCAAACCCCTTATACTGGCAAGCGGATTCTTAAGGTCATGAATAGCTGCAGCCATAAGCTCCGCTGTAGCAATCGTTTTTTGGTATGATTCAACCCTTTTGTGTTTTAGAATATCCGTGTTTCCAAATTCTACGGTGTTTTCCCATGCTTGCATTTCATATACACCCCTTTATTTTCATCCTAAAGCAGTAATTTGTATTCGACACAGATAATTAATCTCCTTTATTTCTTCATTTTGCCCACCATTTCCCGTGGAATGAAATAGGCTAAAACAAAAAAGCGGTAAGGCTATCTAAGACCTCCCGCTTTTAATTTGTCTTATGTTTGATTTATTTAATTTGCTCTACTTTATATTCGTCCTCCAATTGTGCAACAATTCCATTGCTTCCTACCATATGCCCTGCTCCGACTACCACAAAATAAGTTTTGCTTTCCGGATCGGCAAGGTAGTCTTTCACCTTTTGTGCCATATTGTTATCCCTTGATATCCACATTTTTTCATTAAACTCATTAACTTCTCCTTCAACTTCGTGGTCAGCCTTAACTATCTTTGCAAGCTCTTCTGTATTGCCTTCTTTCCAGCACTTTAACATATAGGCAACCAACTCTATATTTGCTTCAGCGTTTGCTTCTGTTTCTTCATCTCCTTCACTTAAACCTAAACTGGAAGCCAAAAACTGAGTTTGAAGTTCACTTGAGAAAGAGTCAAACATATCTACCTGGAACTTGATGCCTTCTATTTCCAATATGTCTTTTTGACCCATTGCCTTTGAAAGAAAATAAATATCTACTCCCAAGTTTCCGCTATATGAGTTTTCTGAAAGCTGCAGGTTTTGAACCAGCAATGCCGCATACCAAGGCTTAAACTTGTTATATACTTCCTCACCAATTTCATAAGGAGTAATAAACTCTACAAATTGCTTATAAATATCTTCCGGTACATTTTTGTCAAGAGTATTTTCATCTTCATACATAGCCTTTTCCGCCATATATTTCGCTGATTCTTCCTGCTTTGAAATGTCTGCTTCAACAACTAAAGCATCAGATTGCTCATAAGCATTCAATATGTCTTTCGATAACGGATACAATGTTGCATCCGCAATATGTATTGAACCCAGCAGATAGACTGTACTATCCTCATCACTTACTTTCCAAAAGGCACCTTTAGAATCCCTTCCCGACTCATATATAGCAAACTCATATGCGTTTTTTGTAAATACTAACAGTTCCTGCCTTGTGCATTGACTTTCAAGATCGAGAATTTCCTTACTCCTTCCGTTTAATATACCTTTTGAGACAGAATACTTAATAATATCCAGTGAACTCTCAGGTATTGAGCCAATATCCTTGAAGGTAAGATTTATATTGGCGTTAAAATCAAATTCCGGTTGTGCGGCCTTTAGCACATTGTATACAGCTGTGACCATTTCCAGCCTAGTTGCTTCTTTTTGAGCTGCAAACTTGTCGTTATCAGTAAAGAGTTTTTCATCTTCCTGATCAACAGCTTTACCTGTTAATCTTTCATAAAGATTTGCACAAACCTGAAGTAACTCTTCCTGTGTGGCCTTAGATGAATACTTTGCATACATCTCCTCGGATGCAAGTCCATATATTGCCGACCATTGCACAGCTTCCAAAGCCCATGCGTCCGGTTGTTCAACAGGTGCCGATACTAGAAGTTGCGGCTGTTCTTCTGCAAACACAAGAACTTGCAGTGAAAGCACAACTATCAATGCTGCTACAACTACTTTTACCATTGCTGTTTTTTTCATTTAAAACACCCTCTCCTTCATATTCATTTATTAATTATATATTATTGAACCCCACATTAGTACCTGTCTTCTTCACCATTAGTATTTGCTTTAAAAGTCTTATCTGATTTATGAAACTTTGCTCTGACTGTAGTATCTAAAGTTTCTAATAAGTATCCAGGATTATCCGAATTAATGCTGATTGTTTCATTATCTACAGAATATTTTAAATAAAATATCGTCATAGATAATGAAACTATCGTCTTTTAATCTTAATGAATTGGGAAAACTCTTAATCACGTATACTATCATGTTATATTTGCGATTAAAAGTTAGAAAGCACCGCTAAATAAGTTAATTTTTCATATATTCGTACATAAATAAAAATTCAAACGCTTCTGTATATATTTGAGCCTTCTCCAAGGAAGAAGCAAAAGAAAACAAACCATGTCCTTTCAGTAAATACCCGTAACTTATTCTTTCAAAATTGCTATCGATAATCTTCAGCAATTCAGTCTTTTGCTGCAAGTTGGCAAATACGCACCTACTAGCTTTTATATCTTATTATAATACACTTATTACCTCCTTTTCTACCTTTTTATCTTTTTCTCAACAAATATCCTATGACACTCTCTACTCTTGTTACTTATTGTGCTTCTTAATCTTTTTCTCAACAATAAATCTCAGGCATTCCTCCGTTAACGGATAAAAACTCGTTCTATATTCATAAGGAGGGCTTTTCATTCCCCCTCTCGCCCATTGGGTAATACTCCCGACAATCGCATTGGTAAAATAATCTATAATTATATTGAATTCAGCTGGTGCAATTTTATTGTCCCCCAGCACATCTTCAGCTTTTTCCTTAATAGATTCATAAATAATCCTGAAAAAATGTTCACTAAGATTGTTTTGCACGTTTGAAGTAAGGGCAGCAACATAAAAGTCCCTGTTTTTATATAAGTGCTCCACAAGCTCGTCAAACACTGAGTTATCTTGATTGACATCTGTAAGGCTTGCAAATTCAGTGTCAAAAATCCAACAGACTAGGGCCTGTTTATCTTGAAAATGATAATAAAAGGTTTTTCTATTTAGACCGCATGCGTCTACAATTTCTTGAACACTTATTTTATCCAGCGGAGTGTTCAACATAAGTTTCTTTAGAGTTTGAGCTATTAGCTGTTTGGTAAGCTCGGGTTTTGCCATTATCAATCACCTCATATATGGACATTTAATATAATCTGTCCGAAAATTACACACTTTGGGCAATCTGTGTAAAAACCGGACACTTAGTTATAAATATTGGTTTTTTTAAATCTTATCTCATGGTAGATTATTTGTAAAGATAATTGTTAATTAGACCTTAACCCTTGGACATCATTGTTTCAAACAAAGCTATTAGGATATAATATTTACTGGCTAATTTAGGATATCCTAAAAATAATACATTAAATAATGAAAATAAAATTATTATGAAAGGACATGGGAAATGAAACACTATTTTGAAAGTATCGAAACTGTATTAAAACAGCTGGGAAGCTCCAAAAACGGTATTAACCCAACGGATGCTACACAGAGGCTTGAAAAATACGGTCATAACAAGCTGGACGAAGGCAAAAGGAAAACAGTCTTTGCCAAATTTTTAGACCAGTTGAAGGACCCTATGATCATTGTTTTGATTGTAGCAGCCATTATTTCAGGCATTGCGGGAGAGCCGGCTGATTCCATCATCATACTGATGGTTGTAGTTGTAAATTCAATACTGGGTGTAGTGCAGGAAGGAAAAGCAGAAAAAGCCATTGAAGCCCTGCAGAAAATGTCATCTCCTTACTCTAAAGTCAGGAGAAACGGTCAGGTGATGCAAATCAAGTCCGACGAAATTGTACCCGGTGATATAGTCCTTATCGAAGCAGGTGATGCTGTTCCTGCGGATATGAGGATTATTGAAGCCTCAAGCTTGAAAATCGAAGAAGCATCCCTCACCGGAGAATCAGTGCCTACCGAGAAAGATGCCGATGCCATACCTCCATCGGATAAGGACATTTCTCTTGGCGATCGCCGCAACATGGCTTACATGGGCACCAATGTTGTATACGGCCGCGGCGAAGGTGTTGTAGTCAGCACCGGAATGTCCACAGAAATGGGAAAAATCGCAAACATTATTTCCAATACGAACGAGGAAAAAACACCATTGCAGAAAAAACTTGCCGGATTGAGCAAGGTACTTAGCGTGGGTGTACTCGGAATCTGTATATTCATATTTGTCTTTGGAGTATTGAGGAGCGGAGGTTTTTCAGGGGATAATGTTCTGGACACATTTTTGCTGGCAATCAGTCTAGCTGTTGCTGCAATTCCGGAAGGTTTGGTAGCGGTTGTCACCGTTGTTCTTTCCATCGGTGTCACAAAAATGTCCAAACGCAATTCCATCATCCGAAAACTAACCGCAGTTGAAACATTGGGATGTACACAAATTATCTGTTCCGATAAGACAGGTACTTTGACTCAAAATAAAATGACTGTTGTAGATTCCTTTGGAGATGTCCAAAAGCTTGCTGTCTCCATGGCTCTTTGCAATGATGCCAATATATCGGGAGAAAACGGCGAAGTAATCGGTGAGCCTACAGAGAGCTCCCTTGTACGATATGCTTTTGATATGGGGATCAATAAAACCGAAATGGAAAAGAAAATGCCCCGTGTTGCAGAAGCCCCCTTTGATTCAGTTAGGAAAATGATGTCTACAGTCCACAAGACTGAAGGCGGCAAATTTGTTCAGTATACAAAGGGAGCACCCGATGAGCTTCTGAAGAACTGCACTCACATTCTCACAAAAGATGGTGTGGTTCCTCTGACAGATAAGCACCGCACCGAGATTCTCAGTGAAAACAAGAAGATGGCAAATAAAGCCCTTCGTGTCTTGGCATCGGCAATGAAGGAGACTGATTCCTTGCCTGCTGACACATCTCCAGAAAGCCTTGAACGGGACCTAACATTTATTGGTCTTGCAGGCATGATTGACCCTGTACGTCCGGAGGTAAAAGCAGCCATCGAAAAATGCCGTCAGGCAGGTATACGCCCTATTATGATCACTGGGGACCATAAAGATACTGCAGTTGCTATTGCAAAAGAATTGGGCATTATCTCCGATGAAAGTCAGGCTATCACTGGAGCGGAGCTGTCTGAAATATCCGACATTGATTTTGAAGAAAAGGTTAAAAACTATTCCGTCTATGCAAGAGTACAGCCTGAGCATAAGGTGCGAATTGTAAATGCATGGAGAAACCGCGGCAAAATCACTGCAATGACGGGCGACGGCGTTAACGATGCCCCGGCTCTTAAATCCGCCGATATAGGCGTTGGTATGGGAATTACCGGTACCGATGTTACGAAAAATGTATCCGATATGGTTCTGGCTGACGACAACTTTGCTTCAATTGTGTATGCAGTTGAGGAGGGACGTAGAATATATGACAACATCCGTAAGTCTATACAGTTCCTTTTATCCTCAAACTTGAGCGAGGTTATTGCATTGTTTATAGCTACACTTCAAGGATTTATACTGTTTTCACCTATACATATACTGTGGATTAACCTTGTAACCGACACACTGCCAGCCATAGCACTAGGTATGGAAGAAGCCGAAGAAGACATTATGAAAAGACCTCCTCGTAGCACAAAAGAAGGGATTTTTGCCAATGGCCTAGGAATTAATATAATATATCAAGGTATTGCCATTGCAGCATTAACGTTGATATCCTACTTTATAGGCAACACACAATCCCATATAATAGGAATGACAATGGCATTTTTAACAATGTCCACATGTGAGGTTTTCCAATCCCTCAACCTAAGGTCAATGACCAAGTCTATTTTCAGATTGAAAACCCACAACAAGGTTTTATTTGGTGCAATGGTATTAGCTTTCGCTTTATCGCTATTTGTAATATATGTACCGGGTGTTAATAACATATTTAAGCTGACTCCGCTTTCAGGATCAAACTTCCTTATCTCAATAGGTCTTGCCTTTGCAATTATTCCTATTGTGGAATTGGTTAAACTTATTGCATTTGCAGTAAAGAAAGCATAATAATAATGAAACTATAACGGGGGCATATTGCCCCCATTATAATTCATCAAAGATCGAAGAATTCAATGTAGTAAAATGGTTCACAAAAACATCAAATCTTATAATAATCCGTACCTGGTATTCAAAACTGAATTTACGAAAAACATAGATTAAAAGTGATCTGATCGAAACATTGAAATGATTAGACCTAATATAATGGCCACCACAGTTCCTAGCCCAATCCGAAGTGCCGTAACATTTACAAAATACATTTCGCTTCCTGCGCTTGCGCTCTGGCTGGAGCCTATAATAATACCCGTAATAATGATACTTACAGCAAGAAGTACTACACTAAAAGACATCCTATTAAAGTTCCTGTCGAGCCTCTTCATAATTCTATCAATATCTTTAATCCCAAGCTGAAGGGTATAATCTCTATCTTCGAATTTTTCCAAAAAGCTCAAAGCAATGAACGGAAATTCATTAAACAGGTCCACCACGTCCCGATAATTTAGAGCATTCTTCTTTATGCTATTGGTAACGTTTTTTACCGAGAAGGATTGATAAATCAGCTTCTTCGCTATGGGTTTGGCAATTTCAATGGAGTTAAGATCCGGTGCCAGCTTTTCCAGCACACCTTGAGCAGTACCAAGGGTTTTGGCCAGCATAGCAAATTCTCGAGGTATCTTTATTTCATTTATAAACGCAATATTAAACACCTCATAAAACAGGTCAACCACCTTTATTTCGCTCCAAGGCATAGCAATGTACTTATCAATCATTCTATCTATGTCTTTTTCAAACCTTTTTAAATTACGCCTTTCCGATATTTCTCCCAGGTCAACAATCGACCTGGCAACTATTTTGCTGTTTTTGGTGGATAAGCCTATGAAGAAATTCGATATACTTTTCTTCCGTGACTCCCCAATACTGCCCACCATGCCCAGGTCCAGAAAAACTATCGTACCATCCTGAAGAACTCTGATGTTCCCCGGGTGTGGGTCCGCGTGGTAAAAACCGTCTGTTAATATTTGATTGCATATTGATGTGGCAAGGTTTCTGGCCAGCTCTACTCTGTCAATCCTCGCCCTTTCCAATTTCTTAATATCATCAATCCCGATACCTTCAATGTACTCCATCGTAAGCACACGTCTTGTGGTATATGTCCATTTTATCTCGGGAACTCTGGCAATTCCTTCTTTAGCAAAATTCTTCTTGAAAGTATCGGCATTTTCCCCTTCTCTAGTAAAATCCAGCTCGTTCTTTATCGTTTTTTCAAAGTCTATCACCATTCCGATAAGATCGTAAATCTTCCCGTATTTTGTGTGATTTTCGATAAAATGCACAAGATCCTTGAGAATATTTAAATCGAGATCTATGTTTCTCTCTATTCCTGGCCTCTGTACTTTAACCGCAACCTTCTCCCCGGATTTTAGCTTTGCGCAATGAACCTGGGATATGGAAGCCGCAGCAATAGGTTCCTCAATAAACTCCAAGTAGATATTCTCAAGCTTATCCTCAAACTCACTTTCCACTACTGTCCTAACTTCCTCAAAAGAAAAAGGATGCACAGAATCCTGAAGCTTTTTTAGTTCTTCAATAATGTCGGACGGAATCACATCGGGTCTTGTACTGAGTATCTGCCCTATCTTTACAAACGTTGGGCCCAGTTCTTCACAGGACAGCCGAATCCGCTCACCCATAGAGAGTCTTGAGCTATCGTCATCTCCTTCAGTGGATGTAATCTTTTTACCCATCTTCAAGTAGTCAAAAATCCCCAGCTGATCAAACAACAGACCAAAACCATGCTTGGCAAAGACAGATATTATTTCTTTATATCTTTTTATATTGACCCTTTTGTTTATAACCATGTTATCCCCCGATTTGCAGTTTTGCTTCATTTAGAATGCTTTTTATACCCTGCCCATATATTTTTACTATTTATTATTATCTATTTGAACTTTTACATTCGAGAGAATTGGATATTGTTTGATGCTATATAGCCAACTAATTTAATATTATCACGGTGCGAAGAAAATAGTCAATGATTCCAGGTAATTACGGGCAAATTTGAAAATATCCTTTCAATAAAAAGTTCAAGACATCGTGTCCTTCGCTTTTGCCTCTTTCATTTCACCAAAAGAGGCTAAATTATAATAAGGCCCTATAAAGGCCTTATTGAAAGCTTGGAAATAAGTTATAACAAGATCATTTTATCTTATATTTTGCCAGTCTGCCATCCAGTTCCTCCACAAGTTCGTTAAGACGGCTGGAAGCGCCCTTCATATCGCCGATATATTTTAGCTGGTGATCCGTTGTCGCCGCCACTCCTTTGCTGAATGCAGCAGTCTCCATGGAAACTGCCGAGATGTTCTCAATCGCTGAAATTACCTCTCCCTTGTCATTCTGCATTTTTGCAACTGCCTGATTTACATCGTTGATTCTTAGAACTATGGAATTTATTGCGTTTGCAATGTCACTGAATGCACTATCCGTCTGATTAACAGCATCATTCTGGTCTGCCGATACTCTTCTCATTATTTCCATAGACTCTATCGCCAATACAGACTCTTCCTGTATACTGTTCATCAATAAATTAATCTCTTCTGTAGATTTTCTGCTCTGGTCGGCAAGCTTCCTCACTTCATCGGCAACTACAGCAAATCCCTTACCCGCTTCACCGGCCCTTGCCGCTTCTATCGCTGCATTCAGTGCCAACAGGTTTGTTTGCTCTGCTATACTTTCAATGGACTCAACAAAGCTTCCTATATCCTTTACACCATTTGTAAGCTTTTCAACAACTGAAAATATCTTTTCTGTTGTATCATAATTCTCCTTGGCTCTATCCCTCAATACTTTAACCGATTGTAGCCCAACATTATTCAAATCACTGATTTTTCTCGTATCATCAGTAATACTGTTATAGTTTTGATATACCAGACTGATCTGTTCCGATAATTTATCCATAACCTGTACACCCTGCTGTGCCTCATTCGCTTGGGATGATGCTCCTACAGCTATTTGATCCACCGTTTTCGATATCTCATCCATGGCTTGTGATGCCGACTCTGCTGCCGCACTCACTTTTTCTGTGGATTCCATAATGAGGGATGAGATAGAGAGGAAGCTTTCAATCAATGCGCAAATCTCTCGTAGCATAGAATTGACAGCCTCAGATATTTTTTTCACTTCTCCGGTGTCTTCCGTTTCAATCAATTGAGATAAATCCCCCTGATTTACCTTTTCCATATCCATATTGATTTTACTAACGATTCTTTTAAAGGTAATATCAGTTGCTACTTTTATTGTGAATGCTATAAATGCACAGACTAGTATATTGGTAATTAAAGCCGCCGGCCTCTTGCCTGACATTATGTAGATGAATACACCGTTGCTCACTGCAAGTATCGCAGAAAACAAATAAGCTACCCGCAAAGGACTGGATGTTCTTCTAGGCTTTTTCATATATTGCTCCCTCCTATGGATTTATTTATATCTACTCTAATTTGAAGGCTGTTGAGTATAGGTTATGAAGAGTTCTTTAATTTGGCTTGTATAAATCATCGTATTTGGTAAACCTTTAATGAATTTGTGTAATTATGTATCTTCTACATTCACAACTAAAAATCCTTCTCAGTTTTAGATAATATTTTTTTCATTTCACCAAAAGAGGCCAAAATAAAAAACGCTTACCCTTTTGGATAAGCGTGACTACTCTTGGTTGCGGGGGAAGGACTTGAACCTTCGGCCTTCGGGTTATGAGCCCGACGAGCTACCAACTGCTCCACCCCGCGATATTTAAATTGGTGCCGGAGACCGGAATCGAACCGGTACGGGAGGTAAGTCCCGCAGGATTTTAAGTCCTGTGCGTCTGCCAGTTCCGCCACTCCGGCAACTCTGAAATCCTCTGTTCAAACGACTTTTTTATTATAATATATGTTTTTTCTAATGTCAACACTTTTTTAACGGAAATTTATACCAATCACCATAGATCCTCTGTTTAATATCCTGCTTATTCTGCCGTAAACACTTATAACCTAAAAAGAGACTTTTACCACTAATAAAAGTCTCTTTAATATTTATGCATCATATTTATTACATATTACAAGCATAAAAATGCAATAAAATACCTAGCCCATGGTCATAACCAAAGCTTCACACAATTAACCTTTTCGTCAGGGAAAAACAGAATTACTGGACAAACTTTCTGTATCCTCCGCCGCCCCTCTTTGATTCAAAATTCTTTTTGAGGTCATGCATCTTTTCATCACTATCTTTCATAAATTTAGCAAGACGCTCTTCAAAGGTAAGGTTGGAAGAATGATGATTACTCCAATCCACTTCCTCAGGTTTGGTGGACTTAACAACCGGTCTTTTCGGATCCAAAGCCTTCTTAATAGACAGGCTGATTTTTCCGTTTTTGTCCACAGAAATAATTTTGACCTTAACCGTTTGATTTTCTTTGAGATGAGACTTAATGTCTTTTACGTACTCCTCAGCAACTTCAGAGATGTGAACCAAGCCGGTCTGACCGTTTGAGAGCTGAATGAAAGCTCCGAAATTAGTAATGCCGGAAACTTTGCCCTCAACAATTTTACCTACTTCAACGAGCATAGAATAATTAATCCTCCTGATTAAATAAAGTACTTTGATTATATAATATGATATTGACTTACGTCAAGTATCATGAATTTCTTGAATTAAAGAAATATGGAGGGTAATTAGAATCAGACTACTGATTCACATCAACAAAGACCCTTTCGCCGTTTTTGACCATCCCAAGACTCTCCCGGGCAATCTTCTCATTATACTTCTCAGATGCAACCTCTTCTTTCTGTCTAAGAAGCTTTTCATTAAGCTCTTTTTCCTGTTCTATATTCTGCTCAAGCTGTTTTAACTGTTGCCTCTGCGAATTCATTATAGCCTGTTGCTTCACAAGAACAGTTCCAATATAAAACATCAAAGCTCCAGTTATAATAATTAAACCCCAACTACGCTTTTTTCTTTTGCCCATTTATTGCTCTCTCCCTACTAAAATCGACCTACTGTATAGAATCATTCAACAACATAATGATATAATTCTACGCGTATTAGTAAAATCCTCCTTTCCTATATTTTTTTCCTAATATTCTTTAGTATCCTTCCGGATGCTTTTATTTTGCTTAATTTTCTCTTACTCGCTCCTTTTATCTTTCCGGCACCTCGGGCTACAATTTTATATGCTTTTTTTACCGGCACCCCCAGTATTTTTAGTGCCACCCTTATAGGCAACAACAGAATACCGCAAAGGGTAACAGCTGCTTTATATATTATATTAATAATAAACAAGAATATAGTCATGACTATTTTGCTTAAAAGCAAAGCGTACAGGATAATACCAATGACTATCCCCAATATGAGATAACCTCTTATTTCACCCTCATTACTCCTATAAATGATAGCAAAAAGGGTTAATGCTACAATAATCCAGTAAATAAAGTCCTCAAAATACACAATGAGATTACTTGATCTTATAGCCTTCCTTCTAACCCTGAAAATATCATATATAAATGCTACAATCATGCCTCCTAGGACACAACTAAAAAAAACATATGCCTGATTGCTAACAGATACCCACAATTTAATCACTTATCCTATCTGAACATTTTGGCAAAGAAACCCATTCCTTTTGATCTTCCGTCTTTATCGTTGTACTCACAGCTTGTGATATACCCTTCTATACTAAGCTCTGAGCTTTCCACGCTTAATTTGTTTATATGAAGATCTTCTCCCCGTATGATTAAAAGGCCTAATTCCGTGTCGGCAACAACCATTTCATCATTGAAGCTTTCCACATCCACAACTCCCGAAATGCTGAGCCTTTCTCTATTTTCAAGTATAAGGTTATGCATCCCGGTCTTTTGCATCTTTTTATCTTCAACCATCCTTTACCCCTCCAATCTTATGTTACACTTTTAAATATTTATGCATGTACAATAATAAAAATGACTCTTAACGAACAATTTCCATAGATAAATCACAATCACCCGTAAATGTGATATGCCCTCTTCCAAGTAGACAGGTTAAATATATGAATTAAGTGCTGAAAATTTGAATTTCTTGATTTGATTAAAAGCGAAACCATTTGGCTAACCCAAAAAGCAATGACGAAATTATTTGGTGTTCAAACACCGGCAATTAGTAAACACCTAAAAAATATTTTTGAAGAAGGCGAGCTTTCTGAAGAAGTGGTTGTTTCCAAAATGGAAATAACCACTCAGCACGGTGTAATTCACAATAAAACACAAAGGAGAGAGACAAAATTCTATAATCTTGATGCCATTATTTCAGTTGGTTATGAGTTAATTCACGCGAAGCAACACATTTTAGAATTTAGACAACTGGTGTATTAAAAGAGTATATGATAAAAGGCTTTGCTACGGATGATGAAAGATTGAAGCAGGGTAAAACTGCTTTTGGCAAAGACTATTTTCGTGAACTTCTCGAACGTGCTCGCTCAATCAGAGCGAGCGAAAGGCTTATTTGGCAACAAATCGAGGAAAAATTAAAGCCTGAAGAAACCCGCCGTTTCATGGACAATGCTTTCCGAGACGGAATGCTTAAAACAACCGGTACAGACATTGATAAAATCATGCCTCCTGTATCTCGCTTTGGCGGAGGCAGGGCTGCCAAAAAGCAAGGAATTATTGGAAAGCTGATGATATTTTTTGAGAAGTATTTTGGGTTGATATAGCAAGAATCAATACATCAGACTAAATAAATTGATAGGTTGCTATAGAATAAATACTCTACTCTGAGGTTTGGAAAAAATCGTTTCATCTATTGCTAAAATGACTATGGCTAAATTTACACTTTCAGTAACAAACAATACAGAGTAGTAAAAATACCAGCTACATTAAGCCATTAAGTTTAAATGTGACTGGTATTTTTCTTTTTCCCCGCTTGAAGCTGTTTACTTAAGTTTTTCTTCAATGCCTTTTTTGCATAATTACTTAATAGTATACATTTCTTTTGATTCTGATTTTAAGACGTGTTCACTTATTGCTGTCACTTCAACCCTCGTGGTATTGTTCCCGAACCGAATTTCTATAATGTCTCCTATCTTCACCTCAGCACCGGGTTTTACCACTTTGCCGTTTATCATGACCCTACCCTGTTCACAGGCCTCATTGGCCAATGTACGTCTTTTAATAAGTCTCGAGACTTTAAGGTACTTATCGATTCTCATAATTATAAAATCCCCCCAACCTCTTTCATTTCACTCCAAGAGGTTAAATAAAAAGGCTTCACCCACGGAAGCCCTTTTCTTTTTTATCGGTTTTATTGTTAAACACTTTACTTCATAAAATAAAGTACAAGATGTGTTTTATCGGCTAAATCCTATTTGTTTACTAACTCCTTCAAGCCCTTTCCAACCTTAAACACTGGGGCTTTAGTAGCGGGAATTGTAATTTCTTCTTTTGTCTGAGGATTTCTTCCCTTTCTTTCAGCTCTTTCTTTTACTTCAAAAGAACCGAATCCTACCAACTGGATCTTGTCACCTTTTGAAAGAGCTTCCTCAACACTTTCTATAAAAGCATTAAGGGCTTTTTCCGCATCCTTCTTTGATAATTCACTTTTTTCAGCCATACTTGCTACTAACTCTGTCTTATTCATATACAATCCTCCTGTTTTTTTATATTGGATTTCATTTGAAACTTTTGTTTCTTTATTTAAAATAATTGTCATGCTTTGTAAATCCTAAGTAATGTTTATTCGCTGAAAACTTTGAAATTCCTCCTTTCTTTCCGCATTTTAAGAAAATTTTTCTTATTTTTTTGTCTTAGCTTTATTCCATAGCTCGTCCATTTCCTCAAGGGACATTTCCGTAAGGGTCTTTCCGGATTTTTCGGCCTCTTTCTCAATAAACTCAAATCTTTCTATGAATTTGTTTATCGAACCGACTAACGCAAGTTCCGGCTGAACCTTCAAGAATCTAGATAAATTTACTATGGAAAATAATACATCTCCAAGTTCATCATTTATTCTTGCCACATCTTTACTCTTATATACATCTCTTAATTCGTTTATTTCTTCACAAACCTTTTCAAATACACTATCTGTGTCTTTCCAGTCGAATCCGACCTGACTGGCTTTTTGCTGAACCTTGTAGCTTCTCATCAACGCCGGGAGATTTGAAGGCACATCCTTTAGGACCTCTGTCTGGCTTTTCATTCCTTTTTCTTTTTTCTTTATTTCCTCCCAGTTGGTTAAAACTTCATCGGCGGTGTCCGCTTTATCAGTGCCGAAAACATGGGTGTGCCTGTGTACCATCTTTTTGCAGATACCCGTTATTACGTCATCCATGTCAAATTCCTTATCTTCACTTGCTATTTGAGCATGGAAAACAATCTGCAGCAAAAGGTCACCCAATTCGTCACATAGCCTTTTTTTATCATTTAGATCTATTACCTCAAGAACCTCATATGTCTCTTCGATAAGGTACTTCTTAAGACTTTCGTGGTTTTGCTCCCTATCCCACGGGCACCCGTTTTCACTTCTCAATAGCTTCATAATTTCAAGCAAATCATTAAAGGTATAATTATCCTTTATCATATTATCAGCTCCCTGGCAGTACTTGGTTGTTCTAATTATACCAAATGCGGTCAACAATTGCCATAAGTATATAAAATCGTTGATTTCTAAGGCCAAAAAATAATAAACCTCTTTCATCTCATTCCAAGAGGCCAAACTCCAAAAAATAACAGGCAATCCACAATGGCTACCTGTTATTTTTTGGGAACGTAATCTATCCATATTTACCTCTTTTTTCAAAGAGAACTGCAGTCCAGATATCTATAGGCTACCTCTTATTGTTCCATCTGTTTTCCCAAGAAACCTGCAGCTGTTTGAGCAAGTTTTGCTTCAACTTCACCCATACGAACATCCGGATCTGTTGATAAAAATATTACAGCTCCAATAGGGTCACCTTCTGAAATAATCGGAGTAACTACCTGTGAAGAATATTTTGTTTCTCCTCCTTCATCAGCTAAAATACTTATAGTTTTCTCGTCAGGTGCTTTTACAACAAGAGTAGTTTTTTCTTCTATCACTTTTTCAATTTCTGAACTTAAAGATTTTTCAAGGAATTCTTTCTTTGATGCCCCAGAAACTGCAATTATTGTATCTCTATCTGAAATACAGGTTATATGACCACTTGTTTTATGCAAGGATTCAGCATATTGAGCAGCAAAGTCACTTAATTCACCTATTGGGGAATATTTCTTTAATATTACTTCTCCTTCTCTATCGGTAAATATTTCGAGAGGATCACCTTCTCTAATTCTTAAAGTTCTTCTGATTTCCTTCGGTATTACTACTCTTCCGAGGTCATCTATTCTTCTAACTATTCCAGTTGCTTTCAATTTATTATACCTCCTTTTCTAGTATGTTGTTAGTACAGTTTTAGTATTAATAATTTATTGGAGTTTTATACATTACAGGTGAATTATGATAACTTAAATAATTATCAAAATCTGCATTTGAATATTTTGTGAAGACATGCAAAAAGTGGCTATCTCAAAACAAATATTTTGGAGCAGCGCCCTTTTATTATTAAAGATTTGATATTTTATTCTCGGAATTAAATATTAATAAATAAGTATGTCCATTATGAAACTAATAATTTATCTATATTGCTTTTTGAATTATTGATTTTCTTTTGCCCAAACCATTCTAGTGACATACAAGTATATAGTATAACCTATTCCTTTGATATTATCTCGGCCGAAGGAGGAGTAATAATGACTTTTTGGTTATGGGTAAATATTTTATCGGTATATTCCTTCCCTGCCCAGTTTTTAACAATATCATATGACTTTTTATATATCTCATAATCTTCCGGCTTGTGGGCATCAGATGCTACAAACTGGACCACTTTCAGATCGATAAGTTTTTTTGTAAACTTTTTGACGTTTGAACCATGGATTCCAACTATGCTTGCAGCATCCACCTGAACAAGACAGCCTGTTTCTATCAACTCAATGAATTTCTGCATGTTCCTTACATAGTACATATTCCTTTCCGGATGGGCTATTATAGGAACTATTCCTTCCGAGTGTAGTTTCAAAACAGTTTCATTGATGTTAATCGGCAATATATCAAAAGGCAGCTCAAACAATAAGTACTTTGACTTGTTCAGTGTATATTGTTCTCTTTGCAAAAACACCTCATTAATTGAAGAAATCAGAAATACCTCATAGCCTAGAAATATGTCTATTCCAAAGTCTCTAATTCTAGATTTGACTTTGTAAAAATTTTCTACGACCTTATCTGAGCTATAGATGCTTTTGTTGTAATGGGGGGTAACAATAATTTTGTCCACTCCTATTTTTTCCGCTTCCAATATCATTCTTACAGAATCTTTAATTGTTGAAGGCCCATCATCTACCCCAAAAATAATATGACAGTGTATATCAATCATGTTCTCCCCTCTTTAAACTCTTTAAATTCTTAATTAATCGTGACCACATTTTAATGTATTTCTTTCTGGAATTGTAATAATCATAACTACCATAGTAATTTTTGTATTCCGACTTGCTTATTTTGTTTAAAACAGCGCCTAATATATTGGCATTAGCTTTTACAAGCTGTTCTTTCATCCTTAAAGCGTTTTGACATTTTACTGCGTTTGTTTCAATAACAATAATCGTTCCGTCCACCTGAGCAGCGATGACAGCTGCATCTATAACACTTCCTAAGGGAGGAGTATCGATAATAACTGTATCATAGAGCTTCTCTAATTCTCGAATAAGGTTGCTGAATTTATCAGATGTTATAAGCTCTACGGGATTGTTGGTTTTAATACCGCAGGTTATAAAGTTAAAGCCGGAAATATCGGTTTTATTTATTATTTCTTCAAGTTTTGCCTGCCCTAGTATATAATTGGTAAGGCCTTTCAAATTACTGCTCATAAAATATTTAAAAGGCATTGGTTTACGTATATCGGCATCAACGTATAGAACTCTCATTCCAGCTTTAGCCATGGAAATTCCTAAGTTTATTGATGTTGTTGATTTGCCCTCACCGGGACTATAGCTGGTAATAGCTATAGTTCTGATTTTTCTACTGGATTCACAAAATTGAACATTTGCCCTCAAAACTTTATATGCTTCTTCTACTGTTGGATTTAAATCATACTTAACCACATAGCTAATCTCCGACACTTGTTAGCACCCCCTATTTGATCTTGAATGAAGGTATAGTCCCAAGTACGTTTAGTTCTAAATATGTCCCTATATCTTCCGATGTTTTAATGGTTTCATTTAATATTTCAAACAAATAAAATACACCTATAGTTGCACAAAGGCTTGTCAAAAAAGCTATTGAAGTGTAAAGCAAAGGCTTCGGTTTTACAGGAGTTTTAGGGACCTCGGCGGCGTCAACAATGCTTACATTGGCTATTTTGGTGATGTTTATGGACTTTTTAGCAAACACTTCGCAAATTTTGTTTGAAAGCTCCATACTTCTTACGGGGTACGTATCTTTTACACTGATCTCCAAAACTCTAGTATCATTTTTTGAGGTTACAGTAATATTTTTAGACAATTCATCCGGAGAAATATCGGTTATTTTCAGCTCTTCCAATGCTGTTTTAACAATTTGCTTGCTTTTTATAAGCTCTCTATAGTCTTTAACCAATTGTTGATTTTTCAGCAATTCATTATAAGTTACATCCTCTTCGGAAACCGTATTTTGACTGATTATATAGAGGGTTGAAGAAGCCTCATATACCGGAGAAATGAAAAACACGCTTCCCAAAGCAGTAATAACAGACACAAGAATTGGAATCAATATAATAAATACGAATTTTTTTCTTATCATTATCAAAAACTGTTTAAGCTCCACTAAGAATCACCTTTTCAAAATTATTGATTTCAAATTGATCATATTTAATAGTATTCTGTTCAAATAAAAAAATTACCATGTCAATGTAGATGTTAAGGGTCAAATACTCAAGCCGCAGTTATAAACTATTGCAGAGCATAAGATGCGGCTTGAGTTTATATACTTTAATTTCTAGCCTTCAGTTTTGCTGTTTCGTATCCAGAATATTTTTGCCAGAATTCCGGATATGACTCCAAGTATTATTGCCACTATAACACTAAGGATTCCGTATTTAAGAGTAAAATGCAAACAGCCAAAATGCTCAAAAAGGTCTTCTACCGTATAAACATCATTGAAAATGCGCAGCCCGATAAGGTTGATTATAAAAATGAGCAAATCAAATATCAGAGCAGAGGCTACTATTGTCCTTTGTCTTACTCGAGATAGCCAGTTATAGAACCACTCAGAGACCAGTCCCGGAACCAGAATCATCAAAAAGTAAATAATAGCACCTAATATTTCCATATTTTATTCTCCTTTCCATGTGATACGATTACTCTACTCTATAATACTCTAAAGGCAGATTTATGGTTCCATACATTGACAAAAAATAATTGGTCCAATCCCCAAAAGCGCCTTACAATTCGCAGTACTTAAAGCTCTTATACATTTCTAAGTTCAAAAAATGTAAATCAATTTCTTATAATGATAATTATTAAGTTTTTTAATTAACATCTATTATCAATCTTACATAATATGAAGCATACTACTTATTAAAAATGCACTATAAAGACATATATGTCTTATTTTTAATTTAAAGAAATTTTTATGCAAACTAATAATTTTCTTTGAACTTGAGAGCTATAAGCCGCTTTTATGTAGCTTCTGTAATTGGGAGGTTTAGATATGAAGAATTTAAACAATAGAGTATGTCTTCTTACAGATTGTTTATTTGTAAACATGGCTTTATTCATCGGACTTATGATCAGGTTTGATGCAAACATTCCCGAAGCCTTATTTGGAATAGTCCCCTTAAATTTCATCATTACAACTTTAATAAGTCTGTTAGTATTCAACATATTTGGCATGTACTCAATGCTATGGAGCTACGCTAGTGTTGAGGAGCTTGTAAAAATATTTTTGGCAACGCTAACATCAACAGTTGTACAATTTCTCTTGGCAGCATACTTTAATGTGTTATTCCCTGTTTCCGTATACATTATTGGCTGGACAATTACATTTTATTTGGTAGGAGGAGTCAGATTTATCGGCAGAATAACGAAAAGTATAAGCATAAGAACGAGAAAAAGCATACACAAAAAAAGAATAATGATTATAGGTGCCGGTGAAGCTGCTTCGCTACTGATTAAGGAAATGAAGAATAATAAGCGCAGCACTTATGAACCGGTGGTTGCGATTGACGATGACCACCAAAAACACCATACCCACATAAATGGTGTTCCTGTTATAGGGGGCAGAGAAAAAATCATAAAGACTGCGATGGATATGTCAGTAGAAGAAATAGTTTTAGCCATACCTTCAATCACAAGAAAAGAAACGCTGGAAATTATAGATATATGCCAAAAGACAGGTTGCAAGCTAAAGGTGTTGCCCAGTGTATATAGCCTTGTAAATGGAGAAGTAAGCATTAAGGAAATAAGAGATGTTACAGTTGAGAATCTCTTGCAAAGAGATGAAATCTCACTTTCCATAGAAGAAATCTCCGGCTATCTTAAAGGTGAAACCATTTTAGTTACCGGTGGAGGAGGCTCTATTGGCTCTGAACTTTGTAGACAAATAGCATCCTACGAACCCAAAAGCCTTCTAGTATTTGATATATACGAAAATAATGCTTATGAACTTCAAAATGAACTCCTACAGAAATATAATGATCAACTGGATATTAAAGTGATAATAGGTTCCATACGGGATAAAAAAAGATTGGATCATGTGTTTTCAAAGTATAAACCGACCATCGTGTTCCATGCGGCAGCTCACAAGCATGTTCCGCTTATGGAATTTAGTCCCCAGGAGGCTGTTAAGAATAATGTTTTCGGTACATTAAACCTTGCAGAATATGCCCATCAATACAACTGTAAAAAATTCGTACTTATATCAACCGATAAAGCGGTTAATCCAACAAGTATAATGGGAGCAACCAAAAGAATTGCTGAGCTCATTATTCAATATATGAATAGCATAAGCAAAACAAAATTTTCTGCTGTAAGGTTTGGCAATGTGTTAGATAGTAATGGCAGTGTTATTCCCCTTTTCAAAAAGCAAATTGAATATGGAGGTCCTATAACAATAACCCATCCCGAAGTGACTCGGTATTTTATGACCATCCCGGAGGCGGTAAGCCTTGTTATACAATCCGGAGCGATGATGGACGGTGGAGAAATCTTTATACTTGATATGGGTAAACCGGTTAAGATTATTAACCTCGCCAGATCGTTAATTTCTTTATCGGGATTAAAACCGGATATTGATATTGAAATTAAATACGTTGGACTAAGACCTGGGGAAAAACTGTATGAGGAGCTGCTTATTTCAGAGGATGGAGTACTCATAACAAAGAATGACAAAATCTTCATAGAAAAGAGCAAGTTGATTGACTTTGATAAGTATATGCAGGAAATAAAAAAGTTTGAGTTTGAAAATTTGGAGGATACCGAAAAAGTAATAAGTTTTATAAAAGAGTTAGTACCCACCTATCAGAATAATTTGTAACCGAAACTAAAGGGGTTGCATATTATGATAATAAAAATGAGGGGTTAGAAATACAAAAGTCCATGTTCTCAAACTGATATACATAAAGATAAGCCAATTCTATTGTTGAGAAAATCTTGAGAAACCAATCCCAGTAATTGATAAATGTTAAAAATCAATTCTAACAGGACCTTTTTAGAATGACCTTTTGGTAGGAAGGATGACCGAAATGGCTTTGAATCTTATGTATATCACTAATGAAATTGAGATTGCCAAAATAGCTGAAAGAGCAGGCGTTGATTGGATATTTGTTGATTTAGAGATTAACGGTAAAGAGGAAAGGCAAGGTCATCTTGATACTGTTATTTCAAAACATAAGATTAGTGACGTAAAAAAAATTAAATCAGTACTGAAGAAGTCTAAGCTTTTGGTCCGTGTTAATCCGATATTCGAGGGCTCAAAGTATGAGATTGATTCAGTAATAGAATATGGAGCAGATATTGTGATGCTCCCGTTTTTCAGGACTAAGGAAGATGTTCGCAAATTCATTGATTATGTTAACAACAGAGCGAAAGTTATGCTTTTACTTGAAACTCCAGAAGCAGTTGACAATATTGATTCCATCCTCAATGAAAGCGGAATAGATTATATTCATATAGGACTCAATGATTTGCATTTGGGTTATAGAATGAAATTTATGTTTGAGCTGTTATCCAATGGTACCGTTGAAATGCTTTGCAAGAAAATCAAACAGAAATCAATTCCTTACGGATTTGGAGGAATCGCTCGAATAAGGAGCGGCCTTTTGCCGGCTGAAAACATACTTGCCGAGCACTACCGATTAGGCTCTAGCATGGTTATTCTTTCAAGGAGCTTTTACAGTATAAAAGAATCCACTAATCTGGATATCGCTGATAAAACTTTCACGGATGGTATCACTGCTATAAGAGAATATGAAACGGAACTTTCCTTAAAAAGCGATGAGTTTTTTCAGCAAAACAAGATAAAGTTGAAAACGCTGGTAGACAAAATAGCAAATTCTTGCGTGGTAGATTGAGGGGTTATAAATGCAAATTGATGTAAAACAAGATGAACCTTTCTTAAAAACTGTTTATAAACTTTTAATAAAAAGAATTATAGATATTTTTGTATCAGCAACAGTTCTAATGCTATTAATGCCTTTGTTTATTATTATTGGCATTTTGATAAAGATAGACTCTCAAGGGCCCATTATTTACAAACAAAAGAGAGTCGGCAAAGGCGGAAAAGATTTTTATGTATACAAGTTTAGAACAATGTATTCAAATGCAGACAAAATCGGGCCCACGATTACAAAAGAAGGAGACTGTAGAATAACAAGATTCGGTAAAGTTCTAAGGAAACTGAGTTTAGATGAATTACCGCAAATGTTTAATGTACTTTTAGGTCAAATGAGTCTAATCGGTTATAGGCCTGGAGTAAGAGAGAATTACAGCGAAGCTGACCTAAAAAGCAGAATTTTCGATTTACAACCGGGTATAACAGGTTACGCCCAAGTTATGGGTAGAAGTGCTTTGACAACGGAGGAAAAAAGAAATTGGGAACTAAAATATGTTGAAGACATTTCCTTTACAGTAGATCTAAAAATATTTTTGCTCACAATTAAAAAGGTTGTAGCAAGAGAAGCAGCATATTAGAAGGGGGTTAAGTCTTTGAAGCCTTGTATTGGGTTAATAGCCGGTCATAGTGGTGATTCCCTTACAGATATATTAAAAAGAAAGGGATATGGAGTTGCTATTGTAGGAGGGGCTAAAAATGAACCCGGAATGGATAAAGCTGATTTTATATTAGTTGAAGATTTGTCTAGACCTAGGGAGATTATCAGTTTTTTTAAAGAGCATGAAGTTAATAAGGTTATTATAGGAACAGGACATTACAAAGCTATTGTGCTATCGAATGCTTTAGAAAGAAGCGGATTTAAGACTAATATCAACTATTCAAACAGTATTTTAGCGAAAGATAAACTTAAATTTAAAGAGGAACTTCTGAGAATAAATATAGCTACCCCTAAATATTTGAGTATTGATGTTAATGAGAATATTTCAATCGATGAGATAACCGGCAAAATTGCTGTTCCTTGTGTTGTGAAATCTACCATTGATGCTGTTCAACCGGTAAAGGTAAACTCAGCAATCGAACTTAAAGAAGCCATTGAAAATGTGAAGGCTACCAACACTGTTGTAATGATTGAAGAATATATCAAGGGTAATGATTGTACTGTTGCTGTAGAAAGCGATGGTAAGAATGTTCGTAGTCTGGGAGTGACATATTACAGCAAAGCTAAGGAATACAAGCTAAAGGGTTTTGATGAGGCTTACTCTAGAAAGATGTCGGAGGATAAAGAAGCAGAGCTTAATAAGGTGGCCATTCAGATTGTTAAACAATTAGGTTTTACCGGCTTATTACGAATTGATTTTATTATTGCTGAAAATAGCGAAGAAATCTATGTATTGGAGTTAAATACAGTAATTGTAACAGGATATAAAGGTAGTGCATATCCCTTCTTTAAGGAACAAGGAATAGACATTGCAGAAGTTATGATATCAAATTCCCTCAAATTACTGGGATTGGAGAAGGAAGTATGAACAAAGTTTTCTTTGTGACTTATGGTGGGGGCCATGTAAGAAGTATAATTCCGGTTATTAAAGAATTAAAATCAAGAAATCATGAAGTTTCTGTTCTTGGATTGACAAGTAGCGTGAAGGATTTAAAAAAACAGGAAATTATATTTAACGGCATTAAGGATTATTTGAATTTATTCAAAGATGAAGATGTGCAAAAGATTCTTGAATATGGAGATATGTTTATTAATGAATCTTTTGATACTGATTCAGGTTTAGATAAGCTGGAAATTAAATTGTATTTAGGGATGAATTTGTGGGATTTATCTATTCAATTGGGCAATTTTAAAGAAGCATTAAAGCTATTTAAGCAGAGCGGTAGAAGTTGTTTTTTCCCTATTAATTCAATGGAAAAGATATTAAGCTATGAAAAGCCGGATGTGACTGTGGTTACGTGCGGAAAAAGGGCTGAAAAGGCTGCTGCCTTTAGTGCCAATAAAATGGGTATAAATGTAGTCCGTATAGTGGATCTTTTAAAAGAAAATTGGAGAATTCCATACAAAGCAAAGGTATGTGTATTGAATGATTATGCCAAAGCAAGCATACTTTCAAGCAATAAAGACTTAGACGAGCAAAACGTGTTTGTTACCGGTCAACCGAATATCGAATTGAATTACACAAAAGAGCTGCTGGATGACTTTATAGAGAAGTATAATCTTGATAAATTTGATAAAGTTATTTCTTTCTTTTCCCAACCCAACATAGCTTATAGAGATGAGGTTCTGGTTGGATTTATTGAATTATTGCAAAAGCGAAGAAACTTTATGGGTATTTGGAAAATCCACCCGAATGAGCAGTTGGATTTATATAAAAAATATATAGATATATTGCCCTCTAATTTATTGATTCTAAAAGAAGAGGATACTAATTTGATTTTAAAGGAGTCTGATTTGGTAATTACCTTTTTCTCTACCGTTGGATTACAAGCCATAGCTGCAGATAAACCTCTTATAACCGTTAATTTTTCAAAAACCCCACATCCGGTAGAATATGACAAGCTAGGTTGTGCCCTTCTTGTTAAAAATATTGCAGAATTTGAGGATGCTATAAATCTTTTGATTGAAAACAGCAATTTACATGCCCATTTCCATGAAGCAAGAAAAAAACTGATGCCGCCTAGGAAAGCGGCGGAAAACATTGCTAATGTTATTGAGTATTCATAAAGGAGATAAAAAGATGAGCAAGATTCTAGTAACCGGTGCCGACGGCTTTATTGGAAGTCATTTGACAGAGGAATTGGTAACACAGGGATATAAAGTTAAGGCTTTTGTATACTATAATTCTTTTAATTCTTGGGGATGGTTGGATACCTTACCTAAAGAAATTATGAAAGAAATAGAAGTATTTACGGGAGACATTCGGGATCCTAATGGCGTTCGAGAAGCAATGAAGGGAATGGATAAAGTTTTTCACCTTGCGGCATTAATAGCTATTCCATTTAGTTATCATTCTCCGGATGCCTATGTAGATACAAATATAAAGGGTACTTTAAATGTGCTTCAAGCAGCCAGAATCCTCGATACATCAAGACTGTTCATTACCTCTACATCAGAAGTATATGGAACAGCTCAATATGTTCCCATAGATGAACATCACCCCTATCAGGGACAGTCTCCATATTCCGCAACAAAGATAGGTGCAGATAGACTGGCCGAAGCTTTTTATAGGAGCTTTAATATACCAATAACAATAGTCAGACCGTTTAATACATATGGACCAAGACAATCAGCCAGAGCTGTCATACCCACAATTATAACCCAGCTTCTTTCGGGAAAAGAAGAGATTAAACTTGGTTCATTAACTCCCACAAGAGACTTTAATTATGTTAAAGATACTGTAAACGGATTCATTGAAATATCAAAAACAGATAAAACCATAGGTGAAGAAATCAATATTGCAACCCAACAAGAGATATCCATCGGTGATCTGGCTGAGGAATTGATTAGACAAATTAATCCAAAGGCAAAAATCGTCTGTGATAAACAAAGATTAAGGCCTGAAAAGAGCGAAGTTAACAGGCTGTTGGGTTCCAATGAAAAGCTAAAGAAACTTACAAATTGGAAGCAAAATTATACTCTTGAGCAAGGTCTGGCAGAGACAATTGAGTTCATTAGATGCAATTCAGACAAGTACAAAACAGACCTTTATAACATATGATAGGGAGGTGCAAAAGTGAGTAAGGAATTCCTACCTTTATCAATCCCCAACTTGAAAGGGAAGGAAATTGAATATGTCACAAATGCCGTTAAAACTGGGTGGGTTTCAACCGCTGGACCTTATGTGACTGACTTTGAATCAAAAGTCTCGCAGTATGTGAACAGCAAAGGTGCAGTTTCCTGCCAAAACGGAACATCCGGACTTCACATAGCCTTTCTGGTTTGTGGCATCTCAAAAGATTGTGAAGTCATTGTTCCAACTCTTACATTTATTGCTGCGGTAAATCCGGTAAAATATGCCGGTGCCGAACCGGTATTTATGGACTGTGACGATTCCCTTACCATGGATGTGGCCAAACTTAAAGCTTTTTTTGAAAATGAATGCAGTTTCAAGGATGGAAAACTCATAAACAAGACTACAAAAAAGCCTATAAAGGCAATATTAGTGGTGCATATATTTGGCAATATGGCTGACATGGAAGGCATTATGGAGCTTTCTCAAAAATACAATTTAAAAGTCATTGAAGATGCAACGGAAGCCCTTGGAACTTACTATATTGACGGAAAATATAAGGGCAAGTATGCCGGAACCATCGGTGATGTAGGTGTATATTCCTTTAACGGAAACAAAATTATCACCACCGGCGGCGGCGGTATGATTGTTTCAAATAATGAAGATATTCTTAAAAAGGCAAAGCATCTCACAACCCAGGCAAAGTGCGATGAGCTCTACTTTATTCACGACGATATTGGCTATAACTATCGAATGACAAATATTCAAGCGGCAATGGGACTGGCACAATTAGAGCAAATTGAACATTTTATAAATACAAAGAGAAAAAGCTATGAACTTTATAAGGGGGAAATAAGCAAAATTCATGGATTAAGAATGTTGGAATTTAAGGACAATATAAGGCCCAATTATTGGTTTTATTCTTTATATATAGATAAAAATTACCCCCTAAACAGAGATCAACTAATTGAATGCTTAGCATCGAAGCAAATTCAAACAAGACCAATATGGGGACTTATTAGTGAGCAAAAACCCTATAAAACAAGCCAATCATATAAAATTGAGAAAGCATTTGAATATTTAGAGCATGTAGTTAACATTCCTTGCAGCTCAAATCTTAGAAGAGAAGATGTAGAGTATGTAGTTGAATGCTTAAAACAACTAGAGGTATAGAAAAATGGATGTTGTAGATTTTTTGATAGATGAAGAATCAACAGTACTAAATGCGATGGAACAACTGGATAAGGTTGCAAAAAAGGTGCTTTTTGTTGTAAAAGGAGGACACTTTGTTGCAGCTATTACCGATGGGGATATAAGGCGGTGGATTTTAAAAAAAGGAAAACTTGATGCAAAGGTCAAGGAAGTAGCCAACTACAACCCAAAATTTCTATATGAAGCGGAAAAAAACAAGGCCAAAGAATACATGAAAAAGTATTCTGTTGAGGCTTTGCCTGTATTGGATAAAGATCGCAATATTATCTCAGTTGTCCTCTGGAATGATGAACAAATAAAGCCAAAGAAAAACTTGGATGTTCCGGTGATAATCATGGCAGGAGGACTTGGTACCAGGCTTTATCCCTATACTAAAATACTACCTAAGCCACTAATACCAATAGGTGAAATACCTATTGCAGAACATATAATAAATCGGTTTAATAAATTCGGATGCAGGCAGTTTTATCTCGTTTTAAATCACAAGAAAAATACCATCAAGGCGTATTTTAGTGATATTGAAAGAAGTTATAGTGTTGATTATGTTGAAGAACAAAAGCCTTTAGGAACAGGCGGAGGACTTAGCCTGCTCAAGGGAAAAATCCCTTCCACCTTTATCATAACAAATTGTGATATTTTGATAGATGAGGATTATGAAAAAATATACAATTACCATAAGAAAATGGGTAATCTCATAACAATGGTTTGCTCCCTAAAGAATATTAAAATACCCTATGGCGTTATTGAAATAAATGATAAAGGCGAAATCGAGAAAATGAAAGAAAAACCCGAACTGATGTACTTTGTTAACACGGGTATGTATTTGGCTGAGCCTAAAATCATTGAAGACCTGGAAGAAAATCAGCCTGTGGAATTTCCTGATATTATTGAGAAATATAAATCCAAAGGAGAAAAGATTGGCATCTATCCAATAAGCGAAAATAGCTGGATGGACATGGGACAGTTTGAAGAAATGGAAAAAATGAAAAGAAGGTTGGAAAAAGATGAATAAAAAAATTCTATTAATCGGTGGCGGTGGTCACTGTAAATCTGTTTTAGACAGCCTTCTCAATTTAAATGAATATGCAGATATTGGAATTATCGATAATAAAGAAAATGCTGCAAAGACAGTATTGGGAATACCAATATTAGGTTGTGACAAGAATCTTCCTTCTTTATATAAGGATGGGTATAGTCATGCGTTTGTTACTGTAGGAAGTATAGGTAATCCCTCTCTTCGTATCAAGCTTTTTAATGCTCTATGCGAGATAGGATTTATAATTCCTAATATAGTTGATGCTTCTTCTGAAGTTAGCAAATATGCCCGAATTGGTAAAGGGGTCTTTATCGGCAAGCAGGCCATTGTAAATGCCGGTGCGGTAATTTGTGACGGAACAATTATCAATTCCGGCGCAATTGTCGAACATGACTGTGAAATTGGGGAGTTTGTGCATATAGCCCCCGGAACGGTTTTGAGTGGAGGAGTAAAAATCGGAGATCACTCTCATATTGGCTCAAATACTACTGTTAAACAAGGAATTTGTATTGGCTCAAATTGTGTAATCGGAATGGGAAGCATTGTAACAAAGAATATTAGGGATAACGTGATGGCCTATGGAAATCCATGCAAAGAGGTGAAGAAGCTTTGAAGGTATTTGTTATAGCGGAAGCAGGTATAAATCACAACGGGAGCCTCAAGCTGGCTAAGGAACTGGTAGATGCGGCCAAATACGCTGGTGCTGATTGCATAAAGTTTCAAACCTTTATTGCAAAGAATCTTGTTACCAAAAATGCTTTAAAAGCTGAATACCAAAGGCAGCAAACATTAGCGGAAGAATCCCAATATGATATGCTCAAAAAGTTTGAACTCTCCTTTGATGAATTTGTTGAGCTAAGCAGGTACTGCTTGGATAAAAATATTGAATTTCTTTCAACAGCCTTTGATTTTGACAGTATAGAATTTGCAAAAAGTTTGGGGATGAAAAGGTGGAAAATTCCTTCGGGAGAAATTACAAATCTCCCTTATTTAATAAAAATAGCAAAGTTGAATAAACCCATTATTCTATCAACGGGTATGAGCACAATGGATGATATAGAAAAAGCCCTTTCAGTATTGAGGGAAAATGGTGCCGGAGAAATTACGGTCCTTCATTGCACGACGGAGTACCCGACACCCTTTAGCGATGTAAATCTTAAGGCCATGCTGTCCATAAAAGAAGAGTTTGGTGTAAAAGTAGGTTATTCCGACCACACACAAGGGATCGAAGTGGCTATTGCAGCTACAGCCCTAGGAGCTACCGTTATTGAAAAACATTTGACTTTAGATAGCAAGATGGAAGGCCCTGACCATAAATCCAGTCTTGAGCCATGGGAAATGAAATCTATGGTAGAGTCTATCAGAAATATTGAGCTCGCTTTAGGCGATGGAATAAAACAGCCTGTAGACTCTGAGAAGAAGAATATGGGTATCGCCCGTAAAAGTATTGTAGCTAAAAGATATATTAAAAAGGATGAAATTTTCACTGAAGATAATTTGACGGTAAAAAGACCCAGTAACGGTATTAGCCCAATGCAATGGTTTGAAGTGCTCGGGAAAAGAGCCATAAGAGATTTTCAAGAAGACGAGTTGATAGAGTTATGAAGAAAGTAATAAGCGTATTTACAGCTACAAGAGCTGAGTACGGTTTGCTAAAACCCATAATATGCAAACTAGATAGAGTAAAAGAGTTTGATGTAAGGATTGTGGCAACCGGCGCCCACCTTTCACCGGAATTTGGGCTCACCTACAAAGAAATTGAGAAAGATGGATTTCATATCGATGAGAAAATAGAAATTCTATTAAGTGCCGATACCCCCTCTTCAATATCCAAATCAATGGGTCTTGGCATGATTGGATTTGCAGATTATTTTAAAAGGATTAATCCTGATTTATTGATTGTTCTCGGCGACAGATATGAAACCCTTGCTGTTTCAATGGCAGCTGTAAATCAAAAAATTCCTATTGCTCATCTTTACGGCGGTGAAGCAACCCAAGGAGCTATTGATGACTCCATTCGTCATGCCATAACCAAATTAAGCTATCTTCATTTCACCAGTACGGACACTTATCGCAAAAGAGTTATACAGCTAGGAGAGCACCCGGACCGGGTATTTAATGTGGGAGCTATTGGTATAGAAAATATTCTAAACGAAAAGCTGTTATCAAAGAAGGAATTGGAAAAAGAACTAAATATGGATTTGCATAAACCTTATGCCATGGTTTGCTTTCATCCGGTGACTTTGGAATACAACAGCTCCAAGGACCAAATAACTGCTTTACTTGAAGCATGCAAGGCATATACGAATATGAATTTTATATTTACCAAAACCAATGCCGACTCTGACGGACGTATTATAAATCAGCTTATTGATAAATACACCCGGGAAAATGATAACATTACTGCATTTACTTCACTAGGTATGATTAAGTATCTAAGCGCCCTTAGACATTGTGCCATGGCAGTAGGTAATTCTTCAAGCGGATTATTGGAGGCGCCTAGCTTTGGCATTCCTACAATAAATATTGGTGAACGACAAAAAGGAAGAATACAAGCCACTAGCGTTATCAATTGCAACCCCACTGAGGAAGAAATAAAACAAGCAATAGAAAAGGCTTCAACGGATGCCTTTATCAAGCAGGCACAAAAAACTGTCAATCCCTACGGAAACGGAAACACTTCTGAGAAAGTTATTGAAGTAATTAAAGAATATGTTTTAGGTGAGAAGATTGATCTTAAGAAGCAGTTTTATGACGTCGAGGTAGAGATATGAAAAATATTGCAATCATTCCGGCCAGAGCCGGTTCCAAAGGCCTGAAAGATAAAAACATAAAATTATTGAACGGAAAGCCAATGCTGGCATATTCAATTGAAGCAGCCAAAGAGTCGGGTTTATTCGAAGAAATAATGGTATCTACCGATTCGAAAAAATATGCCCAGATCGCCAAGCAATGGGGTGCCAATGTTCCCTTTCTAAGGCCGGAAGAATTGTCTAATGATACAGCCTCATCATGGGATGTAGTTAGATATGTTATACAAAGATACAAAGAACTCGGACGGGAATTTGATACAGTGGCCTTACTGCAGCCAACCTCTCCCCTTAGAAATTCTACTGATATTATTAAAGGTTATGAGGTTATGGAGAATAAATCTGCAAATTCTGTTATAGCAGTATGCGAAGTAGAGCATTCGCCATTATGGGCGAATACTTTGCCTAAGGATCATTCTATGGTTGGTTTTATCAGGCCTGATATTGCCAAAGTTCCCAGACAAAGCATACCGACCTATTACAGGATTAATGGGGCTTTATATATTGTCAAGGTTGAGCATTTAATGCATTCTGCAGATATTTACTCTGATAGAAGTTATGCCCTGATAATGGATAAAGAAAATTCAATTGACATTGACGATATATTTGATTTTAAGATTGCCAGCTTATTATTAATCGAAAGGTTGCTATAAGAATTATATTTGCTGAATTAGGTGATAACAATGACATCAAAGTTGATGTATTTTTTGGTTCTGATTATAGGACTTATAAGTATGGAAATACTTATTCGAAGCAATATGAAGAAAAAAAGAATTGCGGCGGATTCTATATTTTTGCTTTTTGCAATAACACTTCCCATTATAGGTAGGTATGAATCCTTAGCTCTTTTTTTAGTATCGTTTTTATTAATGTTATATAAACTTCGAATAGAAAGAGATGGATTAACCTTTATATATTTCCTTGTTGTATTGGTTGGATTTTTAGGTATATTTAATTCCATCTATATAGCAACTTCGTTTAGAGAGCTTCTTATAGTAACATCATATTTCTTAATCAGTATTACGGCTACTGCGTTAGCTTACGAGTTCAAGGAGGCATTTATTGAAAGGGCATTTCGATTCATAATAGCTTCTGCTCTAAGTGTATCATGTATAAAACTCATTGATTTAATTGGTCTATTTAATTTTCGTAAATATATAATCTTACTAAAGACTGACAACCATTTTGCATATTATATTGGGAGCATATTAATAATTGTTATTGTAATGTTATATGATAAAAATAAAACCTTCAAGAAATTAAACTTTTTCCCCGTCATTGTTTTTGCTATGTCTTTAATTTCTGCAGGCAGTAGGGGATCGTTGGTGGCTATCGTTGTAACCCTTGGAATCTTTGCTGTATATAATAAAAAATACAAAACAGTATTAATTATGATTTTGATTTTTATTATTGGATTCATCAACTTTGACAACTTGCCCTATGATATTCAAAAAACCCTATTATCACTAACCAACAAAACGGCTACCTTCTCAAATATAGAAAGGCTTGCCATTTGGAATTCAAGTATAGAGATGATTAAAGCTCATCCTCTAGTTGGAGTAGGAATTGATAATTGGAGGTATTATTATTCGCTGCCCCAATATATGCGATCTGTAAACAGCTATCCCCACGCCCATAACTTTTATCTTCAGACAGGAAGTGAAATGGGGCTCATAGGATTGGTTTTGTACCTTTTAATTTTTGCTGTTAGTATATACTATTCCATTTATGTTTTTAAAAGGACGAAGCACGATATAAGAAGGTGTATTGCCCTATCATCGGTAATGTTTATTATCTTCACAGCTGTATATTCCATGTTCAACAACCCTCTTTTTAATAGTAAGCCTGCCATGCTTTTTTATATAATTGTGGGGCTAAATGCCGGTATTTACAAACTAACCAGAGAGGAAGTGAAAATCCATGAAGAAGACTCTGACGATATTACAACTAAGATCCGAGTTCAGGGACAATGGACCCGGGACACAGAGTTTGGAGATCGCCCGAGAAATGAGTCGAAGAGGTCATAATACTATTTTTGCGTCAAGCGGAGGAATCCTTGCAGAAGAGATAAGAAAAGAATTTAAGCACATTGATATACCAACATTGGCAATACACAAAAGGGGCCCTGTTTCAACAATAAAAAATATTATGAAAATAAGAAAGATACTCAAGGAAGAGGATATTGATGTAATACACGGCCACAATGCCGCTGCAACCTTTACTGCATATTTGGCATCAAAGACTGTAAATAAAAAAGTGGCAATTACCCATAGTGTCAGAGGTATGGAAATTCGGAAAGGTTATCAATGGAGAAATTTAATATACAGGCTCTACCCTGCTACTTTTTTTGCGGTATCGGATTTTACAAAACAAATGTTAGTTAGAGCTGGAGTTCGTGAGGATAGAATTATAAATACTTATAACGGTGTAGATACTGAGAAATTTAATGTATCAAAATATAATAAAGACAGTTTCAGGAATGAAATTGGTGCTCGTAAAGATACAGTTCTTATAGGTACTGTAGGAAGAGTTAATTACAACAAAGGTCAAGAAGTCCTTATAAGGGCAATTCCGCATATCCTTAAGAGGACTCCAAATTTCAAAGTTGTAATAGTTGGAGACGGTGAAAAGCTTGAGACTTGCCAAAAGCTTGCAATAGATTTGGGGGTACAAGAATTTGTGCATTTTACCGGCTTCAGAAGAGATATACCAAATATTCAAGCAGCCTTGGATATATATACTCTTGCTTCAGTTAAAGGTGAAATGTTTCCTAATTCTATACTGGAAGCAATGGCTATGGGTAATCCATGGGTTGCCAGTAAACTTAGCGGAATTCCGGAAATCTCCGAGAACGGAAAAAATGGGCTGTTGGTTGAGCCAAACAACTGTGAAGATCTAGCGGATAAATTAAGTAAACTGATTATTGATGAAAACTTAAGAAGAGATATGGGAGAAAACTGTATTAAAACCATCAACGAAAAGTACACCATAAAAAGTGTCTGTGATGCTATAGAATTTGAGTATTTGAATGCCGCCATACAATTAATATGCGAAGGTTGAGGATATATGAAGAAGGCTGCTATAGTATTAGTTGTTATAACAATAATGTCAAAATTTTTAGGTTTTTTTCGTGAGATAACTCTGTCGTACTTTTATGGTGTGAGCAATGAAAGCGACGCGTATATAATAGCGCTGACAATACCAAGTATCATTTTTGCATTTGTCGGTGCCGGGCTTGCTACAACATTTATTCCTATGTATAACAGCGTATTGTCGGAAGATGGCATAAAAGCTGCAAATGCTTTTACC
The DNA here is from genome assembly GCF_004102745.1 of Acetivibrio mesophilus. Lineage (GTDB taxonomy): Bacteria > Bacillota > Clostridia > Acetivibrionales > Acetivibrionaceae > Hungateiclostridium > Hungateiclostridium mesophilum. Next base: position 62,156 of record NZ_RLII01000006.1, on the reverse strand, counting down.
AGCAGAGTTGCCAATATAATTATTTGCATTTCAACAGCAATAATTCTTTTGATATTTATTTTTACAGATGAAATAGTCAAATTATTTGCATATGGCTTTGATAACGAGACGTTGAACTTGGCAGTTCAATTTACCAGAATAACTGCGCTGGGTATTTACTTTATTGGACTTGGTTATGTTTTTAAAAGCTTGCTTCAGATTAAAAATAACTTCATTATGCCGGCAATAGTAGGATTCCCCTACAACTTGGTAGTTATAATATCTATTTTTGCAAGCTCAAATTCGAGTCTTATGATTTTACCTTTGGGTACTTTTATTGCCACATCTCTGGAGACCATTGTATTGTTTCCCAGTATAATGAAGTCGGGATATAGGCACAGGCTGGATTTTAAAATTGACAACAACATAAAAAATATGTTTTTCCTATCAATACCCGTTATATTAGGAACCTCTGTAAATCAAATTAACAAGCTTGTTGACAGGACTCTTGCTTCCCAAATTTCTGTTGGAGGAATTTCTGCCTTAAATTATGCAACGAGACTAAATAATTTTGTTCAAGGAGTTTTTGTAGTTTCGGTAGTTGCAGTGATGTATCCTGCAATATCAAAATTGGCAGCTGAAAACAATATTAAAGAACTTAAAAAGGTATTATCGGAAGCTATTATTGGAGTTACGTTGTTATTAGTGCCGGCAACTATTGGTGCTATGTTTTTTTCAAAAGAAATAGTTGTATTACTATTTGGTAGAGGGGCCTTTGACAAAACAGCAATAGACATGACTTCTTTAGCCCTATTCTATTATTCTATCGGAATGCTGGCCTTTGGAATCAGAGATGTTTTGGCAAAAGTGTTTTACTCTATTAAAGATACTAAAACTCCAATGGTTAACGCGGGCATCGGTATGGTACTAAATATTATTTTGAATATAGTTTTGTCCCAGTACCTGGGAATTGGTGGCTTGGCACTAGCGACCAGTATAGTAGGCATATTTATTACCATATTAATGTTTATAACGTTGAGAAAGAAAATAGGCCCTTTGGGAATAAAGTCGATGAGTATAAAATTCCTTAAGATTTTGATTGCCTCATTGCTTATGGGATTTGCGGCATATATATCTTATAGATATATTAGTAATTTACTAAGCCCAAATATCTCAATTATAATATCAATCACAGGCGGTGCTTTGCTATATTTCGTGATTATCTATTTCATGAAAATTGAGGATGTAGAAGTTTTGGTACAGCAGTTTAAACGGAAGTTAATTAGCAAGAAAAAGATTAATTCCCCTTAATATTGCTATGAATAGTGCTAAAGCTTTCGAATACATATAGGGAATTATAATTCCGTAATATTATTAAGGAGCTATTTCAAAATTCTATTTTGAGACAGCTCCTTTTTATCATCATAAATTTATTTCTTATTCATAATTAAATTTTTATTCTGCCTAATGCAAACTCATTTTCGTTTAAATCGTACTGAGATTCTTCTGTCCACTGCTTGAGTATATTGTTATATTTCTCTGCCAATATCGTATTTCTTACATTTTGTATGACGTCTTTATACTCCGTTCTATTCTCTATTCTTACAACATGGTATCCATAATTCGTCTCAACTATGTCGGTATCTCCAACTTTATGTTCCAAAGCCCACTTTACAAGTTTCTCTAATTCAGGTACACTTGCACTAACGTAAGTCAGCTCCAGCAGCCCTTTATTCCCCTCAACGCCGCTGTCCTCCGAAAGATCCAATGCCAATGTTTCCATGTCTTCGCCCTTGTTTACTTTTTCAAGTGCAGCCTTTGCCTTGTCGTAGACCTTTTTCTTATCCTCTTCAGCTAAGGCAACCTCTGTCTTTGGATTAATAGTGTAAAACAATATATGTCTTATAGTAAGTTTGTCGAAAATATCTTTATTCTCATTATACCTACTCGCCAACTCTTCATCGGTAATGGCAATCCTTTTTTGCTCATCTTCCACAAACTTAAAAACCAATCTTAGGTCTTTCAAAATCACTTTATATTGATTAATGGTAATTCCATACGTATCTTTGAACATTTCTTCAGCGGACATAATATTGACACCAGTATTCTTCGCCGCTTGATTGAACTGTGCCATTTGACTGAGAAGTGTGGTAATTGAATTTTCAATTTCCTTCATATCCTTGTCGTTCAAAAACAATCCTTTTTCCTTAGCTTTCAGAAGCTGTATCTTAAACTCCTTGCAACTGTCAAGAGCTCTTTGCTTTGCAAGCTCCCTTGCATCAACACCTTCTACTTTTGAATCCCAGAAAGCTTCTTTTGATGCCTCGTCCTGAAGCTGGGCATCATTTTCCATCTGAATCATTACTGAACCAAGAAAATACTTGTACTCTTCACTGGTAATTTTTTCGCCTGCAACGGTAGCCACATAACTGGTGGCATACGAATACCAAACACCAAATCCCACAGCCAAAACCACAACCAGTATTGCTATAACAGCAACGAGCATCTTCTTTCCGCCAATCTTTTTCCTCATATCCAATAGAATCCCTCACATTCCCTAAGTAATATACTATTTTAATGCCGTCTTTCCAGTGCAAAAAAATAGAACAATTGCTTAACTAAAAAGCAATCTGTCTCTTGTAGGATTTATCTTATTGTTTTATGTCTATACAATAATCCCAACTATATCTATTATAATAAATAATGAAACCTACTGCAATTTCTTAATGTCTTGTAACAAAATCTTAATAATTTCGAGCAATTCCTCTCTTTTTACTCCTGTTGTTTTAAAGGTGATGTAAGGTCTATTGCTAGCCGTAAAAAGAAGCTTTCTTCTGTATTTGTCCATAAGTTTTCCCAATGCCTCAAAGTTTATATTTCTGTTTTCAGAATACTGCAGAATTACAGCATCATTCTTTTCCTGTAAGGATGAGAATCCACATGCTTTAGACAAAGATTTTATATATGCAATTTTAAGTAAATTCCCTACCGGCTGCGGTATCTCGCCGTAGCGGTCCATCAGCTCATCCTCTGTATCCAATACATCCTGTTCATCATTTATTGATGCAATTTTCTTGTACATATCGATCTTTTGGTTTTCGTCACTGATATAATCATTATCTATGTAGGCACTTACATTTATGTCTATGGAAATCTCCTCTTCCTCCTCAGCGGCAGGCATACCCCTAAGCTCGTTTACAGCTTCCGCCAAGAGTTTACAATACATATCATACCCGACAGAGTCTATATGCCCATGCTGCTGCGGCCCTAAAAGATTTCCCGCGCCCCTTATTTGAAGGTCCCTCATTGCTATTTTAAATCCCGAACCAAATTCCGTAAACTCCTTTATGGCCTGAAGTCTTTTTTCCGCAATTTCAGAAAGCACCTTATCCTTTTTATAAGTTATATAGGCATAGGCAAGCCTGTTTGAACGTCCAACCCTTCCCCTAAGCTGATAAAGCTGGGCAAGCCCCATCCTGTCGGCATCTTCTACTATAATAGTATTAACATTTGGCATATCCAGTCCCGATTCAATTATGGTGGTACATACAAGAACATCATATTCACCGTTTATAAACTGGAACATAATGTTTTCCAGCTCCGTCTCATTCATTTGCCCATGGGCAGTGCCGACCCTAGCTTCAGGGACCAACTTCTGTATTTCTGCTGCCTTTAGATTTATAGTTCTGACCCGGTTATAAAGATAAAAAACCTGTCCACCCCGGCTCATTTCCCGAGTTATAGCCTCTCTTACAACTTCATTGTTGTATTCCATTACATAGGTCTGAACAGGATATCTCTCCTCCGGAGGGTCTTCAATAGTACTTATATCCCTTATACCAACTAGGGACATATGCAAAGTTCTTGGAATAGGTGTTGCTGTAAGGGTCAAAACATCAATATTTGCCTTCAGACTCTTGATCTTTTCTTTGTGTGTCACTCCAAAACGCTGTTCTTCATCTATCACCAAAAGCCCAAGGTCTTTAAAGGAAATATCCTTCTGAAGCAGTCTGTGGGTTCCGACAAGTACATCCACCATACCGGTCTTTACATCCTTTAGTATTTTCTTTTGTTCTGCCTGGGTCCTAAACCTGCTTATCATTTCCACTGTTATGGGAAAGTCCTTCATTCTTTCTTTAAAGGTGTTGTACTGCTGCTGGGCAAGGACCGTTGTAGGAACCAGATAAGCCACCTGTTTTCCATCCATAACGGCTTTAAATACCGCCCTCATCGCCACCTCGGTCTTTCCATAACCCACATCACCGCAAAGGAGCCTATCCATTGGCTTCGACGACTCCATGTCCTTTTTTATCTCCTCAATACACTTCAGCTGATCTTCCGTCTCCTGATACGGAAACAACTCCTCAAACTGTTTCTGCCATACCGTATCCTTCCCGAAAGAATGCCCTGTTGCCGCTTCCCTCTGGGCATACAGATTAATAAGCTCCTCAGCAAGCTCTTTTAATGATTCCTTTGCCTTGGCTCTGGTCTTTACCCAGTCCGTCCCCCCCAGCTTGCTGAGCTTTGGCGCTTTCCCCTCCGAGCCTATGTACTTCTGTATCAGATCAAGCTGATTTGTTGGAACATAAAGATAGTCCCCTTCATTGTACTGAATTTTGAGGTAGTCTTTTTTTATGTTTTCTACCACCAGCTGTTGAATTCCTACATATTTTCCTATTCCATGAAGCTGATGAACAACATAATCACCGACATTCAAATCGGTAAATACACTTATTTTCTGCCCCTTGGTGGATTTATGCTTTCTTAATTTCTTGTCCTGACCAAACAGTTCTTTTCCGCTCACTACCACAAAGCCAATACCCGGGTATTCAAAGCCCCGGTTTAAAATACCATGGGTTATTATCACCTCTCCGGGCTGAATCTCCCGATCGGGCTCTTCCATGTATACAGCTTCGATATCTTTTGTCCTTAAAGTCTCGGCCAACATTTCACCGCGGCTCTTGGTGCCTGAAAGTATGACCACTCTTGCATGGTTTTTCTTCCAGTGATTTATGTCTTCCGCCAGTATCTCCAGATGCCCCTGATAGGAATTTAGGAGTTTGGACGCTATGTTTTCCCTCTTGCTCCTCTCCTCATCGTTTGAAGGAAGGGTGCTTAAATACAATGTATTTTTGCTTTTCTCCAGCCTCTCCCACAAATGATTATAGTCGAAAAAGATATCAAAGCTTCCCGCAAGAAGCTGTCCGTTTTCCATGAAGCTTTTGCACATCTCGTTGCTTTCCATCAGAAGGGTCTCAAGTCTTTGCTCAAATCTTTTCGGCTCGTCCACAAAGGTGAGTATCTCAGAGCCTATATACTCGGTTATGATAGATGGCTTTTCGATAATATAAGGTATATACCTGTCCATCCCCGCAAAATAGTACTCCTGTTCAAATCTCTCGATGTCAGAACCGATTTTGGCTTCTAATTTTTCTATCTGGCTCTTACTGTTTTTACCCCCCATTTTCTTTATTTGCTCTTTAAGGTCATAGGATATCTTTTCTAATATGCTATCCCTCAAGCTTAAGGGGTAAATCAACTCTCTTGCAGGCAAAACAGTTATCCCTTCATGATTTTCCATCGATCTTTGTGTCATGGTGTCAAAGCTTCTTACTGAGTCTATTTCGTCGTCAAAGAGCTCAATTCTAACAGCAGTGTCACTGTTTACCGGGAAAATGTCTATTATCCCTCCCCGGACTGCAAACTGGCTTTTCCCTTCAACTGTTGTCACTCTTTCATAACCTATAGATACAAGCTTCTGAGTAAAAAGGCCGAGATCAATCCGATCCCCCAAGGCGAGGCTTATTATGCTTTCTTTAAAAAGCTGCTTATCAATCAGTTTCTGGCACAATGCTTCGGCACTTGTTACTATAAAGCTGTAGTCATCGTTTACAATCCTGTAAAGAGCACTTATTCTTTCATAAACCGAATCATAGCTCTTTGCCTCCACATCATGAAGCATAATCTCCTTTGATGGGAAGAATACAGCATCTCTTCCAAAGAAAAATGAAATATCCTCGAACATTTTTCTTGCCTGCATCTCATTAAAAGCTATATATATACCTTTTAAACCCAAATGGCAGCATAGCCCGCAGGCCACATGAACCTTTTGGGATTCCGAGGGGCCTGTCAGAGTTGTAGGTATTCCCCTTTTGATGTTCTCAAGCACATCAGTATACTCCTTTATCTCAAAAAGGGGCTCTACCAGATACTGCTTATCCTTTAATATACTCATGATTAATAAACCTCTTAGCACCAGTATGTTATTTGTTGAATTTATTCATTGCACTGTCAATACCCGATTTTATTATAGTCTCAATAGCATCCGCCGCACTCTCAATAACTTCTTCCATCTTCTTTTTTTCGTCACCGGAGAACCTTCCAAGAACATAATTGGCCAGGTCCCATCCCTCCGGAGGCTTGTCAACACCGATTCTTACTCTGGGAAATTCATCGGATTGTATCTGATATATCACAGATTTCATTCCGTTATGTGTTCCGGCACTTCCTTTTGGCCTTAATCTAAGCTTTCCCACAGCCAAATCTATGTCATCATATACTATTATAATATTTTTTACAGGAATCTTATACCATTCAATTATTTCCCGCACACTTTCACCGCTGAGATTCATAAAAGTCTGCGGCTTGACAAGAATTACTCTCTTTCCTCCTATGTCCCCATCGCCGATAAGCGCCTTATGCTTAAGCTTTGTAATCTTTATATTGTGTCTTCTTGAAAGAAGTTCCACCGTATCAAATCCCACATTATGTCTTGTATTCTCATATTTAGTCCCCGGATTGCCCAATCCGACTATTACAAGCAAATCCTCCAAATTCGTCACCTCTTCTCACAATGTTTACACGACCGTATTTAAAATAAAACGACCACTAATAAATTGCCTCCCTAATTTTCTTAAGGAGGCAATGTAAAATTTTATAATATGTCATTTATGCACAACAACCGCTTAATTAATATTTACCAATAATTAATCCTGCTGGGTAAAGAGTGAGCTTATGGAAATATCCCCATATATCCTTTCGATAGCTTCAGCAAATACAGAAGCAACGGACAACGAGACTACTTTGTCGATTCTCTTATTCTCATCCAACGGGATTGTATTTAATGTAACAAGCTCTTTCATTCCGGACTCTTTGATTCTGTCAATTGCAGGCCCCGACAAAAGTCCGTGAGTACAGCATGCATATACTTCCTTTGCCCCTATTTCGATAAGAGCATTTGCGGCATTAACGATTGTTCCTCCTGTGTCAATAAGGTCATCCACCAATATTACTCTCTTATTGTTAACGTCGCCAATTATGTTCATTATTTCGGAAACATTGGCCTTTGGCCTTCTCTTATCAATAATAGCCAGGGGAACATCCAACCTCTGGGCAAATTTCCTTGACCTCGAAACGCTGCCTACATCAGGTGATACCACGACAACATCGCTTGTATCCTCAAATTTCTCCAAGAAATAGTTCGCCAGTATAGTACCTCCAAGCAGGTGATCCAGCGGGATGTCAAAAAATCCCTGCAACTGAGGTGCATGAAGGTCCATTGTAAGTACCCTGTCTGCTCCCGCAGTTGTGAGAAGATTTGCTACAAGTTTTGCTGAAATAGGATCCCTTGCTTTAGCTTTTCTATCCTGTCTTGCATAGCCAAAATACGGCATTACAGCAGTTATCCTTCCTGCTGAAGCTCTTTTTAGAGCATCTATCATAATCAATAATTCAACAAGGTTATCATTAACAGGCGGACATGTAGATTGTATAATAAATACATCGGACCCCCTCACAACCTCGTTAATGTTAATTGCAGATTCGCCATCGCTGAACTTCCCTACATTTGCCAACCCAAGCGGAAGACCAATTTTCTCTGCGATTTCTGAAGCCAACTCCTTGTTTGAGTTCCCTGCAAAAATTTTAATATCCTTGCCATGTAAATTCATCTTATGTTCCCCTTCTTACTTTTATATTTTATTAATAATAAAAATTAATAAACATAATTAATTAATAATTTATTTGCTTTGATCTTTCTCTTGCTTATTTAGTATTCTCCTTTTTTCAACCCAGCCTTCCTTGATCACCTGCCGGCTTCTGGCAATAGCAAGAGAGTTTTCCGGTACTTCATCTGTAATCGTAGAACCGGCTGCCACATATGCGTTGCTTTTAACTTCAACCGGTGAAATTAGGTTTACATTGCAACCCACAAATGAATTGTCTCCAACAATTGTCTTATTCTTTTTCTGTCCGTCATAATTCACCACTACAACGCCGCATCCAAGATTAACATTGCTTCCGATTTCGGCATCTCCCACATAAGTGAGATGGGATATCTTGGTTTTGTCTCCTATTACGGACTTTTTAACCTCAACAAAGTCACCAATCTTAACCTTTTTGCCTATCTTGCTTCCCGGTCTTAAATATGCAAAGGGACCTACTTTTGTATCATCATCTATCGAACTTTCCAGCACAACAGAATTCTTTACCTCTACCCTGTCGGATATTTGAGCACTCACAATCCTGCTTCCCGGACCAATTATACAATCTTCACCTATTTTTGTCTTCCCCTCGATAATTGTTGAAGGGTAAATCACCGTATCAATACCTATCTCCACATCCTCATCAATAAACGTTGAAGCAGGGTCAATTATCGTTACACCATTATCCAAATGTCTTTTCAAAATTCTGTTTCGAATTATTCCACCAGCCTCAACAAGCTGAGCTCTGTCGTTTATGCCCAGTATCTCACTGCTGTCCTCAACTTTTATTGCTCCAACCTTTTTTCCTTTGCTTATAAGTATTTCAATAGTATCTGTCAGGTAGTATTCTCCCTGACTGTTGTTATTATCAAGCTCCTTCAATGCTTCTGTCAAATCTTTTATACTGAAGCAGTACATCCCGGAGTTAATTTCTTTTATGTTCCTTTCCTCCGAAGAAGCATCCTTGTGCTCAACAATTTTCTTTACACTGCCGTCACTGCTCCTTACTATCCTACCATATCCATCAGGTTTATCAAGCTCTGCAGTGATAATCGTAGCTGAATTTGCATTTTCTTTATGATAATTAATGGTATTTGAAATGGTCTCAGAAGAAATTAGAGGTGTATCTCCGCACAACACTATAACATAACCGTCTTTATTATTCAGGTATTCCTGGGCCTGCATCACTGCATGTCCTGTACCCATTTGCTTTTCTTGAAAAGCGTATAGGGCCTTGTCTCCCATTTTTTCTTTTACCTCTTCTGCCTTATGCCCAACCACAAGTACAACTTCATCTACTCCTGCGTTTTTTACCGATCTATAAACCCATTCAACCAAAGGCATACCGAAGATTTCATGCACTACCTTTGCTTTTTTGGACTTCATTCTCTTTCCCTCTCCAGCTGCAAGAATGACTGCCATCAAGCATCCCATTAAAAGTTTCCTCCTTCTTAGCTCCATGAAGAAAAAAAGCTCTCAAAGCACTTTGAAGATTCCTTTATATTATTCTATTAATATCTATAAAAGAAATTCTGCAATTAATCTATGAAGCTTTTTAAATTTAATATTCAATAATATTATTATGCATTAATGAGTATTTTAAAGCCACATCTATTTTCTCATTTTTTAATAAACTTTTCAACAACAAAAGCAAATTTTCGCACAAATAAAAATCGTCAAAAGTACGCATTAAATTACAGCATATTCATCGGAACATTAGTCCCCTTCACATTCTTTCCAATCCGACCAAAAGTCCGGTTGACAGGACAAATAGCCGCACCATGAAAAAACGGAATAAACATGGATTTAATGCAGTGCTTTTCACGATTTAGTAATTTTAAATTTCATTATCTTATTATTTTTAATATGGTTTTGGAATAATTTGATTATTATTCTATACCTTCTTCTGTCTCAATGCTGCCTGAAGAAATTGACTCATATTTATCCAAAATGGCACTCTGGATCTTGCCCCTAGTTTCTGCATTGATAGGATGAGCAATATCCCTGAATTCCCCATCTGGCGCTTTTCTGCTCGGCATTGCAATGAACAAACCATTCTGACTTTCAATAACCTTAATGTCATGAACAACAAATTCATTATCAAAGGTTACAGAAACGACAGCTTTCATTTTTCCTTCTGAATCGATTTTTCTGATACGAACATCGGTAATTTCCATGAGATGTTACCACCTTCCGTAAATTGTGTATTCATCGTGTACTTAATAATATATTCGGCATTATTTCTGATTTTCCTTCTTATTTTTTTATCATTTTTATTTTTATTTTAAATTTATAAAGTAAAACCTTTTTATAGCATTTCTCTTTATAAATATATTATTCATGATTTAAGGAAATCCGGTTGAAAAGTATCTATATATTTTGCAATAAACATTTTACATTGATTTTGGATATTGCAACATATATACTTCTACAAATGCTTGACTTGGCCTATAAAGAAAAAGGGGGATTGGGCAAACTTTCATAAAAATTTGTTTGCCCTTTATATTTCTTACCTTTGCCCATAAATATTCTTAACAAAATACTCCATAGCAACAATATTCTCTTCTGAAATCTTTATATATTCTTTTCCCATGGATTTTATCATATAATAAATTTGCGCAGTGACTTCAAGCACAGTTGATACTTTAAACGCAGCATCCATTGTTTCCCCTACGCATACTGCACCGTGTGACATTAAAAGACATGCGTTTGATTTCGTCCCAAGTGCTTTTATACAATTGTCAGCCAGTTCCTGCGAACCAGGTAGAGCATATGAAGCTGTTTTTACAACATCGCCTAGCGTTTGGGCTGCTTCGTCGATTATAAGGGGAATGTCTTCTCCAATACATGAAAAAACAGTTGAGTAGATAGGATGGGTGTGTACAACAGCATTTACTTCCGGTCTGGCTTTATAAACCGCCAAATGCATTCCTTTTTCTATAGTCGGCTTCCTTTTTCCTTCAACTATATTGCCGTCTAGATCACAAACTACAACATCATCTTCAATAATAGCTGAGTAATCCATTCCGCTAGGGGTAAGATAAACTAAATTTGATTCCTTGTCACGAAAACTGATATTTCCCCATGTTCCGACCGTAAGTCCCGAATTTAGCATGCGAATTCCGGAATCCACAATGATTCTTTTGATATTCATATTTCTCCTCTTTTCCAACTTTTTATAGACATACCATTATCGGTTATGACATGCATATTTCCCATTTGACTATAGAGGCCACCACAACAATTGTGATGACCACTATAGTATAGGAAAATTTACTGATGTTATTTATTCTGCAAATTGTTTAACATATTCCTGATGCTCGTCTACATTTGAAGGTATAATGAGTTTTGCACCTGTGTCAATATACTCTTCAACTTTCTGACCTTTTATAAGTTTTACTGCATTTTCTACTCCGAGTATCCCCATTTCGGCAGGATACTGAGCAACAGAGCCATAGAGTTCACCGGATGAAATTAAATTAAGAGCTTCCGAAATACCGTCAAATCCAATTACTTTAATCTGGTCGCTTTTCTTTGCCTCCTTAACAGCACGAAGTGCACCGATAGCCATGCCATCATTACCACAGTAAATCAATTCCAAATCCGGATTGGCTGTAAGAATATTCTGAGTTGCTGCATATCCCTGATCAACCTCCCAGTTTGCAGATTGTTCCGCAACGATTTGAATCGCATCCCCCGCTCCCTCAATGAAGCCATTTTTTCTGTCAGCTGCATTCTGTTGTCCCGCTATACCGGTAAGAATCGCTGTCTTCGTTCCAGTCTTAAAGTTAGCCTTTACATATTCACCGGCACGCTTTGCCCCTTCATAGTTATTTGTTCCGTAGAACGGTACGCTCATATCCGCTTCCTTAAGAATATCCTCACTTAATTTTGTGTCAAGGTTAATAACAGGGATATTTGCTTTTTTACATTTCTTAAGTGCAGCAGCCAAACCTTCTGAGGAACTGGGAACTATACAGATAGCATCAACACCTGATGTTATCATATTTTCCACTATTGTTAACTGATCTGCCGCATTTGCATGTTGGTCACCGGCTTGCACTTTAAGCTCAACGCCAAGCTCAGCAGCCTTTTTCTTTGCTCCATTAACCATTGTGATGAAGTACTCGTTGTTTAGTGTCATTGGTATAAAACCAATAACGGGTTTTGATGCATTTCCTCCTGTATTTGGCGAACTCCCGGATGGATTATTATTTGAACAGCCCGTCAGCATAACAGAAGATGCCAGCATAAGAACCATAACAACCGCTAATAATTTTTTCATAGTTTTAGCCTCCATCTTTTTTTATCTTAACACCATAAAATTTGGTGTTAGACACAAAATTTTACTCTGCCTTTCTTTCTTTTGCCTTATCCATATAAACAGCAAGTATAATTACGACACCTATGATTATTGTTTGATAGTAAACCGGCACATTTAAGATTTGCAGACCGCACTTGAGCATTCCAAGTATAAGTGCGCCAACGAGGGTATTTCCTGCCTTTCCTTTACCACCGGAAAGTCCTATTCCCCCAATAACAACTGCTGCAATTGCATCCATTTCATATCCCGATCCTGCATTGGGGTCAGCATATGATAATCTAGAAAGCAACAGTATTCCTCCCAATGCAGAGAATATCGCGGCCAGCATATAAGTTAACATCTCGATTTTATTGACTTTGATACCGGAAAGTTTGGCAGCGTTTGCATTTCCGCCTATTGCATAGATTCTTCTTCCGAATTTTGTTTTCTTCAGTGTGAACATAATAAGCGCGTAAAGAACAAAAACATAAAAGATAATAATAGGAATACCGAATATTTCAAATGCTGTCAACTCTGAAAGTGCATCCGGGAACCCAGCAACCGGCTTGCCCGAAGTTAAGACTTTTGTAACGCCCCTTATGATTTGCATAGTACCCAATGTTACTATAAATGCCGGTACCTTCCCATAACTTACAATATATCCGGTCATCAATCCAATAATTGCAGAAACCGCAATACATATTAGTATTGTGAGTGGCAGAGATATACCGTTTTTTATAAGCATACCGCCGAAAATCCCTACGAAGCCTACAATTGAACCAACCGATAAATCTATTCCTCCTGTCAGTATAACCAAGGATGTACCGATAGCAACAACCGCTATAACCGATGACTGAGCAATAATATTCTGAATGTTTGATGTTGTCAAAAAATCCTTCCCATTAATCTTGCAAATTATAGTAAATGCAACAAGGATAAGTACTGCACCGATATATAGGGTTATTGACTTAATATCAATTTTCTTAAGTCTGTTAATCATATTATTCAATTTGTCCACCTCCGGAAAGAGCATAATACAATATTTGATCCTGGGTTAATTCATCGGTATTTTCCAAATCGGCTGTGACTCTGCCTTCTTTGAGAACGATAATTCTGTTGCACATTTTCTGAACTTCCACCATGTCCGAAGATATCATGATGATCGATGCTCCATTCTTCACCAAATCAACCATGATATTATAAATTTCATCTCTGGCACCAACATCTATCCCCCGTGTCGGCTCATCAAAAATGTAGATATCCGCATTTGAATACAACCACTTTGCAATAACCACCTTTTGTTGATTTCCGCCAGACAAGCTTTTTGCTTCTGCCATATGTGAAGAAGACTTAATCTTTAATTTGTTAATATATTCTTTTGTCACCGTGCACACTTTTTTATTGTTAAGCACAAATTTACATAACTTTTCATGGTTTGGCAGTGCAATATTGTCTGTTAACGGGTGTATTTGCACAAGTCCTTCATCTTTACGATCTTCGCTTAGATAGACAATTCCTTTGTCAATTGAGTCTTTAATATCCTTATCCTTCAACTTTTTCCCTTTAAGATAAACCGTTCCATTGCTCTTTTTGTAAGCTCCTATGATGCATTTTGCAAGCTCTGTTCTTCCTGCTCCCACCAGTCCGGCTAATCCTAATATCTCGCCTTTTTTCAGCTTGAAACTTATATCCTTCAAAACATTCTTATAGACGATATTGTTAACCTCAAGGACCACCTCATCCTCGACAATATAGCTATTTTTGAATCTTTCAAAAGATACTTCTCTTCCAACCATAAGCTTGGTAAGCTCATCAACATTGGTTTTATCAAGATCAAGAGTTTTTACATATTGACCATCCCTCATTACAGTACAGCGGTCTCCAATTTCAAACAACTCACTCATTCTGTGAGAAATGTATATAATCCCAATACCTTTTTTCTTAAGATTCCTCACAATTTCAAAAAGCTTCAAAGTTTCCTTTTCCGTTATGGATGCTGTAGGCTCATCCAGAACCAGTAGCTTTACATCCGTCGAGATTGCTTTGGCTATTTCAACCATTTGCTTTTGAGCTACACTCAATTCCCCCACTAAAGTCCTCGGATCAACTTCTAGGCCAATAAGGTCAAGGTACTTTTGGGCTTCTTGGATTGAAGATTTATGATTGATGATTCCGTACTTGCCGATCTCCTTGCCCAGCATGATGTTTTCATAAATGGGGACATAAGGGTTTAGATTGAACTCTTGGTAAATAACACTAACTCCCTTTTCTATCATCTGCTTCGGAGAACAAGCATTTAGTTCTTCGCCATCAAGAATGATTTTTCCACTTTCTTTTTGGTAAGCACCTGACAGGATCTTAATAAGTGTTGATTTTCCGGCGCCATTCTCACCAAGCAAGACATGAACCTCTCCTGACCTTACTTGTATTTGAGCGTTATTTAGAACCTGTACTCCAAAAAAACTTTTATTGATGCCACTCATTTCAAGTAAGATTTCTTCCACTCGCCTCACCCTCTCTATGGCATTTTCCTGTAACGTTCAACAGTTTCCGTTCCGTCTTTTGCTTCTACATATTCCTTTAAGGAAATAGAATTAGCTATAACTTCCCTAATCTTTCTGTAATCCAAACTCTCATCGAAGGCTTTAAGTTGTGCTGCAATGTTTCCTAAGGCTGTGCTTTCCTTGCTGCAAGCGATGACCTTTTTGCCGGTGCGTTTAGCTGTAAGTTTGTTTACCATAATATTTTTAGAACCGCCGCCAACGATATAAATACTGTCAAAGTGCTTTGACACTGTCTTTTCAAGCTGTTCTACGGTTACAGCGTAGCAGCAAGCCATAGACTCGTGAACAGCCTTAATGATTGCTCCCCAATTTAGTTCTCCCTGTACCTGACCCGTCTCTAAGAGATAATTCCATATTTCTTCGCTCATTTTGAAAGGATTAAAAAATCTTGAATTGTTAATATTGAAAAGAGGTGTTTGGCCGTCGTACTGCTCGGCAAGCTCATCAAGTTCGTCCCAAGTACTTGTCCTATTCATTACTGAATCAAACTCTTTTTTTATTCTCTGAATAATGAACATCCCAGCGCTGTTTTTCAAAAGAGTGATTTTATTAAAAGCGCCTATCTCATTTGTTAATGATGATTCCAAAACAATGTCATTTATAATCGGTTCTTCAACTTCTGTCCCTATAAGAGACCATGTTCCCGAGCTGATGAAAGCAAAGTCATTTTCCTGGGTCGGAATAGCCAGAATTGCAGACGCAGTATCATGAGATGGAACACATATTACCGGAATATCATAATTTACGCCTATTTCCTCTAATATATTTTTCTGCACCAAACCTATCTGCTTTCCGTGTTCGCCTATTTCGCAAAATAGCGTTTCAGAAATCCCAAATTCCCTGCAAATGTCCGGGCATATTTTTCTCGTCCTTGAACTCATAAGTTGGGTAGTACTCAACTCACTAGGTTCATTCATCATAACTCCTGTCATAAAATAATTCAATATGTCGGGTACCATCAATACCTTATCTGCAATTGAATAAACGTCGGGCATAATATCCTTTAGCGCCATTAAACGATAAATTGAATTGATCTTGTCACATATAATACCCGTTTTTTGAAACATTTCTTTCTTCTGCTCTTCGGTAAACTTATTTAAATAAATTTCACCCATATCATTTCTATAGGAAAGCGGATTGCCAATCATATTTCCGGATTTGTCAAACAGAGCAAAATCGACACCCCAAGTACAAATTCCGATAGAGTCAATGGTATCTACTTGACGAGCTATTTTTTTCAAAGATACTTTAAATCCTTCAAATATTTTCAAAATATCCCAGTAGAAATAGTCACCAATCCTTATCATATCATTTTGAATTTGATCGATAACCTCTGTTTTTATTGTTTCTCCATCGTATTTACCAAGCAAAACTCTGAACGAAGAATTTCCGCAATCCAGGCCAACGATATTTTTATTTACCATATTGAACCGTTCCCTTCGTTAGACTTTTATTGCTACATTATACTTTTTTTCATAATCTTTCAGAAATTGGATTTCAGTAAATTTCAAAGAACTCATGTCCGGCATTTCATATTTTCTGCCAAGACCCTGGTATTTTGAAATGCCCAACTTGTGATAGGGTAAAAAGTAGACTTGCTTTACATTTTTAAGTTTGCTGATATAGTCAAGAAAAGTTTCGATATCTTGCCTATCGTCATTGCATCCAGGAATGTATGGGTATCTTACCGACAGCTCACCCATAAAATTGCTATTCAACCATAAGAGGTTTTCTAGAATCAGCTCATTTCCCACCCCCGTTAATGTTTTATGTTTATTTGTGTCCATATGCTTTATGTCAAAGAATATATAATCTATATTCTCTGAACATACTTGAATATTCTTTAACGGAACATGCCCACAGGTTTCAATCAGTATAGATATTCCGTATTTTTTTAGCTCCGACGCACATTCATTAATAAACTCGTAGTGAAAAAAAGGTTCCCCGCCACTGAAAGTTACGCCTCCGCCTGACATTTTGTAATATTGCTCATCCTTCAGGACTTCTTTTATTACTTCGTCCACAGTATAATCAATTCCCACAATACTTCGCGCGTTTACGTAGCAATTATCAACACAAGCTCCGCACTGGTTGCATTCCTTTCCGGTAGTGATATAACCGTACCCTTCCATATCCTCTATGCATTTTCGCGGACAAACTTCCAAGCACTTCCGGCAGTTTTTGCATAAATTGCTTTTAAACATAATCTGTTTTTCAAAGAGCTGTGATTCAGGGTTGGCGCACCATTTACACCTTAAAGCACAGCCCTTTAAAAACACAACTGTTCTTATACCTGGTCCATCTTCAATTCCATAGCGTTCAATTTCGAATACAGTGGCCCTATCTATCTTCATTTTCTATCCCTACTTTTGAATACTAGGATTATTTTAGTAACATCTACAAACTGAATAATTCTATACATCAATCTCTGCCCGATTAATTACATCCATTTGACATTCAGGAGCAAGGGCTGTAAATAGTGCACTGTATCCAGATACTCTAACCATTAAGTCCTTATATTTTTCAGGATGCTCCATAGCGTCCTTATAAGTTTTGCTATCCACTACATTGAATTGGATCTGTTGTGCATACTGGCTAAATAATACTTTGATCATTGCTACGACGCGTTTACGCTGTTCAACTGTCGAAACCGCATTCTTTGTTAATCTCATGTTGAAAATAGCGCCCTTTTGGAACCAAATACTCGGTAGCTTTGCAATAGAATTGCAAACAGCAGTGGCACCATTTTTCTCAGAGCCGTTGGCAGGAGAGATACCATTATTAACAGGTTCTCCTTTCTTTCTGCCATCAGGTGTAGCGCATACCGAACGTCCAAAGGCTATATTTCCTGTAACGGGACTCTGGCTGTATGAATAACAGCAAGGTATAGGACCTTTGCCATATTTCGAACTCTTATACTCATGGCGATATCTGGAGCCTATAAAATCTTCAATAGCAACAACCCATTTATCTACCCTGTCATCGTCGTTTCCAAACTTGGGGGCTTTGTTCAGCATTATGGCTCTAATTTCAGGGCCCGTGGGTGTCGTCGTCATATCTTCATAGTTTGTTCTGCAAGCATGCAAAACCTGTTCTAAAGTCAATAATTTTTTGTCAAACACAATATAGTCTAGAGCCGCCATCGCATCTCCTGCGCTGATTGTTCCCGCGGTCGGACCACCATCAGCAGAATATACCGAACCACCTTCTACCAAGTCAAGACATCTTCCGATACAATCCTCCACAAGAGATGATCTGAATGCATTAATATCGTAAAGGCAATGGAAGTAATCATTAATATGTTCAGTTATAACCTGCAAATCCATAAAGTATGTAAGCATATCTGTATACTCTTTATAGATTTCTTCTATACTTGTACAATCTTCTATGTTTTTGCTCGTCTTTTTAAACAGTATACCTGTATTAAGGTCATATCCATTGTTCAAAGTGATATCCAACACTTTTTCAACACTTAGCCACGGACCTTTTGCAGCAAAATCCCATTTCCCTGGAATTGAGGCTTCGATACATCCATCCGGAGCCCACTCAACCAAATCCTCTTCGGCAATCCCCATATCTCTTAGTGTTCTTATGAACGCAAGGTCATTATAAAAAGCCGGCATGCCTCCCTGGTGAACAAGTGCGGCCTCTAAAGCTTTGAGCATGAAATCGTCATCGGTCTTTTCAAACCATTTAACAGAAATTGATGGAGTTACCAGTTTTAATTCTTTACAGGCCTCAATACAAAGATGGGATACCTCATTTACTGCATCTTCGCCATCCCTTGTCTGTCCACCAATCGCTAGGTTGATAAACATCTGATAACCCAGGAAGAATTCTGTATCGGGCCACGAACGCAGTTTGTTGAGTTCATTACATTTAATAAAGAAACATTCAATGATCTCAAGAGCTTCTTCCCTTGTAATTCTACCCTCTTCAATATCTTTATTATAAAACGGATATACATACTGATCAAATCTACCAAGAGAAATAGCATGTCCATTAGATTCGAGATGAACTGCCAACAATATAAAATATATAGACTGGACTGCCTCATGAAAAGTTCTTGCGGGATTGAGCGGCACATTTCTGCAAATTTCGCTAAGGTTTAAAAGCTCAGATTTACGTTTTTCATCATTACATTTTTGAGCTTCTTTTTCACACTCATCTGCAATCCTATTGGCAAAATTTACTACAGCCATATTGCTCTTTAATGCTGCATCAAGAAAAAACTTCTTTTTAACATTGCCAGGCTCTTTTAAATCAAGCTCACTCATTCTCTTTTTAATTCTATCAATAACATCTCTCAAACCTTTTGTAATAACGAGTCTGTAATCAGGAATCACATTTCCAAGCCCAGCAGCACTTACCCATGTATCGTCAATAACCCCTGCATCCCATGCCTTATTTATTTCATCAGGCAGAGTTTTCCTCAAACTCTCGTAAAGGGTCTTGTCTTTCCAGTACTCTATGCACTCAAGCAAATCCTTCTTAACGTCATCGTCAGCATAAAACTTGTCACCCGGTCTCTTATCCCACTCATAAGGGTTGCCATTTAATTCTTCGACAATCCACTCATTAGAGTATTCAGGATAGATAGGAGAGGCCTTTGGCCACTTTGCCTGATTTCCAACAATTAACTCATCGTCTTTGACCCAAACCGTCATCTTGTCTAAAACGTTATAGAATCCATTAGCACGTTGAATTGCAATTGGTAAACCCGCATCATTTTTTACTGATTCAGTGAAAATTTTACATCGTTCAGAGCATACCTTTGGTGTCTGATCAAATAGCCTTTGTCTTAACCTTACTATTCTCTCATTCATATTCAACACCCCTCTATTCGTGTAACAAGTTTCCTTAATTCTATTTTACCATAAACATATTTTATGTCAATCCTTTTTTCGTGGCTTTTTTTATGGATTATCATTCCTGTCCGCAAGCACTATTGTATCTCATCAAATAGCAAAGCCGAGAATATCAGTCGAATTGATTGTTTTTGTGTAACGTTACATAAATTTTATTGAAACATGTTGATTTTTACGCAAAAAAACTATATCATATTCTTAAGGGGTGTTACAAAGCAAATATCCATTAAGGAGATTGGAATATTATGAAGAAGAATTATATAGGCATACGGGAAATAGCACAACTGGCAGGTGTTTCGATTGCAACTGTTTCACGAGTTATTAATGGATCACCTAAAACATCAGAAGAAGTTCGCAATCGAGTCAACAAAATAATTGAGGAATATAATTATGTCCCAAACATAACAGCCAAGAGTATGTATTCAAAAAACTCCAAATCCATAGCTATCTTTGTTTTTGATTTGGACAACCCTTTTTTCGTTTCCCTTGTGAAATCTCTGAATACCATTGCCTTTGAAAATGGATACACCCTTTTAATTTGCAATACGGAAAACAATTCCCAAAAAGAAATTGAATATTTAAAATACTGTGAAGGAATAAGAGCTAAAGGAATTGTTTTAACTGAAGGATACAATAAAAATGTGTTCTGGGAGAAATTTCAAAATCAAACTTTTGTTTTTCATGACCGACAAATTTCCGAAAAATATTCTTCTGTAAAAAGTGATAATACAAAAGGAATTCAAATGCTTGTTGATTATTTATATAATCTAAACCATCGTCAGATTGCCTTTGCTGGCTATACCCCTGCTGCCAAGTCATGTGAAGAAAGAAAGCAAGCTTACGTTTTTGCACTTGAAGAAAAAGGTCTTAACGTTCATTCTGAATACATCTTTCATGGAGAACTAGTATCAAAAACCGGTGCTTATGCTTTTGATTATTTTTGCTCATTGGCAAATAGACCTACAGCCATTGTATGCGCCAATGACCAAATTGCAAGAGGATTTATTACCAGAGCAAACAAGATAGGAATGAAAGTACCTGACGATTTTTCTGTTGTGGGATTTGACGGCTGCAATCCCGAATACTTCTATCCAAGAATAACTACAATCCGACAGGATATAGATCTTATTGCGCAGAAACTGTTTGAATGTATAGTTAATTCAGCAAATGAACCAAAACACTATATTCTGGACGTTTCTTTAGAGATTGGAGACTCCTGCAAAAAGGTCTAATAGCCGATACTTTATAGATATCAGCTTTTTCTATATCCATTCTTTGCTGGGCTTTAAATCTATAATCTTATCCTCTGTATTTACAATGTTCAAAGTTAATAGGGATACATAATCGTCAACCAGCTTTTTAGACGGCTCCAAGGTCTCAATAACCACACCAATCCCAACAACCTCAGACTCAAACTCTCTTACCATATCAATTATACCTTTGGCGGTACCTCCCCCTTTCATAAAATCATCTATGAAAAGGAGCCTTGAATAGCCCTTGAGAGCCCTCATAGGAAGAACCATTGTCTGAATCTTCTTTGACGAACCGGACACATAATTTATGTTTACCGACGGTCCATCAGTGGCTTCACTGTTGTGTCTTGCTATCACCAGAGGTACACCCAACTGCTTTGCGGTGGCAAAGGCAAGGGGAATACCCTTTGTCTCAACCGTAATGACACAATCTATTTCTCTTTTATAAAAATGCCCTGCAAAAATATAACCAATATCGGATATCTTTTTGGGATCATAAATAATATCCAGCATATATAGATACCCGCCCGGAAGAATTCTCTGACTGTTTGACAAGTCTTGGCACAGGGAGTTTAGGATGGATTTTATCTTATCTTTTTTATAGCTTGGGACAAATCTTATACCTCCAAGAGAACCGGACATGCTTTCGATTGACCCCAAATCAAACTTTTCAAGTAAATTCTGTACAATATCTATATCTTCACTTATTGTGGACTTTGCGGAACCAAACATATCAGCGAAGCTGCCAAGGGTAAAGGTTTCCCCCGGTGAATCACACAGGGTCTTCATCAAAACAGCAAGCCGTTCATTCCTATGAAACTTTTCCATCATATCCCTCCAAGCTTATTTTATATACGTTTCTCAAAAAGTAATGTGTGGATTAACCAAGAAAGTCAACTTTTTCTTTTAATTAATCTGCGTATATTATACTATAAATTTCCGAATATTTTAAGTATTTTTAGTTAAATCGTTCAGCTCTATACTCATTTTTATTGTTTTAAAATTAAATATACGGAAACACTTATAAATGTGTTAAAATTTTCATATAATACTAATTGGGTATTTTTATTGTTATATCAGCTGGTTAGTATTAATATAAAACTATAAAATATGTGTTGGAATTTAATAAAATATAGATTATGATGTTATCTGGCTGTAGATTAATAGTTAAGGAGTGTTGGCATTGGAACAATCAAGTATATTGGATTCAAAGAAATTTAAACATGTGCATTTTATCGGTATAGGCGGAATAAGTATGAGTGGACTGGCAGAGATCCTTTTAAAACTGGGATTTAATGTATCCGGCTCTGACATGAGATCTTCGAACATAACCTCAAAGCTTGAGAATAAAGGAATTAAGATATATACAGGACATAGCGAAGAAAACATTGGCGATGCAGATCTTGTTGTATATACAGCCGCCGTAAAAAGTGACAATCCCGAGCTTATGAAAGCCAGAGACCTCGGAATCCCCACTTTAGAAAGGGCAACCTTGTTGGGCGAGATAATGAAGAAATATCCTTTCAGTATTGCCGTATCCGGTACCCACGGCAAAACAACCACCACATCCATGATCTCGTTGATCATGCTTAAATCGGCTCTAGATCCTACTATTCATATAGGCGGAGAGCTGGATGCCATTGGCGGAAATACACGCATAGGAGGAAACGACTACTTCGTTGCCGAAGCATGTGAATATGTGGAAAGCTTTCTTAAATTTCACCCCTATCTTGCCGTTGTGCTAAATATTGAAGCCGACCACCTTGATTATTTTAAGGATATAGAGCATATTAAAAACTCATTTTTAAAGTTTATACATCTTATCCCTGAGAACGGCTATGTAGTTGCATGCGTTGATGACGAGAACATTTCGTCCCTTCTTAAAAGTGTACATTGCAACATAATTACCTATGGCCTCAATTCAAAGGATGCAACATGGAGAGCCGAAGATATTTCCTTCAATGAGAACGGATGTGCGTCCTTTACCGTACTTAAAAACAATGAAAAAATCACACACATAGAGCTTAACGTTCCGGGCGTCCACAATATCAGCAACTCCCTTGCAGCAATTGCAGCATGCCATGCCTTAGGATGCAGTATTGAAGGTATAAAGAAAGGCCTTGAGAGCTATATAGGCATTCATCGACGTTTTGAATTAAAGGGAATCGAAGACAATATAAAGGTTGTTGATGACTATGCTCATCACCCTTCGGAAATCAAGGCAACACTAAAAGCTGCAAGAGGTGGAAACTATCCGAGGATTTGGACTGTGTTTCAGCCCCATACCTATACCAGGACAAAACTCCTATTGGATGAGTTCTCAGAAGCCTTCAAAGACGCGGATAAAGTTATTATTGCAGATATTTACTCTGCCCGGGAAAAAGATACTGGCGAAATACATTCAAGCACTCTTGCAGAAAAGATACGGGCAAACGGTCAGGATGCCATATATCTGCCTGACTTTGAAGGAATTGTTGAATACCTCAAGGAAAATGCTTCCTCAGGGGATTTGATACTTACCATGGGAGCCGGAGATATATACAGGGTCGGCGAGATGTTTCTCAAAGATAAGCAAATAGCAGCAGTCAGTTGATGAATTAGTGATATCTCGAGCTGATTAAAAGGCAGACAAACAATAATAAGTCCGATGACTTCACAATACCCTGTGTCGTCCTCGGACTTCTTGATATAAATATTATTAATATTAACTATTCTTATTTATTGGGATCAATCATTGCAAACTTTATCTGGCCCTCCGCTGCAACCTGCTCATCTACAGTAGCCAGAACCTTTACTTTTCCCATTCCCATCTTAAACATCAAAAACTCTGCCTCAAGCTTCAATGTATCCCCGGGAACCACCTGTTTTCTGAATTTCATCGACTCAATACCTGTAAACACACCTAGTTTCCCTTTATTCTCTTCAAGCATCAGCCCTGCAACGCATGCAGTCTGTGCTAAGGCCTCAACTATAAGAACCCCCGGCATAATTGGGTTACCCGGAAAATGACCCTGAAAGAACGGCTCATTTATTGTAACATTCTTTATTGCCACTGCCTTCTTCCCCGGTTCAACCTCTATTACTTTATCGATCAATAAAAAGGGATATCTGTGAGGAATAATATTCTGAATTTCTGCATTGGTCAGCACCAAATCACCTCTTTCCAAAAATAGTTATGTTCGAAATACATTATAGCAAAGAGTTGTAAATAAGTAAAACACTTATACCCGAATAATCTAATAAACTTAATAATCTAATCGGTATTTACAGTGACTACAATTCCTCCTCCCAGCATTCTTTCCCGCGCCGGAAGGCTGTTTACCGTCTCATTTTGAATAATCATCTGAGTTGAAGCCCCGCCGTCCAGCATAGCAGCATCCTTGACCCCCAGACTTATAAGATAGCTTGCAAGCTCTCTGGATGAAAGGCCCAGACTGTATCCCGGCTGCCTACCATCCACCGTAATAAGCAATACCCTTCCGTCATATTTTATACCTATGGCTGTCCTCGGATCCCGATTGGTCAAAAGGCCAACCCACTCGTCTTTATCAACGGCTACGGACTTTCCATCCCTCACAAGCCAACTTCCGCACTCGTACGCCTGAAATCCCGGCTCAAAATCCGGATCAATATCGATTCCTACCCAATCTCCCACTTCAAATTTTTGAGTCAATGAAATTGGCTCATAAAGGGTAATCACCATTCCATTCGGAGGAATTTTACACTCCGTATCGCCCCGGAATTTCTTTACAACCCTGTTATTTTCGACAACATATGAAGTATTAAGCCTGTTTGCTCTATTGGTAGGACCAAATACCGGTGTATACACAACTATTTCCCCGGCTCTTCCCTCTCTGTTTATATTATCCGCCGCAATCCTTCTGTTACCATGTAATATCCATATATTGCTCCAAATTTCACTCAAAATGGCCTTTTTCCCCTGCACAACAAACACAGGGAATCTTCCCGTAGACTTTGTATAGATTTTCCCATCGATGGCCACCATCCCGGAAGGCTCTCCATATGAGTGGAAGAATCCTGCATTGACAGCAGCATAAGCATTGTTATTAATTGCAATATCCTTAAGGCTCTGAAAACCATATATCGTATTAAAGGATAGGGCCGGCTTTATTTTGACGCCGTCCGAACTCAAATCAATCTCCAAAAGATTTATTTCTTGCTTCATTCCATTGATTTCTGTACTAATAGCCCTATGCTCCACGGGAAATAATTTACCTTCTGTCGAGATTGTATCGCCAACGGCGGCATTATCTGACCCTCTATTGTCAGACGGTTTTCCTTCGGCAAATAAAAAACGCCCTGCATAAATAATTATGAGGGTCGATATTATTAATAGCATAAATATAATTGTATTAACAGAAACCTTACTCTTCATCAATATTTTTATACTCCCTTAGCCAACAATTTCAGCCGGAATCTTAGCAATTAAGACATCAACCAGACTTAAGATTCCTCGAAAGCTGTTTGTAAAGGCTATCTGCAAGGCCTAAGTTGGTATGCTCGGTCGACTCCTTTACCAGTTCCTCATCCAGCATATCTTCGAAAATTTCCCTTCCAGGGTCAGTGGGTATCAAATCTGTTTTGGGAACTGTAGCTTTCATCTGTTTGTACATAATTTCCAACAGAATTCCTTCAAATTCTTTGCACACTTTTTTCAGCTCTTTTTCGTCCTTGTTCTCAAGAGCATTGGTAAGTCTTTTCTCAAAATCATCATCGGTAGACTTAGTACTGGTACTCTGTACTGTACTGTTAAAATATTTATTGTTAATCGCGCTTATATCCATTATAATCGCTCCTATTCAATTTTTCCAGTCAAAATATTGAAGGGTTTCAACAAAACACTAACTTATATTATCTTTTTAAATTATTCGCTATGCTGAGCATCTCATCTGCCGACTGAATTGCTTTAGAATTAATTTCGTATGCCCTTTGCGCAACAATGAGCTTAACCATTTCCTCAACCACCTGTACGTTTGATGATTCAAGGTAATACTGCCTCACATTGCTCCTTGTGCCCAATTCCTCATCAGGAACCGCCTCACCGGATGCGGAGTTGCTTGCATAAAAATTGCTTCCAATGCTTTCTAAACCATTCCTGTTCGGAAATTTTACAATACCTATTTTCTGTCCTAATGGCACTACTACCCCATTTTCGTCGGTGTAGCTCATCTCTCCGTCCGATGAAATATTCAGCTTTGACACATCTATATCAAGTATTATTTCAACTCCGGATTCATCCAGCACCGGATATCCATCCGATGTTGTAAGGATATTGCCGTTGTCCGATACACTGATTTTAAAGCTTCCGTCCCGGGTATAAACTATATCCCCCCGCGGACCCAATACAGTGAAGAATCCATCCCCATCTATGGCAAGGTCAAGAGGATTATCGGTCTTCTCCAAGTTTCCGCTCTGGAAATTCTTCAGCGTAGCCATTGGCACTGTTCCATACCCTACCTGCAAATTTACCGGTCTTCCTTCCCCATCGAGGATATATGCCCTATTTAGGGTATCATAAAGCATATCCTTAAACTCTAGTCTTTCCTTTTTATATCCGGTGGTATTAACATTTGAAAGATTATTTGATATGACATCGACATTAAGTTGTTGAGCCGTCATTCCTGAACCTGCAGTCCACAGTGCTCTCATCATAATAATTTATCCTCCTATCTCACAACTCCTATTTCGTTTACTGCTTTTTCAAGTGTTCCATCTTGGGCCTGAAAGATTTTTTGATTTGCCTCATAAGAACGCATTATTGTAATCATATTAATCATTTCATTAATAGAATTGACATTTGATTGCTCAAGATAACCCTGCCTCACTATACCATCAAATTGCTGCTCTTGCGTATTCTCTGTTCTTTCCACAAGGTTTGACCCCATTTTCCTCAGTGTTGTTGCATCGGTAAAATTTCTTATTAAGAGTCTGTCAACAATTTGTCCGTTTTCAACAATCGAACCATCATCACTAACGCTAAAATCTTCCGAATTAATAGTAATGACACCGTTTTGGCCCATTACTGGATATCCTTCCTTTGTTACCAGCTGCCTATTGGAATTCAACGTAAATGAACCATC
Source organism: Acetivibrio mesophilus (assembly GCF_004102745.1). Lineage (GTDB taxonomy): Bacteria > Bacillota > Clostridia > Acetivibrionales > Acetivibrionaceae > Hungateiclostridium > Hungateiclostridium mesophilum. The sequence goes on along the minus strand of NZ_RLII01000006.1, from coordinate 35,106 downwards.
CCTTGTGTAGCACTCTCTGTACGCTCCGTTTCCGGCAGGTACCGCTACAGTAAAGAAAGCAGTATTGCAATTTTCAATCGCCATATCAAAGCTATTGTCTGTCTTCTGGAGCTGTCCCTGATTATAGTACGTAAATACCTCTCCTACATCATTTCCAAGCTGTACGTTCCCCAACCTTCCCGAAGGATTGCTGCTGGATCTGTCGTTTACTCGCCTCACCAGTGCATCGGGAAAGCTTTCCAATATCACCGTATCTTTCTTGTATGCAGCGGTATTGACATTTGCAAGGTTATTGGATACAACATCCATTTGCTTGCTGTTAGCCAGCATACTCCAGCCCGAAGTGTAAAGACCTCTAATCATGATTCAATCTCCTAAAAACGTATTTATCTAATTCAATTTATCTTACTTCTCCTGCAATATAGAATATCGGAAATTTATCGAAATGGTTTAATAGAAATTATTTTTTGGAAAGGTAATAAATAAATAAAAAAGGCCGGGTTTAAAACCTGACCTATCACATCTTCGAATTTAAATATAATTTACAGTGCTATCGCCCATCTCACTTTTCTCAAGGGCTTCTATATGTTCAAGCGCCTTGCCTGTCCCAAGAGCGACACATGACACTGCATCATCTGCAATAACAACATTAATACCTGTCTTTTCCTGTATCAGCTTATCAAATCCGTATATAAGACTTCCGCCACCGGTCATTACAATTCCACGGTCACTAATATCCGAAGCAAGCTCAGGCGGTGTTCTTTCAAGAACTGAATGCACAACTTCTACAATGCTTGAAATCGGTTCTTCCAGGGCTTCCATAATCTCAGTGGAAGTAACGGTAATCGTCTTCGGCAAACCCGATATGAGATTCCTTCCCCTAATATCCATAGATACTTCCTGTACTCTGGGGTAAACTGTACCGACATTGATTTTCAACTCTTCGGCAGTACGTTCCCCTATCATTATATTGTGTTTTTTCCTCATATATCTTGAAATAGCTTCGTCAAACTTGTCCCCCGCAACCTTAATGGAAGAGCTTACAACAATACCGCCTAGAGATATAACGGCTATGTCGGTGGTACCTCCACCCACATCTATTACCATGCTTCCACAGGCCTTTGAAATATCGATACCAGCTCCAATTGCAGCCGCTATCGGCTCCTCAATAAGATATGTCTTTCGTGCGCCAGCCTGCATTGCTGCCTCTCTGACCGCTCGCTTTTCCACCTCAGTAACTCCACTGGGCACACATACAATAATCCTTGGCTTGAAAAACTTAAAGGCTTTATTGCCACATACCTTGGCGATAAAATGCTTTAGCATTTTCTCCGTAATATCATAATCGGATATTACACCTTCCCTAAGTGGTCTTATCGCGACAATATTCCCCGGAGTTCTGCCGAGCATTCGCCGTGCTTCCTCTCCTACAGCCAGAAGTTTATTTGTATTTTTATCGATTGCCACAACTGAAGGCTCTTTTAATACTATTCCTTTTCCTTTTATATAAACAAGTACTGATGCCGTTCCCAAATCTATACCTATATCTTGTCCAAGCCCAAACAAAGCGCATCTCCCTTTCAAAACTGTATTGAAAACAATACTCATAATTAATATTATCATATTATTTTATTATTGCAACAATTTTTACAACATATGAGCAAAAAATCCGGCAGTGTATTTATCCCAAAATTAAAAGTCGGTTTCCCGACTTTTATGTTTGATTTGCTTTTATGTTTTATTTTACTTTTATCTTTATGCTTTTCCTTCCATACTTCCTTTATACTTTGCTTTTGTGGCCAACCCACCTCTTATGTGTCTTTCTGCTTTATTTTTGTCCAATACCGCCTTTGCCTCTTCAGCCAGGGCAGAATTGATTTGCAGCAATCTTTCAGTTACGTCCTTGTGAACAGTGCTCTTGCTTATCCCGAATTTCTTTGCAGCAGCTCTAACGGTCGCCTTGTTTTCAACGATAAAATTAGCAAGTTCCACAGCTCTCTCTTCTATATAACCTTTCAACGATACGCCCCCCTTACAGTTGATACTCTATTGACTATTCAACCAAGCTTGATATTTTTTTATCTATTACCGCTGACTTGCTGCCGACGTTATCGAAGCTGTCAAACTTAATCTATTACAGGCTATTTTAAGTCAGGTAATTTTGTATATCCATGCTTAAGAATTTAGTTCCTATCTGTATGCGTAAATTACATACCCTAAAGGCTTTAGTTGCTACACTAATATATATGCCTCTTTAAATTCACTTATGATTGGTGGACATTTTAAAATTGTACGATTTTGAATTGCTGCATAACTATGTATTTAAAACTTCAAGCAAATGAGTAAATTATTGTCTATAAACGAGCCTTATTTTGATTTCTCCTATAATTGAAGGAAACCTTTCCAAGGGGGATATAATAAAACTGGTTCAAACAGGCAGAATTGTTGGCGATCAAGAAACGAGCATGATGGGAAATCCTATTTTTAGACCCGGTGATGAAATGGTGCTTTTTCTAGCAAAATGTCGATTTTCCTATGCAAAAGATGTATATGACATCGTAGGAATAAGCGAAGGCAGATTCGATGTCATAAACTCAAAAATTTATGCGAGGGGACCAAGTTATATTAATTATGTATCAACGCCAACAGTAAGGAAAGAAGTTAAAAGATCTGATTCGATTGCCGAAATGAGTTATTACGATATTACTCACTTTGGCTTTACTGTAGAAGAGTTTGCCCAAAAGATTAGAGAATTAAAAGATTAGAAAGCATTAAAAAGCCGGTGGAGTTGTATATATACAACACTGCCGGCTTTTAATATTTCAAATACGTCTTACTGAACTAATATCTATTTTTTGTCATCCGAAGGCAACTGGAGATAACTCTTCGGGTCAACAGGTTTGTTGTCTTTCAAAACTTCAAAATGAAGGTGTGCAGGTTCTGCTGATTCAATTATTGCTGTATTTCCTACGCTTCCGATTATTTCTCCCTGTTTGACCTTTTGGTTTGGAGTCACCATGTCTCCACTGGCAAGATTTGCATACAACGTTTTAATACCGTTTTCGTGTTCTACAATTATTGTTACACCAAACCTTGGATCGTTTTTAACTTCAGTTACCACTCCGTCTGCGACGACTTTGACCGGAGTACCTCTGTCCGCTCTCAAATCCACTCCACTATGAGCGCGCCATTCATCCAAAGTTTTTGAATAAACCAGCCTGTCCATAGCATACTCAAAGGTTACTTCTCCAAAAACAGGCATTGCAAACGTCACGTTCTTGTTGCTCTCAGTCTTGCCTTCGGACTTGCTTGCGGATTTTTCTGCTGTCTTCACTGCTTCAACCTTCTCGCCCTGAGCCTCTGTCTTTGACTGTGTCTCTGCTTTCTGAGGCTTGGCCGAGGGTTTAGGACTTTCTTCTGCTTTAGGACTTGCCGCCGGGCTAGATGGCTTTATCACTTCGATTGCCTCTCCCGATGTCTCTGTCGCACTTTCGGCGTCAGAACCATCCTGCGGTAATAAGTAAGTACTGTTGCTTGCGTTTTCATTAATTATGCTGCTTGCCATGTCCGGTGAGATTATATCTTCTTCACCGATATCCTTTGATGAGCGTACGTTATGTGCTGTAATTAGCGCTGCTGTGGCTCCGATGACGGTTATACATAATACCAAAACAATATAAAATCCTTTTTTATCAAGAAAATCCAAAACCTTCTTTTGTGAAATCTTCTTATCAGGAAACATTTTTTTAAAATCCACTTTTTCCACCTCCATATATTATTGTTACCGCATATGGCAGCAATATACATGGATAAGAAAAAATATTTAATCTTTTCGCTACTTGCTATCCAATTCGATATTCTCGATAGTGTCAAGGGATATCCCCGTATAATAGTGCTTTAAAATCTCCTCATACGTTCCGCCGTTTTTAGCCAGGCTATTTGCTCCCCATTGGCTCATCCCGACTCCATGACCGTATCCGATTGTTGTTATTATGACTTCATTGTTATCTCCCTTTTCAATATTGAAATTTGTAGATCTAAGGCCCAATAGGGACCTCAGCTGTGTCCCCTTAATGACCACATCCTCTATCCTAATTTCCTTTACCCTTCCCGCTCGGGTTCTCTCCAATATCTCAATCTCTTCCAAAAGGTCTTCCGCTTCTATTTCTATATCCGGGTATTCTTCCTTTAGTTTTTTTGTTATTTCCTCTTCCTTAAACACCGTCTCAACCTTATATCCCGAACTTTTATCTTCACCTTCACTTTTCACGCTCTTTAGATAGGGTACTTTTGTGCCCTCCCAGACATCTTCCGCATTCTCGGTCATCCCTCCGCTGTTTGCGTGGAATACGGGATTTACCACCTTTTTATCATACAAAATGATTATCCCCTCGGTTTCCCTTACAGCCCTCTCAATTTTGCCCCAGTTGTCAAAGGCTTTGAGTGTTCCCCACTTCGCCATTGCATCGTCCTTTTTTATCCATGCCTGACAATGTGCCGAGTCGGTACAGATATCCGCCCCCTTATGGGTATCATCCTTTGGTGAATAGATTTTTTTCATTCTTCCGTATACATAGGTACGGGCAGCAATAGCCTGTGCCTTAAGAGCTTCCAACTCAAAATCCGCAGGCATTTCAGCAGCCACCACGCCCATGAGATACTCTTCTAGGGACATTTCCTCCACTTCATCCTGTCCCTTTATGTATACCTTTAGTTTCATATCCTCTTTTTCTTCGGGCACAATATCCTCAATTACTGTACTGCACCCCCTCACGATAATTAGAGGAAGTATGACCACTATTATTGTCATTAATAAAACATATCTAACGAATCTTTTCATTGTCTATACCTTTTCCTGGTGTTTGGTAGATTCTTCCTTGCAATGCATGTCAATACTAATAAATATGATTCTTTATCTTCACTTATTCTTCTTTAGTGACAATGAAAAGTAATAGAAAGGATACTATGATTAAAGGACGAAGGGAATACCCCATCGTCCTTTAATATGTACAGCACGAAGTTCTTTTGATTGTGTTTCTTTTCACCTTAATGAAATTTTACTATTCATCTTCTACTCTTTGAATGTTTGCTCCAAGGGAATTGAGCTTTTCGTCTATTCTTACATAGCCTCTTTCGATATGCTCTATTTCCGTAACCTCGGTAACGCCTTCTGCCACAAGGCCTGCCAATATAAGTGCAGCGCCAGCCCTTAAGTCTGTTGCCCTTACCTTTGCCCCCGTAAGCTTAGGCTTGCCTTCAATAATCGCGCTTCTTCCTTCGATTTTAACATTTGCTCCCATTCTTTTGAGCTCCGCCAAGTGCATAAACCTGTTTTCGAAAATGGTCTCAATAACCATACTGGTTCCGTCTGCTTTGGTCATCAAAGAAGTCATCTGCGCCTGCATATCGGTTGGGAAACCAGGATAGGGATGTGTTTTTATATCAATAGGCTTTATTATATCATTGGCTCTTACATGTATACTTGAGAGCTCCTCAGATACCTCAACGCCTGCTTCCCTCAGCTTTGCAGTAATCGGCTTTACGTGATCGGGTAAAATATTCTCAATAATCACATCTCCGCCAGTTACTGCTGCAGCGACCATAAATGTCCCTGCTTCAATTCTGTCGGGTATTACTGCGTGATTGGTTCCACTCAAGCTGTGGACACCGTGTATCTTAATTGTATCGGTGCCTGCCCCCTTAATGTCAGCTCCCATAGCAGTAAGATAAGTGGCAAGATCCACAATTTCCGGTTCGATTGCCGCATTTTCAATAATTGTCTGACCCTCTGCCAAAACTGCAGCCATCATTATATTTTCCGTAGCACCTACGCTGGGAAAATCCAGATATATCTTGCTTCCTTTCAACCTTCCATTTACTCTTGCTTCTATAAAACCATGCCCCTGGTCTATCTCAGCGCCCATCGCTGCAAAGCCTTTAAGGTGCAAATCCACAGGTCTTGTACCTATGGCGCATCCTCCCGGAAGAGAAATCTTGGCTATTCCTGTTCTGGCCAAAAGCGGCCCCATAACAAGAATAGATGCCCTCATTTTGTTTACCAGTTCATAAGGTGCTGTTGTATTGATGATATCAGCTGTGTTAATGCGAAGCTTTGACTTGCTTTCTGAGAATTTAACGTCTACTCCGAAGGATTCCAGTAGATCACACATGATTTTTACGTCAGTGAGATCCGGAACCTCCTCAATAATACTTTCCCTGTCACCTAAAATTGATGCGGCAATAATAGGCAGCACAGAGTTCTTTGCGCCGCTAATCCTTACCTTTCCCTGTAAAGGCTTTCCTTCAGTTACAATTAATTTGGGCACGTCAATTCTTCCTTTCGTTTTTTATTGTAATTTATCTTTTGTATTCACCTTGCGCGGCTGCTTATATCAATATTCAACGGTTATCACAGGTGTCGCAAGCCATATGTATGTCTTATTTTCATAAGAATTATATCTAATTGCAATATTCATATTGACCCTTTCGCCATTTACCATTATTGAATTATCAATACCCGGAGCGAAAGCCGAAACACTTATTAAATTTTTTTCTGCAATACCGTTTACCTTTTTAGCCCCTGCACTTTTGAGTATTTTCTTACTCATTTTATTTAAATCTTCGTAATCCATCTTACCGTCAAAATATCCGGTAATACAGATATTTAATTCCGAATCAATTTTATACTTATTAAGTACATTAATCAAATCATCATGTATATCTTCAAGTCCAAATTCCTGCGGACCGGAAGTGAGGCTTACCGAAATGTAGGACTTTTCGGCATCTTGCTGACTTCTATTGGATTGGGCCGATATGTTTATCCTCTTTCCTTTGCCAACAGTGCCAATTATCTCTATTTTATCAACTAGGTCATTCGTTATAAGCCTTCTTGAATATAGGTCGTTATTCTCTACATTCATATCTTTTACAAGATTGTCCACCATCTTTGACAATTCTTCAAAGTTGTTTCCCGTTTTTGCCCATACGTAAAATTCCGTATTGGCAAGGGTTGCTCCCGAGGCTATAAAAGCTTCTTTAAGGGCAGTGGAAGAAGACCCTTTATTATAATATAGCTTTGCATACCCAATTGTAAATAGTATAATTAAGATTATTAGCAAATAAAAGTATTTTAACGAAAGTTTCATATATATCCCCCTCTTCTACCATTCTGTAATGCTTCTTTAGAAATGGACATAGCTATAGTAGAATTATTGCCTTTTCGCAAAAGGGATATACATATATTATTTTTTTATAGAACTGCTTGAAATTTTCAATTGCTTATAAGATGTGCTGGTCTATCAACCACCTCCTAAAAAGCGGCATTGAATTATTGTAAACATTTTTATCACGTAATACAAAATCGTAAACTAAATAGTTTAATGGAACAAAGGAGCTAGCTTCTTAATTAATATGTGGAAAGTGCCCTGCTTACCATCATTGAGCAGTTGGCTCTACTTATCATGGCGTCTTCATCAAAATATTTATACAAACTGTCATTAACCGATAAAATCCCAACATCAAACATTCTTTTAACTGATTTGCTGTACCATTTGTCCGGAGTTAATTTTGAATAAATCCCATTTTTTGTAGTTTTAAATTCAAACGCTCTCCCAATAACCGAGCAAGCTTCAGCCAAGGTTATAGGACGATCGGGTCTTACTGTCCCGTCTTCATAGCCTGAAATCAGTCCGTGTTTTGATGCAATAAGTAATATATTCCTTGCCCAATGTCCGTCAATATCGGTAAACCCAGCAGTATTCTCCGCCGTCCCCTCAATATTTAATGCTTTTACCAGAAGAACCATAAACTCTGCTCTGGTAATCTCACTATCGGGTCTGAAGGAACCATCCGGCATTCCGTTTACAATTCCTGCGCCATGGAGATGAGTAATATACTCCTCGGCTTCAATTCCTCTTATGTCGTTAAAAGGTATCCAATCAGCATCATCAATGTTTGAAAGGATTATCCTTAACGGCGGAACTGCACCGGTCAAGTCGTAATCGATGTATGCCCTAGATGCTTCGGTAGTCGTCTCATACCCTATATGCAGCGTTTTGCCGTTTACTAGGTAATAGTGGGTAATGGCAATACCTTTGTCTCTATTTTTCTCTTTATCCTCATCAGACCACTTTAGTGTAATTCTTATTTTGTTTTCATCTATTTGCCGTGTCTCATACAAAGCTCCATGAGCATTGACATTTTGCATGCTCACAAAGAAACTAAGCAATATAATTATTATGCGCAGACATACAGTCTTTATATTCATTATTTCCTACCTCAAATCCTCTTTTTTAGAGTGCAAATTCACCTTGTTTTTTATTCCAATTCTCCAACATATACCAACAGTTTTTCAATAAGTGCAAGAACTTCATGTCTTTTCACCGGCTCATCGGTCATGGCTACTTTATCGCCATCTCTTACCAGTTCGAATCCATTTTCTTCAATGAACGCTGATTTGGCTTTGGTATCCAATAACTTTCCGGTTTTTAGTTCAAACAGCCTGATTATCATTTTGTAAGACTCGCCCACAGTGCAGTTTCTGCTTGAAGCCTTAATATCACCGGAGCTTATAAATCCAGCTTTCAAAGCCTTATTCATAAAATCGCTTCCATACTCGTAATCCAAGGCATCCAACATGAACTTTACTGTGTCGCCCAAAGATGCATAATTATCCGGTTCGAAGAGCCTTGAAGATACACTCTTAAGCTCATGCACAGATGCAACGTTATTTATGCTGGTCTCATAGGGATGATAGTATATATCATCAAAAAAGTCCTTGTCCAATTCTGCTATCGCAGTATTTCCCAATTTAACGGTTTCAAATGCAAGTGTTCCTGTGCTTGTGTCATAATTGTAGTCATATGCGGTATTTAGCCTTTTCCACTTGGCAATTCCACTGTCGTATAAAAAGCCGGATGTCTTGCCCTCGGTGTACCCGTCGGTATCATCATACTCGGAAAGAACCTTGAGAGGCTTTAAGACAGAATCTAAAGGCAATACATTACCACCTTCGACTATACCTATTTCAATTTTTATCGTCTCAGTTTTAAATAACATGTTCTTTACCTTCGTCCCAGTATTCCCAAGATGAGAAATACATATCTCGTAATCCACTCCGGAAGCTTTTCCAGCGAGAGGATTGAAGCTGTCCGTTGTTATTGTGCCCGGTCTAATAACAAGGGAAATATCTTTCATTTTAAAGGTGACATTTTCCGAAAGCTCGGTCAGGGCTTTAAACACGCGGTCCGAAATCCGCATTCTCAATTTCTTATATGCTTGAGGCGGATCATTAAGCTTGACTACCACATCCAGCTTATTGTCATTTATTACATATTCTACAAATCTGTCTGCATCAACCCCAACTATTCTAACATCCCAGATTCCGTCCTTAACGGTATTTCCCTTTTTCACAAAATCTCCTGTAATGACATTATCAATATCCTGGTCGGAATCATAGTCATCACTGCTTCTTTTGGTCCTCACAGTTATGCTCTGGGTAGGGTTGGACCTCATATTTTTTACAGGATCGTAGGAATACAGCCTTGCATAATACCTATGGTTTGACAAAAGTCCTCCCACAGTAAACTCCGAGACCATTCCCACCTTGTATTCCACAGAATCCTTGTAGTCTATGTCACTGGCAACCTCAAGAATATATTCGATATTCTCTTCCTGCATCCACTCATATGTTATGCTGTTCTTTGTAATGGCGTCAATGCTATTCTTGATACCGAATCCCTTTGGCGTATCCGGCGGAATATAAGCAAGTGTCCTTACGAGATATGAATCACTCCATTCGGACTTTATTGTCTGGCCATCTTTGCTGACAGCTTCCGCCTGTACCCAGAAATAATACAGGGTGTTTGGAGTCAATCCTGTTATTCTGGTGTATATGGAATTCTCGAAATCTTCCGGAGTAACTTTCACACTCCCTGTTGCTTTATTGATATTGTCTTCAAGCCCATATTTTAAATAGTAATTGTGCTGCGGGTTCAATTCCCAGCCCAAATCAATGTACGTATCTCCAGCCAGATTATAGTTGAATGAAGGTACTACCGGCTTTTCTAAAGGAGGTATTATAACAGGATTTGTTGTAATTATTATTGGATCCGACGGTTCTGAGACAAGATTTGCACTAGGTCTTGCAGCCCTAACCCATATAACATACACTGTATTGGGCTCAAGATCGGTAATTGTAATATCTACATTGTGTTTCTTGCCGTCAGGATTTAGATCCGGGTTTTCCCATGGGTCATTTGGGTCAACCGGAAAATTGACCACCTTATTCGCCGGAAGATAATAGAGCTCCTCATAAGACATCCCTTCCCTATACTCGACGCATCCAACATTTATCTTTACGCCGGGATCATAGGATACTTTTCTGTAATATACATCATCAACAACGGATGTCAAAGGGTCAAAGGGAAGTATCTCACTATCATGAAGTTTCTCAGTCCGTATATATTCCCATTTGTTTTCAGCAAAATTATATTCTTCATACCATAGATTCTTAAGCTGTATAGTCGCCGAATTTTCTGTAACCATGTGCTGGTCCTTCAGATCCTTCTTTACTTTAAGAGGCGGCTTTGCCGGCACATTGGGCTGGTTTATCGGCTCATCGGTCGGAGTAATAATAACCTTTATGGCAGGATCAGATATATATTCAACATTTTGGAGTATATCATCAACATATTCGACAAACTGCTTCTTTGCAACTATTTTTAAATAATAGGTGGAATTGGGAGTCAAATTAGGAACAACGTATTTATATCCTAAAATAGTATCTCCGCTGATTATATTGTTACTGCTTCCCATTGTTATGTCGGATGCTATTTTTTTGCCTTCCGGGGGATTATCAATAAGGTTCGGGTCATCGATTATCCATATATCATAGGTAATATCGTTATCCACCTGCCCATCTCCACGAGTAGGGGCTTCCCACAAAATTGTCGCACTATTGGGCTTGAGTTCTTCTTCATAGCTTATTATAGTTTCTCCCGGAATCCTTTCAAACTTGTCAACCAGTACGGGAGCTGCAGGATGGAAAGGGGCTTCATGTTCCTTAACAATTACCCTCTCGGATTCTATTTTTATGCCATTATACACATCAATCCCATCTTTGGTTACAACGGCTCTAATTATAAAGTAGTGTTCAACCTTTCCGGGCGGAAGCGTGACGAAAAAATCGGTACCGTCCACGGCTGCCATATATTGCGCCAAGTCAGCAGAGTCCACTTCACCTCTATAAATTTGATAGCGGACTTTTACATTGCTGTCGCCCAATCCAGTAACCACAGGGCTCCATTCCAGCTTCCAAATAACACCCGAGTCCGCGGAAGATATTTTTGTTGTCTTAACCAGAATATAGCTGCTGACAATAACAGTTCTGCTATACTGATTCATCTTCAGTTCTGAATCATTTACATCAGGTTCAATTCTGATATAATAAACCCTTCCCGCATCTCTGGCAGTGTGAATATACTCCAGTTTTCCTGTCGACTCATTCACCTTGACCGGCTTATCCGCTCCTATCTGATCTTTCCCTATGTATATAGGTGGTGTATTGGTAAAATTGCTGTTTTCAGAAATATAAAGCTTATAATCTATCCTGCCGTTGCTGTTCCAGACATCATCCCATTCTATCTTAATCTTATTTGTAGAGATGGAATATGCCTCGACAGCTATATCAGTCAAAACCTTCACCCTGTTTGAAGCCGGCGATTCCGCGCTTCTGTACAACTTACTGTCCTCCGTAAATGTGTGATAGGCAGTCATATCCATATAGTAGATTGTACCTGAATCTAGCTCCTTCAAGCGGTATGAGTCGACATTGCCGGAAACGTCCTTTGCTTTTAAGGTACGAGGTCTGGCTGCCCTGTAGGGCTTTGAAATTTCCTGCACATAGACGTTAAGATATTTCGAAATGGCATAAGAGGGAAAAGTTATATTCCACTTCAGGTCCACATAATATTTATCAAATTCATTATGGCCAATGGCAGGCTCACCCAAATTTTGCGGCTCAATCCTAACCTTTGAAGGAGCCATCTGGGGTTCTACATCAATTGCCCAAACTGTATTAATAATATTAAATTGAAGTATAAGGCTTACTATCAATATTAGTCCGATAATTCTTCCAGCTCTTGGCATCTTCATCATGTCTCCTTATATTTCCTTAGTAATCTCAAGTATTTTCACAAAAGACTCTACCAGCTCTGCCCGGGTAACAGGATTTTTAGGTTTAAACCTACTCTCCTCACCAAGTCCCATTACCTCCATATCCAGTACCAACAGAACAGGCTTTAGGAAATTGTCCGTAATATCCTTTTCATCACTTATATAGATATACCTGTTGGGTACCAGGCTCTGCGTATTTGCACCGGTTTTTTCAGAATACACTTTCATTATTATAAACGCTATTTCCTGCCTGCTTATATCCCTTGTGACGCCGCCGACACCTACAAGGCTTTTTAGCCCATATTTTTCTGCCTTCTGGCCTATGCTAAGCCCCGGACTTCCACCATCTTTGCTTGTCACCTTTTCATAAAGCAAGATAACTTCCTTTACCTTAACATTTTCCTCAGGATAAAAGGACTCTAAGTTTCCGAAAACATCTCTTAAATCATACTTTGACATAAGTGTCTTTATATCCCCGGAATAGGAGTAATCATCCGGTATATCTATTGGAGCTGCCTCAAAAACAAGCACAGCGTATTCACCGGTTTTTATTGTATTAAACAATGCGCTGTTGGCAATGTAAACCGTATTTGATGATAATTTCTTCCATTTACTTTCCCCTTCGTAACTTACGCCGGGAACCTTCAGTCCTTCTTTATCCGTAAAGGTCAGCTTTGTCATCATAGGCTTTTCAAAGTCCCTAATTGTTCGGGTACCCACTATAATGGAATAGGAGCTGTTTGTGCTTTCAAGCCTGTTTTTCAGGAAAACAGACAATTCTTCCTCGATCTCTCCTATCAGCTCTAAAATAGCTTCATCAACACCAACTGAGCCTTTACTCTTTTGGGTATTCTCATTCAAAAGTTTACTTAGCTTTTCCTGGACAAGCCCCGATTCTTTATTGTACAACCGGTTGTGTATTTCATCCTTAATCTGGGAATAGGTTAAGCTTGTCCCCACGACCTCCAGGCTGACATTGTTTATTTGAGATACGGGCTCAGCTCCTTCTGGCATACTCTTAGAGGATTTCTGCAAACGCTTTATGGTAAATTTGTAGTATATGCCCTTAACATTTGAGTTGTCTTCAAGAGCAACTACTTCCTTGCTGTTTGTATCAATAGTTCCCGGCCTTAGGGTATATTCGGCACCTATCGTCTTTAATACAAGACTTGTGTTGTCTGTGTCAAGAACCTCTATTACACTGCCCGGTACATATATTATGTCTGTGCCTGCCCCTTCCGTAATATTGGATATATCCAATATAAAGGGATATGGTCCGTTGTTTTGAATTGCATTTACCATTCGGTCTTCCTTAAGGAGCAGCTTATTGTAATTGCCGTTTCTTATATCGACCCTCCAGTACAACGCCTCCTCAAACTCACGAATTTTATCCATAAACAAAGCTTCTTTTTTATTGTCGTTATCCTCTTTGTCGTAATCATCCTGATTGAATTCTGTCCTGATGTCAACAGGCCCTAAGTATTTCGAGTACGAGACAATAGTGGAATCCACAGGATCAATTCTGACAGCGCGTACTTTGATATAATATTTTGTGTTTGATTTAAGTTCAACATGCTTAATGCTTCCGTCCTGCATTTTTACCGGAAAGGTTTTTATTCTCGCATAGAAATGCTCATAGTTTACGGTGCTTGCTTTAGCATCCTTCTCCTTATAGTAAGGAAGTATTTTTCCGTCATAATTTATGTATTCTTCCAAATCTTCGTCAGAGAGCTCAATATAGTCATCGTCTGCCAAGGATTTTATTGCAAGCTCATATTTGTATCCCGGAAGACCTCTCCACTTAACTTCCAGTTGATGGCTTCCCTCCCTAGTTTTCAAGGATTGGGATGTGAAGATCGGGTCGGCGATATTGCTTTTATATACATTTATATCGTAGTATGTATCGAATTCAAGGTTTGAAAGTCTTACATAACACATTGTTCCCAACCTGACGATGTTGTACCTGTTCCTGGTCACTTGGCTAAATCTCAAGTCATCCTGATGTTTTATATATATGCTGTAGTCCTCAGTCTTTGCATTAATATCGTTGTCATTAAAGTAAAATCCCAACTGTGCATCCTTGACTGCCTCCAGCATAGATGGCTGCTCTATCATAATAGTAGTAACCGGAATTGAAACCCACAAGCTATAATTTGTTGGCTCATCTTTCTTTATTGCCCTTATGCTAAAATAGTAAAGTCGATTTGGAAATAGCCAGGAATCTACTGTAAACCTGCACTCTTTGTTCATAGAATTATACTCAAAGTTTTTTGGAAGATCCTGCAATGAAGGATCTAAGATTATGCTTCCAAATTCAGCATTAAAGCTTTGGAATACGGCATCCTCCGATCCGTCATAGTCGCCTTCATTGGGCTCAACTCTTCTTGAGGTGCATATTATTTCATAAATCACGTCATTTTCTGCTCTATTCCATGAAAATACCGCACTCAAGCTGTCAACCAACGGATTTCCGTCCTCATCCTTCGCAATATTAAAATCCGTTGGAGAAAGGGGCTTCTTTGCGGATTCATCCGGTTCTCCCATTACGCCTCGAACTGTGGTCACCGAAAGAATTGCTGAGGGTTTTGATACCTTGTCCTCAGACTCAGTACTTATCACTAACCTTGTCTTTATTACAAAATAATATGTGCTATTCGGTCTTATTTTTTCTCCAAAAAGCGTATAGGCACCTGTTCCAGGGGAGAAATTTCTTATGGCTACTCTTATGGAGCTGCTGTCATCATTTGCTCCTATAAACACCACATCACCTTTTGGATTTTCAGTTGTGCCAACCAGCCTGAAGGAGTTTATATCCGCTCTTGTACTCATATATAAATCGTAATAAACAGCTTTTGAAACTGTAGTGTCTGTGACATAGTTTTTCCAGTTGATCTTCACCTTGTCAAATTCAAGCTCTATATAATTGGATACAATAGTTTCATCACCAATTGTGACATCAGCATCATTTTTTGTTACCTTTAAATTCTTTGGAAGAGGAACATCCATTTCCTGTCCTGCACGGGTTGTAAAGCTTACTATTACGGATTTGTCCGACATTTCCTCAATATTGGTGGTATTTATGTGGTCTGCGCTTGTTGTGTACATTTGCATATAATATACCTTATTGGGCAGCAAGTAATCCGGATATCCCTCAGTATTATCTATATCCTGTTTTATAATCACAGGATTGCCATCAACATATCCTGTAAAGTACTCTCCTTTGAACAGTTCAAATCCTTTTATTGTATACTCAAGGCGGTTGCCAACCTCTTTTACAGCTTTTGAAGAGAAATATATCACTCTCCTGTATTTTGGAGCAAACTCCCCATAGGAAACATCTCCATCTTTCAGTTCGGGGTATGGTTCAGTGGTTATTTCCTCCTGATTGGTATTTAATAATATATGGAAAACAATATCCTTGCCAACTTCAGTATTTGCTTTGATTTCATTCCAGTTGATTGGTTTTTCCCAGGAAATAGTAATGTTACTGGACTTCTGGAGCACCTCTTTCCCATTAGTATCAATAGCTTTTCGGGTCACCAGTTCTCTATCAACTATTGTTATCCCACTGGGAACAAACCACTTGCTTGAGTCCTCCCCAAGAGCATAGGGCAGTTTGCCGGACTCAATTCTGTCAGTGGATGTATCCGTTTTTACCACTATTCTATAATAAATTGTATTGTTTAGGCTAACACCGGATATAACAGTCAGAGCATTGTCGGCCCCTTGCACAAAAAAGCTGTCGTCCAATGTCTTCCTAACCGTCCAGTCCCCCGGTATCGTTGGGTCATCACTGGACTGGATTTCATAGAACATTCTGGGCATATTAAGGCTTCCCTGATTTACCTTGTATATTTTTACGTAAATGTTGTTTGAAGCATCCCTGGATAGCTGAAATCTAATTGGCGTGTAGGTATAAGGGTGGCTTCCCGAAAGAATACTTCCGTTCATGTCCGAAGGTTTGCCGACAGAGACAGCGTATTTTGTTTCCTTGGCATCATTATAAAAGGCAGGTTTAATATTCATATAATAAACCGTACCAGGAAGAATATCCCCATCCGGAAGACCGTTTGTCTCTAAAGCAGGGATCGGGGTATTCTCATCCTTTCTTCCTATAAGGTCAACACTCATATAACCGTTTGCATCGGGTTGCAAATTGGAAACTTTTACACCTTCATGCCCCGAAACATGGGCAGTATAACCCGAACCCGAATACTCAATTATTATTGCTGACTGGGAAGAACCACTGTTTAGATTTAATGCGCTGGTAGATATATTTATTCTAAAGTTGAGACTTGTAATATCCAATCCATTGCCATACACTCCATTTAAACTATTCCTTATGTAGCTTACCGTACTTGATTCACTGGCATAACCAACACCAACGCCATTCCAGACCTTTGGCATCATCCACTTAAGGTTCAGTCTCGGCTTGTCACCAATCTCAAAACCTCCTGCCGGAAGGGCTGTCCTCGTCTGCTCCACACTTGATGCAAAAAATGTAATGCTCGGAAGGAAAAACAAAAGTCCCTCGGCTATTACGCTTCCAGTAGTATCCGGACTGTTGAATAATTCCACACGAATATCGTATATAAAGTCACTTTCCAAACCGGTTATTGTATATGTATTTACACTGTCATTGCTTTCAATGATATCTACTCCTCCCAAGGGAGTATGATAGCTTATACGAAATGACTTTGCACTGGCAATATTATCCCAGCGTATTTTCAAATCTCCATTTGAAAAATCTTCAACATAGACATTTATCGGAACCGGAGCAGCAAATACGTTCAATTGTGAAAAAGGCAAAAAAACATTTAACAGACATACTGTAATTACCATGGCAAGAATTTTTTTGAATTGCTTCATAGGAACCCCCCACTTTGCGGCCTATAATAATTTTAACACAAGCTACCCCCATTGCTAGTAGTATGAAATGACTGTTATTTCCTTCGAAATTATTCTCACAATAGCTTTATGTCATATTATTTATCGGCTAATTACAGTATATATTTAATATTGATTCTATGCGTATTTCTATCTTGCCGTACGAACTTCTTTGCTGATGTTCTCTGCCGCAAGGACCTGTTCTAATATTCTATTTGCACCATCAAATTCCGAATAGACAACAGGGATATCGGTTATCTCTTTCTTTACTCTCCACATATTGTCATGGGATATATGGGAAGTTACTACCACTACAACGTCGGTATCTCTCAGCTCATTACTGATTTTTGCCCACGGTTCAAAGCCTTCGAGAACTTCTGTCTTATAGCCAAACTTTAGAAGGCATAATTTGTAGGAGTTTTCGTAAGCTTTATTTCCAAGAATCAAAACCTGCTTGGTTACCTCAATTCTTTCCTTTTTACTTACTCTCTTAAAGGTACTGATATTGGAAACATTCCTCTTTACAGCATCAACCTCTAGACCGTCCCCGTCATCTTCTATCCCACAGAAATTATTATTTTCGTCTACATAGGCTACCTGACCAGGTCTTAAATAGTCCGGTGCATCATTTATCATCACAATCTCGCCTGATAGCTTTTTAAGAAAAGTCAGGCCTTCTTTTATTTCTACAGTACCATATTCAAATCTGTCATAAAATGAAGATAAAGTATAAAACTTGCATGAAGTTAAAGTGTGAACTATGTTGCCCTCATGAAGGCATAGAATTTGCTGCTCCTTAAAGGTTATGCCCTCAGTATCCATGTCCCTGAAAAATTCCTTTCCGGTTTCAATATCCCGAAGTAGAACTCCATCATCCAAAATTTTAAGCACAAAGGCCAGGGTATGCCCCTTGGCTTTTGCCGACATCATAAAACTATCCGCATTGTGTCTTACCTGCTTGTAGAATCTCAAAAAGTTGTTCTGACTATCAACAGATACAATGTTTTTATCCCGCAGTTGAACACTGGAGGGAATATTATTTAACTTCAACAACACGTTATCGCCTCTGTCAATAAAAATGCTCGAATCCTTCAGCGAAACCACTGCAAAGCTTGCAATATTTGAGCTTAACATCTCATTGTCATTTAACCAATAGGGAAAAGCGTACTGGAATCGGTTGTATTCATCAACCAGCACGAACTGATTTTGAGCTAGATATATCGAAATCGGTATTTCAAATATCTCGCATTTTTCCTTGCCGGGAAATACCGCATAGTGCTTGCCGTCCTGTATCTGGCAATAACCGATCCTTGGGGTCGGGCTTATCTTTGTATATCTTTTTGCTCTATTCTGTTCAACATTGGGAACAGTAGCTTCCAAAGATGCAGCTATTGGTCTGCTGAGCTTTGCCCCTGCCGGTTTGTAAACTGTCTCTATGATGAGAATATCCCTATCATATTTTTTACATCGAATCAATTCAATATTCCGGTCAATATGCGATACTATGTATTGATCATACTTGGTGAAGTCTCCTCCAATGCACAATAGCCCTGCTTTTGGCCAATCTATACTGTCAATATTTATATTGGGCATGGCTTTTTGTGCCAGTTTGTTAAACAGGCTCTTATGGTTTATTAGCCAATCCAGATAAAATACAGCTTTTGCTGCCACGCTTTCGCTTTTCACTGTCTGAAATAATACAATCAAGGGGTTATTCTCACTGCCCATGGCAATAACATCTATTCGCTCATTATCTCCAGCATCTACATCTACTTCTATAAGTCGCACATTAAGTAATGATTCCAGATTGCTTTTTATCTTATCCCTAATCGAGCTGTCTATATACATATTATGCTCCATTATCTCCTTAAAAGTTTTAGCGTCAAAAAGTCTTGCACCCTCCATATATATCCACCTTTCATATCCTCTAACTTATCTTTAAAAATTCACAGTATCTGCCATTATATGATATGTTGTTGTTTTGTTCCACATATTACCTCAACAACTATATAGATGTTACATCGTTTTCATTTTAGTTTCAAGCTAATTTTTTATCCCTAGTAATATGCTATTTACTTCCGAAGTCTTTCATTCTATATAGTTTATGCCTCAATTCGCATTAGTTACATCATTATCACCATTAAATATATTTCCCGCTTATAGAAGCTGTAAGCTAAGCTCTCTTGGTAAAAACTTCGAATGGGTACAAAGATATTATTGACTGAAATGTGAATAATTAACCGAAGCAAGGTAAAAAACCCTTGCTCTTTTAAGAAAATATAGAAAAGAATAGAAATAAAGATTATTACTTGAATATCATAGAGGTTATTTGCCTTTGACCTTAAGCCGTGCCATAGCCCTTGCCAGGGCTGCCTTGGATTGGATATACTCCGTTTCACTTCTTTGCCTTTGGAGTCTCTCTTCTGCCCTTGCCTTTGCAGCTTTTGCCCTATTTATATCTATTTCGTCGGGCCATTCTGCAGTATCCACAAGGATGATTGCCTGATCCTGTTTTACTTCCATAAATCCTTCACTTAGGACAGCTTCAAACCATTTGCCGTTCTTTTTGATTTTTATTGAGCCAATGTCAATTACTACAACAGTAGGGATATGACCTTTCAATATCCCCATCTCTCCTGTAGGGGTTTTGACAATGATGGTCTCAACATCACCCCAGAAAAACTTTCTTTCAGGTGTCAGAATTTCTACATAAAATGTTGATGACAAAATAGCACCCCCTACATTTCCTTTGCTCTTTCGTAAACTTCATCAATGGTTCCGGCCATATAGAACGCCGCCTCGGGAATATCGTCCATTCTACCTTCAATGATCTCCTTAAAGCCCCTTATGGTGTCCTTTATCCGTACAAATTTCCCCTTATATCCTGTATAGGTTTCCGCCACAAAGAACGGCTGTGAGAGAAACCTCTGTATCTTTCTTGCTCTAAATACTATTAGTTTGTCTTCTTCCGACAGTTCATCAAGCCCAAGTATCGCAATTATGTCCTGAAGCTCCTTGTACCTCTGCAAAATCTCCTGTACCTTTCTTGCAACCGTATAGTGCTCATTGCCGACAATTCTGCGGTCCAGTACCCTTGAGCTAGAATCAAGAGGGTCAACGGCAGGGTAAATTCCCTGTTCAACAATATGCCTTGATAGTACAGTAGTGGCATCAAGGTGGGTAAAGGTTGTCGCCGGAGCAGGGTCTGTCAGGTCATCTGCCGGCACATAAACCGCCTGTACGGAGGTAATTGATCCCTTTTTGGTAGAGGTTATTCTCTCCTGAAGAGCTCCCATGTCCGTAGCCAAAGTTGGCTGGTATCCCACAGCAGACGGAATCCTTCCCAAAAGAGCCGATACTTCAGAGCCCGCTTGAATAAACCTGAATATATTGTCAATGAAAAGAAGCACATCCTGACCTAGCTCATCTCTAAAATATTCTGCCATGGTAAGTCCCGAAAGGCCCACCCTCATTCTTGAACCCGGGGGCTCATTCATCTGTCCGAACACCAGAGCAGTTTTTTCAATAACACCGGATTCATTCATCTCATTCCAAAGGTCATTACCTTCCCTTGATCTTTCTCCAACCCCAGTAAATACGGAATATCCGCCATGCTCTGTTGCAATGTTTCTTATAAGCTCCATAATAAGTACTGTTTTACCGACTCCTGCACCGCCAAACAAGCCTATTTTTCCACCCTTGGCATAGGGAGCAAGAAGATCGATTACCTTTATTCCTGTCTCCAAAATCTCCGTTACCGGTTTCTGATCCTGAAAACCGGGTGCCTCTCTATGAATCGGAAGATATTTGTCCGTTTTTACTTCTCCCTTGCTGTCAACAGGCTCTCCCATCACGTTAAATACTCTTCCCAAAACCTCTTTGCCCACTGGAACCTTTATCGGATCCCCGGTATCAACAGCCTTCATACCTCTTTTCAGGCCGTCTGTTGAGGTCATTGATACGCACCTTACTGTATCATTTCCCGTATACTGCATCACTTCAGCAACCACGTTGGCGCCATCCCCATCGATTTTTATTGCATTGTATATCGAAGGAAGATTTCCCCTCTCAAATCTTATATCTATAACAGGTCCCACTATCTGTACCACTGTGCCTATGCTCCCGGCCGCCATTTTGCTTCACTCCATTCGTTCCTATTCTAATGCAGGTCAAATTTATCAATTTTAATCACTTTTCCTATTTTAAGGCCTCTGCTCCGCCTACGATTTCCGTAATATCCTGTGTTATTTTTGACTGTCTTGCCCTGTTGTATGAAAGATCCAGCTTTTTTAGCATATCATTTGCATTGGAAGTCGCATTATCCATTGCAGTCATCCTTGAGCTCTGTTCACTTGTAAAGGATTCTACAAAGGTTCCGTATATTATTCCTTTAACATATTTTTTAACCAATATGTCAAATACAAACTTAGGGTCCGGTTCATATTCCATGCTGTCATCAACTATCCTGCTGCTATTTTCATCAATTTGAAGTTTTTCCTTCAAGGCATCCAATTCCAAAGGCAGCAGCTTCATAATCTTCGGTTCCATCTTCATGCTGGAAAACATATGGGTATAAATTATATATATTTCATCAAAAACACCATCGCCAAAAAGCCCCAGGATAATATCTGTTATTTCCCTAGCCATATATATACTGGGGTTTTGAACCGGATAGTCAAACTCCATATTTACATTGTACTTATTCTTTGCAAAATAGTCTCTTCCTACGTTTCCGGCAATGAATAGCAAAGCCTCTTTGTCTTGTTTAAGATGCTCTTCTGCAAATTTAATTATGTTGTGGTTATACCCTCCGGCAAAGCCTTTATCTCCGGTAATAACAATGTAAACCTTTTTCTTGTCTTCCTTTTCGTCTCTGACATAGAAGTACTTGTTTTCTATTTTCCCGCTTCTCAAAAGAATATCCGCCATAGTGGATCTAACCTTTTCAAAGTAGGGACTTGACTGTTCCAGCTGCCTCTTGGCTTTTTTAAGCTTGGCTGCCGATATAAGTCTCATTGCATTTGTAATCTGTTTGGTCTCCTTAACGCTCTTCATTCTGAGCTTTACTTCGTTTATATGAGCCATCTTAAATCACCGTCCCTATATTTAAAATCCACTTATTGCTTTGTTCTGGAATACTGTGCCTTAAATTCCTCTGCGGCTTTCCTGAGCATACTCTCGGCTTCCTCGCTGAGTTCTCCCGTATTCCTTATCGCATTAATCACATCGGGATAATTGCTGTTTACAAACTTCACAAAATCCTTGTTAAAATTCCTGACTTCCTTCACCTGTAAATCCATAAGATATTTATTTGTAGCTATAAAAAGCACTATTACCTGATCTTCCACCGGCATAGTTGCGCGCCTTGACTGTTTTAAGCTCTCCACAAGCCTTTCCCCTTGTATGAGCTTATCTTTTGTGGCCCTGTCAAGGTCAGATCCAAACTGCGCAAATACAGCCAGCTCTCTGTATTGGGCAAGGTTGATTCTCAGTGCTCCTGCCACCTTTTTCATAGCCTTGTTCTGTGCTGCACCACCCACTCTCGAAACCGAGAGCCCCACATTTACCGCAGGTCTCTGCCCCGAATAGAACAGCTCCGTCTCGAGATATATCTGACCGTCGGTTATAGATATTACATTAGTCGGAATATATGCCGAAACATCTCCCACCTGAGTCTCAATTATAGGCAAAGCGGTTATTGATCCGCCCCCCAGCTCGTCACTCAGCTGTGCTGCCCTCTCAAGCAGTCTCGAATGAAGATAGAATACATCCCCCGGATAGGCCTCTCTTCCCGGCGGCCTTCTCAAAAGCAAGGACATAGCCCTATATGCAACTGCATGCTTGGACAAGTCGTCATATACTATCAGTACATCCTTATGTTCATTATACATAAATTCTTCCGCAATAGAACAGCCGGCATAGGGAGCTATATACTGCAATGTGGGCATCTCACTGGCTGTAGATGATACCACCACCGTATATTCCATGGCTCCTGCCTCCTCGAGAGTACTCACCACTTCTGCAACCGTAGAAGCCTTTTGACCTATAGCAACATAAATACATATGACATCCTTACCCTTTTGATTAAGTATTGTATCTACGGCAATAGCAGTCTTACCGGTCTGTCTGTCCCCAATTATAAGTTCCCTTTGTCCTCTACCTATGGGAACCATTGCATCAATTGCCATAATTCCTGTCTGAAGAGGTCTATTTACCGATTTTCTGTCCATTACTGATGGAGCTGCATTCTCTATAGGTCGATATTTTTTAGCCTCAATTTTACCTTTGCCGTCCAGTGGCATTCCAAGAGGGTCAATTATTCTTCCGATAAGAGCATTTCCTACAGGAACTTCAACAGTCTTTCCCGTCCTCTTTACGTATGAACCCTCTTTTATCTGTCTTTCTCCACGAAACAGCACACAGCCTATGTTATCCCCCTCAAGGTTCATCGCCATGCCGAATATACCGTTTTCAAACTCCAGAAGTTCGCCAGACATGCAATTATTGAGCCCATATACCCTTGCAATGCCGTCCCCGGCCTGCAACACATAGCCCACATCCTCGACATGGGATTTGTTTCCATAATTATCTATTTGTTGTTTTATTATCGAGCTTACCTCTTCAGGTCTTAATACCATTGTTCATCACCCCAAGCCAAAAAGCTTTTCATTTTATTTGAGCATCTTTTATTTCAACATTATTTCTTTTAAACTCATAAGTCTTGCCTTTATCGAATCATCAATAATCTTATCGCCTATCTGTATCCTGATTCCGCCAATTAGAGATTCGTCAAGGACGAATTTGGCTTTGACATCAGTCTTGTTGTAAAGCTTCCTATACTTTTCTTTTATCTTATCAATCTGCATATCCTCCAGAGGAAACGCAGAAATTATTTTCATCCTCAATATGTCTTTTCTTTCATCCGCCATTCTCGAATATTCATCCATTATACTCCTAATATTTTTCAGCCTGCCTTTGTCCAAAAGCAGCATCAATAAATTCAGGAGTTCTTCTTCAATCCGGCCTCCAAATACGTTTTGCATCGCCTTTTTTTTAGTCTCAATCAGCACCTGCGGATTAAGTAAAAAGGAGTAAAATTCCGGATTTTCCTCAAACAACTTTAAGATTGTGGCGAAGTCATTCAAAACCTCATTGGTTGAATTCTTCTCTTCCGTTACATCTATTAATGCCTCAGCATACCTGGTATTGACCAACTGCATTATTTTCACCTTCCTTGCGAAGCACACTTTTGCTCTCGTCAAGAGTCTTTATATCGCTTATGCCACGCCCTGCTCATCAATAAATTTGCTTACCAGCTTCCTATTCTCTTCAGTATCCATATTAGCTTCCAAAACCTTTGATGCTGCCTCTAATGCAAGGCTCACCACTTCATTTCTGATTTCCTTAAGCGCTTCATTTTTTTCGAGTTCAATTTCTTCTTTTGCTTTTATTTTTAAAGCTTCAGCTTCATTTTTGGCATCCTGAACTATTTTTTCATATTCCTGCTGTGCTTTTTCCTCTGCTTCTTTAAGTATCTTTTGAGCCTGAGCATATGCCTCTTTCAGTTGGCTCTCATATTTGTCCTTAAGCTCCAAAGCCTCGGATTTTTCCCTTTCCGCATTTTCCATTGATTCTATAATTGAGTTCTTCCTATTCTCCATAAACTCCGATACCGGCTTAAAGAGAAGCTTTTTTAATATCAAATAAAGTATAACGAGATTTATTGCAGTATAAATAAACGTTGGAATGCTTATAAACTCCGAAATCATTGGCAATAGCACCTCTCTTTCTTTGCTGCAAGAGACTGTTTCTCTCTTGCAGCATTTTATCTTCTACACATCTTTTACTACTTGCCTTCTACTAACATTTCCTATTTCAGCAAAACCATCAACAGCGCTATTACAAATCCGTATATTGCAGTTGCTTCTGCCAGCGCCGCACCCAAAACTACGATATTTCTTATCTTGTCTGCAGCCTCAGGCTGCCTTGCCACAGCATCTACCGCCTTGGATGTTGCTACGCTGATGCCTATTCCCGCAGCTACTCCTGTGAGCACACATATACTCGCCGCAATTGCTACTATTCCTGCCATATAATCACCTCCTTATTCAATCGCCTCACCTATATAAATCGAAGTCAGAAATACAAAAACATACGCCTGCAAGATACCGTCAAACAAATCAAAATATATACTTAAAAACGCCGGTAAAATAGCCGGGAATGCAAAATACACAAGCTCCATGATAATTACAGCCCCAAGGACATTTCCAAACATACGAAAGCACAGTGATACAGGTCTTATCACATAGTCAAGTATCTTAAAAGGCAACATCAGGGGTACAGGCTCTATAAAGCTCTTTAACCAACCCGACACCTTTCTTACTTTTATTCCGGCCAAAGCCACCGCAACCATTGACATCAATGCCAATGTCAATGTTACGTTCACATCCTTTGTAGGCGGCCTTATGGCAAAATTCAAATCCTTAAAAAATTCAATTCCAGTCCAGTGATAAATATCTTCACTAGAAGGTATGACATTAAAAACAGCTGCCATATTGGAAATAACCAAAAACATTAAAACAGTGCCTATATACGGGGCAAACAGCTTCCCATTGTGTCCCATGGAATCCTTCGCAAAATTGTACACAAATTCCACAAGAACCTCAACTACATTTTGCTTACCCTCGGGGATTGTTTTAAGCTTTCTTGTAAAGACAAGAGAAAAGATTATAAGTGCAGCCATCACAATCCACATCATGACTACAGAATCGGTAATTGACATGTCAAAGCCAAAAATAGAAATGTCAAACACCTTATTTGGCTTTATTAATCTCTGTAATTCGCTTCCGAAACCTTCCATCTTCATTCGCCTTCTTATTCAAAGTAGTTATATGTGTTTTTTACTACAGTTATTATCGTCACATTTTACCTTTAATAATATAAATAATACGGAAAAACATATTAAAAAAGGCCGAACACCTCATAGTTTCGGCATCTTCGGCAAAACTCTCAAATATACATAAATATATTCAACTGTAATTATATAACAATCTCTTCAATGTTTAAAAAGATATTACCACAGAGTTATTTACTATTCAATAGCTATTTTAAACAAATTTAATCTATTTTTTACCTCTATAGTTTATATTTATACACTAAATCCCTCAGGCTTTGTTTTTGACAATCCAAACTCAAATAAGAGCGCCTTAACGATTCTTTCGGAAGCAAAACCGTCTCCATAGGGATTAACTGCTTTTGCCATCTTGTCGTATTCCCTGTCGTCATCTAAGAGTTCCTTCGTCAAACGTATAATATTTTCTCTTTCGGTTCCCGCCAGCTTAACCGTACCGGCTTTCACTGCCTCCGGTCTTTCTGTCTCGTTCCTTAATACCAAGACAGGTTTACCCAGGGATGGTGCCTCTTCCTGGAGGCCTCCGGAGTCCGTCATAATAAGATGGGACCTTGCCATCAAATTATGCATATCCTGAACATCCAGAGGGTTAATTAGATGAACCCTCTCATGGTCACCGAGAATCTTCCTCGCCACCTCCTGCACTGCAGGATTTAGGTGAACAGGGTATACTATCTGTATATCATCATAGCTGTCGGCTATATATTTTAGGGTCTCGCAAATGTTGTACAGAGGCTCGCCAAGGTTTTCCCTTCTATGGGCCGTAACGGTTATAATCCTCTTTTCTAAATCCAGCTTTTTAAGGCTGTCATCTGCAAAACTATAATCCTCCACCACAGTAGTCTTTATGGCATCAATTACAGTATTACCGGTTATATATATTTTGCTTTCGTCTACGCCCTCCCGGACAAGATTATCCCTGTTGGTCATAGTCGGCGCAAAATGCAGATCGGATATCACTCCCGTAAGACGTCTATTTATTTCCTCGGGATATGGGAAGTATTTGTCATAAGTACGAAGCCCAGCTTCCACATGTCCCACGCTAATCTTTTTGTAGAATGCAGCTAAACTTCCCACAAAGGTGGTAGTGGTATCTCCATGAACCAATACTATATCGGGCTTAGCTTCATCAAGAATAATGCTTAAGCGTTCCAGCGCCCTCGTGGTTATATCTATTAATGTCTGTTGATCCTTCATTATATCCAGATCATAATCCGCGTCTATATTAAACATTCCCAGCACCTGATCAAGCATTTGCCTGTGCTGTGCCGTAACACAAACAATAGTCTCAATTTGACTGCACTTCTTTAACTCATTGACTAAAGGTGCCATTTTTATGGCTTCAGGCCTGGTTCCAAAAACAGTCATTACCTTCAGTTTCTCCAATTTTTATTCTCCTCGCTGCCTACTGCTGATTTTCCAAGTCTTTCATTTCATTGATAACTGGACTTACCAACTCTTCAGTTGGTTTGTATTTTTCAGGTATTTCTACATCATCCATCTCCAGCATATATCTTGACCCGCCGATTACAAATGCCGCAACGGTTATTACAAGTATAATGGCACTGACAAAGCCTTTATCTGCCAGCACTATAGCACTTAATCCCAATGCTCCGCTTAGCGAATACATAACCAGCACCGTCTGCCTTTGACTGTATCCCATATCTATAAGCTTGTGGTGCAAATGTCCCCTGTCTGGCTGCATAATAGGCTTTCTGTTTAAAGCCCTACGGAATATGGTAGATATCGTGTCAAACAGTGGAAGTCCCAGCACCAGCAACGGAACAGCAATCGAAAGAGCTGCATAGGATTTAAGCATGCCTTGTATGGAAATAACCGCCAGTGTGAATCCCAAAAATGTAGCACCGGTATCCCCCATAAATATCTTCGCAGGATTAAAATTATACGGCAAAAATCCCAAGGTAGAACCGGCCAGTATCACGGTAATCATTGCACTTCCCACATCACCTGTAATAAGCGAAACAAAGAATAAAGAAAGATATGATATAGAAGATATCCCCGCTGCAAGACCGTCGAGCCCGTCAATCAAATTGATTGCATTGGTTACACCTACTATCCACATAATGGTGAGGGGATAGGAAACGAAATCGTTAAACTGGGTCGTTCCTCCCTCTGCAAAAGGATTTGTAATATTTACAATTCTAATATCCGATATAAATACAACCGAAAGAGCAGCTATTATCTGAAAGATCAGTTTGAATCTAGGTCCGAGCTGTTTTATATCATCAACAATACCGATAGCAACTATAATAAAAGCACCAATAAGCATTCCCAAAAGCTGTCTGTTAGGTATAATTCCCTTCATATTCAGATATGTACTTAACATTCCAAACAATAAAGATACAATAAACCCAGTGAATATAGCTAATCCACCAAGTCTAGCAACAGGCTTTTTATGCATCCTCCTTGCATCTTTGGGTACATCGACAGCTCCTATACTAAATGCTATTTTTTTAGCAATCGGTGTAGAAGAAAACGCTACGATAAACGCCAGTGCAAAGAATATGATATATTCATAAACCACAACCAACACCTTCTTCTTTATTAGTAGCCTTAATCTTTTGTATATAAAATTTATCTTAAGTTATGTCTATTTTTCAAAATCAATACTAAACCTTAGAACCGGCATCGAATTTCACAACTCTGATACCGGCTTCTTTCAATATTTCCATGGACAGTTCGTCCGGATAATCACCTTTAAATACAATCTTTGTTATTCCCGCATTTATAGCCATTTTAGCACACAATATACATGGCTGGTTTGTCACATACAGTGTACCGCCCTTCACACTTGTACCGGAGTATGCCGCCTGAACAATTGCATTCTGCTCCGCGTGTATAGCCCTACAAAGCTCGTGTCTCTGTCCGGAGGGCACCTTGAGCTTATCCCTCAGACAACCAACCTCACTACAGTGTTTGCAGCCCATCGGTGCTCCGTTATAACCTGTTGCAAGAATTCTCTTATCCTTGACAATCAAGGCACCTACTTGACGCCTTAGGCATGTAGACCTGGTTTTTATAAGTTCAACTATTTCCATAAAATATTCATCCCAGGATGGTCTCATAAGCTTTCCCCCCGATTAATGCTAAGATTAATGCTAAAAAGTCTTATTTTGTGCCAAAAAGTCTTATTTTGTGCCAAAAAGTCTGTCCCCTGCATCTCCTAATCCCGGAAGTATATATCCGTGTTCATTTAATTTATCGTCTACAGCAGCACAATATATTAACACATCGGGATGTTCGTCATTTATTTTTTTAATTCCGTCCAAAGATGCAATGAGGCACATCAGCTTTATGCTGGTTACACCTTTTTCCTTTAAATATTTAATTGCTGCAGATGCGGAACCACCGGTTGCAAGCATAGGATCCAACACAACAATTTCCCTTTCGACTATATCACAAGGAAGCTTGCAATAATACTCCACCGGCTGAAGAGTCTCAGGATCCCTGTACAAACCTATATGTCCTACTTTTGCCATAGGCAAAAGCTTCAACATGCCGTCAACCATACCCAATCCTGCTCTTAGAATCGGAACAATACCAAGCTTTTTACCGGATATAACCTTAGTTCTGGCCACACCAACAGGAGTCTCAATCTCAACTTCTTTAAGAGGCATATTTCTCGTTACTTCAAACCCCATCAACATAGAAATTTCGGAAACCAATTCACGAAACTCCTTGGTCTGGGTATTTTTGTCCCTCAATAATGATATCTTATGTTGAATTAACGGATGATCCATAACAAAAACATTATTCATATATTTTTATCTCTCCTATTTGCTGTATTTTTTCTCAATTTCACCAATCTTGCCAACCCTGGCTGCATGCCTTCCGCCCTGAAACTCAGCTTTCAACCAAGTATCAACAATATCTAAGGCAAGGTCAAGACCGACAACCCGTTCTCCTAAGGCCAGTATATTGGCATCATTATGCTCCCTGCTCATTCTTGCCATGTAGCTGTTGGTGCATACAGCAGCTCTGATGCCCGGAACTTTGTTTGCAGACATTGATATACCAAGTCCGGTACCGCATATTACAATACCCTTGTCACAATCTCCGCTTTTTACAGCCTCCGCAACCTTAAGTCCATAATCCGGATAATCTACCGAGTCATTTCCGCATGTTCCAAAGTCTATAACCTCATAATCTCTTTTTTTGAGAAAATCTATTACTTCTCTTTTTAAATTGTAACCTCCGTGATCGCTTCCAATTCCAATTTTCATAGTATCCTCCAAGAATATATTTTATAGCATTAATATGCTCATGTCAAAGATTGTTTTAAGACAAAAAAGCCGTATTTGCCTTAAGGCACAAAAGTAATTGTCATTTAAGCTTCATTATTATTCTATCCAAAGCGTCCTTTATTTCCTTAGCACATTCCTTGTACACTTCTTCAGGAAAACCGTAAGGGTCGCCAATATTCATATTATGCCCGTATCTACGCTGATGGTTCATAGAGTTACTGCTCACGTCATCCTCATAGGCATATTCTTTAATCGTATAGGTTTTATCTGCCGCGCCGGGAAACATTCTCAAAACCGCATTCTTATGTTCCTCGGTCATCGTCAGTATTATATAGGCACTCTCCACATCACTTTTTGTAATTCTCCTAGCTTTGTGAGACGAAATATCCACATTGTATTGTTCTTTTAAAACCTTTTGTGCCTTTGGATTGGCACAATCATTTTCAAAAGCGGAGAGCCCCGCCGAAAATGCCTTAAAATCCTTAGTTCCGTCCTTATCGTTCTCTACTATATAATTAAACAGGCCTTCTGCCATACTGCTCCTGCAGGTATTTCCGGTACAAACAAAAAGTACTCTTTTCATATTTGGGCTCCTTTGCAGTCTACAACTCCAATAATCTTATGTAATTTTTTTGATTACTAAATATCAATCCACTACGTAGCCTTTATTATATTATATCCGGCAGCTTTTTTCATCCTGTTCATCACTGCCAGTCCAATTCCTTCGTTATTAATTGCTTCTGCAAGTATAACCTTAATACCAATATCGTCAAAATCCCTAAAAGCCTTAAACAAGTTGGCTGCTATCGTCTCCGGCTCCATTCTGTCACCTAGTGTAATGGAAGGTATACCCTTGTAAAGCTCCCTGGTCTGCTTGGTTGACAGCACGCCCACAGGAATATTCTGGCTTTGATATTCCATAATAAGGCTGTTTATCTTTTCCGCAACCTTTAAGGGCTCTCCCTCGACCACAATCACATCAGCTTTTGGAGAATAATGGGTATATTTCATTCCCGGTGCCCTAGGCACAAGATCCTCCGAAGGCTTTTTCATTAACGATGGATCTATTGACACATTTCCCACAACGTCTCTCAGTTGCTCAAAGGACACGCCTCCCGGCCTTAAAATTACAGGCATGTCGGTGGTAACGTCCAAAACTGTGGACTCAACACCGATATCAGCACTGCCGCCATCGATTATAACGTCTACCCTGCCGTTCAAATCATCTATCACATGCTTTGACGTAGTCGGGCTTGGCTTTCCCGACAAATTGGCACTGGGGGCAGCTATGGGAATACCAGCCTCCCTTATCAGGGCAAGAGCTATGGGATGCGACGGCGCCCTAAGCCCAACAGTAGAAAGCCCTGCTGTAATAACAGGGGGTATTTTATCGGATTTTTCAAGAACAAGGGTAAGAGGTCCCGGCCAGAACCTGTCCATTAAAACTTGAGCTTTTTCGGAAACTGCCATGGCCAGTCCGCCAACAGATTCCTTTCCCGTTATATGAACAATTAATGGATTGTCCGAGGGCCTTCCTTTTGCTTCAAAAATCTTCTTTACGGCATTTTCATTTAATGCGTCCGCTCCAAGGCCATAAACCGTTTCGGTGGGAAAAGCCACAATGCCTCCCCCTCTTAAGACCTCTGCAGCATACTTTATTTTCTCAATATCAATATTATCTGATTGTATCTTAAGTATCTTTGTTTTCACTTTACTACTCCTACCCGTGCTTCTTTATTGTAAAAAAGCATTAAAACCAACCTTCTATAATCCTTTTTTTAATTTAGTAATGTAACTATTATACCACAAATAATCCCCAAAACATTCCCTATTGACGATAATCTGCCCAAATATAATCTTTTCGACTCTACCACCAATTCTCCGTATACCACATAAAGCATTGCTCCCGCTGCAAATCCGAGGCAAATACCGATAAATTTTTGGGATATTCCTCCAAGAAGAGCTCCAGCCAAAGCACCTACCCCCATAGGAGCTCCAGAGAGCATAGTAATGATAAAAGCCTTTGATCTGCTAAAGCCTCCCGCACGCATTGGAACTGCCATGGCAATCCCTTCGGGAATATCATGTATCATGATGACAGAGGTTATCATGACTCCTAAGCTTATTGAAGCGCCAAAGCCCGAACCCACAGCAAATCCCTCGGGAAAATTATGAAGAGCGATTCCCACTGACATCAATATGCCCGTTCTAAGAAGACTTGAGCTGTTTTTCTTGGGCTTTGCCCTCTGGTAACGCATCATCAACTCTTCCACCGCAAGCATGGTCAGCACTCCGGCAAAAACTCCCGCAAAGGTCAACCCCCTGCCCCCATAAGTAAATGCCTCAGGAATAAGCTCGAAACATACGACAGACGTCATCAGCCCTGCTGAGAATTCTAGTATGAAGCTTAGAAAGCGTCGGTTCACATCCTTAACAAAAAAAGCCGTTAAGCCTCCGATACCAGTTCCCGTGATACCTGAGACAAGGCCTATCAAAGTGACTTTAATTAAATAATCCACAATTATCCCCCAGTTTTGTTCTTTTACTAACATTCTATTCCCATGGGGGACAAATTATTATACTATCTTAATCCTCGCCGTCATCAGCACCGCTTCCGAGTCTGTCGGCCTGATCCGTAGTAATCAGCGCATCCAATATTTCATCAATATCACCATCAAGTATATCCTCTATCTTGTAAAGGGTAAGTCCAATCCTATGGTCAGTTACCCGTCCCTGAGGATAATTGTACGTTCTAATCCTCTCACTTCTGTCACCAGTACCGACTTGGCTCTTCCTCTCCTGAGCAATCTCGCTGTTCTGCTGCTCCTGAGCAATCTCATAAAGCTTGGACCTTAACACTCTCATTGCCTTGTCCTTGTTTTTATGCTGAGATCTCTGGTCCTGGCAACTGACAACCAACCCCGTAGGCAAGTGGGTTATTCTTATGGCCGAATCGGTCTTATTAATATGCTGTCCACCGGCACCGGAAGCTCTATAAGTATCAATTCTCAAATCATTTGGGTTTATTTCCACATCAATTTCTTCAACCTCCGGCAGTACCGCCACCGTAACTGTGGATGTATGAACCCTTCCGTTGGCTTCCGTAGATGGAATCCTCTGTACCCTGTGAACACCGCTTTCAAACTTCAACCTGCTGTATGCCCCACTCCCATCAATGGAAAACACTACCTCTTTAAAGCCACCTATTTCCGTAGGATTGGAATCAAGGATTTCTGTTTTCCACCTGTTTCGCTCAGCATATCGGGTATACATTCTAAATAAATCCCCTGCAAACAGCGCAGCCTCTTCGCCTCCCGCACCGCCTCTGATTTCGACAATAACGCTTTTTTCGTCATTGGGGTCCTTCGGAAGAAGAAGTATTTTCATTTCCTTCTTCAGAACTTCTAGCTTTTCCTGCGCTTCATCAAGCTCCATTTCAACCATTTCACGAAATTCTTTATCCAGCTTTTCATTCAGCATTTCTTTGGCATCGGAAATTTCCTTATTTACTTTTTTATACTCACCATATTTAGCTACAAGCAATTCCAATTCCGCATGTTCCTTCATAAGCTTCCTGTATTCATCCTGATTTGCTATTACAGTTGGGTCGCTTAATCTGTGATTTATTTCATCATATCTATTTTCTGCCGCCTGAAACTTCTCAAACATATTGCACCTCTTACATCATCATTATTAAATTCACAATCACATATTATACCATGTATCCGTGTTTTATTCTACACAAAAATGTTTTCTTTAATGCCCTTATGTTTTGCCGGGCAGGATATATTTAAATATCTCCCAATTAACCAGAGCAAAGATAACCGTTATTACCATTACTCCGTTTATCAGATATCTTATAGGCTTTAGCAGAATCCAGTTGTTTTTTGTCAAAACCCTCAGAACTCTGTATATTAGCTCCAATATACACCACGCATACGCGAAGATACCCGCCATGTTAAACCTGAGGGCATCTGCAAAATCAAAATGACTTATAGAAACAAAACTTCTTGTCATGCCACAACTAGGACAATTATAACCGGTAGCGTTTTTAAAAAGGCATGTACCCGGAATCTCGAAATCAAAACCCGGAAGTTGTAAGTAAGTATAATTATCCCTGACTTTCAAAAGAAAGGAGCACAGAATAACAAAAAACAGGAATAAAATCAGTAATACATCATTCCTGTTATTATATGAATATATCTTTAAATTTTTGCCGTTATTAGAGTTTACGGACATTTTATATACTACCCCATTTTTCTTATGGATAAATAAAATCTAATTATTTAATAATCCCTATTACAAAACTGATAGCCCACAGAGCCAAACCAATTATGCCCAGAATTTTCCCTGCGTTTCCCATTGAGCTATTGGACTCGTTTCCTTTAATTATAGCTAAAGGTCCAAAAACTATAGCTAAAGGTCCAAAAACAATTGAACAGCAAAAAATCGACAATAGACCGAAGATTAACGCCTGAGTACCTGCTTTGTCGCTATCAGCCGTATAATGGGTATTTCTTCCGCTATTCGAATTATAGCTTGAACTATAATTTGTGTTCATGCTTGGATTCACATTCATATTCGCACTTGGGTTTGAATCAAAATTTTCATTGCTTCCTTCAAAATACTCTGAATTGCCTTCCGGAATCTGTGCACCGCACCATTCGCAGAATGAATTAAAATCGTTGTTGGTGTTTCCACAATTTGGACATTTCCTCATTAACATAC
This sequence comes from Acetivibrio mesophilus, assembly GCF_004102745.1. Classification (GTDB taxonomy): domain Bacteria; phylum Bacillota; class Clostridia; order Acetivibrionales; family Acetivibrionaceae; genus Hungateiclostridium; species Hungateiclostridium mesophilum. The sequence continues at coordinate 141 of NZ_RLII01000006.1, read as the reverse complement.
CCCCATTCTTTAGCAGTTAGTGTAAAGTAAATTACACTAGTTATATATTGAATATGCTATTTATCAACGGTTTCAAAGTTTTTTGATATAAAAAAACAATGACCCCCTTTTTTCTGATATAATTGAGTTCACCACAAACAA
>NZ_RLII01000059.1 GCF_004102745.1 Acetivibrio mesophilus | reverse complement strand
ATGAAAAGACTGATGACAAGAACTGATTTTATATTCTGGAAACCGAGGGTTGGAAGATAATTCTTTTTTGATTGAGATATGGTAACAGGAATTATATAATAGTTATAGTCCTTGTAGTGAGGGAACGCGTAGTACTAATATTATAGGCTCAAACCATAATACTATTAAACCAACCCAAGAGTTTGTTAATCAAGAAAGGGTTAACTTCTATGCAGAAAAGTTAAAAGCAGGTGAAGCAGTTGAACCAATTAAAGTTGTTAACGTTCCTGGAAAAGGGCAGTATATAATAGAAGGTCATCACAGGTATGTTGCAAGCCAACAAACAGGTATTCCAGTTAAGATACAAGTCGTCGAAGGACAAGGGCCTATTGGTATGGATGATTGGTCTCAAGTGCAATGGAAACCGTACATAAATGAAGAACAATTCTGGGGTGATTAAGGAGGTTTTGTGAGTGAAAATAATAAAAAGTGTTACCAGTGAAGGTATAAGTTATATTGATGATAGTGGTTCTCAGGGATATGTTGATTTTAAGCAATGTAACGAAAACTGGATACAATATAGGAAAAGAAGCGAAAATTTAAGTGAAGAGAGAGTTATTGAGCTTAGAAAACGCAGTAAATGTGTTGGTCAGAGGGATATTTGTGCAAGGCCTCGGTTTATTGAGTTTTTTACTAAACCTTTTACAAGATTTGAGTTTATTGAGTGTGATGAGTATCCCGACGCTGAAAAGGCTTTTTGCAAGCTGCGAAATGATATCATTTCTGCTGGATGGATAACATTAGATTTAAGCTAAGTATAAATATTGGGATATGTGTTTGAGTGATATATATGATTGATATTGAGTATGTCCACCCGGCAAGCCAATATAACGGCAAGTCGGGTTTTCTTTTTATCCATACTTGACAAATTGTGATACAATGTGATACAATAAGACCGACAAGAAACACAGGAGGTGCAATAATGTCTACAGAAAAGGATAGTATGTTACGGGTAAGGCTTACAAAAAGGCAGTCGGATGAATTGGATGCGATTATTGGTGAGCTTCAAGCACAAATGCCGGAGGCAAGCGTTACTACATCAAGCATAGCAAGATACGCTCTGGAGAAATATGTGAGCGACCATATCGCGAAGCGTGATGGTACCAAAGATTTTCATTGAAATCAGTACAGCAGATGCCACAGACGAGGACATAAAAAATCTCTACGACCTTCTATCCAAGTTGTTTGACGAAACAAAGGAGAATTACTCACCAATGGTTCATTACATGGTTGGAGAGATTTTAGAGCCTGTGATGATGAAGATGGCAAGCCTCATGAAGCCTAAGAAACCGGAGGTGAGGGATGGTGAGTAAGAAACAGTACACAGTCCGCTGCCCCCATTGCAATCACAGAGTATTTGATGCCGATTATGCAGATGTCGAAATCAAATGCCCGGAATGCAGGAAAGTCTTTGAAGTAAAGCTGGAGAAAAAGGCGGGGTGAAAAGTGAATAGATCTGGCACAGAGCCACAAAGGGAGCGAAGTTGGACTCACCTATAGAGCCTGGCAGATAGTCTAAAAAACTATTTGTCGGGCTCTATTTATTTTCCCGGCAAGCGAAGTGAGGTGAGAAAAGAAATGAACCAATATGAAAACATCCCAGAGGAACTGAAGCAATTACCACAGTGGGTATGCCATAGAAATAAAATACCTTTCAATCCAATTACAGGAGCACCTGCAAAGGCAGGACGGCCGGATACGTGGGCAAGGTTTGAGGATGTAGTAAAGGCTTGTGAGAATGGCTCATATGAAGGTATCGGCTTTGAATTCAATAATAACGGTATTGTGGGCATTGACCTTGATAAAGTGATTGCAGAGGATGGCACTGTGTCCACCGAAGCTGCTGAAATTGTGGCAATGCTGGGCAGCTACACAGAATACTCTCCCAGTGGTAAAGGGCTGCATATCTTCGTCAAGGGTGATATCCCAGTAGATGGCAGGAAAAAAGGCTTCATTGAGATGTACAAAGCAAAGAGGTACTTCACCATGACGGGAAATGTCTATGGTGCTTTGAATCCTATAAATGAACGTACAGAGCAAGTGAAGCAGATATTCAATAAATATTTCTCCGATTCCAAATCGAAAAATTTTGTGGTAAACATTGTAAATAATAATGCTGCTACTGAGCCAAATAAGGACTACCTTTCCATAGGACTTGCCAAGGATGCTGTGTTCAGGGCTCTCTGGAACGGAGAATACCAGAGTGAGAAATGCACCAGTGAGAGTGAAGCAGACCTTGCGTTGATGGGTAAGCTGCTATACTGGTGCTCCGGCAATATAGATGCAGCCATTGAAGCCTTTATCAAATCCCCCTATGTAGCAGGAAAGGATGACAAGCACACAACCAAGCTGGAACGGTCTGACTATCTCCAAAGAACCGCTGTGAAAGCGATGCAAGGCTTGACCTCCACTGCTGCCGGGGATGATGAGCAGTATTGCAAACAGCAGGAATTCACCCTTGATGATATGGGTAATGCCAGAAGGCTTGTAGCCATGTGTGGTAACAGCATCCGTTTCAGTTATATTAAAAATAATTGGTACTGCTGGGACGGTAAAGTTTGGCTGGAGGATGAGACAGGAGCAATCAACCGTCTTGCGGATAATACCGTTGAAGCCATGTATACAGAGGCTATAAAGCTTACAGACCAAGACAAGAGAGACAAACTTCTGAAGCATGCAGCAAAGACTCGCTCTATTGCGGGCAGAAAAGCAATGATTGAGGGAGCAAAGCACTTGGAGGGTATACCTGTTATTCCGGCAGACTTTGACAAGGATGTGTGGCTGTTGAACCTTCAAAATGGAGTCCTTGATTTGAAATCAGACAAGCTTTATCCACACAATCCCGACTATATGATAACTCAAATCAGCAATGCCAGTTACAATCCAAGTGCTAAATGCCCAAGATGGCTGGATTACCTTGATAAAGTCACCGATGGCAATGCAGACCTTATGAAATACATGCAAAAGGCGGTCGGATATTCCCTAACAGGGAATACAGGCGAGGAATGTCTGTTTATCCTCTATGGTACTGGGCGAAATGGCAAGGGAACATTTGCAGAAACATTAATACATCTTTTAGGTTCATATGCCAAAACTGCACAGGTAGACAGCCTAATGCTCAAAAATGTATCCGGCAGCGGTGCCAATCCCGATATTGCAAGGCTCAAAGGTGCGAGAGTTGTTAATGCAGCAGAACCACAGAAAAACTCAAGGCTCAATGAAAGCCTTATTAAGCAGCTTACAGGGGGTGACATGGTTACAGCTAGATTCCTTTATGGAAAAGAGTTTGAATACCGCCCCGAGTTTAAGCTTTGGATTAATACAAATTACAAACCCCAGATATCCGGCAATGACGAGGGTATCTGGAGCAGAGTTAAGCTGCTACCCTTCACAGTATATTTTCCCCCAGAGAAGCGTGACCCTCATTTGAAGGACTTCCTTCGTGAAAAAGAGATAGATGGAATATTGAACTGGGCATTGGAGGGATTAAAGCTGTGGCAGAAAGAGGGCTTGGAAATGCCGGAAACAATGAAATTGGCTACAACGGACTACCGATGCGAAATGGACATAATGCAGAAATTCTTGGATGATTGCACAAAGCCCAAGAATAACAGCAGTGTCGGGGCATTGGATTTGTACAAGGTTTACACCCACTGGTGTAGTGAAAATGGTGAGTATGTTCTCAGCAATACAAAGTTTGGAAGAGATATGAACCGCTACCTTAACAAACGGAACTGCAGGACTGGGGTGGTTTACCTCAACATTGAACTCACAAAGCCATATGAAAATGCCAAGCAGGACTTTGAAGAAATTGATTTTCTCAAATAGTGTGTGGTGAGATGGTGGGTTGTGATGGAAATTTCAGTAACTTTTATATATTAATTTTCTATATAGACTTTTACAAAAACACATCACAACTCTAAACCCATAACAATATAAGAATAAATATTTAAACATTAAAGGAGGTGAATTGTGTGAAAGCATTAAGAACAGTGGACTTGAGGGGTAGGGGGAGGTCATATCTCTACAGCAAAGCATAAAGACAACGGGCTGGCAGCACCGCGTAAAAAAATGCAGATTCAAACGGGGTATTAACCCCAAACCATATTAACAAAAAGCAATTATGAAAATGGAGGTTTAAACATGAGATTTATAGCAGATTTGGTACATGAGAAAAAGCAATTGGTGGAAAAAGCAGAAGCCATTTTGAAGGAAGCTGAAAAAGCAGGTGGAAGTTTGACTAAGGAACAGGAGAGACAGTTTAATCGCTACACAGACAAAATAAAGAGCATTAATGAAAGCATTAACGAGGAATTATTAAATATCAGAACCTCTGAGCCAATTCTAATTACACCACAAAAAGCTGTATCTCCTATTGAAGAATCAAAAACTCCTGTAACAAAAGCCGTATCAAAATCATTCAGAGGGATGTTCTATGGCAATGAAACAGTAAAACTCAACAACAACGGTTTTCATTCCATGGATGAATTCCTGAAAACACTTCACTCGGGAAGAGCCGACAACAGGCTGATAAATACCAGTATGGTGGAAGGAATACCCGAGTTTGGCGGCTATTCCGTTCCGGAGGAATACGGAGCCTTCCTGATGGATAAATCCCTGGAGAATGAAATCATCCGTCCCAGAGCAACAGTATGGGCAATGGGAAGTGAAACAAAGAAAGTACCAGCCTTCGATGGTG
>NZ_RLII01000058.1 GCF_004102745.1 Acetivibrio mesophilus | reverse complement strand
TGTTTGTGGTGAACTCAATTATATCAGAAAAAAGGGGGTCATTGTTTTTTTATATCAAAAAACTTTGAAACCGTTGATAAATAGCATATTCAATATATAACTAGTGTAATTTACTTTACACTAACTATACCTTCAAGGGGGATTATCAATGAAAACCGGAAAAAAAGTTGTTTGGATACTTGTATCTATTTGCTTTATTTCAATAATTGCATTAGTAATTATTTATATGAACAGTAGTCCGCCAGTAGAAGGGTGGAAGGATTTTAAGAAAAACTCTATGAGTAACTATTCATTTGTTGATGATGTGAACTTAGACAGGATTACACCTGTAAGTTTTCGTATTAACTATACTTTAAACAGAAAAGCAACTCAAGAAGAAATAGACAGCGTATTTTCTTGGACGACAAAATATATACAGTCGGAAAAGGTATTTAACGATTTAAAAAAATACCATGCTGAAAGATATAAGTATAGTTTTTATAGATTAAGAATTGTTTTTACATACATAGATAATAATGAACATTTTAAATGTAGTATTTTTTCTTCGTCTGAGACAAGTGGTGAGCCCAATTATATAGACTTTAAAACATGGTATATTGAATATAATGGCAAAACTTCAGAATTATATAATCCAATATTAGAGTAATTTTGGGATATAAGGAAGGTTGATCATGGAAACTATATAGTAATTAGAGTATATGCAAGCTTTAAAGGGCTGATGAAACCATATGCCCGGGAGGAAGTAAGAGATATGAAGAAATGGCTAAAGAAGGTTTGGGTAAATGGGCAGGAACATATTATTCTGATGAAAAAAGTCTCCTAACATAAACATAAAAATGTGATTGGGCGCTCTCACGTGAGCTATTGGGGCGGTCAGTTACAAATAGTGATGTTATGAATGTATATATACGTATAGGTGAGGGGAGTTAAGTATATGCTTAATGCTTTTATGAGAGCAAGGACTATAATAAAAACTGGAGGTTTAATAATGAAAAGACTAGTAGTATCAATGTTAACAGTATTTGTATTAACCATTCTTTTAACAAATGTGAGCCACGCAATTAATATACCGCTTCGCGTAGTTGTAGATGGCGAAGAGGTGAATTTTCCGGATGCGCAACCATTCATTGATGCAAACGGTAGAACACAGACACCGTCAAGGTTTATTGGTGAAGCCATAGGAGCAACAGTAACTTGGGATGGAAATGCGAAAAAGGCAGTATTCAAAATGGGTGGAACAACACTAGAGCTGTTTATTGGGAAAAAGGAATATCAGTTGGATGGGCAAAAAAAGCAAATGGACACAGAGGCATTGTTGATAGACGGAAGAACATTTGTACCGGCCCGCTATGTGGCAGAAGCATTTGGTGCAACTGTTAGGTGGAAAGAGGAAATTAAAACAGTGTATATTGATACAGATGACGTAGGCAAAGTGGTAGATGAAGGTGATACAAGGGAAGTAGCTGGATTTATTGTGCCAAAGAATATAGATTTAGCGGTTGCTGGTTCAAGGGAGGGTTCAAACTATGAAGCAACGTTTACAATAGCATTTTTAAGAAAAGATGTTGAGAAGCAGAAAGATGATATGGAAAAAATATTATTACAAAGGCTTAGTGAAGATACAGTAAAAGAAATTATGGGGCTTGTAAGGACAAAGGTAAAGGATACGGATGTTATTGAAGAAAGATATTTTTATGACAAAAAGACAGGTCAATATATGTATATGCCTAAATCTTGGCCAATTAGAGGATCTACAATTACCCTATATATATATATAAAAGGATACAAACCTTATTAGGACGTGAAAGTAAATTTATAAAGAAGCGAACGGTATCTTTTACTTATAAAGGTGACTGATACCGGTTTGCCTTTTAGGCTGTGAGCATATCTAACGCCTCGTTGAAACACTCAGATGTAAGAAAAATTTTCTTTGAGCTATGCGTTATAAAATTTTAAGGGGGGTAAAATCTGATGAAAAAAATATTATACTGCATAATATCATTGTGTATTTTAGCACCTCATTTGTTGATGAATACATATGCAATAAGTTATAAGAGTGCAAAGGAAGCAATAGGTGATGCTAATGATTTTATATTAAGAAAAATGGGTTATGAGAATTACTATTCATTACAAATAAATGGCATGAGTATAAATGATAAGCTTGCCCAATGCGGTTCGGATACATTCTCGGATAGACCCGTATTTGTATATGGTGATAGTGTAGAAGCAAGCAAGGAAACGACAACAAAAGGAAGAGATATAGTAAAAAAAGTTGATGATAAGGACGAATATCGTGCATTGGGATATGCAATAGATGGTTCGGTTTTCCCAAATCCTGTTTTTCCATATGATAATGAAGGGCATGCTGCGAAGGATAAGATGTGGGTTAAGGAACCATGGGATGGTGGAAATGTTAAGTATCTACATAGTGAAGATGGGGAGATTATAGAAAGAACACTATCAGATAATGTTCTTGACTATATAAAAAAATGGATCAAAGTTAACGGATTTAGACCTAATGATGCTGAACTTTATGTGGGCAAGAGAAACTACTTCGTAGAAAATGCAGTTGATGTACCGGAAGCATTAAAGGACAATTTTGAAGACTTTCTGTATATAATACAACCTCCGACAGAACATGCATGGGGGTTAGGCATAGCATTTTACTACTGGAACGGATATAACAACCTCAACTATAAGTCGTTTCTCATAGAGCCATTTGATATGGTTGACAATGATTTGGATGTTAGTTTCTATAAGATACCCGGAAGCTCGACAGAAGGCGATAGAGTATTGGTGGGGATAAAAGTCAAATCATACTTCGATACAGACCTGGAAGAAGTTGACTTTAAATGGAATATTGCTACGAAAAATGGTGATGTCAAAAATATCCCGTTGAATGCGGAGATATACAAACTTGAATTTGCCGGTTCATCAAAGGAGCAAAGCGGCACTATAAATATATCAGCAGAAGATAAGGAAGTGTGTTTATATGCTGAGTTTACAATGCCTGACAGTGATGTGTATATAGAGTTTGCAATTAATGAAGACGGGAAAAAGCCTTTGGAAAGTGATACGGAAAATAATATTGTTTCTACAGTAGTTAAAGCTGAAAAGCCTATAAATTCGGCGGTCAAGAAATTTGATTTGCCATATTATGCTTTGTCTAGAGATATAAGCTATCCATTGGCTGATGAGGGTATTAAATTTAGTTTAAATAAGACAAGTGGTGCTTGGTGGAGTGGAGAGGCCAAAGTAGATGCTCTGAATGTTAATGTGGATACAAAATTATTGCACAATCATCAGGTTGGAAGTGAAACTGTTGAGGATAATGGAGACGAAGTAACTGTAAGTCTGCCAAAAGTAAAAGCTAAAATTGAGAGAAGTGACTTTGGAGATGATCCAGAAAAGAAAAACTGGCTAGTTAGCGAAAAGATTACTAATACAGTAACAAAAACTCCGAACACGACCTATTATGTTTCTGTATCGAAAAAGTATGAATATACAACGAAATGTAATAAACATGAAAATTGTGAAATGGAAGGTTGTACAGGTTATAGAGACGAAACGGGCTATGCAAGCAGCAGTCGAAGTGGAAATGCGCCGATAGAAATAAACACATATGTATACAACGGTAAAAAGGATTTGAACCAAAAGAAGTTTGAAAATAAAATAAGTAATAATTATGACACAGATTTAAAAGCAAGAATGCTGTGGACAAACAATCCTATTAAATTCAACGTAATACGCTATATGTGCGATCTAGATGTAAATGAAAATCCAACAGTATGGAAATCAGTGCCTGGCAAATACGAAAGGCAATTTGTGCATCAGTGCAGTGCTGATGTCGACTGGGATGTAACCAGCTCAATGGCTCAGGATTACAGACAAGCCCGGGATGCAGCTAGCAGAATGAAATACGACAGCTCACTTTACGACAAGGCTGTATTTGCCACAGACATAAGCATGAAGGATTACGACTATCCGATAAAATCAGGCTACTACTTTAATCCGACAGGTACATATACATTTGAAGTCACAACTGTTAACTACAAGAATAACCAGGATGACACAAAAGAGCATAAAGAGCTTGTGAATGCACTAATCAACTCCCTCAGATATGAATCAAATCTGGTATATATTGATGCTAACAACCAGGCTGTAAATATTGCAAATGGGTCCTATACAGACCCTGGAGTATTGACCGCAAAAAACAACAAGGGTATAGGCGGCGAAGAACTGATAACTGTATTAGACAGAAGCAAAGACTCTAGTCGCTACAAAAAGGTAGTGGAGGAGATAGTGCATAATTCCAAAATGGTGGATGATGAAAATGAAAACGGAAGTCACGACTATTGGAAAATGTCTATGGAAGGTTATTCTTTGTCCGGTAGCTTGGACAGTTATAATAAGTATAAATACCGCGAGTATGTTGCAGGGGGAAATGTATTTAAAATAACTGAGACGACAAAGGTTACAATTATAATAAACAAAGATAATAAAAAGTTTTACACTCACCCCAAAATGGCTGATGGAGAATACTATATCACAGTTAGACTTTCTGACATAAACTTAAATGGAATGTCTGATGTGGACTACAAATCAATAAAAGATGCATTAAAGGGTATAGTTTTAGATAGCATCAAGATCACTGTAAAAGGCTCAATATATGATGACATAAGCTGATTGTTGTAAAGTAAGAGTGTCGAGCATGGGTCCTTTACATTTTGTCTTATTGTTTTTTAACAACTCAATTATACCAAGAATGAAGGTCTTGTGCTATTTTGTTGCCGATTATTATTCAATATTATGGTGTGGAGCTATTTTTGCGATAAGAACAGCTGATAACAAAGAGTATTCAGAGGTTGTTATACATGCATTTGGGTTTTTCAGCCCTATGGTTTAAAATGTAGCTGCAAAAAAGCGGCGGAAAATTTTAAAAAATTCCAAAGATTTGTATTGACAACTTGAGAAAAATAGTTTAACATTGATATAAGTATACTAATATCAAGAAGACTATGAAGGGAATAAAATGTACTTGATTGTTATAGAGAGTCGGGGTTGGTGAAAGCCGATACATTAGAGTACATATATAGCTCATCCCGGAGTTTTGATCCTGAAATAAAAGTAGGGGTTGACGTTAACTACGTTATAGTTTAGTACAAATAGTACTTAA
>NZ_RLII01000057.1 GCF_004102745.1 Acetivibrio mesophilus | reverse complement strand
GGCAAAACTGGCAATAATATATAATGAAGAAATGATTTAAGGTAACATTCTGTAAACTTCAAAAATTCAAAATTTCTTGCTAAGAAGGATTGTAAAAATTCCAATACACAAAATTATTTACATTACCATTTTTGATGTAATATCGCTACGCATCATCTTGCCGATTTTACTTGCAACAAGATTCATGATAAATGCTTGCAGATAGTTTAGCACCATACTAATTGCATAGATACAAACAAGGGTAAAGCCGATTTTATTTACGGCATCCATATCAATATCAATTGTAGGCATTCCTATGCCTGTTGTTTTAATTCCGTTTGTTATTTCAGCAATAAGATCGGAAATATAATCAGGACCTATTACTGCGAGTATCGCACTTACTGTCGAAAAAATAAGAGCAATAATAATTACTGCAACATACTTTTTACAATAACCAAGTAGTGAAGAAATGGACTTTTTTAATGTTTTCAGATCGGTCTTTTCGGCCGGTCCTTTTGAACCCATACTATGCATTTTTAAGTTCCTCCTCGCTTAATTGACTTTGCGCAATTTCTTTATAAGTATCGCAAGTATTTAATAGTTCTTTATGAGTACCATGTCCGACAATTTCGCCATTATCTATAACAAAAATTTGGTCGGCATCGATTATTGTTCCTATTCTTTGAGCAACAATAATACAAGTACTATCTTTCATCTTGGTTTTAAGCGCATTTCTTAAAATCTTATCGGTTTTATAATCAAGTGCCGAAAATGTGTCGTCAAATATGAATATTTCTGCCTTGCGGGCAAGTGCTCTCGCAATAGAAAGACGCTGTTTTTGGCCGCCCGAGAAGTTTTGACCGCCTTGAGCAACATGGGCCTCAAGGCCGTTTTTCTGAAGCTTAACAAATTCTTCGCTTTGAGAAATAGATATTGCCTTTTCAATTGCCGAAATATCGGCATCATTATCTCCGAAATTAATATTCGACTGTATATCTCCACTAAATAGCACTGCCTTTTGAGAAACATAACCGATTTTGCGAGATAATTCGTCTTTTTTATAATCACGAACATTATATCCGTCAACCAAAACTTCACCGGAGGTTGCATCATAAAAACGAGTAATAAGGTTTACAAGCGATGTCTTTCCGCATCCTGTTGAACCGATAAACGCAACCGTTTCGCCTTTATTCACCTTAAAGGATATGTTTTGCAATACATTCGATTGGCCATCGGGATAACGGAATGAAACATTTTTAAATTCAACGGTTCCTTGTATATCGGTTTTAGAAACTCCGTTTCCGTCTTTGATGGATATTTCGGTAGATAATACTTCGTTAATACGTTTGGCGGAAACAAGGGAACGAGGAGCTATCATAAACATCATAGCAAGCATCATAAATGAAGCAATAATTTGCATTCCGTATGCCATATATACTACCATATCACCGAAAAGCGTCGGAAATTCCATAATAGTCGCTTTGTTTATTAAGTCGGCGCCTATCCAGTAAATTGCAAGAGCAATACCATTCATAACCATCGACATGATAGGACCGATGAATGCCATAACTCTACCGGTGAAAAGTTGAGTTTTTGTCATGTCTTCATTTATGCCTTCAAATTTGTCCTTTTGATAATTCTCAGCATTATATGCACGAATAACTCGAATGCCGGTTAGATTTTCTCTTGTAACTCTGTTTAAATCGTCAGTAAGCTTTTGAATTTTCTTAAACTTTTGAACAACAAGTGAAATAATGATGATTATTGCAGTAAGCATAAATCCTACAGCAATAGCAACCGCCGCCGACCACTGCCATTGCTTGCCCGCAATCTTTACTATCGCCCAAACAGCAGTAATAGGCGCTTTAATCATAAGCTGTAAGCCCATTGTGATTAGTGTTTGCACCTGTTGAACATCGTTGGTAGAACGGGTAATCAAGGACGCCGTGCTGAACTTGCTTATTTCGTTATTTGAAAAGCTTTGAACCTTTACATAAAGATTTTCACGAATTCTTGCAGAAAAATCAGCAGCCACATTTACAACAAAAAAGCTTGTAACTACCGAGGACGCCATACTACCAAGAGCACATAATAGCATTTTTCCGCCGTTTCCCCAAATATCGGAGAGTTTATATGCTTCTCCTCCCATGTGTGACTTTCCCTGCGCAATTTGAGTAATAATGTTCATATAATCAGGCATCTTCAAATCAAGCCAAACCTGAACAACAATAAAACCAATAGCTAACAAGGCGAATAGCCAATCCTTCTTTTTGGTATATTTTAATAATCGTAACATTAAAATATCTACTCCTTTACTAAATTTGACGAAGTGTATCAAATATGATACACTTTGTAACATGAGTGGCATTATATCAAAACGAAAAAGCGGTGTCAATGACAATATTTAAAATGAAACAAAAAGGAGAAAAGTTGTATCATGAGAGAGCAAAAGAAATCGGTAAAGAGTCAAATCAAAATAGCAACAGTAATGCTGCTGAACGAAAAATCTTATATGGACATAACTGTTACGGATATTGTAAATTCGGCAAATATAGCAAGGGCATCCTTCTATCGAAACTATATGTCTATCGCCGATGTTTTTGACGATATTGTTGATGATATTTTTACCGAAATTGTTGCGGAAGTAATTCCTGTACTAAAAAGCAATGACGAAAACGGATGGAGAGAGCTGCTATACAGTATGTTCTATCGATTTCCAAAGCATCACTCGGTAGGGTTAGGTACAAAAGCAGAAAATGTCAACGAGCTTCTTTCAAGAATGTCGGCAAAATTGCAGGAAATCGAAAAGTTAAGTGCTTCTCAAACCATTAGAGAAAAATATATAGGTTTTGGTAAAATGGGGCTTGTTGTTAACATAATAAAAAAATGGATGATTGATGGAAGAAAGGAATCTCCCGAAGAAATGGTTAATTTTGTTATGACTTTTATTACAAAGTTTTAAAAGTAATGTAGCCTAAAATCATCAATAAATATACACCTACATAGTACAATACTAAAAAGATATAGACACATAGAAAAACCAATTTGCATCACAAGTTGGTGAAGAAAATGCAGGAAAAATATAGTGGACATTCTAAGGAAATTTTATGACTACCAATTGCCTTTTTCAAAGAGAAATATTGATATTGTTAAAGAAATTATCGTTTTGTCTGAGAATAATGGAACTAGACTATCCGGAAAAACCGGTTTAGGCCTCAAAGCCAATAGCGATAAATATATAAATGGTTGGTTTGTTGGATATGTTGAAAAGGATGGCAATGTATATATATTTGCGACAAATATTGAGGCTAGTAATGAAACAGAAAAGAGTGCCAGTGGAGAGGGAGCAAAAGAAATAACATTGAAAATCCTCAAAGATAAAAGCATATTTTATACTGAGTAATCAATGTAAACTTAATAGGGAAAGGTATAGAAGCCTTCTCTTTTGCTTTCAACCTTTAAGCAAGGTTAACCCGATAAATGTCAGCAGAGCTATATAGATAAAATGCTTGGAACTATTCTTGGAGGTGTCGGATGAAAAAATATAGGTATAAATTAAATATGTTGGAGCCTGGGTTGAAGATGATAAAAGCGATTGGCATATTTGTGGTATTAGGTATCACATTTTATATGACGGATATAATGCAATTATGCTATATATTTAGCGGTTTGGCAGTTATCTTAGGTGTCATATTGTTGTTATTGCTTATAATTGAGAGTCATCAGGATAAGGTTCTAAATGAGCAAGCGATAGAGGAAATGAGAAAAAATGGAGAGGACGGTTATTGATAAGGGAAGAATATGGGTATTTTTTTACGTTTTTTTGCCGGTGAAGTAAAGGATTTTTACGCTTTTTTATCTTTCTTTCCATTCCAATTGTATAAGAAACATAATTACTATATAATTTGCTGTGTACCTTAAGGAACATTTTGAAAAATAGAAATTTATGTAGAGGGGAAAAGTGTAATGGATAATACTAGTATAGCTTCACCAAAATTTAATCGCTGGATACCTGTAATTGCAAGTATTGCAATTCAGTTGTGTCTAGGTACGGCGTACATTTGGAGTGTATTTCAGTCGTATCTTATCATTAGTGAAACAACACCTAATGCTTTGTTCAATTGGCCGGCAACACATGGTACATTAGCTTATTCATTGTTATTGGGTGTGTTGACAATCGGCAGCACAATCGGAGGGAAGCTCCAAGAAAAAATAAAACCAAGAACGGTAGTTATTGCTGCAGGTGTCATACTGGGAATAGGTTTTTATTTAGCTAAGTATACTACAGAGGCAACACCATGGATGCTTTGGCTTACATACGGCATTTTAGGCGGCTTTGGAATGGGAATGGCTTATACAACTACAATTGCCTGCTGTCAGAAATGGTTCCCTGATAAAAGAGGTTTAGTAACAGGAATTATCGTTTCTGCTCTTGGGTTTGGCGGACTTTTGTTCACTCCTGTCGCAGAAGCTTTGATTAACACATATGGTGTTTTGAACACATTTTCCATATTAGGTATTGTATTTTTTATTGTAAACGTAGTGGGAGCATTTTTCATAATTAGCCCTCCTGAAGGGTTTAAGCCCGAAGGCTGGACGCCTCCGGCTTCAAAGGATGGAGTAGCTACGAGAAGCTTTACTCCGGCTGAAGCCTTAAAAACACCTCAGATATATATGGTAATTGCTGCATTTATGTGTGCAACTGCTGCAGGATCAATGATGATTCCTATGGCAAAAATTCTTGGATTGCAGCCAGATAGCGGCCTGACAAAAGAAGCAGCTGTTGCGGGAGTTATGATTATTAGTGCATTTAATTCTTTTGGACGCCTTTTCTGGGGATGGTTTTCTGATAGGTTAGGAAGAAAGAAAACAATATTAATACTTCTTGTTATCGCTGCTGTCTCAATTCTAGGAGTATCGTTTACGAAAGCATATTTAATGCTTACATTTATAGCAATAATCGGATTTTCCTATGGAGGATTCCTTGGGGTCTTCCCAGCATTGACTGCTGACTTCTGGGGAACAAAAAACGTAGCAACAATCTATGGTCTGATTCTTCTTGGTTTTGGTGCAGGAGCGGTCGCTTCATCGTATATTGTTGCTTATTTCAGCGCATTAAAGGCATTTTCAACAGCCTTTATAATTGCTGGTGTCGCAGCAGTTGTAGGCTTTGTAATAATATCTATGTTAAAAGCGCCGAAACTGACATCTGAAAAGTAAACAACTATAAATAGATTCAGCTATAAAAATCACCTAATACAAAGCTTGATGTATATCTTGTGTGTACATCAAGCTTTATTTTAATTATAGATAAGCATTCGTTCAGAGTGTTATATTATACTTCCTGACTTATATTACATATGTTGCAATAGCATATTTTAAAAGATTCTTTACGGAATTCTTGGTTGGAGATAATATTCATGCGTTAACCGTGGCAAATAGATAACCTTTTGGTATTTTTATAAAAATTATATTGGCATATTTGCTATTTTATACTATAATGTTTATTACTAAGTTTTGATTTTATGCGAAAATTGTCAGTACATGCATAAAAATAGTGATTCTGCAAAGTTTCGGTGTGAT
>NZ_RLII01000056.1 GCF_004102745.1 Acetivibrio mesophilus | reverse complement strand
ATTTGGTTTGATTGTTTCTCTCAACTCAATTATACCAATGTTGAAGGTCTCATGCCATTTTTATCACCAAATAATATTGAATTTTCAAGGTGCACAGGGACTTTTATAAGTGCGAAGTTTTAGTTATCAATTTATTGTCACTCGTCAATCAATCTGACAAAGTATATTTTAGCTAGAACACATCAAAAAGTCAAGTAAAAAAACTAATTTTTTTTAAGAATTTTATGGATTGTTAACCCTAATTCTTAAGTGGTTTTAAAAGGAAACTTATGACTACTATACGCCACAAGATTCCTTTTTACCTGGTGAGCCATCCGCGACTCGAACGCGGGACACCATGATTAAAAGTCATGTGCTCTGCCAACTGAGCTAATGGCCCATAATACTGCGCGATTTCTGCATCACACAGTTATATATATTACAACAGGTTATATCGTTCTGTCAACTAATTTTTTAAATTTTTTTAGGTTTTTTTAAAGTTTTTTTGCTAACCGATAGTAGCTCAAAACTGCCCATAGTTTCACGAGCAGTTTTGAGTACATACAGAGCCACATCATGCAACCTACTTATAGCTTACCAAATATATAAGTATGCTGTCGATTGCTCTAACTATACAATGATAGTCTGCTCCCTTTCCTTCCCAACGCCAATCAGCTTTATTTTGACTCCTACAATCTCTTCTATTCTACGCAAATACTTTTTAGCATTGTCAGGAAGGTCATTAAAGGATTTGACCTTTGATATATCTTCTTCCCAGCCGTCAAATTCTTCATATACGGGTTCGCATTGGGCAAGCTCCTTCAGACTGGACGGGAAATTGCGAGTCTCTTGTCCATTCTTTTTGTATGCAACACAAAGCATTATTTTAGGCAACTTACCGATTGTATCAACATGGTTTATTGCCAATGCTGTAAGTCCATTTACTCTTGCAGCATACTTTATCATAACAAGATCCAACCAACCGCAACGTCTTGGTCTTCCTGTCGTTGTACCATATTCCCATCCAAGCTCCCTTATAGTATCCCCCATCTCATTATCCTGCTCTGTCGGGAATGGTCCTGCGCCAACTCTGGAGGTATAGGCTTTCAGAACCCCGTATACCTCATTAATAAAGACAGGGCCGACACCTGCTCCTGTGCAGACCCCACCTGCCACAGGATTGGAAGAGGTAACATACGGATAAGTCCCGAAATCAAGGTCTAGGAATGTCGCCTGCGCCCCTTCAAATAATACGTTCTTGTCCTGTTCTATAGACTCAAATATAATGCTGTTTACATCTGCAACATATCCCTTAAGCTTTCTTCCATATTCAAGGTATTCGGATATGACCTGGTCGGCATCTAGCTTTTGTCCTCCATATACCTTTTCAATTATAAGGTTTTTAGTCTTCAAGTTCTCTTTTACCTTATCGACAAATACCTCTTCATCAATAAGATCACACATCCTAATTCCCGATCTTTCTGTCTTGTCCGAGTAGCACGGTCCAATACCTCTTTTGGTTGTTCCTATTGAATTATCACCTCTGAACTTCTCCTGAAGCTCATCTAGCAGTCTATGATATGGCATAATAACATGAGCTCTATCGCTCACTAAAAGCCTGCTGGTGTCTATTCCTTTGTCATTTAGCTCCTTAATCTCCTTGAGCAAAACTGCCGGATCAACCACAACACCGTTACCTATAATACATGTTTTACCTTCGTTCAGTATTCCTGATGGTATAAGATGCAACGCATATTTTACACCATTGGCTACTATTGTATGTCCAGCATTATTTCCGCCTGAAAAACGTACCACTATATCCGAGTCCTTAGCCAGCATATCAATATACTTGCCTTTTCCCTCGTCTCCCCACTGGGTGCCTACTACAACTCTTGTAGCCATTCAACTATTCCCCCCTATTCCAGAAGTCAGACCACAAACTATATAAACCGCCTAAAACTAATTTAATATAAACCTTAGCGATTTAAACCTTGGACAGCGTATGGCGCTAGGAAGCACCAAACCAATTCGCTACCAGTATACTTTAATGGTACTGCATTCCTTATTTTTTGGAACATATAAATTATAACTTCAAAATGAATTAATTACAACTTAAAACTAACACTATTATATAATATCATTTATACTCAATAAAGACAATTAAAAACTCGAACATTCAACTAAGTTCTTCTCTGGATAGTTCGGATTTTATTTGCGACTGAAGTAGAAATGCCTAAGAATTATATAGATAAAGGTGCAAAAAAATAAGACATTAAATGTCTTATTTTTTGTTAGATTGATTTCATATTAATTAAGAAACCTTTATAATGCAACAGCTTATAGTGCTTTTGAGCCGATTGATTTTGGAGCCGATTATTTATTCTCGAAATATTCGTTCAGCTCCTTAACAAGCTTATCTGCATCTATCCCATGAACTGCGCATGCATCTTCTATACTTTCACCTGATGAAGACGGACATCCAAGGCAATGCATTCCATTGTTGATAAATATTGGGGCAGCCCCCCTGTCTAATTGCAGCACATCAGCTATAATCATATCCTTTGTAATCTTGCTCATTCTTATCCCTCCAAACCTTTCAAATATTAAACATCGTATTAAACTTAACCCAAACATTATTATACACTATTGTTAAATAAAAATATACCCTATTTTATTTCCCTGCTCCACAAATACTCTCATGGAGTAACGATCTGGAATTTTTCCCTTCCAGTCTTGTAAAGATTGTTACCGTCGCTATCGATTATTACAACAGCAGGAAAATCCTTAACCGTCAGCCTCCTTATGGCCTCTGCTCCAAGATCAGGAAAAGCAATCAATTCTTCAGCAACAATCGACCTTGCAATTAGGGCTCCTGCCCCTCCAATCGCTCCAAAATACACCGCACCGCAACTTTTCATTGCATCTATAACCGCTTCGTTTCTTAATCCCTTACCTATCATACCTTTTAATCCAAGCTTTATCAGCTCTGGAGCATAAGCATCCATTCTGCTGCTGGTTGTCGGACCTGCGGAACCAATGACATCTCCAGGTTTTGCAGGACACGGACCAACATAGTATATTATCTGGTCCCTTATATCAAAAGGCAGCGGCTTTCCCTCCTGTATAAGACTTACCATTCTCTTATGTGCAGCATCCCTGGCCGTATATATTATTCCATTGATGCTTACAATATCTCCTGCTTTCAACTCTCTTGCCTTTTCCTCAGTCAAAGGCGCTTCGATAGTATGTTTCATATTTACCACCCTTTACAGAATAACTAACATTTATATAATAATCTCCGAATGTCTGGTTGCATGACAGTTTATATTCACGGCCACCGGCAGGCCTGCAATATGGGTTGGATAAACCTCAATGTTCACACCCAAGGCTGTAATTCTTCCTCCCAGTCCTGAAGGGCCTATACCCAGTCTGTTTATGCGCTCCAACATCTCCTCTTCCAACTCTTTTAAATACGGCACATCATTTCTTATATCTATCGGTCTAAGCAAAGCCTTCTTGGCCAAAAATGCTGCCTTTTCCATGGTTCCCCCTATACCTACTCCAACAACAATAGGAGGACAAGGATTTGGACCTGCCTTTTCAACCGTCTCAATTATAAAACTTTTAACCCCTTCTATTCCCTGTGAAGGTGTAAGCATTTTAAGACCGCTCATATTTTCACTTCCAAAGCCCTTTGGAGCTACCGTTATCTTTATTTTGTCTCCGTCAATTATGTTATAATGAATCACCGCCGGAGTATTGTCCTTTGTATTTATCCTATCAATAGGATCCCTTACAACGGACTTTCTTAGATAACCTTTTTCATAACCTCTTCTAACTCCTTCATTGACTGCATCGGTAAGGCTTCCTCCTGTAATATGCACATCCTGGCCTATATCCATAAAAACAACAGCCATTCCCGTATCTTGACAGATTGCCATAGACCTTTCCTTTGCTATTTTGGCATTCTCAATAATCTTACTTAAAATTTCCTTTCCATTATCCGATTCTTCTGCATTAAAGCCTTTTTCCAAGCCTTTTATTATGTCATCATTAAGATAATAATTTGAGTCCATACAAAGCTTTTCTACAGCTTCAATAATACTATCAATATGAATTGTTCTCATGACATCCCCCGACCTCTTATTTCTCCAACTTACCGACTTTGACTCCGGTAAGTTTAATTCTAGTACACAAAAATCCATTTTGCAATAGAAC
Organism: Acetivibrio mesophilus; assembly: GCF_004102745.1. Lineage (GTDB taxonomy): Bacteria > Bacillota > Clostridia > Acetivibrionales > Acetivibrionaceae > Hungateiclostridium > Hungateiclostridium mesophilum. The sequence continues at coordinate 2,259 of NZ_RLII01000056.1, read as the reverse complement.
AGGTACGAAGATTGGTGAAACATTTTTTATTAATAAATAAGACTTTTTTGAGTATCTCTGATATAATAAAAGTATGAGGGCTGCTTGAAAAATGCCTGCCAAATCATTTGCTGCATTAAACTTTAATATTTTTAGACGCATAAATCGCAAAATAAATATTACACTGGCAATGCAGCGATTTATATGCCTAAAACATGGTTTAGCGTGGCAAAATATAAAATATATATTCGTTGATACATTGTCAGTATATATTTGCTGAAAGCATCTTAGGAAAGGGGTTTTTATCTTGAGTTCACCTCAGAACATTTTAGTTTGTGTAACACAGCAGATTACTTGTGAGAGACTGATATTAAAAGCCGCAGATTTGAGAAACGAATTGATGGGCGAACTCTTTGTTATACATGTTGCAAAAAACGAATGGAACTTTCTAGACAACATTAAAGAAGGAGAGGCATTAGAGTATCTATTCAAAATTTCAAAATCAGTCGGTGCCAATCTTTCAGTGCTAAAGTCCGATGATATTGTTCAAACCATAGTAGATTTTGTAAATGAAAATAGAATTACCCACATTGTAATGGGAGAGTCCCCTAATGATCATAAGGAAAATAATTTTTACAATGAGCTAAATAGTCTGCTAAATAAAGTTGAAATTCATATTATACCTCAGGTCGGAATTTGACGAAACTGCGAAATAGCTTATCTTTATAGGATAAGCGCAATATTATACATCAAAATGTATAACTATGCAATTATTAATTAACTTATTACAAAAAAATTTGATTTATTCCATTAAATTATTCGTAATTGCTTGACTTTACACGATTTTCATTATAAAATATTGTCGAATTCCAAATTTAGGAGGTTGTGTACATGAATAAAACTGAATTAGTAAACTCAATTGCTTCGAAGTCAGGTCTAAGCAAAAAAAACAGTGAAGCTGCTTTGAATGCTTTTATCGCCTCTGTTGAAGAAGCACTTAAAAGCGGTGATAAAGTAGTTCTTGTTGGTTTTGGAACTTTTGAAGTTAAGAACAGAGCTGCAAGAAAGGGAAGAAACCCTCAGACAAAAGAAGAAATCACAATCCCCGCATCCAAAGCACCTGTATTTAAGGCAGGAAAAGGATTAAAGGATATAGTTAATAAGTAATAAATTATATTATTAAAAGACCTGTCGTACGACAGGTCTTTTAGATTAATCCAATCTTTTCTCTTGATTTGCTATAACATAGGCTACTTATGGTCTTAATCCCATAGTTATTCTTATTTTATCTGCCATCATTGCAATACATTCTGAGTTTGTAGGCTTGCCTTTGCTGTAATTAATCGTGTATCCGAACAACGCATCCACAGTATCGGGATTACCTCTTGCCCAAGCACTCTCAATGGCATTTCTGATTGCTCGCTCAACTTTTTGAGGTGTAGTGTTGTACTTTTCAGCAACAGCAGGGTACAAAGTCTTTGTTACAGACGTAAAAACCTTTGAATTCTTTACAGTTTGTATGATAGCCTCACGAAGGTACTGGTAACCTGACATATGCGGAGGGATGCCCACCTCATGCATCAAATTCGTTACCTCGACTTCAATGTCATAATATCTATCTACGTTGCCGCTAAACAGCTCAGAATTCTTAATAATCGGCTTATTCGAGAAGGCAGACATTGACTTTTCCCTATATAGCTGTCTTATTCTGGTGACCAGCACTTCAACATCAAAAGGCTTAATAATGTAGTATTCTGCTCCCAGACTAACAGCTCTTTGTACAAATACATCCTGTCCAATGGCTGAAAGTATAATGAAGATAGGCTTATACTCCATCTGCATAGTAGACAGCCTCTCCAAGACCCCCAATCCGTCCAAATTAGGCATAATAATATCAAGCACAACCACATCAGGTTTTTGGGACATAATCATTTCTATAGCCTGTAATCCGTCTTTTGCTACTTCTAAAACTTCTATATCTTCATACTGGTTCATATATTCCTTCAGCAATTTTGCAAACTCAATGTTATCATCGGCAATTAAAACTGAAATCTCACCTTTCATTCCATTACCCCGCTTTAAATACAAATAATATTAAAACCTATCATATAACTTTATAGTCGTTTCTCAAAAAACTCTGTATATTTTACATTATAACTAAAACTTCGCACTTATAAAAGTCCCTGTGCACCTTGAAAATTCAATATTATTTGGTGATAAAAATGGCATGAGACCTTCAACATTGGTATAATTGAGTTGAGAGAAACAATCAAACCAAAT
>NZ_RLII01000055.1 GCF_004102745.1 Acetivibrio mesophilus | reverse complement strand
GGCAAAACTGGCAATAATATATAATGAAGAAATGATTTAAGGTAACATTCTGTAAACTTCAAAAATTCAAAATTTCTTGCTAAGGAGGATTGTAAAAATTCCGATACACAAAATTATTTACATTACCCTTTTGTCTGATGCAAATACAGCCTTGTCATAAAGCACTCTGTCGTATTTCACTCTGCTAGTTGCATCCCTGGCTTGTCTGTAATCCTGAGACATTGAACTGGTTTGGTCCAGTTGATATCAGCACTGCACTGCTACACAAATTACCTTTCATATTTGCCCGGCATTGATTTCCATACTGTTGGGATTCCATCTACATCCAGGTCACACATATAGCGTATTACGTTGAATTTGATAGGGTTGCTTGTCCATAGCATTCTTGCATCTACATTATCACCATATACAAATATGGGCCTATTTGAGAATGTATCCCAACCACATTCAACAAACTCATCATTTATACTCACGCCATTTACTTGTAATACTTCACATTTGCGCCTAATGCTTCACTTACAAACCTTACCGGCACAAAAGTCCTGGACTCTTTTAATAATGTTACTGTATCCATTAGCTTTTCCTGTCCGTTTACTTCATAACTCTTGTTCCCTATTTGAAGCACTACTTTTCTTCCACTTAATGTTATTGCTACTTTTTTCGTATTTCCATCCCAAACGACATCTGCTCCTAGAGCTTCTCCAACAAATCTGATAGGTACCTGGGTTCTTGAATTTTCATCAATAAACGGCTTTACATCCGGAAAATTTATTTTTGTACCATTTACTACTACTCTAATCGGGAGCTCAACGGCCAATGTCGGGACTGAGAATAAGTATGTAATCACTAATATCACTGTTAATATTGTTGCAATTCTCTACATTCCAATTTGCCCTCCATCTATACTTCTTCCTTGCTTTGTTTTATCTCTATCAAAGCTTTATTCTTCTTTTTCGAAGAAATGCTCAATTTCATTTATTTTCTCACCATTTTCATCAATTTCATATATATATACACCATCTTTAAACCAAAATGCAAATACCATACCTTTACTTTCTGGATTTACGCAATAAACCACATCATCTGTATCAATTTCTTCAAGGTCTGTCATATAATCATCTATTACTACACAGTCTACACTAAACAATCTTGTCCTAGATAAATGCTGATCTTTCATCATACTCCTAGTCCTATTCATTATAGTTAATGAAGTTCCTCCAGTATAAGGATTTGCGATGTCTTTTTTATACAAATCATGCAATGTATTCATGATTCCTGCATAATCACCTGTCTCAGTAAAATTCCTTTTATCAGCAGCTTCTATGACATACTCCAAGAATTTTTCTGTATTAGTCTTTTCTTTTTTATCTCCTGCATTCTGTGTACCCTGTGTAGAATTTTCTGCGGATGTATTAGAAGGTTGACTATTTCCTTCTTCACTGCCACCACAAGCCGATAATAAAGATACTGCACATATTATTACTGCTACAAATATTAACTTTACTCTAATCATTATCCAACATCCCTTTCTTTTAAAAATTATATTCTTACTCAAGCGACTATCATAGGACTGGTTTTACTCCCTTTTTCTAAATATAAATAGTAATCGTAGAACCACGCTTAGGTAAAGACTTATCAAGATAAATATATTGTCCTGTTTTAATATCATAAAAATATTGTGGTTCAATAGTATCCGTATCCTTTAACCTTTTTTCTCACTATAGACATAATTTCTTCTACTGTCTCTACGCTAAACTTCTGTAATAGTATTCTTTCTAAATCATCCTTCTGCTTTTCTACATCTCGCTTAAAAAATCTATAATTAAAATTGCTTGGTCGTTTAAATCGTCTTTTATAGCTGCGACCACCAAATTCGTATCCTTCGGTACAATAAATCCAGCTACTTCCTTTGTATCACCCTCATCTACTACTTTACCTATGTCATCTGTATCTATATCCACGGTTTTAATTTCATCTTTCCACCTAACTGTTGCACCAAATGCTTCTGCTACATAGCGGGTCGGTACAAACGTCCTTCCGTCTATCAACAATGCCTCGGTGTCCATTTGTTTCTCTTGCCAATTCAACTGATATTCTTTTTTCCAATAAGCAATTCTAATGTTGTTCCACCCATTTTGAATACTGCTTTTTGGGCATTTCCATCCCAAGTTACCGTCGCTCCTATGGCTTCACCAATAAACCTTGACGGTGTCTGCGTTCTACCGTTTGCATCAATGAAGGGCTGAACATCCGGGAAATTCAATTCTTCTCCATCAACAACTACTCGAAGCGGTATATTAATTGCGTAGCTCATATTTGCTAAAAGAATGGTTAATATAAATACTGTTAACATTGATATCACTAGTCTTTTTATTATTAAACCTCCAATTTTCATTATAGCCTTTACTCTTATAAAAGCAGTAAGCATATACTTTATTAAAACGTAGTCCTAGCCCTCTTTATTCTTCCTTTTTAAAGAAATGCTTGATTTCATTTGTTTTCTCACCATTCTCATCAACTTCATATATATATACACCATCCATTAATATAATACCAATTACACAACCCTTACTTTCTGTATTTAGACAGTAAACAGCCTCAGAAGTATCTATTTTTTCAAGTAGTGTCATATAATCATCTATTACAATACAATTCACTCCTGATACCTCAGATGCTTTCCATTGCTTATCACATATTAAATCATTAGTCCTGTTCGCTATTGTTAATAATTTCCCACCAGTATATGGGTTTACAATATCATCTTTATATAAATCATGTAATGTATTCATGATCCCGGCATAATCACCAGTTTCAGTGAATTTTCTCATATAAGCAGCCTCTATAACATATTCCAAAAATTTTTCCGCATTAGTCTTTTCTTTTTCATCTCCTGGCTCATGCGTACTCTTCCCCGAGTTTACTTTCGGTGAATTAGAAGGTTGATTATTTACTTCTCCACTGCCACCACAAGCCGATAATAAAAATACTGCACATATTATTACTGCTACAAATATTAACTTTACTCTAATCATTATCCAACATCCCTTTCTTTTATAAATCATATTCTTATGTTAATATCCCTTATACAGGATAACATCAAACTTTATTCTTTTTCCATCTTCGGTTCTCAATTCCTTTGGCATAAAAGGTTTTGTCGCAAACAAATACTTTATCGAAACTGAAGATTCGATACGCATATATGTACTACATTCTGACATTATAAAAGTTTTATTTCCTGAAACAGTCGTCATATTTACCTGTATTAAATCAGCTATTCTTTCGATTTTCACATCCTTATTTGTGAAAAGACCTGCATGCTGCTATTTCCACTAAATTAGATATTTATTATCTGTACTAAATTTGTTAGCAATTGTGGCATTATTAAAGGCTTTACCCTCTTCCTCCTTAACACCTACGAAGCATTTGTCAATATTTTAATCATAGACTGCAAGATCTGATTTAACCGATATATCGAATGCGCTCTCACTTTGCCCCAATATTGCTTTCACTCGTATTCCTTCGACCTAAACGGTGGAAGGAATAATTATTATTAATAAAACAATGTACAAAAAGTTGATATTATCTCCCTATTTACCAAAAAATCTCACTAGTGATTTCCCCTATCACCCCGAAACTTTGCATATCGACTATTTTTGTGCATATAATAATAGATTTCTCAAAAATCAATGACTCAATAATAAAGATTATAGTATAAAATAGCAAATATGCCAATATAATTTTTATAAAACTATCAAAAGACAATTTATTAATTAATATTAAAATATTTTAATGGAATCACTCCTCATGCTCTCTAAGAATATTAATCCTAACCTTTGCACTAAAACGTTTTCTATAAATATAGTAGTAAACTTTGCGTTCAAAAAACCCCTCAATATAACAGGAATCCCGTATTTCTTGAGGGGTTGCAGAATTATTCTTAGTATATTAGAATATAAAAATTCTTGTGACTTTTACTCTTTTTATTCGCTGCTTTCATCCACATTACTTTGTCTTCCGTATCCTTCACTATAAACCACTTTTATCGAAGGTGTTCCAGAAACAGCTTCACTTTTCAGCTCTTCTAGCATTGTTTTGACTTCATCGGTCAAAGTCCCTTCGGGTATTACTATGTAGTCTCAGTTATTTTAAATACATTTCCCCCTGCAACATACTCGCGGTATTTATACTTATTATAACTGTCCAAGCTACCTGACAAAGAATAACCTTCCATAGACATTTTCCAATAGTCGTGACTTCCGTTTTAATTTTCATCATCCACCATTTTGGAATTATACACTATCTCCTCCACTATCTTTTTGTAGCAACTAGAATCTTTGCTTCTGTCTAATACAGTTATCAGTTCTTCGCCGCCTATACCCTTGTTGTTTTTTGCGGTCAATACTCCAGGGTCTGTATAAGGCCCATTCGCAATATTTACAGCCTGGTTGTTAGCATCAATATATACCAGGTTTGATTCATATCTGAAGGAGTTGATTAATGCATTCACAAGCTCTTTATGCTCTTTTGTGTCATCTTGGTTGCTCTTGTAGTTAACAGTTGTGACTTCAAATGTATATGTACCTGTCGGATTAAAGTAATAGCCTGATTTTATCGGATAGTCGTAATCCTTCATGCTTATGTCTGTGGCAAATACAGCCTTGTCGTAAAGTGAGCTGTCGTATTTCATTCTGCTAGCTGCATCCCGGGCTTGTCTGTAGTCCTGAGCCATTGAGCTGGTTACATCCCAGTCGATATCAGCACTGCACTGCTGCACAAATTGCCTTTCGTATTTGCCAGGCACTGATTTCCATACTGTTGGATTTTCATTTACATCTAGATCACACATATAGCGTATTACGTTGAATTTAATAGGATTGTTTGTCCACAGCATTCTTGCTTTTAAATCTGTGTCATAATTATTACTTATATTATTTTCAAACTTCTTTTGGTTCAAATCCTTTTTACCGTTGTATACATATGTGTTTATTTCTATCGGCGCATTTCCACTTCAACTGCTGCTTGCATAGCCCGTTTCATCTCTATAACCTGTACAACCTTCCATTTCACAATTTTCATGTTTATTACATTTCGTTGTATATTCATACTTTTTCGATACAGAAACATAATAGGTCGTGTTTGGAGTTTTTGTTACTGTATCAGTAGCATTATCACTAACTAGCCAGTTTTTCTTTTCTGGATCATCTCCAAAGTCACTTCTCTCAATTTTAGCTTTTACTTTTGGCAGACTTACAGTTACTTCGTCTCCATTATCATCGACAGTTGCACTTCCAACCTGATGATTGTGCAATAATTTTGCATCTACATTAACATTCAGAGCATCTACTTTGGCCTCTCCACTCCACCAAGCACCACTTGTCTTATTTAAACTAAATTTAATACCCTCATCAGCCAATGGATAGCTTATATCTCTAGACAAAGCATAATATGGCAAATCAAATTTCTTGACCGCCGAATTTATAGGCTTTTCAGCTTTAACTACTGTAGAAACAATATTATTTTCCGTATCACTTTCCAAAGGCTTTTTCCCGTCTTCATTAATTGCAAACTCTATATACACATCACTGTCAGGCATTGTAAACTCAGCATATAAACATGCTTCCTTGTCTTCTGCTGATATATTTATAGTGCCGCTTTGCTCCTTTGATGAACCGGCAAATTCAAGTTTGCATATCTCCGCATTCAACGGGATATTTTTGCCATCACCATTTTTCGTAGCAATGTTCCATTTAAAGTCAACTTTTTCTAGGTCTGTATCGAAGTATGATTTGACTTTTATCCCCACCAATACTCTATTGCCTTCTGTCGAGCTTCCGGGCATCTTATAAAAACTAACATCCAAATCATTAGCAACCATATCAAACGGCTTTATGAGAAACGACTTATAGTTGAGGTTGTTATATCCGTTCCAATAGTAAAATGCTATACCCAATCCCCACGAGTGTTCCGTCGGAGGCTGTATTATGTATAGGAAATCCTCAAAATTGTCCTTTAATGCTTCCGGTACGTCAACTGCATTTTCTACAAAGTAATTTCGTTTTCCTGTACGAGTCTCAACATCATTAGGACCAAACCTACTATTTTTTATCCATTTATTTATATACTCAAGTGTAATGCCACCTAAATATATTTTAGCAACCTTACCATCCTCATCATGAACATTTCTGTAACCTTCATCTCCCCATGGTCTCATTACCCACATTTTATCCTTTGCAGCATGACCTTCATTATCATATGGAAAACTAGGATTCGGGAAAACCGAACCATCTATCGCATATCCTAGTGCACGATATTCGTCTTTACCATTAACTTTCTTAACTATATCTCTGCCTCCTGTTGTCGTTTTTCTGCTTGCGTCTACATTATTACCATATACGAATACCGGCCTATTTGAAAATACGTCCGAACCATATTGGGCAAGCTTATTGTTTATATTCATACCATCAATTTGTAGTACATAATAATTCTCACATCCCATTTTACTAAATAGAAAGTTATTAGCATCATCTATTGCTTCGATCACATTACTGTAGTTTTTTGCATAAACTGTGGTTGTTGTCAAAGTCGATATGATTATACAGCATATTAAAATACTACAAATAGCTTTTTTCATTTATTCTCCCCCTTAATATCTCTGTTAGTGTAAAGTAAATTACACTAGTTATATATTGAATATGCTATTTATCAACGGTTTCAAAGTTTTTTGATATAAAAAAACAATGACCCCCTTTTTTCTGATATAATTGAGTTCACCACAAACA
>NZ_RLII01000054.1 GCF_004102745.1 Acetivibrio mesophilus | reverse complement strand
TTTGGCAATAGATCAGATGGTATTTTGATGTATTTTTCAGCAGATTATTTTCTTGATTTATAGGTAAAAGTAATTTTAATTTGACGCTTTAGCAATCTAACAGGGAAAAACAATTTGTCGCTCTACAGGGAATATGAAAAGGAGGTACTATACCAAAATGCCCAGAAAGAGGAAACAATACGAGGACGACGATGTGATACCGTTCGACGATCCAATGGAAATCAAGAGAGATATGTTCAGATATCGCTGTAAAGAGTGCAAATATGAAGAAGATGTTCCGGGATATGTGATTGAAGAATTCATATGGTGGGAAGAGATGGATAAGGAATATGCTAAAACCAAGAAAAGTAGAATGCCTACCATGGTCTGTCCCGAATGTGAAGGAACATTGCTATTTAAAGAAGAAACGGTAGACTAAATATCTACCGTTCCAATAAATTGCCCGCAGGGCAACTTTGTTCCGTAGTGCTGATAAATATAACTGCCAATGCTATTTTAGATTAACGCTTATTTGAGGACGGAAGCCACGCAAACTCTTAATACGAACAATTGTTGCCAAAACTCACCAGAGGTTTCTTGATTTTTGTGATGATATGGAATACTTGTTTATTTATGATAATAAAAAAAGCAAATATTTAGGAGAATTAAGCAAATGCATGCAAATTAAAGGAATTAAGTTGTAATTTAATGTATAGGTTAGTGGATATGTTTGAAAAAAAAAAGAAACTTTTGTACAATTATTAAGGTAATAAGAAAACCTTCAAGCAAGAGTAATATAAGAAGATACTTGTTTGAAGGTTTGAGACAATCTAAAAAGGTCTCCATGGATGAAATATACGCCTTTTTGGATAGATTGTAAAGTTTTTAATATGACTAAAAAACAAAACAGGAGGAATAGTAATGATTTCATTAAAAAAATTACTTTGTATATCAGCCATGTGTGTTGTGACTTTAGGCGTAACAGTAAATGCTAGGACTTTAGTAGGAACTTCAACAGCAACATTGAGTAATACAGAATACAATGTTAAAGGCAGTTATGTTGCAGTATGGGGGACTACCGATGGAGAAGGTGATTTAAAGGTTCGTTCAACAGTACAAGGTCAATCTGTAAAAGCTGAGGCTATGGCTGTAAGGGAGTTATGGCCAGATAATGCAATAGCTTCTTGTAGTTCTAGTTCCAGTACTTATGTTACAAATAATGGATTTAATTTGCCTTATGCAAACAATGGATACTATGTTAAAGTAAGTAGTACAAAAAAAGCAACAACTGGTGATGGAGAATTGAAGGTTTATGTGCCATAAGTGTATAGGAATTTGCATTGTGAAAGTTCGACAGAAGGGCACTAAGAAACGAGTAATATATAAGTTTATTCTGAATAATGAAAAAAATCTTATTTGATAATATATTCACAGAATATAAATCGAAAGTTATTTTTTCATTATTCCTAAGTACATTTTAGATATTAGCTCAGATTTAATAATCTGAGCTAATATCTTGTGAGGTGAAACATGATTACATTTACTAAACTTTTAAAACTAGAATTAAAATTTATTATAAAGAAGTTTTATTTCTTCATACCTATTTTTTTGTCCCTATTATATGTTTTTTATGGGTATAATATTATGATTGAACAACTTGATATTTATGCTTTTATAAGAACAAGTGGATTTGTTTTTATGGGACTAAGTATTTTATCCATATACATGGGTGTTATAAGTGCAAGACAGGATAAAATTGCCAAATTTGAAGAATTAATAGATACATTACCTGCCTTTTGGATTAGACAGATATCAAAACTCTGTGCATGGATAATATGCATACTAGTATATTGTATAGTATTAACAACTATATGTGTCATTCTAAATCTGAAATTTTATGATGGTTTTTATATACATGGCATACAACTATTGGGGTACATTTTTGCTAATTTTGGTATACCCATGATATCTACATGGACCATAGCGTACGCTATTGAGAAAACCATGAGACCAATGATAGGGTGGCCGGTTTTATTAGTTATATGGTATAGTATTTTGCCATTTAGACAAAATCTGTTGCTGGATGATTCAGTTCAATTTATGCTTAATCAGTTTGTTGAAGAGCCAAATGGTAATTCAAGACTACTTCATTATGGTCTGGAAATGAATTTTGGTTTGGTGGCAAGAAAACTTTGGTTTTTGATGTTTAGCTTATTTTTATACATATCTACAAGTTTAATCAAATTGAATATTTGGTACCGTAGAAACAATAAAGCTAAAATTGCAGCTATTCTCTCCTTTATAATGCTTGTTTGCTCCATACCTTTGGCAAAGATATCGTCTAAACCCCACTCCCAAGGAGTTATTTGGGAAAACTCGCTATATAATTCTTCTTACGATCAACTTCTGAAAGAGGCAGCAGAACCCTATGAATATAAGGAATCAAAGGGTGAAATTGATTGGCTGAGAATTGATATAAAAGATGAAAAAGATGATAGTTTAAGTTATGGTGTAAAAATAGAGCTCAATAATGTATCAGGCGAGGAAGTTATATTTACACTATATAGAACACTTGATATAAAGAATGTTAAAATAAATGGGCTTGTAGATGAAAAATTTATGCGCAATAGAGATTGGGTTATTTTTAATATAAAAGATAAGGGGAATGTTGAAATTGAATTTGAAGTAGAGGGCAAAATTCCCTATGCATTTGGAGAAGTATCGGATAGGACCCTTTTACTGACATATGACTTTCCTTGGTATCCAATATTAGGGAAACACAAAGTTTTAAATCCAATGTTGGATGTTATATATTTTTCAAATAACTTATTGGGATCAAAAGCTTATAATATAGAAATAAACAGTAGCAGAGGAGAGATAATAACCAATTTATCTCATGCAAAAGACGTTTGTATTAAAGGAAGGGCAATTGGTCCTACAGTTATACAAGGCGACTATGAAAGTAAGATGATTGATGGAATTCATTTTGTTGCTCCACCATCATTGTTTAAATTCTATAAAAATTCTATTGGGGTAGTACCGGATATTTTATCAGATTATAAAAATGAATTTGCGCAAAAATTAGATATTCCAACAGGAGAGTTAATGAAGAAAAAATATGATCAGATATTTTTAGTACCTTTGCCAGAGCAGCAGAAAAATAACGTTTTTAAAAGTAACAGTTCTGAGATATATATTAATTATATGAACTGGATTTATCCAATAAAAAAAGATCCTGTTGAAGCCACAGAAGGCATATTAAAAAGGTTCAGAGAGGATTTATTATTTGAATGTTTTTTCCGGACTGGTGAAGAAATAAATAGTAGTATAGAAACAGTTTTTTTTAAAGATATGATAAAGGTGGCTGAAAAAGGTAGTGAGAGTACTGTATTTGAGGGTTTAAAGGAATGGTATATGTACATGGGCTATGATGAAGAAAAAACAAAGGTAGTTTGGGAAAAAGATATTGATGATATAACAAAAATTGAAGAATTGATTTTTGCAAAATCCGAAAATGAGATAATTGATAAAGCACATGAGATATTAAAAGAGTGGGTTAAAATTCCTAAGGAGTGATAATGTGAGACTTGAAATAAAAAATTTAGAAAAAAGATATGGTAAGAAAAAGGCACTTGCATCGGTAAATTTCAGTGCATCAAATGGAATATATGGTTTGTTGGGACCTAATGGTGCAGGAAAAACAACACTGATGCGTATAATTGTGGGGCTGATTACTCCCAATAATGGAAGTGTGAAATTTGATGGTAAAGATATTTTGAAAGAAATAGATGAGTTTAGATATAAGATTGGATATTTGCCTCAGGAGTTCGGTTGCTATAAAAGCATATCAGTGAGAGAATGTCTTGATACAATTGGAATTTTAAAAGGTATTACAAAAAAAACTGAACGTAGAGATCAAATAGATAAAGTACTTAATGAAGTGAATTTACATAATGAAGAAAGGAAAAAAGTTGGTGCCCTATCAGGAGGAATGCGAAGGCGCCTAGGCATTGCACAGGCAATGTTGGGGAATCCTTTGTTGATAATGGTTGATGAACCAACAGCAGGACTAGACCCAGAAGAACGCATAAGGTTCAGAGGGCTGATCCGTAGGATAGCATCAGATAGAGTGGTTTTATTGTCTACTCATATTATGGAGGATATTAAAAATAACTGCGATGGTTTGGCATTGATAAAAAATGGTGTAAGCAAACAATTTGACAGCTTTAAGGAACTTGAGGAAATGGCTAAAGGTAAAGTGTGGAAAATGACTATAAGTAATGATATGTATCAGAATATAGAAAATAACTTTAAAATACTTTCAACAAATTCAAATAGTAATAATTCTTTGGAGGTTCGAATTTATTCAGATGAAAAACCATTAGAAGATGCAGAATCTGTAATTCCAACAGTTGAAGAGGGGTATCTTACATGGATAAACACATAAATAGACTGGTACCTTTTAAATTTGATTTAAAAAACTCAGGTTATGGGATATATTTTTTAGTACTCTCAATGGTATTGGCTTTTGTATACAATTTAGTAATTACCAGTGGAGCATGGAATAAGTATATAACGCTACAGGTATCTATATTTTTAATATCTGTAGTTGGAGTACTTGTTTGGATTCTTCCAGGTTATTTGGAAATAGTAAATCCTGAAAGTAAAGAATTGATTCTTGCTTTGCCTATAAAAGGTTATACATTTGTATTTCTTAGGGTATTAAGGTTGTATACTGTGTATGTAATATTTATTTTAGGCATATTGAGTATAATATCCAATATGTCTGATGAAAAAATGATAAACTTTGGAGTACTCCAAGGGTTTTTGATCGCAGGGGCACTTTATTTTTTATCAGGTTTAGGGTTGGTAAGTCTTTTTATAACAAAACATGGGGTAATAGGATATTGTTTTCCTATATTATGGACCATGGTTAGTTTCTTTTATAGGGGAGGGGGTCTGTGGTTTTTGCATCCTTGTGAATGGATTGTCCCTAAGCCCTATGATGTTACTATGAATATAACTATAGCTCTTTGGGTTTTCGGAATAATACTGCATATTGCGGCGACTATTATTGTCAATAGACGAGAATATTTAATTAATTAATATTTAATTGGGTGCTGAATAAGAACAGTAAGCCTCTTCAACTGCTGTTAAAACTTCAGCAATATGATATTAAAATCTTGGCATTCATGTATGATTTTTACATACTATTCGATAACAATTTGGTCGAACGAGATATCAGAATGCAAAAATTGTGACAAAATATATCTGGTTGCTTCAAAGGAAAAAAGAGAAGTGTTAAATGATTCTCAGTTTATTGAGTATTAATATAACAGGGCATATTCCTTATTATATGTATTATGATTAAGAACAAATAATATTCAAAAGAGATATACTGATTTGCAAGAGTAGTAAGAGATTATAATATTACTATATTTTTACTACGATTGCTATACACATCTCGCTAAATTTCGCTAAGGTTTGCATTTTTAGTACATAATCAGGAGATACATTGAAGGAATAAAACACTGAGCAAATCGTTGCAAAACTCTGCAGGATAGCGCATTTCGAAAGGAGCTTGAAGTATGATACGTGTGATTTTCATCTGCCACGGCAGGTCAGTTGTACAATAAATCGTACTTTGTTAAACTGGGGCAAAGTAGGGCATAAAGTGTCGGAAATGCTGATAAATACTACGGTTTCGACTACTAAGGAAATTCTCGGTAGTCGGATAAAACCAAATAAACAGCCACTATTCGTTAGTAGTAAGAGACTACTTAGAGGGTACGAATTGTGGCTTTTTTTATTGAAAATATTCGCCTTAAGGAATATAATACTATTGAGTTTTTGCAATCACATTCGGAGGATTTTATATGAATTGCGTTTGTCAACAAAATTTTGACCCCTTTGCTAATTAATTTTTGACCCCCTTGTGCTAATGAAAATTTGACCCCCCGGATTACACCTTATGGATAAGATTCCCACAGGAGTCCTAACCTCATAACAATTATTCGTAGCATAAAAGCTTGATATTAATCAATTGTTTTATGCTATATCTGTTTAGCATAGCCCGAGGAAGTAGTAATCGGCGAAGCGTACCCTTGGCAGGTTAATGAAGCAAATGCTACACTGCTGTTTCTGAGGGCAACATTTGTTCAGCTATATCCGTTCCCTTCGCCCTCGGTATCTTAGCAACTGCATTTGCGTAATGCTCTGTCAAGGGCGGTTACGGGAACTGGCAGGAACTTTGGTAGAGCTTTTTCTAAAAGACTCTCCATTCATATTTAATACATGTGAACGAAATGTAAGTCTGTCAACTAATGCAGCAATCATTGTTGAATTTTCAAACATTTCCGTCCACTTAGAAAATGGTAGATTTGTTGTGACTATAACACTTGCCTTTTCAGAGCGATCTGATATAACTTTGAATAGCAGTTCCGACTGATACCTATTAAAACTCAAATACGAAAGCTCATCAAGAATAAGCAAGTCAGCTTTATGAATTTGTCGTTCAAGCTTTCCTAATGTCTTAAATTCTTTAGCTTCTACCAAAGAATTTGGAAGGGTAGCTGCTGTATAAAATTTGACATTGAAACCTTCTTTTATTGCTTTAAGCCCAAGGCCTATACTTAAATGTGTTTTTCCACTACCCGGATTCCCAATCATTATGACGTTCTGGTTTTTTTGTATGTAATCACATGTTGCCAATTCCCATACAAAAGCTTCTTTAACATGCTCGAGGCGGCTATAATCAAATTCATCCAATGTCTTTAGAAAAGGGAAGCCTGCAGCTCTTGTTCTCCGCTTTTGCTGGTTTTCCCGCCGAGTTTCAAGTTCTTTTTTCATTAGTTCAAGCAAAAATTCCTCATATCCCATTCCTCCATCCGCATGCCTTACAATATCATTGTATTTGGTGAATGAAGGAATACGCAGTTGTTTAGCGTACAAACGAATACTTTCTAATACCGGACAAATGTCACTCATCACATCACTCCTATCTTCAGATCATATTCTTCTAAATTGACTTCATATACTGTAGTTCAGCACTTTAAAATCGGAGCAAAAATCAAATTAAAATTCTCTTAATACCAGTGAAAACAGCAAAATAAAATTCTATACGCATAATACTACCGGAAAAAAAGCAAATAAAAAGCAGGT
>NZ_RLII01000053.1 GCF_004102745.1 Acetivibrio mesophilus | reverse complement strand
GAAAAGACTCTGCAAAGTATGAATACAATATTGACAACACCATAGCCCAGATATTGTATGGCAGTGGGGTATGCGCAAAATATGAATACAACTTGGATAAGAATATAACAAGACTTCTAAATATAGACCCTTCAGGCAAAGAAATGTTTATGTACAGGTATGCCTATGACGGAAACGGCAATCAGATACTGAAGGAGGAGAATGACAAAGTCACAGCCTACAGCTACGATGCACTAAACCGCCTAGAGGAGGTAATATACCCGGGGCAGGTTAAAGAGAGATTTACCTATGATGCCAACGGCAATAGACTTAAGAGGGAATTCGGAGATATATGGGAGCACTATGAATATGATAATTGTAATAGATTGATCCAAAGGATTAAGAATGGATTAACAACGGAATATGAGTATGATGAAAGAGGAAATCTCATAAGAGAGAAAGAAGGGCAACTAAATAAACTATACGGCTATGATGGATTTGACCGACTGACCCATGTAAAGAATCCTGACGGAACATATATGGAGAATATATATGATGCCGAGAACTTGAGATCTATATCGATAGAAAACGGAAAATATAACAGGTATGTATATATCGGAAGCAGCATAGCATGTGAAGTGGATGAGGATTGGGGATTGAAGGATAGGATAGTCCGGGGTCATACAATATTGCAGAAAGAGGATAGCAATAAGGATGCTTACTATTATATCCACAATGCCCACGGAGATATTACTGCTCTTACCGATGGTAGAGGAGAAGTGGTAAACAGATACAGTTATGATGCTTTTGGTAATATATCGGACTGCGTTGAGACTGTAGATAACAGATTTAAGTACTCGGGGGAACATACCTATGTTTCCAACAACCCTATAAATTACATTGACCCAACCGGTCACTGTAAAGAGGGTATTAACTTTAGCTATGCAATTGAAAGTATTCTACGTAGATTACGGAAGAATGGTTTAAGTTCCATGCAAGGGTTGAATTGGATTCTAGACCATTTAATAAACAGTATAAGTTATGATGCTGTAGAGCAGACAAGTGAATTCGGACCGACCGTAATGGAAGCAGCACTGATTGCTAAACATGTTTATTCCGGGGATAAAGGAGATGAATTAACTGGTGGATGGAAAATGCTTGAGGAACCACATATGATTGGAGGTCTCCGAATGGGTGTATATGGAAGAATGGGTGAGGATGGAAATATGGAATATGTAATTGCAAATGCAGGGACAGAACCTACTAGTTTAATAGATTGGGAAAACAATTTGAAACAACCTTTTGGAAAATCGGAAGATATGATAAATTCGTTAAAATATGCAAAAGAATTTGTGAAAGAACATCGCAATTCTAATATAACATTTGTCGGACATTCAAAGGGCGGTGCTGAAGCTGCTGGAAATGCAGTACTTACAAATAGGAATGCAATGATATTCAATCCTGCAACAGTGTTCTTAGAAGCGTATGGTTTAAAGAAATCGGATTATGATGCTGAGATGACTGCATATATTGTGGAAGATGAAATTTTGAATAATATTTTTGGACTTATATCAATACCAATAGATACAGCAGTTTATTTACCTACGCAGCATTTGGCTGACACAGGGATTCCTATTATAGATACAATAAATTCGGTAAAAAATCATTCGATGAAAGCAACGATAGAAGCAATAGAAGAATGGGAGGGAAAATAGACAATGAGTAAGAAGATAATCCTTGTTATACTAATTGCTATTATAATGACTTTTCCAGCTTTGTTATCTTCTTGTCAATTTAATATATTAAAAGAAGAGGAGGAATATAGAATAACGAATGTAAAAATTTTTAAAGGTACTCCTGTATGGGAATTAGCACTAGCTGTTAAGGGCGAAAAAACCCGTACAATAGAGAAATTGGCAAAAGAAAATCCGGATTTGTTAAATTATCAAGAACCTAAATATGGAGCAACTTTACTATTATGGGCAGTTGGGATGGAGAAGTACAAATCCGCAGAAGCTTTACTAAAGTGTGGAGCTGATCCTAATATTGCTTCAACAGTTGATGGGATGACTCCGCTCTATTTAGCTGCAGGATTCTCTTGGGTAGATAATTATGCCAAAAAGGACCCTAAGTTTGTGAAGCTCTTACTAAAATACAATGCAGATCCAAACATAAATTATGGTGGAGATAGCATTAATGAACCAGGAACCAGTCCACTCATGAATTCAATACCATGCGGTATTGAAAAAACAAAGGCGTTGATAGAAGCAGGGGCTGATATCAACCATAAAACAGAGAGTGGAAGGACGGCTGCGACTGAAGCATTGGGAATGGGGCAAAATGCGACATTGGAAGCATTGGAATATGCACATTATCTGATAGTAGAGAAGAAAGCGAAGGTATCGGATCCTTATTATCCACGGAAAATTTATGGAGAAGACACTGTACGTGAATTATTTCCCGTAGATATACTGAGGGATTGGGTTTATCCTTTGGATTCAGAAGAATATCAAATAAAAATGGAAATTGTTGAGGAATTTGCCCGACAGGGTGTAAATTATTGGGATACGGAAATTAATAAATTTACTCTTGAAAGGATAAAGAAGCGTTATCCTGATACTTGGGAGGAATATATAAAGAAGTATTAAAAAACGTATGTATTTGCATGAAAGATCTTCGAAGAAAAAAGGATGTGTATTCAGAGAAAGTCTGTAAAACTTGCTTATCAGTAGCTTTTTCGGCATAAAAGGATATTTTTGAAAAGGTATAATTTATAGTTACGAAGGTGATGCAAGCCAAACACCGAAGATTGTAGCAGGTTTTAATGCTCCGGGGAAAATACTAAAGGCGAGTAATAAACAAGGACAA
The DNA here is from genome assembly GCF_004102745.1 of Acetivibrio mesophilus. GTDB lineage: Bacteria > Bacillota > Clostridia > Acetivibrionales > Acetivibrionaceae > Hungateiclostridium > Hungateiclostridium mesophilum. Next base: position 4,426 of record NZ_RLII01000053.1, on the reverse strand, counting down.
CATATTACAGTTGATGTGGATAAGTTTTTAGGAACAGGTATGACTTATATAGAAAATTTCAAGGGAGATGATAGAAAACTGGATGAATATGATAGATATATTTATATGCCTATAACCAATGAACAGGGGCAGGCTATGTATAGGAAAGCAGAGATGCTGTATATGCAGCCTCCAGAATACAATCTCTATGCCAATAATTGCAATCATGTGGCACAACAGATATTGGAGGGAGGAGGCCTGAATTTTGCTCCAACAAAAGGAAGCGCATTAGATGAACAGATAAATATGCTTACAATTGGTTGGCCAGGAGGCATTCAAAGAACAATAACAAATTATGCTAAAGACAGGTTAGATAAAACCATACCAAATGCTGCATATAATTATGCTGCTTCTATTGCGGATAGAAAAGGTTGGAGTGTAGGTGATACAGGATATAAACCTGAAGGTTTGAATCCATTTAAGTAGAGGAGTGGAAAAAGTGAATAAGAAATTAATTCTATTGTAAATAAGTATGTTATATTTAACTATATTAACAGGCTGTGGAATAGACAGAAATAACTTTGTCGGTGATATTATAGTTTCAGGATACACCGATAAATCAGATGACGGCATTATTAAATATAATCCTGCTACAGGCGAATTTGAGAACCTCGTACCGGGTGTTTACTATGATGTGCAATATAATGCGGATAAATCAAAGATATTGTGTGAAAGGCATGTAAAAAACGAAGCAAAATGGGATTCTGAGATTTGTGAGTATGATATTAAATCTAAAGAATTTAGTGAGGCTATTGAAGATTCAGAAAAAGACTCAGGTGAGTTTAGATTTAGAATTAGATATGTACCAAATTCCGACGATATTAGCTATGTTTTGGGAGATGCGGTACATATTTGTGATAGGTCATCAGGAACGCTTTCTAAATTAGTTGAAGTGGGATTTTATTGGTACTCATGGGATAAATCCGGCAAAAAACTGCTCTATGGAGATTATGATGAGAAAATATATATATGACGTGGAGAACAGTGAGAAAAATCAAATTTTGGAGGGCAGATATCCTATTTACTCAAACAACAATGAATATATAGCGTATCAAGGAAAAGATAATAAATTAACTGTTTATAATATTAACACAAAGGAAGAGTGGAAAAGTATATCGGTTGGCAGTAATCAAAGCTTTATCTTTTCACCAGATGACAGGTATATTCTTTTAGCGACAGAATATAAAGATATCGTGAATGCTGAACATTATAAAATGTATATTGTGGATTATAAGACAGGTAAAAAGATGAAATTATTTAATGGTGATGGTGGGAAGCCTGGTTTTGATTGGAGATAGAGAGTGTGGGAAGGTTCAAGATTTTGAAATATTGATAAATAGGAGATTATTAAACATACGACCGCTTTGATGCGTATGTTGCTAGCAACCCGATAAGAGGCTATACATAAGAAGCACTAAAAAAGATATTGCATTCTATTTTGGTGCTTTATATCTTATTTCTACTATTAATGAATTTTGATGTTTTATTGGTTTTTCTTAATGCCTATATAGGTAAAGACTCTGAGGTGTATTCGTTTAGAGCGTTGCATAATACTTTCTACCTCATACTACATACGCTTTAATGACATATTTTAAGGAACTCTCAACAGAATTCTTGTCCGTAGACATATTAATGAGTTATCCGTTGGCAAACTTTAAGACGACATTGAAGTAGAGTTGAGATTAATTTACAAGCAAAAACAACTTAAAATTAAGGGGGAATTAGCTTATGAAGAAAATATCTTTGGTAATGGCGATAATGTGTATTTTCATGATGGTAACATCCGTTGAAGCGGCAATAGTATTACCACTAAGAGTTGAAGTAGACGGTGAAAAATTGGATTTCCCGGATGAACAACCCTTTATCGATGCAAATGGAAGGACGCAAACTCCGGCAAGATTTATAGCAGAGAAATTAGGAGCAAAGGTAACTTGGAATGGTAAAGAGCAGAAGGCAGTGTTTGAGAAGGGCAGCAAGAAACTTGTTTTATATATAGGCAAAAAAGATTATGAATTAAACGGTCAAAAGAAGACAATGGATACAGCTGCATTATTAAAAGAAGGAAGAACATTTGTGCCTGCAAGATATGTGGCAGAGGCATTTGATGCTGTTGTAAGCTGGGATCCCGAAATAAGGACTGTATACATAAATACAAAACCAAAACCGACTAAGAAAGAAGGAACTGAGATAGTTGCTGGATTTGAGGTGCCTTTGGATACTAAATTGGTGGCTATCGAGGAAGAGTGGGGAGGAATCAGTGAGGCTTGTTTTGAAGTTAATTTACTACGAGCAGATTTAGAAGGGCAATGGGATGATTTAAGACAAATACTTTTGCAAAAGTGTGACAGCAGTACAGTAGACGAGGTTATGGCTTATGTTATGCAGAAAAAGGAAAGGGAATACTATTTGCCATCAAAATACGTATATGACAAAAAAAGCGGCAGATATATTTGGATAAAAGAATCTTTTATGGAAGACGTTAATGTTTTTTATTGTGCTGCAAGCTATAAAAGATCTGAAGAATAATGCCGTGTGTTTTAAGAAGAAAAAGAAGCGTTTGAAACTTTAAGACAACATTGATATAGAGTTTGAGATAAAGTATAATTGTATAGTGAATTATAATATATAATTGAGTAACTAAAATAATTTTAAAATTATAAGGGAGGAATCGGTTTATGAAGAAAATATCTTTGGTATTGGCAATTATGTGTGTTTTCATGATGGTAACATCCGTTGAAGCGGCAATAGTATTACCACTAAGAGTTGAAGTAGACGGTGAAAGATTGGATTTCCCGGATGAACAACCCTTTATCGATGCTAATGGAAGGACGCAAACCCCGGCAAGATTTATAGCAGAAAAATTAGGAGCAAACGTAACTTGGAATGGTAAAGAGCAGAAGGCAGTGTTTGAGAAAGGCAGCAAGAAACTTGTTTTATATATAGGCAAAAAAGATTATGAATTAAACGGTCAAAAGAAGACAATGGATACAGCTGCATTATTAAAAGAAGGAAGAACATTTGTGCCTGCAAGATATGTGGCAGAGGCATTTGATGCTGTTGTAAGCTGGGATCCCGAAATAAGGACTGTATACATAAATACGAAGCCAAAACCGACTAAGAAAGAAGGAACTGAAATAGTTGCTGGGTTTGAGGTGCCTTTGGATACGAATTTGGCGGCTGTAGAGCAAACGTGGGGCGGAATCACTGAGGCTTGTTTTCAAGTTAATTTACTACGAGCAGATTTAGAAGGGCAATGGGATGATTTAAGACAAATACTTTTGCAAAAGTGTGACAGCAGCACAGTTGACGAGGTTATGGCTTATGTTATGCAGAAAAAGGAAAGGGAATACTACTTGCCAGACAAATTCATATATGACAAAAAAAGCGGCAGGTATATTTGGATAAAAGAATCTTTTATGGAAGACGTTAATGTTTTCTATTGCTCTGCAAGCTTTGATATATCTGAAGAATGAGAGGTATTAAGAAGTGAAACGGATTAGTAGTGTTTTGGTTATTATGACGCTAATTCTGCAGGTTACTCTTTCTCAAACTATTTTTGTAAATGCTGAATCAAAAGATACATATCTTGAGGTGAGGGAATCCTTAGAACTAGCAAATAAATTTTTAAAAGATAATTACAAATTTGAGAAAGATTATTTCAAAAAAACATCATACTACAAGAAAAGAGAAATAAATGTCAATATGGCAATTAACGGGAATGGCATGAAAGTCTTTGGAAACTTACCTGTCTTTGTATATGGTTCTGTGGCTGAAGGAGCACAAGAAGGTACAAAATACGGAAATGACAAAAGAGTGTATGATTCGAATGAAAATCCAAGAGCATTAGGATTTTCATTTATAGATGAACCGTATCCAAACCCGGAGTTTCATATTGATGAAATTACATACGTATGTAGATGGATTAAGGAGCCATGGATTTTGCCGATAAAAAGTCAAAAAGGTATTACGAAGGAGTTGTCACCCGATAATCCTAAGGATACGCACACGAAGCAATATCTCGAGTATGAACCTGACAAATTTGCATCAACATATAGTGTTATTAGGCAATGGGTGAGAGGATCTGATAATTTCTTGCCTGATTTTATTGAAAATCAAACAGGTAACCGCAAATTCTTCAATAAATGTATTGAGGGACAGTTGCCAGCAGGCATAGCGAAAAATCCTGAGGATTTCATATATATAATCCAACCGCCAACATATGAATCCTGGGGTATTGGAATAGCATTTTACTATTATGGTGGAACCGGTTCAGATAACATGAGTCAGCCAAACTATTATTCGTACTATCAATATTTTAGATATAAGCCCTTTGTTTTGGTGAAAGATGACATTATGCCATCCGTTGAAACAATGCAATCGAGTGCTG
>NZ_RLII01000052.1 GCF_004102745.1 Acetivibrio mesophilus | reverse complement strand
ATTCCGTAACGCTTCAACGCATGAATTACTCCATACGCTGGTTACTGACTAAGTGGCTGCCCTACCTTTACCACTACAGGACTTTCACCTGTTAGCATTTGCCAGCTTTGCTGGACGCACACATCAAGACCACTGTCTCCACATGAGTTGAGGGGCAGAATTGATGTCTGCATCGGCCCTCATACTACCCAAGATTTCAAATGTAACAAAATCAAAGAAGATTAGTCAAAATACGTAACTGAAAAGATGTAATCAGCATATAGTATAACAAAACTATAATATGGGGGATGAATATGAAGAGGATATTTTTACTTTTACTTACGATGATTATATGCTTGCCAATCCTTTCAACCAATGTATATGCAGACTCTCCGCCAGCAACACTTACCGTAGATGGTGTACTAATTGGTTCGTACCCATCTGTGCAAGCAGCAGTAGATGCCGTTGTTACAACCATAGGAAGTAATTTTGTTATTGAAATAGCAGCAGGTACAGTTACCGACCAGCTCAATATCGCACAACAACCAAATAAAAATGTCGTAGTGAAACCACAACCTGGGGCAACAGTAACATTTAAAAATACAATTGTTGTAGATGGAAATGGAAATCTTAATAGTCCGGAAACTCTGTTAATACAAGGGCTTAATTTTGATTTATCATCCGGAACTCCTGAAAATTGTATTCATTTTAACTTAATACCACCAAGAGTTGGATATTGCTATCCACATAATGTAACCATTAACGGATGTACCTTCAAAGGTGTATTGGGAACCACTGTAGCAGTTCAAAGTGTAGGCGGAGGTTCTAGAAACATTGCCATACTCAATTGTACTGCTACCAATATGCACAGCCTTGCACAGTTCAGAGCTGTATCTGGTTATGCTTTTGTTCAAAACTGTACTTTAAGTAATTCTGAAAATGGAGTAAACTTCTATGGCCCTGGAAATTTAGTTATTGATAGTAATAAATTAGAGGTACAAGGCTATGCAGTTCGCAGCGGTCAAAGTTCAGGTAGCATTATTACTACAGGATCGGTAACAATAAATAATAGTATATTGAAATCAGATTCCACAGAAGATGGTACACTTGTATTAAGAGGTGACAGCACAAATAACATTATTATTATTCATTCTACTATTACAAATGCAAACGTAAATGGTGCTGGTATTCAAAACCTTAATGAAGCTAGTGAAGGACTCTATAAAATTGACATTGTAGAGTCAGATATAAATGGGCATATCACCGGTATTATTCCATCAACTATAGCAGTAATAGATGATCCAAATGTTCCTAATGGCCCTGTTAGTATAAATGGCAATGGTTCCGATGATAATATACTTTCTCAAATTTTAAGAATAATTTTAACAATACTGCTGATTATACTTTTAATCATACTCATTCCTTTAGCTTTCCTATTTAATAAAATTAAGAGTTTTTTTTGTAAATCTAAATAGATATGTTATGTTATAATTAACCAAATATTAAAAAGATGAATAAAGCCATGGGAATTTGAACATTTAATCAAGCTTCCTATGGCTTTTAAATCATCATACTATTTGGATACTCACCTAACCAGGAGTTCAACATGCCTTTAAATTAGTATCAACTGAATCAGCTTATCCCCTGGCTTTTCCTTTGCAAAACCCTAAAAACAACCTGTTTTATTTGCTTCTTGGCATATTATACCATTACTATAGCACTTTTCTTCGTTTTAATATTAACCACCACTTCAAACCGTCCCTCTTCTATCCCTGTGGATATTCTATGCCCAATATATCGACAATAAGATGCTGCAAGCCTTTCATGGGACTAGGGATAGGTATGTCAAGAACGTACATTAAACCTAATACAAGAGCAATGACATATAGGATAGAAAAAGCTGTAAGTTCCCTCCATTCCTTTCTCTTTAAAAGCCCCGGGACGTTGATTATTATGATGAAAGCATAAATCAATATAATAAATATCATGTTCCCTTACCCCTTTCGGACTTCGGTAAACCGCGTATTTTCGCAATCAATAACGATAAGGGTGGGATAATAAATACAAGCGGAGTGGAATATATAATGCCTGCATTTTGTGTAATCATAGTATGATCTACAGGTGATTGGTAAACAGTAGCAGCAATAATGACCTCGATGGCGGCTAAAGGTAAAACCAGCGGTAAATATGACTTTAAACCAAGTAATTGTGAGATAGCCACTACCAATACATAAAAGAAAAGGCTGCATTTTAAAAATATCAATATCGTCTGTCCAATACCTATCAGAAAATCCATCCTTGTTAACACAGTCCCAATATCAATAAGACGGATTGACTGAAAGGATGGAGAAGTCCATATAGTTTGTGTCCTGCCTAAAACAGCTGTGTTTCTGGCAGCTCCAATAAGAAGACTTACCGCGCCGATTAATAATCCAAAAAAAGTGTTTTTAACTACATGCTCAGTATTATTCAGGCACCCCATAATTATTAGAAAAGCCACCGTTTCCCCAAAGGGAATCATCGACACAATATGAATACCCTGAAATATTCTTATAAACGGCAGCTCAAAAAACGGTAAAAATTTGGAGAAATCCATTTGGTCAATCAAAAAGATGAATGTACTAATTAATATAAATATCCCGGTAACTACAAACAGATGGCTTATCCTTGCCAATACTTCTATACCTTTAGTAACAGCATATGTGCAGGTAGCAGTAAAAACTACCAGCAGGAAAACAAACGGTGTGTCTGGCATTAAAAAAGTTGTATATAGCTCACCTACATCACGAATATTAAAAGACAAAGTCATTAAAAAAAAGAAAATATAATATACCGATACAACTTTTCCCAGAAAACGTCCATATACCATATCATTAATTTGAACTAAATTCATCCCTGGGAACCTTTTTGCAAGCACTGCATAGGAAAGAACAACAGGGGTTGTTATAGCAAGTGCTGCTAATATAACCATCCATGTTTGGTGTTCAGTTAATCCTACTGTAAAATCTATCAATAAAACTGACCCTTGAACAAAACCGGCAATTAAGAAAAGTAATTGCTGACTGCTGATTTTCCCTTTTTCAATGCTCATATCATTTCTCCTATTCACTCGGCGATGCAGGTTTTTTTAATAAATCGGTTTTTATTATCTTTGTTTCAACGTCAATGTTTAATTCTATAGTTGGATATATTTCATCCCAATTATCTTTTAAAGTCTTCCACTCTTTGCTGTACTTTTTATGTAGCATTTCGCCAAAACCAAAAATATCGGCATTCAATTCAACGGACTTATTAAAGGCTGCCATTGCTTCCTTTCTGATAACTTCTGCCGAAGCTTCTTGTATTTTTTCAAACGCTTCATTGGTTGCCAGGTTTTCGGATGTAGTCTGTTCTGAAAGGCTCGACTCCTCTCTAATTTTTATATGCATTACAATTTTGCCATCTTTTATTTCCGGTGTTACTTTGCTTTTGGCTTTTATAATTTCTAGAACAGCCTTTCCTTGTTCATTAGGCGAAGGAACAATTATCACGCCGCTTTTCACTTTACCGAGTATCCATAAAAGGCCCCGGACATCATCATGGGTTAGTTTGCTAACCATTTTACCCTTTTTAAAAACAACCATACCCGACACATAAACATCCTTGTACTCCCCATCCTGAATAATACTGACTAAAGGTACCAGCTGAGCTTTTGTAGGATTTAGCAGACATGAGGCAAAATCTTCCATATTCACTTTATAGAAATTGGATGTAAAACCATAGGTCTTAATGAGCTTTGCAATATTTACAGCAGGAAACTTTTCAGTTTCAGGTTTGGCATTCAAAACGTCTGAAGCCCTATCCTCGGCAATAAGGATCAATGCAGTAGGTCTCATTTCATGGGCGCGTAAAAAGAAATCAATATATTCCTGTAAACCCTCTTTAGCTATGTCTTTCCCGAAAATCACAGCCTGATTGTGGGATATAAAAAGCCTGTTCCCTGTCTTGTGTGTTATTTGTCTTACTGCGTCAAAAACTGAATTTCCCCTGCTGGAAACATTCCAAAATGCCTTGCTGTCTTCTCCTCTGCTTTCATTTTCTGACGCTTTTCCTGCTGTAGCTTTAACTACCTGTGCTGTCAGCAAAATGTTTTCAGGATTCTCATCCTTATCAACTCCCATTCCTATTACAATTTCCAAATCATTTATTTCCCTTGCGCCTATACAGCCGGATAAGATAAACAACATTAAAAAGCAAGAAATTAATTTCATATTTGATAATTTCATCTTTTTTCCCATTGCAACCTCGCTACTTTTATTTTGAATCAATGTTGTCTTTCTTATATGGTGACGGCATTAAGCCCGGATTTTGGTTGTTGGAATCGAAATCGTTCCAGACAATAGCCTTAGGACGCTTTGACATTGCCCATAGCGGCATCCTTATAAAAACATCCTTTAAACCTGAAAAGTTTAACGGTACTACTGGCCATAAATATGGTGTTCCAAAAGATCTCAAAGATGCAAGATGCAGCAATGTTCCCAAAAGGCCCATAATTACACCAAAACCACCGGCAATTCCGGCAAGTGCAAGATATATATACCGCAGTATTGTTCCGGAATCGGTCTGTGCCGGAACAGCAAAGCTTGCAATGGCTGTTGAAGATACAACAATTACCATGATAGGACTTATAAGGCCGGCCTCAACAGATGCTTGCCCCAGTACAATAGCTCCAACAATACCAACTGTTTGTCCTACTGATTTCGGCAACCGTACCCCAGCTTCTCTTAAAAGGTCAAAGGCAAATAACATCAAAAAAGCTTCCATTATTGCCGGAAAAGGAACTCTTTCGCGCCCTTCCGCTATAGATATCAACAGCTGGGTAGGTATCAGCTCCTGATGGAAAACAGTCAACGCTACGTAAATTGCAGGCCCTAGAGTACTGATTATATAGGACAAAAATCGTATTATTCGTATAACGCTTGCAAAAAACGGTCTTGCATAATAGTCCTCCACGCTTTGGAAGCTTTCGATAAACACCATGGGCGCCACAAGAACAAAAGGTGTACCGTCAACCAGAATAGCAGCACGTCCTTCGAGTATCTTTGCTGCAACCTTGTCAGGTTTTTCACTGTTTGAAATTGTAGGGAAAATAGAGTAAGGATTATCCTCAATGAATTGCTCAATATATCCTGATTCAAGAATGGCTTCTATTTTTATCCTTTTCAGCCGCATTCTAATTTCTTCAATCAGTTTCGGATTGGCCACACTTTTAATATATACAATGTATACATCCGTTTTTGACTTATCACCAATTACAAACTTTTCTATACATAAGTCAGTGTCTTTAATTTTTCTACGCAAAAGAGCAATGTTTACTTTTACATTTTCAACAAAGCCTTCTCTTGGCCCACGTACGACAGACTCTGTTCCTGGTTCTTCAATGCCACGGGATTCCCTCTTCTCGGATTTGATGACCAAAGCCTCTTTTGAACCATTTATCAATAGAATGGCTGCTCCTGCCAATAAATTGTCAAGCAGATCGCTTAACAGCGTCACTTTCAGGTTATCTGTTGTGGAAATTAAATTCTTTCTGATAGTATCAATTTTGGTAAAATCCATATCAACATTATTCTGGAGCAGTAATACGTCATACATTAAAGGCTGCAGAATATTTTTATGGATTTCTGCCTTATCTGTTAAGCTATCGATAAAAATCAGAGCACCTTTAAATTTTCTGTCATGCCCAAAGTTGAACTCGTGAGTTGTTACATCGCTACTGTCGCGCAGAATACCTTTAATTACCTCCAGGTTTTTTTCTAAATCAGGTGATATTGGTTCACTATTGTTCTTACCTGGTTTAGTATTCTGAAGCATACATTCATTTTTATTTTTTAAAGAAAAATAGCGAATTTTCTTAAAAAGATATCCAAACATAAATAATTCTTCCCAAGTAGTTTTTATTTATTTTTTACTTTCATGGGCAATTTATTCACTAACTGAAAAATACTGAATGCTCAACGGATTCCATTATTATGAATACAGTTATATCTTTCAACGCTTGTAAACAATCTGTTGAATATATCAAAAATCAATTGGGGAGAATGGGCTTAAAAACCGATATATATAGATATCTCAACTATGGGAGAGCAGAATATAAAAGAAATGATTCACCTTATCAATCACTTGAATGTCACAGTAAATACTTTAAATAATATTGAGGGAGAGTTATGAAAACAGCCATTGTTTATTATTCGCGGCATCACGGAAACACTAAAAAACTTCTTGATGCAATTGCAACAGTGGATAATGTAACGCTAATCGATGTTACAAAGCACTCTGCTTATAGTTTAAGTGAATTTGACCTGATCGGCTTCGCGTCGGGCATTTATTACCAAAAATTCAGCAAGAAGGTGCTTGATTTCGCCAAAAGCAATCTACCCTTCAACAAAAAGGTCTTCTTTATATATACCTGTGGAATAAAGTTTCATTTCTATACTAAGGCAATCCGTGCAGTGGTAAGCGGGAAAAATGCCGATATAGTTGGTGAATACGGTTGTCCCGGATTTGACACATTTGGCCCGTTTAAAATCGTAGGAGGGATACGAAAAGGCCGACCAAACGAGAAAGATATTGCCAGAGCAGTACAATTCTTTAGAAGGATATCCAAATGAATGAGAAAATATTTAAACGCAAGTCGTCAGGAAATTTAATGTAAATGGTATTTTTGTGGCTGTATTAACTCAGAATTACCTGGAATAGTATTCATCTGATGCAACCGATCTTGCACCAATTTCCTTAAACAGAGCATATGCTTTTTTATCATCTTTGTCTTGCAATGCTTTTATTATATTGTTCACAAAATATCCTCCGTCACCTTGTTATACATCTTTCATCTGCTTCAAGAACATCCTTTGTCTATCGCCTGTATAATCTATTTTTATGCAGATAAATCATCTGGAGTTTTTGTGGTACAACCGTCTCAACGAAACCACAGGTAAAAAGCCTGCAGTTCTGCCCCAGCTGGTTCCACATAAAAGACATCATCAATAATCTTTTGGATGTAAAGTATCAAAAGGCGCATAGTAGGTTTTATATCCATTGCTGATCGCAGTTTCTCCAAGTTGTGACAGAACCCCCGTCCCCTTGTCATTTATGAATACCATGATCAGCTGCCAGCTTTGAAGTGATTACGCCTTTACTGTTTCTAATGAATGCATCCAGCTTTTCTGTTCCAGTCATCATATCATCCCTTGTTGACAATTTTGCTTAAATTGTAATTTATAGAAGCATAATTGTCAAGATTCAATTGGAATCATTTGTAAAATTATAAAAATCACGATAAATATCAATGATGAGAATCAAGTTTATACAACATCTATCCTATCTCTTCAACCTATGCGTTATCTAATCTGACAACTCAACCCTACCAATTTTTGATCTCAAAATTCACCGCAAAAATACTCTCTCGATATGTTTCCGTGTACGCATTTATGCCCTTAAGGTTGAGTAGACAACTTTGATGCAACCCAACAAACCCAGTAAAATCAAGGTTTACAACCTTGATAGAGTAGAGCAGTGGGATTGCCACCGCCCCCTCATCAAACCGTACGTGCGGTTTTCCCGCATACGGCTTTCCGATATTCTTCTTCCTTCAGCATTCAGCCGCAAATACTTGCTAGTCCTGCCTG
>NZ_RLII01000051.1 GCF_004102745.1 Acetivibrio mesophilus | reverse complement strand
CAACATACTACTATGACGCATTTGGTAATATAGAAGAGGAAAAGTACTATGATGCCAATGGAAATCTGACAACAACACCGATCAACAACAACATAAGGTATGCCGGTTATCAGTATGATGAGGAAACCGGGCTGTATTACTTGAATGCAAGGATGTATGATCCGAAAATTGCAAGATTTTTGCAAGAGGATACATACAGGGGAGACCCAAATGACCCGCTTAGCTTGAATTTGTATACATATGTGAAGAATAATCCATTAGTATACTATGATCCGACAGGACATTGGCCTGAATGGCTGGACAAGAAATTTGAAAATGCAAAGCAATGGGTTAACAAAAAGATTAAGAGTGTTTCAGATGCAGCCTCTAATGTATTGAATACTGCAAAAAATTATGTAAATGAAAAAGTAGTTCAACCAGTAGGCCAAACTATTCAAAAAGGAAAAGAGGTTATTGAATATGTAATTGAGAATAAGCCAAGTAGTCTAAAAGATGGTTTGGCATTGGGAACAGGTATAGCACTGACAACTTTTAAAAATAATGTTTATGACCCATTTGTTGATAAGGTAACAGCTGTTGATGCAATAGTATCTGTTGGAAACTATATGGAATTCTATGATGAAGCGCAAAAAAGATTTGAATACTTTGAAAATAATGTGACAAATTCTTTGGGCATTCAGGATAATGAATACTATTACATAGGAGGTACATTAACTGGTGCTTACAATACGATTAAAGGTACAGCGCAATTTGCAGGTGGTACCTTAATAGGTGTGCGCGGAATTCGAGATACTACGATTGGTATAAAGGGTATATTGAGTGGAGGTGGTACAATATCCTTAACACTTACGGCAGCTGGTGTTGGTGAATTGATGCTTGCTGCAGAAGGTAGTGCCAGTGGAGTATTTAAGGCTAGTAGTGGTTTTGATAGTTTCAACCGGAATTACGAAAAGTTTGCTAAAATGACAGAGGGAACGCCTAAGACTTGGACTTCTCCGGATAAATATGTAGGTGAAACAGCAAACGCTATCGAAGCACGATACCCAAGTAAAGTCGTTGATGTTAATAAAATTGCATACAGACCCGATGGTACGATTCTGACCGACTTTGACATAGAATTGGATAATACTATAATACAAGTAAAAGCCGGTACAGCAAAGGGTCTAACTTCACAAATAATAAAAACTACTGCGGGAACGACCAAAGAAGTAATAGGGTTTGCCCCAGAATTAAATCCTTCTTCAGCATTAGTTAAAAATGCTAGTAAGCAAGGGATTAAGGTGTTTACTTCACTTGAAGATTTATTAGAATACCTTAAATAATTGAGAGGATGTGAATCAATTGAATTGGATATTATTAATAGGAGATGAGAAATTCAATTTAGATGTTATAAAAGCAATCAAACATCCTGATAGTATCAGATGCTATGATGTAAATGAGATTAAAAACAGATATTGTGTTGATTTTGGAACAGACCATATATTTTATGACTACGATGAAACAGGATCAATTCTTATGGATTATGAAAGGAAGGATTTAAAAAAAATACCGTTTAAAAATCCACATATAATCATTATGACATACACATCAGAAGAACGCTTGAGAAATATATTGCAACATAGTATTTTTCCAAAGGGAATATACGTAGATAATGATTTTGGTTTAATTATTCCTATGGAAGAATACGTTAGACTTGGAATGCCGACGAGATAATCAATGTATTTTGGTAATATAATGTTTGCGGATAAATTCTTTACGTTTAATCGAGACAAAAGAATTAAATAAGACAATACCCGGCAAGCCAATATAAAAGCAAACCGGGTTTTCTTTTTTCCATGCTTGACATTGAGTAATACAATGCGATACAAAAAAGTCAAAAAGAAATACAGGAGGTGCAATAATGTCTACAGAAAAGGATAGTATGCTACGGGTAAGGCTTACACAAAGGCAGTCGGATGAATTGGATGCGATTATTGGTGAGCTTCAGGCACAAATGCCGGAGGCAAGCGTTACTACATCAAGCATAGCAAGATACGCTCTGGAGAAGTATGTAAGCGACCATATTGCCAAGCGCGACGGTACCAAGATTTTTATTGAAGTCAGCACAGCACACGCTACAGAAGAGGATATAAAGAATCTCTACGACCTTATTTCCAGGTTGTTTGACGAAACAAAGGAGAATTACTCACCAACGGTTCATTACATGGTTGGAGAGATATTAGAGCCAGTGATGATGAAAATGGCAAGACTCATAAAGCTAAAGAAGCCGGAGGTGAAGGCGGGTGAGTAAGAAAAAGTACATTGTCCGCTGTCCTCACTGCAATCACAGGGTATTTGATGCCGATTATGCTGATGTTGAAATCAAATGCCCGGTATGCAGAAAGGTTTTTGAAGTAAAGCTGGAGAAAAAGGCGGGGTAAAAAGTGAATAAATCTGGCACAGAGCCAAAAAGGGAGCGAATGACTCACCTATAGAGCCTGGCAGATAGTCTTAAAAACTATTTGTCAGGCTCTATTTATGTTCTCGGAGGAGGTGAGAATTTGAAAGTGACAATGATGGACGCAGCATTAAAATATGCAGAAGCCAATATCCCAGTTATGCCTTTGCACTGGATTTGTGAGGATGGCTCCTGCTCCTGCAAGGCAGGGAGTAATTGTGACAGCAAGGGAAAGCATCCGCTATATACTGGCTGGTACAAGAATTCTACTTATGATATTGAGCAAATAAAGAAATGGTGGAGAAAAACCCCCAATGCCAATATAGGTATTCCTACAGGTGAGAAGTCCGGCTGGCTGGTGCTTGATGTGGACGATGGTGGCAATGAAACCATATCTGCACTTGAAGCAACACATGGAAAACTTCCGGATACGGTTACTGCTGTTACTGGAAGAGGAGGTCGGCACTATGTCTTTAAATACCCTAAAGGCCGGAGTATTCCAAATAAGACCAAGTTTGCATCGGGTCTTGATACGCGTTCAACAGGTGGTCTGATTGTCGTAGCTCCAAGCATTCATGTAAGCGGTAATCGGTATGAATGGTTAGAAGGACATTCTCCCTTTGAGAGAATCCCGGCAGAAGCTCCAGCATGGTTGTTGAAGCTCATGGAAAGGGTGGAAGTATTGCTTACACCCTTTGAAGGTAGCAGTATTATTGCCGAGATTAAGGAAGGAAACCGCAACAGTACCCTGACAAGCCTTGCCGGAACCATGAGGGCAAGAGGAATGACAGAAGAGAGCATCTATGCGGCATTGCTTGCAGAAAACAACGCAAGGTGCAATCCTCCGCTTGATGAAGCGGAAGTTAGAAAGATAGCGCACAGTGTCAGCCGATATCAGCCAAATCTTCCGGGGAAGAAGCATTACCACAGGACAGACAGCGGTAATGCAGAAAGGCTGCGTGACAGGTTTGGTGAAATCATTAGGTATTGTCCGGCTTTCAAGTACTGGCTGGTATATGACGGATGCTGCTGGAAGAGAGAAACCGGGGAACTTATGCAGTTTGCTATAAAAACATCAAGGGAAATGCTCGCAGAAGCAAGCCGGATTGAAGATGAAGCCACGAGGAAAGAATTAGTGCGCCATGCCATGCAGTCTGAAAACGCAGGCAGGCTTAAAGCCATGATCGATGTGGCTTCAAACCTTGAAGGCCTGATAATCATGCCAGATGAGCTTGATTCTGATATATGGAAGCTGAACTGTAAAAATGGTGTTGTAGATTTAAAGACAGGGGAACTTCTACCCCATAAGCGTGAGTACTATATGAGCAAAATCTGCCCTGTTGAATATAAACCAAGCAGCAAGGCTCCCAAATGGATGGAATTTCTGAATACCATTACGGGAGGAAGCAACGAGCTTGTAAGGTACCTTCAAAAGGCTGTAGGCTCGTCATTAAGCGGGGATATTTCAGAGCAGGCCCTATTCGTCCTTTATGGAACAGGAGCAAATGGCAAGAGCACATTTCTAAACACCATCTCTGACCTGTTGGGAGACTATGCAAGAAATACTCCGTCCGAAACCTTTATGGCAAAAAGGATAGAAGCGATAGGAAATGATATTGCAAGGCTTCAGGGTGCAAGGCTCGTTACTGCTATAGAAATAAATGAAGGACAAAGGCTCTCTGAGGCATTGATTAAAAGCTTCACAGGCGGAGACAGAATCACAGCAAGGTTCCTTTATGGAGAATACTTTGATTTCCAGCCGCAGTTCACCCCGTTTCTCGTAGTAAACCACAGACCTGTCATAAGAGATACCAGTCACAGCATTTGGCGGCGCATTAAGCTGATTCCTTTCACCGTTACCATACCCGAGGATAAAAAAGATAAGCAGCTACCGGCAAAGCTGAGAGAGGAGCTGCCCGGCATATTGTCATGGGCAGTAGAGGGTTGCCTTTTATGGCAGAAGGAAGGACTTGAAATGCCTGATGAAGTCAAAACAGCTACAGAAGGTTACCGGGAGGAAATGGATACCTTCTCAAGTTTTATAGAGGAATGCTGCATTGTGGAGGAGGGCAGGAAAGTCTCCAATAGAAGCATCAGGTATGCTTACGAAACATGGTGCCGGGAGAACGGAGATTATCCTCTTGGTCAGAAGCTGTTCAATGCAAAAATGACGGAGCGTGGCTTTGCTGTCAAACGCAGCGGAGCCAATGGCAGCAGGGACTGGCATGGCATTGGTCTTGCGGATGAGGGGATACTTTTGTGATTACTGACGACTGACGGCTTCTGACGTCAATTCCGTAAATTTTTATATATATTTTTTCTTATGTGAAATTTATGAAAAAAGAGTCAGTAAGAGTCAGTACGTCAGTAAAATCTCAGTACCTTGATGCAGAGGGGAGGGGAGGTCAAATCTCTACAGTAAAGCATAAGGGCAACGGGCTGGCAGCACCGCGTAAAAAAATGCAGATTCAAACGGGGTATTAACCCCAGACCATATTAACAAAAAAACAATTATGAAAATGGAGGATTTAAGCATGAGATTTATAGCAGATTTAGTACATGAGAAAAAGCAATTGGTGGAGAAAGCAGAAGCTATTTTAAACGAAGCGGAAAAAGCAGGTGGAAGTTTGACTAAGGAACAGGAGCAACAGTTTAACCGCTACAAAGACAGAATAACACGCATCAATGATAGCATTGATGAAGAATTATCAAAAATCAGAACCTCTGAGCCAATATTGAATATGCCGCACAATCCCATGGCTCGTGAAGATGTGTCAAAAATTCCGGTAACAAAGGCTATATCAAAATCATTCAGAGGGATGTTCTATGGAAACGAAACTGTGAGCTTAAGCAACAATGGTTTTCATTCCATGGATGAATTCCTGAGAACACTTCACTCAGGCAGAGCCGACAACAGGCTGATAAATGCCAGTATGGTGGAAGGAATACCCGAATTCGGCGGATATTCCGTACCGGAGGAATACGGAGCCTTCCTGATGGATAAATCCCTGGAGAATGAGATCATCCGTCCCAGAGCAACAGTATGGGCAATGGGAAGTGAAACAAAGAAAGTACCAGCCTTTGATGGAGCAGACAGAACCAATCACCTATTCGGCGGTATCTCAGGAGAATGGCTGGAGGAAGGACAGACAGGCACACGAAAAACAGCCAAGTTAAGGCTGATTCAACTGAAAGCCAAGAAGCTGGCCTGCTTCTCACAGGCATCCAATGAACTTATTGCAGATGGTATGTCCTTTGAGGAAATGTTAGCTGGAGCGCTTATTAAAGGCTTGGGCTGGTACATGGACTATGCCTTTATCAATGGAACCGGTGAAGGCCAGCCTCTTGGTATTATAAATGACCCGGCACTGATTACTGTAAATAAAGAGGCTTCTCAAGAACCAGCCACAATTACCTATCAAAACGTGGTCAATATGTTCTCAAGGCTTGCTCCGTCATGTTTTACCAATGCGGTATGGCTTGCCAATCCATCGGTAATACCACAATTGCTCACCATGACCATTACCATTGGTACCGGTGGCGCTCAGATACCGGTATTCAGGGAAGAGAGCGGGAAATTCACACTTCTGGGTAAGGAGGTCTTATTCACTGAGAAATGCCCCACATTGGGTGCTAAGGGAGATTTAATCCTTGCAGATCTTTCCCAGTATGCCATAGGCATGAGGAAAGAGATTGCTCTTGACCGTTCCAATGTTCCTGGCTGGATGGAGGATATGACCGACTACAGGGTGATAGTGCGTGTAGATGGTCAGGGAACCTGGGATAAACCTATAACACCGAAAAACGGAGCAACGCTCTCATGGGCAGTAGCTCTGGAAGCGAGATGATTTGCTCAGATTTGAGCCAAGTCTGAGGCTAAGCAATACTTAGGGTGAAATGAGCAAATTGGAAGTGCTGCTCCTCCTACAAGAAGCTTTGGCAGGGCGGAGCTCAATTCTAAAACTGATAGAAATATTGCTTTCTAAAGCATAATTGACTTGCTATATCAGCGGTTCAGAGTGATGAATGTTACTGCGGAATAAAGGCTTTAACCGTAGGAAGGGATGAAAGTGTGAGAGCAAAGATTACCACAACCATAGAGGAAGCCTTATTGAACAAAGCCAAGGCACTTGCCAAGCAAGAAGGTTTGTCCGGTGCCAATGCCATTATTGAAAGGGCGCTGGAGTTGTATTTTACCAGTATTCAATGTGAAGTATGGGAAAAATCGTTGCCCAGCGGCTGGATAAAGAAGCTGGTTCTCAAAGGGGATTTAATTCTGTACGAAAACATCAAGTGCAGAAAAACCTTGGAGAACTACAGGCCGGAAGATTACACACAGGAAAGCCTAAAAGCAAAAGGCTGGAAAAAGGTTTAGTAGCCAGTAAAAAGGCCTCTGTATTGCTCCCTGAAACGTAAAAGCGTAGGTTGCAGCCGTAAGCTTTGTTTGAAACAAAAGGGGCAAGTAAAGAGGATTTTGTAAAGGTTGCAGCAGTTATCAATACAGAAATTTATTGGTCAGAAGCATTAAGAAATTAGTGTCCAAGAGAAGCAGTAAAAGAACATTAAGAAATTTGAACTAAGGCTCGTGATGCCTGAAATCACGTAATTTGTCACATCAGGAATAGATAGGTTGGCGTTCCCTTGCGAGGATTAAGGTCAAGGGACACTTCTTTACAAGAAATGTCCCTAATCGAATCTAACGCTCTTAAATTGAGGTTGCCGGTATGAGTGGTGGAGACATTGGAAAAGGAGAGGATAGATATTTATCATAAACGAAACACCTGCTTTGTTGGAATTGATATGCACAAGGACGCACATTGTGCAGTTGTAATTGATTGTTGGATGAATAAACTGGGTGAGGTTAACTTTGAAAACAGGCCATCCAGATTCCCTGCATTCGTTGAGGATGTAAGGAAGATTTGCGGGATAAAGGAAATTGTATTCGGACTTGAAGATACCAGAGGCTTTGGCAGAAACCTTGCTGCCTATCTGGTGGGCAGGAAGTTTGAAGTCAAGCACGTTAACCCTGCCTATACAAGCGCTGTAAGGCTTGCAAACCCCATTATTTACAAGGATGACTCCTATGATGCCTATTGTGTGGCAAGGGTACTCAGGGATATGGTGGACACTTTGCAGGATGCCAAGCATGAGGATATATTCTGGACAATACGGCAAATGGTGAAAAGGCGGGATTTGCTTGTAAAGGGCAATGTGATGAACAAGAACCAGCTCCACAGCCAGCTTTCCTACAGTTACCCATCCTACAGGAAATTCTTTGCCATGATTGATTCCAAGAGTGCCTTATGTTTCTGGGAGAACTACCCGTCACCGGAGTATATATGGAACACAACACCGGAAGAAATATATCAGACGATAAAGCCTGTGCATCAGGCACTTAAAATACAGCGTATTCATGAGATTATATCCATGATTGAAAGGGATGGAGACACAAGAAAGGACTATCAGCCCGAAAGGGATTTTATAGTCAGAAACATTGTAAAGGATATCA
>NZ_RLII01000050.1 GCF_004102745.1 Acetivibrio mesophilus | reverse complement strand
ACCTGCTTTTTATTTGCTTTTTTTCCGGTAGTATTATGCGTATAGAATTTTATTTTGCTGTTTTCACTGGTATTAAGAGAATTTTAATTTGATTTTTGCTCCGATTTTAAAGTGCTGAACTACACATTGACCAAACTCATCCATAAATTGCTTCATCATTCCAATGCAGAAATAATTTATCCACCCCATAACTATTTGGTTTATCCTTTTTATAGTTACTATCAATGGTCTTGCAATTGCTTTTCCTCTTTTAAGATACTCACGCATTACTTGGTATAACTTCGCTTTCTTCTCGTTTGTAGGTTTAACTTTCCATTGTCCACCATTCTTTAGGAATGTGAAGCCTAGATACTTACTTCTCATTGGTCTCACTACTTTGGATTTTGTTGCATTTACTTTTAGAAATAACTTTCTTTCAATCCAACTTGTTATTGAAGCCATAACCCTATTTGCTGCCTTCTCACTTTTGGTAAATACCTTCACATCGTCTGCGTATCTTACGAAACGCAAACCTCGTTGTTCTAGTTCCTTATCCAGCTTATCAAGATACACGTTTGAAAGTATTACTGAAACAGGTCCACCTTGAGGTACGCCAGTTTTGGTAGCTTTAATAATTCCTTTCTCCAGTACTCCTGCTCGTAGATATTTACGAATTAAATTTAGGACATCCCTATCATTTACTTGCTCTCTAAGAATTTGGATTAATTTATCGTGATTTACTTTATCAAAGAATTGTTCTATATCTATGTCTATTACCCATTCATATCCAATATTTAAGTATTCTAGTGCTTGTCTAATTGCATCATGGCAACTTCTGTTTGGACGAAAACCATAACTGTATTCACTAAATACTTTTTCATAGATGTCTGATCTTGGTGTGCTACTGCTTGCTGAATTGTTCTGTCTAATGCAGTTGGTATACCTAAAGGTCTCTTTTTACCATCTGCTTTAGGTATATATACTCGTCTCACAGGTTTAGGAAAATACGTCCTGTTTCTAAGTGGATTTGTAATTGTGTCCTTATTTTCTCTGATATAGCTTCCCAATTCTTCAACAGTGATTTCATCTATTCCACTTGCACCTTTGTTGGCAACTACCTTTTTATAGGCTCGGTTTAGATTTTCCTTTGATAATATCACTTCCATAAACTCCATTTGTTGTTACTCCTCTCTCTACTATAAGATTTCTACATATCACCCATCTCGATATAAATGATATCCCTCGGTTACGTTCCTACTCTTCTCATTCATCGTATTTCTGACTAATGTAGTATTTTATAAGTAGCGATTTGTACTATAAATCGCTTCAGTCCTTCAACTGTTACGCCTACTATGACTTCGTCTGACTCCCTCCCCAAACCTTTTTCAACTATATCTTGTAATATGTAGGTAGGGTCTCCCAGGGTAAGACACTAATCTTTCATTCCACAACCTCTTGATTTACAATTTCGGTTTACGTTTACCATTTGGGCTTTAGTTTGTTATGCAACCTCACCCACCTAATCGCCTTATCAAGTTTCTGTTCGTAGGCTCAAAACTTTGCTACACCACTTCCTCCATCCATGCCATTACTGACACCAACTTGTGGTTCGCTACACTTGGCGGTAAATACCCATGTCTGGACTTTCACCAGCTAGATTAGCGCCATGCCTGGCACACACAAAAAAAGGGGCTATTTAAAAGCTCTATTTTGAGACAGACCCTTTTTTTAACGCCTGATAAGGAATAGCTTTGAGGTAAACTTATAGGACTATTGAGTTTTTTCAAATCAGAGATTCGAATATTAAAAGTGCTTTACTGAATACATTTTATGGAAAGGAATACATAAAAAAATTTTTATTAAATGTAATGTTATCTACCAATATTATATTTATTATTTATAATTATACTTGGATAGATAAGTATGGTATGATAAAATAACATTTAGTTAATCCCATTAATTGTTGCAACAATCCGAATATGGGAAAAATGCTTAACACAAATATAATACTTAAAAGAAGTGCATTTTTGTGAGAAAAAAGAAAATTTGGATAGTTATATTTGTTTGCTTGTTTGTGTTTACTAGTTATGTAAGACCTGTAGATGCTGGTAGATATTATTATTCTGGAAAGCTGAAAGGTGGTGTTTCGGGTAGAACATGGGCAATAGCTCAAAATACGTATAATTTATACGGTAGAACAGTTAATTATTACGATGCAGCTTTAAATGCTATTTATAATTGGAATAGCATAAACCCAACCACTACTAGTAATGTGGATGTTTCCTTTTCACATACATCAAATTTCAGTTCAGCTACATTAAAATTTGTAATTGATGTTCAGGAAGATGTTTTTTGGGATGGAGCTGCTGCGTATTTTGATAGTAATAATAATCCTATGAACCCTTATAGCGATCTTGGAGACTGGTCCTCTGCTGTAATCTGTTTCAATGCTTATTATACTAATCTACCTGAATGTACATCAAGCATGCTTAAAGCACTAGCAGGTCATGAGATTGGTCATACTTTCGGTTTGGATGACGTAACATTAACTTCGGATCGTTATAAGCTGATGTGGTATGAAACTGGTCCATATAGAGCAAGTGGGATAACAACTGATGAAATAAATTGGATAAGGATAATATATTCAAATTAGGGAGGATGGAATAATGATTAATAAAAAAGGTATAGTTTTGATATCTGTTGTTGTAGCCCTTCTTTTAGGGGGTACCGGATGTAATAATATTAGAGAAGATGAAGCTTTTGGGAATACCGGAAAAGATAAAAGTGTTAGTAATGCGGGAGAGGTCATTAATTCAGGTGGAGGAATAAATGTTAGTAAAACGAAAGGATTTAGTAACATATCTGAATTGAAAGAAAGCGCAGATGAAATTGTGCATTTGAAAATTTTGTCATCTGAAACCGAAGCAGCTCAATCAGAATCACAATTAAAGTTTTCATTGCCTTCTACTATATCTGAAGCAGAGGTATTAAATGTTATTGAGGGTAATCTTTCCGAGGGAGATATAATAAAACTCTATCAAACGGGTGGAATTATAGACGGTCAAGAATTTAGTATAGAGAGAGATCCAATTTACAGGCCGGGTGAGGAACTTATACTTTTCTTAAAAAAGCGTAAAGTTTCTACGGGAGAAGAAACATATATAAGTTTAGGAATAAATGACGGAAGGTTTGATGTAATAAATTCAAAAATTTATACCAGGGGACTGGATTACGGTGACAAGTCTACATCAGAAGAAAAGAAAAAAGTGAAGAAATCCGATTCCATCGCCGAAATGAATTACAGTGATATTACTAAGCTTGGTTATACGGTAGAAGAGTTTATGCAAAAAATCAAAGAGGTAAAGAATAAACGGTAAACGGGGATGTCTCAAAATAAGATAAATTTTTGGGGCAGCGCCCCTTTTTTTGAGGATGTAACAAATTTTGTGTATGGGATGAATAATTAAATTCCTTCTTGGCAAGAATTAGAAATCATAAAAGCTAAGGAGGAATTTTTTATGTCAACACTAACAAAAGAACAGGTAAAAGCAATAGTACAGGGAAATAATTTCCAAAGTGTAACTGATGTTACAAACTATTTTAAGGACATTTTTAAGGATGTTATACAAGAGATTATGGAAGCAGAGTTGGAGGAAAAGCTCGGCTATAGTAAGGAAGATCGTAGTGCAAAAAATACTGATAACTGCCGGAATGGATACTCTACCAAGACCTTAAAAAGCGAATTTGGAGAAGTTGAAGTTCAAATTCCGAGAGATCGTAAGGGAGAGTTTGAGCCTAAAATCATACCTAAATACCAAAGAAATGTCTCTGGTATAGAAGATAAAATAATATCTCTATATGCAAAGGGCATGTCAACCAGAGACATTGGAGAACAAATAAAGGATCTTTATGGAGTAGAAATATCTGCAGAAATGGTTAGCAGGATTACTGAACGTATTACTCCTGAAATAAAAGAATGGCAACAAAGACCTTTGAATCCCGTATATACATTTTGCTTCATGGATGCAATTCATGTGCCCTCGTAAGTGCTGAAACAAAGCACGAGGGCTGATTTGAAATGTGTCAATAGCAAGACACTGGATTTGATACAAACAATCCATCATTATCCTGCTAAATTCTGAGGTAAACTGAAGGATGAAAATAGCATGCAGGAAAAGCCATAAGTCTGTTAACTGCCATACAGCGACTAAATGGCGAAATGAGACTGTATATAAGGATAAAAGCTAAACTGCTTGAACCATAGTCAGAAGTGCTATAGCGTCATCCATAACGGAAGACAGTTATTAACGTTATGCAATAGATATATGCTGATAAAGTGGATGTCAGTATATGTGTATCATCTGTTGGCTATCTGCAATAAGCAGAAAATGACGAAAGTGGTATCCGACAATACATATGCTATGTTTAAATCAGTCTAAGCGAGGATTGCCTAAGTCCAAGGATAAGGCAACGGAGTTCTGGTAGTAGTCCGAATACAGGAAAGCTGTATACATGGCGAAGCAGAATAGACTATTTTTTTTAATACTTTCATGGAAAGATGTGTGAGACATTGCGAAATCCACCAATTGTATTAAAGGCTCTCAATGAGAAAGCCCATGATACTTCGTATCAATTTTCAAGACTATATAGAAATTTGTACAACCCAAACTTCTATCTTATGGCATACTCAAATATTTACAGCAACAGTGGAAGTATGACTAAAGGTTTAGACGATAAAACTCTAAGCGGTATCAGCTATGATAGAATTAACAACATAATTCTCAGGCTCAAAAACCAAAGCTATAAACCTACGCCAGTTCGAAGAGAGTATATTCCCAAGAAAAATGGAAAAACACGTCCTCTTGGGATACCTTCGGCTGATGATAAACTGGTTCAAGAAATTGTAAGAATGATGCTGGAGCAAATTTATGAACCAATCTTTTCAAAATATTCTCATGGTTTCAGACCGCATAGGAGCTGTCATGCTGCCCTGATACAAGTACAAAAAACATTTACCGGTGTAAAATGGTTTGTAGAAGGTGACATTAAAGGATGTTTTGATAACATTGACCATCATGTCCTAATAAGAATACTTCGAAAAAGAATTAAGGATGAGTATCTAATATCGTTAATATGGAAGTTTCTAAAAGCTGGTTATGTCGATAACAACATCTTTTACAACACATACTCCGGCTGTGCACAAGGGTCAATAATAAGTCCAATTCTTGCGAACATATACCTTAATAAATTAGATAAATTTGTTGAAAGATATAAAACAGAATTTGAGAAAGGAAAATCTAGAAAATATAATCCGCATTACCATAAAATCAACGGGTATATCAACTATAAAAAATGTGTATGCAAAACATATTGAATAATCTATCAGAAACGGAGAAAAGTAAGGCAATAGAAGAAAACAAATTACTTAGAAAAAATATGCTTAAATATCCTGCATATGACCCAATGGATGAAACATACCGTAGAATTGCGTACGTAAGATATGCCGATGATTGGTTGATTGGCATAATAGGTAGTAAAAGCGATGCGGAGAAAGTAAAATGTGATTTGTCAAACTTTTTAGCTTCGGAGCTAAAACTTACTGTTTCGCCGAAAAAGACATTAATAACAAATGGACATAATATGGCGAACTTTCTTGGATATAACATAACAGTATCCAAAGAAAACGGAAAGGTAGGTATTGATGTTGTATAATAATACTCGACACGAAGGCCTAGAACAAATAGTCTAAAAATAAGAAAAAACGGAGGTCGATCATGTCAGGAAATGTAAAAAGGACTACAAGGCAGTATACCAAAGATTATAAGGCGGAATCTGTAAAACTTGTGAAAGAGATAGGGATTACAAAGGCGGCTATAGAATTAGGTGTACCCAAGACTACTTTATACCAGAGGGTAAAGAGTGCAGAGATTGGTGATTTGGATACTGGTATAGGTACTCAAACTCCAGGTTCTGCAATGACTCAAGCAATGGAAATTCAACAGTTGTGGGCAGAAATTAAAGCTTTGGTTAAGGAGAATGCACGATTGAAGAAAGAAAATGACTTTTTAGAGGAGGCTTCCGCTTTTTTCGCCGCGTGTCGTCAGAGGTTGGCAAAGAAGAGCGAATGAAGCTCATCGCAATAAAGACCTAAAATGGTAAATTGACGGGGAATATTGCGTTTTATTGCAGGGTATTGAAGGTTTCGCGGCAAGGCTTCTATAATCACCTTGAAGCACAGAAGAATCCTTGGAAATACGAATCTTTGGCGGCCGAAATTTACGAAATAATAGATGAAGACGAGTGTAATGATACATATGGGCGATATCGGATGCATAAAGCCTTAGAAATTAAAGAAACTGTAGACGGCGAATTTCCACATATTCCCTGCAAACGAACAGTGTATCGGATAATGGAACGTTTGGGCATAGTGCATACCCCTAAACGCAAGCCCAATGGGATAACAAAGGCAGACAAGAAAGCCATGAAATCGGATGACAAAATCAAAAGAGACTTCACAGCTGAAAGATCTCTTGAGAAGGCTGTTACGGACATCACAAAGATTCAGACTGCCGATGGGAAGCTTTATATATCAACAATAGAAGACTGC
Source organism: Acetivibrio mesophilus (assembly GCF_004102745.1). Taxonomy (GTDB): domain Bacteria; phylum Bacillota; class Clostridia; order Acetivibrionales; family Acetivibrionaceae; genus Hungateiclostridium; species Hungateiclostridium mesophilum. Next base: position 1,442 of record NZ_RLII01000050.1, on the reverse strand, counting down.
TTTGACAATGCAGTTTTAGGGCTTTCAATGGCGGACAACATGAAAGCCGGGTTGTGCGTAGACACTCTAAAAAGTGCAATTATGTCTTATCCAGGACTAAGAGGGGCGATTATCCACTCGGACAGGGGAAGCCAAGTGCGACAAGAAGTCGCATGATATATTGCCGAAAGGCTACCCCCTCCATTCGGGGTAACTCTATTGTGACTAGCTTTGATGGTAACGTCTTGGTTAGAAAGCTCACAAGACAATGTGGAAATCCGAGTAGCCTAAAACTGGGATAACTGCCAGGGTAAGAAAGCTATGGAGAACGTAAAGTGAATCATCGTAGGAATCGTTACGCTGGAGTAAGCGAAATAGGCTGATACGCTTCGACCAAAAGGTAAGGAGTCAAGCAAAGGCTAACTGTTAAACCAATGCGAATGGATAAAGTACTTCCGGTTCAAAGATGGCTCCTATTATACACGAGGAATATTATGAGCATAGAAAACTGTTATTAAAATTACTGTCTGCCGCCAGAAATGGTGAAAAAATGCTTGAGCCGTATGAGTTGGAAACTCTCACGTACGGTTCTTAGACGAGGAAAAGGGAGTAATCCCTTTTCTTTAGTCGATTATACCAGTGGTGAGTATCGCCAAGCGATAGAAAAATACGGAATAATCCAGAGCATGAACAGTGCAGGTGGAAGGTGTCATGACAATGCAAAATGTGAATCCCTGTGGGGGGCGATTCAAAGAAGAACTATTGTATGATAGATACGATACAAAGAAAATGCCTATGACAGTGGTCAAGAGCTTAATATGGCGATATTTCATGAGTTATTGGAACAATCGCAGGATCTGTTCGGCGAATGGTGGGCTTCCGCCGATGGTAAAGCGGAAAAAGTTTTATGAGGGACAATATTCTAAAACAGCGTAATGATGGGAGTAAATCGGCCTGTTGGTATATAATGGAATTTCGCTACACCCCATTCCATTATATACCAACGTAAAAACCACAAATTATTCGAGAAAAATGTGTCAAGTAATATTGACAATATCATATTCCAACTTTTCTTAGATAATAATTTAAAGGATTGAGCGAACCAGCTCCGTCCTTTATTTTTGTTTCTAGCAGGTCTGGACTTAGAATGAAGTTCACTATATTCATGCTACATCTTTTGTACCAACCTAATCTTGAATTAGCTACTTTGAAGATATTTTCTTCGTTAAATCCGTTTCTATATTTCCTGTTCAAGTAAGAAAGATTTCTGTAAATGGTCTTTGGATTTTTCCATTGCTTCATTACGATTACTCTTATTTTATGTCTTAGCCATTGACTGTAGAGCGACAAATTGTTTTTCCCTGTTAGATTGCTAAAACGCCAAATTAAAATTCCTTTCACCTATAAATCAAGAAAATAATCTGCTGAAAAACACATCAAAATACCATCTGCTCTATTGCCAA
>NZ_RLII01000005.1 GCF_004102745.1 Acetivibrio mesophilus | reverse complement strand
CTACCCCCAACATTATTATCGACTCCCACTTATATAATTAACATTATGTTAATCTACAAGTGGAAGTTTGTGAATAGGTGGGGCATTTTCTTTCCCGAAACCGGGTAATTTAATTTTACCACTGACATTAGCCTTTATATATTGTGAAACAGTACATGCAGCGGAGGTCTCTCCGCTGCATGCATAATCTCATTATGAGAAATTACATAGATTCTCGAACTATATTTTAACCTTTATATCAACCCCGAAGAATTCCGAATCCAAACAATGCCATTTCCATCTTTAGAACCTTATACAATAACATTTTAATGCGTACAGCCTCAAAGAACTTTATTTTCCTAACGGAAGAACTTTGACTGTTCTACCGATGTCCTTCGATCACTTGTAACTACTGGGTTTTATCTAAATTTTAAATCTTTTTTCTTTTGCCCTAGCGTGGAAAGGTTTGGGGTTAGGTAAAAGTTTTGGGAGCTTAAAATATGGTTACAAGGTAAACAAAGTAGGAAAAGGCTTTTAGTACATACATTATAATCTATTCAATCAATCTCATTTTTAGTCTTTTTAAATCTTCAATGGTCATTTGTGAAAGCTCATCTGTTGCAATACATAAGAAATCTTTAGCACGGCTTAATGCAACATAATATAGTCTACAGTCATCATCTGCACTTTTTACGTCAGGATTAAGCAAGTGCTTAATATCCTCATTATCCTCAAAGTATACAAGAACCGATTGAAATTCAGCTCCCTTTGATTTATGAATTGTACGTATGGTACTTTTCTTCTCTTCTCCAAGTTTTAAACCTAAAACCAAATCGATCACATTAGAAACTTGTGCAAATGTCTTAAAAGCTCCAGAACTTACCTTTTTTAGTGTAATTCCCATTCCGTTAAAGAAAGTAATCAAATCGTTGTAGAATGTTAGAACATTTTTTTTCAAATTTTCATCCCTATTACTTGTTAGGTATACCAATAATGCTACTGCTATACTTCGTTTGAATAGATTTTTAATTTCAAATGAACAAGATGTAAATGGATCTTTTAGCTCTCCATTTTTATCCGTCTTAAATATCTTCATAACTTCCTTAACTGCTGTTTCATACATCGAATTATTTGCATATTCTTGTGCTGTCAAGATAATTTCAATAAAACGTTGCCGTTTGCTGTCCACTTCCAAAAAGTCGCTCCAAACAGAAACATTACAATTTCCAACACAACTCTTTAACATTGTTACTGCGTCATTTCGGCGAGTAACAATACAGCTATCGCCATTTAACCCCAAACATTCTCTTTCTGCATTAAATTTTTTTATTATTCCTTCGGTACTTTTATCAATGATGACACATACTTCACTTCCATCTATATCTCTATAGCATTCTTGAACAACCTCGTCCGTACCTCTCACATGATTTAGAAGGTTTATAATATTTCTTGTACTTCTTCTATTATACATAATTGCATAATTCTTCTGTCCGGGCAGTTTGAACTCAAGGAAGTCAGTTCTTGAAGCACCTTGAAATTGAAAAATCGATTGTGCGGGATCCCCGATTACTCCAATTATAGATCCCGCTTCAGATATCCACTTTAGTATTTTTGTTTGAACGGGATGAGTATCTTGAAATTCATCAATAAAGATGTACGGATATTTTGCTGCTATAAAACTACGTAATAATGGAAACTGTTTTAATATTTCATAAGAAAAGAACAATACATCTTCATGGTGGATAATGCCATCGTCCCAAAACATAGCTTTATAAGCATAAAATAGGTTTAAATCCATAAGTTTTTTAAACCTTTTCCTTTGCCATTCATTGCGAGGCTGTAGTATCATGTCATCTCCATTTAAGTACCACTCAAGTGATGCCAAAACATCATGTAACTCATCATTTTTGATTTTGTTTTTAAATATAACTGAACTCATCTGTCCATTACCTAATATTCTACCAACACTCGGTATATGGTCATCATGTCCATCAAGCCGTTCTATATTTACTAAATAGTTCCCATTCTCATTTTTGAGCAAATGGACATACGGTTTTACTAGACAATTATATAAAAAACTGTGAATTGTTGAAACTTCAACACGATCTCCTGCCATATCAAGGCGTGTTTGAATTTCATCAACTGCTACATTTGTGTAGGTTATACAAGCAACCTTTGAAGAAGCAAATAGTTTTGTTGAATTCTTAAGAATATTTCTTATATTGTTAATCAACCAATATGTCTTCCCTGCACCTGGACCCGCAAATACTTTAAAATGGTGATCGAAGTCTGACAAAAGATGATCTGATGTTATAATTTCTATTTCTTCATTAGGCATCACACTAATCCTCCTCATCATAACAAACCCATTTAAAAGCATCCTTAATATGTAAAGGCAAATTAAACACTTTACGTGTTTCAGCTTTTAAGTTTTCCTTTAATTTTTCAGCAAGATTGAATGCAGGCTCACCTTTTCCTCCTTCTACGTAAGTTAGGTATGAAGCTGCCTTTTTAGCTTTTTCCTTGTCTTCAGCACTCCATACAGAACTTTCGAGTCCCTCAAAGTCAATTATTTCAACTGCTTCGTCGAATATCAAATCTGAATCGCTGTTTTCATATGCTAAATCGTATTCAAATGTTTTGCCTTTGCCTGTCGAATTATAATAAACTTTTACATTTTCACAATCTTGTACTGATGACAGTAAATTAGTCACAGCTCCAGAAACTTTTGAATATGTATATTCATCTGGCTTTGCGTCTACCTCGAATGGAAAACATTTTTTCCATCTTCTTGACTTGCCAGAAGGCACATTATGTGGCAATCGTGCAGGATCACTATCAATGATGCATGCAACTCTTCTACTTATGGCATATTTTTTTCGTTCTTCCTGAATCCCAGCTCCAAAGATTTTTATAAAATGCTTAAATGTTAAAGCATCAACCCGAACCATTGACACATGACTTTTATCGAGACTTTTACAAGCATACTCTGCCAGAATTGGCAAGAGTATCTGTTCCGCAAGCCCCTCTCCGAATAAAACAGCTTTTGAAAACAGCATAGTTGATTTTGTTGCATCCAAATATCTAGCAACATATTTTTTTGAAGATTGATCCTCTGGTGTATCAGAAAATACTTTGCCCGGATACGCTGGTACTATTTCCCCATGCGAATTAACATTCATACATATAATAGGATCTAATCCTACTGCTGCCGTTATATGGGTCGAATGAGTAGTTATAAAAATTTGACGGCTTATTTCATGCTTATCTATTTCGTCTTTTAAAAAACGCAGGAAACTATATTGCAATGCTGGATGAAGATGAGCTTCAGGCTCCTCTATTAAAAGCATGGGAAAAACTTTCGCATTTTCTCCCATTTCAGAAGATACCAACATTTTAAATTTTGAAAGTAATAATGATATGTAGATTAGGTTATTATAACCCATACCGTTATTTACAACAGGAACTTCAATACCAGTTTCCTTTTTTATCATTAACTTAAGAACAGAAAGTACATCACTCGTATCGAGTTGCCCACCTAATGTAGGATGCCCACCAACAGAAGCACCTGTTTGATCTGCAAGCCCAAAAATTTTACCAACAGATATACGAGCAATCATGTTGGTAACCAGACTACTTGAATCTGTCTCAAACATCTGATTACGTTGTTCTTGTACCGTTTTCCTTTCATTTTCATCCTTTTCAAGTAAATCTGAATCTATAAAAAAGTTTAAAATCTGCTTGAGTAAAGCATTTCGCCCTGTAAACATTTTACTTTCTACATCTCGGAGTGCATCAAGTACCTCACAATGAAATTTATCTAAATACTCTTGGTCTGCTCGATTCTTGCTTTCATAATTCCCGCCATAGATTCTTGATGTATATTTTTTCAAATATTTTTCAAGGATAGCCCACTTTTTTCTGTTTTGATCTTCATCATCTACTGCTTTGATATCTTCTGCGAACTTTTTATGATCTACCTCTGGTAAAAAGAATTTGTATGTCAAAGTAGCTTCCCATGGTGAACCCAGTTTTGTTAGCCAGCTTGCAACAACAGCCCTATCTTGAGCTTTCTCGTGATTTGAAGATTGAATTGTTAATACAAAAGTTATCTCTGGAGGTTTTTCTCCGATAATAATGTTTTTATTAAAATCGTCAATACCCATAGCACTACTGTTGTTAGCCCCTTTAAAAAAATACTGGAGTGCTTTCATTATAGTTGTCTTTCCACAATTGTTTTCACCAATAATTACATTAAGACCTTCATTAAATTCTATCTCAACATCCTGAAAACACCGAAAATTTTGAATTTTTAACCTCGAAATATACATGTTCTCTTCTCTCCCATTACATAATGAATGTATATAATTGGTACTTTTCAACCTTTATATTCAATATTCAACAATAAAAGTCAGTATCCTTCTTAATTAGTTGACCAATTACTTTTATTTCTATTTTATCATTAATAAGCAGAAAATAAAATCTTTTTATCGATAATAGAGTCAGCTTTCAGATGCTATATTTTAAACTTTATAGTTCTTTTATGCTCATCTCGTTCGCAAATTCTTTTCTTACTCTTGTCTTTTCAATATCCTCCAATCAACCATATCTTTATCGTCTTTCTCCGATGCTGCACTCGAATTTTATAATCTTCAATTTCCATATTAAGTATCTTTCTTCGGTATAAAATAGGGCCTCAACAACTGTTTGTGGCTTTTTATTCATATCAGGCTTTTTCAGTCTGTTTTATGTTGATAAGCTTAAGCCATAACAAAAACATCTCTTAAGTATAACCTTAAGCCCAGCATAAAAGATTAATCCCAACTCTACACAATCAACCCTAATTGGATGATAAAGCATATATCTTTATCGTTCCAATTATAAGTGGATATTACAAACTCCTGCATTTCTTATATATATAAAGAGAATTCAGGAGTTTCTACTATGCTGTGATAAAGATATGGCTTCTGAATAAGCTTGAGCATATGAGATTTCAGTTATGGCTTAAGCTCATTTTAAGTATATTAGTATTAGGCATATGGATTTTGATATCAAAGCAAACCAATTAGTTTACAATAAGTGTTTAATCCTTTCTGCCATTTCTTCCTCTACCATTTCATCAATATAAGGCAGACAGGCTTCAAAATTAACACGCCTCATATTGGTAAGATTGCGGACCTGTTTCCAACTAAAAGGCTTTCCCTCCTTCAAAATCTTATTGGTAGCCCATACGACTTCCCTTGCCCAATAATGTTGCTGGCTTTCCTCATACTTTAGGATTTCCTCTTTGCATAGCGGCAATTTCTCAATCTGCTTGTCTGGTAGCCCCAGCTTTCTATTAATAAGCGACGACGTTATTTTATGCGGGCGATCTGTTCCATTACCATATAGCTCTTTAATCATTTCTTTTACCTTTGGTAGCAGTTCTGCATCCAGCTTACTCCACAAATAGCCTTTTGCTCCGCATTTATGCTGTACCCTATGATTCGACTGATAGGCTTTTAATACCGCATCACCGATAGTTTTTACTATATCAAAATCTGCATCCAACTCCTTTGCCACACGCCTATAGATCATATCCATATGCTGTGTTTCTTCTGGTAATGACATATTAACCATCTCATGTATCGGTATATTTAAAAACATTGCCAGCTCACATATTTCATTAAAATTAAAGCGATAATCATTAAAAATCTTTTGGATCTGAAAAAGTTCCAGTTTAGCTTTTCCTTTTATTTCATCATAGAAATTCAGATAATCCTCATAAAAGAGTGTTAAATTCCGAAATAAGCCAGAATCTGATATGTATTTTGTCCCTTTCAGTTTTGAATGCAGGAATCGTCCCACTGATACATTGCTATCTATATCTATAGGGGCTTGGAATATTGCCAGTGTATATTCCGCCAGCTTTATCTCCAGCAAATTATTACACCTTGATATTTCTTCCTCTTCTGGTACCACCTTTTCTGCCGCAGTAAGATTAGGTGTAGCTTTTCCGCTGATCAATATGTTGCTATTTACCAGATAGCATTCATGTATGGGACAAACATTTACGCCTACCATCTGATGACCCCGGTGCCAAAATGTCTCTCCATATTGCTCCCTATCTTCTTTTGCACATAAAGGGCAGTACCGGAGGTATCTATCTGCCCCCTCCTTTTTATTTGGAATAACCAATAGATTTCTGTAATTCCCGTTCAATGACACGAGTGCCTCAAAGGCTTTCATCCTACGAGGTTTTCTCATAAATCTTGCGTAGTATGGATACATTGTATGTTTTTCCACCAGCTTTTCCATTGGAATCGTTTTGACAATTATCTCACGTATTTCTGGACGGAGTACATTGATAAATTCATGGTCTGGCCTTACCTGTTTGTAGGCATAAATATCCTCTGCGGCATATGTGTATGATAGGTATCCCGATTGCATATAAAACCTTGATAACAGACTGTACACCAGTTCATCTGGATATATATCAGGAAAATATGTAATCATACATTCACCTCCGTCACCGAAAACCTTTCTTTCAATAATTCCAGGAAATCCAGTTCTTGACGCTTGGCTATTTTGGCCAATTCAACAATGCTATTCTTATCATCTGCCTCCAAAATACCAATCTTGCAAGGTTCTACAAGACACTTATGTTTCTTGTGTCTGGAGGTCTGTCGATTGATAACAATAGACGGATTCAAGTAGTCATGGAGCATATTAAGCCGTTTTTTATATGCTTCATTTAAGGTATCTATATTGAGTATTTCTTTTTTGTTCAGGATTGCTATTTCCTGTGCATCATGGACCAAGGAAATCACTATGGAAATGATACCGTTGCTGTGTTCATACAGCCATTCTATAACAGCATCTGTAAGTTCTGTCCGTTGCTTTACATATTGGAATCTGAATACAGTCTTACAGAACTCTTTGAAATAGTTATCATAAGGCATGTTGCTGTAATGCAGCCCCAATGACCTTCTTGCGAGCTGCATAGCCTGTTCAAAGAATGAAGAACTCTCTGGCGTCCCGACCATGCAGATACTGATGCCAGAATTATTAATAAGCTGGGTCAGCACCGCCACCAGACTATTTCCACTTTTGTTATTACAGATGTTCTGTATTTCATCCACTACCAATAATCCAATATGGTTCAAAGACACCTGTGACACATTTCCAATCAACATATCTGTAGTTGCCCTTGCTCGCAGAGCATTTTCGTAGTATTTACTGCCTATCAACTCATCTACTTTGCGTAATATTTCCAGCAATAGCCCCTTTGCTGAACAATCAAACGGGCATTGAGAGATTAAGCACGGAATTATTTTTACGTAAGGATTTTGTACTTCAATAATACGATTCTCCGTGATAAGTGATATCGCTCTGGATATGGCAGAGCTTTTACCGATACCAGATGCACCAATGATAGTAAAGCTGTCAGACCCGCCAATGATACCACTATAGTTACTCTGTTGGATAGCTTTAAAATTTTCATTCTTTTGCTGTATTGCCAGCTTTGTCCCTTTTTTCTGCAGAGATCGCAACATTGCTAGATATAACTTACTATATATCTCCAATGACATTTCCGAAGGCAAATAGATATTATATAGCTCATTCAACTCCATCAATCTCATGGCGTCATTTTCCATTCTAATATTTTCGTCATAATGCGGGATATACTCCAAAGCGGATTTCAGCTCTTCTCCTGCCTTCATCTTTGGAAGTTCATAAATCAGATTACTGATATCATTCATCAATACCAGCCTCCTTCACATGATCAAGATGCAGTTTATCCAGTTCCTTTCTTCTGGTCTCACGGATACTCTTGATATTTACCTTATTGTTCTTTGTTATATTTCTGGAAATCACCTCAATATGGGTTGCCAGTTCCATTTCTGCCTGAACCCTATCTTTATTAGCAATTCCCACTATCAGTCTCTGCTTCTTTTTTATACCCATAACAACATCCAACGGTTTATCTCTAAATCTAGAATCAATCAGTTCAAATCGGATGTATGTGCCATTCTCCAGAATCCACACATTACTGACATCCTCTGGGTTATAAGCAACAACTGCCTCTTTCCCCTGCAAATACTTTTCTACATAATTGGGATGGTGATACCTCATCTTATTTGCTTTTAGACCAAATCTAGTAAACTTCCCTATAGTTCTCGGCAGTAAGGTTAGTACAAGCTGCTCCGTGGAGACTGATATAAGGTTTACTCCAGGCTGATTCTTTCCCCATTCCCAGATGCTGTTTGCGTTGGGCTTAATGCCTGCTTCTATCATTGCCTCTGTGTATGGAAACTCACCAAATACTCTCTTGGAATTATGGAAGAGGATACAATGTAGTATTATTTTCTCAAACTCTTTTATTGTCAGGCAGGCATCCTTCCTGTAATCATGTGCTCCTCTCTCCAAGTAATCTGGCTCTATGACACCCCTGCCTTTCAAGAATGGTTTATAGCTGTCTTGCACTAAATCAAAGAATTTTTCCACTGGACCTTTTAGTTCTGGTCTATATGCGGGTAAATTTGTAATCATAACACCTAACTCTGCAAGCTGTGCAAAGGTATCCGATGTATACTCCGCACCCTTGTCCGATATCAGCTTTCCTGGTATCTCTTTTGCTGGCCAATCGCTTTCATTGATATGGATTCCAAACCTACTGCAATGCTCCACCTTATCTGCAATGATATTAACCATTAGATTACGAAGACTGTACACGCCACCTTCCCACGAAAGAGAATATCCGCAGCACAAACCACTATAAGCATCAATACAGGCAGTCAAAATCGGTCTTCCAACCAAATCGCCGATTTCATTGACAAGATAGATGTCGCAAACCGTTGCATCCAACATCCCTACACCTGGAGCTATGGCAAAAGTTCTTACTCCCTCGCTGGTACATGGTCTTTTATTTCGCTGGTATGCTTTCAATCCTTCTCTGGATATGTAATATGTCTGCATATTTTTTGTCTTACGGTAAAAATACCTAAACTGATAAAATGAAGGATATGCCGATGATAATTTGCCTTCTCCATCGCAGTATTTTTCTTTTAGCATAAGTGTATAAGCTGTATGTAAACTGTTCCTGTTTTTGTTGTAGAAGAATTTATTTAAAGCCCAACGCATATTTTTTTCATCTTGCGATAAAACACGCTTATCATCATTTGTCTTTGGAGCTAAAGCGGTGATATTCTGATATGCCAGATATCGGCACAAGTATTTCCGTATTGTTTTTTTACTGACATGATATTCTTCCGCCGCCTTATCAATGGCTCTGCATCTCATGGTATTATCTGACACATAAGGCAGTATCCCTGAAATCATGGTATAATGCTGATAAGCTGATTTCCTTGCGTCTGAATTCAAATCATCAATATCCTCCTTAAAACCTTTTGACAATGCCTGCTCTTCACATGGTGTATAATCTACTATGGAAGCAATTTTTCCCCATTTCGGCATCGTAAGCTTGATACAATCGATAAAAAGCAGTCTGTCATCCTCAATGGCTAATACCCTTATAATTGATTCATCATTCTTAAGCAAATCATTTTTCTTCATCGATAGCCAACCCCCAATCTGAAACTCCATGACGCAGCCAATACTGTCTGGATGCTTCCAATAATCGTATAGTCATCGGCTTTGTAAGGAGTCTTCGGAATACACATTCCCTCACCATCAGATCCCCATCCTGTTTGGTGCATACAAAATCTGTAGTGTATTCACCTTCCTCCAGTCCGTCAAGCGGCACATTGCATTTGAATTCTACAATGTCTGGGCAAGCGGAAAGGATCTCGGCATATGCATACTGTATAGCATCATAAGTTCGACACACATCCGTACATTTTTCAATCATCCTTTTTTCACATCTACCCTTGTAGTTTTTTCTCCTCATATACTTCCTCCTGAAATTTGTTCAGCATATACAGACAAGTTCGATAAGTGTTTTCCCAAAAACATTAAGAAATTCCCCAAAAACAGGGTTTCCCTCAAAAACAATTCGGTTTTTGGGAATTTATTAAATCGCCGAATCCATTGATTTTACTGAATTCCCCCGACGATTTTCCTTATCCCAAAAACACATTTTCCTAAAACCTCTATGTCCCCCTCCAATCCCTCATTCCCTCTTTTCCATCAAAAAAGGCAAACTCGCTTTCCCTCCCAAAAACAGGCTCCCAAAATCAAGAGTCTCTCTACATTTTGGGGAAGGCGGGTGGCAGGTCACTCACAAAAATGCTGTAACGGCTGTAATATCAAGGGTTTGATACTCCATACAGATAAACAAAAAAGACCCTGAAACAAGTCTAAATGACTTATCTCAAGGTCTAATCTTCATTTATTTCTTTTGTTTTTGGGGGAAGCCCATTTTGCCCTTTTCAGGGAAAGGTGGGTTGCCCTTGGACATTATTAACTATTCCCACTCAATCGTTGCAGGTGGCTTGCTTGTTATATCATACACCACTCTGTTAATATGCTTGACTTCATTCACAATCCTATTGGATATTTTTTCAAGGAGATCATAAGGAATCCTTGCCCAATCGGCAGTCATAAAGTCGGTAGTAGTTACAGCCCTTAGTGCAAGGGTATAGTCATAAGTCCTTTCATCGCCCATGACTCCGACACTCCTCATTCCCGTGAGCACTGTGAAGTACTGGTTAATTTCCTTGTCCAGTCCTGCATTTTTTATTTCTTCTCTAAAGACGTGATCAGAATCCCTAAGTATATCCAATTTATCTTTTGTGACTTCACCAATAACCCTAATAGCCAGTCCAGGTCCTGGGAACGGCTGTCTCATGACAATATCTTCAGGTATTCCCAGCTCCATCCCAACTTTCCTAACCTCGTCCTTAAAAAGACTTCTGAGAGGCTCAATTATCTCTTTAAAATCCACATAATCAGGAAGACCACCTACATTGTGATGGCTTTTTATAACAGCAGCATCACCGATTCCGCTTTCAATTACATCCGGATAGATGGTTCCCTGTACCAAAAAGTCAACTGTTCCTATTTTCTTTGCTTCCTCTTCAAACACCCGGATAAATTCTTCCCCAATTATCTTCCTCTTTCTCTCGGGATCGGTCACTCCCTTGAGCTTTTCTAAGAACCTGTCCTCTGCATTAACCCTTATCAAATTAATATCAAACTGATTCTTGAATACTTCTTCAACCTGGTCCCCTTCGTACTTTCTAAGAAGGCCATGATCAACGAAAATACATGTCAGCTGCTTTCCTACAGCCTTATGAATCAACACAGCCGCCACCGAAGAATCAACACCTCCGGAGAGAGCGCACAAAACCTTTTTATCTCCTATCTTTTCTCTTATGCCCCTAACGGAATTTTCTATAAAGGAAGCCATCTTCCAATCTCCAGAGCAGCCGCAGATTTTGAAAAGGAAGTTATTTAATATATCTCTTCCTTTTGGTGTGTGAACTACTTCCGGATGGAACTGAACACCATACAGCTTCTTTTCGGTGTTTTCGATTGCTCCCATAGGACAATTGGAAGTATCCGCACATTTTACGAAGCCCTCAGGAAGACTATTGACATAATACGTGTGACTCATCCAGCATGTCGAATCATTTTCAATTCCCTCAAATAGTTTGCTGTTGTTATCAAATTTGATATTTACCTTTCCGTATTCACGCTGTTCTGCTTTTTCTACAGTTCCTCCAAGCATATAGCTCATCAGCTGCATACCGTAGCAGATTCCCAGAATCGGAATCCCCAGCTCAAAGACTTCCCTGTCGCAAATTGGAGCTTTAGGGTCTAATACCGTTGCAGGGCCTCCTGTAAAAATAATACCCTTCGGATTCATTGACTTTATCTTATCAATAGAAGAGTTGTAGGGAAGAACCTCACAATAAACATTTGCCTCTCTTACTCTTCTTGCAATAAGCTGATTATACTGTCCTCCAAAGTCGAGAACGAGAATTAATTCGTTATTCAAGCTAACCTCTCCTTCATATAAAACTATGATGTCTTATTATATCAAATTCAGCATGTAATGCAAAACAAAAATTAATAGCAAACATAAAAAATATGTTGAATAAAAAAGGAGCCAGAGAAATGGCCTCTGACCCCCGTATCTTTAATTTTATTTTATGCGTTATATTTTACACTCCCTGTGCCTTCATAGCATTTGCAACTTTCAAGAAGCCTGCAATATTTGCACCCAATACCAGGTTGTTCTCTTGACCGTATTCTTTTGCTGCTGCACTTGCACTTCTAAATATATTAACCATAATATCCTTTAACTTAGCATCAACCTCTTCAAATGTCCAGGAATATCTCATGCTGTTCTGGCACATTTCAAGTCCTGAAGTAGCAACACCACCGGCATTTGAAGCTTTTCCAGGTGCAAAAAGAACTCCGTTATTCATAAACACTTCAATAGCTCCAGGTGTGGATGGCATGTTTGCACCTTCTCCTACTGCATAACATCCATTTGCAACAAGAGCCTTTGCCCCATTTTCATCAAGTTCATTTTGTGTAGCACATGGAAGGGCAACATCACACTTGATTGTCCATATTCCTGAACATCCTTCAGTATATGTTGCATTAGGATGATACTTAACATATTCACTGATTCTCTTTCTTTCTACCTCTTTAATTTGCTTAACGGTATCAAGCTTTACTCCATCAGGATCATGGATATATCCGTTTGAATCACTTAATGCAACTACCTTAGCACCCAACTGCTGTGCCTTCTCTGTTGCATAGATGGCAACATTACCCGAACCGGATATTACAACTGTAGCACCTTCAAAGGATTTACCCTTCATTGTTTTCATTGCTTCATCCATGAAGTAGCAGAGACCATAACCTGTTGCCTCGGTTCTTGCAAGACTTCCACCCCATGTCAATCCTTTTCCTGTCAAAACTCCAGTAAACTCGTTCCTTATCTTTCTGTACATGCCGTACATGTAACCTATTTCACGGCCGCCAACACCGATATCTCCAGCAGGAACGTCGGTATCCGGTCCTATATGTTTGCTAAGTTCAGTCATAAAGCTCTGGCAGAATCTCATGATTTCTCCGTCGGATTTGCCTTTTGGATCAAAGTCGCTGCCGCCTTTGCCTCCGCCCATTGGAAGACCGGTCAATGAATTCTTAAAAATCTGCTCGAAGCCAAGGAATTTGATAATTCCTACATTAACCGAAGGATGGAACCTTATTCCTCCTTTATATGGACCTATTGCACTGTTGAACTGTACTCTAAAGCCTCTGTTTACCTGCACCTTACCATTGTCATCTACCCATGGCACTCTGAAAATGATCTGTCTTTCAGGTTCAACAATCCTGTCAAATATACCTGCATTTAAGTACTCCGGATTCTTTTCGGCCACAATTTCCAATGACTCCAATACTTCTTTTACTGCTTGATGAAATTCTGGTTCATTTGGATTTCTTTTAATGACTTGTTCCATAACATTAGACAATAATTTCATTTTAAATTCCTCTCCCATCCTGTTTAACTTTTATTATAAATAGAGTTATTTGCATGCATAAGCAAATTACTCCTGCAAAAAACAACACTAAAACCAATATACACCTTTGTACTGTATACGGTATACGCCATTGTATACCCTCAAAATAAATGTTTGAGGAACTAACGAAATGACATTTTGAATTATAACAAAAATATATTAACATTGCAAGAGTCGAAATAAATAATTTCGAATTTTAACGCAACTTCTATTTCTCATCTTTTGTCCGAAGTATGGATTTAGCCCGAATTAGACAGATTGAGGAATTTTTCACTTGTGTTGTAGTTATAAATTTATGCAGGAAATCATCTAAGTAACTTTCATTTTTATTTATTTACGACATCTCTTCTGTTGTGCTTATTACATTTGCAAGATAATACCACAAAATAAAATACTTCCTATATATTGCGATTGACTTAGAGGGCCTCAATAGTTAAAATTAGAGTAAGCTCAAGATTGAGAAAGGGAGGCTAAGCATGTTTAAAATAGTAAAGAAAAAGATTCTTAACCCGCAGGTTAAGTTAATGGAGATATCAGCTCCACATATAGCAAAAAAAGCAGAGCCCGGACAGTTTATAATTCTGAGGGTGGATGAAAACGGTGAAAGAATCCCTCTTACAATAGCTGATTTTGACCGCATTAAAGGTACGGTAACGATAATATTTCAAGAAGTGGGAAAGACTACTAAAATATTGGGATCTCTTGAAGAAGGCGATGAATTATTGGACTTTGTTGGCCCTTTAGGGACAGCATCCCACTTTGAAAATATAAAAAAAGCTGCCGTTATAGGCGGTGGTCTCGGAACTGCAATAGCATATCCTCAGGCCAAAAAATTACACTCTATGGGTGTAGAGGTCGATTCCATAGCGGGTTTCAGAAACAAGGACCTGATAATTCTTGAGGATGAAATGAAGGCCGTAAGTGACAGGCTTTTTATAACTACCGACGATGGTTCCAATGGCAACAAAGGGTTTGTAAGCGATGTATTAAAGAGCCTTATTGAAGAAGGAAACAAATACGATCTGGTTATTGCTATCGGTCCATTGATAATGATGAAGGTTGTTAGCAACCTTACAAAGTCCTACGGTATAAAAACTATTGTAAGCATGAACCCTGTTATGATTGATGGCACCGGTATGTGCGGAGGCTGCAGAGTAACTGTGGGCGGTGAAACTAAGTTTGCATGCGTGGACGGACCTGATTTCGACGGACATCTTGTGGATTTTGATGAAGCAATGAGAAGACAAGCGATGTATAAAAAAGAAGAAACCCTGGCTACTGAAAAGCATAATTGCAGATTGGGGGGTAAAGGATAATGCCTAATATGTCATTGAAAAAAGTTCCCATGCCGGAGCAAGAGCCTAATGTTAGAAGCAAAAACTTTCTAGAGGTTGCCTTAGGCTATACCGAGCAAATGGCAATGGAGGAAGCTCAAAGGTGTCTTGACTGCAAGCACAAGCCCTGTGTCTCCGGCTGTCCGGTAAACGTAAAAATTCCGGAGTTTATTCAGCTGATAGCTCAAGGTAAATTTGAAGAAGCCTATAATAAAATAAAAGAAACCAACAACCTTCCGGCTATTTGCGGAAGGGTCTGCCCTCAAGAGACACAGTGCGAACAGCTTTGTGTAAGGGGTAAAAAGGGCGAACCTGTGGCAATCGGAAGACTTGAAAGGTTTGCAGCAGATTGGCACATGAAAAACAGTACATCTTCCAATGAAAAGCCTGAAAAGAACGGCAAAAAAGTAGCAGTAATCGGTTCGGGGCCTGCAAGTCTCACTTGTGCAAGTGACTTGGCAAAACTCGGTTATGAGGTGACTATTTTTGAAGCCTTTCACGTCCCCGGTGGTGTGTTAATGTATGGTATTCCGGAATTCAGACTGCCAAAGAAACTGGTTCAAGAGGAAATCGAAACCATCAAGCAGCTTGGTGTGGACATCAGAACAAATATGGTTATCGGAAAGGTCTACTCCATTGACGAGCTCAAGGAAGAAGGGTATGAAGCCATATTTATCGGCTCCGGTGCCGGATTGCCATCCTTTATGAAAATTCCGGGGGAAAACCTCAATGGGGTTTACTCCGCAAACGAATTCCTCACAAGAATAAACCTTATGAAGGCTTATGAATTTCCAAATTGCGATACTCCTGTGAAAGTAGGAAAAAGTGTTGCTGTTGTGGGCGGAGGAAATGTTGCAATGGATGCCGCAAGAAGTGCCAAAAGGCTCGGTGCTGAAAATGTGTATATAGTGTATAGACGTTCGGAAGCGGAAATGCCCGCAAGACTCGAAGAGATTCATCACGCAAAGGAAGAGGGCATTTTGCTCAAGCTCCTTACAAACCCCACAAGAATTTTAGGTACCGATGACGGCTGGGTAAAGGGTATTGAATGCGTAGAGATGGAGCTGGGCGAACCGGATGTATCCGGAAGAAGGAAGCCTGTGACAAAGGAAGGTTCCGAACATGTCATCGATGTAGAGACGGTCATTATTGCTATTGGCCAAAGTCCAAACCCATTGATTACCTCAACCACGCCGGGACTGGATACTCAAAAATGGGGCGGAATTATTGCCGATGAAGAAACCGGAGCCACCAGCATTGAAGGTGTATACGCCGGCGGAGATGCGGTAACCGGTGCAGCAACCGTTATTCTGGCAATGGGAGCAGGCAAGAATGCTGCAAAGGCAATTGACGAATACTTGAAAAACAAAAAATAGTTTTATGGCTGTGGCGATATAAAAAAGGTCTCTAGTTGCTGTTTTTGCAGGAGACCTTTTTTATTTGCTCTATTCTCGGTTCATAATACTCTTTCGTTTATACCGGCAAGGGCCTTTCCATTTAGATAATCAAATTTCTTGCCCTGATACCTATTCTCCTCTGTCATTTTCCGCTCAATGCTATCATGTATTTTCCACCAACTCATG
This sequence comes from Acetivibrio mesophilus, assembly GCF_004102745.1. GTDB lineage: Bacteria > Bacillota > Clostridia > Acetivibrionales > Acetivibrionaceae > Hungateiclostridium > Hungateiclostridium mesophilum. The sequence continues at coordinate 176,562 of NZ_RLII01000005.1, read as the reverse complement.
CCCCAATTACAAAACAAACTTCTCTCCTCTGGTGCACGTCCTATAAGCCTCTGCACCACAATTGACGGATTAAGGTACTCAAGAAATGATATCGTCCTTTCAATATATTCTTCCACAGTTACAGGCTTTATCTCTCCCTTTTCGTACATTTCCCCCAGAATTGTATCCTTCAAAATGTAAAGGGAATGGCATTTTACCTGATTTACTCCTAAAGCTGACAATATCCTTGCTCCTTCAATTACATCATCCATTGAATCCATAGGTATATCCGGTATGTAATGGGCACAGGACTCAAGCCCATATGACCTTATTGCCAGCACAGCATCTATAAACTCCGCAAGCAGGTGTCCCCTGTTGAGTAGCTTCAAAGTATGATAATTTACCGTCTGGAGTCCTAGCTCTATTACAATATCCACCCCTTTTGATTCCTTTATCTCCCTTAGAAAGGAAAGATATAAATCCTTAATGCAATCAGGGCGGGTGGAAATATAGAGAGCCACAATGTTTTCTTCTAAAGCGCCGTTAATATACCTTTTAAAGTCTTCAAAAGAAAGATAGGTATTTGTATAGTTTTGAAAATATGCAATAAATTTCTCAGACTTGTAGTTATCCCCAATATACCTGGAGTTTAACTTAAGCTGTTCTTTGATTTCGAGAAAGCTAGGAAGATTTTCAAAACCGGCTCCCTCTTCTCCACAGAATATACATCCCTTACTGCTGATTCTGCCGTCACGGTTCGGGCATGTGACCGGCAGGTTCAAAGGGAGCTTATAAACCTTTGCTCCATACTTTTCCTTTAAATAGGTTGAAAACTTATTGTAAAGCATCTGTATTCCTTTCCTCAAATGTCAAAATAGCTTTGTTTACAGCGTCATACACCTTCCACAAAGGTATTCTCAATTCCTCAGCAACCTCTTTACAGTCCTCAAATTCCGGTGAATACTTCTTGTAATCCCCAAGGCATGATTCCTTCACTCTTATTTTTCCAAACTCTGTATTCACATATTTTATTTCTCTTTCAAGAATATATCTTTTAGCTATGGTCTTTCTGATACCTAAAGTTGTTGTTTCTGTCAGAATAATATTTACAAGCTCCTGTTCCCTTTCTCTGTCGGACAGTACCGTCAATATAATCCCCGGCCTATTCTTTTTCATGTATACAGATGTATAGAACACATCCAATGCGCCGTTCTCAAAAAGTCTGTTCATAACATAACCAAGAACCTCAGGATTCATATCATCGATATTGGTCTCAAGTACACAAACATCATCATCATTTTTTTCTTTACCCTCAATACTTCCCAAAACACATCTTAAAGCATTAAATCGCCCCGTCTGCCTCTTACCTGCCCCATATCCTACACTTTCAATAGTCATTTGAGGCATGGAACCAAACTCCGAGGCCACACACTTTATAATTCCGATACCTGTAGGAGTCACCAATTCCGTGTTTACATCCTCCGTTATATAAGGTATTTTACTATCCCTAAGCATTTCCAAAACTGCAGGAACCGGCACCGGCAACTTCCCGTGCTGACACTCTATAAAGCCTGTGCCGTCATGCATCGGCGATGAATATATTTTGTCAACCTTCAAAAGGTCCAAGCAAATTGCAGTACCTACAATATCCACGATGGAGTCAATGGCACCCACCTCATGAAAGTGCACATGATCAATGGGTTTGTTATGAACTTTCGCCTCAGCCCGGGCAATTTCTCCAAATATCTTCTTACTGAGTCTTTTTACATTGTCTTTTAGGCTACTATCGTCAATCAGCTTTTCAATATCCGCCAAATTGCGCTCACAATGGTGATGGTGTTCGTTATGATGAGTGCATTCCTTTTCTATAATGACATCCACATCGGTTACAGCTATTGAGTTTATAACTTTTCTTTCAATAGCAATATCAAAGCCATCCACCTTTAGTCCTGCAAGCTCCTTTTTAAAAACATCAATGTCAATCCCCAGGTCCAACAGGGCACCTAAAATCATATCCCCGCTGGCACCGGAAAAACAGTCAAAATATAATATTCTCATATCCTTTTCCTTTCCTAAAGCTTATTTATCATACTTGCCAAAAACCCCGCTCCAAAACCGTTATCGATATTTACCACCCCGATTCCGGTAGCGCAGCTGTTTAGCATTGTCAAGAGAGCTGAAAGGCCTCCAAAATTCGCACCATACCCCACACTGGTAGGAACAGCTATTACCGGCTTTTCCACCAGACCGCTGACTACACTTGCCAAGGCTCCCTCCATTCCTGCTACCACCACAAGGACATTTGCCTCGCGAATCACATCCAATCGGGCAAACAACCTGTGGATTCCTGCTACTCCAACGTCATAAACCCTCTCGACCCTGTTTCCCATCGTCTCGCATGTGACCGCTGCTTCCTCAGCTACCGGAATATCCGCCGTCCCCGCTGTTATGACTGCAATCATCTTGCTAACCTTGGAAATGTCCCTTTTCTTTACGACCACAATTCTGGCCTCTTCATAGTACACAGCATCATCGGTAATTTCCTTAATAGCTTCAAAACACTTGATATCAGCCCTTGTAGCCATAATGTTATTGTTTTTTTCCATTAGTCTTTCCACTATCTTCTTAACCTGCTCAACAGTTTTCCCCTGACAATAAATCACCTCGGGATAACCATTGCGAATATTCCTGTGCTGATCAACTTTTGCAAAACCAAGATCCTCAAAAGGAAGCTTTTTGAGCTCCGTTAAAGCATCATCAACTTCAACGCTTCCATTTTTAACACCTTCTAATATTTCCCTAAGATATTCAATCTCCATAAATATATCTCCATATGTATAGAATTTTTACGATATTATTTAAACCAAATCATACCTTGCTATCACAAATTTTCATAAGCTTTTCGGCCCTATCATCTGTAAGGGTGCCCTTTTTTCGTGCAATCTCAATAGTCTTTCTCCCTAGTACTTTATATATATTTTTCAGATTTTTATCCAGACTATCCAGCGCCTTTATATGCTCCTCAATAACACTGTGATCCCCCCGTGACACTGGCCCCGTAAGAGCGCCTACACTTCCGAGCCTTTCAATATTATCAACGGTGTTCGTAATCAGAGGAAGAAACGCCTCATGAGCAGTTTTTCCGTCAAATCCTATATTCTCCAATATTTCATGGGCAGCATATGAGAGGGTCACCGTATAATTTGATATAATGCATGCAGCAGCATGATACAGCGTTTTGTCCTGCTCTTTTATTTTTATCAATCTACTCTCAAAGGATTTTACAATGCTTAAAGCTTGCTTCAAAGCTTCTTCACAGCCTTCAAAGCCATAATATATATTGTATAGCTTCTTCCACCCATTGTCTTTGTCCGCTATGGACTGAATGGGATGAAGAGAGCCGGTATATGCTCCCAGATCTCCAAGAGGTTTTAGGGCTTTTGTTGTAAGCGCCCCGCTCAAATGAATAAAAGTTTTGGAGCAAAGAATATCGTCATCGATTTTTTGGGCAATTTCCTCGGAAACCTGTATTATATTATTATCAGATACCGAAATAAATATCAGCTCAGAGTTTTTTATTGTTTCCTCAAGATTGCTTTCAAAGGCTTTACCCAATTTAGCGCAAAGATATTTCTGTGAATTACTGCTTCGGCTATAAACTCCCGATATATTAAAACCATTGTTTTTAAGACCTACGGCAAGAGCACAGCCTACTTTTCCTGCTCCGACAATACCTATATTCATATCCATACCACCCCCCTGCCGTATCTATTCGATTTCTGCCTAACTTCATTTTGCAAAACTATATACGTTGCAATATCCAAAATAATTTAAAATGCTTATTGCAAAATATATAACCAATAGAATAATACCACAATTTCTAAATTTTATTAATAGCATTTATGGCATTAATATCATATATTTTTTAAGTATTTGTTTCACTTATTTTACAAAGAGTTAACAATTGTTGTACGTGACGTTCACTTTTGATATTATACATAATATATGGGTTACGTATTGTTGTTTCTTTTATCTACATAAAACAACTAAAATAATGAGTGTAAAGAGGATAGTGTTATATATGAAAAAAGCTTTGCTATTACTTATAACTCTGTCGGCAATGATTATGTTAAATGTTTCTGTTGCCTGGGCAGATATAAGCCTGAATTTATATTACAATGGGAAAATTCATACTCTTAAGAATACTGTCGTAAATCAAAACGACAGATATTATCTGGATGCCGATGAAATAGGTCAAATACTTGATTTGAAGCTTAAGGCCGACCTTTCAAGCAAAACCCTTTCCATTAATGATGGAAAATCGGTAAGTACATATTCGGCAAGGCCTTTAGATTATTCCATAGTTGGCTTGAAGAATTACAACTCCAATATACCGGAGATAATAAACGAAAGATTTTATCTTCCCTTTGAGTTTATAGAGGAAAAATTTAATTTGATTGTAAAATACGATAAAGAATCCGGCTCTATATATTTTTTAAGAGACAAAGACCTTAAGAACTTCAAGAACATCACTCACGGATATCTATTAGAGGTTCCTTCCCATAGCAGCATTGATCTTTCAGGATCTTTCGACAGCTTTAGCGATAATTCAATTATGATGATTGATGAGAAGGGAGAGTTTAATTATTCAATAAACTCAGATAAGCTAGATGCTACATCTATTGCCGGCATGCGCCTAATTCTCAACGATTACAGTTCTTCTAACGAGCAGATTTTTGAGGAGATTAGCAATTACACAAAAAGCTATTTTAGAGCCATGCAGTCATTGTATAAAAATGAGTTTCTGTTCAGCGGAACCGATGCGGCCTCCAGTGAATCCAATATGAAAATTTTTGCAGACTATAGCGAGTATATCTATGGCCAGCTTTCTAATGTCGTATTGTACAACATAATAAAAAGTGACAAATATTCCTCCGTTGAAGAAACCCATATTATGATAACTATCCCCATCTACTCCAATATGTCGATATATACAATTAATATATCCGGCAAAAGAGGTTTCTTGACTACAGAGAATATAGGCAAAATAAAAGAGCTTATAAATGCCCTTAAAATTCAAAACCTTCCGGCTAATCAAAACTCTCTGAAAATATTCAATGACGTCAAAACCGTCAGAAGTGCAAATTCCGGAATTTATCCGCTACTTTCCGAAAGCGATATTGAATATACTGAATACATAAACTTGCAGCAGAATTTCAAAATGCAATATCCGTCAACATTTACGCCGTATCTGCAAAACAGTATTATCGACAGTCTTGATTTTACAAGCTTTAAAATTGACTACAACAATTATATATCAATTTCCGTGGAAGAAATACATAACCCCGATACATGTATTGAAAACAAACTAAGCATAATAAAATCTTCTCCTTCAGTAAGATCAGACACTATTGAGGAAGGAAATAGCTTGCTTTCCGGCAAGGATTTCCACTATGTAAAATATGAAATAAAAGATGGATTGGACCTGTATTATATTCAGGACTATTATACAACATACAACTCAAAACTTTATAAAATTGAGTTAAACAGCAGATTTGAAAAGCCATCCGCTGCTGTTGTCAATGAGTTTATCAAAATTGCTGAATCAATGGAGTTTATAGATTCTGTCAAAACCGATTTTATCGCCGACATGGGCTTTAACAAATATATAAATGAATATGAAGGATACTCCTTCTCCTATCCGGATACCTGGGAGCTAAAGAACAAATCCACGGATATTAATTTCGACAGGTTTTCTATAGTATGCCCCGAATACTCAGGACCTCTTGATATTTGCATCAATGAATCCGAATCCTTGATTAATGCTTCTACCGAAGAATTGCTAAAGCTATTTGCCGCAAACAATGCAGAGATCGTAAGAAATTATACCACAAACTATTACGCACCCTATGGCACCAAAAACACAAAAATATTAAATACAAGTTCAAGAGTTGAAAATGACATTATCTATATTTATAGATTAATAAATTTTCTGGATGAAGGCCAAAGACACAAACTCGGTTATTCCATCGATATAATAAGAAATGGCAAGATTTACTCTTTGTTTATATCTGTCAGTGACTATTTAAGCTCTAATGGAAGCCTTTTGGACAAAGAGCTTGGTCAGACAATAGATGCCATCGTAGACTCCTTTACTCTCAAGCAAACAAGGGAATACTTAAAAAGAGAGTCTAAAGGAGAGACCCGAAATCAGAAAGTAGTTTTTCTGGAGAATTGCTTTAAGTTGATCCTTGGAAGATCAACAACCATTACCCATGCCCGGACTTTGGATTCAAATGATGATATTCTTGTTCAGATAAGCAACTGCAAAGAAGCCGGAACATATAGGATTAAGTTTGACTATGAAGAAAAAAACTTCGAAATTGTCAGTGCGGTTATGCAGAAGGATGCGGTAAGCTCTTCGGAGCAAAAACTCAGGGAAATGTACAGCAAGAAGGTAATTCACAGTATAAAACCCGACTATGATAATATGGCACTAACAATCCAGTACTCTGACAGTGTTGGTTTGCCTGCTTCCGAAAAAAGCTACTTTATTGACATATTGCCATCGGAAGACGGCTTTGATATTCGTCTGGTAAGAAACTATACTCCGTCAGAACTTATAGATAAATGTAAATCCTATCTGGAAAATTACCTTCTGACCAAAGTGGATGTGCAGTTCCCCAGAGGCTACAACCATTTAAAAAAGCATTTAGGTAAAGGTAGATATGAATCTTATTTTATTAATGTTTTCGCCAAATACGGTAGCAAATCGGGATACTTTCTGCTAAAGATTGATCCCTCCTCAGACAGCATAAGTGCCGTCAGCTTCATCCCCTCGTACGAAGCCGAAGAAGTATCTATAAGTGAATATAAAAGTCTGCAGTTTTAAAACCGCAGACTTTTATCATAATGTACATTATTTTGACTTTATTATTGTTTCTTTGATATACTTGAAAGATATGAGTTTATAAATCCATCCAATTCTCCATCCATAACAGAATCCACACTTATTTCTTCATAATTGGTCCTGTGGTCTTTCACAAGGGTATACGGACAAAACACATAAGATCTTATCTGACTTCCCCATGCTATTTCCAACTGTACCCCTTTCAAGTCCTCTATCTTCTCCTTATTTTCACGCTCTTTAAGCTCCATAAGCTTTGATTTCAGCATTCTCATGGCAGTATCCTTGTTTTGGAACTGCGAACGTTCAGTCTGACAGGCAACTACTACACCTGTAGGTATATGGGTAATTCTTACGGCAGATTCGGTTTTGTTTATATGCTGACCTCCAGCACCACTGGAACGGTAAGTATCAATACGAAGGTCATCCGAATTTATGTGGATTTCAATATCATCACTCATTTCCGGCATAACATCCAGCGAAGCAAAAGAAGTATGCCTTCTCCCCGAAGAATCAAAGGGAGATATTCTAACAAGGCGGTGAACTCCCTTTTCGGATTTCAAAAAGCCGTAAGCATTTTCTCCAACAACTTGGAAAGTAACACTTTTGATACCTGCTTCCTCTCCATCAAGATAATCCAATACTTTTATAGTGAATCCCTTTTTCTCTGCCCACCTGGTATACATTCTAAGAAGCATCTGCACCCAATCTTGGGCCTCAGTTCCCCCTGCACCGGCATGCATCGTCAAAATTGCATTGTTCTTGTCATACTGTCCGGTAAGAAGTGTCTCAAGCTTCAAGGCCTCAAATTCCTTTTTAAAGCTCTTAAAACTTTCCTCTGTCTCCGGAATCACACTTTCATCCTGTTCCTCAATTCCAAGCTCGCACAATGTGATCAAATCCTCCCACTGTGCAACAAGTTTATTGTATCTTTCCAATTTATCCTTTAATGACTTAATCCTTTGCAAAATTTTCTGAGAATTCTCAGTATCGTTCCAGAAATCAGGTTCTGATGCTTTCTGCTCAAGTTCCTCAATCTGATTGCTTAAACTTGCGATGTCAAAGAGATTTCCCCATTTCGTCTAAATTGTGTTTGAAGTCATCTACTTCAAGCTTAATCTGTTCAAGCTCTAACACTTACATCAACTCCTTAAACTATATTTAAATCCCATTACGGATTATTTTACAACACATAAGAAATAATGTCCATGATAAAATTTGATTGGAAAAATTGCATACTGATTAAAATTATCCTGAAATGCGCAATAATTGTAATTGCTATTCCTTTGACTGGTTGGTTTTTTTAATAGAGTTTATGAGTGGTTTTAAAACTTCTACCGGAAGGCCGGCATCCTGAATTTCTTTTGCCAGCTTTATATAGGGCAGATTACTCTCCTTAAGAACCCATCTCTTGATTTCCCCGTCTTCAGTAAAATCAAGTAGCCCACTTGTCTCTTCATAGGTTTCAGTCATCTTTTGCTGGCTTACCTCCAGCTTGTATAATTCCTTTTCCTTTTCATAAGTTTCAGGAGTATTATAGGTGTAAAAAAAAGAATCCCTCACCTGCGCATATTTTGCAAGAATTTTTATTGTTCCGACAAAGGGCATTCTTTCACCACGAGCATATAACTCAAGCATATCAGGGAAAATCAGCGCTCCCAATTTAGTACTAATATCCTCTGATAGTTCCTTATATGTAAGATTTCCCCTTATTAAATCGATATTTTTCCCTATGGTTATTGCATTAACATCCCTGCAATTGGCTCTTCCCAACAAATAATCAATAGATACATCAAAATAATCTGCAAGCTTTTTAAGAACTTCGTAATCCGGTTCCCTCTTAGCAAGCTCATATGACGCCACTGCCTGTCGAGTAATGCCCAAATAATCGGCAATATCTTTTTGTGAAAGTCGCTTTTCTTCCCTAAGTTGTTTAAGCATTGCTGCAAAAGCCATTCCCATACCACCCCGAGACTATTTGACACTATTTTCTCACAATTACAAACACAAAGCAACAAAATGTTAACAATTTATTGATTTTTTATTGACAGCAACAAAATGTTGCTGTAAAATAAAGTATGTACTAAAGACACGCTTTAAATGAGATTTTTTTGTGAAGATTTACAAGCAACATTTTATCACAGGTTATGGACAATAAACAAGTTTTATAGCAAACTTTATTTTTTAAACACAATTATTTAATTAATGTGATCACGTTAATATCAATATAATATTATGATTATTTGGAGGGGGATGCATTGGATAAGATTGAGTTTCTGAGGCAAAAACTTCATAATGTGATTGAGTCAGGTGATCACCATGCCATTCTGACAGTCAGTCAGGAGCTTGATATATTGATTGTAAGACATATGATTCATCAATTGCATTTAAATGAGTGATTTCTATCTTAATGTTTAATAAATTAATTTATGTTTTTATGTAGTACAAGCATTATATAAAATGCTGAAACTGAAAATTTGTTTTATTTAAATTTGTCATCCTGCACAATTTTACATATAATACTTAGTTTTTCGTACTATGTTATACATAGTACATTTTTTTATCTAAAAAAAGCCCGAGGAATCAAAAGTCCCTTGAGCTTTTTTAGATTAGTGCACCATATCGCCTGTTTCCGTTATTTTTTGTTTTTTTCCACAAATCTCTTGATTCTCTTCATTGCCTCAACTATATTATCCATAGAGCTGGCATAGCACGAGCGTATATATCCTTCTCCACATTCTCCAAAGGCTGTTCCCGGCACAACTGCAACCTTTTCCTCCATTAAAAGTCTCTCGGAAAACTCATATGAAGTCATTCCTGTCGATTTTATACACGGGAAAACATAAAAAGCACCTAACGGCTCAAAGCAGTCAAGCCCTGCACTCCTGTAGCCTTCAACCATGATCCTTCTCCTTCTGTTGTACTCTCTCATCATTGTTTCCACATCATCATCACTGTTTCTGAGAGCCTCTATGGCTGCATATTGAGCAGTTGTCGGAGAACACATTATAGCATACTGATGTATCTTATACATCGCTGAAATCAGGTCGGGATGACCTAGGCAATAGCCCAGTCTCCATCCTGTCATGGCATAAGCCTTTGAAAAGCCGTTTATAACCAATGTCTTTTCCTTCATCTCAGGGAAAGATGCAATGGATATATGCTTACCTTCGTAAGTAAGTTCAGAATATATTTCATCCGAAATAACGATTATATCCCTGTCCTTAAGAACCTCAACAATACCCTCAAGATCCTTCTTTTCCATAACAGCACCTGTAGGGTTATTAGGATAGGGTAGAATCAATACCTTGGTTTTATCGGTAATCGCCTTTTCCAAAAGCTCGGGAGTCAAACGGAACTCACTTTCCGCACTCAAGTTAATTATCACAGGAGTAGCTCCTGCAAAAATAGCACATGGTTTATAAGCAACAAAACTAGGTTCCGGAATAATTACTTCATCCCCGGGCCCGACAAGTGACCTTAAAGCTATGTCAATTCCTTCACTTCCCCCGACAGTCACAATAACCTGGTTCTTTGGATCATACTTTAGGTTATATTTCCTCTCCTGGAATTTGCATATCTCTTCTCTAAGCTCTATAAATCCTGCATTGGGAGAATAGTGGGTATATCCCTTTTCCAATGAATAAATGCCTGCCTCCCGGATATTCCATGGCGTCACAAAATCAGGTTCACCTATACTTAGAGATATAGCATCCTTCATTTCATTTACCAAATCAAAAAATTTTCTAATTCCCGATGGAGGTACTTGCCTGACAGATGGCAAGATCATTTCCGAAATATTCATAGAACAACTGCCTCCCTGTCATCTTTTTGCTTTTTTTCAAAAATAGTTCCCTTGTCCTTATACTTTTTTAACACAAAATGTGTTGAGGTGCTTAAAACTGACTCTAAAGGAGATAATTTTTCAGCAACAAATAATGCAACTTCCTTCATAGTCTTACCTTCAACAATAACAGTCAGGTCAAAACCACCGGACATAAGGTAGCAAGCCTTTACTTCCGGATACCTGTATATCCTTTCTGCAACCTTATCAAAGCCTTCTCCTCTTTGCGGAGTAACTTTTACTTCTATCAAAGCAGTTACAGATTCCTTAGTTGTTTTCTCCCAGTTTATCAGACTGATATACCCGAGAATAACATTATCCTCTTCGTACTTCTTTATAGCATCCCTTACCTCTTCAACACTCTTGTTAACCATTGTGGCTATCTGTTCTTCGGTTATTTTATTGTTGCTCTCTAATATTTCCAAAATTTCTTCCATATATATCCACTCCTTTAATAAAGTAATTATTTAAATAATATAAAAACTCCTTCACCCTATAAAACAAGGGACGAAGGAGTATTCCGCGTTACCACCCTAATTAGCACCATATTGGTGCTCACTCTGTCAGTTCTTATAACAGTATATTATTTATCCATACTGCTATAAACACCGTTCCTCAGTAACGTGAGGCTACGTCATCCTCTAATATCAGAGTTTCCTAAACAAAAGAGTGTTAAAGAAACTCACATTTCTCAAGGAGAAGCTCAAGGGCTGCCTTCTATATAGACACTTTGCCGGGCTTCCACTATCCCCGACTCTCTTATAAAGCACCTATATGTACTCTTCCCCATCATCGCAGTTAATAATTATAAAATCAAGTTAAATTATACTATATTTGATGTCACTATGCAAGCAGATTTACTACCAATTTTTATAATATACAAGATAGCTTGCAAACTTCTATTAAGTCTAAGTATTGGATTTGCCCACATACTCTTCCATAATTTCCTCAAGAATAACCTCGGATATTTCATCCTCATCTTCCGACTCATCATTTTCTGTATCGTCGGTGCTCATACCTTCAAAATTCTCTATGTTTTCACTAGCAAACTCCGCAACCCTATCAAGGTCAAACTCATATTTCTTTAGAGTCTTCGTAATTTCTTGCTTTAACGCCTTTATTTCCCGCTTCATATCCACCAGTTTTTCTTTTTCCTGTTCAGTCATCTCTGACAGTTTCTTTCTTTCTTCATTTGCCTTTTCCTTAGCTTCCTGCAATATCGTCTCGGCCTTCTCCTGGGCCTTTATAAGAACATCGGCAATTTTTGCCCTATCCCCACTGATTTGCTCAGCCTTTCTTGCGATATCTTCGTATTTAATCCTTAATTCCCTGCATTGGTTTTTTAAAGCGGATATTTCGTTGTCCTTTTCCTTCAGTTTGTCGTCAAATTCTCTTAAAATCTTCTCAATATATGAATTTACATCGGATTGTTTAAACCCAAATAATGCGGTTCCGAACCTTTTTTCTCCTGCCATCTATGGTTCCTCCTAATTACGAATAATAGAAATTTTGATATATAAAATTACACATTACCAATCCTATATATTCAATCTTTTTTCTAAAAATCCTTCTTTATTTAGAAAAAAATTATAGCTGCACAAAGCAAAAACCATACATTTTGAAGTAATGTATGGCTAATTAAAAGTGTATATCCGAAATTACGGATGTTCACCAATAGTTGCAGATGCTTGTCAACAATTATAAATGTTTGTCAATAGCACTTGCCAGTTCTGATTTTGATCTTGCACCTATAAGCTTCTCCACTACTTCTCCGTTTTTAAACACCATTATTGTAGGAATGTTCATGATTCTGAACTTTTCAGTAACCTCGCCTTCGTCATCAACATTAAGCTTAGCCACCTTCGCTTTGCCGTCATATTCCTCAGCAAGCTCATCAATTATTGGTCCCACCGCTCTGCACGGACCACACCAGGGAGCCCAGAAATCAACCATAACCACATTATCCGAGTTTAATACTTCCTGTTCGAAATTATCTTTTGTTAAAATCGTTACTTTTTCTCCTGCCATTATTTTTCCTCCTAAACGTAGTTTTTTCATTATTTCTTGTACATATTCATAAACAACACAATATGTACCTATTCCCACTTTTAGTATCCGACATTGTCAATAGTTTATATCATTTTTGGAGTTTATAAACATGTTATTATATTCTTACCCGCGACGCAAAAAGGCGAAACATTAATCAATAAAATAATAATTTTTTTATAAATAAATTATAGCCATAATATACATATTTCACAATAAGATAATTTAATCTTCAAAATAATATTTTTTCTACTATGTCTCGTGAAACACAAGAAATCCGATACCCAACTTATAAAGGTGCCGGATTTCTTGATACGTTCCATTACTTTTTTTGCTTAGGCAATCTTATAGATATCAAGGGTTTTATGAATGCGCTCGAATATCAGTCCTGCAGCAAACCAAGCAGGAGCATAGTCAATCCTTACGAGATTATCCACCGCAAACGGCCCTGTATAAAACCAAGGGGCCGCTCCAAAGATATTAGTCAACAGAAGACCACTTGCATACTCTATCCCCCAAATAATTACCACCCAGATAAGTCCCCTGATCGGCCACCTCCATTGCTTTATAATATCGTGTATAGGTTCTAGAAAAAGGGCACATCCATATATAAAGAACATCCAGATGCTTGTATAACCCTGCAGCTTTATATCTCCTGTCAAAAGTGAGTGTAATCCGGTCCAGATTATTTCCATGCTCCATCCAGCCAATCCATAAATAAAAAAACGTTTAATCATAGATTTATTTTCTTCACTTTACATTACTTTTATTAATAGAAATTAATTGCTATACATGAAAATCATGATAACCCTCTTTTAATTTTCAGATTTCTATCACACTGTAGAATAATTACATCTTTATTTGCCAATTATATATAGCAAATATCTAGGGTGGGGTTTTAATGTTCGAAATGCCTGATTCACATTTATCCCACCTTTTATTCTCATTATATAGCAAAGGAGCATTAGTTTGACTAAAATAGCAGAATTCAAATTAAACAGATATAATTCTTTATTAATAAACCTTGCAGCCTTATTAATATTTTCAATAGGTTGCGCACTAATCCTGCCCTTGACCGGAAAAGATCAATGGCTAATATATATCGAAACAGCTTTATATAACGGGCAAATATTGGCTCTTCCTGCAACTCTTCTGGGAGTTATTATCCTTCATGAGTTGCTTCACGGTGTGGCATACATTATATTTGGAGCAAAGCTGAAATTCGGTATAAAGCATTTAAACATTTATACAATGGACATATCGGGAGCACTTTACACTACCTCTCAGATGACTGTAATATTGCTGCTTCCGCTTTTTATACTGACAGGTTTGCTTCTAATCTCGGGAATAATCTTTCCCGAATATATTTATTGGATAGTAATTGGAATCCTGTATAACATATCCGGTTCCTTCGGTGACATTTTTATGCTGGGATATATTCTGTTTAGGGGAAAAAGCTGTAAAATCAAGGATGAAGAGTATGGATTTGGTCTATATTCATAAGTATAAAAAAAAAATAGAGAAAATTTTTCAAAAAACTCTACCAAAAATATTTTAATTGTGATATCATATTGAATAAGAATTCAGGTAATCATATCCATATTTAAGCCATTTCACTAAGTGAGATTCGGCTAAAAGCAGGAGGGGATTAGCGTTCCCGTGCTTTTATAGTAAATGTCTTATAGGTATCACATTGAAATTGTTAGTAGTTTAATCAAATAGTAAATTATTTAGTTCATTTATAAAAATTTCTATAAAACAAATATTTATGTTATTTATTATTCAAAAAAGGATAATAATATAACATATAATAAAATGGAGGGTGCCTATGTATCTTTTTGGAAAAATCACTGTAACAGCTGTAATACCTGACGAACTATCTAAACTAAAAGACATTGCGTACAACCTGTGGTGGTCATGGAATTCTGAAGCTATCGACCTTTATAGGGAAATCGACCTTGCTTTGTGGGAAAAACTCGGAAAGAACCCGGTAAGATTTCTCAAGGAAGTAAGCCAGAAGAAGCTTGAAGCCAAGCTAAGCGATCCCGAATATATGCAAAGATATCGGAATGTAGTAAAGGATTACGAAGCATATATGGGCGAAACCGACACATGGTTTTCCAGAAATTTTCCTGACAAAAAAGACCACATGGTAGCTTATTTCTCTGCTGAATATGGATTGAACGAAGTACTCCCTATATATTCGGGAGGATTGGGTGTATTATCAGGAGACCACTGTAAATCAGCAAGTGACTTGGGAATTCCTTTTACAGCAATAGGATTATTCTATAAGGAAGGATATTTCAGCCAGCACATAAACTCAGAAGGATGGCAGGAAACAATATTTACTCCTCTCAACACCTCAAATCTTCCAATAAAACCGGCTTTAAATCACAAGGGAGAAGAGATATTTATTAGCGTTGAGCTACCCGGCAGAGTTGTATATGCAAAGGTTTGGGTAGTTAAGATAGGACGTGTAAATCTATACTTAATGGATACTGATATCGATCAGAACAGTCCCCATGACAGAGGCCTAACTGCAAGACTCTATGGCGGAAACCAGGAGACAAGAATACAGCAGGAGATTTTCCTCGGAATAGGCGGCGCAAGAGTACTTGATGCCTTAGGTATAAATGCTACTGTATATCATATGAACGAAGGACACTCAGCTTTCCTTGGCCTTGAGCTTATCAGAAAGCTAGTACAGAACAATAATATTCCTTTCAATCATGCTAAAGAAGTAGTTTCTTCCTCTGTTATATTTACTACTCATACCCCTGTACCTGCGGGTAATGATGTGTTCCCGTTGGAAATGATTGATAGGTATTTCGGAAATTATTGGCCTTCTTTGGGCATAAACAGGCATGAGTTTTTGGATCTGGGACTAAAAATTGGAGAACATCACAACTTCAACATGACTGTCCTTGCCTTGACACTGTCAGGACAGAAAAACGGAGTAAGTGAGCTTCACGGTGCTGTATCGAGAAACATTTTCAAAAATGTGTGGCCCGGAATACCCGAAGACGAAGTGCCAATCGGACATATTACAAACGGTATTCATACACTTACATGGCTGTCCCCAAGCATTAAGTATCTTTATGACAAATATCTCGATAACGACTGGAAAGAGCGCCTTTATGAAGAGAAAGTATGGGATAAGGTTGATGATATTCCTGATGAAGAGCTTTGGAAAACCCATTGTGTCTTGAAGACGAAAATGATCGGATATATCCGCGAAAAACTTAAAGAGCAAAGAGCGGCAAACGGTGAGTCCATCGAAAGAATTAAAGAGGTTGACACACTACTTGATTCTAATGCCTTGACCATCGGGTTTGCAAGAAGATTTGCGACCTACAAGAGGGCAAATCTTATATTCAG
Source organism: Acetivibrio mesophilus (assembly GCF_004102745.1). Taxonomy (GTDB): domain Bacteria; phylum Bacillota; class Clostridia; order Acetivibrionales; family Acetivibrionaceae; genus Hungateiclostridium; species Hungateiclostridium mesophilum. The sequence continues at coordinate 160,408 of NZ_RLII01000005.1, read as the reverse complement.
AGACCTCGCTAGAATTCAAAGGTTATTAAATGATCCCGAAAGGCCAATGCAGATAATATTTGCAGGAAAAGCCCATCCGGCAGACGGACCTGCTCATGAAATCATAAAACATATTAATGATATTGCAAAGCAGGAAGGCTTCAATGGCAAAGTTATTCTCGTAGAAAACTACAATATGACCCTTGCCCGCAATATGGTTCAGGGTGTAGACATTTGGCTCAACAACCCCAGAAGACCTCTTGAAGCCAGTGGAACCAGCGGACAAAAGGTATGTATAAACGGTATAATCAACTTCAGCGTACTGGACGGTTGGTGGTGTGAAGGCTACAACGGCAAAAACGGTTGGGCAATAGGAGATGATACCTTCTACGACAACGAGTATCATCAGGATAACGCTGACAGTGAATCAATTTACAATACACTGGAGAAGCAAATTCTGCCTATCTTCTTTGACAGAAACGAAAAAGGCATACCGGAGAAGTGGGTAAGCATAATGAAAGAATCAATAAAGTCCAACACATGCCGATACAGTACCCACAGGATGGTTCAGGACTATACAAATAAGTATTATATTACTTCAATGGACAGATACGATAAGCTAAAAGCAAGTAATTATCAATTTGCCATCAACCTTTCGGAATGGAAGCGGAAAGTTGCACATTTGTGGCCTCAAGTGCAAATAATTGCCGATAAAACTGCAAACCAATTGAAGGAAAGAAACTTTATATCCGGTGAGACCATTCCGATTTATGCCACAGTTATTCTTGGAGGACTTGAGCCTTCAGATGTAAAGGTTCAGGCTTACTACGGAACCATTGGAAACAATAATGCTATTGAAAATCCTGAAATAATTGACATGAACATGACGGAAAAGAACAGTGATGGTACTTATCTCTATTCTGCAAACATCACTTTATATGAAGGCGGAGAGTATGGATATACCTTCAGGGTAATTCCAAATAATCCGGATATTATTAATCCATTTAATTTAGGACTCATAAGGTGGATTGTTCAGTAACAAAAGCTCACATAATTGCATTTGAAAAGGCAGAAAGATTTGCATAAAATCTTTCTGCCTTTATCATACCTCTATTTTTCCGTATATTCCTCCCCCACCGGCCTCAATAGAAAGCTTTCCTTCCCTTGATAGTATAATGTTCCTTGCAATATCCTCTTTTACTACCTTTATCAATTCATCGTAAGTGGCTTGATGCAATACCTTCATTTCACTTCCGAAAAAATTTATAAGCTTGTCTATAGTTTTAGGGCCCACTTTAGGAAGAAACTCCAGCGGAACCTGATAAAAATAAGGAGGTCTATTATCCAATAAGGGCTTTTGCCTGTCTCTTATTATCATCAACCTGTCCTTTACACCCACCACCACACGGTGCTTATCGGAGACGGGACATTTCAATATCGGGGCATCCCCTTTGATTATTGAATCGCAGACCAAGCAATAAGTTCTGTGATATTTTCCAAGCTTCGGATCCAGTCCATAATTAGCCTTAATCCTTCTTCCATCAATTCCTTTAAAAGCTTTTAATATTTCTTCATAGTTAGGATCTTCCATTTCAAATATATTGTATTCTCTACCCATCTTTGACAGCGAATGGGCATCGGAATTACTGATAAACGCCTTGCCATCAAGCTCCCTCAACTGTCCTGCCATCATTGAATCGGCACTAAGCCCCAGCTCTACTGCAGGAATTTTCTCAAAGGATTTATCGTCAAATATCTCCAGAAGGCTGTCACAACAATTCCCATAAAAGCTCTTGTATGGAGTGAAAACATGAGCCGGAATAAACATACCGCCATAAAAGTCAACTATATCTATGAGCTGCTGAGCTTCCAATCTGCACATATAAGAGCAACTATGGATATTTTTTATGTGATTTTTCATAGCCCCGGCAAAATCTTTGATTGATTTCAATGAGGGAAAAAAGCAAAGCGAATGGGAGCTTCCGCCCTTTTTTTCATGTGTCTCAAGCTCAGCTCCCAATATCAATATCTGTCCTTTTTTATACTCCATTCCTCCGCCCTGTTTCTCTATGAGATCTCCTCTTTCTATAAGCTCTTCAATATCCTCAATAACATAAGGAGATAAGCAGTCAACCGCACCGATAACATCAATCCCCTTTCTAGTGTAGGATTCATATGCTATATTTTCAAAAGTAAGATTATCTGCAGTGGCTTTTTTTATCTCTTTTCCTTTTGAAGACCTTCCAATATGAACATGAAGATCTACGAAATATTCTTCATAGTATCCCCCTCTTTTACTTAAACCCTACCTTCAATACTAAATGAAAATCCTTTAATTTTCAACCGATTATCAACTGACACTCTGATTCTCTCTTTTTACAGCAGACCATTTTCCGCACCGATCACCCCAACATGCCACAACTACATCATTTGATGCTATTTCAATTACTTCACACATATTGGAACAACCATTGCATTCTATACTCTTGGCTTTAAAATCGTTCTGGGTATTCTCAAATCCAAAGAAGTTGGTGTTTTTGCCGTTTTTTATTACTTCTTCCTTAGCTATAAGCGCAGCTCCGTATGCTCCCATTACGTCATAGTATTGGGGTATTATTATCTTTTTGCCTATTGCCCTTTCGAAGGCAGCTACAATTCCAACATTTGCTGCAACTCCCCCCTGAAATACTATAGGCTCTTCAATGTCCTTTCCTTTTGCCAAGTTGTTCAGATAATTTCTAACCAGAGCTTCACAAAGGCCGTTAATAATATCTTCAATGCTGTGTCCGGTCTGCTGTTTGTGTATCATATCGGATTCCGCAAACACTGCACACCGGCCTGCTATCCTTACAGGTGCCGTAGACCTTAATGCAAACGAGCCGAAATCTTCAATCGGTATTTCGAGCCTGGCGGCTTGCCTATCAAGGAAAGAACCGGTTCCTGCAGCACAGACAGTATTCATGGCAAAATCATAAATTATACCGTTTTTGAGAATGATTATTTTTGAGTCCTGTCCTCCTATTTCCAGTATGGTCCTTACCTCAGGCACAAGCTTTTGTGACGCAATAGCGTGGGTTGTAATCTCGTTCTTAACAATATCAGAGCCTATAATTACACTAGCAAGCTGCCTGCCGCTTCCTGTAGTCCCCACTCCCTCTATCTTTATATCCTTGCCAAGCCTTTGGTACAGCGTCTTCATGCCGTTTCTTAGCGCATTGATAGGCTGTCCGCTTGTTCTTAAATAAAGCTTATCAACTATCTCATCCTTTTCATTAATAACCACAAGATTTGTGCTGACCGAGCCAACATCAATCCCCAAATAATGCGAGGTTTTCAACAACTTCCACCCTCTCCCTTCTTTTATTAAGTAAGTCTACAAAGGCCTCTATTCTGGTCATATATCCTGCTTCCCCCGTCATTTCATCAATAATCAGGGTAAGAATGGGTATATTATAATCTCTTTCTACAGCAGGAAGTATGCTTTCTGCCACAATCTCCGGCATACAGGTCAGTGGATAGATTTGTATTATCCCATCAAAACCGCTTTGGGCATAAAGTATTGTGTTTCCTATGGTTTCCTGGGCATGTCCCCCTATCATGGTACCAAGATAAGGTTTTGCAGCCTCAGCATATCTTTTGTCTTTTGCAAAAGGAACAACTGCTTTGAGCATATGTTCAATTATCCAACCACTGATGGTGTTTTCCCTGTATACTTCCACCCCCATATTGCCCAATATCGAATCAATATTAAAACTGCTATAAGAGTCTATAGTTGTATAAATTTCTCCGACAATACCAATTCTCATCGGTTTGAAATCCTTGTCTATTTCCAATTTTAATAACTGATTCTTGGTATCCTCTACAAGCTTTAGAATCTCTTGAGAGCCTTTTACATCAACCACTTTTTTTCTAAAGCTTTCATAGATTCTATCAGTACTTCCCCTTCTAATCTCCCTCGGCCGAATTTTAAATGCCAGTCGTTCCAGTTCATCCACCCTTTTAGCTACAAGGGTTGTATTTTTTATCACTTTCAAAATCCTGTATATATTTAAGCTGCCGGCAAGCTTTTTGATTTTGCCGACAAATTTCATAATATCCCCGTCCGGGGCTTCCAGAACTATTACATCCATGTCATATCCATTGTCTTGAAGTATTTCCCTGCTCATCTCACAGTAATAGCCAAACCTGCACGGTCCCCGGCCACCAGCTGTCAGAATTGTATTCGCTCCTTTTTCATAGGCCTCAACAAAATTTCCAAGATTAATCTTAAGGGGCAAGCATGCCATTTCAGGAGCATACTTTGTTCCTATTTCCAGTGAGCGTTTGCTGCTTAAGGGCGGAATAACATACTCTGCTCCGATATCGTCTAAAAGTGCTTTGACCGCAATATATGTATTACCCATGTGCGGAAATGTTATTATCATTCCTATACCTCCATCTGATCATATCAATAAATGCGTCAAGTCTTGTATCCATACCTGCCTGGCCGGAGTGTTCATCCAATGTCAAAATGATAAAGGGAATATCTTTTGTTCTTCTTATCCTCCTTTCTATCAAATCACAGATAAAAGAATCCACTCCGCATCCAAAACTCATTAAGTATATTATACCGTCAATATCCTCCCTTTCGAGAAAGTGCATCGAGCCTCCAATTGCCCTGCTGCCAAAATTCCAGAATATGCGCTTAGGAAGCACACTGACGTTTTTTCTTATAACTTCTTCCTCAACCATATCTATGGTTATTATTTTCGTGCCCTTTTTTCTTAGCTTATCTATCATATCCATATTGATATAGTTGTCGTATAGGTTGTAGCCATGACCTATTACCGCAATGTTAAGCTCAGGCTCACTGCTTTTTCTAATTACATTGAGCTTTCTGTCTAAAATATCAGAAGGAAGCACGCCCTGTTTTATTTTCTCATCAAATTCTCTGTAGCTCTCCAAAGCCTTCTTATATGCATTCTTTATTTTTCTTTGATCCTTTGTCAAAAAGCCACCTATTTCCATTATGGCTTTCATGGCATTCTTGCCGGATTTTCTGAGATTAATCTCTGTATCAATTAAAGGTGGTAGGTCCTTTATGGTGTTTCTTATCATATCAGGCAATCCACCGAATTTGGGGCATACGTACTCTTTTTTTGATATGCTTGTAAATCTGGGTATGAACAAATAATCAACTCTATCCTTGATATTCATTACATGACCATAAAAGATTTTTACAGGCAAACAGGCTTCAGCAACGCATGACTTTGTACCTTCATCCAAGGTTTTACTTGTGGTATAATCCGACAATACTACTTCCGTATTAAGCTCCTCAAAGAAAGTTTTCCAGAGGGGATAATACTGATAATAAAATAAAGCTCTGGGTATTCCGACTTTTACGTCCATTTACAACACCTCAGAGCTTATTATTTACTTTCAAGATACCGATTATTCAAAATTAAGAAATCTTCAACCAACAGAAGAATAGCAGTTCTATGTTTATCTTTTCAGTTTCTCGGTTATTTTCTGTGCCTCTTCGTTAAGGCCATGATTTATATACATTTTTTGAATCAAATCCAGATAATATGTATTGTCTCCTACCTTATCTTCTGCCTCTTTCAACAACCCTTTGGCCTTATCCTTGTCACCGCCGTTAAATTCTCCCTCGGCCTGATATAAATAATATTCGATATTAGAAGGATTTTCGTTAATTGCCAATTGGCCTATCTCAATCAATTTGGTCCAATTTTCGGCAAGTCTATATGCCTCACAGGCCCGTTCAATATAGTAGACATCTTTTTCAGCCATGTAAAGTTCTTCGTAGCTTTTTCCCGCCTCACCATACTGCTCTTCTCTGAAAAGTCTAAATGCTTTCATTGCTGGGTCTGTTATCTCAATATCATAGTTTTGCTTGTACTCTTCAAACCACTCTGCATACATATCCGAGTCCACAAACTTTTCCACTGTAAGAAGTTCTGCATATTCATCCCTTGTCCTGGAAAAATCCGTAGCTTTGTCTACAAATACAATTTCATATCCTCGGGCAACCTCTATAGGCTCCAGCAATTGTCCCGCCTCTGCAGCAAAAACTGCATTGTCAAAGATAGCCTCATGAAAACCTGCTCTAAGTTCCTTTATCACTCCACCGGATTCTCGCGTATCCTCATCATCGGAATATTGCTTTGCCAAGGTCTCAAAATCCTCATTATTCTTGAGCCTGCTATAAATCTCTTCGGCTAAATTCTTAGCCTCCTCCTGGGTTCTATCCTTACTGGAAATAAATATATGTTTTATGTCCACCTTTTTGTTTTGAATTTTATGTTTTTCGTACCCTTCATCAAGTTCTTGCTCGGTCAAAGTCACATTTTTCTCTTTCGCAGCCTTATATATGGCTTTGTGCCTTAAGATATATCCCTTAATACCGACCTTCATATCCTCTTCCGTTGCGTAGCCTTGGGAACTCATAAACGTTCCGAGAGACGAGCCCGAGTATCTTAGCTTAATAAACCTGTTAATATAATCTTCCACTTCACTGTCCGTTGCTGTTACTCCGGATTTGTTATTTACATAGTCTTCAATCAACATTCTTTCGATTACCTGATCCAGGAGCATATCATTACGTTCATGTTCATTCATTCGCAAAACTTCTGCGTTCCTTTTCCACTTTTCGTAAAATTTATTACTTTCTTCCTTCATAATATCACTGCTTACATAGGAACCGTTAATTTTAAGAACTTCAAAACTAGAGTCCTTTTTTGGTTCTTGAGGCTTGTCCCTTCCTGAAAAAAAATTATCCCCCCATACCAAAGCGATAATTATTACGACAAACAAAACAGCTATACCGGCTATAACAGCTATTTTCCTTTTTCCTGTCATACTGAATAACCCCCACATACAGTTTTAATAATATATGATCCGATTACGAGGCTTGTTGGCGAAAATGCATAAATCCATTATAATGCCCTAATTCAATATTATCACACTTTTAACCTATAGTTCAATGTTATTCGGAAAACACTCTACAATAAGCAAAAGCTCAGAATCCTCGCATCTGAGCTTTTTAACACATTTATCCTACCACAAAACCTTTAGCCCGGGAAAATACTTAAAAAGAGCCTTTCCAAGGATTTTCTCCTTTTTTACAAACTTATTTTGCCAATATCTAGAATCTGTCGAGTTGTTCCTATTGTCCCCCAACATAAAATAACTGCCTTCCGGGACCGTATAGGGGCCAAAATCCCCCACTGTATTTTCCTTAAGATAGGATTCTGCAAGAAGCTCGCCATCAATATATACCTTTCCGGCCTTTATTTCCACTGTTTCATTCGGAAGCCCGATAACCCTCTTTACATAAAGCATCTCTTCATTATCCGGATACTTGAACACTACAATATCTCCTCTTTCAGGATCAGTTAAATAATAATGAATTCTGCTTGCAATAAGTCTGTCATGAGGCATAATCGTATTTTCCATAGATCCGGTAGGCACATATGCGTTCACAATTACGTATTTTGTAAGTAAAAAGGCTACTACCAAGGCCCCTAGAAAATACAAAGCCCAGCTAACGATTTCTTTAAAAATCTCCTGACTCTTATTTCTATTTTCAGTAGATTCAAGGTTATCCATATTTGTATCCATGCCTTTCTCTTCTCCAATGCTTTTTAGTAAACATAAAAGGTGAAGGCCATTAATCGACCTCCACCATAATAACATTTTTCAAATATTAAGCTTTTCCATCGCATCCAAGAACGTTTACAATTTTATGCTTAACAATCTCTTTAATTGCAGTTCTTGCTGGACCTAAGTATTGTCTTGGGTCAAAGTGTGATGGATTCTCAGCAAAATACTTCCTGATTGTTCCTGTAAGAGCAAGTCTTAAGTCTGAGTCTATGTTTATCTTACAAACAGCCATAGAAGCAGCCTTTCTCAGCATGTCTTCCGGCACACCCTTTGCTCCGGGCATTTGGCCACCAAACTTGTTAATCATTTCAACATACTCAGGCATAACTGAGGAAGCACCGTGCAATACAATCGGGAATCCTGGAAGTCTTCTTTCGATCTCTTCCAATATATCAAATCTTAATTTTGCCTCTCCTTTGAATTTGAAAGCTCCATGGCTTGTTCCTATAGCTATTGCCAAGGAATCAACACCTGTCCTCTGCACGAACTCTTCAACCTGATCAGGATCAGTAAATGCAGCATCAGCGTCAGATACATTTACATCATCCTCTATACCTGCAAGTCTTCCCAACTCTCCTTCAACAACAACACCCTTTGAATGAGCGTAATCAACAACCTGCTTAGTAAGCTTTATATTCTCTTCAAACGGATGGTGAGATCCGTCAATCATAACAGATGTAAATCCGCCATCAATACATGATTTGCAAAGCTCGAAAGTATCACCATGGTCAAGGTGTACACAGATAGGAAGTCCAGTTTCCTCAATAGCAGCTTCAATAAGTTTCATCAGGTATGTATGATTTGCATACTTTCTTGCACCTGCGGAAACCTGAAGAATCAATGGAGCATTAACTTCCTTTGCTGCCTCGGTAATACCCTGAATAATTTCCATATTGTTAACATTGAATGCACCTATAGCATATTTGCCTTCATAGGCCTTTTTAAACATTTCGGTACTAGTAACTAATGGCATATTTTCAACTCCTTATATTAAATATAGTGTATTAGTTATTATAGCCACTCTTGTTAAGTTTTTATCATATTTATTTTACCAGATTGAAATCGAAAATCAAGGATAAAATAAAAATTAATTGATATTTTTGGTTCAAGTAGAATTGCATTTCAAAATTAATTATGTTATATTTTTATTTAGTTGTGTTTAAATTAACAATATAAAACAGCACATTCATTTTACATATTTATAAGGAGGTTTTAGTATGAGCCGTTTAGAAGGTGCATGCATATTCGGACAGTCAGGCGGTCCAACATCAGTTATCAATGCAAGTGCGGCAGGTGTTATCGAAGAAGCTTTAAAGCAGGAATGCATTACAGCTGTTTACGGAGCCGCTCATGGAATTAAGGGTATTTTGGAAGAAAACTTCTTTGATATGAGCAAAGAAGATAAATATGAATTGGAGCTTTTAAGGACTACCCCTTCCTCTGCGCTAGGTTCCGTAAGATACAAACTTAAAAATGCAGATGAAGATGAAACAGATTACAAGAGACTTTTAGAAGTATTTAAGAAGTACAATATCAGATATTTCTTCTATAATGGTGGAAATGACTCAATGGATACCTGCAACAAGGTAAGCAAATACATGCAGAAGGTTGGCTACGAGTGTAGAGTTATGGGTGTTCCGAAGACAATAGACAATGACCTCTGGGGAACAGACCACTGCCCTGGCTACGGAAGTGCTGCAAAGTACATTGCTACATCTACTATGGAAGTTTATCACGATGCAAGAGTATATGATACTGGAATGATAACAATCCTCGAAGTTATGGGAAGAAATGCAGGCTGGTTGACTGCTGCGGCAGCTTTAGCTTCATATAAGGGAAATGGTCCTGATTTAATATATCTTCCTGAGCTTCCTTTTGATATGGACAAATTCATTGAAGATACAACAAGAATCTACAAACAGAATGGAAAGGTTATTGTAGCTGTATCGGAAGGTATCAAAGACAAGGATGGAAAATATATTTCCGAATACGGTTCAGACCTTGCAAAATCAAAAGACTCATTCGGACATGCACAATTAGGTGGCCTTGCTTCCACACTGGCGAACATTGTTAAGGAAAAGACTGGCGCTAAGGTTCGTGGCATAGAGTTCAGCCTTCTTCAAAGATGTGCTGCTCACGTTGGTTCCCTTACCGATGTGAACGAAGCTTACCTTGCAGGACAGTCAGCTGTAAAATATGCTGTTGAAGGAAAAACAGACTACATGGTTGCCTTTGAAAGAGCAGAAGGTCCGGAATACAAGTGCAATATCAAGCTCATAAATCTTACTGACGTTGCAAATACTGAGAAGAAAATTCCTCTTGAGTGGATAAACGCTGAGGGAAATGGCCTTACACAGGACTATATCAATTATGCCCTTCCGTTAATCCAGGGAGAATCAAAACCTCCAATCGAGGATGGTCTTCCAAGGTTTGCAAAACTCAAAAAGGTTCTTGCAAAGAAATAATTATCTTAGCGGTACGAAAAATCACAGAAATCATACGACCGTCTGGGCAGAGACTCAGGCGGTCTTGTTTTTACTGCTGTATTTTTCATTAATTCTGCTATAAAGCTCATATAATCTTTGAACTCCATTCTCCAGTTTATAATAATGAGCAATATAAGGTATCAAAAGAACTAAAAAAAGAAAGGCAACAACTAATATTTCAAGCTTTTCCGAAATGGCCGCCGCAAGAACAGACATAAGAAAGAACAACCCAAAGAACAGTGTTACCAACAAATGTATCTGGCGCTCATGCTGCAAAAATTCAATGTGCGACTTATAATAGTTGGCTAAATCCTCCCAGTTAGAACTGTCATTGCCAGAAAGAGCCTCCTTCATCAATTCCTCCACTCTTTTCAAGTATTTAACCATATGGAACACCTCCTGAAATAGAATAGAAATGCCAGTATTAGAAACATCACAATTTTCTTATATATTATTTATTATATATAGTTTGTGAAAAAAAGTCTAATACGGTCTACTAAGGAAATTGCCCATGTTGATGGCAGTTTTCAAAAAAAACATATAAATGCATGAAATATCGCGAAATCTTGCATCCCACGGAGAAAACAGTCATAATTTCTTGATAACTTGAAAATTTGATTTTATAAAGTAATGCATTTCCCTTTTTCAGTTATGGACGGCGATATAAAATAATGTTAAAATGTTATCAATGTGTTTAATAAGACAATTTAAAATGGGGGAAAATTTGTTACATAGATTCGACACTTACAATTTTATACGTCTTAGATTGCAAATTTTCATTATCTCATTGAACACATATATATGATCGATGCTAATTTTTGTGGACTTACTCCACAGTTAAAATTTAAATAAGCTCAAATCAACAAACGAACTAATTCGTTATATATTGGGCAATTGAAAGGAATGGTATGCAAATGGTAAAAAGTAAATCTAAGGTTGCAATTATTGGTACTGGTTTTGTGGGTGCGTCCGCAGCCTTCACAATGGCTTTGCAGCAGACTGCAAATGAACTGGTTTTGATTGATGTCTTCAAGGAAAAATCTATAGGTGAAGCTATGGATATAAACCACGGTCTTCCATTTATGGGACAAATGTCTTTATATGCCGGTGACTATTCCGACATCAAAGACTGTGATGTTATAGTAGTTACAGCTGGAGCCAACAGAAAGCCCGGTGAAACCCGTCTTGATCTTGCAAAGAAAAACGTTTTAATTGCTAAAGAATTGACTCAAAACATTATGAAGCATTACAACCATGGTGTAATACTTGTAGTATCCAACCCTGTTGATATTATTACTTATATGGTTCAAAAGTGGTCTGGCCTTCCTGTCGGCAAAGTTATAAGCTCGGGTACTGTACTTGACAGTATTAGATTTAGATACTTGTTAAGTGAAAAATTAAATGTTGATGCTAAAAACGTACATGGTTATATTATCGGTGAACATGGTGATTCACAGCTTCCTTTGTGGAGTGGTACACATATTGCCGGTAAAAACATCAACGAATATTTTAATGATCCAAAGAGCAATTTAAGAGAAGAAGATAAGGCAATAATCGCTGAAGGTGTTAAAACAGCCGGTGCAACTATTATTAAGAACAAAGGTGCAACATACTATGGTATCGCAGTTGCAGTTAATACAATAGTTGAAACGCTTCTTAAGAATCAGAATACAATAAGAACTGTGGGAACTGTTATAAACGGTATGTATGGAATAGATGATGTTGTAATTAGCCTTCCATCTATCGTTAATTCCGAGGGTGTCCAGGAGGTTCTCCAATTAAACCTGACTCCTGAAGAAGAAGATGCTTTAAGATTTTCAGCGAACCAGGTTAAGAGTGTATTGAACGAAGTAAAAAATCTGTAATTGTGAATGAATATCCGTAGATATTTAATAAATATAATTTGGAGGTAGAATTAAATGGACTACAGAAAGGAATCATTAAGACTTCACGGCGAATGGAAGGGCAAAATTGAAGTTATAAACAAAGTACCTGTTGGAAGCAAAGAGGATTTGTCCCTTGCTTATACACCAGGTGTAGCAGAACCATGTCTTGCAATTCAAAAGGATGTTAATCTTTCTTATGAATATACAAGACGTTGGAACCTTGTAGCAGTAGTTACTGACGGAACAGCAGTTTTGGGTCTCGGAGACATAGGTCCTGAGGCTGGAATGCCTGTAATGGAAGGTAAATGCGTACTCTTCAAGAAGTTTGGTGATGTTGACGCATTCCCACTTTGCATAAGATCAAAGGATGTAGACGAAATTGTAAACACAGTTAAGCTTCTTGCTGGAAGCTTTGGTGGTGTAAACCTTGAAGATATATCTGCTCCAAGATGCTTCGAAATCGAAAGAAGACTTAAGGCAGAATGTGATATTCCGATCTTCCATGATGACCAGCATGGTACAGCTGTTGTTTCGGTTGCAGCAATGCTCAATGCATTAAAGATTGTTAATAAAGACATCAAAGATATAGAAGTTGTTGTAAATGGTTCCGGTGCTGCCGGCATAGCTGTTACAAGACTTCTTATGAGTATGGGTCTTAAAAATGTTATCCTCTGCGATACCAAAGGTGCAATTTATGAAGGCAGAGATAACTTGAACGGCGAAAAGGCTCTTATGGCAAAAATCTCAAATCTCCAGAAGAAAAAGGGAACTCTTGAAGATGTAATCAAAGGTGCTGACGTATTCCTTGGTCTCTCTGTTCCTGGAACAGTTACAAAGGAAATGGTAAAATCCATGGCAAAGGATCCGATTATATTCGCAATGTCAAATCCTACACCGGAAATAATGCCGGATGAAGCAAGAGAAGCAGGAGCAAAGGTAATAGGTACCGGAAGATCCGACTTCCCGAACCAGATAAACAATGTTCTTGCCTTCCCGGGAATATTCAGAGGTGCTCTTGATGTAAGAGCAAGCGATATCAATGACGAGATGAAGATAGCAGCTGCAAAAGCAATAGCTTCCTTAGTCAGTGATGAAGAGCTCAATCCTGATTTCATTCTTCCGCTTCCATTTGATCCAAGAGTCGGAAGCACAGTAGCTGCAGCAGTTGCTGAAGCTGCAAGAAAGACTGGAGTAGCAAGAATCTAATATTTATAGAGAGCTTAAATATTTTAAAGGCAGATAAGGATTTAAATCCCTACCTGCCTTTTTTATTTGTGCTCCTTCTTAAAACTTTTCTTTTGGTTATCGAATATCCAAAATACCCTAAGGATTTTTCCAAAGACCAGTATTCACCATGAGAATAGCATATAAGATCTGCCTTCTCCATACATAGTTTTCCCTTTTTATCAACAATAGCCTCATCCACATTTATAGCTTCAACCTGTGCAATAAACATATCGTGAGATCCCAATTCAATTATATCCTTCACTGTGCATTCAATATTCAAAGGGCTCTCCTTTATCATTGGTACATCCACTACCGACGCCTTTTCCGGAGTAAGCTTCATAGCTTCAAACTTATCAACGTCCCTGCCGGACTTTACACCGCAAAAGTCAGCGGCAAAGGCCAGTTTTCTGGTTGTAAGATTTATAACAAATTGCTTCTTTTCTTTTATTAAATTATATGAATACCGCTCTTTCCTTATGGATATTGAAACCATAGGAGGTTTCGAATTAATTGTTCCAGCCCAGGCGATGGTAATTATATTGGGCTTTCCTTCCCTATCGGAACAGCTTACCATAACAGCCGGAACCGGATTTAGTATAGTTGATGGTTTCCACTGTTGCTTTGCCATTATTCTACCTCTTTAATGCAATTTTATCTTTTATTCTAGGAACAAGTTCACTATTTTTAATAATCAAGACCGCATTTCCTACATACGCTTTCCAAGGGACATCCCGCACAATCCGGTTTTTTTCCATTGCAGTACTTCCCTCCTACTGCGTCTATCTGGGCATGAAAATCATTAAACAGCTTTGTATCATGCTCCAGATTCTCCATAAAGAACTTCTGCATTTCCCCGTAGGTTATGTCCTCATTAAAATAGCCCAGTCTACTGAAAATCCTTCTGGTATACGCATCCACCACAAATATAGGCTTTTCGGCAGCGTATAGAATAATACTGTCAGCTGTTTCTTCACCTATACCATATAATGAAAGCAACTCTTTTCTGAGCCCATAGATATCTCTGCCAAGGAAGCTGTCCAAATCGGCATTGTATTTTTCCTCGACAAAGCTGCAGAACTCTTTTAGTTTTCTTGCTTTCTGTTTATAAAACCTTGTGGACCTTATAAGTTCCTCCAGTTTTTCAGTTTCTACATTGCAGATACCTTCTATACTGAGTAAATTCTCCCTTTCGAGATTTTGTATTGCAATCTCAACATTCTTCCATGAAACAAATTGAGTCAATATCGCTCCAATTATAACCTCAAACTTGGTATCAGCCGGCCACCAGTTTCTAGATCCGTTTCTTTCAAACATAAGATCATATATTTCTTTGAGTTTCTTGTTTATTCCTATGTCCAAACTGATTTCCTCCAGAAAAATTATTAAGTGACACCCCTTCCTATAAAACATTTTACAAAAGGGTCAGGCTTTATATACCTGACCCCCGTTATAACACTTATTTAACTTATTCTTCAGGGTAGTTTTCCCTCTTCGTATAATGAGTATGCAAGAGCTCATGAGCCTTGTGGCCTCCAGGCTCTCCAAAGTATTCATCATACAGCATCTTTATCTTTGGATTCTCATGGGATTTTCTTATAGGCATTGCCTTATCTTCTTCGTAAATTGCCTTTGCCCTTTCACTTCTCAAATCTGTCCAGCTTCTTATCTGAGATGGCTGTATAGGCTGTCCTCCGCCGTTTACACAACCACCTGGGCATGCCATTATCTCAATAAAATGATAATCTGCATCTCCAGCCTTTATTTTGTCAAGAAGCTTTTTGGCATTGCCTAAGCCGTGAGCAACAGCAGCCTTAAGAGTAAGTCCTCCCACTTCTATAGTTGCCTCTTTTATGCCCTCAAGACCCCTTACATCGTTATACTCAATATTGTCTGCAGACTTCCCGCTCAATACTTCGCTAACAGTCCTGATAGCCGCTTCCATAACTCCTCCGGTTGCTCCAAAGATAACACCGGCTCCAGATGCCTCACCCATCGGATCATCAAACTGTTTTTCCGGAAGTGCATTAAAGTCAATACCAGCTTCCTTTATCATTCTTGCCAGCTCCCTTGTTGTAAGAACAACATCCACATCGGCATAGCCTGTTGAAGAGAGCTCCGGTCTTTGAGCTTCAAACTTCTTCGCTGTACAAGGCATTATGGATACAACAAATACCTTTGAAGGATCAATTCCATTTTTCTGTGCATAATAGGATTTCAAAACTGCACCAAACATTTCATGAGGTGATTTACAACTGGATAGATTATCCAAAAACTCAGGATAATTATGCTCACAGAACTTTATCCATCCGGGGCTGCAGGATGTTATCAAAGGCAACTTGCCGCCGTTTTTAATCCTGTTTATAAGCTCAGTACCTTCTTCCATTATTGTCAGGTCAGCAGCCGTATCGGTATCAAATACCTTGTCAAAGCCCAGTCGACTTAATGCTGATACCATCTTTCCAGTCACTCTTGAGCCAATAGGCATTCCAAATTCTTCTCCCAATGCAACTCTAACTGCAGGAGCTGTCTGAACCAATACATGAAGCTCCGGATTTGCAAGAGCATCCCAAACCTTATCGATATCTTCCTTTTCCCTCAATGCTCCCACAGGACATACATTAATACACTGTCCACAGTTTACGCAGGGTACTTCATTGAGAGGCTTATTAAAGGCCGTCGATACAGTGGTACGAAATCCTCTCTCGGTAACATCAATAGCTCCTACACTCTGAATACTCTTACACATGCTGACACAGCGTCTGCACAAAACGCACTTGTTTGGATCTCTTACGATAGAAGGAGAAAAATCATCTACAGGCAAATCACTCATTTCACCTTCAAATCTGATATCCTTTATATTCAAATCCTTAGCTAGTTTCTGCAGTTCACAGTTTTCACTTCTTACACAGGTCAAACATTTCTTCTCATGGTTTGACAGTATAAGCTCCAAGGTCACCTTCCTGGCTTCCCTTACCGCAGGTGTCTGCGTGTATATTTCAAGTCCTTCGGCTACAGGATATACACAGGCTGCCTGAAGGCTTCTGGCACCTTTTATTTCTACAACGCACATACGACAGGCACCTACTTCATTTATATCTTTGAGGAAGCAAAGTGTAGGTATGTCTATATTAGCCTGTCTTGCAGCTTCCAGCACGGTATAATTGGCCGGTACCTGTACCTTGCAGTTATCTATAGTAATATTTACCATTTGCATGTCTTAACCTCTCCTTCCTTTAGGCTTTCTTAGATATGACCTTGAATGGACATTTTTCCACACAAACGCCACACTTAATACATTTGTTTTGATCTATAACATACGGAACCTTCTTTTCACCGCTTATTGCTCCAACAGGGCACTGCTTTGCACATATTCCGCAGCATTTACACTTTTCTGCATCTATTTCAAAGTGCATCAATGACTTACATACTCCTGCACTACACTTCTTATCCCTTACATGTTCAATATATTCGTCCTTGAAGTACCTTAATGTGCTGAGAACAGGATTTGGAGCTGTCTGGCCTAATCCGCACAAAGCTGATGCCTTTATATTCTTTGCCAGTGTCTCCAGCTTTTCAATATCTCCCTCTTCACCTTTACCTTCAGTAATTCTTTCAAGAATTTCATACATTCTCTTTGTTCCTATACGGCATGGCGGACACTTTCCGCATGACTCGTCAACAGTAAACTCGAGGAAGAACTTTGCAATATCAACCATACAGGTATCTTCGTCCATAACAATAAGTCCACCTGAACCCATCATTGAACCCAATTGGATTAATGAGTCATAATCAATCGGTGTGTCAATATGGCTTGCAGGAATACATCCTCCGGAAGGACCTCCGGTCTGTGCAGCTTTAAATTTCTTACCGTTTGGTATTCCTCCTCCAATATCATAGATAACCTCTCTTAAGGTTGTACCCATAGGAATTTCAACCAAACCTGTATTATTGATTTTACCTCCTACAGCAAATACCTTAGTACCTTTACTCTTTTCAGTACCAATGCTTGTAAACCATTCTGCACCATTTAGAATAATCTGAGGGATGTTTGCATAGGTCTCAACATTATTCAATATGGTCGGCTTTTGCCATAAACCTTTTACTGCAGGGAATGGCGGCCTTGGTCTTGGTTCTCCTCTATGTCCTTCTATAGATGTCATAAGAGCAGTTTCCTCACCGCATACAAAAGCTCCGGCACCAAGCCTTATCTCAAGATCAAAATTAAAGTCTGTTCCAAATATGTTATTACCAAGTATTCCATACTCTTTTGCCTGCTGTATGGCAATACTAAGCCTCTTAACAGCAATCGGATATTCGGCTCTTATATAAACAAATCCCTGATTTGAGCCTATAGCATAACCTGCAATCGCCATAGCTTCAATTACAGAATGAGGGTCTCCTTCAAGAACACTTCTGTCCATAAATGCACCAGGGTCTCCCTCGTCGGCGTTACAGCATACATATTTCTGGTCTGCCTCCTGCTTCATGGCAAACTCCCACTTAAGTCCTGTTGGGAAACCTCCGCCCCCTCTTCCTCTTAAGCCGGAGCTTTTAATAGTATCAACAACATCCTTTGGAGTCATTTGGGTCAATACTTTACCCAATGCTTTATATCCGTCAAAAGCAATATACTCGTCAATGCTCTCAGGATTTATAACACCACAATTCCTTAACGCAATTCTGTGTTGTTTTGCAAAAAAGTCATTTTGCTCAACTGAAGCATTTTCATCCTTGCCCGTGCCACCGGGAAGAAGTCTTTTTACAATCCTTCCTTTTACAAGATGCTCCTCAACTATTTCTTTTACATCTTCAACTTTGACCATTGTATACATTGAACCTTCAGGATAAACCACTATAATTGGACCTTCCGCACAGAGTCCAAAGCATCCGGTTCTTACAACTTTTACTTCGTTCTGGATTCCACTTTGGGCAATCTGTGCTTCCAACTCACTTATTATTTTGTTGGAGTTTGATGAAGTACAGCCCGTACCCCCACAAACCAGAACATGCGCTCTATATAATTGCATTTATAACCCTCCTTAACAAAAATAAAAAGTAACTATTTATCTGCTTCCCCGATGGTATATTCAGCACAAACCCTTCCATTAACTATGTGCTCGGCAACAACACGAGCAACCTTTTCGGGGGTCATTTTTACATATGTTACCTTGCCGCCGTCCTTGTCAATTATCTCAACAACAGGTTCAAGCTTGCAAATCCCAATACATCCAGTCATTGTAACTGCTACATTGCTTAAATTCCTTTTGCTTAATTCTTCAACAAAGGCATTCATAACCGGTCTTGCCCCGGCAGCGATACCACATGTAGCCATACCTACAACTACTCTCATATCCTGACTATTAGTTCTCAAATTTATTTGATCAAGAGTCTTTTTTCTTATTTCTTCTAATTCAGCTAAGGATTTCATATAATATCCCTCCAAAAATAGTCTTTACACCATCATTTACATATTCACCAATCCACTTTATCACTTCAAACTGAGTTATCGGAACCTCTCCGAGCCTCTTCTTAATATCAGTGGAATTGAAGTTAAACCTCACATTTTTATTGTCAAGAGTAAGATCATATTCAATATCAGGCCATGCAAGAATAATACCTTCCATAGTCTGACCCAAGTCTCCCAACGGAAGTCGGTCTATATGCGATAGCTTAAAATTCGCCTTTACCTCAGTACCAACGAACTTCTTGGAAGTAACCTTAAGTTCACCCGAAGCCCTATTTGCAGAAGCTTCAAAAAGCGGAATTCCCAGTCCGATTCGTCTGGTGTCCCTTGTGGTGGCAAAAGGATTGGCAACATCTTTTAGAAAGTCGCTTTCCATTCCTATCCCGTTGTCCTTTACTGCTATCTCTAAAAGGTCCGACTCTCTGTCAGCACATATTAGAATGCTAATCTTACTTGCCTTGGCAGTTATTGCGTTCTGTATTATATCCATCAAATGTAAAGATAAGTCTCTCATTATTCCTTATACTTTTCAAGTATTCCTTCTATGTCATCTGGTACAAGTCTGCCGTATACATCATCATTAATCGTTATTACCGGGGCCAATCCACAGGCTCCTATACATCTGCATGCCTCCAGAGAGAACTTCCCGTCACTGGTGCATCCTCCTACATCAAGCCCCAGCTTTTCTTTGAACTTTTCCAAAATAGCTCCGGAACCCTTTACATAACATGCAGTACCCATGCAAACCTGGATTTTATATTTTCCTTTTGGATTTAAGGAAAACTGGGTATAGAATGTTACAACACCGTAAACCTCTGCCAAAGGTACATTAAGCCCTTCAGCTATTTTTTTCTGAACCTCCAAGGGCAGATAACCGTACACTTCCTGTGCTTCATGAAGTACAGGAACAAGTGCCCCCTCTGTATTCTTGTATTTCTCGATTATTTCCTGCAGCTTTTGATCTCTAGAGTCTACTCCGCCGCAGCAGCAGCAATTATTTGCGCTCATTTCTTCAATAACCCCCTAACCAGACGTTTGATTTCTTTTCCAAAATGCATGTTAACATTTTAACAATATCGCCTTAATTATATCAGATATTTACACATTATTCAATACATTTTAGTAATACATTTAGATTTTTTATAGCTTCTTAGAAGTTCTAGAAGCTTTTATTTTCAAGGATTCCAGGAAAACTCAAGAGATAAAATTACGATACAGAATTGTATACAGTATTCCCATGAAGGGTCATATATAGTATATGACATATTTACACCTTGTCACTTTCTTAACGTCTCAATAAGGCACTCAATACTCACTTCATCAAGTTCAATGGTGTTTTCTCTCTCCAGTATATCTCCTAATGAATGGGCGTCAGAAGACATGATAAAATTAAATCTGCTAAGATATGAATTATTGTCAAGGTATTTTGATTTGTCACACAGCTTTGAGATTTCCAGATATTTTATTTCAGGATTATCCGGAATTACTCCAAGATTTGAAGTAATACTATAAGAATCGCGGTCTATGTGGGCAGGAATTACAACACCGCCCAACGCCTCAACATGGGCTAATGCATCGTCAACACTAAGGCTTGTTGCAGTCAAAAGAAGTCTATCCACCTGCCTTAAAACATTGTCCTGCTCATCCAAAACAATTTGCTCCCCAAATATTTCCTTCCGGTTTTTGATATCCGGAAGCGCATTATACACTATCTCCTGCATACAAAGAGCTTCATTAATACCGGGAAAAAGGCATAGGAGGTGAACCTCTTCCCTTGTCTCAAGTTCCATACCGGGAACTGCAACAACTCCTCTTTTTTTTGCACACTCAACCACCGCAACACAGTTCTCCGCCGTGTTGTGATCGGTGACTGCAATGATATCAAGCTGCTTGAGGAAGGCCATATTAACAATGTTGTTGGGTGTCATTTCATTATCCGAGCAGGGGGATAATGCAGAATGAATATGCAGGTCTGTATATACTTTCATAGCAATTTTCCTGCTTCATAAGCTATTTGATAGGCAGTTTTAGATGTTCTTAATATTGCAATATCCTCTTCTGAAGCTTTGTTCAAGGTTGCCTCCTCCACTACAATCCCCTCCGGAATAATGATGCACGGTATATCAACCAATAGAGCAACCGCCACAATATTAACATGAGTATGCACAGTAATCCATGCATCTCCTTTGGAGGCATGGGACATTACCCAGCTTAACAGGTCGCAGATATACATACCCATCACATCTTTTTCCAGACCTTTTTGGCCGGTCAATATTTCCATGTTCAATTGCTCTGCAAACTCTCTAACCTTCATCAATATCTCCCCTTTTCTTTGATTTGATCTCGGAAGCTTCATCTCTATCAAGTACGGGAGGCATCTTTTCTTCCAGCTCCATCATCTGAACTGCAAGGTTTCTTACTTTTTCCCTCAGTTTAAAAATACAGTCCGTCTCATTGGCATTGCCCCTTACTATATCTTCGGCAAGGGCCCGACAGCTTGGAGCACCACATGCACCACAATCCAGCCCAGGCAAACCACTGTTTATGTCATGAAGAGTCTCAAGTTTCTTCATCGCCTTGTCAAAATCCTTGTCAAGCTTCATGATAGGCATGTACTCAACCTTTCCCGTCCATACCAAATCATAATGGTAGTTTTCATTTGAAGTCGTTTCAAATTTCTTTTCCTTTGCTTCATCAATAAACTTCTTTATTACTGTCTTGGCAACATACATATTCTCCACGGTAAGAGGCCCTCCAAGACATCCACCCTGACATGCCAGAGCCTCGACAAAATCTATATCTTCCAACTTTTCGTTCTCTATTTCCTCTAAAATTGCAATTACATTGTGAATTCCATCAACTGCAAGGAATTTGTCCGTTCCAAGGGCTGTGCTCTCTCCTCCGGAATTCGCCCATCGCACTCCAACATAACTGGCACTTCCAAGCTTTTCGGCTTTCTCAATTTTTCCCAATGCAGAGAGTATTCTTAAGTAAATATCCACAATTGAAATTGCCCCGTCCACAAAGGATTTTTCCTTATCAAAAGGAGCTTTTATGCTGGTCACCTTTGCAGCACAAGGAGTAATAAAAAATACGCCGATATCTTCCCGGCGAATTTTCTTGTCTCGGGATACTTCATCCTTTGCAATCTTTGCCGCAACCTCCATAGGTGATTTAAGCTTTAATATATTATCGATAAGGTTTGGAAATCTCACCTGTATAAGTCTCACAACAGCAGGACATGCAGAAGATATAAGAGGCCCGGGGAATTTTCTATCCTCAAGCATCTTTATTGTCTCATTAGTAATAATCTCGGCTGCCCTTGCAACTTCAAAAACGTGGTCAAAACCGCACATTTTAAGTGCTGTGAGGATATGGTCTCTTGACTGTGCTGACTTCAGCTGTCCATAGAGAGATGGAGCCGGTATGGCAACCCTGTATTTATAGTCATTTATCATGTCAATAGAGTCGGTAATAGCCTTTTTGGCATGATAAGGGCAAACCCTTATGCACTCTCCACAATCTATGCACCTTTCATTAATGATCCTGGCCTTGCTCTTCCTCACTCTGATTGCTTCTGTGGGGCACCTTTTTATGCAGTTGGTACAACCTTTGCATTTAACCTCATCTAAAGTGACTGAGTGAAAGTACGGACTCATGTTATCCCCCCAAACACGTTAATGGTCCTCTTTAGGCCTAATTGTCCGTCAAAAACACGGTAATCTCAACAATAGTTCCCTTTCCAACCTCCGTCCTTATTTCAAGCTTATCAGCATATCTTCTCATATTTGGCAATCCCATTCCGGCACCAAATCCCATCTCACGGATACTATCCGGAGCAGTTGTATATCCTTCCTGCATAGCCAGCTCCAAATCAGGTATTCCCGGCCCATCATCCTTAATGCGTATAAGGATTTTATTCCTATCAATTTCAACCTCTGCTATTCCGCCATTGGCATGAATAACAGCGTTTATTTCGGCCTCATACATGGATATGGCTGTCTTTTTTACTTTCTGCGGATCAACACCAAGCTGTATAAGCATTTTTTTAACGCAACTCGATGCTTCTCCAGCAATCGTAAAATCATTTGCAGGTATAACAAAGTCTTTCCTTATTATACCATAAGTCAATCCCAAACACCTCTTTCTGTTATACCTGCGCTATATAACTTACCACACGCAATAAACATCGGATGATTTGTGGTCATGACTGCTATTCCTTTTTCTCTCGCCATTTCTACAATCTTCTCTTCAGGCCTTTTTCCTCTAATAAAAACTATTAGCTTTATATCCATCATTTCTGCCGTCCTAATCACTTGAGGATTTACAAGCCCTGTCAACAAAACCACATTTTCCTTAACGTATGCCATAACATCGCTCATAAGATCCGAGCCACAGGCTGCATAAAACTCCATATCAAGATTTTCGTCCCCTGTCAAAATCTCCGCATCCAGAACACTCAAAATATCTCTCGCCTTCATACATACACCTTAACCTTTACATTTTATATTACCCAAAATTACTTTATATTGTTCCGTCATCTTGCTAGTTAATGATAAAAGCAGCTTCCACCAATAAACTCCCGGATTATTGAGTTGGCTGGAATCTCCTTTGACTCAATCGGCAAGAAATTACTTAAGAATTCAATCAACCTTCTTGCCTCGGAGTATTCAGGCTCAGAAGAGTCTATCTCCCTTAACAGCGGCTCAGCATGCGTTTTTAAAACACCCAATTCAAACATAAGCGATGAATTAAACATTACATCCGCCTCTTCTTGGAATGGGAATATATTTCTTTCCTCACCTCTTCTTACAGAAGGCCAACGGTTTATAGTGTTGGCTGCACTGCAACCTCGGAACTGGAAGTCCCGCACGATTCTTCTAATGATTCTGGTATCCGTAGTAGGTATACGATTATGCTCATCAATATTCATCGATGTAAGTGCACTCACATATATCTTAAATTTGCTCTCCTTTGCAATCGAAGCTGTCAGTCTTTCATTCAGTCCGTGTATACCCTCAATTACGATTATCTGGTCATCATCAATTTTGAGTTTTCTACAAAAGCTTTCTCTGCAGCCATTGGGGAAATTGAAAATCGGAACATCAACTTCCTGTCCTGCTATCAGCTCCGCAAGCTGCTGATTGAAAAGCTTAATATCAATAGCCTCAATAGCCTCAAAGTCATACTCTCCGTTTTCATCCTTGGGGGTAAGTTCTCTATTGACGAAGTAATCATCCAAGGATATGGTAACAGGTCTCAAACCATTTACCTTGAGCTGTATTGAAAGTCTATGGGCAAAGGTGGTCTTTCCCGACGAAGACGGACCGGCAATTAAGACAACCTTTTTCTTATTCTCATTAAAGGCTATCTTATCCGCAATCTGGGCAATCTTCTTCTCATGCAAGGCTTCTGCAACTCGTATAAGCTCATTTATTTTGCCTTCCTTGACAATATCATTCAGCGCCCCAACATCTTCGACACCAAGTATTTTTCCCCATTTCTTGTACTCCGAAAATATACTGAAAAGCTTCTTCTGCTCTTTGAACTCCGGTATTGTGTCGGGATTGGTTTTTGCGGGATGCATTAATATTAGCCCGGGATAATAATATTTCAAATCGAACTTATCTAAATAACCCGTATGGGGTACCATATATCCATAAAAATAATCTTCAAACCCATCGCATTCGTACAAAGTCACATAGGGCTTTTTTCTGTGTTCTATGAAACGGAATCTATCCATCCTTCCGATTTTTCTGAAAAACTCCCTCGCTTCATCAAGTGAGATTATCTTCTTTATGAAAGGAATCTTCAAATCTACAAGTTCCATCATCCTGTTCTTTATCATACTTACTTCTTCAACAGTAAGAGGAGTGTCGCCTTTAACCTCACAGTAAATCCCCTTGCTGATGGAATGACATATTACAACCTTTCTATCAGGAAAAAGGTCATTTACAGCCTTAATAAGAATAAAGCTGAGACTCCTTTTATATATTCTCATCCCATCCTCGTCTGTCAGATCGATAAACTCCACCCGACAGCTTTCATAAAGATGATAGCTCAATTCCTTTATATCATTGTTTACCTTTGCTGCTACAATGGCTGATTTATATTCTTTTTTGCATTCTTCACTCAATTCCTGCAAAGATATTCCTTCAAATACTTCCTTTTCACTATCATCCGGAAACACTACTTTAATTAAATTAAGATTGCTCTCCTTCATATTCAAATAACCCCTTATGAAATGTTTTGTAGTTAATTATTCCGTGCTTTAATAGAATTATTCTATAATCAAAAGCAAAATTCCTCTTTTAATAATAAAATGTAAACAAATCAAGTTATATCATTGTTTCTGTGGCTGGAAATTATCTTGCGTAAATTCCAACATTCTACAATTCCAACACTTTTCACCATATCACTAAGTAGCTCCTCGTTTTCTCCGTAAAATTCGGCTGAAACATCAGCATATAATTGACAATGTATATTTTGGCCATATACTATTATCTGAAGCTTAACCCTATCTCCACTATTTTCAATAATAAAACCGACTTATGTATATTTTATATTCATAATAAGCCTCTCTCCCTGTAATAAAACATTAGTTTGCCTACACCCTTACGAATTCCTCGCATAGCAATATATGCACCCATGCCCGCAACTTTGATCATCATAGCCTCCAATATCTTTTGACCTAGTGCATCCGCATTCTTTTCTTTGTCCTGCGTCTTTTGCCCGAGAGGCCCTTTTTCCGAATAATTCTTCAAGGTAAGCTCCGTCTATACAATGGCTCTTCTTCACCCCAGGTACTCCTTCAATAAGAGGACTGCTACATGTATAAATATTAACTCCATATTTATCAGCAATCTCAACCAATTGGCTTACAAATTCAATTTGCTTTTGCTGTGAAGGAGGAAAATAAGTAAAATTGGCTTTTTTCATTCTTTGCTCCACCTTTTTATACAAGCAAAGAAAGCTTATGGTACAGCGGTTTACCCCAAAGGAAGAAATATCTTTGCATAAAGTCTCAAACACTTTTAGCCTTGCCCTTTCAAAGTTATCGGGTGTCGGTTCTTTTTCTCCTTTTAAACTAAAAATAATAGGGTCAAATCTCCAATTAATTTGCTGTGGTGAGTACTTTCGTGCCAATTGTTCCATCTGGCTGACTGCCTCATTTGTGTCAACAACATTTGGTTCCAAAAACTTCGAATACCCTGTGATTGTAAACTGAAAATACAGATTATACAGCGACAAATATTTAGGATCTTTAAGTACATTAGCAAAGGATTTTGACCACAGGCAAATTGAATGCACCTTTTCATAAGATAAATCCACCATGTATGTGGATTTATTGTATGGATTTTTTACCATTACGTATTCATTTTTCAGACATTCCTGAAGCCATTCATAATAAAAAGTCGGAATATCCGTTCTTCTGCTGCAACTTATTATCTCAAGCACCGGATTTTAAATTCCCCCACTAGTAATTCTTTGATATATTTATTAAAGCATATTATTTTAGGATTACAGATAATATCATAAAAATTATTATTTCTTTTTCATTATACAGCCCTTTTTGCATATTTAAAAGCAGTGAGTCATCTCATTGCAATAATTCAACAAGGCTTTCAAAGGTAATATCACCAAATTTTTTACTATGAACTTGCTTTAAATAAATTTTGTCCGTCTCTAGCTACCTATCACTCTGTTTTCTACACAAATTCCTTATAATAATTTTCTCACTCTACTTTCCTAGCAGCATCTTCCATCCGCTACCAATAAAATATATTGAGAACATCATGATAAATAGGCCTAACAATATAATAATCCAGCGGTATACAGTATTACTTATTAATTTTTTACCCCCGGAAAATGCTATAGAAATTGCCGAATACCATACAAAGTCCGATAATATATGTCCTATGAAAAAGAGCAAAACACCTGTTAACCCAAAAGTATATGACTGACGTATCGATTCCACACCTGTGGACGCCCACCATAAAGTAAAGTATGGATTGGTAGCACTCACAAGAACTCCTGTTAATACAAGATTTCTCATTCCAACACCATTCTCTACTCTTTGGCTTCCTAAAGAAACTGATTTATTAATGCCGGATTTTATCATTCCATAACCCATCCATGCAAGAAAAGCACCGCCAAACAATCCTATAATTCCTGCAACTATCGTATTAGTAAATAAATCTTTAAGTCCAAAGGTCATGACGGTAACTAATATAAGTTCCAGTATTCCATGCCCTAATACTATCAAAGGGCCTGCTGTCCAACCCTTTTTAAGACTACCGTTAATTGTAACTCCCAACATAGGCCCAGGCACGATAGCTCCTGAAAATCCTATTAAAAAGGCACCAATAAATATTCCCCACAAAAACATTTTATTAACCCCTCTTATATCTTAAATACTATACTATCAATTTTGAATTTCTTCACATCTATGGCAAATAAATATTTATGATATTAATATAACATAATTCTAGTTTCAATCAAACAAGTTTTACTACGTAAGTTGGCACATAAAATATATAAACTTCATCAGCGTATTTTTACGTAATGATTGCCTGACTTATCCCCCAACTTCTCTAGAATAGAGACTGGCAAAGTAGTCGTTGTAGCAGACAAAGGGATGTATACTTGTGACAATATTTGGCTTGCAAATGAATACAAGAGAAAATACCGGTAAATATTCAAAAAGCACATCCTACGATGCAGCGGGCTATATCAAGGTGGTAGATTGAGGGAGCTTTTCGGGTTGCCAAAAGCGATTTAGAGCCTCGTCCGGTATATGTGTCGAGAGAAGATCAGATTCATGCACATTTTTACTTGTTTTGTGGTTCTTGTGATTGGCATAATTCTCGAAATGAAAACGTAACGTTGCTATAGTATTGGAAAAATGTTTTAAAAAATGTTCTCACCCCCCTGTTACTTCAATATGGAGGAAGCATTCTCCTGATAACATGAAATGCAATTACAGGAATAAAAATAAGGTTTCGGATTAGGCTCAATCCCCAAAAAGGTTCTTTAACCTGAATTTCAGAAGTTCTCTTATTTTTATAAGCAAGTGCATGACTTATGTTTTCAATATACTTTTTAGAGTATGGAAATAAATAAATGTTTTCTTGCAACTCCTCCGGAATTCCTGCAACTGTTGCACTTGCCCCCAAAATACCGCCTAATATGGCGGCTGTAGTATCAGTATCACCACCGCATTCAATCATTTCTATAATACTTTTTCTAAAATTCCCCTTATAACTTAGCCATGCATGAATAACCACGGGAACAGTATGATATATATATCCGCTGACCCCATTTTTTAATCCTAAACGTTCCACATATTCCCTGGTACTTTCATTATTATAAACACTGTCTACAACTTCTTCAACAATCTTAAGAAACTCTAAGCTTTCATAACCTATAAGAAGTGATTTTAATCCTTCATAAAAACTTGAGGGCGCTACTTCCTTCTTGGTACCGGCGATAAAAGCAGCATATGCAACGGTTAAAGCACCAATTTCTGCTTTTGGATCAGTATGGGTAATCCTTGTAGAAATCCTCACTAGACTTTTCATTTTTTGTATATCATTTCCACAAATAATTCCTATCAAGGCACTCCTCATAGCAGGACCGTTCCCTGCTGAAAAAACACCGCTCTTTTCCGGCGGAAAGCCCACAAGCAATTTTATACATGCCCTTAATGATGCAAATCCTATCCCTAAAGGCATTGATATTATCCATTTTCTCAAGGATCTTGCAAGATACCTTGAAAATATCTCTTCATCTCCTGAGGAATGATACAGTGCGTGAGCAACCATCAACGTATGCTCCGTGTCATCAGAAATAAAACCTTTGCCCATAAAAAACTTTTGACTATTAATGTTTTTATAAAGCTTTCTTTGCCGTTTTGATGATAATCCTTCATATAATAACCCTAATGAATCCCCAACAGCCGTTCCCATTATTGATCCTAAAATTATTTCTTTCACAATTTATCAAATCTCCCCCCGGAAATTTCTCATTTGATATTGTCCTTGAAATGGTGAAGGTTCTCCATGAATTACATCTTCAATATCCTTATTTAAAATCAGCCAGTTGATAATAATTTGATTTTGTCAATGATCTTTTCACTTAACAAAAGTTTACAAGCAGGTATATACTCCTTCGTCGTTAAGCTCTAAATTAAGAAAATGTTCGCTGCCGTCGGTGTCCCAGCCTTTTATAACAACTTCTTTGCCATCCGAAGATACGGACCCGATAAAAGTAGAATGGGATTTTTTTGACCAAAGCATACTTCTGTCTTTGTCATAGCCCCATAAATCGGTGTCAATACTTTCAAAGTCGATGGAATTTATATTGGTTATGGATTGGTTGTCGAATGTATATGCAAAAATATGAACCTTATGTTGATTAACTTCAAAATTTCTTACATACGTATAAAGGAGAGGTTTGTTATCAATATCTATTATCCGATAAAACTCCAAATCGTAAGGCATGTTTTTTTCTATCATAAATATACTGTTGTCAGGATAGTATTGAAACACTTTCCATGTGCTTCTTCCTGAATTGCCGAAATCCTCCGGAGACTGCCTATATTCAATTATTCTTGAATTATTGCTTTCGTGTATACGGATCCACTCTGAAAGCTGTGAAATATTTTCACTAGAAATATCTTGGGGATTTGCTTTTTTTAATAACTCTACCAATTGGTTTAATGCATCTTCGGTATATTTTTCGCTGTCTATTGATGGTTCTTTGGCTTTATCCAATAAGTTTTTTATTTCTAAAAAGCTGTTTGTGTCTTGTACAGAAGTATTCTGTGCTCTTGACGGTTGTTGACAGCCTGATAAAAAGGTGATTATCACACAGACTAATATTTTTAAAAATATCTTTTTCATAAATATCTCATCCCTTTCACTTTATACATAACTAGAATGTAAAAACGATACTTTATTTTACAACTAATCTTCGCTGCTAAACTAACGAATATTTATACTTTCCGACACTGTAGTTTGTGCAGATGTTGAATTGTAAAGAAAATCAACATTGCTTTGACCTTCTGCAGAATTACAACCTGTTAAAATAAATAGCAGAAAAATGACAATAGCAAGTTTTTTCATATTGTCTCCTTATACCCTCTAGTCCGCCCCACCTCGTGAATACCTGTTTTTGATACTATAATTATATCCACTAATTGAGATATTGTACAGGTTAAAGTATAAAATTGTAATTTATAGAGTACTCTCCCTTCGTCAAATCTATTATGATAAGCAAAAAGATTAATTCTCTTGAAGTATGCCGTGCAACTCCTTCCATCTTTATTATTGACATGCAACATGGCAATAATATAAAATAAATTGTTCCTTTATGACATATAAATAATAATTGATGGTAAGAGGTTATGTTATTATGCAAAATAAAATTAGTCACGAGGTAGAAAGAAGAAGGACATTTGCAATTATATCCCACCCTGACGCCGGTAAGACAACCATGACAGAAAAGCTCCTTCTGTATGGAGGTGCTATAAGGCTGGCCGGTTCCGTCAAGGCGAGAAAAGCAAACAAATATGCTACATCCGACTGGATGGAAATCGAAAAACAAAGAGGTATCTCGGTTACTTCAAGCGTTATGCAATTTGAGTACAACAACTATTGTATAAATATAT
Source organism: Acetivibrio mesophilus (assembly GCF_004102745.1). Lineage (GTDB taxonomy): Bacteria > Bacillota > Clostridia > Acetivibrionales > Acetivibrionaceae > Hungateiclostridium > Hungateiclostridium mesophilum. The sequence continues at coordinate 130,033 of NZ_RLII01000005.1, read as the reverse complement.
TAGATACTCCAGGTCACCAGGACTTCAGTGAAGATACCTACCGGACTCTTATGGCTGCCGATAGTGCAGTTATGTTGATCGATGGCGCAAAAGGAGTCGAGGAGCAGACCATAAAGCTCTTTCATGTCTGTAAAATGAGAGGTATTCCTATATTTACCTTTGTAAACAAGATGGACAGAGCGAGCAAGGACCCCTTTGAACTCATGGAAGAGCTGGAAAATGTCCTTGGAATCCGTTCCTACCCTATGAACTGGCCAATAGGAACCGATGGAGATTTTAAGGGTGTATATAACAGGAAGCTTTCCCAGATAGAGTTGTTTGAAGGCGGCAATCACGGACAAACTTTCGTTTCTTCAACTAAAGGCAACGTTGATGATAAGATATTTGCCGACCTCCTCGGAGAACATTATCACAACAAACTCTGCGAAGATATCGAGCTTCTTGATATTGCGGGAGATGTATTTGACAGAAAAAAAATACAGCAGGGTGAACTTACCCCTATGTTCTTCGGAAGTGCAATGACCAATTTCGGAGTTCAGCCCTTTCTTGAAGAATTTTTGGAACTATCTCCAAAACCCGGCATAAAGAACTCCTCTGAGGGAGAAGTTGATCCGGAATCGGACAAGTTTACCGGATTTGTATTTAAAATTCAGGCAAATATGAATCCAGCTCACAGAGACAGAATAGCCTTTATCAGAATCTGTTCCGGGCGATTTACCCGCGGTATGTCAGTCTACCATGTTCAACAAGGAAAGGAAGTGCGTCTATCTCAGCCTCAGCAGTTTATGGCACAGGAACGCACTATTATTGAAGAAGCTTATCCGGGAGACATAATCGGCGTGTTTGATCCTGGGATATTCCACATCGGAGATACCTTAAGCGAAGGCAATAGCAAGCTTAGGTTCGAAGGAATTCCAATATTCCCGGCTGAACATTTTGCCAGAGTTACACCGGTAGATACTATGAAACGAAAGCAGTTTTTAAAAGGTATTAATCAGCTTTCCGAGGAAGGAACAATACAGGTATTTAAGCAAATTGATATAGGGGTTGAGTCTCTTATTGTTGGAACCGTCGGAGTTCTGCAATTTGAGGTTCTGGAATACAGGCTTAAGAATGAGTACGGTGTGGATTTAAGAATTCAGCAGCTTCCTCACAGGCATGCCCGCTGGATTATGTCTAATGACATAGATCCTCGTAATCTGACATTGACAAGCTCGACAATGATTGCCAATGATGATGATGAAAGATATGTTCTTTTGTTTGAAAACGAGTGGTCAATACGATGGGCCGAGGAAAAAAATCCTTCGTTAAAGCTTCAGGATATTGCAAAAAAAGATTTTAATTCATAATTCCAATCACGCTTATTTAAGCGCCTTAAAAGCTTTAAACAGCATACATTTTTTAGTTATTAAAGCTCTTCTTCCGAAATCAAATATGATTTTACATAGAAGAGCTTTAATTATATTGATTCATCATATATATTTGTCCATCATAAAAACATTTCAAGGCTTTTCCTGAATTCTTCTATGACTATTAGTTCCTCTACCGGCTCAATTTTAACTCCTAATTTCCTTGTAACAGGCTCAATAGCCATTAAAACATCTTTTCTTTGAATAACAATAGCCTCGGGCAGAGCCTTAATTTTTGCAAGAAGCTGAACAAACGCATCTTGGAATTCTTTCATATACCCCTCGAAATTTGATGTCATAAGAAGATCAAGCATAATGCCCGTTTCTCCATCCGCAGCCAAAAAAACAAGGGGATAATACGGTCTCTCACCTTCTTTAACCAGAGCAGGCACATGAAAGAAATCCAACTCCCAAACACCCATCTTTTTTGCCTTGCTGTGCTTTATTCTTTTTAAAGCCAATTCATCAATTTGCCCATACTCAGAATAATCTTTCTCATTAAATTCTACTTTCATATATTTGTCTTTCCAAACAAGGTCATTTTTCTTTCTAGTGGGAACTCTTACAAGTATTTTACTATCATCATCGGTCATTAATAAGCTTTTATCTTCTTTACAACGCGTAACCACGTCAATTACCTGTTCTATGACATGCTTCATTTTCTCCAGTTCATCGGCATCAATATACCAGGGGCAATAACCGGGTTTAAAGCTTCTAAACTTCGGCCATTGATTCCTTCCCCGGAACTTAAGTCCCAATTCCCGAATTTTATTGAGATCTTTTTTATCCAGCATTTCCCTATCCTCAAAACTCAAAGCAATACAGTCCTGAATATATAGAATATCATCCTGCGGTACTGTATCGTATAGTGTATCCATGTATGACTCTAGCCCTCTTTCGCCAATATATGCGTTTAGTCCAAAAATATCTCCTCCATTTCCTAAAACGCAGCAATATGCGTTCTCTCCTGTTTTGGGATGCTGAACACCAAAAATATCGGTATCTCTAATCCATTCCCAGCAACGCAGTTCTCTAAATTTTACTGCTAAATCATAAATCTCTTTCCATTCATCCAACGTTGCTTCTTTCTTCAATCTCAATTCCACCTTTGCCATTTAATCGTCCTCTATATTTATCAAATTTTTTCTTAGTTTTAATACGCCACTAGTAATATTAACATAAATAATATATACAAGTGAACAGTTTATATTAGAGTTATTAAAATTATTAAAATGAGGGTTCGCATATTGCTCCCCCCCATTTTTATCGTCAGATTCACAAATAATATTGAATTCTTACTTTATAAGGATTGTTATTCTGCTACTTTTTTGCTTACTATTGTTTCACTTTGATCTTTGTTCCTTACATAGTAATGGTCTATAGAGCTTTCCAATATATGTCCGTATGCCCAGTAACCCTCTTCAACATCGCTAAATGGCACCTTAGCTCCTTCAAGAGGACCTCTGAACAACATTTTATTTATTATTGTTACTGCTTCACTACGGGTTATATTGTTATTAGGTTTAAATAGCCTCACACCATTTTCCAAGTAACCTTCTATAAGTCTTACCCTATATATTTCCTCAATGAAGTTTTTAGCCCAATGATTGTTGATATCTGCGAAATTGAATTCATCATGTTCAACATTTTTAAGCTTCAAATAATTAGCCAAAACCGTAGCAAATTCTGCCCTTGTAATAAAGCTATCCGGACGGAATGAACCATCTTCATATCCTGTAAACAGCCCCATTTCTGACACAGCTATTATATTGTTATATGCCCAATGGTTCTTCGACAAATCTGTGTACGTTTTGCTTCCTGCTACTTCTTGTTTCAATCCCAATATCTTAGCCATAATCGTTGCAACTTCAGCTCTTGTTATATTGTTCAAAGGTCTGAAGGTGTTGTCTTCATAGCCGGCAATATATTTGCCGTGATGGTTTTCACCATATCGGTTTGAATAAAGAAGGAATATCGTCTTTGATTCATCGTCATCCTTATTAATAATCGTTCCATCAGCCGTAATGGAAGTAGTGGCCGATGAACTTACTTCCGGCACATCAAGTTGATTTACCTTAAGCTTATATTGAATCTTGCCTGAAGAATTCGCCTTAAGATCTTCTATTTTCCACTCAATGTTATTCTCGTTTTGAGACCCGCCTGCCATATCCTCTGGGGTTGTGTTCTCCGGTATTTCTGCCTTTATAATAATATTACTTACTTGAACATTGGTTTTGTTCTTGTAGGTGATAGTAAAATTAATTACTTCGCCCTCTTCGTATTGCGATTTGTCAGCACTTATGAATATAGACAAATCTACGGCATTAGCGCCAGGAATCTTCGGGCCGGGCTCTACAATTTCTTGGTCTTTGTTGCCACCGTTATTGCCATCATTATTACCGCCATTGTTACCGCCGTTGTTACCACCGTTATTGCCGCCATTATTGTCGCCACCGTTATTGCCACCGCCGTTGTTACCACCGTTATTACCACCGTTATTGCCGCCATTATTGCCGCCACCATTATCTGTCTTCTCTTTTATTGTAACCTTTTTACTTGCCTCAGGTGAAATATTTCCGGCATTATCAATTGTTCTTGCACAAATCTCTGTTTCACCTAATGCAGATATCGTTATTACAGTTCCTTCCTCGTACTTTTCCCAATCCTTTGTAGTCGCACCTTTTAAGCAGTATTCAGTTCTGTTGACTCCAGACTCCTTATCAACTCCCGGCACAATTGTTGCCGTAATTGATTGGCCTTCAGTCTCCTCGGCACTTGTATTAATTATCGGTGCGGTTGGAGGATATGTATCAATGTTATTAATCACCAGTTCTGCTATTGGAGAAACATTTCCTGCTTCGTCAGTTGCCCTTGCTTCTATTGTGCCGTTCTCATCCATTATTATCTTGTCATTTTTAGTTATATCGGTTATTGGCATCCAAGGTCCGTCATTTATCTTTATTTCTTTAACTGCGGCATCTGTCGGATAATAAACCGACACAACAACGCTCTGGTTTGTAGGCTCTGTCTTGTCTGGAACAAGCACTGGTGCATCTGGCGGTACAGTATCAACTATAAACGCTATCTTTGCCGGATATGACCTTACACCTCTTTTATCCACTGCCCAGAAATAAAAGCTGTGATTGCCGTCTTTAAGGTCAAAGGATGACAAATCTATGATTCCGCTTATACTCTGGTCGGTTCCGTCAGATATAATGGAATCCTTAAAAGAATTTCCAACCATACTTTGACTATAATTATCAAAGCTAAAGAACAATTCTAGTGTATCACCTACGTTTTCATCTTTGACATAACCTTCAACATTAATTTTATTGTTTGTAATCTGCCCATATTTCGGCTCCGTAAGATATATTTCGGGAGCAACATTTTCAGTATATTTGATTTCTACTTTATATTTGTAATATTTACACTTTTCTTTAGTTACTCTACCTTGATATTCTACCCAGTACATTCTTGTTGACTCATCATAGCCGGAATCCACTTTCGAAAGAGTTCCTTCATAACCGTCAACACTGTAAAATTCAGTTTCTCGAAAAACACCTATATTGTCCTTTACAGTTAACGTAACTTCCTTTGAGTTCGGTGCCTCTCTATACACGCCATCTGAAACACTGACGGTTATTTGGTCTCCCTCTCTGCTGTAAGACACCTTTCCAGTATCGACAGTAATATCCGAAATATCAAAAAGATTTGATATTTCAACGGTTTTTGAAACACTCTCAATTAAGCTTTCAGGAAAGTCTACAGCCATGGTTTTTACCTGAGGTTCTGCTGATACAAAAGCTACGTTTTGGCAAACCATAGTTAAAAGCAAACATAATCCAACTGCAAACAATACAACTCTTTTGCCCCACATTTTCTTCATTCTTCTCTCCACCTCTTCTAAGTTTTTTGTACGTGTATATCCATGCTTTCCTTTTATTAACTATTATATATTATACTTAATAGAAGATTTTTTCAACAATATATTCTCATTTGTTTTCATAATTTTTTACCTATTTTCAGTGTTATATTTTGAAAAGCAAAAAGACCCTGCATACAATAATATACAAGGTCTTTCTATATTTGGTGAGCCATCCGCGACTCGAACGCGGGACACCATGATTAAAAGTCATGTGCTCTGCCAACTGAGCTAATGGCCCTTATGGCAGGGATGGCAGGACTCGAACCTACGAAATGCCAGAGTCAAAGTCTGGTGCCTTACCGACTTGGCTACATCCCTAAATAAGTGGGGTGAATAGTGGGAGTCGAACCCACGGCCTCCAGAGCCACAATCTGGCGCTCTAACCAACTGAGCTATATCCACCGAACATTAGCGCCTCAAAAAAGGCACAACGATATTCTAAGATAGAATGACATAATTGTCAAGTGGTTTTTTTATTTTTTTTGAAAAAATAATTTCATTACCAAACCCTATAATCTAACCCAACTAATGGGCTCAAATATATATTTTCCTTTACCTATTAATCATTACCCTAAAAATGCTTTTATATACATTTACACCCCGAAGTATAAGAAAAACAGCCATAATTCTACATTTTTATAGCATGTTTGTCATAATTGCTTTTTCCCAAAAAAATCAGCATTGATTTTAAAACCAAAATATTGTAAAGTTTATTATAGAAATATCTGACTAAATAAGTTTTACCCAAAAATATACTAATGATAAACGGTGGTATGATATGAATTTTGTATTAACCTTATGTCTTGGAATGCTGATAGGATTGCTTATCGGAGTAATAGCCGGAACTATCGGAGCTATAATGGGATTGAGGGTATTGCATGTTATGAAGATGAAAAAAATTCAAGATAAGAAGAAATCGGAAGTTAATATCGCCTACAGAGATATTAATTTTCTTAATTCAAAATTCAAAGATGTAGTGTAATCTTTTATTACAACAGGATAATAAAACAAGGGGGTGCTATACCCCCTTATTTTAATCTTATTTGGCCTCTTGGAATGAAAGAGGCCAAATCGAAGGGACTCGATGTCCCGAGCTTTTATTCCTCTTCCAATTCAGCCAACCATGAGTCTGCAACAGCATCGCTGGGCATACGCCAATCCCCTCTTGGAGACAGACTGACCGTACCAACCTTCGGACCGTCAGGCAAGCATGATCTCTTAAACTGCTGACTGAAAAACCGTTTCACAAATACCTTTAACCATTTCTTTATTGTATCGTCAGAGTATTTGCCTTCGAAGGCTTTCTTTGCAAGTAGCAATATTTTCCCCGGTGTCGCTCCATACCTTAACATGTGATACATGAAAAAGTCATGAAGCTCATAAGGCCCTATAATATCCTCTGTCTTTTGATTGATTTCACCCTTTGCATCAGGGGGAAGCAGCTCCGGAGATATAGGCGTATTAAGTATTTTGTACAATACTTCCTTTGCTTTGGCTTCCAGCATATTATCTGCAACCCATTTTACAAGAAAACTCACCAGTGTCTTAGGAATGCTAGAGTTTACCGCATACATGGACATATGATCCCCATTGTAGGTGCACCACCCCAATGCCAGTTCCGAAAGATCACCGGTTCCGATTACAAGCCCGCCTTCCTTATTGGCAATGTCCATTAATATCTGCGTGCGTTCCCTAGCTTGGACATTCTCATAAGTTACATCATGTATGCTCGGGTCGTGACCGATATCCTTAAAATGTTGTAGACAAGCGTCCTTTATATTAATCTCCCTTATTTCCACCTTCATAGACTTCATAAAATTCATGGCATTGGTATAAGTTGCATCGGTAGTTCCAAAGCCCGGCATAGTAATTGCCAAAATATTCTCTCTCGGGATATTTAACAGATCAAAGGCTTTCGCAGTCACCAAAAGTGCCAGCGTAGAATCAAGGCCTCCGGAAACGCCTATAACGGCATGTTTAAGCCCGGTATGTCTCATTCTCTTTGCCAATGCCGATGTTTGAATTGCAAAAATCTCACTGCATCTTTTATCGCGACTGTTCTCATCCGAAGGTACAAAGGGGTGAGGTGCCACATATCTCGTTATGTCCTCTGCTTCAAATTCCTCCAGCTCAAACTTCACCTTTCTAAACCTTTTACCGTCATCCTTTCCAAGCTCCATAAAGCTGGTATTTTTCCTTCTGTCATTCATCAGCTTCATAGCATCAATCTCTGAAAAAATAAGCTGTTCATCGCTTACAAATCTCTCGGATTCTCGGAGCAAAGTTCCATATTCACAGATCATTGCATGGCCTCCAAATACTACATCAGTGGTTGATTCATTCACTCCCGAAGATGAGTAAACATAACCTGCTATGCACCTTGCCGACTGCTGTCTTACCAGTTCCCTTCTGTACTCATGTTTGCCGACAATTTCATTGCTGGCAGACAAGTTAAAAATAATTAACGCCCCGGCCATTGCCTGAAATGAGCTTGGAGGAATAGGAACCCATAGGTCTTCACAGAGCTCAATGCCAAAGCATATTTCCCCTTTCGCATCCTCAAAAAGCAAATCATCGCCAAAGGGCACCTCCTGCCCGCACAATATAATTGCATCCCTCAAGGCATTCTTGCCGGACGCAAACCATCTTTGCTCGTAAAACTCGCTGTAGTTTGGGACATATGTCTTCGGAACAACACCAAGTATCCTCCCTTTTTGAATTGCAACGGCACAATTAAAAAGTTGGTTATCAATACTTAAGGGCATACCAATCAACGATACACAGGAGGAGTTTTTCGTCTCCTCCAGAATTCTATCCAACTGCGCTTTAGCATCGCCAAGCAGAGTCTCTTGGTGAAACAGATCTCCACATGTATATCCTGTTATAGAAAGCTCCGGGAAAACCAATATTCGTATGCCTTCCTTTTCTCCTCTGCCAATAAGGCCGATTATTTCATCGGAATTGTACCGACAACCCCCAACTTTCAATTTTGGTACGGCTGCTCCTACTCTAAAAAAACCGTTTTTCATAAAATCACCTTGAATATTAATTTATATTTTCCCATTAACTTTTATTTTTTCAGTCCCTTGAGTCTTTCCGCTACTTTCTCATACATTTCCTGATATTTTTCCTTCTTGCTCTTTTCTTCTTCAATCACTTTTTGTGGAGCCTTAGAAACAAACCCTTCATTTGCAAGCTTGCTATTTACTCTATCCAATTCTTTTTGAAGATTGGACAATTCCTTCTCAAGCCTTTCAATCTCTTTCTCAATGTCAATAAGGTCCTCTAGAGGAAGGAATATCTCTACGCCAGCTAATATCGAAGCTACGGCATTAGAAGGAATTCCCGACTTATCGGATTGGATAATAACCTCCGAACTTGAAGCAAGCCTTTCAAAGAATACTACTCCTTCCTTCAATGTACCCTGTTCGCTGCTATTGGGCGCAACAAATATGGTTTTTGCCTTTCTTGAAGGAGGAACATTCATCTCCGCGCGGATATTTCTAATATTCTTTATGGCATTCATGATAAGGCTCATCTTTTTTTCTTCCTCAGGGAAATTATAATCCTCTCTGTAAACCGGCCATTTTGAAATCATGATGCTTTCATCCTCTATAACCAAGTGACGGTATATTTCCTCAGTAATAAATGGCATATACGGATGCAGCAGCTTCATGGCTGTACTTAAAACATAGTTTAAAACATACTGGGCTTCAAGTCTTGTTTCATCATCCTTATCATAAAGCCTTGGCTTTACAAGCTCGATATACCAGTCACAGAACTCCTCCCAGATAAATTCATATACCTTCTGGAGAGCTATACCCAACTCATACTTATCCATGTTTTCGGTAACTTCCTTAGTAAGACTGTTTACTCTGCTGAGTATCCACTTATCGGAAGTTGTGAATTTGCCCGGATTAACCTTTGAAAAATCAAGTTCTTCATCAAAATTCATCAGTACAAATCTTGAGGCATTCCATATTTTGTTCGCAAAGTTTCTGCTGGATTCAACCTTTTCATCGGAGAACCTCAAATCATTTCCCGGTGAAGTTCCTATCGTAAGAGCAAACCTTAATGCATCCGTACCGTATTTATCAATTATCTCAAGAGGATCAATACCGTTGCCCAAGGATTTACTCATTTTTCTTCCCTGCGCATCTCTTACAATACCATGTATAAACACATGACTAAAGGGCTCTTTACCCATATGCTCCAATCCCGAGAATATCATTCTTGCAACCCAGAAAAATATAATGTCGTATCCGGTAACAAGAACATTGGTTGGATAAAAATACTTTAAGTCCTCTGTTTCATCCGGCCATCCGAGGGTTGAGAAAGGCCAAAGTGCCGAGCTAAACCATGTATCGAGGGTATCCGGATCCTGTACAATTCTAGAGCTGCCGCATTTCGGACATACATCGGGCATATCGTTTTCCACCATCATGTAACCGCATTCCTGACAGTAATATGCCGGTATTCTGTGTCCCCACCAAAGCTGCCTTGAAATACACCAATCCTGAATGTTTTCCATCCAGTTAAAATATGTTTTTGAGAATCTTTCCGGCACAAATTTGATTGTTCCGTTTTTAACCACTTCTATAGCAGGTTCAGCCAAAGGCTTCATCTTAACAAACCACTGTTTTGAGATTATCGGCTCAATTACCGTAGAGCACCTATAGCAAGTACCTACATTATGGTTATGGTCTTCAATTTTAAATAGCAGGTCCAGGTTTTCTAAATCCTTTATGATCTGCTTTCTGGCTTCATATCTATCCATACCAGCATATTGTCCTGCGAGTTCGTTCATTGTCGCATCATCATTCATAACCCTTATCTGAGGCAGGTTATGCCTTAATCCTACTTCAAAGTCATTGGGGTCATGAGCAGGTGTTATTTTAACAACTCCCGTTCCGAAATCCTTTTCTACATACTCGTCGGCTATAACCGGTATCTCCCTGTTCACAAGAGGAAGAACAACCATTTTGCCTACAAGATGCTTATACCTTTCATCATCAGGGTGTACGGCAATTGCAGTGTCGCCCAGCATGGTTTCAGGCCTTGTAGTGGCTATGACAACAAATTCATTGCTGTCCTTAACGGGGTATTTAATATGCCAGAAATGTCCCGCTTTTTCTTCGTACTCAACCTCCGCATCGGATATGGAGGTATTACATTTCGGGCACCAGTTTATAATTCTTTCACCTCTGTATATAAGGCCTTTCTTATAAAGCCTTACAAAAACCTCTATTACAGCCTTTGAAAGCCCTTCATCCATGGTAAATCTCTCCCTGTCCCAGTCACACGAGCTTCCAAGCTTTTTAAGCTGTTCAACAATCCTTCCTCCGTAATGCTTTTTCCAGTCCCAGGCCCTCTCCAAAAACTTCTCTCTTCCAATGTCCTCTTTTGTAATGCCTTCCTTGGCCATCGCCTCAACAATTTTAGCCTCTGTAGCTATGCTGGCGTGGTCAGTACCCGGAAGCCAAAGGGCACAGTATCCTTGCATCCTCTTCCATCTTATAAGGATGTCCTGAAGGGTTTCATCCAGAGCATGCCCCATATGAAGCTGCCCTGTAATGTTTGGCGGCGGAATAACAATGGTAAAAGGCGTTTTTTCTTTGTCTATTTCAGCATGAAAATACCCTTTCTCCATCCACTCCGCATATAATCTGTCTTCAACCTGTTTTGGGTCATATGTTTTCGCAATATTCTTTTTTTCACACATATAAAAACCTCCACTCACTTAATTATGAATTAACTTTTGTCTATCTGTAAATAATTAACAACATTATCAAACCGGGAAGTGCTATCAGCATCCCTGTCATTTTCACACTGAGGACTGCCTTATCAAATTTATATTTCTCAAGTTCTTCTTCGGATATTTCATTCTCAAAATCGCATTTTGCCTTTTCTTTAAGCTTAAATTTTTCAACAATGGCTTTTGCCGCAAACACAGTAGCAAAACCCGATACAAGAAATAACAACATTAATATTTGCAAAAAAATCATATACAGCTCTCTCCTTAAAAAAATTCTCAATCCTATACTAAAAAAGTCTTCCATCCAACAATTGGACGAAAGACTATCTCCGCGTTACCACCAAAATTCCCATACTCAATGGGCTTCTCAACCTCTATAAAGACTTTGTAGACCCTATAAAGCTTCGAAATAACGGCTCTGTACCGCTGAAGTCTAGTAAGACAAACTTCCACGTAAAAGCTTTGTCCCTTCAACTCCAGAACTCCCAGGCTACCTTCAGCAGTTCGATACTTAAAGGAAACTTCCAGCCGCTGATTTCCCATCTCTATTAAGCCATTGCTGCTTACTCCTCCTGATCATTGCTTGTAACTTTTAATTAATCTTAAGAACATAATAATTAAAACCTTACTACATGTCAAGGTGTTTTAACAGAAACTTTCTCAAAGATAAAAACATGAAAATGGTATGAATAGCTACAATACTGCTCATACCGTTTTTCTTTTAATTAATCTTACCTGTGATTATTATTTCCAGTTATCCGGAATCTCATCATAGTTGGATAGCTTGGTACAGTCCTTAAAACAAGAATCATGATCCTTCACTTTTGAACGGGCTCATAATGTCGGTGTTAAACCTGTTAATTTTTTTTACAACCAATAAAACAGGAACTAAAGTCAGTAACTTTGTCATTATTTGCAAATAACCTTTCCGGAATTTCGGTTAAGCTTTCGCAACGGGCAAAACACCAACTACAATCAGCTACATTAACATTATTGTCAAACAACCCACTGGTAATTAAATTAAATGAAATTGACTATATTCCGTTTTGAAAATTCTGTAAAGCTCATTAAGAAAATAAAGTTGATAAACCCGCATAATAATTGGTACAATACAAATATAAAAATTTACTGGGATGTGTAATAATGAAAAAAATATTCAAGATTCTAATAATGACCCTACTGCTAAATGTGGCCTATGTCGGCTGTAATCACAATGCCAACAATCCGCCGCCAGCCAATAGTCCCGAGCCAACATCAACTATAACCACTCCCCCAACGCCTCTGCCAACCGAGGAGAATCTTGAAGAGCAACAATTAAGAATAGTAGACCATCTGATAGATTCCATGACCTTGGAGGAAAAGGTTGGACAGATATTTATTGTTGCCTTTCGAAAAGGTAGTCTTTCACAGTCCCTAAAGGTATTAGATAATCATACAAAACAACAAATTCAGGACTTTAATCCCGGCGGTGTAATATTGTTCAGTGAAAATATAGATACCATACCGCAGACCCAAAAACTTATCCAGGATATGCAGGAAATCAGTAATATTCCCATGTTTATTGCTGTTGATGAAGAAGGCGGACGCATAGCAAGAGTTGGAAACAACAAAAAAATGCATTCCACCAAAATACCCTCTGCACATATAATAGGGCTTGCCAATGACCCGGAGCTTGCGTATCAGGCAGGTACGATACTGGGTGCAGAATTATCGTCCCTTGGTTTTAACATGAATTTTGCACCGGTGGCCGATGTGAATACCAATCCGGATAATCCTGTTATCGGCGACAGGTCCTTCGGTTCTGATCCTTATAATGTCGCCATAATGGTACAGGAAACCTCCAAGGGTATGCAGGCTCAAAATGTCTGCACAGTTCTAAAGCACTTTCCCGGCCATGGCGATACCTCCTACGACTCACACTTTGGACAAGTGGTAATCAATCATGACATAGAAAGACTCCGTAAAATAGAACTGATACCCTTTAAAAAAGGCATTCTGTCCGGAGCCGATGGGGTTATGACGGCACATATCAAGCTGCCCAATATAACCAGCGATGACCTCCCCGCAACCCTATCCAAAGAAATCCTTACAGGACTTTTAAGAGATGAACTCAACCACGAAAAGCTAATTATAACCGATGCGATGGAGATGAAAGCAATCAGCAGCTACTGGTCTTCTTCTGAGGCTTCCGTCATGGCGTTTAAAGCCGGAGCAGATATTATACTCATGCCTGCTTCTCTGGACGAAGCCTATAACGGCATTCTTGAAGCTGTAAAAAATGGTGAAATAACAGAAGAAAGACTCAATGAATCCTTACGAAGAATCTTTATGGTAAAGCTTGAGAGAAATATACTTGAAAACAAAGAAAGCTCCGTTGACCCAGAAAAGGTATTGGGCAAGCAGGAGCACCTTGACATTGTGGAAAAAATCAGACAAAAAGCCGGGCAATAACGCTCTTATTACTTCATGTAGCCGAAAAGTCTCAGTGCCCTTTCGGCTTCATTCCCAAGCTTCACAGCATTCTTCTCCTTAAATTTGAGCATTGTATTTGCAATAACATTGTCCATCCATCCCATCTTCATAAGCTTCTTGCAGCAGTCATAAACCGATGGGTCGTAAAATGAGTTTTCCCTGCTCCATTGAACATACCTCCACATCAAACGAGGAGATATATTTTTGTTGTATTTGCCAGCAGTATCATAAATACCCGCTATCCAACTGCTGTTCCCTTTGTCCAGTGCCGAGCTGAATATCATGTCAACATATTCGTCAGAGCAATTTGCATCGGGAACTGTTGTAAACTTCCTTGCAATATTAATATCATAATAGAGCTTTTCTCCCATTTCCGACAATTGCTTAATGAGAGCCCATCTGAAAGTATCCTCCAGTCCGTCCCAATAAATGCATGTCTTGAAAAGCTGAACAATATAGAAGCTTTTTTCTCCGGAGTTTAAATAGTACATACATAAAATAAGCTTTAAAACAATATTATTTGACTCGCTGTTTACCAACTTCTTAATATAATACATTGAATATTTCAAAAAAAACACTGAGAATAAGCCTTTTGTCTCGGTTCTAAAAAGATCGGTCTTGCTGTAAAAAGAGCTTACTCCGCGTACTAGCTTAACCCTGTAAATATATTTGTCTATTATTTTCTGACGGTTCTTGCTGAACAAATAAACTGCCTTCATGAATTTACGTCTGAATACATAAGCCTCTATCATGCCTATAATGGAAAGAGTATAATTGCCGTCAACTGCAAGGGACTTTTTAAAATAGTCCTCTGCAAGCTTATATCGTCCGATCATCATATGTAAATTTCCGAGGCAATAATATCCGTAGGCCTTTTTAGGATGCTTTTTTACATACTCCTCATACTTTAGTATTCTAATGTCAATCTTATTCTTATCTAATTTTTTTTTCATATTAATCACCCTGTTCGGTATTCAACATTTCATCCGACTCTGAAAGATAATCATTAATTATCTTTTGAATGTTTGAATCCTTAATAGAAACTGTAATTTCAATCCTTCGGTTTTTTTGACGCGCCCCTTCCGAACTGCCATAGGCAATTGGTCTGAATTCCGAAAAACCTACGGCGGCAAAATAGGCTCCATATTTTTGCTCAAGGTTTGGATTTGCTTCCATTAAATAGTTTAGAACTGCTGTTGATCTTTTGGTAGACAGCTCCCTGTTGTAATTGGAATCTCCCATGTCATCGGTATATCCCTCAATATTTATTGAATCAATATAATCTCTAATGCTCTTATCATCTAAAATTACTTCAAAGGCTCGGGCAAACTGTCCTAAGACTTTCTTCCCCTCATCTTTGATGGTGTAGGAATCGTACCCGAAGACCAAACTTTCATTTATAATAATATTGGCATTATCACCTATAGTTACTAAAGCCTCGCCTTTGTTATTTGTTTTCCCTACCACATTTTCTATTGATTCTTTAACCTTCTCCAATACGCTAAGACGAAGCACTGCAATTTGCTCCAGCTTTTTTCGAAGCTGTTCAAGCTCCTGATTGCTCATTGTAATTATCTCACGCTGTTTTTCAATCTCTTTCTGAGAAAGTACCAATTTTAAATTACGCTGTTCCACCTCTTCTCGAGTCAATTCCAATTCGTTCTTTTTAAGCGCCAGCTCCTTTTCCGCTTTTTCCAGTTCAAGCTGCGAACTCTCCAGCAACTTTTCAGTATTCTTAAGCTGATTCCTTTTATATTCCAGATTGCTTCCGGTGATCAAATTCTGAACATATGCCAGGAGCATAAGAAAAAACAGCACTAGCGCAATAGTAGACATCACATCCGTAAAGGAAGGCCAAAAATTCTCCGTCTCATAAGAATTACCTCTAAAATTCCTTCTCCTGGTTTTCACCTGTCCTCACCTCGATAATAGCATGGAATATTCTGGTTACTCAAATTTTCTAAACAATCTCTTTACCTCGTCAAGCTGCTTATTCATCTGTGCCGCAGCCGCTTCATTGTATGCAGTAATCTGTTCGGGAAGCATAACTATTGTTTTGGCAAGAATTTTTTCATTTTCCTTATATTCATCCATAAGTTCCATAACTTCCTTCATAACGTTATCTACGCTACTGACAACCTTCTCTGTCACAGCCTTGCTGTTTTCATCAAGAGTTCTCGAAAAAGCCTCCGCCGTTTTTTGTCCCAAAAGATTAATTTCTTCACTAAGCCTAGATGTCAAGCTGCTGAATTTTTCCTGATAATCTTTCAACTCGTCTGTTCTAACAACAAGGTCATTCCTTATGGCTTCCCCAAGCTCCCTTATTGATGAAACAGAAACTTTAACTTCCTCCACAATATTGCCGACATCCTGAACCACCTGTCTATTGTAACCGGTTATCTCCTCCGCTGCCCCTTTAATGTCCTTTGAAAAACTCTCAACAGAACTATAGTTATCAACAATTATCTTTGATGTGTCCTTAAGGGCCTCAGTAACCGTCACAAAGCTTACATCCATTTTTTCTATATTATTCTTTAGATTGTCATTAAACTCTGTAAAATCCTTTATGTTTTCGCCAAAATTCTTAAGCGACCGGTCAAATTTCTCCACAGTATTATCCAAGGTCTTTGACGTAATATCTACTTCCATTGCCACAGTGGTTAGCTTTTGACCGAAGGTATCCACCGTTTGCTGAAGAGCTCTTTCTATTTTCTCCCCAAACTCAACAAAGCTTTCCCTTAGTATCTTATTCATCATGGTGTATTCTGTTTCTTTATCTTTTGCAATTACAAGAGACACCGTATTATCGAGATATTCTTCAATGCGCACCATCAATGTTTCACGAGCTTCCTCCGCATTAAATACTATATTCACCAAAGTAAATATAATAGAACATGCTATGCCGAAAAGACTGGTAGTAAAGGCAACTCCCATCCCATACACTGAAGGCATCAGGTCTTTAAGAAAGGTACTGGAGAAAGTTGGGTCCGACATAGCATCGGATTCCATAATGGTATTAAATACCCCTACAAGGTCATTAACTGCAAGACTCAGCCCTAAAAATGTACCTAAAAGTCCTAAGGTGATAAGTATTGACACTGTGTGCTTAACAAATTTTTCGCACACCAACAGTACTCTTAATTGTTTATTGAAACAGTTTTCAATTATTGCCTGGGTATTAACTTCATTATAGTTGCCCTTGGCTGCATTTTTATATGTTTCGACTATCTTATTCAGGAGATTGGTTTTAAACTTCTCCGACTTCATGTTGCAAGTTCTTTCCAGATCCTTCTGGACCGCAATATATTTCCTTCGAATATTCAAATTGACAATAAAGGAGAATACAAAGACTGCTACGATAAAAAATATAATTGTCAACCCTACAGGATCCAATTTGAGTATCAAATCAGTAAAAAAGCGCATACTACCACTCCCAATTTCAATTTTTAAACCTACGAACTTCCTTATTGACATGCATAAAAAAGAATTTTAATAAGTATTACATAATAAATATATTCATTTGAGACCTAATATAAATATAATATCATATTTGCAGTAATTTAAATAGATGTTTTTTGCTTCGGAATATTTAGCCAAGCTTAAAGTAATATATTTAATTCCTAGAATTACTGGTAATTTTTACTTCTTTTTCTTATATCACCAAGTTCCTTTAATTTGCCCTCCGGAAGGTCCTTTTCTCCACCGAGAACCTGCGACAATATCAGGGTTTTAGCTATATCCTCTGCTGCCTTGAGCTTAAAATAGGCATCAAAAACATCTCTTCCGGCGGATACTATACCATGATTGGCAAGAAGTATAACATCGTACTCATTAATATATTCCTCCACACCGCTGAATATCTCATCCGTTGACGGAGTCCCATATGCTGCAAGAGGTATCTTCTCGAAAAAAATAACCATTTCTGCACATGCTTTTGATTCAATCGCCTTATTTGCAACTGCATATGCAGTGGTATAAGGAGGATGCGCATGTGCCACAGAATAAACATCCTTTCTTTCCCTGTATATTCCCAAATGAAGCTTTATTTCTGAAGAAGGCCTGTACATCCCTTCCAATACGTTTCCGTTCATATCGGTTTTTACAATCATGTCTTCCCTTAAAAAACCTTTACATATACCGCTGGGAGTAATATAAAGGTTATCGCCATCCCGAACGGATAAATTGCCGGCAAAGGCATTTACCATGCCCTTGTCATACATTAGCTTTGACACTTTAACTATCTGTTCTCTAATTGTATCTGACATTGTTTTCCTCCTTAAAAGTTATTCCTAATGGGATTCTAACACTTTAGTCATGAAAGATACAACTTATTTCTTTATATATATTTTACTTTATTTATTTATCGGGTTTTTAAACAGGTTATTATAGTCCAAGCAGTATAATTCATATAATTTAGCAGTCATATATATTTTAATGTTTATTGCAAAATATAAAGCATAATATGTGGTGATGTGATTGAAGAAAAAAATTGTGTTTTCACTGGCAGTGTCAATGCTTATACTTGTATTCTATAGCCTATGGAATAATATATTGATTCTGGACGACTTTCATCCTTCCGAAGATCTGCTTGATGTAAGCATCGACGATATGCTGGAGGAAACAGAAGATGCCGTCGCGGTTACCAAAGGTTACTATATATATATAAATCTCGATGAACTTAAACTGTACCTGTATAAAGACGGGGTGCTGTTAAAAACCTATATGGTGTCAGGAGGAAAGCCCGAAACCCCTTCTCCCGAAGGTACTTGGAAAGTAATAAGCAAATCCGATTGGGGAGGTAGCTTTGGAGGCTCATGGATGGGGCTTAATGTCCCCTGGGGGCAATACGGAATACACGGAACCAAACATCCATGGTGCATCGGCAAGCAAAATGCGTCCCATGGCTGTATACGAATGTATAATGATAGCGCAAAGGAGCTGTATAATATCATTCCTCATGGTACAATTGTCACTATTGTTCAGAAAAACAGGCCCTTTAAGGAGCTAAAAAGCGGAGATGTGGGCTCTGATGTCCTAAAGGTCCAAAAGGCATTAAAAAATCTGGGATATTATCATGACTGGCCCAGCGGTAAATTTCAAGACAATCTCAAAAAAAGTGTTATAAAATTTCAGAAGGATAATAATATTAAGGTTACCGGTACAGTAAACAAATCATTATATAACCTCATATTAAAAAAGTATGAAGAAAAGCTGGGAAAAGATCAAAACCAATAACCATAATAACCTCCTTTGCGTATATTGACTTTTTCATGTGGGTTTGATATAAAAAGATAGTCAGTTGTATAGAAAAATTGTAAAGGGGGATAAACTCAAGTGGCACGTTACACAACAAATATCGTTCTCAATAAACCCGATGATTTTGTAAACTTTATCATAAAGGATTTTATGAATAAGGAGGGCTTTAAATATAAGGTTTATAATGGTGAGAACGTATGGCAGTATGGAAATGGCTGGCTTGCTAGCCCGCAATTTATCAAAACCACCTATGTCAATGGAACCATAACAATTGAGGCATGGCTAAAGTTTGCATGGCTCCCCGGCGTTTATTCCGGTGAAATGGACTTAACTGGATTCACTGGAGCTTTAATTAAAAATGCGTTAAAAGAGAAAATCAACAGTTTAATTAATCTTCTTCAGCAGTCATTGCCCAATGAAGCAGGTTTAAATCATCAGGGAACCGAAGTTAACGACATACCTAATCGTCAAAACACTCGCCCAAGAGAGCCAATACCAGTGAAAACTCATGACACCACCAGCAACGCCAAATTTGGACTTATATTCGGATTAATATCACTGTTAGGCCTTATATTTCCGTTATTAGGAGTTTTATTCGGCTCACTGTCTATTGTTTACGCAAGAAGGGGTCTGAATTCCTCGAAAAGTGGAATGGCAACGGCAGGTATGATAATTGCCATTATAATGATCATTATTTCAGTTCTGCTCTGGTTTCTAAATATTTTAAGTAATATTTTGTAATTTGTCCTAAAGCTGACCATAGTTGCTTTAATAAATCATAAAACAGGACGGATACCGAAGCTTATAGTATCCGTCCTTTATACTATTAAAAATTAATACTAATTCGCATATAAGTTTTTGGTAGGTACTACCTCTTTCTTTTGCCTTCTGCTGGACCATAAAAGCTTCATGGACGCAGGCCCCCCATAGTTATAATACTCAATTTTAATATCATACTGTCGGCCGGCTTTTAATTCAATTTTTCCGGTGCTCTCAACTTCATTCTCCTGTTTTTTCCAATTATCAATTATCAACACATTGTTTATCCATACTCTTACCCCATCATCTGAAAGAGCGTGGAATGTGTACTCTTCAGTATATCTGGCATCTATTTTCCCCACCCATCTTACCGAAAACTTATTATCTTTTAATTCACTAACCGGAAGTTCCCTTCCCCAGCTAAAGTTTATGACCTCATCTATTTGGCTAAATCTCTTGTCTTTTAAATCCATATCCCCATAATACTCTGCATTCAGACCGTTTACAGCCTTTTGAGGCAAAGGCCCGTCAGACGGATACAGTTGACTGGAAGGTATTATCTCCTTTTCCTGGCTCATGCTTGACCACATAAGCTTCGCTGAAGCATCTCGTACATGCTGATAATACTCCATCTTGATATCATACTTCCTTCCTGCCTCAAGAGTAATTTGTCCGCTGTGTTCGGTAGCCGACTGGCTTTTCCATTGATCAATAAGCAGAACACCATTTACCCATAATCTTACACCATCATCAGTGCTGGTATAGAATGTGTATGTTTCAGAATACCTAGGTTCGATCTTCCCTATCCATCTTACAGAATAAGTATCCTTCGCAATAGATTGGTCAGGCGTACCTTCACCCCAGTCAAAGTTTATACAAGGGTCAATCCTGGCGAACTGAAAAAGGGTCAAATCCATATTACTGTAATACTCTCCTCTAAGTCCGCTGCCTGTGCCGTTTTTGGCTGTCGGCGTCGATGTTGGCGTTGCTTTAGTATGGTCATCTTTCAATGTGGGTATAGGCGTTGATGTTAGTGCTGGTGTTGGCGTTAATTTGGGTATTGAACTCTCCGTTGGTGTTATTGCAGGTTTTGACGATGTTATGGGTGTATTTGCAGGTGTATTTGCTGGCGTAAATATTGCTTCTAATGTTGTTTCGGGAGATTCTGGCTTATTTGTTGTCGGTGCAGCAGGACTTTCACTAGTTGGTGCAGCTTCATCCTGCGTTTTATCATATTCAACCCCAGTCAATTCAGCAAAATCCAGATTGTACTGTTTTAATATCTCGTCAATCCCCACGGATTTTAATTGCTCTATAGATAATTCCACTCCCATATCCTCCAATTTCCGATAAGTCAAATACCTTCCCATGGATATGTGATTTTCCTCTGACATTGTCCTATATTCAAACGGTACCTTTACAGTTTCCGGCTGTATAATACCGCCATAGGTCCTATCAATATCTGCCCTTATACTGTCCAGAAGCTCTTCAAGCTCTGCTTCTGCCAATAATCTATCGCCTTCTTTAGCATTGTAATTATAGTTTAAAACAGCACAAACCAATACATAGTTAGTTTTATTCTCATCTATAATCCCCTGAGCTTTCGACAGTTCAATAACCTGTGCAAAAGCTTCTGTAAAAAGCATACCTTCAAATTCGACACCTCTAATTAATTCCTGAGCCTCATCATTTAATGGATTTAATGCCTTTATCTTGCCGTGTCGGTCAATCGAAAAGTTTAAGCTAGGGTTTATGTCAACATCAATATATGCATATATATCATTTAGTCTGTTAACCCACATTAATGATATGAATACCAAAAATACAGCAGCTATACTGGCCATGACAGCTAAAGCTTGCTTTATTCTTTTACTTCCGCTACGCTCCATCTCATCATTAGGAACAAGTATTTTTTGTCCCGGAAACATTCCGCTTTTCTTTTTGATTTTTTTGAAAGAACAATCATCCGTCATTACAATGGCTTCGTTTCCTTGTATCTTAATGATTACTCCTATGTTATTCATCATACTTTCCCTCCCTTTCGAAGCCCTGTACATACTCCTTAAGATCATATAGATTGCTTCGTAAAATCAGGCTGACAGCAATTATAAATTTCCTGTTTCTCTGGATTGTCTTGTGGTTTACCTTTATTCGACTGAGCAGCTCTTTCATAGGTATATATTTCTTGGTGACCAGTTTTTTAAATATTTCATCATCCGCAGCAATTATTCTGGCGATTTTTATTAATAAAAGCCTTGAATCCTTATGTTTTGGAGAGGACAATACCAAGTCTTCCAGTGAAATTCCGAATTCCTTTAAATTTTTCTCAAAACTTACAAGTTCCTGCCTTACCTCAATTTTTTCGAATTGCCCATTTGAATCACATGACAAAAGTCTTTCTTCTACTCGAGTTGATTCTTCAATATATGAAAAAGGTAAAACATTTCTATGCTTTCTGTTTTTTCTTATAAAGTCAAACAATCTACTTTTGATAACCAAAAAGGAATAGGTATAAAAATTGCCGTTTTTATTGCAATCGTATCTGTCAATAGCTTCATTAAAAGCCGCAAGTCCAATGCTGAATTCTTCACTGTTCCTGTCATCCACCACTATACCCAATACATTTGAAATCGTTCTTATAATGTATGGAACATTATCTTTGATAAACTCTTCCTTAAGTCTCAAGTCACCTTTTTGAATCATTTTAATAACAAGCGCTATGGAACTAGTGTCCGTATTATTCTTCTTTTTGTTTATATACAACCCATGCAAGCTTTTTCACTCCTTTAATACTTGTACGCATCAAGTTATTTTTTTGAGGGGTTTATAAATAAACAACTTAAATGTAAAAATTCATTTGTGTATTTATGCTAAGCAAGAAAATATGTTGAGGTCAAAACTTTACATGGATATGTAATACCGAATTGATATGACAGTCACTTATTAAATCAGGCTTTTGCTACATATCTTATCTATAGTGAATCTACTAACTTCACGACTTTATCAAGATTATTAAAATCACTGAATACTTTCTCTTTCCAATCGCAAACACTATTTTTATAAGTTAAATTATTCAACACATCATTTATGTTCTCCTTCAAATTTGCACTATTTAGATTTCTTCTCGAGACCATTTTACCAATATGCAATTTTTCACACATTCTTGCATTGTATTCACGCTCAGTATGAGTAGGTATTATAACAGAAGGAGCTCCATAGTAAAATTGTGCCAGACAACTCCCATGACCACCGTGATGTATTATTAAATCAGAATTTTTATAGGCTACATCCAAAGGCACGTAATCAACTATGCTGACTCTGCCATTTTTTACTTTCTCTGCAGCAATATCTAAAGCAAGCGATTCATCATTTTTATTCCCAGTCGAAATAATAATGGAGGCGTCTATTTCATCAATAATTTTAATCATATTATCGAAAATTACTTTCCCACTTTCTCCTACGTTATCGTAAAATCTGGCTGTATAGCAAAAGACTATCGGTTTATCGGCATCAAAAAGCTTCAAAATCCTTTCAGAAACCTCTTCTTTTGGGGTATACAAAACAGGACCTACATAATGGGTATTATATTTTTCAATATCCGGTATCGGGTCAAAATCATAGAAACTGGGAATAATCGTCAACTCGCCTGTAAATATCTCCGTAAATGTATTTAATTGCGGTGCACCTTTCTTCTTCAGATATATATTTAATTTATCTAAAAGACTATTTTCAGCTTTATAATTATCTTCCCACCATTTTAATTTAACATTTGGATGATAACAACTCTGGTTAATGGCAATCAATGGAATTCTCATTATTCTTGCTGCAAGACAGGCTAAAATACCAAGGTCAGATAGTATGTAATCCGGTGAAAACTCTTTTAATAAACTCATTAATTCATCAACTTTACGTTCTACCCATGGCATATTTCCATATCCTATCATGGTCCAGAATTCATCTGCTGTGTTCCAGTACGGATCAAGACTTCCCTTCGTTATATCGCTTATACTGAATTCACTGCCCAGCTCTTCTATACCGGCTTTTTTCATATATGTTTTGGCCATATCATAGCCCAAATATTTTATTTCGTATCCGGCCTCAGCTAAAGCTAGAGCAATCGGAAGACTTCGAGACATTGGTCCGAGACCTGACCCAAATTGCAAAAATATACGTTTCATTGAAGTTTCCCCCTGTTCAGTCGATGATTAAATAATACATAACCAAATAATTTTTTTCATTTTAACATTGAAGGCGCAATATGTAAATATATAATAATAATCATTATATTTCTGTTTTTAGTTTATTATTGTATAAATTACTTTTTATCGGATAATAATATTAGCAAAGAATTAATTAATTTTGGACTCATACCTCCTTAATCAAACGGAGTAAAGTCAAAAATCAGTTAATTCCCAAGATCTAAGGAGGTAAAATAATATGGCAGACAAAACTTTAGTGTGCAAGGATTGCAATACGCAGTTCATTTTTTCCGAAGGGGAACAAGATTTCTATAAAGAAAAAGGATTTATGAATGAACCCCAGAGGTGTTCAAGTTGCAGGACTGCAAAGAAGCAGCAGAGGAAATCCTTTGGTGGCAACAATTATTCAAGGAACAGAGGATTTGGAAATAAACTGGACTTTAAAGCCTGGCAATAACTCTAAAATGTGGGCCTTATAAAAAGCTCGGGGAGCTACTATTCCCGAGCTTTTATTGCCATTCATAAAACCTTTATTTTTCCACTATACTTATTATATTTTTAATAATTATATTCCTCGTACCATCAGGGTTTTTTACTATTTCAAACTTTTCTCTGTCATTATACTGTTCATAATCAATGACCAGTTCTATATCACTCTCGGTTTTGAGCCTGATTTTACTAAGCTTTCTTTCAACCCATTCTCTATCAACTTCAAATTTGTCGCTGGTAAGTCCCTTTTCTTTCATGGTGCTTATGTACTCATCTCTAAGGTCAACCTTATTGGAAAACACCTTACTGGAAAAGGAATCCAAATCTATTTCATCCTCCTTGCGTATTGCCTCATTCACAAATTCTCGGACCACCTCTATAGAGGTCTCACCTTCTTTTGCTTTATTGCGTATCCAGTTTTCCGTCTCCTTTTTAAAAATCCGGGTACAGGTTTTACTATCCAATAGCAAGTCGGCCCCCAAAAATGTCTGAAGAAAAAACTGTGCTATTGGCTCCTCTTGATTCTTTTTGCTGATTTGATTATCCAGTATAATCAAATCATAATCTCCCACTTCTTGTTCCGCCCTAATAAAAGCACATTTTTGAATTCTTTGATTTACCCCGGGCAGGCTTATATCCTGCTTCTTAATAGATATTTTAAACTTGTTGTCAACCAACTCCACTTCATGTATAAAAGAAACCGTATAGTCCATTTTTAAGATTGCAACACTTTCTTCATCGTTTTCTTCATATATGCAAATTATTAAATCTGTGGACGAAATACTACTATTCGTCTTCATAGCCTTGAAAAGCTGCCTTGCTATCTCCTTTGAGCCTTCAATAAAGTAATCATTATCTATAAAAATCTTTTGGCACACTTCTTTAATGATATTTCTGCCGTTTTTGAAAACTGCCTTTCTTGATTCATCATCCCCCAGTGACCGGGTTATATGCTTCTCAAGGAAATAGTGGATATCATCATCAATACCAAGCTCAAATTCGTTCAGCATAGGCTCATTTGCCTCTTTATCCAACACATGTATTATTGCTCTTTTAATGTTTATTGGCAATACGTATTCCCCACCTTCATATGTTTATATTTTAAATAATTACGATTTTATCATAATAATGAATGCCTGAGCAAGCATTGTACACTTCGATATCTTTGCAGCAGCTTGCATTTGGTGATTGTTAAAAAAATTAACAATAATTTAATAATTCAATATAGGTTTTCTTGATATAATAATATTAAGCTCAACACATTTTTTCATACTCAATTCTTATACAATATATAACATAAAAAAGCATTTACTTAGGTGTCCTAAAGCAAATGCTTTTTTATGTTGTTATCTTAAAATACTCATCCGACGTTAGAACTGTCTATCGTTCCGCCTTTTATATCAAATGCAATACTTCCATCCTTAACACCAACTACAATATTGCTGCCTTCCGCAAACAAACCTTTGAGATACATATCGGTAAGTTCGTCTTCAATATACTTCTGTATTGTTCTTCTAAGAGGTCTTGCACCGTATTTGGGGTCATAGCCCTTCTCAAGGATAAACTCCCGGACCTCATCCTCAAATTCGATACTCATTTTCTTATTTTCAACTTCTTCGACAACATCTTTGAGCATCAAATCAACTATTTGTCTGAGTTCTTCCCTAGTAAGCTCATTAAATACTATTATCTCATCTATTCTGTTTAGGAACTCCGGTCTGAAGGTTTCCTTCAACACTTCCTTAATTTTATTCTCCATAGCAATATAGCTGTCATTTGCAAAGCCTATGCCACTCGCCTTAAGACTGGTTCCAGCATTGGATGTCATTATCAGTACTGTATTTTCAAAGCTTACAGTCCTTCCATGGCTGTCCGTAGCCCTGCCATCCTCAAGAATTTGCAGCAGCATATTGAATACATCAGGATGCGCTTTTTCAATTTCATCCAAAAGTATTACCGAATAAGGCTTTCTCCTTACTTTTTCCGTAAGCTGTCCACCTTCCTCATAACCCACATACCCCGGAGGTGCCCCGATAAGCTTAGATACCGTATGCTTTTCCATATATTCGGACATATCCATCCTAATAAGTGCTTCTTCACTTTCAAAGAGCTCTATCGCCAGCGCCCTTACCAGCTCCGTCTTACCCACACCGGTAGGACCCACAAAAATAAATGATGCCGGTTTCTTTCTTTTCTTAAAGTCAGCTCTATTTCTTCTGATGGCCTTTGCAACACTGCTTACTGCATCGCGCTGTCCAATGACTCTGCCATGAAGCCTCTCTTCAAGATTAAGAAGCTTTTTGGCTTCAACTTCAGTAAGCCTTTGAACCGGAATCTTGGTCCAAGACTCTATAACATAAGCTACATCGTCAAGGGTTATTTCCATATCCTTATTCTTATACTCTATTTCCTTTATCTGCTGAAGAAGCTTACATTCCCTAACCTTAAGGTCAGCCGCCTTCTGATAGTCCTCAATTGAATCTGCGGAAATGGCGTTCTCCTTTTCTTCCTGTACTTTCTTCAATTCTTCCTTTAAAGCTTCAAACTCCACAAGACCAACGTTTTTTATATTGGCTCTCGAACCGGCCTCATCCAGTACGTCTATTGCTTTATCCGGCAAAAATCTGTCCGTAATGTACCTCTCGGAAAGAATCACCGCAGCCCGTATTACCTCATCGGATATCTTAACCCTGTGATAGCTTTCATAGTAATCCTTTATACCCTGCAATATCTCAATGGTTTCCTCAATTGTAGGCTCATCTACCAATATCGGCTGGAATCTTCTTTCCAATGCTGTATCCTTTTCAATATGCTTTTTGTATTCATTTAGGGTTGTAGCACCTATAACCTGTATTTCACCTTTTGCAAGAGCAGGTTTTAAAATATTGGCAGCATTCATAGCTCCTTCGGCCTCTCCAGCTCCCATAATATTATGAATCTCATCTATAACCAG
The DNA here is from genome assembly GCF_004102745.1 of Acetivibrio mesophilus. Classification (GTDB taxonomy): domain Bacteria; phylum Bacillota; class Clostridia; order Acetivibrionales; family Acetivibrionaceae; genus Hungateiclostridium; species Hungateiclostridium mesophilum. Next base: position 102,816 of record NZ_RLII01000005.1, on the reverse strand, counting down.
TATTATATTTCCCAGGGCCTTACATTCCTCGATAATACCCTTCATTCGGTTTTCAAATTGGCCTCTGAACTGGGTACCTGCTACTATACCGGTAAGATCAAGAACATAAACCTCAGCATTAAAGAGCTTTGCCGGAACATCTCTATCGACGATTCTCACAGCAAGGCCTTCTGCAATTGCTGTCTTACCTACACCCGGCTCACCGATTAGGACTGGATTATTCTTATTTCTCCTGTTTAATATCTGAATTATCCTTTCAATCTCCCGATTTCGCCCAATGACGCGATCTATCTTCCCTTCTTTCGCCTTGGTAATCAAGTTTGTACCATAAGTGTCAAGGTACTTTTTCTTTTTTGGCGCCTTTTTCTCCTGAGTCTTGGTTCTGGTATTGTTTTTGTTGTCCTTATCTTCCTTCTCTGCTTTGCCGTCGGATTCCGATTCCTCCTTTGAATCCTTCAATCCCATATTATCCATCGACCTGTGCAATGACTTGTTAATCAGGTTTAAAAACGGATTGGTAGGATTTGGACTGGCATCAGCATCATTTATATTGGTCAAATCTATTTCTTCAAAAAAGCTCCCTACCTGCTTGTTTAAATCATCTATTTCTTCATCGGATATACCGGTTTGTTCTAATATTTGATTTATCGGTTGAATTCCCTGCTTCTTTGCACATGAAAAACATAAGCCCTCTTGGGTTTGCTTGCCGTCTACTATCTTGGTAATAAAAACAACTGCCAAATTTTCTTTACAAACTGAGCACATCATCATAGCCTAATCATCCCTTTCACTTCGCTTGAAGCACAAAACGGAGCGAAACCGCTGCCTTCCAGCTAATTAGTAGTAATAAATATATTATTTTCAGCTCATAGTAATAATCCTTATTGTTAAATTGCGGATTGTCCATGTTTATTGCATAAAATTATTATGTTTCAAGTATAACACATATTTATGCATTAGGTCTAACAATATTCCATTGCCATTAAAACGCATCTTGATTAAAAATTGAATTTAAACCTGCCGAAAATGGCAAAACCTGCGTTTTAAGTAATCTATCTTCCTCTTTATCAAACATAAACACAAAAAAGTGTGGGCCGGATCTAGGATGGTAAAACATTTTTTAGAAAATGCCCTGTATAAGAACCCTCAACCTTTACTATCTCTTCCGGTGTTCCCCAAGCAACAACTGTGCCACCGCCGCTGCCACCCTCCGGTCCCAAATCAACAATATAATCGGCAGTCTTTATAACGTCAAGGTTATGCTCAATAACAACCACGGAATTGCCTGCTTCAACCAGTCTGTGAAGTATACCGACAAGCCTGTGGACATCAGCTATATGAAGCCCTGTAGTAGGCTCATCAAGAATATACATTGTCTTTCCTGTACTCCTTTTGGAAAGCTCAGTGGCAAGCTTTACTCTCTGCGCTTCTCCCCCGGACAGAGTGGTAGATGACTGTCCCAATTTGATATAACCAAGACCCACATCATACAATGTCTCCATTTTTTTCTGTATCCGCGGTATATTCTTAAAAAACTCAAGAGCCTCTTCAACGGTCATATCCAGAACCTCTGCTATATTCTTGCCCTTATATCTTACTTCAAGAGTCTCCCTGTTGTAGCGCTTGCCTTTGCAAACCTCGCAGGGAACATAGATGTCCGGTAAAAAGTGCATTTCAATCTTGTTTATACCATCACCTGTGCAAGCCTCACATCTTCCGCCCTTTATATTGAAGCTAAAACGCCCGGACTTGTATCCCCGGGTCTTGGCCTCAGTGGTACCGGCAAATATTTCCCTTATTAGGTCAAACACACCTGTATATGTTGCAGGATTGGACCTCGGCGTACGCCCAATGGGTGATTGGTCAATATCTATAACCTTATCAAGATGTTCAATCCCTTTCATTAAATCATGTTCTCCCGGCTTCTGATTTGCTCTATTGAGTTCATTAGCCAAGCGCTTGTACAATATTTCATTCACCAGAGAGCTTTTCCCTGACCCTGAAACACCTGTAATGCACGTAAATACCCCTAAAGGTATATTTACATTAATATTCTTTAGATTATTTTCTCTGGCTCCCATAATTTCCAGCCATTTCCCATTGGGTTTTCTTCTCACTTCCGGAACTTCAATTTTTTTCGTTCCGCTAAGATACTGTCCAGTGATAGAATTTGGATTCTGCTTAATCTCTTCAACAGTACCTTCTGCAACTATTTCTCCCCCATGGCTTCCTGCTCCCGGACCCAAATCAATAATATAATCCGATGCATACATTGTATCCTCGTCATGCTCAACAACCAGTAAGGTATTTCCCAAATCCCTCATCTTCTTGAGGCTCTTAAGAAGTTTGTCATTATCCCTCTGGTGAAGACCAATGCTAGGCTCATCCAGGATGTATATCACCCCCATAAGCCCTGAGCCGATTTGCGTAGCAAGCCTGATTCTCTGAGCCTCTCCTCCGGACAGAGTTCCTGCTGCCCTAGAAAGGGTTAGGTAATCAAGACCCACATCAACCAGGAATCCTAATCTTGCATTTATTTCCTTCAGTATTTGACGGGCAATGAGCCCCTGTCTTTCTGTAAGGCTTAGGTTGGCAAAAAATTCTTTTATTTCTCCGATGGACATGGAGCAGACCTCATGTATATTTTTACCGCCAACAGTAACGGCAAGACTTTCTTTTTTCAATCTTGCCCCCTTACACTCAGAGCAGAGAGTATTGCTCATAAAACCCTCATAGTACTGCTTCATACTCTCCGAATTTGTCTCTTTGTATCTTCTTTCCATGCTGTTTACAATTCCCTGAAAACTTGCTGTGAACGATCCTCTTTCATCTTCTCTTTCATAATCTATTTTAATTTTTTCCCCGTTATTGCCATAGAGTATAATATCAAGAATATGAGGAGGAAGCTTCTCAACAGGAGTATCTACACTGAATTTATAGTGCCTTGCAAGAGCATCTATATACATCCTGGCATAACTTTCGCCATTGGCTATATTCCATCCTGTTGCCCTGACAGCTCCGTCTGCCAAAGAGATCTTCTTATCAGGTATAACAAGATCTGGGTCTATTCTCATAAGAGAGCCCAAGCCGGTACATTCGGGACAGGCACCATAAGGATTGTTGAAGGAAAACATCCTTGGGGTTATTTCCTCCATACTCACGTTACATTCAGTACAAGCAAAATTCTGACTGAGAAGTATCTCTTTTGCGCCTATAACATCAACAATAAGTATTCCGCTGCTGAGGCGAAGTACGGTTTCAATGGAATCTGTAAGCCTTTTTTGAATGTCAGGCCTTACAATCAGCCTGTCCACTACAATTTCAATACTGTGCTTCTTATTCTTGTCAAGGTTTATCGGATCATTTACATCCATTACCTCTCCATCTACCCTAATCCTGACATAACCATCTTTTTTTACATCTTCTATCAGCTTATTATACTCACCTTTTCTTCCTCTCACGACAGGAGCAAGAAGCTGAATTCGGGTACCTTCCTCAAGCCCCATAATTTTATCCACCATCTGGTCCACTGTTTGCTGGGAAATCTCCTTTCCGCAAGAGTAACAGTGGGGAGTACCTATCCTTGCAAAAAGAAGTCTTAAATAGTCATATATCTCCGTAACCGTACCGACAGTAGAACGGGGATTACGGCTTGTGGTCTTCTGATCTATCGCTATAGCCGGCGACAGACCGTCAATATAGTCAATATCCGGCTTTTCCATCTGCCCTAAGAACTGTCTAGCATATGAAGACAATGACTCTACATAGCGCCTCTGTCCTTCTGCATATATCGTATCAAAAGCAAGAGATGATTTCCCCGAACCGCTGAGCCCGGTAATAACAACAAACTTGTCTCTTGGAATCGTAACATCTATATTTTTCAAATTGTGCTCTCTGGCACCTTTAACAATAATATTATCTTTTCTCATACAAACACCTGCTCAATTTTAATTTTAATTAAGGCTCTACTAGCACTTATATAACGAGAGGTAAGAAAATTTTTCTATAACCGGACAATTATCTTTGAACCAAATCGTTATAAACAGCTATTATTATACCAAATAAACTGCAATTTTCAAACATTTGTTCGAACTTTTTTATGAATATTTATATCCTCCTATAATAGACCTTAAACAACTATTTTTCTTCAGTGGCGAAGTATATAGTAAGGCATTCCTATTAACAAAGATAATTTTTTTCCATATTTTTTATGTTTTGTACTATGAAAGGATGCTTTTTTGTATTATAATATAAACAATACAACATGAATTTGCATTTTTATCCCAGACATTTGCCGATGTATAGTCGGTGCACCATCAATGATATTTTTTAATACAATTTATATGAATATGCCAAACATCTTTTTTAATAGAATATATAGATAATAATTGAAAATATAGACAACGCAATCTATACACCATATTTACTCAACTCCGATCGTTGTCTGACATTGCAAATAACTGCATTATACTGGTATCTTTAATGCAGTTTATATTGATTTATATTATATTATTTTTATTTGTTATAACCTGCAGAAAAGCGCTCTTAAGATGGGGGGATTACTATGGGAAATGCAATAGGAAATATTCTTAATTGCCCTGAACTCAGCAATATTCAGAACTCTAACAAGGAATATCTGTCAGAGTATTTTCAAGACGAAGATATTAATAGTCTGAACTACCCTGAAGTTCTCGAAGAGGTTCTGATGAACGCAACACATTTAAAACTAAACTATCCTGAAATACTCGATGAAATACTTAAAAAAGTGGATTCAGCTGTTCTATCTTCCAAATCAGGTAGTATTCTCGAACGAGTCAAATGCTGCAGCCATTCTATCCTCAGCAAAAAGGATCTTGATCTGAAAATGGTAGCAGCAGGGTCAGTAATGACTTTTCTGCTTACCTGCGCCAGCAATAATGCCATCAATTCGATCACAGAAAAAGCAGTCAACAATATGCAAAATATCAAAAGTTCCACTTGGATATCCCCAAGCAGCACAAAACCGTCCAGCCTCGTCAAAGAGAACATAACCTGCAATAAAGAGGGATTGTCTATGCCTGTTGTTGCTATCAATACCATGAATATTCCTTTGACTGAAATCAGCCAAAAAAATATAACAGATATAAAAGATATAAAAGACAAGAGTTCTTCAAGAACTCAAACCACACCTGTAAGCAGATCCAAAACCATTACACCGACTAATGCAACTGAACTTAAGGTTGCTGAAACTAATGTTTCACGCACAAAAGTTGAAGTTGCCGACATTATGCCTCAGTGCAAAAAGATAATTAATATGACAGCTACAGCATACGATCTCTCATATAAGAGCTGCGGCAAAACCCGCGAACATCCTGCGTATGGTATTACGGCCTCAGGTAAGCGTGCCACCGTTGGCAGAACCATCGCCGTAGATCCATCTGTCATCCCGCTGGGGACCAGGGTATACATTTCTTTTCCCGACGCATACAACTATCTTGATGGAATATACATAGCTGAAGATACCGGAAGCCTTATTAAGGGCAATAAAATAGACATTTTCTTCGGCGAGGACAAACCCGGCGAATCGATAATTTACAATAAGGCTATGGGATTTGGGTTGCAGGAAGTAGTAGTATACGTACTGGATTAATATAAGCTCGGGACATCGAGTCCCTTCGATTTGGCCTCTTTCATTTGATTCCAAGAGGCCAAATTATTTAAAAGCTCAGAAACCCTGCTTAAGTTTCTGAGCTTTTATAATGCTGACCGGTCTTTACTCTATTTTCTTCTTAAGCTCTGCAATTTTATCCCTTAGCTCCGCAGCCCGTTCAAATTGAAGCTCTGCTGCCGCTGTCTTCATTTCATTACTTAGCTTATCTATTATCTTCTCTACTTCATCCTTATCCATTGAGTCCTCATCACCGCGAATAAAGTACTTGGCATCCTCTTCCGCAACCTTTGTAACTTCAATTACATCCCTTATACCCTTTTGAACACTCTTCGGCGTAATGCCATGCTTCTGGTTATATTCCGATTGTATTTTTCTTCTTCTATTGGTCTCATCAATAGCCTTTCTCATTGAATCGGTAACGGTATCGGCATACATTATGACCTTTCCCTCAACATTTCTGGCCGCTCTTCCTATGGTCTGAATCAATGAGGTTTCCGAACGAAGGAATCCTTCTTTGTCGGCATCCAAAATAGCCACAAGGGATACTTCCGGAAGATCCAGCCCTTCCCTTAGCAAATTAATACCTACCAAAACATCAAAAACTCCAAGTCTTAGATTTCGTATTATTTCCATTCTTTCAATGGTCTCAATGTCAGAGTGCAAATATTCAACTTTAAAATCAAGCTCCTTCAGATAATCCGTCAGATCCTCCGCCATCTTTTTTGTAAGAGTGGTAACCATAACACGCTGATTATTTTGAATTCTTTCACTTATCTCCCCAATCAAGTCATCAATCTGTCCTTTTACAGGCTTCACAACTATTTCGGGATCAAGCAGCCCTGTAGGCCTTATTATCTGTTCTACTACCTGTTCCGAGTTCACCTTTTCATACTTTGATGGTGTCGCGCTGACAAATATAATCTGGTTAATCTTCTTCTCAAACTCTTCAAACTTCAGCGGTCTGTTGTCAAAAGCCGAAGGGAGCCTAAACCCGTACTCCACAAGGGATTCCTTTCTAGATCTGTCACCATTGTACATAGCTCCAATCTGGGGAATGGTAACATGGGATTCATCAATTATCATTAAGAAGTCTTCAGGAAAATAATCAATGAGCGTAAAAGGCGGACTGCCAGGAGTTCTTCCGCTTATATGCCTTGAATAATTCTCTATACCCTGGCAAAATCCTACTTCCTGCATCATCTCAAGGTCATATCTTGTCCGCTGTTCAAGCCTCTGGGCCTCAAGGAGCTTACCGTCAGACTTTAGCTCCTTAAGTCGCTCCGTAAGCTCTTGCTCTATTGTAATTATAGCCTTTTCCATCTTTGACTTTGTCGTAGCATAGTGGGAAGCCGGAAAAATAGCCACATGAGAACTCACTCCCGTTATCTCACCGGTCAATGAATCAATTTCGGTTATTCGTTCGATTTCTTCTCCGAAAAACTCCACCCGCACCACTTTATCGGAGGATGATGCCGGAAATATTTCCAGTATGTCGCCCCTGGCCCTAAACTTCCCTCTCTTGAAGTCAATTTCATTTCTCTCGTATTGAATATCCACCAGTTTTCTAATAATTTCATCTCTGTCCCTTATCATGCCGGGCCGCAGAGAAAGCATCAAATCGGTATAATCCTCCGGATCTCCCAGACCATAAATACATGAAACACTGGCAACTATTATAACATCTCTTCTCTCAAACAGTGCAGCAGTAGCCGAGTGTCTCAGCTTATCAATCTCATCATTTATTGATGAATCCTTCTCAATATAGGTATCAGTGGAAGGAATATAAGCCTCCGGCTGATAATAATCATAATAGCTTACAAAATACTCAACACAGTTATTGGGGAAAAACTCCTTAAACTCACTACAGAGCTGCGCCGCAAGGGTCTTATTATGGGCAATCACAAGGGTAGGCTTCTGAACTCTCTCAATAACATTGGCCATGGTAAATGTTTTACCCGATCCGGTCACTCCCAGAAGGGTCTGCCCCCTGCATCCTCTATTAATTCCTTCAACAAGTCTATCTATAGCCTCAGGCTGATCCCCGCGGGGGTTGTAATCAGACACAAGCTTAAACTCATGCATATAAACATGCACCTCAATTCAATCTTTAGGGTTATTTCACTTTATTATACCACAGTTGTGTGCACATTCAAACATATGTTTGGGCAATAAAAAAGAAAACATAAAAAAGAAACCACAAACATGTACTTTTGTGATTTCCTTTTGGTAAGTATATTATTATTCGATAAACTATCCGCCGAACAATCTAAACAGCTGCGGTATCAAAGCCTTTGAATTGTACTCCATCGGTGGAGTGTCAGGAAAAAACAGTATAAGCCTAACAATCCATAGAAGGATAAATCCTGCCGATACCGATACCCATAGGATATTGTTTTTATATAGGCGCACAAAAAAGCTATTGTTTTTGAAAACAACAATTATGGCCAATATAACAGGAAGCAGAAACAGAGGATGATAATAAAAAGCTGATGCTAAATCGAATTTAAATAAACTAAAATACGCTCTCGTCATTCCGCATCCTGGACATGGAAGTCCAAAAAAATTCTTAAAAATACATAATCCCACTTTTTATTACACCTCAGCACCCGCCACTTATAAGAAGTGGGGACGTTTATCGCCTCGTTATATTACATTCTGTTCCCAAATTTTATTAGCTGCCGACTGCATAAGTGCCATACTAACAATAGATAAACCAAAAACAGCAAGCAACAGATACAGTATCGCATTGTCTTCTGACCTTAATCCTGCCAGTTCCTGAGCTTCGGTTATCATCTTTCCATATTTATAATACCAATAAATCAAATAAAAACCACAGGTTACGATGCACAACAAAAGTTCTACCCCTGGGCTCGTCGATGACTTACCTGTAGCTCTCTGCAACTCCTCTGACATTTTATAAATCCAGTAGAAAGCATAAATGCCACAGGTTACAATTGAAAGAACCACAACTAATCCTGGTGACCTTACTTGATTCTTATACATTTGACCAACTCCTTTTGTAGATTATATGCATTCTGTAAATAAGTCCGGTACAACACCAAACCTCTCTACAATAACACAACTTCTGAAATTATTCAGATAAAGCCGTATTACATCATTTATATTACCAGAATAATTTCATAAACGCAATAAATTCGTGAACATTTTGCTGTTATCCCTTTAGAGATCAAGTTTTATCTGGTTATCATCAACATCTTCATCTTTAAGATAGCAACCGATAGCAGGAATATTCTTTGTCCTGTAATAGTCAGGATCTGTAAAAGAGACCTCGCTAATTTTTTTAATACAAGTCATTATACTTCCTTTTTTTGACTTAAGCACTTGAACACCTTGTGAATCTCTCGTGGACTTTGAATTTATGCCGGAAGTATTGAAGATAAGAACTTTATTTAAGCTACTAAAGGCCACCAATTCTTCATCCTCCATTATGTGTCCTATATAAATCAGCTTTGACAGACCGTTATATGCATTGGAAAGCTTCTTTCTATTTGTTTTGGTTGCATAACTTTCGAGCTCTATCTTAGCTACTTTGCCATTCTCAAAGGCAAATATCATTTGACCCTTATAGTCATCCGTAGCAACCATATGAATAATCTCCTCACCTTCTTCAAGGTTTAGAACATTTGAAAGAAACTCACCTAGGCTGCTTGCTTTACAGTCCTCAATTTCATATATCCTCATCTTGTACACGGTCTGTTTGTTTGAAAACAGCAGAAGATCTGCCTTGTTGTGAGTTTCCAGTTCCTGTACTATAAAATCATCCTCTTTTAGCTTATGCTCGGGACTGGTCCTTAATGATGTCAGAGGAATCTTCTTTAAATAATTTTGCTGGGTGAGGAACAGCTTTAAGTTGTAATCCTCTATCAGATGTTCTTGAGTTATCTCTTCGACATGCTCCTCTCCTATAATCTCAGTACATCTGGGCTTACCATACTTCTTTGAAACCTCCTCCAGTTGCTTTATGATAACCTTCTTGATTTTTTTCTCGCTACCGTATAAATCATTAAGCTCTGCTATTTCCTTCTTTAGGCTGTCAATCTCGCTAACACGCTTTATGATATACTCCTTATTAAGGTTTCTAAGCTTTATTTCTGCAACAAATTCAGCCTGAACTTGATCTATTTCAAAGCCCTCCATGAGGTTTGGAACTACCAATGCTTCCTGTTCCGTATTTCTTATGATCTTAATAGCCTTGTCGATATCTAATAGAATCTTCTCCAATCCAAGAAGGATATGAAGCTTTTGGGACTTTTTGTCTATGTCAAAAAGCGTTTGTCTTTTGATGCACTCCACTCTGAAACTAATCCATTCCCTAAGAATCTGCTTGATTCCCATAACCATAGGATGACCGTTAATAAGTATGTTAAAGTTGCAGCTAAAGCTGTCCTGCAGTGGAGTAAATCTGTAAAGCTTATTCATAAGCGTATCGGGATCTGTATTCTTTTTTACATCCAGCGCTATTTTAAGGCCGTTTAGGTCTGTCTCGTCCCTCACATCCGATATATCTCGAATCTTATTGCTCTTTACAAGATCGATAATAGAATCAATAATGGCTTCGACAGTTGTAGTATAAGGTATCTCGTATATTTCTATGCAGTTGTTTGCTTTATCATACCGATATTTTGCCCGGAGCTTAAAGCTGCCCCTGCCTTTTTCATAAATCTCCCGCATTTCCCCTTCATTATATATCAGTTGTCCCCCCGAAGGCAGATCAGGAGCTTTTAAGACTTTAAGGAGGTCCATGTTTTCATCCTTTATAAGCTCAATAGCAGCATTGCATACCTCTATAAGGTTAAAACTGCATATGTTACTTGCCATACCTACTGCAATACCCTGGTTTGCATTCACTAAAATGCTTGGGTAAGTAGTAGGAAGAAGCCTTGGCTCCTTCATTGTCCCGTCATAGTTGTCAACAAACTCAACAGTATCCTTGTCAATATCCCTAAAAAGCTCTTCACATATTTTTTCAAGCTTTACCTCGGTATAACGGGGTGCAGCAAATTTCATATCTCTCGAATAATGTTTTCCGAAATTACCCTTAGAATCCACATAGGGAAGCAATAGAGCATTGTTGCCGCGAGTCAGCCTCACAAGGGTCTCATAAATTGCCATATCTCCATGGGGATTAAGCTTCATGGTCTGCCCCACTACATTTGCAGATTTGGTCTTTTCACCGGTCAACAGTCCCATTTTATACATAGTATAAAGCAGCTTTCTGTGGGACGGCTTAAGTCCGTCTATCTCCGGTATTGCCCTGGAAACAATTACACTCATCGCATAGGGCATATAGTTCTTTTCAAGAGTATCAACTATCTTCTGCTCAATCAAATTGTTTGATGGCATATTATTATTTCACCTTTCCACTATTACTTTTTATATACTGACCTACCCACAATTTCAGTACTTTATATAATATTAGCTCACATCTATCATATCAAGATACTTATATCCGTTTTCTTCAATATACATTTTTCTTCCGGGAAGGTTATCCCCAAGAAGAAGATCAAAAAATTCCTCTGTTTTCTTAATATCATCGGGAACCACCTGAATAAGCCTTCTCGTTTCCGGATTCATTGTTGTCTGCCACATCATCTCAGGATCATTCTCACCAAGGCCTTTTGAACGCTGTATTGAGTATTTGCCCTTAAGCTTTGAAACGATTTGATTTTTTTCCTTGTCGCTATAAGCAAAATAAGTTTTATCCTTTGTCCTTATCTCAAACAGCGGTGACTCAGCAATAAATACCTTTCCAACCTGTATCAAAGTTGGGACTAGCCTATAAAGCATTGCCAGTATAAGAGTCCTTATCTGGAAACCATCCACATCGGCATCGGTACATATAATTACCTTGCTCCATCGGAGGTTGTTTAGGTCAAATGTACTGAGCTCCTTATTGTGCTTTGACTTAATCTCAACACCACACCCGAGCACCTTTAGGAGGTCAACAATAATATCATTCTTGAAAATACTGTCATACTCTGCCTTAAGGCAGTTTAAAATCTTACCTCTGACCGGTATTATAGCCTGAAACTCAGCATCTCGTCCAAGCTTACAGGATCCTAAAGCAGAGTCTCCTTCCACTATATAAATCTCTCTTTTATTAACATCCTTGCTTCTGCAGTCTACAAACTTTTTAACTCTGTTTGAAATGTCCACATTTCCGCTGAGCTTCTTTTTAATATTGATTCTGGTTTTCTCAGCAGTCTCCCTGCTTCTCTTATTCACCAGCACCTGTTCCAAAATCTTGGTGCCTTCCATTTTATTTTCTATGAAATAAACCTCAAGCTGCTGTTTCAGGAAATCAGTCATTGCCTCCTGAATAAATTTATTGGTAATTGATTTCTTCGTCTGATTCTCATAACTCGTTATAGTAGAAAAGGAATTTGTTACAAGTATAAGACTGTCCTGTATATCCTGAAATGTAATCTTGGACTCATCTTTATTGTATTTGCCCTGGGATTTAAGACACCTGTCCACCTCATAAACAAATGCATTCTTTATCGCTTTGTCAGGGGCTCCACCATGCTCCAAAAAGCTGGAATTGTGATAATACTCAAGGAGGTTCACCTCATTGTTGAAGCAAAAGGCTATTTGCATTTTAACCTTATACTCAGGCTTGTCCTCTCGGTCCCTTCCCCTTGTGCTTGTCTCATAATACTGAATTTCTGTAAATCTCTTATCTCCCGAAATCTCCTTTACATAATCCACAATACCATTTTCATAGCAGAATTCAAAACTCTGACCGGACTCTTCATCCTTCAATATAAATCTTAAACCGGCATTAACAACAGCCTGCTTCTTAAGCACTTCGGTATAGTATTCAAGAGGTATATTTATATCTGTGAACACATCCAGGTCCGGTCTCCATTTGATAATGGTTCCCGTGCTTTCATAGCTGCATTTCTCCTTTTTAAGCCCACCGATATTTTCACCTTTTTCAAAATGCAGGTCATACCTCATACCATCTCGGTAAACAGTGACATCCATATACTCCGAGCTGTACTGAGTTGCACAACTTCCCAGCCCATTTAATCCAAGGCTGAATTCATAGTTTTCACCAGAATTATTTTTATATTTCCCGCCTGCATAGAGCTCACAAAATACCAATTCCCAGTTATAACGCTTCTCACTTTCATTATAATCCAGTGGTATTCCGCGTCCATAGTCCTTTATCATAACAGAATAATCCTTGTATCTGGTAACCTCAATCACTTTGCCAAAGCCTTCTCTGGCCTCGTCTATTGAGTTTGACAGTATTTCAAAAACCGAATGCTGACACCCTTCAATACCATCAGAGCCAAATATAACTGCCGGACGCAGTCTGACCCTGTCAGCACCCTTAAGAGATTTAATACTGTCGTTCCCATATCTTTCAGCTCTATTCTGCTTTTCCTTTGCCATAACCTCTGTGTCACTCCTATTATTATTCTTTGAATTACCGATGTACCCTATGATTCAGCTTACATCAAACTTATGTTCGTGTCAAGTTTGGCCCTTGTTAAAGTTATTTAAAAAGGCTAAATATAAGCGAAAGAATATAATTCCAACTTTCTGTTGATTTTTGCTAAAATATGATATATAATTATTATGTTGGCGCTTCTTTCAATTTTTATTTGGCCAATTCTTAACTAAGTAATTTCTTTAATCATATTTATTCAAATTCCAATATAATATTGTGTAATAGTTAATATATATCAAGCAATAACTATAGAACTATAAGGAGTGATATAATTGCACGGACAGAGCAATTTAAGTCTTGATTGGGATCTTGCAAGGGTAGATTCAATATATCAGTTAGAAATGCTTCATTTAAAGGACATGGGAAACTATATTTACAATTTCCTGCTTCCTAATCTCCAAAAAAGTTATAAGCATGCCAAGCAACATCTTCCGGGAAACACACGAAAGAATATTTACTCTATGCAAAAGCTTCTTGCAGATCTGATTGAGGACTATGACTTTGTCAAATTATCCATTAACGAGGACATTGGCTCAGAGTACTTCACAAAGTATGAAGCACTGTTTTTGCTAATTGAAAGCGTTAATATGATTTACTTTTTTAGTGCAGTGGCAAAGTCAAAAATGAAAAATGATAACTCAGAGTATAAGCTAATATTACGCAATTTAATGAAACTTACCTCTGAAGTCCATAAAGATATAATTTGCATAATGGAATAATTTCCAAGTTATCCCTATTCCATACTCCCTAGGTGTAACAATATAGTATTTAATGAATATTATATTACAAAGCAAGCTTTAATGCCGTTCCCTTGACGGCATCACTTTTGAGCATTTCCAAAGGGAGGTAATAACGTGGCTGAAGAAAGCAATTTGGAGAAATTGAGGATTGAGAAAGCTTTAGATGAAAATGATATTATGCGAGATACAACCGAAGCTGTTACAACTTATGAAATAGACAGGAAAGATTGTTCTATCCCTATCGATGAAACAGCAGTAATACTGTTTTTTATTCTTATATTCCTCTTACTGTTTTATTAATGTAATTTAAAAACAGACAAAAGAAACATGCCGAATTCTGCCAACCTATCGGTTACTTCAAGCAGGATTCGGCCTTCTTTTTTTCAACTTCTTAGGTAATCGAAAAACTGCCGAGGTAAGCAAAATTCCAAACGCAATTGCACCGGCACAGGACATTGTCTCTATTCCTTTGCTCGCAGCTTCATATAACTGATTTTCTGCAATATGCTGTATGGTATTGTACGCACCTATACCCGGAACCAACGGAATTATCCCCGGTACTGAAAACACTGTAGCAGGTGCCTTTAACAATCTTGCCACACTTTCACTGTATATACCCACAACCACTGCTCCTAAAAATGATGCAAGTACAACGCTTTCCGCAAGCTCATTAAAGGTACTGTACGTAATCCATCCCAACATACCGCAGAAGCCAACCCATATCAAGTTTCTTTTTTCAACATTGTATATTACTCCAGGGCAAATACTACCTATAAACGCCAGAAGAATTTCTCTCATAATCCACCATCCAATCAAATCCAACGCAGACCAACAGACAAAGCTATTGCCACTCCTACACCCACCGCAGCGGCGATAAAAACTGCTTCTGTCAGTCTGAACATACTTGATACAATATCTCCGTAAAGGGCATCCTTTATTGCACTGGTTATGGCAAGACCCGGAAGCATAATTATTATGGAGGCAATAATAATTCTGTATAAATCCATAAACGGAAATAATTTTATCGCCAAAACGCTTAAAATACCTGCCGCCATCCCGGATATAAAATTCTCAAAGAATTCAAATATGCCTGTCCTGGTGATTTCTTCTTTTATGAAGTAAATAACAATCCCTATCACAAAAGATGCGCATGCTTCCGCTAAAGTTCCCCTAAAAAGCATGGCATATGCAAAAGGGGTAATTCCTGCGACGAGAAGCTTTAACGCATAACTATATCCCTCCAAGCCTATAATACTGTTCAAACCCGTCATTGCCTCCTGATAAGAAACAGGATTATTCTGAAGGCTTCTTGAAAAGGAATTTATTTTTTCTACCTTCTCCAAATTTACAGTTCTCTTTCTGATTCGTCGAACAAAGGATACGGGATTGCCTTCATTGTCGATTACAGTTATGAATATCCCCGTTGGAAGCACAAAACATTCAGCATCGACATTATAGCTCTCGCATATTCTTATCACAGTATCTTCGACCCTATATATCTCAGCTCCTCCAGTAAGCAAGGTCTCCCCTGCTTTTAGAGCCACTTCAATAACCTGGTTTGTTTTCATCCCATTCACCCACTGCTATTTCTTCCTGCATTTTAGAATACCCAAAAAGACTTCAATTACAATATTATAACACATCAGTTCGAATATCTCCTCGTTATTATATTATTTACTTTAATACAAGGTAAACATGGTATTAATTACATAATATTTATAACATAAAAACCTAGCAATCTTATAAAAATATTACATGAGGTGATATTTTTATGAAAAGAAAAAGTGTACTGGTATTCCTTTTTGTTTTAATGTTTACAAGCAATGTATTTGCCCAAACAAAGGTTTATACTGTTAAGCGGGGAGATACCATGTGGAAAATTGCTGTAAAACATCAAATAGGTATCAGTGAAATAATTTCAGCAAATCCCCAAATTAAAAATCCTGCCCTCATTTATCCCGGACAAAAAATCAATATACCGAGTATAGATGATGTAAAAGCGCAGGAAAATGAAGTCATAAGACTTGTCAACGTCGAAAGAGCCAAGAAAGGACTTCCCGCATTAAAGGCCAATTGGCAGCTATCAAGGGTTGCCAGATACAAATCCCAAGACATGGTGGACAAGGGTTATTTTTCACACACTTCCCCTACTTACGGTTCTCCCTTTAGAATGATGGAATCTTTCGGAATAAAATACACTGCTGCAGGTGAGAACATTGCCATGGGACAGAGAACAGCATCGGAAGTTATGAATGCGTGGATGAATTCCCCTGGCCACAGAAACAACATATTAAGTCCCTCTTTCAGTGAGATTGGAGTTGGACTTGCAAAAGGACCAAACGGAAGACTTTATTGGACTCAAATGTTTATCAAACAATAGCAAATTTGAGAAGTTGGATTTTATTGATTGAAATGTACATTATGAGAGCTGTGAAAAAAAACACAATATTTTTTCACAGCTCTTTTTCGGCCTCTTGGAATGAAAGAGGCAAAACGAAGGGACTCGATGTCCCGAGCTTTTATTGAAATTCAAATTTACGCCGGCATTTCTACGTTTTTGCTTTTTACAAGCGCCATCTTATGCCAAACCCGTGATCTCCAACGAAGGAGCATTGCAATTCCTCTAAACCATTCGTCACTTGCAAAGGCAATCCATACACCAACCAGACCAAATCCGCAAACTACTCCTAGCAGGTATGACAGTAACACCCCTATTCCCCACATCGATATAATGCCCATGATAACGGGGAATCTGACATCGCCCGCAGCTCTTAGCGAGTTTATTATGACAATGTTGAAGACTCTGCCCGGCTCCAAAATAATTGCAATCAGCATCAACTTGCTTCCCATTTCAATTATCGCCTGGTCGTCTGTAAAAACTCCCAGCAGCAGCTTCGAAAAGAGCGCAAATATCCCGGCTATGGCAACAGCAACTACTATAGCATATTTCAAGCTTCTCATACATGTCTTGTATGCCTTTTCATTATCGCCTGCACCGACAAGGTGACCCACAGCAATCTGATTTCCCTGCCCGACAGCTATCGAAAAAACCATTACAAACTGCATAAGGTTTAGTGTATATACCCTGGTTGTAAGAGCAGCCGTACCCAATACTGTTATTATACGGGTAATGGTAAGCTGGGAGCCCTCATAAGCAATTCCTTCCCCCGCCGAAGGAAGACCAATCTTTAATATATCTTTCAAAGTCTCCCACGGTATAGGTACAAGTTCTCGGAAAGAGAATTTAGTATTTAGTCCTGTCAACATTACAATCATCATTACAACAACACCGGCAGCCTGACTTATTACCGTTGCGATAGCAACACCAGCCACCCCTAGCTTCGGCGCTCCGAAAAATCCATACAGGAATATACTGTTTCCAATAATATTCATGATATTCATACCGATTGAAATATACATGGTTATTCTGGTATTGCCATAGCTTCTGATTATTGCGGACAAGGTAGCTATCATTGCCTGTGTAAAGGATAATCCTCCTACAATTCCCAAAAACGTCATAGCATATCCCATAAGTTCTGACGGGATATTAAGAAACATTAGTATCTGCCCTCTGAATAAGTACACAACAAGTCCAATAAATAAGCCGAATATCAAACTACCTGCAACCGAAGCAACAGCCACCACCGAAGCTTCTTTTTTCTTTTTGGCTCCTAGATACTGAGATATAAGCACGGTGGTTCCGGCTGAAACAATGCTGTACAACATGATAAGTATATAATGTATTTGATTTGCGACCCCGACTGCTGCTACAGCATCATCGGAATAATCACTTAACATAAAAGTGTCTACGTTGCCTAACATTGTTCTTAGCAGAGTTTCAATAAATATCGGCCAAGTAAGTGCAAAGACACTTATTTTTTTTCTTGAGGCCGCTTCATTTTGCATTTTCTATTCTCCAGTACAAAAAAGTTTTACACATATCAATTCTACGGTCGTAAAGATTTTATGTCAACTATGGATATTATCAATGGAATCTGAATCTTCTAATATTTACCAAAACCTTCATTATCAAGCTCAATTTTAATATCTGCTTTGGCAGTTCTTTTTCCCGTCTTCTTGCTTCCTGCTTCCTTTTTTTCCAGAACATCCTCCATATACTTCATAACTTCAGGATCTATTTCTGCTTGTCCCGGCATGTTTGCACTGGCTTTGAGATTGAACCTTCTTACCGTTTCCTTTAATAATTCTGCCTGGCTTGATAATTCTTGACTTGCCGCAGCACTTTGCTCCGCTATGGCCGAATTCGTTTGTATAACTTGTGAAACCTGAGATACACCCTGATTTATTTGTGCAATGCCTGTAGCCTGTTCATTGGAGGCTACCGATATATCCTGTACTATTGAAGCTGCTTTCGAAACTTCTTCTACAATAGTGTTTAAAGCATTCGCCGTATCCGATGCTATTCTCATCCCAGCCTCAACCGTATGGATAGAACCTTCTATGAGCTGTGTAGTCTCCTTTGCGGCATTTGCGCTTCTTGCCGCAAGATTTCTTACTTCCTCTGCAACAACCGCAAATCCCTTCCCGTACTGTCCTGCCCTTGCAGCCTCAACAGCAGCATTAAGGGCAAGTATGTTAGTCTGAAATGCAATATCATCAATAACCTTAATTATTCTTGATATATTATTTGATGCATCATTTATGTCCTGCATTGATTTCAGCATCTCACCCATTTTCTTGTTGCCGTCTATAGCGTTGTTCTTTGCGGTCAAAGCCAGATTATCGGCATTGCTTGCATTAACTGCATTTTGCTTTGTCTGTTTGGCGATTTCATCAAGAGAACATGTCAGCTCCTCGATAGAGCTTGCTTGCTCTGTAGCACCTTGGGACAGAACCTGACTTGAATCCGACACCTGTCTTGAACCTGCGGCCACTTGTCCTGCTGCAGAAGTAATTTCATGCATTATCTTATTTAATGATTTAATAATGGTGTTTAAGGCTTCATGTATATGTATAAAGTCTCCACGATAGTTTTCAGACAAGCTTACATCCAAATTTCCTCTAGACATTTCAGTAAGTACCCGAGATATTTCTTCAATATATAAATGTAACGTATCAATGGTATTATTTAAGGAATTCTTAAGTTCTGCATAATCACCTTTGTAATCCCCTTTTACACTCACATCCAAGTTTCCTGCAGCCAACCCCTCTAGAACCTCCTGAATTTCTAAAATAGGTTCACTTACAGCATCAAGAGTATTATTAATGCCTATAACTATATCCCTGTATCCTCCTTCAAATTTTTCTGCATCCCCTCTTGTATCTAAATGTCCTTCTGCAGCAGCTTTTGTGAGAACTCCAGTTTCATCCACAAGATGTTTTAAGTTCTCAACAACAGATTTCATGCTTTTTGATAAAATATCCTTTTCCGATCTAACAGTAATTTCGGTATCAAGGTATCCCTTTGAGATTTTCTCAGCAGCTTCTACCTTCTCTTTTATACTATCAGCCATCATTTTAAAATCGTTAGCCAGCTTGCCGATTTCATCCTTAGACGCAACATCCACCTCAATGTCTATATCTCCCAAAGCCATTTTTCCTGCTGCTTTGCTCAACTGTCCAATAGCATTTGATATTATTCTTAAGAAAATAATCGAAATTGTCAGTGCCAGAATCAGGGTTAAAATATCGACTGCCACTATCTGTCTAACCACGTTATTTTTCGTGACTTCAATTGAAGATATTTGATTACTTGCACTAAGATCAATCAATTCTCCTATTATGTCTATATCTTGTCTCGCCGCCTGAAAGCTCTCATTCCAGACCTGTGATAAAACCTTATTCTCAATCACATTATTGCTTTCTGTAATCCACTGATTAAAATTACCTTCAAACGACGTGAACAACTCAAAAATATTTCTTCCACTCTGGCTATCTCTAATTTCTAACCACGACTCACTATCTTTTTCCATTGTTCCTTTTATTTCAGTTACCTGTTGTCTAACCTGCTCTATATTATCTTTATATTCTTGAACTAAGTTATTATACTCTTCAGTGTTTTCTTTTAAATTGACGGTTCCCCACATTGCAACATATGCTTGGTACATATCTCTATCAGCATTTAGAATCATGGACATGGACTGAAAATGTTCATCGAAAATACTGGTTTTGACCTGTTTAAAAATGGCATTGATTGTAATAGTAGATAAGATTGTCACTATTATAAGTGCTACTATCGTAATAGATACAATTGTCAACAGCTTAGCCTTTATAGACATATTTTTGATCATAGCATGTGTTCACTCCTTAATTATATTAGAATTATACAACATATATAAATTATCGGAGTTACACGCCTTTTTGTTTACGATTCAATTTTTGCAAAATTTGACCCAGCAAGAATAGCAAATACCACCATAGCCGAATAATGATACCTGCCATGTACCTCAACTATGGTATGGATGGCACCAATTCCAAGAAACAGAAGCAGCAATGCCATAAGGATACTGTTATCTTCTTTCTTATATGTTCCCAAGAGTCCTTTAAAGGCCAATATGACAATCATGTAGTAATAGAAGTTGCAAATATATCTCAACAGCCCTTCACAGCTCTTCACATCTAATAAGGATGAAGCTTCCTCCTGCTTGCTCCCGGCAATCATATAAGTTACAACTTCATCATCCCTACCCCACATAATCATATTTTTCTTTATCGCCAACTTCAAATTACCGGTTCCTTGGCCCCTAACCCTTTGAATTGTCATATCAATCAACCGATCATGTACTTCCTGGGCATCAAAGGGGTCTCGGTTCATCAAATCTAAAAGCTCATTGGCATCACTCTGATTCCATGTTCCGCTAGAATTAATATTGGTTCCAACATAGATATTGAAACCTATGGGGCTCTTCGCCGTCCTATGTCCAATATTATTTGAAATATACATGCCTGTTAAATTAGCAAAAGAGAAATAAGCTATGATGAAAACTGCAAAGGGAATACATCCTGCCAAACTTTGCTTTAATCCTTCCCTCTTCTTAATTACCTTCATTACCTCAGCTACTCCCAGAATGATAATAAGCAATGTACCCATAGGGCGAACTGCATTGGCTGAAGCACATAAAATTCCAAGCAGAAGGTACAAGCCGCAAGAGTACAAGAAGCCCATTTTTTTGATTGACACCTTAAAATAGGCAAATATCAAAAGTACCATTAATAATGTGTATAATGGTTCAGTACATACAATTGAGGAATAAAACACATGAGAAGGCCATAGAGCCCAAACAATGGCTGCAGAAAATCCAATCTTCCAGTTTGAAATCATTTTTCCAAGACAATATATAAGAACCCCTGTTCCTGCTTCAAACAAAATATTCAAAAGCAGAGCAAAATACTTGTCGGGAGAAAAAACACCATACACCATAGCCAGTATAAAAGGATAGCCAAAAGTGTGGGGAAAAAGAGCTACATATTTGCCTCCAGCTGCTTCTCCCCTTGAAAACGCTTCCGCCAGAGTATTATACAGTGCAAAATCGCTGTTGGGCGTAATATCCACAATATTAATCCAAACAAACCTCGTTAAAAGAGTCATAAGAACAATAATCAATACTCTTATATACCCTTTATTAAATATATGTAAGTTTAAAGCTCTCTTAAAGATCCATAATGCTCCATATCCCACAACCCCCGCCATTACAAGAAACAACACATCTAACGCTTTATTCGTAAAAGGATTCTGAGACAATCGGACCAAACCGGAATTCAACATAAATACCACGATTAGAAAGAAGTACACACATGCTCCGGTAATAACCAGTTTATTCAATGACCACTTAAAAATGTTTTTCAAATTTCTCTCTCCTTAAGCCTCGTTATATAATTTCATTATGCCTTGAATACAAAATTAATATATATGTTGAAGTATCCAAAATCAATATAAAATGCTTATTTAGTAATATATAGCAATGCAAAAAGGACATACAGCACTCCCTCTAACTAGAAGGTTACTATATGTCTCTTAGAATATCAAGCAAAAAACAAGATTTATTTTTATCGAAGAAAAGGCTTTCTTACAGGTTGCTGTTCTCGCAAATTTCCAACAGCTCTTTTGAAAGCAGTTGAATATTCTCCATCGAATCGGTAATCTGCTCGAGGAAAACAGATTGGTTTTCAGCTGATTCCACCATACTGCTCAGCTCAGCGAGACTCTTTGAATTTATATCCTGTATATTTTTAATTATCTGCACAATATTATCCCCATTTTTTGACACACCCTGTGTAAGGTCTGTAACCCCCTGTATCTTGTCATTCACTTCTTCGCTGGCTACTGAAATCATTTCAAATGTATTGGCAGAGTTATTGATTACTTCCATACTTTTTGAAACCAGTTCGGCAGTTGTATCTATGTCATTAACCGCAAGGTCTGTATCTGCAAGAATTCCCTTTATCATCTGAGAGATTTCCTGGGCTGAATTATGGGATTGCTCAGCCAATTTTTTTACCTCACTTGCTACCACTGCAAAACCTTTTCCGTACTCCCCTGCTTTAGCTGATTCTATTGAAGCATTCAGGGACAGAAGACTTGTGTCATTGGCAATTCCGGTAATTACCTCAACCACTTTTTCAATTTTACTTGTTCTTTCTTTCAAGCTGTAAATGGTATTTTTTGTTTTGGTAGTATTCTCACTGATAATTCTGATTTCATCCATAGTTTTTTTCATTGATGATTTACTGTCATCAGTCATTATTTTTAACTGCTGCGAAATGCTTGATACGAAAACATACTCACTGGCTATTTTGTCCAGATCCTTCGATATGCTGATAGCGGCCTTTGTAGCCTCATTAACAAAGCTTAAAGTATCCTTCGAACCCATGTCAACATCGCTGGCACTTGAAGCAATCATTTTACTTGTCTCCAATGCATCTTTAGACATTCCAAATACCTCTTTTACAGAGCAAACCAACCCATTAGACGCCTTTGAAATGTCTTGAGCAGCAGACATCAGATTGTGGAGGGCTTTTTCCTTTTGCTCCAACTCCTGAGACTGGCTAAGTACAAATTTACTCAATATTATCAGAAATACTGCCACAGCAGCCCCAAATATTGCATGGACAACCAAAAACGCTATCCTGAATACGGTAACTTCCAGCGGCAACCATCCAAATAAGACAGCCAGATCACATACCACCATTATTGCACTGGAGATCGCCAGTATCCTTGTCACCAATAGATTGAAGCCTGTTATGTTTTTCAATAAGCCCTTCACTTTATCCATTTTCCGCACACTCCTTAAGATATTAAACTGTTTACTAATAAAAGATGAAATCAAATAGAATTATTTATTAATTTGCCGAACTTCCAAAGCAAAATATTGGGGATTGCCTTTGAAACCAATTAAGAACAATTAAAAAGCAAAACAGAATAACGAGATTATGTAAGATTATAATGAAATAGTATTATATATATATTATATAACACATATTAATTGTATGGAAACAAAAATTTTATGTCAAGTTGCAACAAGTTTGTTTTTTTTAATCTACCCCTTATCCCCCTTGAAATCTCTTATTACTTCTTTCAAATATTATAAATTATGAAATGTAATTAAAATTTTCATGCATCCCCTTGCATTGCAGTACAAAATATAATAAAATTAAGAAGTAATTATTTGATAGCCTAATATTTTAAGCCTGTGATGGGGAAAGTAACAAGTGCTCTGCATAAGAGAGTTGATGTTTGGTGCAAATCAACCAGAGGCCTCGTTGATTCCACCCCTGAGGCGTTGATGACGAATCAAACCGTTGCACCGGTTATCGTGCATAAAAGTGAGTTAGATATTGGATCTAACTAATTTGGGTGGCACCGCGGATAAATACCTCTCGTCCCTGATTATTGTCAGGGTTGAGGGTTTTTTTATTTATATAACTTTTACTTATCAAATGAATTTAAACAAAAATAAAGCGAGGAGAGAATAAAATGAAACCAACCAACAAACCTTTAAATCCATGTTTTTCATCGGGACCATGCGCCAAGCATCCCGGATATTCAATTGAATCCCTTAAGGATGCACCTCTTGGAAGGTCTCATAGGAGCAAGCTTGGAAAAGCAAAACTCTATGAGTCAATTATCAAAACAAAGGAAATTCTTAAGATCCCTGATGATTACAGGGTTGGCATAGTACCTGCATCCGATACGGGAGCTTTTGAAATGCTTATGTGGAATGTCCTTGGCGAAAGAGGTGTTGATGCAATTTGCTTTGAATCCTTTGGAAAGGGCTGGGCAAATGACATTACTAAAGAACTTAAACTGGAGAATGTCAATATAATTTCAGCTGATTACGGTGAGCTCCCTGATGTCAGCAAGGTTAATTTTGACAACGATGTGGTATTCACATGGAATGGAACAACAAGCGGAGTTAAGGTTCCAAACGGCGACTGGATTCCTGATGACAGGAAGGGGCTTACCCTCTGTGATGCTACTTCCGCTGTTTTTGCAATGGATATACCATGGAATAAAATAGATGCTGCAACCTTCTCATGGCAAAAGGTATTAGGCGGTGAAGCTGCTCATGGAATGCTTATATTGTCCCCAAGAGCAGTTGAAAGAATAGAATCCTATTCACCCTCATGGCCACTTCCTAAAATATTTAGAATGAAAAAGAAAGGTAAGCTTGATGAGACTATTTTTGAAGGCTCTACAATCAATACACCGTCTATGCTGTGTAATGAAGACTATCTGCAAGCTCTCCGTTGGGTAGAATCCATAGGTGGTCTTGAAAAGCTTATTGCCAAGAGTGAAGAGAACTTAAAGGTAGTTGAAGCTTTTGTTGAACAGCATCCATGGATAAGCTTTCTTGCAAAAGATAAGTCCATTCGTTCCAATACAAGTGTCTGCTTAAATGTAGATTTACCGGAAGATAAAATCAAAAAGCTTGTCAACTTGCTTTCTGAGGAAAAAGTAGCTTATGACATTTCTTCCTATAAAGAAGCTCCTGTGGGCCTTAGAATATGGTGCGGTGCAACCGTTGAAAAATCCGATCTGGAAATACTGTGCCAATGGTTGGAGTGGGCATATACTGAAGTTGTAAATTCATAAAACTTAGAAAGTTCGCCCACTTGCTGCCGGTCAAATGATTGCTGCAGGTGGGCGATACTCAATATATGACATATTTAGATTGCATCAAATTTTTTCATACTTCTTTAAAATCATTAACCCATCTAATGTAAAAATTGCATCCCATTTAGGTAATTGAGGATAAGGGTTAACAACACTTCCATTCTCCTTAATACTATCAATAAATACCTTTGCACCTTTATCAACAATGTCATTTGAGCTAAAAGGTATTCCATTGTTGTAATTGATGAATACCCTAACATATGTATGTGGCCCTTTGTAGGTCCCTTTTGGAACAGAATATCTATTTCCTTTTATAAATTTACAACTATGTAATAGACAACTCAGGGAACTTAAAATCGCCTAAATTGCAACGTAATCCTCTAACAAATAACGGGTCTGTTTCATATTCTTTCATTATGTAATTTACGTCAGACCAGTAGGGCATAAAACCAAACTCAACCTTTTTAACATTGGTAAACGGCAGATATCTAACTAAATCAGAGAAGCAAATATCTTTCATTGAGAAAACCCCAATGAGTTTAAGAATCTCTCCTTTCTGCTCTGCGATAACTATAGTGTTAATCTCTGGAAGTTCGTAAATGCAATCCTTAAGATATCCCAAGTATATATGAAAAATATTTACGCTAGCAGTATTTAAGCAATCAAGTTTTTGCGAAAAATTCACACGTTTGTAAACATAGTTCCACACCTTGGGATCATCATAGCTAAGTTTATTTGGCATAGCATCGTTATTTATTACACACTCACAAATTGGTAGCTTTTCGTATATGCGTTCAAACCCAAATTTCGGATAAAAATCTATCACGCCGTCATTTGCCGATAAATACATTGGAACATTATCGTATTTTTTAATAATATGCTCCATTAATACTCGGGATAACCCCCTACCTCTGTATTCCTTTTTCGTCGCAACAGCTCCAACGGATAGACCGGAGTATTGTTTTTGATTAAATAGTATTTGTGTCTTAAAAACACAGATATTTGAGACTATCTCGCCATTATCGATAATAGAATAGCTCTCATAATTTTCGTCCCAGAGATTTAAATCATACCAAAATTGAAAGTCAAAGAAAATATTCTTTAACAGATTATTAAGCATATATTGATATTCCTTGTTGTTTCGATTGTTAAAGGAAATTTGCATAATTTCACCTCATCTTAGTAATTAGATTTTAGCAAATAGTTTTGTTATACAAAGATAGCTATTGACTAAAACACTGGATTCCCCTCCTTTCTGTGATAAGCAAAAAAGGCTGCAAATGAACAATCGTACATTTACAACCCCATGCAAATTACTTTTCTATAGCTAAATACTAACAGCCATAACCAAATCCAAAATACCGTTAATATAACACCTGCATATTAGGTATAAAAAATACCGTGCAATTAAGGCACGGAAAATCCAATTTGTAAAACCAAAAAGGTTGCAGTTGATACCGTTGTTCTTAACAATGTATTACCTGAAAAAGAAAACCCTACTAAACCTAATAAAATATAGGTTAAGTAAAACTCTTTTATCAGATGCAATATTAAATTGTTTAGTTAAGAACAACTGGCATACTCCAATTCCCCTTTCGAGTTAGATATTAATAGAATTTTAATACAATATTATCTATCGGTCAATATCATGATTGATCAAAATTTCTTATATGCTATTCCATCCATCATACATAAGCAAGAAGAGTCCACAAAGTTTGTCGTTGTTGTCATTCTTGCGGGAAAACCATTCTCAAAATGTTTATAAAAAACATCTCTTGCCTTCCTGAAATCCTCAATATTCTTCAGGTACAAATTAATCTGAACCATATCATCCAAAGACGCACCAACAAACTGCAAAGTGTTTTTTAAGCTATTGAAGCATGCTTCCATCTGATATTCAATATCATCCTTGTCAAATCCACCAGCATGATGTGCAAGAAATATATAATCCCCTGCAACCACACATGAAGGGCAAGTATCATCTCCACAATGGGTAGGCATTCTTTTAATCATTTTTATCTCTCCTATCTCACAAGAATATTAACATGAAAATCATACCAAACATACGTTTGCCCGTCAACATAACGAGTAATATTTCACTTGATTTAGAAACCCATCGTTTTATTGGATGATATACGAAGATAGCTAATAACAGCTTTATAATTTTTGCTTGAATTCGTGGAACATAATGATAAGATATTATCATCTTAACAAAGTTTGTAAATAGTTATATATCAAAAAAATCAAAGAAAAAATTTAGATATATTTCTTTGCACAAACAATAGTCATAAACTGGTAAGGTTTGATGGTAGCCTCATACCCATAAAATTTGAGTTTAGAGAGATTATTATGGAAATAAAGATTATATGCAATTGCGAAAAATGTTTACTAGAGGTTTACAAATGATTATTGCACATGATTTATCAATAATTGAGTTGATATCTAAAATTGAAAATGGTGAGAAAATTTTTTACAGGGCAGCTGTTGATGATGGAAGTTAAAAAACTTTAATCTAATGGATGTAATCTTTGAGGAATGCATGCTGACTATTGATTTCTCAAACTCAAATCTGCATAACTAAAAATTTATAAACTCCAATATCAAAACATGTATCTTCTGTAATGCAGATTTAACTAATGCTTCTATTGAAGGTTGTTCTGTTGAGAGTATTGATATTAAAGGTGCAAAATTAGGTGGACTGATTTTTATTAATAATTGCTGTTATGGTGCAGTTTTAAATCAAGATGATATTGAAATATTGCTTACAAAATACATGATTAAAAGGAAGTGTCTATGAGCAAGAATGTTTTTGAAATAGATAAAACAAATGCAAAGGTTGAGTTCAATATAATTGGAGACGCCTTTAATCCAGATATTGTAACACAGAAACTAAAAATAAATCCTACTGAGGTTTGGATAAAGGGAGAGCAAATCAAGGGCAAAGACTTGTATAGGAAATATACTCTCTGGTCTATAAGTACTGAATATGAAGAGTCCCTCGATATCAATTACCAGTTAAAGGCAATCCTAAGTGTCCTGACTCCAAAAACCTGCGAGTTATTAGAACTAAAGAACACCTTGGATATTGAGTATAGATTTTGTGTTGTCATTAATATTAACAATAACGAAAATCCTGCAATGTATATAGATACTGGCACTATTAGGTTTCTTAATGAAATAACAGCAGAAATTGATTTTGATTTATACATTTACTCATAGTGAAATCTAATCAAAGAGCCTATAGTATTGAATATGTAAGGAGGAAAGCTTTTGAAATACCAGATGATATTTCACTTATATCCTTGTTTGAATGTGAGCCAACATTATTAGATACTGGAGTACCATACTTTTGTAATGAAGCAACATACAAGTTTTCAAATCAGAATAATGAAGATTTTTGTGTTAGCATTCGTCCATCATACAATGAAAGTTTCTGTCACCCTATCAGGGAGTAATGAACTGATTTCTGCTTTAGATATTAGCAACATTGAGACAATGGAAATACTCTCTGATAAAAAGGATGAGTCAAAAATAATGATAACTAGCCCAAATAGCATTATCAAAATAAACTTTAAGCCTAAGCATAAGATTTTTATTAACCAGTTTTATGAGTAAGGAGGAGAGTTTCAATGAAATTTCCTGATACATATGAGGAGATAGTTGATACATATTTGGAATGTGCAAAAATACATTATGACATTGATTATGCTGACAAAAGTTCTGTCAAAAAGGGTAATAAAGCTGTAACTACCATGATAGGTATTGCCAAGCTTATTAATGAAAAATATCCTGAAAGGATAGAAGACTTTTCTACCCTACTTAACACTACTACTAATAGGATAGATATTTGGGTTGCACATCATATCCTTGAATATATGAACTATTCAAACAGTTTGGAAAAAAGGGCATTAGCTGTTATAAAAAAATACTCAAAGGAAAATACAGTTAATGGTCTTGGGAATAGAATGTGGCTTGATGAATGGAAGAAAAAGAAAAAGTAGTACATTCCTTTTCTCAAATTTTCAAATTGAATATATAATTACTTTCTTTCAAATAATAATTTGGTGGTAAATAAAAATAATACTTTACTATAAAAACCAAATTATGAAAGGAAGGTGATGCTCACATGTCAACTAATAAACAAGCCAATAGACTAATCCATGAGAAATCCCCATACCTCTTGCAACATGCACATAACCCCGTAAACTGGTATCCTTGGTGTGATGAAGCCTTTGAAAAGGCTAAGTCGGAAGATAAGCCTATCTTCCTCTCTATCGGCTATTCCACCTGCCACTGGTGCCATGTAATGGAGAGGGAATCCTTTGAAGATGAAGAAGTTGCCGACATTCTAAACAAAAACTTTATTTGCATTAAGGTGGACCGAGAAGAGCGCCCGGATATAGACAATATATACATGACCGCTTGTCAGGCACTGACAGGACATGGCGGTTGGCCGCTAACTATTATTATGGCCCCTGACAAAAGGCCTTTCTTTGCCGGAACGTACTTCCCAAAGAAAGACCGTATGGGAATGCGCGGACTTGTATCCATCCTTAACAGCGTACACGACACTTGGGTAAATGAAAAAGATGCTCTCGATAGATTCAGTACCCAGATAGTCAATGCAATCAGTGAGTCAATTGATGATGGCTCCTATAATTCAATTGATGAAATTTCAGAGGACATTTTTGAAGATGCTTTTTCACAGTTCAAATATGACTTTGACAACATTCATGGAGGTTTTGGAAGCGCTCCCAAATTCCCCACTCCCCACAACCTGTATTTTCTGCTGAGATACTGGCATAAAACCAAAGATGAGTACGCTCTCAACATGGTGGAAAAGACTCTTAATTCTATGTATAGTGGCGGAATATACGACCACATAGGCTTTGGCTTCAGCCGCTATTCCACTGACAAAAAATGGCTTGTGCCCCATTTTGAAAAAATGCTGTACGATAATGCATTACTGGCTATAGCCTATCTTGAGACCTATCAGGCAACAAGGGATGAGAAATATGCCGATATTGCAAAGCAAATCTTTACTTATGTGCTAAGGGATATGACTTCACCGGAAGGCGGATTCTACAGCGCCGAAGATGCAGACTCCGAGGGTGAAGAGGGAAAATTTTATGTCTGGTCTCCTGATGAAATAAAAGAAATACTGGGAGACAGTGATGGAGAAAAGTACTGTAAATATTATAACATCACTGAGGAAGGGAATTTTGAAGGCCTTAATATTCTAAACCTCATAAACAGCACAATATCTGACGAAGACATGGAATTTGCTGAATCATGCAGACAAAAACTTTTTGAATACAGAGAAAAAAGGGTGCATCCTCACAAGGATGATAAAATTCTTACTTCCTGGAACGGTCTTATGATAGCTGCCATGGCAATTGGAGGGAGGGTTCTAGGTATTGAGAAATATTCCCTTGCCGCTGAAAAAGCTGCAGAATTTATATTCTCCAGACTTGTAAGGTCCGACGGAAGACTTTTGGCGCGCTATAGAGACGGGGAAGCTGCATTTTTAGCATATGTCGATGACTATGCCTTCTTAGTCTGGGGACTTATTGAACTATATGAGACAACTTACAGGCCACAGTATCTCAAAAAAGCCCTAAAGCTAAACAATGACCTGATTAAGTATTTCTGGGATAATGAAAAAGGTGGACTTTTCATATATGGTAGCGACAATGAGCAACTAATTACCAGACCAAAGGAAATATATGACGGAGCCACTCCCTCCGGTAATTCGGTCGCAGTCCTAAACTTTCTAAGACTTGCCCGTCTGACCGGACAGCAAGAGCTGGAAGAAAAAGCGCATCAGATGTTTTCCCTTTTTGGAAGCAAAGTTGGCAGTATGCCAAGGGGATATGCATTTTTCCTAACAGCAATGCTTTTCTCGCAATCCAAAACAAAAGAAGTTGTTCTGGTGGGAGATAGTCACAAGGATACCCAAAACATGCTAAATATTATAAGCGAAGATTTTAGACCCTTTACAACATCAATTTTGTATTCGGAAGAGCATAAGGATATAAAAGAACTGGTTCCTTTTATTGATAATTACACTGCAGTTGAAGGCAAAACCACAGCTTATATTTGCGAAAACTTCACCTGTCAGTCACCAATTATTGACAGCAACCAGTTCCGTGAAAAGTTAAATAATTAGTATTAAAGTAATATAAAAGTACAGGTTTCATAAAAAAAATGCAAATTTTTTAAAAAAAAAATTTTTTATGACAATAAAAACAGAAAAACTTACGAATTAGTATTAATAGAAAGACAGCTAAGGTATAACATAATAAGGTTATTAAATTCTGCTAACAACTGTAGATTTAATACCTACAGTTTAATTTACCACTTCTAGAAGTATCCCTCGCCCCAGGGATACTTTCTCTATTTATAGCTTTATTAACGCTCTACAGGTATGATGTTTTCAACCATTAATACATCCTCTTCCTTTGCAATATCGGATATAGCCTTTTTCATGGAAAGCTCCTTGGCCAAATGAGTCACAAATATCAGCGGAACAGCATCCTTTCCCCTGTCCTTCTGGATTACCGATGCTATGCTCACTCCATATTTACCAAAGTATCCGGCAATTTTGGCAAGAACACCGGGCTTATCCTTTACTGTAAGTCTAACAAAGAATTCACTTTCCCAATCATCGTTGAATTTTAGTTTTTCGGCAGAGCCTTCGTCGTTATAAAAGCTTATATACCTGTGTTTGCTTCTCTGATGATATGCAGTAATTATATCCGATACAATTGCACTTCCCGTAGGAAGGTCCCCTGCACCTTTGCCATACAGCATTATATTTCCCACTGCATCTCCCTTTAAGAATACTGCATTAAAGGAATGCCGGACGGCAGCCAAAGGATGATCAACAGGTATGAATGTGGGATGAACTCTTACTTCGACGGTGTTGTTGCGCTTTTTGGCAATAGCAAGAAGGCGGATTGCAAATCCCAACTCCCTACCATATTCAATATCTTCTGTCGTAATTTTAGTAATCCCTTCCCTGTAAATATTGTTGACATCTACCCGCTTATGAAAGGCCATGGAGGACAATATGCAAATTTTATACATCGCATCAAAACCCTCTATGTCAGCAGTTGGATCCGGTTCTGCAAACCCAAGCTTTTGTGCCTCTGAAAGTACATCACTGAAATCTCTGCCCTCTTCCGACATCTTCGTCAGTATATAATTGGTGGTACCGTTAATAATCCCCATAATCTCGCCAATCTTGTTTGCCTGAAGCGACTCTGCAAGAATCTTGATAACCGGAACGCCACCTGCCACGCTCGCTTCATAATACAGTCCCACTCCATTTTCCCGGGCAACCGTTTGGAGCTCCAGGCCATGCTTTGCAATAAGCTCCTTATTTGCCGTAACCACCGTCTTCTTATTCATAAGGCAGGACACAATATAATCTTTGGCTGGCTCTACACCTCCCATGAATTCAGCAACAATAGAGATTTCAGGATCATTGGCGATTTCTTCAAATTTATCCGTCAGAATTGAATGCTCCAATTCTATATCTCTTTTCTTATTAATATCCCGTACAAGAATTTTTGCTACTTTGAGTCCAACTCCTTCACTTAGCAAAATATCTTTTCCATTATCGCGAATAATTTTATAAGCACCGGTTCCAACATTCCCAAAACCCAGAAAACTAATTTTTACTTCTTCCATATCCAATCGCCTCCAAAAATCATAATACCAATCTGTTTACTTTGATTATACCAATAAAACCTTCTCTTTCAACCCCCATGTCCATTCCAAAACTTTTTTATATTCTCTGATATATTACTCCCTGCTACCCTGACATAGGGGAACCATTCATTGGGAAAAAGTGCAAGATAACTTGGATTTGTAAACCTGTCATCAATTAAAAGTATTACCCCCTTGTCATCTTCCGACCTTATAACCCTCCCTGCTGCCTGCATAACTTTGTTCATTCCGGGATACATATATGAATATTCAAACCCAAGCCGGTTTTTATTCCGGTAATAATCCCTTATTATATTCCTTTCATAGCATATTTGAGGAAGGCCCACTCCCACAATAATTGCCCCTATCAGCCTGTCATCCTTAAGGTCAATTCCTTCAGAAAAAATTCCTCCCAATACGCAAAAACCCAGCACTGTTTCTTCAGGATCAGCCTTAAAATGTTCAAGAAAATCCTCTCTTTCCTTTTCCGCCATGGAAGCTGACTGAACATAAACCCTTATATCGCTGCATTCTTTTTCAACCAATTCATAAATCATGTTCATATACTGGTACGACGGGAAAAAAGCAATGTAATTTCCCTTTTTGGCTTGAACAGTAGACTTTATGCACTGTACAACCTCATTGCAGCTTTTGTCTCTATCCTGATACCGGGTAGATATCCTGTCGGCTATCATGAGACACCTGTTATTCACTTCAAAAGGTGAATTCAAATACATTGTATAGTCATCCGGCCCGCCCCCCAATATCTCCTTGAAATAGTCCAAAGGCAGTAGCGTAGCTGAAAAGAAAACCGCAGCCTTTCCTCTTTTTAGAGCTTCACTCAAGAGATGGGAAGGGTCAAGGCAAAAAAGCTTTATTATAACATCGTTATCGGATTTCTCCACAAAGGTAACATACCTATCATCATAGAGCTCGGATATCTTAATATACATAAGTACATCAAAGTAGAGTTGGAGAAGATCTTCATTTTCAACGCCGCTTTTCGCCTTTTCCGCCAAGTATTCTTCACATTCACCAATGAGTCTTCTTAAAAGCAGATATATTTCACTTTGTTCTTCTTTACTCACATAATAATCGTTATCGGCACAGAGCTTTTTCATTGTCAGCATAAATGTATTAAGTTTATTCAGTGTTTTGGATATTTTAGGACTCTCCTCTTTCATTGCTTTCTTCAACTTAAGAAATTCCTTTTTCGAAAGCTGTGCCGAAAACATTTCTCTTGCCCTGTCCACAAGGTTGTGGGCCTCATCAACCAGAAAAGTATAGTCACCGCCCGCATCGGAGAAAAACCTTTTTAAGTATACCTTCGGGTCAAACACATAATTATAGTCGCAAATTATAGCATCAGCCCAGAGGGTAAGATCCAATGCAAACTCAAAGGGACAAACTCTGTGCTCCTTTGCATATTGCTCTATAACTTCTCTTTTAATTTCATCTTCCCTAGTAAGTATATCCATTATTGCTTCATTTACTCTATCAAAATGCCCTCTAGCAAACTCGCATTTTTCCGGCTTGCATGCAGATTTTTCCATAAAACATATTTTTTCCTTTGCAGTGAGAGTCACCGTCTTAAGCAAAAGACCCTTTTCCCTCATTTTTGCAAAAGCTTCTTTAGCGACACCTCCTGTAATGGTCTTTGCTGTAAGGTAAAAAATTTTTGAGGTATGTCCTTCCCCCATAGCCTTAACTGCCGGAAACAAGGTTGAAATAGTTTTTCCAATACCCGTAGGTGCCTTTACATAAAGTTTTTTACCCTCTGTAATGGTCTTGTAA
This sequence comes from Acetivibrio mesophilus, assembly GCF_004102745.1. Classification (GTDB taxonomy): domain Bacteria; phylum Bacillota; class Clostridia; order Acetivibrionales; family Acetivibrionaceae; genus Hungateiclostridium; species Hungateiclostridium mesophilum. Next base: position 68,365 of record NZ_RLII01000005.1, on the reverse strand, counting down.
ACAGCTACAGCAAGCTTTCTTTGACCCTTTCTATATTTCTCAAAAGGAAACACAAGGTCTTTGATTGAGCTGTCCCTCTTAATCTGCCAATCAAACGCAAGTCTTGCCCATACATGATATTTTTCAACGAGTTCATCAAAAAACTGTTTCAACTGTGCAAAACTGAACTCTTCAACCAGGTATTTTATTTCTTCCGTATCCAAATGACAATAGGTAAGCCTTACTTTTATATTGTCCAAATTTTCATTTACTGCCTGAATATATGCATAGCATTTTGCCTGTGCCCAGTGCAGAGGATTGTAAAACTCATCTATTGATTCCAAAGGTACTGCTGTTGTTTTTATCTCGTCAATCGTAAAACAGCCGTCCTCATTTATTACACCATCCGCCCTTCCTTCAACAGTAAGAAAAAAATCGTCAAATTCAATAGTGGTCTTTAGGAAAACTTCCGAACTATACTCTTTGCCCTGGGCCTTCTGTATTTTTTTATGAAGTCTTGTACCTTCAGCAGCCCTGTTGCTGCCGCCAAAAGAGCTGTCAATATCACCTGTTCGCAGCACAAACTCGACCAGATTCCTTACCGCTATCTTTAATTCCTTTTTGCATTCACTCATTAGACTCAACCTTTTCCATTATATGGACTTTCATGATTAATAAAAGATAAGTTCTTTCTTCTAAAAACCTTGTGTTTTTCATTGTAATCGACAAAATGCTCATATCCGTTATTAAGAAGCATACCTTCACTCTTGCCCATTATCAGAAATCCCCCATCATCCAGTGAATTGTAAAAATGCCGAAGCACTTTCTTTTGCAAGACTATGTCAAAATAAATCATTAAATTTCTGCAAAGAATCATCTGAAATTCATTGAGGATCCCCTTTTCAATTACACTGTGCTGAAAAAACAAAATATTCTCTTTTAGCTCGTCCTTAATCTTCATATAGTTGCAGGTAATATCAAAATAGTCGGTAAAGTCTTTTGCTCCCCCTGCTTTTTTATAGTTGTCAATATCGTCATCTATTGTACTAATGGAATAAAGACCGTTCTTTGCCTCCTCAATAACGTAGGGATTTATGTCGGTGGCGTAAATCTGCACCTTGTGAAGAATACCCAATTCCTTCAGAATCATTGCAAGGGAATACGGCTCCTTCCCGTTGGAGCAACCAACGCTCCATATCTTAATATGAGAATAGGAATCCAAACGAAGCAATACACTCTCTTTAAGGAATGTAAAAACTTCAGGATCCCTGAAGAAATTCGTAGTATTGATAGAAAAATCCAAAAAAAGCTGTTCAAATACGTCCTGATCGTTGAGAACCCGCTCTCTGAATTCCTCAAAGCATGTCATGCAGTATCTTAGCATTGATATTTTTATTCGTCTTATTATACTATCCTTCCGATACTCTGTAAAGTCATATCCATACTTATCGTAAATGTCCCTCAGAAAATCTTCCACCTGTTCCGGCTCAAAATCCTGACAGTTTAATTTTTCATTACTCTGATAAGTCTTATTTAATAGGGATTTTTTCTTTACCAAAAAACATTTTATACCAAGAGACAGAAAATATGAATATAAGTATGCTTTAAGCACAAATACCTTGCATCTATTATCCTCCTGCATCTTCATTATTCTTTCAACAATATCCCGTGTAACAATATTTGCATCTAAAAAGGTAATATGTATTTCATATCTGCCACTTTCATGAATGCACTCTAACAGTCTGTCTGCCTCAGCTTTCGAATCCAATTCCCCCATGACTGAAATATGCATTATCTGTCCTTCTTTTGCCCTATGAATATTCAAACAACTGCACCCCAATAGTAAAATATTAAAAATGAAATTAAGAATATAAATTTTTATTATAATCTATTTAGCTATCCAAGCTTTTATAAGACGTATCAGCACGTCATAATCTACAGGCTTTGAAATATAGTCATCCGCTCCAGCCTCAATACACTTTTCCCTGTCAGCTTTAAGGGATTTGGCTGTAACTGCGATAATAGGAATATCTCTAAGCTCACTATCGCCCCTAATCGCTCTCATGGTCTCATACCCGTCCATTACCGGCATCATGATATCCATCAATATTAAATCCACTTTCTGAGTCCTCAGCAATTCAAGAGCCACCTTGCCGTTTTCTGCAGCTACAATATTAGCTCCATAATCTTCAAGAGCAGATGCCAAAACAAAAACATTTCTATGGTCATCATCAACAATCATAATGTTCTTTTCCTTTAGGCTTAATGCATACTCCCTCTTCATTTTTGAAAATAGGTAGCAGCTATTGTCGATGTTTTCTTTAATCGCCTGTAGAAAAACAGTCAGCTCATCCTGCAGCCTTTCCTCTGAATTTGCTGTCTTGATAATTATTCTATCTGCATATCTTCTTATTTCATCTTCCTGTTCTTGTGAAAGGTCTTTTTCTGCGTAAACAATCAGTGGAATATCCACATGTTGCTCAGCTATATACCTGCAAATATTTATCCCGTCCCAATCTTTTAATTCCATATTCATAATGACAGCGTCATATATTTCGTTTTTAAGCTCAATTTTGGCCCGATTCTCTGTAGACACCACTTTTGCCTTTATATCCTTTTCTTTAAAGAGCTTCCTTATCGTATTCTGCCAGACTGCATCACCGCCAAAAATCAGAATATCTCTAGGATTCTTTTTGGAATAGTTTAATAAATAAGCCATAATTTGTAAAACATTATCATCTTCAAGGGCAGAAATCACATGCACAGGTATCTTTTTTAGCTCATCGGTACTCTTAAGCTCCCTGAGCACTTCAACTCCACTCATATCGGGAAGCATAATATCCAGTAGAATTCCATCCACCCTGATGATTTTGGCCAACTCCAAGCCTTCTTTACCGCTGCTTGCCATGAGGGTATTAAATCCCATACTCTCATTTATCTCTTTTATGTACTTTGCAAAATCCGCATCATCTTCAATAATTAATATGGCCTTGCCGTTCTTCGGTGCCTTTGGAATTTTCTTATTTCCACCTTGCTTTATTGTCATGCTATCCCCATCGCTCTTTTTTGTGTAAATAAGACCAGGTAATTTGAGGGAGAATGTGCTTCCCTCTCCAACCTTGCTACTGACCTCTATTTCTCCTTTCATAAGGGACGCTAGCTTCTTTGATATGGATAGCCCAAGCCCGGTTCCCCCATACTTTCTTGATATTGTCCCATCCACCTGTTGAAACTCCTGAAATATAACGGAAAGGTGTTCCTCAGAAATACCAATTCCTGTATCGGTTACTGAAAACAAAGCACCTCCTTCTATATTCTCATCCTTCACTGCCCTTAAGGTTATAGAACCCTCCGCAGTAAATTTAAATGAGTTGGAAAGAAAGTTCCTTAGTATCTGAGAGATTTTATCTCTGTCACCTACCAACATGGAATTTATCGAATCCTCCACTACAAAAGAAATATTTTTCTCTTTTGCGGAGCTTTCGAACATCTGTCTCAAGTCCTCTATCAGTTCACTAGAATGGAAAGTAAAAACATTCAAATCCATTTTACCCGATTCAACCTTCGAGAGGTCCAGTACATCATTAATCAGCCGTAAAAGCTCCTGGCCCGCTTTATTAATTACTTCGATCTTTTCCTTATCCTTTTCGTTAAGCTCACTTATCTCCTTCCGTATAAGCATTTTAGAAAGGAGAATAATTGAGTTAAGCGGCGTCCTTAGCTCATGGGACATATTGGCCAAGAATTCCGTCCTGTATTTATTGACCTTTTCCAATTCTTCAGACCTTACTCTAAGCTCCCGGGTTGTCTTTTCAAGATCCATATTCTTGGTATTCAGCAGCCTCGCCTGCTCCTCAAGAAGCAGCTGCTGCTCCTCAAGCTGGGAATTAGTCTGCTGCAGTTCCTCACTTTGCTGTTGAAGCTTCTGCTGCTGTTCTTCAAGCCTGGTATTGGTCTGCTGAAGCTCCTCAGTCTGCTTTTGCAGAAGGATTTGCTGTTCTTCCAATGCCCTGTTGGCCTCTTCCAGGTCACTCGCTTTCCTTCCTGCATCTTGTTTGGCAGCCTCTGTAATTTTCAAGAGGTTTACAATCCTATTATTTTGCACTGCAGTATATAGATATGTAGATATAATCCTGGCAGCTTCGTTCATTAATTCCTGTTTTAATTCTACAAAAGGCTCAAAAGAAGACAGCTCCAATACACCGTAAAGGTGATCCTGATATAATAGTGGCATGGCATAAACATTAAGAGGTGCTTCGCTGACAGTACCTGTAGTAACCAGAGCTTCTTGCCTTTTTACATTTTTTAAAAGAATTGGCTTTCTCTCAAGAGCTACCTGACCTATGATTCCTTCTCCCAGCTCATACTGATTTGACAATCGATCCCTCTCGGTAAAGGCATAGGATGAATTCAAATACAGCTTCTTATCCTCATCATTATAAAGATAGAGCACCCCGTTTCCCGCCTCCATAACACTTGCCAGATATGTTATCGCTTTGCCTGTAAGCTCCGTGAGATCGAATTTACCAGCAAGTTCTTCATTTAGCGTGTTACAGCTGTCTTTCATCCAGAATTGCTCCTTTAAGTTTCTGACAAGCTTGTTGTAGTAATTAGCCATGTTAACCAATTCATTTTTTCCGATAAGATCTGCCTCTATCAATTCTCTGGTATTTGCGCTGGTGCGCATTACATGCTGCAAATATGAAATAGGCCATATTATGCTTCTTATCACAATAGTAAACAAAACAACCGAAATAAGCACTATTATGCCGGTCCAATAGAATATACTGTTTTTATGGTACGTCTGTATTTGTGCAGATCGGTTTATAAGACTCAGTGCCGCACCTTCTTCAATCTTGTCCAGTCTATCAAGACGTTTTTCCAATTCTTCGGCAAATTCATTGTTTTCGGCAGTAAGTATTTGTATTTTTTCCGTATGCCTATTCTCCAGTATCAAAGCCACAATGTCATCACGAGTCTTTCTCCACTCGTCAAATATCTCCGTTGCTTCATTTACAAGCTGAGTTATTTCCCCATTATATTCGGAATTGACCCGTATTGTATCAAAGTTCTGCAAAACCTCATTATCCAATTCTTTGATTTTAATCAATTCATAATAGATATTATCAACATTATCAAGCAGCAAAAGCTCTCTTATGCCTCTTTGAATCTTTATTATTCCAACCCTTGCTTCTCTAACGGCATTTGATGTGCTCATCGATTGGGTGTAGATGTCTTTGGATACTTGTCCGATTTCATTTATATTGGAATAAGCAGCCACTGCAAAAACAATGAACAATATGAGCCAAACTGCAAATAATCCCCACATTCTGTGCTGAATAGTTATATGCCTTAGCAGTTTCATTAATAATACCTCCCCGAAAATTCATTGGATGTGTGCCGATATACGTCTTAATAGTAAATGTCAGAAAATTCTATATGTACATTATGATGAATTTTTTCACTTTCTTCTCTTTTATCCGTCACATCTCCCAAAGGAGTGTCCGTGCCCGCTAAGTCTGCAGGAATCTCGACTATAAATTCGCTCCCCTTGCCATATTCGCTCTTTACCCTAACGCTTCCGCCATGCATCTCTATCAGGGACTTAACCAGACTTAGGCCTATACCGCTTCCTTCATTTTTCCTGGTCAAAAGATTGTCTACCTGCTTAAACCTTTCAAAAATTACTTCCAGTTTATCCTCACTGATTCCTATTCCGGTATCTTTTACGCTTATCGCAACAGTCATGCCGCAGTCCTTCACCTCTACATTTATAGACCCCCCTCGAGGTGTAAACTTTATTGCATTAGATAGAAGATTTAATATTATTCGCTCTATTGCATTCTGATCACAGGATACAAACTTTTCTTCCACATCGGTATCAAATATCAGGGATACTCCTTTGTTCCTCGCATATTCCACAACCAATAAAGAAACATTTTCAACTATCTCAACTATATTTAGCCGGGATAATTCCAGTTCAAAATAGCCCGAATCTATCTTGGTAATATCGATAAGATTATTAACCAGCCTCAGCAAACGATGGCAATTTTGCTGCTGCATCGCAATCTTGCTGCGAATTTTTTCTCTGTCCAGCATCCGGTCATCCTTCAGGTATGAATTAATTATTTGCGTTGTGCTGTACAGTATATTAAGAGGAGTTCTCAGTTCATGAGATATATTTGCAAGAAAAATGCTCTTTGCTTCGTTTGCCGCCTCTGCTGCCTCCTTTGCAGCCCTTAGCTCTTCTGTCTGTTCTCTTACCCTTTTTTCAAGTACTAAATTCATTGTCCTCTCTTTTTCTATGAGCTTCAGGTAGACATTAATTCTATTAATAAGCTGGTATTCGTCAATAGGCTTTGTTAAATAATCCACAGCACCAATTTCAAAGCCCCGGCTTTGAAACTCATCACCAATATAGGAAGCTGTCAAAAAAACTATAGGTATACTGCTTGTCCTTTTTCTGTTCTTTATTATCGAAGCCAGTTCAAAGCCATCCATTCCCTCCATTTGGATGTCAAGTATAATAAGATCTACCCTGTCTTTGAATAGAATTTTTAATGCCTTTTCTCCCGAATTTGCTTCTTTTACATCTGCATTTATATGTTCTTCGATAAGAGATCTCAATGAAAACAAATTATTTTCGTTGTCATCTACAATTAGAATTGTGTACACAGGATCCAGCACATTTATCCCCCTTTTAAGATAAAATAAATTAACTTTTTTCTCTCAAAAAAACTCTCAATACTCCACCTCATATAGGAAAAGCCCGTTTGATGGTGCAGTATATCCGGCAAGACTTCTATCTTTGCCACTTAGTATATTCTCCATAGCATCAGGGCTTATTTTTCCAAGACCAACTTCAATCAATGTTCCTGTCATAATTCTAACCATATTGTACAGGAATCCATTTCCATAAAATATTATATCAATTATTTTGTCCTTTATCTCTATGTCAATGGAATAAACCCTTCTTACCTTGGACTTCTTTTTGCTTTTTAGAGTCGTAAAGCTAGTATAGTCGTGCTCTCCAATTAAAAATCGGGCCGCCTGTCTCATTGAATCAATATCCAGACAATTAGGTATATGACAGGCGTACTTTCTGTAAAATGGATTGTGGAATCTGTCATTCCATATCCTATAAAGATACTTTTTTGCTTTCGCATTATATCTGGAATGAAACATTTTATCCACTTCTTGCATATCCAGGACCACAATATCCTCGGGAAGGTACCTGTAACAGTAATCGAGCATAGCTTCCGGAACCATACTGCTTTCAGTATGGAAATTGGCCACCTGTCTTATGGCATGGACCCCTGCATCGGTCCTTCCCGAGCCAATAACCTCTATATCTTCCCCAGTCATTACACTTAGAACTTTCTCAATCTTGCCCTGAATTGTTCTGTCAGAGTCCCCGAGTCTCTGCCACCCCTGGTATCTACTTCCATCGTATTGTAATATCATTTTCATGTTTTTCATAATCTGGTACCCCATATATATAAGAGTATATCTAATAGTATATATATTGCAATAAAATAACCCGGTATGGCTTCAATTATACCGTACCGGGTTAACAATCCTACTAATAGCAATATTATTTATGCCATACCTTCAAAAGTCTTCCTGATTTCTTTTAGGAAATCCTCCGTATTAACTATTTTCTTTTCTGCAACTTCTGACAGCGAAGCAAGGTCCTTTGTCATTATACCGTTTTCTATTGTTTGAATAGATGCCTCTTCGAGCTTAGTTGCAAAATCAACAAGCTCCTCTATGCCATCCAGCTCTCCACGCTTCTTTAATGCACCTGTCCATGCAAATAAAGTTGCCATTGAGTTGGTAGATGTCTCTTCTCCCTTAAGATGCTTGTAATAGTGTCTTGTAACAGTTCCATGAGCTGCCTCAAACTCATATTTTCCATCGGGTGAAACCAGTACGGATGTCATCATGGCAAGACTTCCAAAGGCAGAAGCCACCATATCGGACATAACATCACCGTCATAGTTCTTGCATGCCCAAACCATGCCGCCTTCCGATCTTATAATACGTGCCACCACATCATCTATTAATGTATAGAAATACTCTATGTTTTTAGCCTCAAATTTTTCCTTGTATTCAGTATCGTAGATTTCTTGGAATATGTCTTTGAATCTGTGGTCATATATCTTTGAAATTGTATCCTTGGTTGAGAACCAGAGATCCTGATTCATGTCAAGAGCATAGTTAAAGCAAGCTCTCGCAAAGCTCTTAATGGATTTGTCGGTATTGTGCATACCCATTATCACACCACAGTCATTAAAATCATGAATGGTCTGTCTTGAAACCTCTCCATTTTCAGATGTAAACACAAGTTCAGCCTTTCCTGCCGACGGTACATAATATTCAACATTCTTATATACATCGCCATAAGCATGTCTTGCAATGGAAATTGGCTTCTTCCATCCCTTAACAAAGGGCTTTATGCTATTTACAACTATCGGTGAACGGAAAACCGTACCATCAAGAATTGCCCTAATTGTACCGTTAGGACTCTTCCACATTTGCTTTAAGTTGTATTCTTCAACCCTCTGAGCATTAGGAGTAATAGTGGCACATTTAACCCCTACACCATATTTCTGAATAGCTTTTGCAGAATCGATTGTAACCTGATCGTCGGTCTTGTCCCTGTTTTCAAGCCCCAAATCGTAGTATTCGGTATTGAGCTCTATATATGGCTCTAAGAGATTTTCCTTTATCATTTTCCATATAATTCGGGTCATTTCATCTCCGTCTATCTCGACCAACGGCACTTTCATTTTAATTTTGCTCATAATTCCACTTCTCCTTCTATTTAAATATTTAGATTGCTTTATAATGCTTACTTTATAATCATTGTTACGAATTTATCAAAGTCACCTATTATTTTAAATTAAAATCACACTATTATCAAGGTTCTTTTAGGTAATATTGTACAAATATTTGAATATATCGCTTACTCAAATTTCCCTAAAAAAAACAATGAATATCATGGAAGTCTAGCCCTGCCACGGTATTCATTGCATATAATAAGTTAGTTTTTGACTTAGAAAATCAACTATTTATTTCGCTTTTTCAACACCTTATTAATATAATACAGACAAATTTACTAATATCAATATACTCAATTTTATTTTGTCTGTTTTGTTAATTGATCACATAGAACTATGTGATATAAATCACTTTATTAAATTCTCACTGCCTTCCAACCAGTCAACAAACTGCCTTGCAGTCCTTGCCGACCGTCCGTTGTACATAAGCTCCCATTTCATTGCCTCTTTTTGAAGCTTATCTCTATCGATGCTAATGCCTCTTTTAGCCGCAAGACCTTCGACAATCTCTAAAAACCGTTTTTTATCCGGTGATGAAAAAATAACGGTAATTCCAAACCTTTCTGAAAGAGAAAGCTTTTCCTGCAGTATGTCCTGAGCTCTGACCTCATCGTCGGGGTTATCAGACCTAAAGCCTGCCCTGTCACTAAACTTCTCTTTAATAAGATGACGTCTGTTGGAAGTGGCATATATAAGTACATTATCCGGTCTGTTTTCAACTCCTCCTTCAAGTACTGACTTGAGAACTGTATAGCTCTCCTCACTATCTTCAAAAGCCAGATCGTCAACAAAAATAATGAATCTACACTTTCTACCTTTAATCAGCCTTAATACCGCAGGAAAATCCACAAGATACTTTCTTGGTATCTCAATGATTCTAAGGCCCTGTTCTCTATATTCATTTGCAATAGCCTTTACGGTTGAAGATTTCCCTGTTCCTCTGTCTCCATAAAGCAAAACATTATTTGCAGGCAATCCCTTAACAAACTTTTCTGTGTTCTCTATTACTTCAAGGCGTTCCTGCTCATATCCGATAAAATCAGATAGGCGAATCGGGTCAGGAGATTCAATACCTCTAAGGCTTGGTTCTCCTCCTATCGGCTCCCATACAAAAGCATTATAGCGAGCAAAAATTCCAGAACCGTTAGTGAAATAGAACTCCGAAAGGTTCTTGACACATTCTCCCCACTTACTGCTTGTTGCAAGAACATCAATCATTTTCTCGAAATTAAGGGACGATCTCTTTGGTCCATACTCACGTTTATTATCAAATTCCCATGCTGGAAGACTACTTATAAACCTCTTTTCACCCTCGCATGTGCAGATATTCGCCAGAGCATATTCTTTAAGCTGCTGGGATGTAATACGTGATATATCATAGAGTCTGTCCAGATCCTTCGAAGTCGCATCAATCATTATTTCATCAATACTATCTAGGGGTAACTTCTCCGCTTGCCGTGAGAAAGGGTTTTCATCAAAAAGTATCAGCTTTATTACATACTCCTTCAAGGATTGTATTGTGTTTGAGCTTGTCAGCTCAAAGAAGAACTCATTATATTTTCTTATAAATTCATCAGCCCCAGGCTGTTTCCTGCAAACCAGTACTCCAAGTTCGTATAACTTCTTTATTACACCGTCATTAAGCAAATTTCTATACACACACAATGAATCAAATGCAAGCATCAATTCATTGATATTAAAATCAGTCATATAATCCCTCCATCCTACTTTCATTCATCTTAAGTATATACTTTACCTATATAGGTCGCAATAAATATCTGATAATTAACATTACACTTTTATCATGGCATCACCTTCTTTAAGCAGACACACAATAATTAAGCTTTGTGTTAAATATACAAATAGAATGGTATACTATTAGTAATATAATCAAGCACAAAAATCGATGGGAGGGCACAAGAGATGAATTACAGAAAAATGGGACGTACCGGACTTAATATCAGTGAAATCAGCTTAGGGAGTTGGCTGACCTATGGTAATTCCACAGACAAGGAAATAGCAACCAAAGTCATAGACACGGCTTATTCTCTCGGAATCAATTACTTTGACACTGCCAATGTCTATGCCAATGGAAAAGCGGAAGTCATTGTCGGAGAAGCTCTAAAGAAATATCCTCGCGAATCTTATGTACTCGCAACCAAGGCATTCTGGCCAATGGGTACAGGCCCCAACGATAAAGGTCTGTCAAGAAAACACGTCTTTGAACAGGTTCATGCCAGTCTGAAGAGACTGAACGTTAACTATATAGATCTTTTTTATTGTCATAGATACGATCCCGAAACTCCGCTGGAGGAAACCCTAAGAACTATAGATGATCTTTTGCGTCAGGGGAAAATACTTTACGTCGGAGTAAGCGAGTGGACAGCAACTCAGATGGCACAAGCACTGCATATTGCTGACCGTTATCTTTTAGACCGGATAGTTGTAAACCAGCCTCAATACAGTATGCTTTACAGATATATAGAAGAAGAAGTTATTCCCTTCGGAGAAAAGAATGGAATTTCTCAGGTTGTTTTCTCACCCCTTGCCCAAGGAGTGCTTACCGGCAAGTACAAGCCCGGCGGCAATATTCCTTCGGACAGTCGTGCAGCCGACCCCAACTCTAATATGTTTATGGACAATTTACTTAAGGAAGAGAAACTGTTGAAGGTGGAGAAGCTTAAGACATTGGCGGATGAGTTGGGTATTTCTCTTTCCCAGTTGGCTATTGCATGGGTTTTGAGACATCCCAATATTTCAAGTGCCCTAATTGGAGCCAGCAAACCCGAACAGGTTGAAGAAAATGTTAAGGCCTCGGGAATAAAGCTTTCCGATGAAGTACTCGATAAAATCGAGGCTATCCTCGAATAAGCAATAATACCTTAGTATCTTTCCGGCTACAATATAACTTAAGGGCTATTGGAAAACTCCAATAGCCCTTTGTCAATACTCTAATTTGCAACCAGCTTTTTATATACATCGAGATATTCTTTCGCAGACTTTTCCCAACTAAAATCGATGGACATGCCTTTTTTCATCAAATGTGTCCATGTTGCCCTGTGATAGTAGAAATGAACAGCCTCCTTGATGGCATAAAGCATGTCATGGGCATTATATCTTGAAAAAGTAAAGCCATTTCCTTCATGGGTGATATCATTGTAAGGTGCTATAGTGTCCTTAAGTCCCCCTGTCTCCCTGACTATAGGTATTGTACCGTATCTTAAGCTGAACATTTGGCTTAATCCGCAGGGCTCAAAAAGAGAAGGCATAAGGAACATATCCGCGCCTGCATATATCCTTTGAGACAGGAGGGCGTCATATTTCAGGTTTACTGAAATTTTCCCCGGGTACTTTTCCTGATAATACTTGAACATCTGCTCATATCGATATTCTCCTGCCCCAAGCAATACAAATTGAATATCCATCTTTAAAATTTCATCCATTACACAATCAATCAGGTCAAATCCCTTTTGATCAACCAACCTTGATATTAGACCTATCAGCGGAATATCAATTCTTTCCTGGAGTCCCAAGCTTTTTTGAAGCATTTGCTTGTTTGTCAGCTTGCCCTCAAGGTTATCCTTTGAATAGTTTGCGAAGATTCTATCATCAACGGCCGGGTCATTTCTCTCCATGTCTATGCCGTTTAATATCCCATAAAGGTCATTGGACCTTTTGTTCAACACATTGTTTAAATTTTCACCGAAAAAGTCAGACTTTATTTCCTCCGCATAGGTTTTACTTACCGTTGTTATTATATTTGAATAAACAAGACCTGCTTTAAGATAATTCACCTTATCGAAAAACTCTATTCCGTCAGCATGGAAATATTCCCAAGAGACTCCTAAAACTTCCCCTAAAACCTCCTTTGGGAATACTCCCTGATATTTCAGGTTGTGTATTGTAAATACCGTCTTTATATCCCTATAAAAATCTGAATTCCTATACCATGCATTAAGGAAAAGACTCACCACTCCGGTCTGCCAATCATTGCAATGAATTATATCCGGCTTAAAATCAATTACAGGCAGTATCTCCAGCAGAGCTTTACAAAAGAATGCAAAACGTTCTGCTTCATCGAAGTACCCGTAATAACCGTCTCTTCCGAAATAGTACTCATTATCGATAAAATAATATGTAACTTTGTCCATTTCCAGCTTTAAAATTCCGCAGTATTGCTGTCTCCAAGATACATAAATACCTATTTCACCTATCTTCTCCATTTTCTCAACATACTGCATGGGTATATTCTTGTATTTTGGCATTATAACCCTTACATCATGCCCAAGACCGCATAGAGCCTTTGGCAAAGAAGCTGCCACATCCGCAAGGCCTCCAGTTTTTGCAAAAGGTTCTACTTCCGAAGATGCAAAAAGAACTTTTGTTTTTTTCATAGTATCCTCCCATAATAATTTGGTATAATTATTGGTGCACAAAAAGATCCTTTATTGCTTTTAATATATTATATTATTTATCCATCGATACGGTAAACAATACACATAATAGATAATTGTCTCAAAAATACAGGTCCAAATTTGGTAAAAAAGTCAAAGGGAAATATATTCCTTCACCTTTTTAGCAGTAATCAAATCAGTTTACATCAAACCAATTCCATGGTTCACTTCCGGGAGTTTCGCATGTGAAAACCATCTCTTCTTTTAATACCGGATGTACAAGGGCAATCTCATTTGACCACAAAGCTATCTGCTGTCCGGGTTTGTTTACGCTCTGCCCATATTTCTGGTCACCGTATAAAGGGTGTCCGGCATTTGCCAGTTGGACTCTAATCTGGTGGGAACGCCCCGTGTGCAAATTGACCTTAATCAAACTAAAATCATTATGCATCCCCAGAACCTTGTAATCCAAAATCGCCAACTTACTGCCCGGTGTACCTTCCTTGACAACGCTCACCACATTATTCCTGGTATCCTTTAGCAGATAATCCTCCAGCCTTCCTTCAGACTTATTGAGAATACCATGAACTACTGCCAGATACACTTTTTTAAATTGTCTTGTGCGCACCTGGTCCGAAAGTCTTGATGCAGCCTTTGACGTTTTGGCGAAGACCATTACTCCTCCCACCGGACGGTCAAGCCTGTGAACAAGACCAAGGTAGACATTTCCGGGCTTGTTGTATCTACACTTTATGTCTTCTTTAAGCAGGGTGAGCATGTCGCTGTCGTTGGACTCATCCTTCTGGGTCGGAATATTAACCGGCTTTTTTACCACTAGTAGATGATTGTCCTCAAAAATTACAACAATGCCTTTATCTTCGCCGCAACTCATTTCTTCTCTGCCTCCCAACGACCATAAATGCCACATGGAAGAACAATACCGGAGGCTGAAGCAGGTATCCCAACTTCACCGCAGCTAACCACACCTCCAAATTTTTTGCCCACCGTCATTTTCAGTATATTGGAGACAACCGTAGGTGAAAAACCTGTGGTATATGAATTTATGAGGAAAAATAGAGGTTTAGGCGACAGGACATCAATGCACTCCTCGACAAATCCGTAAAGTGCATCTTCTATCTTCCATATTTCTCCCCGAGGACCTCTGCCATAGGATGGAGGATCCATAATTATGGCATCGTACTGATGCCCCCGGCGTTTTTCCCTCTGCACAAACTTTATTACATCATCAGTAATAAATCTAACACTTCTATCCCCCAGTCCTGATAAAGAAAGGTTCTCCTTCGCCCACTGTACCATCCCTTTTGCAGCATCGACGTGACACACCGAAGCATTTGCATAGGCACAAGCAACGGTAGCACCTCCGGTATAGGCAAAAAGGTTCAGCACGTTAATCTTTCTAGATGCAGAACGTATTTTATCAATCATCCATTTCCAGTTGACTGCCTGTTCCGGGAAAAGGCCCGTATGCTTAAATCCTGTAGGTTCAATGTAAAAGGACAAGCCTTGGTAAGATATTTCCCACCTTTCGGGGAGCTTCTTTTTGAACTCCCAATTGCCGCCTCCGCTTTGACTTCTGTGATAATGGGCATCTGCCTTTTTCCAAAGACCCTTTTCATCCCTGATAGGCCATATAATCTGCGGATCAGGTCTTCTTAGTACATACTTCCCCCATCTTTCAAGCTTTTCCCCATTGCCTGTATCTATAAGTTCATAATCCTTCCAGTCATCTGCCAGTAACATCATATAAAAACCTCCGTTTGTAAAATCAATTATATATATTTTGGCTTAATTTATATTAAATCCGCTAATAGCAATACTTGAAATATTATACCACACTGTTTGCTTTTTTAAATAAAAAACATGGACTTAAGTATAGATAATAGTATTTAATTTCAAATAGTAACAAATTGCTTAAGGCATGAATATTATATATTGACCTGTAAAAAGGAGGCTATACTATCTCCAAGTTCTCTGTAGGGGTCTTTGGAGAAAATAGTGAATTTCTGTTTCTCATTCTTGCATTTTTATTTTATTCTGCAAAGGTTATGGTTTTGTCAATATTATCCAAATTTATAACCGACAGAGCATCAGAAAGGAGGATTAATCATGTCAGAAGGAAGAGGCTTTGGATTTTTTGGAGACAATAGCGAAATATTGTTCTTCATACTGGTATTTTTACTTTTGTTCTTTAACGGAAATAATTACAGCTACAGAGATGAATAGTACCGTAAAGACTAAAGAAGCGGCTTCAATCCCGAAGCTGCTTCTTTTCTTTTGGCCTCTTGAAATGAAATGAAAGAGACAAAAGCAAAGAGACTCGATGTCCCAAGCTTTTATTTGCATATTAGAATTTTTTAAAGCAAAAATATCATTAACATATTCTGTTGCGCTCTTTTTCATGTATAAAGGCCTCAATATTCAATGCTATCTCATCAACAAGTCTTCTTCTTGCTTCAATACTTGCCCACGCAATATGAGGAGTTATAAAGAGCCTATCACTATTCTTTATCTTCAGCAAAGGATTGTCACCATTTATAGGCTCGCTTTCGAGAACATCAAGAGCTGCTCCTCTAATCAAGCCTTCATCCAATGCCCTCGCCAGATCGTCCTCCTTTATGATGCCTCCGCGTCCAAGGTTCAGTATTATGGCTCTTTTTTTCATTAGCCCCATGCGCGTATAGTCAATCAACCCCTTTGTTTCATTGTTTAAAGGTGCATGAATGGATACAATGTCGGACTCCTCTAGCAAGCTATCCAGTTCAACCCTTTCATACTGCGTATTATTGTTTTTCCCCGAGGTTGAATAGTAAACAACCCTGCATCCAAAAGCCTCTGCCGCATTGGCCACGGTTTTCCCAATAGCCCCCAATCCTATGATACCCCAAGTCTTACCGGAGAGCTCATGAAAGGGTCTTCCGTGATGAGTAAAAATACTGCTCTTTGCATATTCTCCTGACTTTACATACTTATCGTAATAAGGGAGGCTTTCCATTAGATAAAACAGCATCGCAAAAGTATGCTGCAAAACACTCATAGTTGAGTAACCGGCTACATTTGTTACGGCAATCTGCTTCTTTGCAGCATAGTCAAGATCAATGTTATTGGTTCCTGTTGCAGCTACGCAAATCAGCTTCAGTTTTTGGGCATGATTAAGGGTTTCTTCCTTGAGCACAACTTTGTTTGTAATAACAATATCAACATCATTAATCCTTTCAATTACTTCATAAGGCTTTGTTTCCGCATAAATCTCCACTGAACCGAACTGTTTAAACACCGACAAATCAACATCTTCCCCAAGAGTCTTTGCATCTAAAATACATATTTTCATCACTTTTCATCTCTCCTGTCTAGATATGTTGCACAGCATAAATTCTAGGTACATTAGAACCTACGCCGCTTTGGGCCTTTGTATAATGTTTGCTCTCTCTGCATAAAAGAATACATCTATCTTAAGCCGTTTTTATTACCAAGCATTATATCATTTTGATATTTTTTCGTAAAGGATACAGGGTTATGGTGCCAATTTACAACTTCATCTTTTTATCTGTCACAAAGCAAGAATCTCACCCACTATTTACAAAATATAATTATGAAACTATAATAATATCATAAAATAATAGAGCTAATAGGAAAAGGAGACAGAGATGGAGATAAAATCATTAAAAAAACTTAAATTATACGGATTCAACAATCTTACAAAGACACTGAGTTTTAATATATATGATATCTGCTATGCCAAAACAGCAGAGCACCGTAAGGGCTATATAGAATATATTGACGAGCAGTATAATGCCGAAAGACTTACCAACATATTAACAAATGTTTCTTCTATAATCGGAGCCAATATATTAAACATTTCCAGCCAAGATTATGAACCTCAGGGAGCAAGTGTTACCATGCTCATTTCCGAAGGAAAAATTAACCCGTCGATGGAGGACGACTCTTCGCAAACTGAGACTCCAGGGCCATTGCCGGAGACTGTTCTTGCCCATCTGGACAAAAGTCACATAACAGTCCATACTTATCCTGAAAGTCATCCCGATGACGGTATTAGCACCTTCAGGGCAGATATCGATGTTTCTACTTGCGGCAAGATCTCGCCTCTTAAGGCGCTAAACTATTTGATACACAGCTTTGATTCAGATATCATTACCATTGACTACAGAGTCAGGGGCTTCACCAGAGACGTTGAAGGCCGAAAACTCTTTATCGACCATAAAATCAACTCAATACAAAACTATATATCTAACGATACCAAGGAATTATACCATATGATTGATGTCAACGTGTATCAGGATCACATTTTCCATACAAAAATGCTCATTAAGGACTTCGACCTTGACAACTACCTTTTCGGTATCACAAAAAAGGAATTATTACCCGGTGAAAAGAGGAAGATAAAGCAAAAACTCAAAAAGGAAATGTACGAAATATTTTACGGTAAAAACATGCCAAAGCTCTAAATCTCTATCAAAAAAAGAAGCTATCCAAAACTTCGGATAACTTCTTTTTTCTTATACCTTATACAGTTTTTTATCCCATAATTACTTCAACATTGTGAGTTTTTCCGTCATTAAATACCGGAAGAATAGTTCCGCTAATTTCGTTGCCGTCAACAGTAATTTTAGCCACACCTTTTGATACATGGTTTGGATTCTTTATTGAGATATCGTAAGTTGAACCTCTATAATATCTTGTTACCTTATATCCATCCCATGCTTTAGGGATACATGGATCAATTTTCAATCCTTCGAATTCAGGCTTTATACCCAAAATCCACTGTGAAATTGCAACAAAGTTCCATGCTGCTGTACCGGTCAACCATGAGTTCTTTGCTTCTCCATGGCGTTTTGCATCCTTACCGGCAATCATCTGTGCATAAACATATGGCTCAAGTTTGTGTATTTCACTTATATCCTCAGTATAAGCAGGAGCTATTTTGGAGTAGTATTCAAAAGCCATGTCTCCTCTTCCAATAGCTGCTTCAGCACATATTATCCATGCATTGTTGTGGCAGAATATACCTGCATTTTCCTTGTATCCGGCAGGATATGTTGAGATTTCACCATACTCAATATAATATTTTGTGAATGCCGGATTTTGAAGTACAAGACCGTATGGAGTGTCAAGATATTTCTTAACCGAATCCATAGCCTTTAATGCCTTGCCGTCTTCAACGCCAACTTCAGCCATTACGCAGAAGCCTTGGGATTCAATAAAGATTTTACCTTCTTCATTTTCGTTGCTTCCGATCTTTCTTCCAAAGTCATCGTATGCTCTTAAGAACCATTCACCGTCATAACCGTGCTTGATGATGGTTTCCTTCATTGTATCAATATGCTGCTGAGCTTTCTTAGCTTCTTCTTCAAGACCCATGTATTTACAAAGCTCGACATAGTCTTTTCCGATAAATACAAACATACCGGCAATCATAACTGACTCTGCAACTTTTCCATCCTTGCTTGTTGTAGTCTGGAATGGCTCGTCCGGAACATTAGAGAAGCAGTTTAAGTTGAGGCAGTCATTCCAGTCTGCTCTACCTATAAGCGGCAACCCATGAGGTCCAAGGTTGTTTACTACATGATAGAAGGAACGAGTCAAATGCTCAAACATAGTGTCGGCTTTGGACGGATCATTGTTGAACGGTACTTGCTCCTTCAGTATTGTATAGTCTCCTGTTTCTTTGATATAGGCAGCAGTTGCAAGAATCAGCCACAATGGGTCATCGTTGAAGTCTCCTCCAATTTCATTGTTACCCTTTTTGGTAAGAGGCTGATACTGGTGGTATGCGCCACCGTCTTCAAGCTGAGTTGCTGCGAGGTCAAGAAGTCTTTCTCTTCCTCTTTCGGGTATCTGGTGTACAAATCCCAATAAATCCTGGTTTGAATCTCTAAAGCCCATACCTCTTCCTATACCGGATTCAAAGTATGAAGCACTTCTTGACATATTGAATGTAACCATACACTGGTACTGATTCCATATATTAACCATACGGTTGAGTTTTTCATCGTGGCTTTCAACCGAGTATTTTGAAAGAAGGGAGTTCCAGTAGTTTTTCAGCTCCTCAAAAGCACTGTCAACCTTTGAAACAGTGTTGAATTGCTCTATCATTTCATAAGCCTTTTTCTTGTTGATAACACCCTTTGATTCCCACTTTTCTTCGTCTTTGTTTTCTACATAACCTAAAACAAATACAAATTCCTTTTGCTCTCCCGGATTCAATTCCATTTCTATGCTGTGGGATGCAACTGGCGACCATCCGTCAGCAACAGAATTGTTTGACTTGCCGTTTACAACAGCCTGAGGAGCTTCAAATCCGTTATAGAGTCCTATGAAGCTGTCTCTGTCACTATCAAAGCCAGTGATTTCTGCGTTCACCGAGTAGAATGCATAATGATTTCTGCGCTCCTTGTACTCGGTCTTGTGATAAATCACCGAACCTTCTATCTCAACTTCTCCAGTGCTGAAGTTTCTCTGGAAATTAGTCATATCGTCATAAGCATTCCATAAGCAGAACTCAAGGAAGGAGAAGAGAGTTATTTTCTTCTTGTCCTGTCCTTCATTTTTTACTACAACCTTCTGAACTTCGCCGTTGTAGTTCTGTGGAACAAAGAAGGTAACTTCTGTGTTTATTCCGTTTCTTTTTCCGGTAATCTTTGTATATCCCAAGCCATGTCTGCATTCATAGCTTTCAAGGTCCCTCTTTACCGGTGACCATCCCGGTGACCAGAAATCTCCGTTATCATATATGTAGAAATAACGTCCTCCCATGTCAATCGGAACATTGTTGTATCTGTATCTTGTTATACGTCTTAGTCTTGCATCCCTGTAAAAGCAATAACCACCTGCTGTGTTAGAAATCAGTGAGAAGAAATTTTCTGTACCCAGATAGTTTATCCATGGATACGGTGTTGTAGGTACGTTAATAACGTATTCCTTGTTTACATCATCAAAAAAACCGAATTTCATCCTTAGTCCTCCTTAAAATTTTCGTTTATTTGTATTCTATAAATCGTGCTAAAAAGCACCATCTCGTACATTCGTGCATGTATCCCTTATTATTAACTGATCGGGGATACTTTCATAATGGAATTTTCTAACTTTGCTTTCAATTTTGCTTATGACTAGCTCCGTTATATGCCCGACCATTTCATATCCAGGAACCTTTACTGTAGAAAGAGCCGGCTTTATATGAGCAGCCAGTGGAATATCATCAAAGCCAATAATTGAAATATCTTCGGGAATTCTAATACCGTTTTCGGAAAAAACCTCCATGGCAGCCAATGCCATATCATCATTGCATGCAAACAGCGCTGTCGGAAGCTTTTTTGAATCCACAAGATTTCTTACCTCGTCATAGGTTTTCTTCTTATGAAATTCGCCCTTAAGTACAAATTCGGGTTTAATCTCTATTCCATTTGATTCAAGCACATTTATATATGCTTCATATCTCTGCCTTCCCGAGTATGTCTCCATTCTCCCGGTGATAATACCTATTTCCCTGTGTCCTAGTCCAATAAGGTAGTTTAAAGCATCTGTGGTGCCCTCATAATCCTTTGAGTTTACTACTATCAAATTAGAGTCATCAAGGTCATATTTTTCTATATCTTCCGGATCGTAGTCTACAATACCTATGGGATAACCCATCCGGCTTATTTCTTTCAGCGCACTGGATAGTTTCTCATTTCCAACCAAAATTCCAGCACATATTCTCTTCTGTAGAAATGACTGCTTCACTTTTGAATAATCTTTTTCCGAATAGATAGTATGTACCAGAACATAATATCCGTTGTCATTTGCCACATCAACCACTGCATTTATAAATGATGAATAGTACGCATTCTGATATATTCGTCTTTCCTTTTCCGAAACGCTGATAACAAATAAACCTATAGTATTGTTGGATTTGCCCGCCAGTATCCTTGCCGATGTGTTTGGTTCGTAGTTGTACTTTTCTATAACCGCCAATACCTTTGCTCGTGTAGCTTCAGGAACATTTGCGTAGTTGTTTATAACTCTCGATACAGTGCTCCTGGATACACCCGCTAATCGGGCAATATCTTCACTATTCATATTCACCTCCATGAACGCGTGTTTACCAAAATATTATATCTGCTTTGTCTCATTAATTCAAGTAGTCATTTTCACATTTTACCTCTTAAAAATTTTTAATCTACTATCCTTGATAATTTAACAAAAACCTTCAATTACAAGAACAGTTATGATATAATTTAAGTAGAAAAACTACTACCTTATTATTTGAAAGTTAATAGAAAATAATAATAAAATCGGAAAAACTTTTTATCAAATTTAATATATAAGCTAAAAGAACAAAATATTTCAATATGTAAATCAATGTCCTATTGTACCGATAAGATTTTATACCAATGGATGCCACATATATTGGTAAGCGGCATCGTATCTTTAATTAAAATAGGAATTGATTTTTTTATTTGTTAACAATAAATAGTTTTCATATCAATTTTCTGAAAGGGGAAAAAACATGAAAAAAACTGCAGTATTACTAATTATTTTCACATTTTTAATGACATCCTTATTTGCAACATCAAATTCATCGGCAGCTGCAAGTCACGATTACGCTACCGCTCTTAGGTACTCAATACAGTTTTACGATGCCAACAAGTGCGGTCCGGATGCAAGCATTGACAATGTTTTTGATTGGAGAGGAGCATGCCACACAAGTGACGGGAGCGAGATAGGCTTAGATTTAAATGGTGGATATCATGATGCAGGAGACCATGTCAAATTCGGCTTGCCTCAAGCCTATACGGCAGCGGTACTGGGCTGGTCGCTTTACGAATATAAAGATGTGTTTGATTCAACCGGCAACACCGCCAAAATGCTCAGTACTCTCAAATATTTCACCGATTATCTTCTAAAGTGTCATCCCGACCCGGATACCTTCTACTATCAAGTAGGTGATGGTCAGGAAGACCATACATACTGGGGTGCACCGGAAACCCAGCCAGGTTCAAGACCTATCCCTTACGTTGCAAATGCTTCAAATCCGGCTTCAGATGTATGCGGTTTGACATCCGCTGCCCTTACAATAATGTACTTAAATTATAAAGATATAGATTCAAGCTATGCCAATAAGTGTTTACAGGCTGCAAAAGAGCTTTATACAATGGCAAAAACCAATCTGGGTTACTACGATGAGAATGCTTTCTATATTTCCCATTCCTATTGGGATGATTTGTCTTTTGCCGCTGCATGGCTCTATGCTGTAGAAAACGACGCAAATTATTTAAAAGAAATAGACAACTATCTTTCATATAAAACCCTCTGGGGAGATAGTCCTTTCCAGAACAAGTGGACAATGTGCTGGGATGATATGTACATGGCTGTTTTCTGCAAGCTTGCAGAGTTAACAGGCGAGCAAAAATACATCGATGCAATGAACTTCAATCTCGATTACTGGATGAATTCCCTTGCAAAAACACCCGGGGGCCTCAGGTATCTGGACAACTGGGGAGCTTTAAGATATGCATCCGCCGAGGCTTTTATTGCTATGAGATACTATGAGCTTACCGGAAATGAATCGCTAAAATCTTTTGCAAAGTCACAGATAGATTATATCCTTGGCAGCAATCCCCTTAATATGTCCTATGTCATAGGTTATGGATCCAATTATCCAAAATGTCCTCACCATAGGGCTGCCAATGGCTATACTTACGCAAACGGAGATAATGCAAAACCCGCCAAAAACCTTCTATTGGGTGCTTTGGTCGGTGGTCCGAATTTATCTGACGGTTTCACCGATGATGTTAACCTCTATCAGCATACAGAGGTAGCAATCGATTATAATGCTGCTTTTGTGGGCGCTCTTGCAGCTGTAGAGAAATTCTCCGGTAATATCATAATACCAACTCCTTCTCCAACTAAGCCTTCCCCATCTCCCACATCAATGCCTTTAGTATGGTGTGATGTTGGAGACTTAAATGCTGACGGCTCAGTAAACTCAACAGACATTACATATATGAAAAGATATCTTCTGCGCATTATTAATCGTCTTCCATACCAAAATAAGGAGGAAATTCGTATACCGGCAGGAGACCTCAACGGCGATGGTTCGATCAATTCAAGTGACATGACTCTGTTGAAAAGATATGTTCTTCGCATAATTGACCAATTTCCTGTTAAGTATGACATTTACGGAAATATTATAAATTAGTGTTTTTACTAACAAAAACTACATCTACCCTTCCATTACCTTACTAAATGCAGCCTCTAAATATAAGAGGCTGTTTTCTTATAAAAAATTTAATTGCCTTAAAATGCTTATTTAATGCCAGAAAACATATTTTACATATTGATAGTTTGCATTTTTTTGTATAAACTTATATTAGGAAACACAATATGTTCTTTCATTTGATTATCTATTATATATATATAAATATTAATTTGATTATTATAGTTTAAATTGTTTTAATGGGGAGTTTTATGAAATGCAGTATAAAGGAAAGAAAATTAAGATTATAGATTTTTTTAATAAACATATTCTTAATGCATTATTTACATTTTTAGTTGTTATATTGTCGATATATATGACCTATGAAACAGGTCATATTTTCCCGACCATACTTTATATGAGCGGATTTGCAACAATGATGCTTGTGGCTAAATTTTTTGTTAAACATAAGCCGGTTCAG
Organism: Acetivibrio mesophilus; assembly: GCF_004102745.1. Classification (GTDB taxonomy): domain Bacteria; phylum Bacillota; class Clostridia; order Acetivibrionales; family Acetivibrionaceae; genus Hungateiclostridium; species Hungateiclostridium mesophilum. The sequence continues at coordinate 44,455 of NZ_RLII01000005.1, read as the reverse complement.
TATATACTTGCAATAATGTCATATCTGGTGTTTATTTTTGTTGTGGATCTTTATTCTTTACCCTATACATACAATACAGTAATCAACAGATGGAGTGTACTCACCGCCTGCTATGTACTTCTTCTGGATAGTATTTTTTTCCCGCTCATTGCAGGGCTTTATCCTGCATTAAGGATATTTATGCTGTTGCCCCAATCCAAGGAAGGATTTTACCCTACTGACAAAATAATCGGAACAGCCAACGGTCAAATCTGCTTTACATTTACAATTGTACTTATTTATCAATTGTTTGCAAAGGTTATTATTGAGCGCAACAAGTATAAAAAGATGAGTATTACAGATTCCCTTACCGGTGTTGCGACTTTTGCCCATACGATTGAAACTGCAAAGAAAATGATTCAGAGCAGTGACATTTCAATTTTAATTACCGATATGGATCGCTTCAAACAGATTAATGACACTTTCGGACATGTAGCGGGAAACAGAGTGCTCATAAAGGTTTCAGAGTTTCTTAAATCAGAAACCGAAGGTCTTGAAAGAATAATTGGCAGACTTGGTGGAGACGAGTTTATTATTGTCGTAAAAAATGATGGAAGAAACGAAAGAGTAAAGAATCTTGGAAAAGAGCTTTCAAAAGCAATAAGAGAAAAAGAGTTTGTTATTGAAGATGGCTTGGATCCAATTAATCTGTCTTTTTCAATCGGTCAGGCAAATTCGTCACCTTCTGATAAGGACACTGATATAGAAAAACTACTGTACAAGGCAGATATAGACATGTATTACAATAAGTGCAAGAACCATAGATTGGATATCTTTACAAATAGACAAAAGCCTCTCCTTCCCAAAGAAGGATTTGAACTTTTAAATGTCCTGGCAGAAAAAGATATGTATACCTATGTCCATTCCAGGTATACTGCCCAATATGCCGCTGCCCTTGCGAAAGAGGTCGGTCTTCCGGATAGCCAGGTTGACCATATCTACGCTGCAGGTTGGCTTCACGATATTGGTAAAATCCTAATATCCAGTGATATAATAAGGAAGAACACTACCCTGACCCCGGAGGAATATGATCTTATAAAAGGACATGTGAATTATGGGCTTAACATCATTAATGATTTATCCCTTCCAATCGAAATTGTTAATTGTATAGCATATCATCATGAAAACTGGGATGGCACCGGGTATCCCCATGGATTATCGGGAGAAAGCATACCTTTAGAAGCGCGAATTCTGCAATTGGCAGATTCCTATTCTGCAATGATAGTAAGGAGAGTTTATAGAAAGACCCTTAGCCCTGAGGATGCACTCAATGAGATTAATTCCGGATGCGGAAAACAATTTGACCCCAATCTCGTAAAAATATTTGTACAACTAATACAGAACAAGTTCAAGGCTGCATAGAGAAGATTCTCTTTTCTCTATAAAATACTCCTGTATAGTTAGATTTTACATTTGTCTGGCATGGCGAATTAATGTTAACATAATATCATATAGTGTTATTCTCATATGTATTTATATTCCATTATACGGGAGTGTCATGCAAAATGTATAATTTGAAAGGTTTTCGTCCTCTTGCGGCACTAGCTGCAATCACGTTTTTTGTAATGATGTTTCAAGTAACCTCTTTTGCACAATTTGAGTCCTCCGCCGAATCGGCAATCTTGATTGAAGCCTCTACAGGTCAAATACTGTATGAGAAAAATGCAGACGTGGCAATGCCTCCTGCCAGTATAACAAAAATCATGACTTTATTGCTGGGCTTCGAGGCCTTAGAAAAGGGAATGGTTCAATGGGATGATGAAATAATAATCTCAGAAAAAGCCTGGAGAATGGAAGGCTCAAAAATGTTTCTTCTTGTGGGGGACAAGGTTAAATTTGGTGAGGTAATGACCGGTATTTCTGTTGTCTCGGCCAACGATGGATGTGTTGCCCTTGCAGAACATCTTTATGGGAGTGAAGAAGCCTTTGTCCAAGTTATGAACAATCGTGCTAAAGATCTGGGCATGGTGAACACAAACTTTATGAACTCCAATGGTCTGCCGGCAGAAGGTCATGTTATGAGTGCAAGAGATATTTCCACATTAGCACGTCACCTTATTCAAACCCAGCCTAAGATTCTTGAACTGGAATCCACGACTGAGTATACTTACAACAACATACGCCAGTATAACCGTAATCCTCTTCTTGGAGTTTTCCCCGGTGCCGACGGTTTAAAAACCGGCTGGACAGATGAAGCGGGATACTGTATAGTCGGAACAGCCCAACAAAACGGGCAGAGGTTGATAGGTGTTGTACTAAAAACCAATAGCGAAAAAGAACGCTCAAAAGCAATTCAAGAACTCTTAAATTACGGCTTTAAAAACTTTAAGCAGATGACAGTGAAAAATGCAGGTGAAACCGTTGATGCTATTGAGGTTAAAAATAGCAAGAAGGCCTCAGTTCCTTTGAAGCTCGACAGCGATATTTCTGTTATCATACCTGTTGGCCGGGAAGATGATCTTCAGATTGTGATCTCAAAGAATACGGAGTTTCTGAGTGCACCGGTATCTGCCGATATTCCTGCAGGCACTTTTGAGCTTCAACTTGACGGTAAAACAATTGCGACCTCTAGCATGTCTACTGCTGAAGGCGCAGAACGCATTGGATTTTTTGGCATGATTTTTAGAAGTATAAGCAACTTTTTTAAAGCACTCTTTTAACGGCTTTTCCTCTTTTATTACTTCAAGTGGGGGTTATCCCCCACCTGAAGACCTGTTACTAATGTATTAATAAAACACTTTACGGTTCTTTTCCATATACCAATTTTCCGGATACATAAACCGTAATCTGATCCCAGCTTATAAACCTGTTATTCACCTTATTATAGGAATAGTCATTAAACTGGTTGTATGTGGACCACCCATTTTTAGCAAATGCCACTTTCAATTCCACGCTTTCTCCCGGATTGAGCGATCCTGCTTTATCAAAAAAGCCGATTTTTAGATAATGGTCAGCCTTATCTTTCGGATTATTTAGCTTTACCAAGCTTCCGTACACTTGGGAACTGTCCCTTGTAAATTCATTACACCAGAAAGTCTCACCCTCATCTCCTTCTTTTGTGTAGTAGTATCTGATAACAATATCAGAAAGCTTGACGCTCTCACTTCCATTATTTGTTATCTTGAATATAGGATATATCACACTAACCGAAGATGTAGAATCACCGTTTTTATACTGGACTGTGATATTACTACTTTTATTAGCTGCCTTTTGTGTTGGTGTGGGTTTGGGTGTATTTGTAGGTGTGGAAGTTGGTTTGCGCGTCGGAGTATTAGTTGGTTTAGGTGTTGGAGTAGATGTCTGCTTTGATTTTGGTGTAAATGTTGGTGTAGGTGTTGGTGTAGATGTTGGTGTAGATGTTGGTGTAGATGTTGGTTCAGGTGATGGCTCCAGCGTTGTTTCCGGTGTTGGTGTAATGGTAGCCGTAGAAATTGGCGTGGTTGTATGTTCCGGTGAAACTGTGCCTGAAGGAATAAGGGCTGATGCAGTTGCATCAGGTATAACCGTAGAAATCCCATCCGTAACGGAAGGGCTCGCGACATCGTCCGGAAGAGAACTACCAGTATCCCTTGGCACCACCCTGTTATTTACCAAAAACATATAAATCAATAAAGATGCCAATACCATAACAAAAGGGAAAATTATTAATGATTTTATAACCTGTCTTTTTAATCTCGATTTATAATACCACTTCATAGTAAAGTAATGTAATTATAGGGACTTTACGTTCAACCCTGCTCTACCCTATATACTACAATTTCTAACCTCCTTAAAAAAATATGGGAAATCAATACAACTATTATACTATCTAATCAGCAAATGCTCAAGTGCAGTAAAGGTATCAATTGTATGTATTAACTATTTTCATTGCATCACAATCCACTGTCAATTAATAGGTATACTGTCAATAGTTTTTAATATGTACCTTTTAAGAATGGTATAATCGGTGGAATTTATATTATCATCCCCGTTTAAATCAGCAAGTCTTTTCCCTCCAGGATATGGAAAATCGCTTATAACACGCAGCATGTATCTTTTTAAAAACATAAGGTCGGTTGAATTCACTTTTCCATCCCCATTAACATCGCCATACATTTCATTCTTAGCCGTCACAAAGCTGTCATATATAACAGATGTCAATGTATTGCCTCCACCTTCCGGGTAATCCCCACTCAATTCCCAAATCATAATGCCTCCCAGATTGTTATCCATCACATAATTGCACTTATTTTTAAGGGAAACCTCATCATCATAGCTGTAGAATGTTGCGGTTGCAGGATTCCACAGATATGGAACCATTGCGTCCTCATCCCAGTACCTTACAAACCCCGAGTCCGCTGCTTGAAGCAAACCGTTTATATAGTGGAACTGAGTGCTATTAAGCGTTTTCGACGAAGTTCCAAAAAGTCCGCTTACACCCCCGCTAATTTCTTCCCAACCTGCTGCATAATACGGTACACCCATATTTATTTTGTCCGCAGGAATACCATGCCTTAAGTACTCTTTTATCGTCCAATCGACATTGAATTTTTCTTTTCTTTCAGGATAGGATGGATCGTTTGGATTCATATACAATGGCGACAGATGATTCGCTACATCTTCCCAGGAACCACTATAATCATAGGTCATAACATTGATAAAATCCAGATATTTGTGATACAACTCAGGCTCAGTATTCTTTATATTATAGCTTCCCGCTGGTGCAGCTATTGTAAGAAGATAGCTCTTTCCATCTTCCTCTCCTGCAGCATCAAGCTTCTCCCGAAGGCATTTCAACAGAAGGGTAAAATTTTGCTTGTCTTCAGGTCTTCTTATGTTTGTAGCCACTCCACCACTCACTGGATATTCCCAATCAATATCCACTCCGTCAAACTGGTACGTTCGGATAAATTCAACACAGCTGTCTGCAAATATAGTTCTCGACTCTTCCGTAAGGGCAACATCGGAAAAATATTTGGATTCAGTCCACCCCCCTACCGAAATTAGAGTTTTTACATTGGGAAACTGTTTTTTGTACTTTATCAGTTGGCCAAAATGACCTTTTATCGGCGTATCCCAAGTATCATCACCAAAAGGCTTTTGAATCGCAGCCCATTTGTCAATAATAGCTATTTTTCCATTCTCAATTTTAGCAAACGCATAGTTTATATGCGTTATCTTATCCCATGGAATATCTGAAACTTCATAATAATTATTCTCAATATATATATTCCATTCAGCGAAGTAGCCCACAATTCTTTTTGATGGAAGGGAAGCGTTTTCTGCATACGATGCACCCGTATATGAGGATATGAATACTATTATTGAGAGAATCAGCAGCGTCAGCTTTTTTTTCATAAGAATCCTCCTAAAAACATAGATTTAGTCCTAGAAAAGTATTCGTAAAAAATCAATTTTTTAGGGACTATTTAAACAAAAAGAGCTACTGACCACCAACTTAGTTAGTTTTGCAGTAACTCCTTTTGTGAATCATATTAAGAACCCATCATACTAATAAGGTAGGTAGGGTATTATCTTTAATATATATCTCTTTAATATTGTCAAATCAGTGGAGCTATGTGTTCCATCACGATTAAGATCCGCTGCTTCTTTGTTTATATTGTCATTTATTCTCAACAGATATCTCTTTAATGCTGTCAAGTCGCTAGAATTAACCCTGCCATCGTTATTCACATCACCATACAAAACATGACCAGTTGTTGGTGTAGGAGAATTCTTTATCTGTGTTGGAGTTGGCGTCGGTGAAGGAGCAGATAAATCCTCCAAAGGATTCGGGAAGTTACCTGTTATGTACAATAAAGTAAGCATTCTCAAGCAGTTTCCATAATATCCATACTGTTCTTCATCCTTTACAGCAACGGTTTCTTTATAAAGCTCCTTAGCGAAGTTCAGGTCATATCCAGTCATACTTGCTGCTGCAACAGGTCCAACGAAAGATGCGTTGTGATTGTTGCTGAATTTTGATCCCTGAATTGTATATCCGTCACCAATTCCTTTTACTCCATCCCTGCTAAAGAATTTAGTCATTGCATCGCAGTTTGCTTTCGCTCTAGTATCGCCAAACCATGAATAGTCTATAGCAGTTCTCCAACCATAACGTGTAGCATCATATTTGTAGTCGTAACCCTGACCGCTGGCCGGAGTTCCACCTGCAGTACACCAGTCTGGAACAAGACCGGTTCCGCCGTTGTATTTCTTTACTTCCTCAACAATTTGGTAACACTTGTCCGCTACCTGATTCCATCTGTTGTCACCGGTATACTTGGCATATACCTTGTACCATGCAGGTGCAAAATATGATGGATTTGTTACTGATGAACCACCCCACATATCACCGGGCTTCAATACATAGGAACCATTCTCTACACAGTGGTTGTAAAGATTATTTATTAATGTTCTTGCTTCTTGAGAGTAGTTTATTGAACCGGAAGACCCCCACAACTTGTCTGCATATATAAGAGCCAACGCAATATCTTCGTCTGCATCGGTTGCAGCACCATTACCACCGTCATGAGTCGTAACGTTATTGTTGGCATCAATATGCCAGTGCATAAGTCCATTTCCATTAAAATGAGACTTTACATAGCGATATAAATCGTCAAATAAAGCCTGCTCATCAAAGCAAACAGACAAAAGCAAACCATATCCTAGGCCCTCGGATACCGTGTCATAATTGGTGGACGCATCACGCTGTACCCTTTTATATCCTCCAGCACCATTTGAAGTAATTCTCTTGCTTTTCCAATCTTGCCATTCTGCTTTGAGCATTGCATTTGCTTCTTCCTGATTCTCAGCAAGAGAAGAATAACCATACGGGTACTTTGCATTGAAAGGTACACCCGCCGCTGAAGCACTGTTCATCGGCATAGATAATACATAAGCCCCCAGCACTGCAAGAATCAGCAAAATCACACCTACTCTTTTTTTAACCTTTTTCACATTTTTTCCTCCTTTAAATTTAATAAAATATATATAAGAAAAATTGATTATCAAAATATGTATAATGGTAATAATATTTGAAGACATCAATCTAATATCGTAAACCTTTAAAGCAATTATATCATATTTAAATATGTTTATACAATTAATGCTGAAGGAATATATTCTTGCGTTTTTAATAACCAGTCAATACATTCCCCTTAAATTATTGCGAATTGACATTGTGATTTTGTAGGGTATTATTGACTAATTTTAATTCTTTATTGTTAAATTTAAGATTTTTCATTCAAATCCCCTGAAAAACTATTCCCTTTACGAAATTATTATTTTAGATAAAAAAAAGATTATGTTTTTTTAAGCCCCTTTTTTATAGCAATTTAGTATGTTATAATCATCTATATACTTAAATTATACAGTTCTATTCATTGCAGTTATCACAGCAGATGATTCTTAAACCACATATTGTGGTCAAGGGGTGAATTACTTGATTGATTTATTTTCCCCTAAGGGAAAAAAGGATACTTTTAAAGATAAATCCTCTGAGGACAATATTGTCCTTACTATAAATAGAATAAAGGCTGGAGACAAATTATTAAGAGAAGAGTTTATTAATAGCTATACACCTTATGTTATTAAGACAGTCTCTAATTTGATCGGCAAATATATTGACATTGAAAACAGTGATGAGTTTAGTGTGGGCCTTTCTGCTTTTAACGAAGCTATTGACAGTTTTGATGAAGAAAAGAATTTATTCTTCTTTAAATTCTCCACATTGGTAATAAAAAGAAGGCTTACAGATTACGCTCGCCACAACAAGAAACATTGCCATGTGTATCCTTTTACATATTTTGAAGACAAAAACAATAATTATTTTGAACAAGTACATTTGAAAAGCGAAATTGATTTAGAAAGTAAATTTGAGATTAGCAAAGAAATCGAACTCTACGAACAAAAGCTTCGGGATTTTGGAATCAGCCTTGAAAATCTGGCTAAATCCGCACCAAAGCACAAAGATTCGAAGTATCTATGTATAAAGATTGCGAGAGTAATTGCCGATAACAATGAGCTTTTGAGTAAACTTGAAAGAACTCGCAATATACCGAAAACAGAATTGCTGAAGCTACTAAAGATAAACAAAAAGACAATCGAGAGGAATCGTACATTCATTATAGCTGCTACTTTGATCTTCGGAAATGATTTCAACTTACTTAAGGACTTTCTAGACATCTCAGAGCCAGGAGGTGACAACATTGAACGAAGCACAAAATAATATGTTATATTACACTGGAATCATCTTAAAACTTGAAAATGACAGGGCACTAGTATTGACCGACGGGCTTGATTTTATGGAGCTCAAGCTCAAACCCGGTATGCAACGCGGTCAAAGCGTTATTTTCGACCAATCTGACTTATATTCAGCTGGTCTTTTTGCAAAGTCCAAAAATATTATCAGGCCTTTTTCTGCGTTAGCTGCTGCCGCTGCAATTTTCCTTGTAATCTTTTTCAGCCTGAGATTCGCTTCAATTTCACAGGAGTATGCCTATATAGATCTTGATATAAACCCAAGCATAGAGCTTGTAATTAACAAAAAAGAAGAAGTCATAGACGCAAAAGCTTTAAATAATGATGCAAAATCAATTATTAATGAAGCGGATCCGAAAGACATGTTATTATATGATGCATTATCGAAAATACTGGATATTTCAAAGAAAAAGGGATATATAAATTCTGCTGATAGCATCGTCCTGTTCTCTGCCTCAATTAGCTCCGGTCAGCACACTGTCTCTGAAGATGATAATAGCATCCAAGATATATTGGATACTCTTAAAGTTGCAGCAGAAGATGCTGGAGTGATATTTGAAATTATACCGTCTACCGAAGAAGATAGACAAAAAGCTTTGGAGCAGAGCATCTCAATGGGAAGATATGCCATATATGCTAGAGCTGAAGAAGAAGGTATTAATCTTGATTTGGAAGACGCTAGAAATTTAAGTGTTTCTGAAATTCTTAACAAATTAAACCATAGTACTACCGCTATTTCTAATGTTTCGGAAGACTCTGACATTATGCCTTCGGTTTCCGTTATCCCTGAATCCACGCCCAGCTTAGCACCTGCTTACACCCCTACACCGAAAAATACAGCAACACAGCCTGTTGATATATCAGAATCTCTACCGACACCTACAAGCTTTACTGCACATATTTCGACAGTAATAAAAACTCCATCACCTTCATACACAGCAACGCCCGTTATCATATATACTCCGGCTGCTAATGGAACTACTCCTATTTTCACCCACTCAGCTACACCTGTTCCAACTATCGCAGTTGCACCTACACCATCATCTACACCTACACCATCATCTACACCTACACCATCATCTACACCTACACCATCATCTACACCTACACCATCGTATACTCCTAAGCCATCATCTACTCCTACACCGTCATCTACACCATCGTATACTCCTAAGCCATCATCTACTCCTAAGCCGCAATCTACTCCTAAGCCATCATCTACTCCTATACCGTCATCTACTCCTACACCGTCGTCTACTCCTAAGCCATCATCTACTCCTAAGCCGTCATCTACTCCTACACCGTCGTCTACTCCTAAGCCATCATCTACTCCTACACCGTCATCTACTCCTACACCGTCGTCTACTCCTAAGCCATCATCTACACCTATACCGTCATCTACTCCTACACCGTCGTCTACTCCTATGCCGTCATCTACTCCTACACCGTCGTCTACTCCTATGCCGTCATCTACTCCTACACCGTCGTCTACACCTATGCCATCAACTACTCCTACACCGTCGCCTACACCATCGTCTATACCTACACCTACAGAAACTGTCTTACTAACAAGGGTTGAACTACAAGCGTACAATCACATTTTAACCGCTGAAACCAAAGAGATTCAGCCTAGAATCAAGCTGATAAACACTGGTGATACACCAATAACACTATCTGATGTAAAAATCAGGTATTACTATACAAAGGACAGCGTAATCAACGAGATCTATACATGTGACTGGGCAAACATTACTCCATCTAAAATAACAGGCACTATAGTTGAGATGTCCGATACAAAACCAAACGCTGACAGCTATGTTGAAATAGGATTTATTGACGATGCCGGCATTCTAAATCCAGGCGAAAACGTTGAGATAGTTAGCAGAATCGGAAACAGCTATGCTTTAAGCATGGCAACTCCACCATATTCAGAATGGAATTATATGTACGACCAAGATTCTGACTATTCATTCAATAGCTCTTCTTCGAGCTTTGTAGTGTGGAATAAGATTACAGTATATATATCCGGGAATCTGTACTGGGGAATTGAACCTTAAAAAATAGAAGGGGCTGCCCGCGAATTCGAGCAGCCTCTATTTTATTATCTCAGTATTAAGAATTAGATAGAATGATTGCTTATGACTTTAGTTTGTCAATAATATCACTTATCCTTTGCGATCCTTTCAAGTTCTTCGCTTAATTTCTGAATTTCCTGCATAGATTTAATAATACTCTCTATTTTATCATTCTGCTCCTGCATAGAAGCAGACATCTCTTCGGATGCAGCCGCATGTTCCTCTGAAATTCCGGCTATACTTTCCATTTCTCTTCTTATTTGCGAGAATAGAACCGTGGTATTCTCAATCATTTTTAGTTCATTATCAATATAATTGTCAATATCCTTAAATGACTGGTTCATCCTGTCATAGCTTTCACTCACTTTGCTTACAATGGTCTCTCCTGCTTTGGTTGCCTCGGTTCCGTTATAGACTTTATCCAGTACCATATTAGCTTCATCCTTTATGCGTGTTATAACCTGATGGATAAGTCCTACTGTTTGGGTACTCTGTTCTGCAAGCCTTCTAACTTCATCTGCAACAACAGCAAATCCCTTACCTGATTCTCCAGCTCTTGCCGCCTCGATTGCTGCGTTTAAAGCCAGCATATTAGTTTGCTCAGCAATCTGCGTAATTCCTTCCAAAAATTCATTTACCTTATCCATACTCTCTTGGAGTTTTAATACTGTAGAATAGGACTCACTTACCGCAGTATTAATAATATCCATTTGCCGATTCATTTCTCCTATATTTTCCACACCTTCATTTACAATCTGAACAGTTGAAACAGAAACTTTGGCCATTTCCCTTGAAATTGATGCCGTATCAGCCACAAGTTTATCTGCATCCAGCATCATAACATTAATATTACTGACACTTTCCGCTTCCTCGCCAATACCTTTTGTGACCTCTTCTACTGCCAGCGCAACACCATCCCCAGATTCCTTAATTATCTGTAAAGTTGTGTTACAATTTGCTATATCATGGTGTAAAGATGCGGTGCTTTTCTTTATTAAATTTATGGTATTCTCCAATTTTTCCAATAAGTTCCTCGAACTATTCTCTTTTTCCACTGCATGATGGATTATTTCACTCCCCCACCTGGTAGCAAAGTATAAAACCAACATCACAAAATCAATCTTAACCAAATCTGATATAAATTTCGGCACGCCCATTGCTCCGTTCATTGCCTCAATAATTATACAGAATAAATTAAAGCAACCAGCATAAATTATAAAATTCCTATTGTTTAAATACATGGTCATGGCACATGCGGGTATAACCAATACAAGAATCATTGTATCTTCTACTACAGAATTGGGTGAAAAATAAATGGCTACCAGCGAAACCATAACTGACAAACATAAAATCAGACCTATAATGTCATTATATTTCCTTTTGACAAAGAAAACTGTTGAAGCAATTATCCCAGCCGCAAAAATTCCCAATGGAATACTTTCAACACTAAACAAGGAAGCTGATTTAGACATAGTTATTCCCAAAACAATGCATACCAAAAAATATGGCCAGAAAATAAATAAAAGAACTTTATTTACCCTTCTGGCATGGCTTGCTAGCGTAAATTCCTTCATACCCATTACCTACCTTTTCTTTAAAAATTGGTATAAATAATATAAACTGTTCCATCATGGAAATACTTTTACAAAAATCCCCCAGCCCTTGCGTACAGAAATGCATAAAATACAAAATATGTATTGCTTTACCTTACTCATGATTTGACATTCTTATGTAAAACTATATTCGACATCACTATGAAAAATCCTCTTTCAAAAATGAGAATTGGGCGATGGAACGTATTGGCATGAGCTATACAATTTGCTTTGTAAATCTATATTCAACTTTTCAAAGGTCCTATCCAATGCATCGAGCGTCTTTGAAATCTTATCTTGATAGCAATTTTCTCCCATATGTCCAATTCGTATCACCTTATCTTTCAAAAAACCAAAAGACCCTCCAATTAATATATTGTGTTCATTAAGCATCATGTTGTATATGTCACCAAAGGTTGTTCCGTGAGGTACAAAAAAAGTTGTAACTGTATTTGAAAAACCGTTTTTAGGGTATAACTCCAATCCGCTATTTACCAGAGCTGCTCTTACTGCATTTGCAATGTTTCTGTGTCTCTCTATACGCAGTTGATCCCCAAGTAGCCTGTCGGCAGCCGCTCTTAGTGCATAGATATCACTAACCGGCTGCGTATATGGAAACCATCTGTCCTCATACCAGCTCTTCCATAGGGACAGGTTGCAGTAATAACCTATCACCGGAGACTTTCTTTTTAATATGGCATTCCATGCATCATGGCTTATACTTAAGAAGGTCAGTCCCGGAGGTGCAGAAATACATTTTTGAGATCCTCCCAGCACAATATCAATATTCCATTCATCCGTTTCTAAAGTCTCTCCCCCTACAGCAGAAACCGAATCAACAATGGATAAAATTCCATATCTCTTTAGCATTTTGCAAATATCACCTACAGGATTTGATATACCTGAAGGGGTTTCACAATGCACAAGTGTTGCTGCTTTAAAGTTATGATCCTTCTTAAGAAAATCTTCAACCACATTTACGTCAACAGCTTCCCGATAGTCAAATTTCAGAAATTCAGGTTCTCCCCCATACATTTTTACATAACAACCAAATCCGTTTCCGAATATGCCGTTATCAATACATAAAACCCTGTCTCCCGGTTCAATTATTGAGGCACAGGCAGCTTCCAGCCCCAGAATACCTTCTCCCGACATTATTATTACATCATTCTCTGTTTTCAGAAGCCTCTTAAGTCTTTCACATGTTTCCTTATAAAATTCGAAAAATCTCTCCTCTAAGTCCGGATTTCCAATGTCATTTAGCATAGCTCTTCTTACATCTTCATGAACATATGTAGGCCCCGGAGTCATTATCAATGGTTTACTCATTCACCCCACCTCTTTCTTTTTGATTTAAACCATTATTTCATATTGTATGATTACCAAATACAGATAGACGATAAATCTTTTCATGTGTATCGATACACATGAAAACTGTATCGGTTAATTAAAAGTATTTTAATGTCATGGTAGATTTTTGTCAATAACCAAATTAAATTATTAATATACTATCGGATCCCTTCGCTTTTGCCTGTTTCATTTCATTCCAAGAGGCAAAATGCTAAAGCCCGGGAACAAATCATTCCCGGGCTTTCCTTTAAATAGATTAATTATACTGCGTTGTGTACAAAAGATACAATTGCCGATATAGGGATATCAGTTACCGAACCAACAGTGTATACAGGGTATCCATTCCATCCTCCAGCTGAAATTGCTCCAACTTCGCTGGCAGGCTGTATATAACCATGAGAATATCCACCATGGCCCTTTCCATAACCATGACCACAATCAAATGAACCAAATGGATTTTTATGATCATAGCCATAACCTACATTAAAGTTTGAGCATGCATTACCGAGGGAGCATGCAGGAGGAGGTCCAATTCTTGTAATAAGACGTACAAAGCATTCGTTTACTGCGAGAATAACGCCGGTAAAACCTGCACCGGATTGTCCTCCGCTTTTTGTAAATATAGTTACTGTTTCACCAATATACTTTGATAGTAAAGCGGGAAAATTTCCGTCTCCACAGCATCTGGTTTCTTCAGCCATCTGTGATACCACCTTTCCAGTTTATACTCAATTAATTACCTTGATACATATTATGTTAATCAATTCCTAAAGGTTACATATCAGTTTAATATTATTTTTAGTCACTCTTCGGATATTTCGCTTATTTCTATGCGCAGGGTGTCACCTTTCTCCGTGCTCCTTCTTTTAACATTGGTATACAAATGGATATCGAGACATATATTCTTTGCATCTTCGATTCTTTTTCCATCAAGAGAAACAATCTCATAGCCAATAATATTGTAAATATCAAAGGGTATTACTCTCCCTATGCTGTCCATAAAATTAATCTCAAGCTTTTCTATTTTTGAATCGGCCGGATTCGTCCAATAAGGCTTAAATCCAATGCCCACAATTTTACCCGTAGCTCTATAGGCCGGAACCATAAGTGTACAGCCTTTCTTCATCATATTAGTCAGAGTAGATTTCAGTTCTTCTATCTCCTTATAATTCATATTGCATCCTCCTACAGACTTCCATAAGGATTACATAATACAAAAACGCATGCTATAAAAAGCTGAAAGCCTAATACATTTTATGTATACCCGCCTCCATTTGTTACATCCTATATTAAAAGCATAATCAATCAATAAAAGCTCGGGACATCGAGTCCTTTCGCTTTTGTCTCTTTCATTTCATTCCAAGAGGCCAAATAAAAGGCCCTGCAAACGCCACTTTGAAGTGACTTTGCAGGGCTTATTAATCCACGGAATATCTATAATAACCTATAAAGGAAATTGCTTACTCATCTTATTATGCTTGAAGCTCTTTGCTCTATTTGCATAATCATCTACAATATGTCCATTGCCAATCAGCTTATATTTGTAAATCAACAATCCGTCCAGTCCTACCGGCCCTCTCACATGAATCTTATTGGTACTGATACCAACCTCAGCACCAAACCCATATCGGAACCCATCGCTAAAACGTGTGGAACAGTTCCAGAATACATTACCCGAATCTACAAGTGACATAAAGCTTGCTGCTTTTTCCTTGCTACTTGTGATTATACTATCGGTATGTCCTGAACCATAGGTATTAATATGCTCTACGGCTTCATCCAAATCCCCTACTATCTTAATAGACAGCTTATAGTCAAGATACTCTGTTTTCCAATCCTGCTCCGTTGCCGGGGCAACAGATATAATCTTCTGAGTCTCATCGCAACCTGTCAGCTCCACATTTTTGCTATCCAGAGCTTTTTTGATCTCAGGTAAAACCCTTGGTGCAACCTTTCTATGAACCAGCAAGGTTTCTGTCGCATTGCAGACAGCAACATACTGCGTCTTGGAATCTACAACAATTCGAACTGCCATGTCAACGTCCGCATCCTCATCTATATAGCAATGACATATTCCATCTGCATGACCCATTACAGGGATCCTGGAATTATCCATAATATACCTAACAAAATCATTGGAGCCTCTTGGAATGATAAGGTCAATATATTCGTCCATTTTAAGCATCTCGTTTACATCTGACCTTGTTTCCAAAAGCTTGATCCAATTTGAGGGAATCCCAACCTCATCCGTTGCTGCAGCAATAATTTCAACAAGTATCCGATTGGTCTGTCTTGCCTCAGAACCACCTTTTAAAAGCACACCATTTCCGCTTTTTAGACAGAGGGTAGAAATCTGCACGAGGGCATCCGGCCTCGACTCAAAAATTATTCCTACTACTCCTATGGGGCATGTAACCTTATAAAGCTCAAGTCCATCATCAAGCTCAGTGGAAAGAAGAGTCTTCCCTACCGGATCCTCCATATTTACCAGACTGTTAATACCATCTATAACATCGGCAATCTTGGCATCATCAAATTTCAATCTTTTAAGAAGAGGCCCAGCAAGGTTTTCCTCCTTGCTTCTTTGCAAATCTTCATTGTTTGCCTTTATTATCTCATCTTTTCTCTCCATTAATAACCTAGCTATATTTGTAAGGGCTTTGTTCTTCAATTCAGTCCCCGTTGCTGCCAGCCTAATAGAGGCTTCCTTAACCTGAAAGGCCATTTCATTTATACTCATAAGAATTTCCTCCTATCATCTCAAGGTGCTTTTCAATCTAAATAAAATCATATATTGATTATACCATAAACTATCAATAACTTCATTCCCAAAGCTTTTATTCTTCAAAAATATCCAGCAAGCCACTTAAATCTTTAATTACAGCCCGGGAACTATATTTTAAAAACTCATTCCATTCTGTAGTCCCTGTAAGAACTGCTGCAAAATCTACACCCGCATTTTCTGCAGTCTTTGCATCTACCGTGCTATCGCCTACATAAAGAGTATCTTTCTTTTGACATTCGAGCCTTGAAATCGCCTCCAAAAGACCTTCGGGGTCCGGCTTGTGTGCTACAACATCTTCTCCCCCAATAATTATATCAAAATACTGTAAAAGTCCGTCCCTCTTCAGTATATCCTCGATCCTGTATCTGTATTTTGTTGACACAATGCCTACTTTTACGTTCATGCTCTTAAGCCTCTTTAAAACACTTTCAACAGTATTGTATATTATGGTGCTGTCGCACATAACAACATCCGCTCTTTCTTTAAAGTGTTGGCGGAAGAGTATAGCATTTGAATCGGAGGTATCTTTGCTTAATTGTCTATAGGCATCGGTCAGTGTAAGACCTATTGTTCTGCAAATGCTTTCCGGTGAAGATTTGGGATAACCCATTTTTTGCAGCGCATAATTAATACATTCTATAACACCTTTGGATGAATCTGCCAAAGTATAGTCAAAATCAAAGAATACTGCTTTGTAATTATTCATTATCCACCTCAATAAAACCTGGTTTTCTAATGATTATATCAAAGCAAGTATTCTTTATCAAACAAAACATTATAATAATGATATAACTTTACTTATTGTCCTATTGCTAAATATACTCCTTATTCTCCGTTGAATCACTGATTTTCCATACGCCATTAACCCTTACAAGGCTGCATTCTCCGGTTATTCTGTAATTCTTAAACTCCGGGCCGCTTTCCTTGCTTATTGTATAAACATAACTTACTTTTGCCTGTTCCTCATTTTTAGATGTAACCTTAATACTTTCTATGTTATAAGCAAGATCAAATTTTGAGAATAAAACCTCTAGGTTATCCTTTGTTTCATTTGTATACAATTCATCAATCATGCAGTTAAAATATGCGTTGATATCCTCGTTTTCCAATGCCCTTATTATTTTGTAGACCACAAAATTCAACTCAAATTCACTGTCAAACGCCAGAGTTTTTCTAATAACTTTGATGTTATTCCTTGCAAGTTCCTTCACCCAGTCAACTATATAGTCTGCAGGAATTGCAGAATTCACGTTTTTATTTGAAATCCCGTAGGATGTTATTCCCACAACATTTCCCTTCCTGTCAAGCACAGGTCCTCCGGAGCTTTCGCTTGAAATTGGGGCTGTTAACTCAATTTTATCAGTCTTAAATGCCTTTATACTTCCTTCTGACACAGTATTTGTAAGCCCCTTCGACTTGCCTATTGCCACAATCCAGTCACCTTTGGCCAAAGACGCTTTTGAACCGATTTTAAGTGGCTTCATGCCAGTATCAACTGTGGTCTTTAATACAACCAAATCCCTTGCTTTGTCATATTTCACAATTCCATCGACATTATATACTTTTCCATCCTTCTCCGTTATATTAATAACCACGCCATCCTCAACCAGACGGTAGTTTGTCACAAACAACCCTGTACCAACGCAAAAGCCGCTACCCTGAGAAATAATACTCTTGTTTTGGTCAAAGACCGTTACCGAAACTACACTTTCACTAAATGTCGTTATTTCCTTTGCACTAAGCCCCGGCGAAACTTCCGGGGATTTGCTTATAATCGGTGAATTTGACGGTATCATTTCTGATGCAGTAGGTGTCGGTACTGGAGTCGGCGATGGTTCTGCCGATTTTAAAGGCGTAATTGAAGGCATAGGTGTCGGCTCGGAATCACCCTCTATTCTTTCTATTAATTCAGCAATCTTTGATGATTTTGCTTCATCAATAGTAATATCAACGCCTTTTTCTATTGCTTCCAGGTAAAGGTAATATCTTCCCATTGACAGGTCGTTTTCTAAAGCCTTTTCCCTTTCTTCCAAAGCTACAACCACCGTCTTATAGGTCACACTATCATTATCCAATTCTTCCATACCCTTACCTATACTTTCTTTCAGCTCATTGAGCTTTTTCTCCTTTTTCTCTTCAGTGTTTTTAGAGTTTTTGCCTTCATCATTCAACGCCATTGAAACAAGCACATAATTCTTATCATCATCAGAAATGTAGCCTATCAACTCTGCCTTTTCAACAACCAGAGCCATAGCAGACTTCAGATCTTTTCCTATAAGTTCAAGGCCTTCTAACACCTCTAATGCATCTTGGTTTATTGCAGACGTGTCAGTTACTTTATGTTTACTGTTTATCACAAATTCTATGCTTGGATTTATATCAACACCAACGTAGGCGTATTCACTGCGCGAACCATTGTTCAACATCGTGTTGCGGCCAAACAGGAATATCAGCATAAAAGCAGCTGCAACTGATGCTATTCTGGAGAAATTCTTGATACCGCTTATGCGTGAGAAATTCTTTATTTCGGATTTCTTACTATTTGACACCCGTGAAAAGTCCACTACTCGAGAAAAGTCCACCACTTTCGACTCCTGTGAGGATTCCTTGCTTCCCGATATGCGTGAGAAATTCTTAATATTATTAACACGGGAAAAACCCTTAATATTGCTTATCCTTGAAAAACCTTTAATCCCATTGATTCTGGAAAAATTTTCTATACGTTTGCTTGAAGGTGCATACTTATATACCTTACGTTCCGGTTTATACACATCACTTTCGTCAATGCTTATTGTTTTGCCTACCACCATACCATCGCGTTTTTTTACGGCAATCAATTTTTCATCGTCTGTCTGAATAATCGCCTTATCGTCTTGTATTTCCACTATTATTCCGGTTATTTTCATATGCTACCCCTCACTTACCCTCTTTTTTAAAATCCTCTTCCGACTTTAAGGTCGCTCGTTAAGGCCATAAATATATTTATCTTCGACAGCTCCCGGGTTACTTTACAGAAAAACTTCTATTATTAATTAATATCGGAAAAATAGTGTGAAACTATTATAGTTATATTGTTAATGGTCAATAATAAATGAATTTAGACAAGAAAAATAGTTGCAATAAAGCCGCCCAAACTCTCAATCAGGCGGCCAAGAAGCAAATAAACCTATATTTTTCATTACCTATAACTAGTAAGACGTCTTTTGTGCCCATCTGAAACCAAATACACTTCCGCAAACTCCCCCGAGCAAATGGGTCAGCTGCGAAATGTTATCCCTAACAAAAATACCATTCATAACCTCTCCCCCCAGATAAATCACAACAACAAGTATGAAGGTTATTGGTATTCTTCCTTTTTCAAAATTAACAAAGGAACTTAGCAGAATAAACATGAAGACAACACCGCTTGCCCCCAAAAGGGCTGTATTAGGGAAAAGAAGTATATTTAGAAATCCTGTAACCAGGGCTGTTATCGCTATCATAAAAACCATTTTCTTTGAGCCGTATTTCTCTTCAAGCATCGGACCAAGGAGCAAAATCAAGAGAAAGTTATTCATATAATGTTCCCAGTTCGCATGCCCCAGTATATGTCCGAAAATCCTGAAATAAAAAAATATATCGAAGGGACTGCTGCGATAGACTGAGAACAGCAGCGAAGTTGTATACCCGTTCGTAAGCTTCTGAAGTACCAATGCTCCCAGCGACAAAAGCGTCATTGTAAGTATTACCGGTGAATTATAATGCAAACCCTTGAATCTATTTTGTAAACTCACTTATGTAATTCCTCCCCTTTTCAGTATCTCCATTGATATCACCTAAAATCAGGCTTTCATTGTCGATTTCCAAAATCGTGATACAAGAAGATACAAATGTAACAAAACACAAATTAATATATTCCCTAAACATTCCAATCCAATAATACTACATATATTGTAAAATTGCAATTATGAAAATCCCATCAAGTTCTTTCTAGGATATCACTACCCAATGTATCTTTTAAGAAGCTCCCTATCGACACAATACTCATATGCATCCTCTTTTGATATTCTCCCCTGCTCATAGAGCTCGGCTATAGATTTGTCCAGGAGCTTCATCCCCATGGTTCCCCCTGTCTGAATCATTGAGGTAATTCCCGTACCTCTACCTTCTCGAATAAGATTGCTGATAGCCGGAGTAACCAGCATTATTTCTAGAGCTGCAACTCTTCCTTTATGCTCAATATCAGGAATCAATCTCTGAGATATAACTGCCTTCAGTGCACTGGATACCTGAACCCTTATCTGCTGCTGTTGGTGAGGTGGAAAAACGTCAATAAGCCTGTCCAGAGTTTTTGCCGCACCCAAGGTATGCAGGGTTGAAAGAACCAAATGCCCGGTCTCTGCCGCTGTGACTGCTATGCTTATCGACTCGTTATCCCTCATTTCCCCTATAAATATTACATCGGGGTCCTCTCTCAAGGCAGCTCTGAGGGCACTAGCATAGGACTTACTGTCCTGGGAAATTTCCCTCTGATTCACAATACATTTATCGTGCTTAAATATGTATTCGATAGGGTCCTCAAGAGTAAGTATATGCCCCTCCTTTGTTGAATTTATCTCATTAATAATTGAGGCCATGGTAGTAGATTTGCCGCTTCCCGTAGGACCGGTTACCAGTATCAGACCCTCTTTAATCTTGCAAATCTCCTTGATTACGTCAGGAAAATTCAGAGAATCCAGAGTAGGTATTGTTGAAGCAAGTACCCTGAACACAATTGCTACTGATCCTCTTTGAAAGAATACATTCACTCTAAACCTTGAAATGCCCGGAATTGTCATCGAAAAGTCGACTTCTCCCACAGCCATAAGCTGCTCAAGCTTTTCTTTGTCCAGACATGCCTTGGCATAATTCATTGTGTCCTCTGCAGACAGTGGATTATCATTAAGCGTTTTCATTTTTCCATTTATTCTGAAAGAAGGCGCCCTACCTACGGTTAAATGTATATCGGATGCTTTATTATCAACACCTATTTTTAAAAGCTCTTTCAATTCCATGATAATGATCATCTCCTAACAAGTATAGTATATAATACGATGACCTGCTATTATTTTTTCGACATAAAGCGCAAAGTTTTTTACCTTATACTTTTTCTAAATCCAGTCAATATATCAGCTCTTATTGGCTATAGGTATTGTTATATAAAACGTAGTTCCAGCATTCTCCTTTGACTCTACCCACAATTCACCTCCGAATCTGCCCTTTATTGTAGAATAGGATAATAACAGACTTAGCCCTGTTCCATCTTTTCCTTTTGTGGTTACCATACGTCGAAACAGCTTATCTTGAATATCCTCGGGTATGCCTTTACCATAATCTCTGATAACATATTTAACCATATTTCCGTCTTCTAATATATGAAAATCAATAACAATATTATCATTCTGCATACTCTCATATGACTGCACTGCATTAATGAAAAGATTTTCAATTATCTGCACGAGATTGGATATATCTCCTGCAATTGTTGTTTTACAATCGATATCAACTTTATAGTTTATAATGGCTCTTCTCATCTTTTGATTATTATTCTTTATAAATTCTATCCGGTTTATAAGCTCTTCGATTGTAAACTCATTAATGGTATCGGAATTCAGTTGAACAGCCTGAGATTTGACTGTTGCAATAACATTTGACATGTACGAATTGTATTCTTTTAGTTTATCTATCCAATCTTGCATATCCTTAGCAATATCCTTATGATCCTGCACCGTAACAGATGGGTCTTCTATAGATGTCCTGTACTCATTTATAAGGTCTTCCAATCCAAAGCATGCACCGGATATGGACATTATAGGAGTCATAAGATTGTGGGAAATCCCCCCGATAAGCTGTCCCAATGAAGCAAGGCGTTCAGTTTCTCTAAAGCTTTCCTCAATCTTTGACCTTTCCATAAGCATTAGCGCACTATTTAAGGTGTTGCTTATCTGCCCCCTAATAGGTTCAAAGTTTAGCACATCATCATTTACTACTTCAAAACACACAAAACCAAAATGCTCATTATTAAAAAACAGCGGATTGACAAGATAAGTATATCGTCTATCTTCCCTAAAAAACTGATCCGGCACGATATTTTTCGTCTTTATATATCTTGAACTGTCTTCTATAGCTACTCTCTTGTCGTCATAGTAGGCATATATCATTTCTGAATTTTCAGGAAGGGTAAAATTGTCACGAAAAACAGAATCATTATCATACAACAAAGTTCCACCACAGTATTTGAAAATAAGGCAGCTTCTAATATAGCACAATTTTAATGCTCTGGTGACACAATCAAATAATTCTTCAAGGGAGTATGTCTGTATATATTCATGTATCCTTTGACCGGGAACAAGTCTTAAGCTGCTGTCACTCACAGAACTTGCCTCACTACTGCCTTTGCATCCACAGGACTCTCTCTTAACCAAAACAGAAGATAGTCTGATTACATCATCAACCTTCTCCCCCTCTATTTTTTTCAACAGGTTCTCAACTGCGCAAAAACACATTTCCTCAATCGGCTGCCTCACAGTAGTCAGAGAAGGCTTAACCAGACGAGATGTTACGGTGTCATCGAATCCGCATATTATACTCTTTTTAGTTAAATCCAGATTATAGGCGTCCTTTAAGTCCCTTATACATTTTACTGCTCCTAAAGCCATCTCATCATTTGCACAAACTACTGCATCATACTCAATGCCGTTCTTTATTATTTCTTTCATAACATCATATCCGGATTGTGCTAGAAAATCTCCATTAAATATTAGACTTGTGTCAACATCAATATTATTTTCAGCCAACACTTCGTAGTAAGCTTCCATGCGTTCAATGGAATCCATATTTGTGGGGGGACCGGATATATAAATAACTTTTCTAAAGCCGTGATCCTTTATTAGATGCGCTATCAGGCTTTTCATTCCCTGCTTGTTATCTATAATAATACTAGTAGTATGTGGGACAACAATTCCCAATGACACTAAAGGTATGCCTTCATAACGTTTGCAAAACCCTATAAACTCCTCATCGCTAATGTAGCTTGCAATTGGAGCACTGGTCATTAATATGCCATCCAGCCTGCTGCTATCCACAAAGCCATAAGATATTTGATGCTGACTATCTGCCCTGGAAGAATTATTAAAGGACCTGCCTTCATATATAATAAGATTACAGTCATATTTCTCCGCAGCTTTTTTCGTCATCAGATAGACTAGATTAGAATAGCTTACATCTATATCGTTAATCAAAAAACCGATAGTTCTGCGTTTCTTCATGACGCTTCTCCCTTAAAATATATTTTTAGATAAAGCTGTTCCAATTTCCTTATTCGCTTGTTTCATGAGCATAATTACCTATTGAAGTATAAGTAATTTCACATTATGTATATGAAATATTATAATGATACGAATTGATTGCATAAGACTTCCAAGACCATTCCGAGTACAATGCATACTCGAAAAAACGCAAAAAGAGACTTTTATTTAATTATACCATAAATATTGAAAAACATATATATTTTTTGCATCAAATATTATTTCTTTATCCACCTTCTGTACAAATACAGTACACATCCCACAACAAGTAGGATACCCGTTGCCACCATAATAATTACAGTCGGCCATGATGCTTTTATTTGGGGTACTATAAAGCCTAAAGCAATAAGAACAAGTCCACTTAAGAAAACTACAGCAAGAAAAACGGAATACACCTTAATACTGTTAAGGGTTATTAAGTTTATATCAGCCTCCAGTGCACCACCGGATATCATTTCATCATACTGTCTATCAAGCTTTTCAAGTCTGTTTGCTGCCAGCAAAAGTACAATAGCTGTCAAAAATAGAAGAGCAGTTAAATGAGGTTTAAAGTATTGTGCATACTTTAGACGCGACGACATACTTGTGAATAGTTTTGAATGAGCCATCACAGAAGGCGCCGCAAAAATCATACATATTATACCAACAGCCTTTTCAAACTTCTTGCGGCAGAGTCCAATTATAATTAGGGCTACAATATTTATTATTATAAAGGCTCTTGTTTGAGTTTCAAACAAAACTACAAACTCCCTATAAATAGATGAATAATACAAAAGTATATACGACAATACATAGGCCGCAATTGAAGACGCAATTCTAGCTGACAATGTCCATGTTTTCAAGCTTTAAGTCACCACCTGTTTTAATAATGCCCCTGTAAGGCTTTCCTTGTTCGGATCCCAGTCAATCCATATGCAGCTTTTCCTTATCTCTGCCGAAACCACCTTATTCATAGCTTCAAGAACATCGGCCGCCAGCACTTCATTCTGATTTTCTGCCATGAGACCGTACCCCATTATATTCACTAACATTATGCTGGGAACATAGCCCTTTCGAAGCATTGTATATCTTGACATAAGGTTTATGCCCTTTTGAATTTCTTCGGCGTTATTTCTGCAGAACCTTGTAACAATTACAAACATTGGCCTTAACCCGCTAAAGTAACTTCTGCATGCTTGCACAGTCTCCTCAAGCGTTTTTGGTTGCGCGGAAGATTTTGAGGATACTCCGGTGAAATTTCTAATTTTCATAAGCTCCCTCAAAATCCTATAATGGTGCTGTCTTCCGGACCCGGGATTTACAAATATCTCACTTCCCCCAAAGGTATGGAAGGATACGCTGCAGTTATGATTTATATAATAATCACTGAGGCTGTTTACAGCCTCAACGGAATACTCCTTAACATTCTTTATGTTAGAACCGAAGGCCATTATTCTGGATGTATCCAGAAATATCCAAACAGACTTCTTTCCTTCCTTTTCAAACTCATTTACCACAGGCCAGACATTTCCCCTTACAAGATTTCTGGATGTGACCTTCCAGTTTATTGACTTGAAGGGATCTCCGGGAGAATATAGCCTAAGTTCCTTAAATTCTTGGGTCGTCATTCCCATACTTGCCAGAGCCCCCTCCGGCATTGGCACCTTACATGCCGTAGACATACCTCTGACTTTCTTAAGCTCAATAAACCTTGGTGTCACCTCCACAGTTAAATCCGTCTCATATTTTCTGTTTACCGAAAAAACTCCCATAGCATGTCTGGATTTCCAACTGGTGGTCTTAACTGAGTAAGTCCCCGATGCAGTACATCGAATGGTATAATTTAACAATAGCTCCTTTAGCTCAAATCCTTTCCATACTGCACAGTAATTACTTCCTTCCACCAGTTCAAAATGCTGCGGTATAACGTCACATATCTCTATAGAGCCAAATCCTGACTCTATTAATATTTTCACAGACACATCCAGCAGCTCCCCCACCGCAACCCTGTTCTTTGATATGGTCTTCTTAACCCTAACATTGTCGGGCATTTTGAGATAATACCCAAAAGCCATTAAGGTAAAGGGAATAATGGAAACAAGTATCAGTATGTTGTTGGCAAAAAGAAAGCCTATAGAAATCAGTATTAGAAATATAATACTTACTTTTGTGACACTCCCCGGCATTTACAAAAGTCCTCCTGCATTTTCCCTCGTATAGCTCTTTGGAACATCTATTTTGCTTACAATGCTTCTTACTACTGCCGAAGCAACCCTTCCTTCCATTATGTGCTCAACATGCAAAATAACACGATGAGCAAGAGCATCCACAGCCATAAGCTTTACATCATCCGGTATTACATAATCCCTGCCGCTGATAAGAGCATGGGCTCTGGACAACTTCAACAAAGCTAAAGCTCCCCTCGGGCTTGCACCCAATCTTATATTTAGGTTGATTCTGGTATTTCTCACTATCTCCGTTATATACATCAGAATATTGTCATCTACATAAACCTTTTCCACTTCACTTTGAAGCATCAATAGCTGATTCATCGACACTACAGCCTTTATATCGTTGGTAGGGTCATCCTTGCCCCACTCAATCCTTCTTTTTAATACATCACACTCTTTTTGGGCACTTTCCAAATATCCAAGGGACAACTTCATTATAAACCTGTCCATCTGTGCTTCGGGAAGGGGATATGTACCCTCCATCTCTATCGGGTTTTGCGTAGCCATAACAGTAAAAGGAGGCTTTAGCAAATAGGTTGTACCTTCTATTGAAACCTGGCGCTCTTCCATAGCTTCAAGCAGCGCAGACTGTGTCTTAGGCATTGCCCTGTTGATTTCATCCGCCAGAAGGAAGTTGGTAAATACTGGACCCTTCTCAAGTTCAAAAGAAGAAGAGTTGCTCTTCCATATCTTTGTACCCAAAATATCTGAAGGCATAAGGTCGGGAGTAAACTGTATCCTCTTCCATTCACAACCCGTAACCTTTGCAAAAACCTTTACAAGCAAGGTTTTCCCAAGTCCGGGATTATCCTCAAAAAGTATATGTCCTCCCGCGAGAAAACCACAAAGTATTTTTCTTAAAATCGTGTCATTGTCTGCAACAAAAACCTTTCCTACCTCATCAATTATTTCTTTGCATAGTGTTTGAAGCTGTTCCGAAACCATTATAATTTCCCCTTCCATATACCTCTAAATTTTTAATAACATATTCAATAATCTTTATCCTTTTCTGTTTGTTTCTTTCCTCGATAACCTTGTAGTCTTTTCTGGTCATAAAAGAAGGCATTTCAAGATCCTTGTGGTCTACAATGGGCGCAATCATTCTTCTCGCTGTCCAAATTGGGACTCCTGTTTTGCTGGTCATTAGAAAAATGCATGCTATAAGCCCGCTTTTGCTTCCATTATATACAAAGTCATTAATATACGATGTTATCTCAGAAATATCCTTTATCTTGTCAAAGTTTATCTTTTGAAGATGCTTATTGAGCCTTTCCTCCCGACTGTTATTGGCAGCAGTCAAAAGCTTAATGGTAAGTATAATAAAAGCAATAAGAATAACCACAAATATAATTATCCATGCACCCAAAATTGAACCTCGCATTATAATCCTCCTTAAATCCACTATTGTAAATAAGGTAATAAAAATAGCAATAAACTTGTTTACATGATTGAACCTGAGCCAATCAGCTATCCCATAGGCTTTTTCATTTCCGCACAATTCTATAAGTGACGCCAGTTCAAATACAGAAAGTACAATAAAAGAATAGAGAGTTAATTTGCCTAGTGAGAATCCGAAGCCTAAATATGAACTGCCTTGGGGCCAAAGTACATAACACATAACAAAAACAGAAAATCCAGCCACTAAATATGATATTGTTTTAATGATTTCACCTTTAAACAACCTATTATCATAAATACCTGAGATCCTATAGAGAATAATCGAAACCGTCACTGGTATTATTCCGCAGCTTGCCAACCTCAGCTGGATGTCTGACGAAACTAAAAACCAAAATAGAAACACAGAAATGCCATTTCCCAATATCAGGCATGATCTGCTTAGTACTTGAGCCCATTTTCCTTTAAAAAAATAGTCAACAAAGTGCATGGCTGTCAGCCCTACAAGAAACATCTCTAAAGGAAATATCAAAAAATAGAGACTCTCTCTGATGTTATATGCCGGCCCCACTGGAATAAAGAATACCAGCACCACAAACACCATATAAAGTACAGTAACTACAGGATAAACCATCAATTTATTTAAAGGTAAATCTGCATTCAACCTGTTCCTCACCTGCATTCAATTCCTCCAAAAAACTTAAATCGAATTGTTTTGCTTTAGCTCTTTAATAAAAACATAGAACCTCTCATAATCGTTTCTTACTATATCTTCATCACTATATACAGCCTTTTCAAACACCGAGAAAGCGTTCTCCAAAACCCAATGCCTTTCAGTAGTTGTCTTCGGCTTTACTATATCAAGTATCTCTCTTAGGGTCATAACGTCCGTAATGCCTAAAATCCTTTCGGACATTTCTTTTAAATAGCTCTTTCCAATTGCAATTATCTCTTCTCTGTAGTCAACTATCCGTATGTTTCTTTCTCCTGATATATCATCATCCCTAGATATCTTAATTCTGTATTCCCCTTTTTTATGGAATACACCCTTAAGCTCTCCTCTGTTGCCTTCACTGTGGTGAAAAACGATAGCTAAACTGTCATCAACTCCCCACACATCGGGCAAACCTTCCCCTATCTGGGGAAACTCTATATAACAGTTGCCACCCTTTTTCTTTATCAATTGAGGACTGACATCAGTTGTCATAACGACCCCTGGGCCATCGGCTGCCAAGATTGGCAACTCTTCCTTCTCTCTCTTAAACATTCCTTTTTTTCTCAATACAATTATGATGCAGAAAATTATACCGGACAAAAGTAAAACCGTAATCAATACATTTATCCAGTATATATCCCATACATATACTCCCCCCAATGTATAATAGGGAGAATAGATATCAGTTCCTGTAAATTCAGCATCGTAAAGCAAAAAATATCTGCCCGCAAAAAAAAAGTTTTGATAATAACGATAGTCTTCAGGAACATCAATTTCAATCTCCTTAGAGAATTCTCCGTCCTCTCCTGATACAGCCGTATCGGCTATATCCAAGTAATGGAAGGATACATTGACATCAAGTCCTTTAACTCCTTCGAAGGAAAAATCGTCAAGAATTCTTCCTGTAAAATTGAATTTATTACCAAAAATATTATTGGGAGAATTTAATTCAAGAAAAGTATCAGTAACAATCTTCAACTCTGGATCACTTGAAGACGTCCTGTAGATATCATTTTCCAGTAGATCTGCCACAACTTGATATTTTCCTGCATTTGTATCCCCAGTTATATTGAAAACAGATTCAAAATTGCCCATTGTTACTTTGCTTTTTGCGTAAGATAGACATGGCTCTTCTTTATCTTTCTTAAGATAGATAAGAACCGTCATATCATCAAGGGGATTGCCAACAGAATCCGTAACAGTTCCCTTCACCGTAATACTATTTCCTCTCCTTGCAGTATTATCGGCAAAGGTAATCTCAGTTACCGTTTCCTCCGGCGGATAGTAAAAAACATCGTAAGAGAAAACATCCATCGGAACCCATCCATAATCCTCAAACTTTATCTCGGGATAAACATAAACTTGATCGGCATACACCACCTGATACGAAACATTAGGCATAAGCTTGTAGCCCAATGCAAGTCTGCACGGTATACCCGCAGCCCTCAAAATAATGGTGTATGCAGACACAAAGTCAAGGTAGTTTCCAACTCTGTCTTCTCCCCAAAGAAAAGAACTAATCCCTTCCTTATTTCCGTAATTATTCACAACACTATTATCATAAATGTAGTTTTCTAAAAGGAATTCTTCAACAAATTTTATTGCTTCATAATCACTGTTGCAATTTTCAATTACTTCGTCGACTATTAATTCAACTGCTTTAGGTATATAAACATCATAGGTATAATCGCCGTCAGTTTTGGCATTCATGAGCTTCGTTTCTGTCGGAGGAGTCTCGTACTCCATTTCATAAAAATTCTCGACAAGCTCCTCAGAGTAAAAAGTCCCTGACTCTTTATACTCCAAAAGGCTAAAATCATATTTCATTTCAATACTGCCTGACAGTACAGGGATATAACCTTTTGAAGGCTCCACAGGCTTTACCTTGACAGAATTTTCGGAGAACTCCCTATTCATTTTCACACCAAATAAAAACTTCTCCTCCGGGTCTTCATTTGCCATGATCCAATGATTTTGCTGGTAGTTTTCCATAACCATAACCTTCATGAAAGGATAATTGGGAACACCCAAAACCTCAAACGCAGGTATGTGGGGATTCTTGCCATCTCCAAAAACTATTGAATTTCCACCCATTCCAAAAGGCATGTCGGGCAAAGCTTCATTTCCGGATATATCAATATTGGGCATTTGTTCAGGCGCAATTCCTCCATAGCCTCCATAGCCTCCACCTTGTCTCGGAACCATGCTTTCAGGCTCTTGACCATACGCATATTCCGGGTCTATGTAGCCTCTTCCTTCATCACGCCTCTTTTGTGCCCTTTCTTTCCAGTCATATTCACTGTTATTTCTGTCCGAACTGTTTCCTTTATTCCTTTCGTTATCACGTTTGTTGTCTCTTCTATCATTTTGCGAAGATCTGTTATTATTATTTTCACCCCCGAAAGAATTAAGACCCGGCAAATCCAGCATATTTATGGCGGCCATGATAAGAAGCATCGATAACAAAGCAATAAAAAGAAACACCGCTAAGTTTATTAAGTTTTTTCTATTATTCACATTTATTCTCTCCATATACAGTTATATATTATATAGGATTTTTTCATATTTGTACATTAGAAATACTATTTTTCAGTAATCTTCCTATTAAACCCAAAAGCATTCCTATGCTGTTCTTCATGTCGAAGCCTTCTGTTGCAGCCGAAGCTGCAAGCCTCGACTATTCAGCAGCCTTAAAGTTATATATTGGCTTAATAGTATCTGTGATTTCAACAGTATCCCGGATATTTTCAATAATTTCTTCCATTGGCTTGTAGGCCATAGGACATTCGTCAAGGGTAGATCTGTTGACCGTTGTTGAGTAGATTCCTTCCATAGACGCTTCAAACTCTTTAAGTGTTATGACTTCCTTCGCCTTAGATCTGCTCATCAATCTGCCCGCACCATGGGGAGCAGAATAGTTCCAATCCTTATTACCCTTTCCGATACATATAAGGCTTCCATCCCTCATATTAATCGGAATCAGCACTTTCTCTCCTTGTCGTGCAGAAATCGCGCCTTTTCTGAGTATCATACTATCCATATCAATATAATTATGAATAGTGGTAAACTGCTCTTCAATTTTGAAATCCATACGTCTAACAATCTCATCTACAATTGCCTTACGGTTTAATACCGCAAATTTCTGAACCAATTTCATATCGGCAAGATAGTCCTCATAGCTTTTACCCTGGACATAGGCAAGCTGCTTGTTAATCTTAGGAGGCTTAACCTTTTTTATTTCCTTTTCGATCTCTTTCTGGCGTCCTTCA
Organism: Acetivibrio mesophilus; assembly: GCF_004102745.1. Taxonomy (GTDB): domain Bacteria; phylum Bacillota; class Clostridia; order Acetivibrionales; family Acetivibrionaceae; genus Hungateiclostridium; species Hungateiclostridium mesophilum. The sequence continues at coordinate 13,459 of NZ_RLII01000005.1, read as the reverse complement.
GCTTTCAGCCTTTCTATAATTGCTTTAACCTCTTCACTGTTATTTACAAGTTCCCTGTAGCCCAAGTCCTGATAATATTCTGCAACCTGCTTTCCAAGGTGTCTGCTACCCGAATGCACCACAAGATACAAGTTTCCCTCGTTGTCTTTGTTTACCTCTATAAAATGATTGCCTCCCCCTAGCGTGCCAACACTCAGCTTTGCCCGGTTTATATTTACATTCTTTCTGCATGCCAGCCCTTCAAAATCAATATTTGTGACATATGGATGCTCTTTTTTGCGAATGTCAAAACCCGATGGAATATATTCATGAATAATTTTATCCAACTTGCTTAATTCAATATTTTTATTTTTCAGCTTTATGGTTTCCATCCCACACCCTATGTCAACACCTACCAGATTCGGAACAATCTTATCATTAATTGTCATAGTTGTGCCAATTGTGCATCCTGCTCCCGCATGGGTGTCAGGCATAATTCTTATTATACTGTCTTTGACAAACTCTTGGTTGCAAAGCTCCATTATCTGGGCAATTGCCTCTTGTTCAACGTTGTCGGTGAAAACCTTTGCCGTATTATATTTTCCTCTAATCTCTATCATAAACTCACCACATTTACTGCTTTTTTAGTATTGCTAATTTGTAATAGACGGTGTCCAGTACTTATTGTCGTATATATCCGTTATACGGTAAGTCATCTTATAATCTCTATCCCCAAGGTGCAAATTTTCTATTTCCCACTTTCCGGTTGCCGTATACTGCTCCCCAAGGAAAAAAGTATCTATGTATTCACCTTCATAAGTGTAGTAATCACAAAGAAAGTCAATTTTATCTCCGGCAGCAATATCTATTAGTCCCTTTGCCAAAGTCTCGGTCTCAGTCTTTGTGTCATATCTTATCTGAGCTCCCAGTACCTTGCCATAAGGATTTTCATTATCAAACACTACAATAATATCAACGAGCTGACCGTTTAACAACGCAGGTATTCTCCCTTTGGTTGAATAAGTATCTCCGCTACGGTCATCACTCACCATATAGTAGCTTACAATATTACCATTTAACGCAAGCCAAGTTCCGTCGAATTCCATTATAAGGTCCCCGTCATCGTCAAATTCGTAAACATTATCAAGACCAAGGTCAATAAATCCTTCACCGTCATCTATGAAAACATTCAGCTTCATCTGCTGGACAAGTCCCCATTGCTCTTCAGACAGCGACAGAACCCTCTGTCCATCCTTATTTGTTATCTTAAGAGCTGCAGGATCAAATCTATTGTCATTGTAATATTCTATGGATGACCTCATAAGGTCGATGTCAAGCCATCCCAAAGAATTATCTTCCGCACCTGTAATCCTGCCGTAATTTCCGGACTTCAAAAATTCCTCCAGTAGAAGCTCCAGAGCCGCCGAACCTGTGGATTGGTTGGAATTCGAGTATCCATCCAGGAAACTGTCAAGCAAAACATCAAGCATGTTATTGCTTCCGCTTGATACAATTTGCCCTCCGGCCGACACACTTGCAAAACTTTTTATACATTTGCTGTACTCTTTGTCCATGCCTATCTCTTCATAGGTATCAAGCATCGAGTTCATCTTTGAAAGATTCCCATAGGGAAAGAATATTGACAAACCATAGGCATTTGTTATGTTCTTCGATGTACGGTTATATTTAATACAGCCGCGCAATGCCTTCGCAAGGGCTTTGCCCTCGTCCGTACCAAGGTTGTCAGCAAAGTGAATAAGATCAATCTGATTTATCTTTGATGACTTTGCGAACTCCTTTGTATTGGCCCGCGCATTGGATACCGTCTTATATTCATTTTTATTGACAAGGGTGCCTATCGACTTTGCAAACTTTGAAAAGGACGGTGGTATAGTACCCTTGAGCTCCGCCAAGTCAATAAGCGATAGTGTGGCCTGACTGCTAGGTGTTTTTACTTTTACTTCTTTTACATAATCATCAATCAGCTTTTTCCCAAGGTCAATTGTTTCAATTGAGGTGTTCTTGGAAAGAGACGTAATCCACCCCGTATAATACCACCCAATCCCCGGCTCAACCTCTTCCGAAGCAATCATATAGTCTGCATAAGGTTCCAATACTATGGCTGTTTCAAGCGTAGCCATAAGGCAAGCATCAAAACCTATCAGGTCAAAAACACATCCTCCCTTTTTAAGAGCAGTGGCAATTTCATCAAGCTTCATTGTATTATTGGGATAGTGCTGATCATAGCCATAGCCGCTAATCGAACCACCGCCGTGATCCCACAGGATAAGCATATAGCGATCCGCCGGATAATTTGCCTTGCAATACTTAATAAAGTCCGAAAGGGTGTCCGGATCTACCATCGACTTTTTCCCCAGATTATCTTCAATCAGCTTAAGCCCATTCTTTGTCACTTTATAGCGTTGATTTGTTTTACTGTTTATTGTTTTATTTTGCCATTTTAAAGTTCCGCCGGTCTCCACAATAATATTCACATTATCGGAAATCTCAGCATTCAGCATTTCCTGCAAATCAGCGGTAGCCATACCCCATTTTGACTCAAGGTCGGTGCCGCACATGTATACCATTACAGTTGCTGTATCTTCGCCATTGCCTTTTAAGACGGTTCTTTTCTCACGGGCAAGCTCCGATACAGTGGTGACAACCGGATATTCACCTTTGTCAATGTAATTGGAACTCGATGACATTCCTGTCTGGAGATTGTTGGCTGGAGTCGAATTTCCGGATCCACCTCCAAAATTATTGTATATGTAGAATCCAATTGCCAGAATAAATATCAATATAGTTAAGTATTTTGAGCAACCGGAAGACTTACCTCGTCCACCGGACGAATACCCTCCAAAACTCCCATAACCACCACTGCTTCCATAGCTTCGGCCCGAGCCACTTTTCCTATTTGCTCCGGCTCCTTTAGCCCTGTCGGAATATCCTCCGGATTTACCTACAGGTCCTGTATTTAAACCTCTGCCTCGTCGGTTCACATTCCCGGTACCTGTTCCTATACGTTTCTGCCTTCCCGTAGGCCTGTTATTTTCATTCATTGAATAATGCACCCCATAAAATAGAAATAATTTATTTAATTATAGCATCCGGTTTTTTTAGGGTCAACCAAGTAGAATATAACCCTCATCATATGTAAATACCATGCACCTAACAGGTATGCTATGGTGATAATAGCAATTTCACATATATATTTATGATATATCGCATCTATTCTATAAGTCCATCTTTTCTATAGTTAGCAATTTCTTCTCTCCCCCTGTCGGTGAGCCTATACACTCCCCGAGACACCCTTTCAAACCAGGCATAATAATTATCCTGAAGTATCGCTGCTGCCTTGTCCGGGTCTGCTCCCATATCCTTTAATTGCTTGATACTCAAAGGACCGTTGGCTTCAAGGAAAACCGCAATCTGCAAAGCTTTCTCCCTGTATACGGTAATTAGCTTTTTTCTAGTGCAGCCACCAACGTTATAATCCCCATGTCGCTTTGAGAATTCTTCAAGAACCAACTTCCTTTTTCTAGACGATAGATTTATGCTCTTTTCCCTGCTAAAAGGCTCAGGCCTTATCGCTTCTTCCACAAAGGCCTTGTCTTGCCGGAAGGAGACCAAAAGCAGGCCAAGCTCTAAACGCCTCAACAGGTGGCATATATTTTTCCACCGCCGGGTAAACAAAGCTTTGCCTTTTTTTGGAACCGCAATATATACAATATCAGCTATTCTCTGCCTTAATACTGCCTGTAAGATGACATCAAGATTTAAGGTGGTTTTCATTTCCACAACAAGAAAAATGTCTCCCTTTACAGCGGAAACATCACAATGGCGAACCTCACCTTTCACATCATACCCCAGCCCAACAAGATAATCCTTAACGGGCTTATAGAGATCTTCCTCCAACAGCTTTTTCCCTTTTTCGGCCATAACTATTCTTTATCCCTTCACTTCAATATTCGCCGTTAAATCCATAAAGCATATACAAATATCATAATACCAAGAACATCAATTTTCCACGGCAAAACAAAGTCCCATGAGCTCTATTCCCCAAAAAAATCCTACTCATCCAAAAGCTCTATCCCGACCATTTTCATTAAATATCTGGCATTGGTGGTTTTGCACTGTCCATGCCTTAAGACATAGTCAAATTTTATTTCGTTGTTGGTGTAGGTTTCTGTAAAGTGATAGTTGACAATCCTTCCACCGTGCCCCTTCTCCAAGCTACAGAGCTCAAAATCGTGGGTTGAAATCATTCCGACAACCCAGTCCTTATCAAGATTCAATAAAACATTTCTTGCACCTGTAATTCTATCGGAAGAATTAGTTCCCCGGAATACTTCGTCAATAAGAAATATCATTGGCTTCTTTTTTCTCGAGTGCTCTACTATCATTTTAATTCTCAAAAGTTCTGCATAAAAAGTAGATATTCCCTCACTCAAATCGTCGGTAATCCTCATTGAGGTGCATATATCCATTAATGAACATGTCATCTTTTTTGCACATACAGCAGTTCCTGCATAAGCAAGCAAAAGATTAATTCCCGTAGTCCTCAAAAGGGTGGTTTTTCCGGACATATTCGACCCTGTAACTATACAGATTTTATTATCCATATTGATGCTGTTGCACACACGTTTACTCTCATTTATCAATGGATGGCCCATTTCAACGGCGTTAAAGGAAACCCCTTGGTGAGATATCTCAGGGAAAGCCCATTCAGGATTCATCTGCGCAACAAGAGCCAAGCTTGATAGAGCCTCAAAATCTCCTATAGTTCGAAGCCAGTTTCTTATTGATTTACCGGACTTTCTCTTCCACTTTTCCAAAGCAAACACGCAGTGAATATTCCAGAACAAAAAAAGATTTAAAATAATCTCAACTATGTAGCCCTTTCCAGCGTCAACGGCATCTACAATTTTCTCCAAGTCCTTTATTTGCTGCGATGCCGGCCTTTTTCCGTCAAACAGCCGAGATTTTAGTTCATTTAGGTATTCATCCTTAAACTCTTCCTTCTCAATCACTTCAATCATTTTTTGAAATGCCTTTATCTCATTCCTGTATCCGCTTACAGGGCTTAGAATATTACTTGCTCTGCCATGCCATACAACATTTATTACAGCCTGCATACCAAGAAGGAAAAGAGGTATATATAGCGAAACCGAAGAATCAAACCAGCATATAATTGTAAATATAATCGTCAGCTCAGGAAGGATATAAAACAATTGCTCTGCCAACTTATGTCGAAAAAGCTTTGCGCTGTCCTCAGAGAAATCGAGCAGCCTATCCGGCTTTTTTGAGACTTTTGGGGCACTCATTCCCTCACACTGCAAACTCTGGCAAAAGTCAATTTTTTGAGAGAGCTCTTTTATGGCATTCTGCCTTTTCCTTATTTGCTCCTCCTTCTTTTCAGGCGACTCCAGCAAACTCCTTAAGGTCTCTCTGCCAAAAAACGTATTGGTCGTATTGATCCATTGAAAAAGGGAACTATGTCCAAACACATCAAGGTCATTGGCATACATATGCTCAGGGTTGGCATATTCCGTTCCCTTATCCGCAAACTCTGTCCATGTGCCTTCCATTCTCCCTATGCATCTTTTGTTTATTTCAGCGAGAATACGATATTTGGAAGCCTCATCAATTATTTTTTGATGCCTCAGAACAAGAGAAATAAACAATGCAAGAAAGACTCCCATACAAATGAATCCATAGGTGCTGTTTAAATATATAAAAGCAAGAACCGTAAGAAATGTACCCACTACAAATGTTATAAGCCTCAATGTACTGTACATTCCCGAACGCCTTTCAAGCTTGCCTGCATTATCTTCATACTCATTTCTGCGCTTTGAATATATTTCCTTTATATCCATTTTTCCTCCTCGTCGCATATGTCGTTTTAATAATATTACACCATATCAGTAGTTTTTTCAAAAGTTTCCTAGTGAATTCACCTTACTCCTACTAATTTTTTGACATTTAAATTCTTTGGCATAAGAGTACAAAAGGAGCTGCGCACAGCAATTTATTCAACTGCTTGTGCGACAGCTCCCTGACTTATTTCCATATTGTCGTAAATGTTATCATGGTACAAGGTAAATATTCGGTTTTGGTGGTTCTGCCATACCGTCTCCGATAAAGAAACTTGTGTGAGGCGGCTGATTGTAGGCCACATTCTGCCATGCTATACCCAATCTATAAACCGGATCGTGCATTAGTGTGTAAATACGCCTATTAGTTGTTGCTGTTGTTGTATATATTCTCAAATACTTGTTGTCGGATGTTCTAAAGATTACCTCTTCTCTCCAGTCTCCGAGAATATCTGCCTGCAGACACGGAGTTGATTTTGTACCGTTATTGGAAGCGCATCCGCTGGCAGAGAGTAATGTTCCACCACCGTATTTGCTTATCGTAGTACCGTCAAGAAGCTCCCTGAGCTCATCTCCATCCCACCATATTGCAAAATTCACTTGCTTTGGAGCACTTCCTATATTTTTACCGGTACTGCTGAACAGTGAAGACCCTGAGGCCCACAATTCTGCGCCTGGAGATGATGCGGTTATATCAGCTGCACAAGCCCTGCCTGTATCACCTGATGCATTCCATCTAAATATTACCTGCCCTGTCTTCGCATCACGCAAAGCAGCACCGCCGGAACTTTCAAAACAGCTCCAAATCTCAAGCCCCGGTCTGTTAGGATTAAGGTCACTCACATGCATTGCATCCCCATGACCCAGTCCTGAAGTATACAATCCTTTTCCATTGTCATCAATAGTACATGCTCCGTAAATAATCTCATCTTTTCCGTCGCCATCAACATCGGCCACACTCAAGTTATGATTACCCTGCCCGTTATATCCGCTATTATTGTTGCCGTCAAATACCCATCTCTTTGTGAGCTTTCCGTTTCTGAAATCCCATGCCACAAGCACGCTTCTTGTATAGTATCCGCGACACATAACAAGGCTCGGTCTTTCGCCATCCAGATAAGCTATGCAGGCTAAGAAGCGGTCTACCCTGTTTCCGTAATTGTCACCCCATGAGGAGACAGTTCCCCTCGGAGGATCATAATCTACCGTTGTAATAGCAGCTCCCGTCTGCCCGTTAAAGACTGTAAGATATTCAGGTCCCGATAGTATGTACCCGCTTGCGTTGCGATAATCTGCATTTGCATTGCCTATAACATTACCTTTTCCATCCTTTGTTCCATCAGCCGTCTTGCACGCAACCTCTGCCTTTCCATCGCCATCCAGATCATAAACCATAAACTGGGTATAGTGTGCGCCGGCACGAATATTTCTTCCAAGATCTATTCTCCATAAGCGTCTGCCATCCAGCTTATAAGCATCCAAATACACATTGTCGGTAGTTCCGGATTGGGAATTATCCTTTGCATTATCCGGCTCCCACTTTAGTACAATTTCATATTCTCCATCTCCGTCAAGGTCCGCGGCACTGCAATCATTGGCCGAATATGCACTCGATGGCGCCTGAATAGGAATCTGCAGATAATTTTGTCCCCACACACTTGCCGCCTTTGATGCCGGCTGTTCCTGTCCGTTAATAACCGGACGTACCGTATATGTTGAGCTTGTGCTTCCGCTGGTATCCACATAGTTTGTCGCCCCTGTTATCGGCGAAGAGTTTACCTTTGTTCCGTTACGATATAGATTGAAGGCAATATTGGAAGGATCTGTCCCCAACATTCTCCAGCTTACAAAAACTCCATTATTAACTTTTACAGCCACTACACCTCTATCCAGATTTTCCATCTGACGTGCACCTTTGGGTGGTGTAATCGGCGCATAGGTTGGTGTAGGTGTTGATTTCGGTGTTGGCGTAGGTGTTGGAAGAGGTGTTTCATTTGTCGAAGATACCTCAAGGTAGTCCACATTTGGTCCCCCATCAGCGGCAATTCCTGTTGCTCTAATAACGTTATTTCCCGCATTAAGAGTTACAACTATACTTTGATCATTCCATATAGTCCACGCTGAAGTTGGATTAAAGTCGAGATTGCTTACAACCACATTCGAATTTACTCTTACTTCCATTTGCCTATTATTACTTGCTCCGTTTGCGTATCTAAAGGTAAGCTTATACGCACCCGAATTGGATACAGTTACGTTCCACTCAATATATCCCCCAGGTTCATTATCGTAATTTACATAACTCCTGCCAGCATAACCTGCATTTACTGTTTCCTCGAACGCCTTGTATAATGTCGCATCCTCAGCTTGATATATCGCCTTTTGCACTCCGGAGTTTATATCTGTTCCAACAGGAATTTTGTCAATAATATTCAACAAATACCTCTTTAGCACAGTGAGATCCGTTGAATCATTCTTTGAATCACCATTAAGATCAAAGGCTACCGATCCATTTGAAATAGGAAACTCCGAAATGATTTTCAGCAGGTATCTCTTACCCAAGGTGTAATCTGTCGAATTTACCTTTCCATCGGCATTGAGATCCCCATACTTAGTTGAAGCCGGCCCAGCTGATAAACAATAATTTGCAGATAGACTGATTATCAGACACAAGGCCATTAAGAACACCAGTGTTTTTTTCATCATACATCCTCCCTTAAAAAAATGCTCTCTTTATTTGTCCCTCATTTTAAAAATACGTAATTCTTATTTTTTTGGGGGTAGCTTTTCCTTTCTAAATAAATATTTTTTATTGGTACTTTTTTGCTGCAAAAATATTGACAGCATTATCTAGTTGGCATATAATATGAATATAACATATGAATATATATTCATATGTTCAATCCATCAATTATATTAGGAGGAATTTGATGTTGGACGAAAGACGAGACTCATGTGAATGCAGTGTAATACACGAAGATATAGTAAACATGGCGAGGAAAAACATGCCTAAGGAAGAGCATCTTTACGACTTGGCAGAACTTTTTAAGGTTTTTGGCGATACCACCAGGATAAAAATTCTATACGCATTGTTTACCTCAGAAATGTGTGTTTGCGATATTGCTTCCCTTATAAATATGACACAGTCGGCAGTTTCTCATCAGCTTAGAGTATTAAAGCAGGCTAGACTTGTAAAGTATAGAAAAGAAGGCAAAGTCGTGTATTACTCTCTTGATGATGACCATATAAAGCAAATATTTGACCAAGGATTTATGCATATTACAGAATAATGAATCGTGAAAGAAGGGGTAGAATGAAACAGACAGGAAAAAAAGAGCTGATACTTGAAGGTTTAAATTGTGCCCATTGTGCGCTAAAAATAGAAGCAAAGGTAAAGGAGATCGAAGGTGTAAATAATGCCTCAATTAATTTTGTGTCAAAGAAAATGACTCTGGAACTAAATGACATGCTCCAATCAGCAGATATTATAAAGCAAGCATCTTTGATTGCCAAAAGTATAGAAGAAGATATAGAGGTCGTAGAGGAACAGGGCAAAAATAATGAAAAAGATAATGATGGTGATTTCAACAAAAAAGATTTTGCCAAACTTGGCCTCGGAATACTTTTATTTACCGCTGCATTAGCACTGAAATTAAATTACTGGGTTGAATTCAGCTTGTTTTTTGCAAGCTATATAATCATTGGAGGAGAGGTATTACTAAAAGCCCTGCGCAATATATCAAAAGGCAGAATATTCGATGAAAACTTTCTGATGTGCATAGCTACAGTTGGGGCATTTCTAATTGGCGAATTTCCTGAAGGCGTGGCTGTAATGCTCTTTTACCAAATAGGTGAATCCTTGCAGGATATGGCAGTAAACCGTTCAAGAAAGTCCATCGCTGCTCTTATGGATATTCGTCCCGATTATGCCAACCTCAAGACCAGCGACAGCATAAAAAAGGTATCTGTAGAGGACGTCAAAGTCGGAGACACAATAGTGGTAAAGCCCGGTGAAAGAATACCTTTGGACGGTAAGGTTACTGAAGGCAGAACAATGCTGGATACCTCGGCACTGACCGGTGAATCGGTCCCACGGGAAGTTTACCCCGGTGAAACTGTCCTATCCGGTTCGGTAAATCAAACCAGCCTTATTAGCATTGAAGTCACAAAATTGTTTGGTGAATCCACAGTATCAAAAATACTGGACATGGTACAAAACGCCAGCAGCAGAAAAGCACCAACCGAAAACTTTATCACAAAGTTTGCCCGATATTATACCCCGGCAGTAGTTTTTATCTCTGCAGCTTTAGCAGTAATTCCTCCATTGGTTATTCCCGGTGCCGAATTTTTTGATTGGGTTTATAGGGCGCTCATATTCCTCGTAATCTCATGTCCTTGCGCTCTGGTAATATCCATACCCCTCGGATTCTTCGGCGGAATTGGAGGGGCATCCAAAAACGGCATTCTCATTAAAGGCAGTAACTATCTTGAGGCATTAAACAGCGTTGATACCGTAGTGTTCGACAAGACCGGCACACTTACAAGGGGTGTATTTAATGTAACTGAGGTGAATCCATCGTCAGGCTTCACAAAAGAGAATTTGCTAAAATATGCAGCCTATGCGGAAAGCTTTTCAAATCACCCCATTGCATTGTCAATCACAAAGGCTTTTGGCGAAACTATTGATAAAAACAAGATAGAAAGCTATGAAGAAATCGCCGGTCATGGAATAAAGGCTATCTCCCATGGCAAAGAGATACTAGCAGGAAATGCCAGCCTGATGACAAAAGCATCCATTCCTTTTACCAATATTGATAGCATAGGTACTATCGTTCATGTAGCCGTTGATGGAAACTACACGGGTAATATTGTAATCTCGGATGAGATAAAGTCAGATTCAAAAAAAGCTTTAAAAGAGCTGAAGGAAATCGGTGTAAGAAAGCTGGTAATGCTTACCGGAGATAATAATAACACTGCTCATAAGATAGCAAGCGAATTGGGAATCGATGAAGTACATGCTGAGCTTTTGCCTCATCAAAAGGTAGAAAAAGTGGAACTTTTAGATAGTAGTAAATCCCGGGGAGGTAAGCTGGTGTTTGTTGGAGACGGCCTGAATGACGCGCCTGTGCTGGCACGGTCCGATATCGGTGTTGCAATGGGGGGCTTAGGCTCAGATGCGGCAATTGAAGCTGCTGATGTGGTGTTGATGACCGATGAACCCTCGAAGCTGGTAAGTGCTATTAAAATTGCCAAAAGGACTAAATCCATTGTATGGGAAAACATCATTTTCGCCTTTGCCGTAAAAGCTCTGGTATTGCTGCTCGGTGCTGGAGGCATAGCCACCATGTGGGAGGCAGTTTTCGCCGATGTGGGCGTTGCACTGTTGGCAGTACTGAATGCCATGAGGGTAATGAGAGTGAAGAATATATAATTTATCATATAAAGACGCAAAAAACAGGTACTCTATTTAGTTAGTACCTGTTTTTTATACCTTTATAATATCTTTGTTTTAGTTGTAAAAGTACTCGCCCTCTATTTTCTTATAGAAAGAACCGCTTCTTGATGTAAACGGTCTATTATTAAAATACAGACAAGTCCCAATGTTGTTAACACCTTCTAATGCCATCTTTGCAGCAACAATGCACTCATCTGGAGGTACCAACTCCTTAAAGCCGCTTTTGTACGCCGGAGGAAATTGGCCTCTCTGAAAAATAACATCATACACAGTATTGGGAAATGAAGGACTCTTTACTCTGTTTAATACCACATTTGCAACTGCAACTTTTCCCTCAAGAGACATTCCCCTTGCTTCAACAGTTACTATTCTGGCAAGCCACATTAAATCGTCATCTGTATAACTTCTCTTGTATACACATTCTTCAGGCACCTTAATGCCTTCTTTGTTTATTGAAACTGTATATGTTGTCTGATTCCAATCCACTGAACAGTCGAGAGTTTCCGACACAAACCTTAACGGTACCATTGTGCGTCCATTTGATATTTCAGGAGATGCGTCCATTACTTGCTTTACTGCGTTAATATAAGATTCATTGCTTCCGATAAATAGCTCAATATAATTGTAGTCATCTTTTATTACAACTTTTTTCTTTTCTTCATTCCATTCTACTTTTGCTCCAAGGGCTTCAGCGATAAACCGTACTGATACAAATGTCCTGCCGTCCTTAATGTAGGGCCAGTTATCCATTTTAATATAGTTGCCGTTTACCTTTACAGTTATGTAAGTCTCTTTAGTAAGTGCACTTACCTCAAAGCATCCGATAAAACTTACAAGAAGCACGATAAGTACCACTAATGCGACTTTACACCTTCCTTTACTATTCATACAACACCACCTATAATAAATTGTAAATAAATATGACGGCAACATTTTATCATAAAACGCTCATTATTGAAAGTTAAAATTGCATATTGGTACAGATTGGCAAATTTTAATTCCATCACACTTTCCAATATGGCCGATTGCACACTTCTTCGTAAGCGTCAAATAAACTTGCACATGGGCTAATAAAATCATAAATAGAACTGGTTTAAAAAGCAAGAAAACTTTTCCAACTACAAGCATAAGCTTTTAACGCTACCATTTATTAAATCTAAAATAAGTCCAGTCTCTTTGGGCCGACCATTCATTGAAAGCATTGGCAATTTCCATCCTGAACTCTTCATCTGACAGACCAATAGCATTTCCACGTTCATATGCCCGGTCTACAGTATGAGCAAATCTGTCCGCTAATTCGCTGTTCTCAAACTCCATATAGGGAAAATGCTCTATTACATAAGCAGAATAATCCAAATCAAAAAAATAACGTTCTATTTCTCCCTTGATAAATTTTGAGATAAAATTAATCATAAATGTCGTATGCTCTCCAGCTCTCATTCGTCTTCCTCCCACGCATATTTTTCAGGCTCTGTTCTTTGAAACTTCGGTATAAACACGTTAGGTGGTATTTTCGTGCTGCCGGGCAGCAAATCAGCAAATGAATTTACATACCCCAACTTCCCAAGATTGGGGGCTTGAGTAAATATCCACGCCAAATATTCAAACGGGTTTAATCCATTCTCTTTTGCAGTTTCAACAAGACTGTAATAAACCGCACTCGCTCTCGCTCCACTTGGCGTATTGCTGAAAAGCCAGTTCTTGCGTCCGATTACGAATGGCTTAATACTACGCTCAGCTCGGTTATTTGATATCTCCAACCGCCCATCCGTTATATACCTCTCAAGATATTTACGCTGGGACTGAGCATATTGTACTGCTTTACCCAGATGGGTTTTGGGCAGTGCATTTAATTTCCCTATCCAATCGTAAAATTCATCTATGAGAGGCTTAGACTGCTTTTCTCGTTCTTTTAACCGGTTTTCAGGGCACAGCAATGCAAACTGCTTCTCTAAATGAAACAGTTTATCGCAATATGCTACTCCCTTTGCAGCATTAGATGTTGGTTGCTTATCTTTTGGTAGGGCTTCCATTGCGTCAAAAAATTTTCGTCGTACATGTGCCCAGCAACCTACTACAGTAATATTTTCGGGCAGCTTGTGATACCCCTTATATCCGTCTGCATGCACATATCCTGAGAATCCTTTTAGAA
>NZ_RLII01000049.1 GCF_004102745.1 Acetivibrio mesophilus | reverse complement strand
AACTTTTATTAGAAAGCCTTTTTGGCTCTTAATTACTTACTCAAAATTACTTAACGAGTTCCATGTTATCTTACACTGTTCACTTTTCAAAGTCCATATCCGCTTGTTCTAAGCGTTTCGCGCCATTCCCTCAGCGCGACTTTTATATGTTACCATGCTGCCTTTGCTTTGTCAATACTTTTTTAAAACTTTTTTAAGTTTTATTTTTGATGTCCTTATTTCCCGTTCATCAGCGACAGCTTTAATAATATACCACCTAACACAGCTTCATTTCAAGCATCTAAAATATCCGTTTTACATAACTATTTTAATTTACATGTCGTTTTCTTATGTATGCTCTAGTATATTACCTTATTATCGTATTTCCTTCACAATGTATTATATTAATCTATCATATTTATATTGCGAGAAAGAATATGCATAAGCAATGCGGTTAAAGTATCTGCCTTTTCGAGATAGACCCGAAACCAGGTGATCTATCCATGGATAGATTGAAGCGAGAAGAAAATCTCGTGTTAGAAGCTGAATTTTTCGCAATATACTCATGCAATATACATATTTTCAATATCCAACATTAATTAAGTTGTTTATTTAAGAATATATAAGTTGTTCATTTAATAATATAATAGATAGTTTTATGTACCCGAACATATAAACCACCTGTACAGGGTAAGAATATGGTGCTAAACTAATAATAAAATACACTATATAATCTATTAGAATTTATATATTAATGGAGAGTTGTTAACATGGAAAACCACATAAATAATGAAGTAATAAATAATACTAATGGAACTTCGGCTTCTTGCTCCCACTTTCTTGCGTTTTTATTCAGAATGAAATATATAAACCGCTGGAGCCTTATGAGAAATACTGAGATAGAGAACATTGCCGAGCATAGTCTTCAGGTAGCAATGATTGCTCATTTACTAGCCACAATTAAAAACAAATATTATGGTGGAAACTTAGATCCAAATTATATTGCTGTCCTTGCAATCTTCCATGATTCCAGTGAAATAATTACCGGGGATATGCCCACACCTATCAAGTATTTTAATCCCGAGCTTAAGGAAGCTTATAAAAATGTGGAAAATATTGCAAACCATAAACTTGTGTCAATGCTTCCCGATGACTTTAAAGAAGCCTATCAAAATATTTTCTTCGATAATGAAAGTGAGGAATGGGCTATAGTAAAGGCAGCAGACAAACTTGCAGCATACATAAAGTGCATTGAAGAAGAAAAAGCCGGTAATAAAGAGTTTTTAAAGGCTAAAGAAACCATATCCAAGTCGCTTGATGCTATAAACAGACCAGAGGTAAAGTACTTTATGGATATATTTATGTGCAGCTTTTCTCTTACTTTGGATGAACTTGAGTATTAGTGTGCCTTGGAATACTTTTTGATTTTCTTTGTTTTAGCACCCTCAAAAATATATTTCCTTTCGAATATATTTAAAGTATAATATTATATATAATTATATATTATTATGCTCATTTTAATTCGTATGCAAGATTACTATGTCACATTTGATTTATATAATGTATTTCGCTCCTTTGCAATAAGAAACGTTATTTAAAAGAGATTTTCTATAATGAAAAGTATTTCAGCTCTATTTTTGTACAACTTTAAAATTTAGTCCTGCAACGGATTATCATGGCATTTTAATAAAAATGCCTTTTTATATTTTTTAACCTTATTTAATTAATTTCTTTTGGGGAGGTGACAAAACAGATATAAATCAAAAAGTTCAAAATCGAACTATATAAAAATTTATGGGGAGAGTGGAAATTGAGTATGAGAATAGTTTTTTCAACTGCAAAAAAAGTACAGATTATACTTTTAATAATCTGTATGCTAAGTTCGATTATTGCTGTACCTTCATATGTATCCGCTGAAACGGAATACAATTTTGCAAAAGCATTACAGCTGTCTCTTTATTTCTTCGATGCAAATAAATGCGGCGAGGGGATAACCGGAGGAAGACTTGAATGGAGAGGAGACTGTCACGTAGAGGATAAGGAAGTACCTCTAGTTCCAATGACTAAAGATTACTTTGGTACCAATATGTCACAGGAGTATATTGATAAATATAGGGATATTTTTGATCCTGATGGAGATGGTACCGTAGATTTAAGCGGTGGTATGCACGATGCCGGTGACCATGTTAAGTTTGGACTTCCTGGTACATACGCAGCATCAACCGTTGGCTGGGGCTTCTATGAGTTTAGAGATGCTTATGAAAAGGTTGGCGTAGACGACCACACTAAAGAAATTTTGAGATGGTTTAACGACTTTTATCTTAAGGCTACATTCCTGGATGATGATGGAAATGTAGTTGGTTACTGCTATCAGGTTGGAGAAGGCAACATTGACCACAACTTCTGGAATCCTCCTGAACTTCAGGATTCAAAGGTTCTTGATTTATTTGCTAGACCCGCTTACTTTGCTACACCTGAGACTCCTGCAAGTGACCAATGTGCGGGTGCTGCTGCATCCCTTGCGATAAATTATCTTAATTTTAAAGATGAAGATCCCGAATATGCACAAAAATCTCTAGATACTGCTATTGCCCTCTACGAGTTCGCAAAGAAATACAGAGGACTTGGTGAATCCGGCGGATTCTATGGTTCCTCTTATGACCATGATGAATTGGCATGGGCTGCTGTCTGGCTCAACATTGCAACTGGTGATATGCAGTATATAGATGATATTGTTGCAACTGACAGCGAAGGAAATTACATCGGTTATATGGAAAGAATTATTAAAGATACAACTAACTCATGGCAAAACATATGGGTTCACTGTTGGGATACTGTATGGGGCGGAGTATTTGCAAAGCTTGCTCCAATAACAAATACAGAAAGAGATTGGTATATCTTCCGCTGGAATCTGGAATACTGGTCCGGAATTCCTCATGAAAATCCAAACGATACAACTTTTCTTGCCAAGAGTCCTGCTGGCTACAGCGTCGTAAATGCTTACGGCTCTGCAAGGTATAATACGGCAGCACAGCTCTGTGCTCTTGTTTATAGAAAATATACCGACAGAACTGATTTTGCTGATTGGGCAAAGGGTCAGATGGAATATATTATGGGTAATAACCCTATGGATAGAAGCTATATTGTAGGCTATGCCGAAAACAGTGCAAAACATCCCCACCATCGTGCGGCACACGGTTCTAAGACATTAAGCATGCTAGATCCCGAAGAGCATCGTCATACATTGTGGGGAGCATTGGTAGGAGGCCCTGACCTTGATGACGTACACGTGGATGAAACTCCGGACTATGTATATAATGAAGTTGCCGTAGACTATAATGCTGCTTTTGTAGGTGCTTGCGCAGGATTATATCACTATTACGGTGAAGAATTGGGTCATAAACCTATTCCTGACTTTCCTCCAAAGGAAGACCCTGTTGATGAGTATTATATAGAAGCAAAGGTTGAGCAGGAGAATAAAGAAAGAACTCAGGTAACTATTAAGATTTATAATGATACCTGTCGTCCGCCACGCTTTGAGACCGGTATGATGGCACGTTATTTCTTTAATATCTCCGAGATGCTGGATGCGGGCCAAACTCCCGATGACCTGACAGTAGAGATTTATTACGACGAAAACCAGGCTAGCTACGATGGTCCTGCTACCTTGAGAGGTCCTGTCAAGTATGATGATGGCGGCACTTACTATGTGGAATTTGATTGGACAGATCGCATTATCTACGGTACTCGTGAACTCCAATTTGCTCTGATATCCAAGCAGGATTCCAATTACAAAAGCAACTGGAATCCTGAAAATGACTACAGTAGAGAAGGATTAGGAAAAGAATATATTAGAACCGAAAAAATCCCTCTATACTTAGATGGTGTAAAAGTATTTGGAAATGAGGCTCCTCAAGTTTCACCATCCCCAACACCGACAGTTGAACCAGGTGTTACACCATCACCACAAAAGCCTTCTCTTCAGGTTCTATACAAACAGGGAGATACCGAAGCAGCTACAAAGGATATAAGAGGTTCCATCAAGGTTAAAAATACTGGAACCAAACCAGTCAACCTCTCTGATGTAAAGGTACGCTACTGGTTCACCAAAGATTTGGCTTCTAGTCAAGAATTTTCATGTGACTATGCGCATTTATCTGAAAGCATGATCACAGGCAGATTCGTTGACCTAGAAAATCCAGTAGAGAACGCAGATAATTACCTTGAGATAGGTTTTGACAGTAGTGCAGGTATTTTAGGACCAGGTTCTGATACCGGCGAAATCCAATTCAGAATCGTCAAGGGTGGTTTTGAATCTTATGATCAGTCGAACGATTATTCTTACATAGCTGACGCAAAGGATTTTACTGAAAATCCAAATATAACGGCATATGTCGATTCAGTTTTGGCATATGGTATTCCGCCGATAGAGGAGAGTAGCGATATGATGTATGGAGATTTAAATGGAGATGGAAAAGTAACCTCTACTGATTTGACTATTATGAAAAGACGAGTTCTCAAGATGATTGATGAGTTTAGTGTTCCTGATAAATATGGGGATTTGAATGGAGACGGAAAAATAACCTCTACTGATTTGACTATACTGAAAAGATATCTTTTAAAAGCAATAAAAGAATTACCAATAAATAAATAAGGAACATCAACAAGCAAGAGAGTCGGAAAGCAAGTCCTTTCCGGCTCTTATTTTGCCTCTTGGAATGAAATGAAAGAGGCAAAAGCGAAGGGACTCGATTTCCCGACCTTTTATTTATTGAATATATCTTTTATACCTTTGAGCCCTTGCCAAGGGATCGACTGTTGAAATTGTCAGGTGTGAATAACATAGATAAAATAGCAAAAAATAAGTATAATTGGAACTATTGATTTTATAATTGATAACCGCTTGGATAAAAAATAAGCCTACCCAACTGGGAGGCTCATTTTTTATTAGCATTTCAAGCTTATTATTCTTCGTTATTCTCTATATCATCATTCTGTCCTTCGTCTTCTTCGTCATCCTCATTTACTATCCTTGCAATGCTTACAACACTGACGCCCTCATCCATTCTCATGAGAGTTACGCCCTGCGTTGCTCTTCCTAAAATACTTATATCTTTTGCTTTTATCCTTATAATAGTCCCATCGGAGCTTATCATCATCACATCGTCATCTTCAGATACAAGCTTCATACCGGCAAGTTTTCCGGTTTTCTCAGTAACTCTATACGTAAGAATACCTTTGCCTCCTCTAATCTGCACCTTGTATTCATCAAGCTCCGTTCTCTTTCCAAAGCCCTTTTCTGTAACTACAAGCATACTGGTGTTTTCAATATCTGCACTCATGCCTACTACTTCATCATCATCATCAAGCTTGATACCTCTTACACCCTGTGATACCCTTCCCAAAGGTCTTACATCTTCCTCATTAAACCTTATGGACATCCCTTTTCTGGTCACCAGGAGAATGTCTTTTGTTCCGTCAGTAAGCCTTACATCTATAAGCTCATCATTTTCTCTCAGGGAAACAGCGGTAAGGCCACCTTTTCTAATGTTGTCATACTCCATCAAATCGGTCTTCTTCACTATACCGTGTTTAGTTGCCATGAACAAATACAAGCCTTCCTTATACTCAGCTATCGGAATTACTGTAGTGACCTTTTCATCCTGATCAAGCTGCAGAAGGTTGACTATTGCCATTCCTTTCGCCTGTCGCCCAGCCTCAGGTATCTCATAGGTTTTTAATCTATAGACCTTACCTTTATTTGTGAAGAACAATATATAATCATGGGTTGAAGTTACAAACAGGTGTTCAACAAAGTCCTCCTCTCGGGTACTGAGTCCCATTATGCCTTTACCGCCTCTTTTTTGGCTCTTATAGGTATTGGTTGGAAGTCTCTTTACATACCCAAAATGAGTAAGGGTTACAACATTCTCCTCAACTTCGATCAGGTCTTCAATATCTATTTCATTTTCGTCGGGAATAATTTTTGTCCTTCTTTCATCCCCGTACTTCTGCTTTACTTCCTCAAGCTCTTCCTTAATTATATTCAGTACCATAAATTCATTTGCAAGAACATCTCTATAGTATTTAATCTTTTCCAAAAGTTCATTATATTCATTGTCGATTTTTTCTCTTTCCAAAGCCGTGAGTCTACCCAGTCTCATATCAACAATTGCCTGTGCTTGCTTTTCACTAAACTCAAATCTTTCTATTAATGCTTCTTTCGCAAGGGTTTCATTTTTCGAAGATCTGATGATATTAATTACCTCATTGAGGTTGTCTATGGCGATTTTTAATCCTTCTAATATATGAGCCCTTGCCTCAGCCTTGTCGAGGTCAAACTTTGTCCTTCTAACTATTACATCTTTCTGATGCTCTATATAATAGTCTATGGCCTGTCTCAGATTAACAACCCGTGGCTCAAATTTCTTCTCATTATTAGGAACAAGAGCTACCATATTTACGTTAAATGCATCTTGCATCTGGGTATTTTTGTAAAGTTGATTTAAAACAATGTTTGCATTTGCATCTTTTTTGAGTTCGATAACAATTCGCATTCCGTCCTTGTCAGACTCATCTCTTAAATCGGAAATATTCTCTATTCTCTTATCCTTAACCAGTTCTGCTATTCTTTCAATTAATCTGGCCTTATTAACCTGATACGGAAGCTCTGTTACGACTATACGCTGCTTGTTGGCCGACATTTGCTCAATGCTGGTAACAGCTCTTACAATGATTTTTCCTCTTCCTGTAGCATATGCACTCCTAATACCCTGCTTTCCGACTATAGTGCCGGCTGTAGGAAAATCAGGACCTTTGATTACCTTAATGAGATCATCAAAAGACATTTCCGGATTGTCTATTACTTTAATAACACCGTCAATAACTTCAACCAAATTATGAGGAGGAATATTGGTGGCCATGCCCACAGCAATACCCGACCCACCGTTTACCAGCAGATTTGGAAACCTTGAAGGCAATACTACCGGCTCAACGTGATGATCATCAAAGTTCGGCTTGAAATCAACAGTGTCTTTATGAATATCCCTCAGCATTTCCATGGAAATCTTGGACAGTTTTGCTTCGGTATACCTCATGGCAGCTGGTGGATCTCCGTCAATAGAACCAAAGTTACCATGTCCGTCAATCTGCATATACCTTAAAGAGAAATTCTGAGCCATACGCACCAAACTATCATAAACTGCTGCATCACCGTGGGGATGATATTTACCTAGAACCTCACCGACGGTTGTAGCACATTTTCTATATGTCTTATCCGGTGTAAATCCCAGACCATACATTGCATAAAGTATTCTTCGGTGGACAGGCTTAAGACCATCTCTTACATCAGGCAGAGCACGGTCGACAATTACGCTCATGGCATAATCGATAAAAGACTTTTTCATCTCCGACTCAATATTAACAGGTATTATCCTTTGCTCATTAATATCCTTTGTATCCGACATTAAAATTTACCTCTCTCCTATATTTAAAAATGGATAAAATTTATCATATCTTATACGTTATCTAAGGTTATAAATCGCTGTCTTATATATTTTTATCCTGCAATTTATATAAAGCCCTTTGATAATTAAGAATAATATCCATAATATATATTTTAATAAAGTTTTAATGAACTGTCCACTTTTTTCACAATTTCAACTATTTCAATACCTGAAACAGCACAAAAAAACAGGTATGATTAATAATCATTCCCTGCTTTCTGTCAAATAATACTATTTTTTTATATGAATCCTATTTGGGAATTCTAATAATAAACTCAACATAACTTCCTCTATCAAACTGGGCCGCTTTTGCATCTACTCCGGATTTTTTCATGAGGATTATTGCCTGTTTTATAGTGTTTATAAATATCCTTATATCTTTAATCGCCCTCGTGAACTTTACCTTGTTCTTCTTCTCATTTTCCTGCTGCATAGTAAATCTTTCTATTGCTCTTTCAACAAGCTCTTCTGTCTTCTTTACATTAAGTCCCTTTTCACATACCTTCTTCAATACCTTTAATTGAAGCTGCTCATCATGAAGCTTTAAAAGGGCTCTTGCATGTCTCTCGGTAAGGTTGTTGTCCGCTAATATTTTTTTGACAAGGGGAGGCAGTTTTAATAGCCTTATTTTGTTTGCTATAGTTGATTGGCTTTTCCCTATTTTACTGGCAATCTCCTCCTGAGTAAAGCCATGCTCATTGATAAGATTGTTTATAATGATACCAGAAATTAAGACAGACAAAACAGCAAAAATAAGTTAAAATGGAACTATGGAAAAGAGAAGACATTTTACACCTGAAGAAAAAGCAAAAATAGTAATCGAGGTCCTAAGGGAAGA
>NZ_RLII01000048.1 GCF_004102745.1 Acetivibrio mesophilus | reverse complement strand
TTGGAGCCGTTAAGCACGAGTTACATTATATGGATAATGGGAAATGCAACAAAAGCATCAATAATATAAAAATTCTATTGTCTCACCCTAAAACACCATTAAATATTCTAATCATCCTCTTCTTCTGCTTCAAAAGCAGCTTCGCTTTCTTCAATTCTTAGTCTTAAGTAATCTTCAATTTCAGTACGAACATCTGAAATATCTCTGATTATGGAATTTCTTAACTCAATATTTTCTTTATAAAAATCCATATATGATTTCCTTTTGTCCCTTCTTGAAGGACTATCATTCGCCTGTGCTTTTGCATATTTTGGTATCAAATACTTATCAATGCTATTTTCTAAGTCAGCCAGCATATCTGGCGAATACAAAATCAAATGGTAATTTTGGAACCAATACTTCTCATCATAATTTTCTTTGAGCGTATCAACGTCTTCACTTCCAAATATTCCATCTTTCAAGTAATATGAAATCAATATTTGATTATTCGTCTTAAGAACTGCATCTTTTGCTTCTGTCAATATATCTGTAAAATTGAATACTTTTATTGCATAATAGAAGTATAATTGTTCTTCATTGAACGGTTGCTGAAGTACCTCCCTATATCTAACCTTGAAAAATTTATGTAGTCTGCGATTATCGAATCCACTCATTGTACTAAACTTGTCAGCATTATATAACATAACTTCTGGAGAGAACTTCAATATAAAGCATAACTGGTGATAATCATAATTCTTAACCTGATACTTATCAAGATCTAATTCTCTAAAATATTTTGTCTTAAAGAAGTTATTAATAAAGACTTTCTTTAATCTATCATTCTCTAAACTTGACATCCTATAAACTATTTGATTTATAAAGTATAACTTATTATTATCTCTTTCTTCATTAAATCGCACATTACAATGAGCAATTAACTTTTTCCAATATCTTGCTACTATATTGTAGTTGTTAAAGGCTTCATACGTCCATATTTCCTTTTTTGTATCATTTCTTTCAAGTTCATATTTTTCTAATACTTTATCAAAAATCTTTACAATTTTCTCATTATCATTCTTATTGCAAAAGAAGTAAAAATCATCTGAGAAATATGAAAATTCACAATTAATCCCTAAATCCATAATTTCTTTTTCTATATCATTACTGATACTCGTTAAAATAATTTCTGCAAAATACAATGACAAGTAATTTCCCATTATCAAACCATTGGTTGCTCCTAAATTCATATTAGATAAGAATCGCTCTTCATGTCCTTGAAAATCTATTTTATGCGTATATACCCTTCCGTAATATTCCTTTATATCCATCCGAATTAAATTATCATATGTACATAATCTTTCAAAGTCTTCTTCTAGCTGTCTATTATATTCTCCTGATACAAAATCTCCAGTTTCAATATTTGCCGATAACCGTTTATGTAAAGAATCCATACTTTGAATACTATTGAAATTTGGCATGTCTTTAAAATGCTCATAAGCACATACAAAATTCAATATATTAGGCATCTTAAGAGTGCGATAGGTATCGTCTTGTTTTTTTACTCTAAAAGTAAAAGCTTCAACCCAGCATAGTTTTTTAAGATCAAACGAGGATACATTATCTGGTAATTTGATTTTATCTATATCTATGAAGTTCTTAACTGGGTTTTTAAAATTAAATAAATTATTTAGTTTCATCTTCTGGTCCTCATTTCTTTCCGTTTATTTTCTATAAAAACCCTTCCATCCACTTCTCATTATTAGCCTTATGCAGTTGGTTTCTTTCCTTGTTATAAACATAATGGGAAGTCCGTATCACACTCTCAAGAAAATGCAAATATCGGATTTATTTCTACTTCTGTTTTTATAATTCGATAATTTGAAAAGATCGTCCTTTTAGTTCAGGATACTTTTCTTCAAGTTCAAGTATGAACATAGTTTCATTATACGTCTCATCAACTTGAAAAACGTTCTCGTAATATCCATTAAACGCCATAAGTTCAGTGTCAGTATGTACCCTCCGAGTTTCAGGATTAATAATTCTTTCTCTTGCAATTACTCTAATCTTTTTCATGCTTATCTCCTCCTAAAGCGTTACTAAAAATCTGACTATTAAACATAATTAAAAGCTTAGATATTATGGAAATAAATAGTTTGTTCTGATTCACTAAAGTTTTTTATAGTAACTTCCGTGAGAAACAACTTGATCAACTCCCAATAAAATTTTCGTACTTGAACAATCTTTCCGGATAACTGTTAAATTCGCCTTATTGCTATAATTATTGGTCGTATGAACCGCCACTTTTATAACTACACAGCTAAGGTCTTGGTGTGTAAGGAATAAAGAAGTCAAATGGCATATTGGATGTATCTATTTTTATTTCTTCTTTCTTGCTGGCTTTTGATATATTTTGTAGGTGAAACTTAACTGCCATCAATAGTTTAATGCTCTGTGGGTCTGCAACTGTAAATTGTACTCCATACTGTCCCATTTCAGACCAACTATCCCATAAAGTCGGACTTGTTATCAGATTTTGCGAGTACAGCGGTATAAATACATTTATGTAATACTGAATAAGTCCTATCGGAAAGTTCCTTATCTGTTCAAGGTATTCAAAATATACATTTAAATCTGATTTTAAAGCAGTTACTAGAAAATATGATTTTCTTTCTAAAGGAAAGGTAGTAGAAAAGACAAACCGCATTCTTTTTGTTCTATCAATTGATTTTATCTTTTTACCTCTTAGGTCAAATGGAGGTGCTACTGCCATATAATTTGCAAACTGTACCCTGAAGGGTAGTTCTATTACCACTGTCTCTAAGCCAGAATAGTCTTTCTGAGCTAGTGCTGTATCAAAGTAGTCTCTATAATACTGTAAATCTTGTAGTTTCAGATCGGTATTTATATACTTTTGCACTGCGGACGGGTCTTTTGTTAATTGAGGACTACCTGCAAACATATGAGATTGAAACTTCTTTGACACTATTTCAGTGTATAATTCAAAAGCAAAGGTCTTATAAGCAAAAAGAAAAAGTTGCTCTTCATCTAAAGTATCAAGTGTATACTGAAATTTTTCTATCTTGGCAAATATTAAATCATCATGTGTTTTGCAGAAACAGGTAGCTACTGTGGCATCCTTTATCAGTACTTTATCTAACAAATAGAAAGGTTCCCTTTTACCCTTCTCTATCTCCAGCATTTTAGGATCTTTTGTGAAGTCTTGCATATACACTTCTTTATTGGCTTCTAATTTATTTAAGATTCTATTCTCTTGTAAAGCATGTGCTCCTATAATAGCTTTTCCTTTGGCTGTACAACCCTTGACTAAACATGTCTTTATTCTACTCTTTCTCATTGTTTGACCCATGTAGTTTAAAAACTCTCCCTCAGTGCGAAACTGCCGAGGTTCTTTTACTTTACAGCAATCTTTATATAGGGAACCACTACCACATGGGCATTGCTCTTTTCCATTAAAAATAAAGCTTTTGAACATTCACTTATCACCTCTCAATATCTTGATATCCTTACCTATTTTGGTACTTCATTTGGCTTTAAAGCTAGGGCTCAATTTCACCATGCTTTTTTAATAAATCTAGATTTCATTTTTAACACTGCATTTTTAATCATTAAAGGTAAGGCATTTTATTGTGCAAAAAATATTACATTAAACTTCCCCTTACTCTTGCATCAAAACGCATATATGATAAAGAGTTGTTTTCATTCCGTTTCGGTTAAGAGTTGTTGACGCAATTTTAAGATTGGGGTAACAATATCTATCTCCAAGATTTTCTTCAATACTATCCAATGGATATGGGTATTTATGCTCTTTAATATGGTTTATGTATTTAGTCCAAAACGCACTAAAATCTTTAATTTTTACATATGACACAATAAAGTTATACCGATACCCCAGAGTATCATATTTGTATATTTTGTCGATATGGTCGTTCAAATAACCTGTATTAAGGCTATCTAAATTCAATGCTTCAAGCAATGAATAGGGCATGTTATTTTCTAATATAAGTATATCAATTTCACCAGAGGACTTTCCTTCTTGTGATGTACCTTGTCGAGTTTGATCGGTTACTTGAAATTTTTGTGCCCACAAAAGATCTCTTATATGATCATTCCTAACATCTTCTATAGAGTTCTTATATGTATAATTTGCTTGCAGTTTTATACATGAGTAAACAACGCCATCAAGCACCTTCTCAGGAGTAAGTCTCTGTATTGCAAATAGAAGATTATAAACAGCTTCGCTCACATTAGATTGATCTAAACTCCTTTTGAAAGAATCCAAATCATCCTCTGTGAGCATAGGAAAATTTTCCTTAAGCCCTTCTTGATAATTATTAATTGCCTTAATATCTTCTGAAATCAGTAACTCTTTCAAGTATTCCAAAAATTCTATTATATTTCCATCTAGGTCGTTTTCAGATAATATTACTTCAATTTTTGATAGAGTGGCTTTATAATTGTATTTAAATACAGGCTCAATTATTTCTTTTTTCAACCGTTCATTCGTTCTATCTAACAATTTTCTATATATGCCATTATTCTTATAATTAATATTTGTTATATCATAAAAATCGGAGCAAAGTTTATTGAATCCCTTTTTATAATCTATCCAGTTATCAGGCTTTGTACTTACAATTGCATGAACTCTTGCAATATTACATCCAATACTAAGGTAAAATGGCACTGCTTGGTTATTAATCTGAAATAATATTACTTCAAAAATAAGCGCTCTAATCTGCTCATAAATTTCTTTAGTTCTCTGTAAATCAAAATTTATACTATTACTGATGTAAGAACAAATCAAACTAAGTAGCTTTGCATCTATCCTATTTTCTTCAATTGAAGCAGCTTCACTGAATATCAGTTGGGTTCTTACAATTGCATCTAAAAAATCACTTCTATCTAATATATCATTAGAGTCAAAAAACATTATTAATCCTAATTGATATTTCGCTTCAGCTTTGACAAGATCATTTTTATCACCACATTTTTCCATAATAATATCTTTGATATCTTCTTTTTCCTTTTGATAAAACAGCGCAAGATATTTTAATCTGTAACATTCTAATAATTCTTCATTAATGTTAACCATATCATCTAGTAAAAAACTTATTGTTTTTCTTTGTTTTATCTTATCAAGAAAAGTCCAATCGATCATTTCTTTTAGTGCGTTCATCTTGCAGAAAAGAGTTTCGCTACTATCCAAAATCACATTCTTTAAAAATTGAAGTATTGATTCAGCTTCAAGATTTTGTGCTTTTTGATTAAAAATTATATCCCAAAAATGAATTCTCTCTCTTATATCTTTAAGAACATAATCATTGTAAAATTCCATTAGAAAAGATACTCTCCTTTCCCATATATTTTTTCATTTTTAACGACACCAGCAAATTCACGAGTCGCTGTTCCGATAATTATTTGTAACTGGTCATGATATTTTGATTGTATCTGATTAAGAACCTCTTTTAACCCCTCTAAATAGGAAGTATCTCCTTCCTCTTTATTTGGACTATCAACAATAAGAAATCGAGTATGTCTACCATGATTTTTTTCAATATCAAGTTGAATAAGCGAAAGATAAAACGCAAGTTTTACTCTTAACTGTTCACCCTCTGCTATTTCTGAAAACTTTACCATTACATTGTTTTGTACATAAGTAATATTAAACTTTTTATCAATAATAATATCTGTGATAGAGGTAAGTCCAAAGTTATGAATTTCGTTAAGCATAGATTTTTTTAAATCTTCTATAATTTTTTTACTCTTTTCAAACCGCAAATTATCAATATCTATGATAGCATCATCAAGCATTTCAATAATGGCTTTAAGCTTCTCGACAGCAGATAGTTTTGAATTACCTTTTCCTTTTTCAGTAAGCCTGAACATTAATACTGCTTGTTGTGCAATTAACTCTTTTTCTTGACTATCGTCGTATTCATTTTGAATTTGCTCTATGGTACGATTTATCACGTCTAGTTTATCTTCTTTATCGTTTTCCTCTAACCTTGAGATATCCTTTTGAATACTTTCTATAAAACCTTCTATGCGATTTACTTCTTCATTCAATTCCTTTTTCTTTTCTTCTAGAAGCTCTTTTTCACGTAACATTTGTTTCAGAGTTTTTTCTAACTCATCCGCTTTTTCAGAGTAATTATGCTTTTGTTCAACATCGTCATTCACAGCAATCTCATGACACAATGGGCAAATATTTCCCGTCTCAGTATTAGAATGGATTACTTGATGATTACAGCTAGGACAGCACTTGATTTCTAACGCAGAGAAAAATTGACCAACCTCCAAATATTCATTTATATCATTAATAAATCGTTGTGTTTTATAGATCTCATTTGATATGCGACTATATTCAAAACCATATCCATCAAGTTCCTTCTTCTTCAACTCTTTATCGGTAATAAAAACTTTACGCTGCTTGTACAGAGTAGATAACTTATCATTTAATTTACCAATTTCCAGTTTTAATGCTTTTCTTTGATTTTTCAGATTTACCAGATCCACGGAGTTTCGCGAATTTCTTATATCATTAAGTTTTTTTTCAGTTTTATTTAAGTCTGCCTGCAAATTGCTAACTTCAGTATCATCGTTGATTGAATTTATAACGTCTAATTGTTTAGATAAAGACGACTGCTTTAGCTCCTTTTTTACAGTTAATTTGTTAATTAACTGAGTATGCTCAAGTGCTAACAACATCTGAAATGTTTTTTGATCTTGACCACCATAAAAAGAAGTACTATCACGAGATTCAAGATAAATTGATTTGAAATATGTTTTCCAACTTGATCCACTCTCAATTAATTCATTACTATCTTTTAAAGGTGTTTTTTGCGTCCATTTCATTGAAAAATATGAAAATTGATTAAAGAAGAATTCTTGTATTTGACTTTCATATTCTATATTACTATTAGCTTCAAATATTAACTGTTCTGGTAAATCAACATCTTTTAAATAATCCTCAAAAGAGCAATTGTATAATTTACCTTTTGTACGTCTTCCTAAGTCCATTGAAATGGTGTATCTTTTATCATTTATTTTAAATCCAAGAATAATACATTTTATCCATTGTTTAATATCTGGTTTGATATAGTTATCATTGCCTACCAAAGCAGTTTTAATAATCTTAAATAGAGATGATTTACCTTTCAAGTTATCAGCAATAATCATATTTATTCCACTTGAAAAATTCTCTTTAAAGTTTATTGACTCTCCAGTTTGTTTTTCACCACTAAATTCAATATATTCTATAATCAACCGCTTTCCAGTGGAAAGTGGTATATCAATAGCTGTTTCTTCAATATTTAAAAGGTCAATAATTTCCTCTTTATTTAATTGATTCGAATACTTATCATATAGTTTTTCAACTATTTTGGTAAATTCTTTATTCATAAGATTTCTCCAAACTCCTCATAATATTTTTGTCTCACCAAATCTTCGATATTTTGAATGTACTCTCTATATGTTGTATCACGATACCTATCGATTTTATACTGAAGATTTTTTAACTGTGTCCCTGAGTATGCTCCAAAATATTTCTTTATTAATAAGCACCTCTCCATATACCATTTAAGATGAGGAGCATTATCCGTGAGCAATCTTATTTTTTCATCTGCCAAATTTGTTACATAGTAGCTTTTTTCAGTGAGCTTAAGAACACTGTTCCTCTTAGTTATAAACCTCACAAAACCAACGGATACTAAAAAAGAAATAACATGATCTATATCTTCATAAGCACCAAAAAAGAATCTTTCCATTTCGATTCGCCTTATTTGTGGCTCGTGAGAGTAAAAAATATTCTTAATAATATCCTTAATTTCCTTTTTGTCCATGTCATTTCTATTGCATAATTCCAACAACTCAAAACACAAATAGTCCGGATTTCTAATCAGAAAATCTAACTTTTGTATTTTTACTTCTGTATGTAGTACTCTACAACAATCATCATAATTCTGGTCATTACAGGGCTCAGAAAAGATATAAATTATAAAAAATATTCTAATCCTATCTTTGTAATGTCTTAACTCTTCATAATCGATATTCATGCTTTGCTCCTTGTCTTACAATTTATGCAGCCTTGCCAATAGATTTATCTCTGATCCACTATCTAACCACATACATTACAGTCTCCCATTCATTAATTCAGAAGTTTTTATATACTTCTACTGACCAGATGAAGTCTTTTCTATAGGGGTTACCTCATTATTAGTTGTATTGATGTAATTAAGGAATAATGTACCTAGCAATAGACAATCACTTTTTGATATTCTATTCCATTTATAACCCTTGAATAGATCTCTTATCAAAAAGATTTCACCGGGATTGACGATAGATATTTCACTTATCGCAATTCCTAATAATTCATTAACGTTTGGCATTTTATACCTCCAAAAAGGTATTAAAAATATAAACAACGTTGTCTTGGTAATTGTATATCTTTAGGAGATATCTTTCAACAAGAAACGCACAACCTTTCTATATTTTTACAAATTAATCACTTATGTATTTACCTGTCAACACAAAATCTTTTTTCTAAATTCATACATATATAACATCTCACACAGTCATAGGATGATATAAGCTTGCATAGCGTGTCTGTTATCAAGTTCGCATAATAGACAAAACGTACTTAAATATAAGCTTTTTTAATTATTTTCAATATTAATTTTATATAAATAATCTTACTAAGTCTACATTTTTTTACATGGAATATAATTTAATTTAAATAAATATATTATTTCAGACGGCTCTG
>NZ_RLII01000047.1 GCF_004102745.1 Acetivibrio mesophilus | reverse complement strand
TCCTTTTGCTATTTATGCGGTCGGCTAAACCCGCTATATTTTAGCAAATGGAGGTATTTTTATCTACTCATAGCTATAAGCTTTTTGGAACCACCTGCATAGCAGGTGGTATTCATAAAGACAATAATAAAAACATGAAATGTCACAATTTTCATGTTTTTTCTCTTTGATAAAATCTTTGTATTGGCGGAGAGAGAGGGATTCGAACCCTCGGAACGCTATTAACGTTCACACGATTTCCAGTCTACGCCTTAACTGTAACCCCTCAATCCCTTATATATCAACCGTTCCATATAATCTTTTCGTTTTTACTCCACACGACTTCCTTAATTCTATTATAACAAATCATTTCCCCATAAACCACTGAAAATATATGGTTTCATGGGAAACTAACTTAATAACACCTTCTTTTCATTTCCTCAGCTTCCCGGCAAATCGCTTTTTATTGCTTAGCTTTACTTTCACTTCATTACTTGCTTTTTTTTCAACTCCTGTACTTTCTGGATTACTTGAACGGGCATATATCAATATATATACTGAATACACTAATGTAAGTATGACAAAAATAACAATGAGTGTATCCATTGAGAAAATATTTCTAAACAATTTTAAATGCTTACATACTAAAGATAATGTTATTCCAATCCATACTGCTAATACATAATCACTAAGGGCTATAGCAAGCTTACTTACAGAATACTTTCGTGCCCTTAATGCCCAAAACTTATTTTGAACTTCTTCAACCTCTTTAAAAAGACTTCCAACCAGTTCGTCTTCATATTTTGAAACTTTTGATTCCCAGTTTTCTTGCCAAAACTTGCTTCCCCGATTGGCAAGAGTCCAAACCAAAGAACAAATACACCCAAATCCTGAAATCATAATTGCATATTTTGAATTTTCCTTGTATAGTGTGGCAAATGCGACAAAAGCAGAAGCTATAAACCCCCAAAAGAATAATGAACGCTTCCAAAATAAATCTATTTCAAATTTTCTTGTATCAAGGCTAGTGTTAAACGCCCTTTCTTTTATGTCCATATAGTTCCTCCTTCACTGCAATCAAAGACACTCGTCAATAATGCTTTGTAAAAGAATTACTTGTTCTTGTAAATGTACAATTTCTTCTCTGTGTTTACTTAATTTTCGTGTTAAGCTGTTGATTCTATCAATTTCTTCATTACAATCATTTATCTTTCTTTTTATTAGATATTCAATTTTATTATAGTAGCTTATGGGGTCTTTTATAATTGTACAACATTCATGTCCAAAACTGTTTGGCATTGCTTCGTATTTTCCAATTCTGTTAACAACTTCTTGATATAAAATACTCACTAAACCGCAACTATAGCTTTTATACTTCATTTTTATTATTGATATTTGAACCTTAATGAGTGGTCTATTATTAATTCTACTATCAAATTCACTTCTAAATAAAATCGAACCCAAGCAATATAGGTCTAAAAATGCTTCAAGTCCATTCTTATCGAGGACTGTTAAACCTGATTGATTAGGGTCATGAAAAAAGTGATTGCGGTTATCTCTCCTATCTTTTATTCTTGTTGTTAACGTAACAACGTCTTGTCTATTGCTAAAATAGTTATTAATTTCATTTACAATGTTTCGAAATGATTTGAATGATTGACCATTCGGCTTTAACGGAGTCCAATTTTGTATATTCATTTGCAAAAAACTTTTCATTGAAAGTTCGCATAAATCGTCTATTTGTATGTATGCTGACCTTATATTCATAGAAGGATTCATTAAATATACTTCATTGGTAGTTTGGATAAGGTCTATAAGGTCGTCTATTCTTGACATAACTTATATCCTCCATCCAATTTCTTTATACTCACATTAATCCATTCTATTGCTGAATTATCGCCTTCCTCAATGGCTTTTTCTACACCTGTTTTTGCAATTTCCAATAGACTTTCAGATACTTTTTTCAATTTAAAAGCTTCCTGTATTTTTTCTGATATTTTCTTCTGTTTGTCATATTCTAATATTGGTATTTCCACATTTTCAATATCTGATAGTCTCCAGTGCTGAATAATAGAACCTCCTGAATCTCTTTCAGCCTGTAGCTGTGTTAAAACTGAATTAAGTACAAGAGTAAGGTAATCAGGTAAAATATCTTTATTCTTAATTCTAAGGTGTAATATAGCACCTGACGTAATGGCTTCCAAATTTTCTTCAACCTTATATGCTATACCTATACTACCGTCTTTTGAGAAAAGTATAGTATCTTTTTTGGGTTTTAAATTTTCAATATTTTTAGTTATATTATGGGGAATACATATATCAGGCTGAGTTATTCCATACTTTGTCAAGTTTGAGACTCTAATAAAAGGTAATCCTTCCTCTTGATATACACTCGACCCCGGTTCGATTGACTTTTTTATTCTAACAATATCTTTTAATTTTAAGTTATAAGTTTTAGTTATTTTTGATAAAACCTCGTCATATTTGGGTTGGTAGTATTCAGAATCTAATCGCCCAGTTATTTTAAATGACTCAGACAATTTTTTTGTTGCCGTATTTTCT
Source organism: Acetivibrio mesophilus (assembly GCF_004102745.1). GTDB lineage: Bacteria > Bacillota > Clostridia > Acetivibrionales > Acetivibrionaceae > Hungateiclostridium > Hungateiclostridium mesophilum. The sequence continues at coordinate 8,214 of NZ_RLII01000047.1, read as the reverse complement.
TCTGTGGGCTTCCAACCTTTATAGCCAAGTTCATTAGACAATATGTTTTCTACTTCTTTATATTGTGTTTTTGAATTCTTATGCAAATTGAAAGAAATTGAAACTAAATTTCCAATTATATCTTGAAATTTGCTACTAAAATGAGGTATAAATATTTCTCTGAATTTAGCAGGACTAAAATTGGTTTGATTACTTGTCATTGAATACTTTTCAATTTCATTCCTGCCGTGTTTTGAGTTCAAATATATTGTTAGTGTTTCTGAATTTATAATACTTGTTTTTGGTCGGATACGAAATAAATATGACGCAAAAGCATAAGTCGTGTCTTCTAAAACAATTGCACTTTTGCCAACTAATTTAGGATTTCCGTTAGTTCTACAAATAAGTACGTCACCCTTTTTAAGACGCAATTCTTCAAAAGTTATTTCATTTAATTTGCTACAATATTTTGAAGGCACTCCAATAAAGTTACTATCAAATTCATTAAGACGTAACACAGGATAGCCACAATTATCCTCATTCAATTCTTCGGAAGTTCCATATTGGACAAAACTTAAAATATCTTTGCCTAAGAATCCTTTATCACAATTTAATGTTTTTGCAACATAGAATTCTGATTCAAGCCTTGAAATATCACTAAGCGATAGAATATCACTTAATCTCATTTCTATTGCTTCCAGCCCATCCATTAAACGTTTATACTTTTCTTCGTCAAATGGCTTAATAGACGGGCTTAGGCAAAAAAACTTAGCTTTTCCTTTTTAGCAAATTCAATAAATGCTTCTGCTATACCGTCCTCAGTCAGTCCGTCATGGTTAAATAGGTCATGGTCTACAATTAAATGTCCGTGGCTATCCAGTAAAAATTCACTTGCTTCAATAGGTGCAATATCGTAATTGTTCTGAACGTCTGTTATTTTGCTTATTGCTGTAGGGTCTCCCACCTTTAAGCCGTCTAAAACAGGCTTTGAAACATTTCGTTTTACATACAGCTTTTCGCCTGAATTATCCTTACCTGACTTTTTCATGGTAGCAAAGAATATATTATAATCGTCCGCTTTAGGGCATAAATCCCCCTGTTTCGGGTCGTCATTCCATTTTTGTACAAATAGTACAGAGGTTTTAGTGCCAGTATGGGGCTTAAATGTGTTACCATGCAATCCTACAACAGCTAAAATTCTGCAATGTTCAGCTATGTAATCTCTTATAATTTTATCTGATACATTATTAAAGCGTCCCTGTGGCAATACAATAGCCATACGTCCGCCCGGCTTTAAGAAATTAAGATTTCGTTCAATAAATAAAATGTCCCTGCCTATCTTATTTTGCCATTTGCCGCTTGGTTTCTTGCCTAAATCATACTTTGCTATAATTCTGCTTTCCTTAATGTCTCCCGCAAATGGGGGATTAGCCATAAGCACGTCAAAAGCAAATTCTTTATAGCTGTCCCTGCTTTTGCGTAGCTTCTTTAACTTTCTAAACCCCTGATAATATGTGTCTTTCCAGTCTTCTTGTTCGATTGTTTCGTCCCACCGTTCATAATCAAGGGTGTTTAAGTGCAATACATTAGTCTGTCCGTCTCCTGCAATCAAATTTAATGTTCTCGCAACTCTTACCGATTTTTCGTCAAAATCAATAGCAAATACTTTGTCCTGTACATATTTTTCAAACCTGTACGGTTTCTGTTCTATTGTAAAAAGATTGCTTGTTGCTAAACCTTCGTCTTTTGCAATCTGTCCCCACACATGGAATATGCTGTGTACTGTAAATCCTGCCGAACCTGCCGCAGGGTCAATTAAAAACTCGTCCTCCTTTGGATTTAGCATTTTGACGCACATATCTATAACATAACGAGGTGTAAAATACTGTCCTTTTTCTCCCTTACTGCTTTTGTTTATCATATATTCAAAAGCGTCATCCACAACGTCAAGGTTTGAGTTGAAAAGCTTCACATTCTGTAAAGAAGATACACAAATTGAAAGGTGGGAGGGGTTAAGCATTATTTTTGAATCTTCACTGAAAACACCTTCCCATTGTCCCTTTGCCCTGTCAAACAGGTTTTGAATCTTTTCCTTTAATTCCGTTTCAGTCTGCCCGGTATTCCTGAACTCCAAATACCGAGACCTGTTTCTGCCTGAGAGCCATTCGTCATAGAGCTTAGTAAAAGTCAGCTTAAACACTTCTTCAAACACATCAACCCCTGCATTTGCAAGAACTTCGTCCTCCATTTCTAGGATAAGGTCTTTAAGTGACTTTTTTTCATTAACAAGCTTGTCCTTTTTGATAAGGTCGTCTATAGTAAACTGTTCATTTATAATATCAGCTAATTTTTGATATGCTGTTGGTATATCGGTAATATCTTCAAAATAATTAGGGTCTTTCCTGTGGTAATAGGAAATTGAATCACCGTTAGTCCATACCCCTATGGGTGAACCCGTAGCATTGCAGTATGATTTTAACTGTCCTTTACCGTCTTTCAGCTTTGGTTGCTTTAGTTCAACCATTATGTAAGGGGTCGTAACACGGTCTTTATCAAATATAACTATGTCAGCCCTTTTTTCTCTCTGCCAAATACTACAGCATATTCAAGTTCCATTCTTTCAACCGGGTACTGATAACGGTTGATAAGGACTTTTATAAATAGTTGTCTGACCGCTTCTTCTGGTGTAAGCTTTATGTCCTTATTCCTTACAAGGCATTTGATATATGGTACTTTTGCGGTTTTTGTCTCTTTTATAAATATACTTTCCTCAAGTTCTTTAATATCCTCTGGCGAAAACTGCGTAAGCCTGTAATTTGAATCTTTAAGTATCTCTGTTAATAACATTTGACCAACCCCTTTTATAATAAAGCTTATTGCATAAGAACAAAATATTACAGTTTATTATACAATTTTTGCACCATATTGTCTATTAAATAGAAAAGGAATTCACATGTAAGTCCTAAATCATAAGAATAGGTTTATTTGTCTCTAAAAGCTTATTAAAGAGTTTTTACAGCGAAATGCACATTGAGTACAGTTGACATAAAACATAGAGTTAAACACATATTCTAAGCCTTCTTTTCTCTTGCTGATTAACGGTATCTAGTTCTAAAATTAATAGTATGCAACCATTAGCAATTAACCAACAAAATCTAAATTAACACAGACTGTATAATACAAGTATATTCGCAAAATCCTTTTGTAACAAGGCTTACAAAATATATAACGCTTGAATTCAGCATACAAATAGTGTATAATAATATTATGTAAACTAGTAGTTATTTATTTTAATATTGAAAGGGGCGTTATAAAGTGAAAACATTTTATAAAAATTTAGACGAATTAAATACAGAAAAGTACCGTAATATTTTACAACCATTGGAAGGTGAAGCAAAGGAACTGTTAAAAAAGAGTATTCAGGACGAAGGTATTAGGGAAGCAATAATTATTGACCATGAAGGTAATGTTGTTGACGGGAATAATCGTGTTACAATAGCCCGTGAAATTGGATACAAAAGTTTTATAGTTGTAAAGGAATTACCACAAGGCGTTGACCCTATACTATTTATTCTTCAAAATCAATTAGGTCGCAGAAATCTGACAGAAGAACAAAGACGGCACTTTATCGGTGAATACTATAACCGATTAAAAGGTAAACAAGGTGGTGACAGAAGAACAAAGGGTCAAGGTGACACTTTGAATGCCGCAGAGGAAACCGCTAAAAAGTTTGGAGTATCTCCAAGAACTGTTAAGAGGGCAGGAAAGTTTGCGGCAGAAGTTGACCAAATGCCAGAAGAAGAACGTCAAGAGGTCTTGAGTGGTAAAAAAAAAGTTAAACAGTCAAAGCCTATGTCTAAGGATAAGCTTCAAATAGAACCAAAAGTTGTAATAAACCCAAAACCAATACCACACTATTTGAGACATAAGCCAGCAATAGAATGTTACAAGAAAGACGAAACTTATAACCCATCACATGTTAAGAATGAAACTGACGAGGAAGTTATTGACTTATTCAAAGAAATACTTCCTGAATATTTTAATAGTCCACAGGCTTTATTTGTTGTTGACCATGGAATGGCTTATTTAGATTCATTGTGTATGACAAACTTTGAGAAATTCGGTAGGAAGGATAAGCAAAAAATGGTTAAGACCATGGAATTAATTCTAAAGAAAACTACTGAGCTAATGGAAGAAGCAAAAAAGAGGGCGTAAAAGCCCTTATACATAGTGATTAATTTATCACTGATTATAAGGAGGTCTCAAAATGCCAAGACAAGGACGCTACAAAAAAGAAGGTTGGCTAACTAAAGCAGAAGCGGCTAAAATTATCGGTTGCCACCCGAACACTATTTTACACAAATGCAAGAACGAACAAATTCCATATTCAATAATTGACGGAGTTTATTATATATCACCTGAAACTGCTAAACTGCTAAAAAAGGAAGCAGAGGAATTCAGGTCATTAGAAAAAAAGCTTGAAGAACGCAGACAAGAACTAAAAAGAAGATTTAAGAGTAAATGAACACTAAAGTTCTAAAAAATAAAAACGATAAAAGCCCTGCGTGAACAGGGCAGAATACGGTTTGAAAAGGAATATTGTCTACTAATATTATATCATATTTTAAGCACCTTTTCAAACCTCCAAATGCAGTAATACTAAGCGAAAGGGGGTTTTATACAGTGCGTTTGGTTCACGTTTCAACAGATTTTTATTCTTATGAATTTATAACAAAGAATACGGATAATCAGTTTCCAGATAGAATATTACTTGCACATAATGGCTTTCCTATAAACAGCCGTAAGCCTGATAGCATTGGATATGTTTCTAATAAGGTGTCATTGCCTGATAACAGGTTTTATGTGACTTTTAAAGGGCTTATGGAAGCTGTGGCTATACAGGGAATGTCATTTAGCCCTACAATCTTTGAGGATTATAATAGAAGTCAGGCAGGTTTTATTGGCGGTGAAATGGTAACCCTTGATATTGATACAGGGTTAACCATGCAAGAAGCTTTAGACATTGCAAACCTTTATGGAGTGCCGCCCAATTGTATTTATGAAAGTTTTTCTTCAACACCACAATTAAGAAAGTTCCGTTTGGTGTGGCTTTTAGACCATTTTGTCACAAATGAAAAAGCTTTCAGGTTTATTATTGAAGCACTGGACAGAATTTTTGACTGCAAGGCAGACAGACAGGCAAAAGAACCTTCAAGGCTTTATTTTGGGAGTAATAATGGCATATGGTATTATAATGAAAATTCTGAATTGAGTATACCGAACCTTACAAGTGCAGTAATGACAAAAATTGAAAATTCATATAGCAAGAACATATTCAAGAAAAAACAGCAGGAGTTTTTTGAGGGTCAAGGAATTGTATGGGAAGATAGTAGCCCACAAATAGGAATGATAAAAGCTGACTGGGAAAAAAGAGTGGAAAACCATATATATTATATATGTAATTCCACTCCAAATTCCCAGTCCCACCAAATGGAAATAGAAACACCTGACTACCCAAACAGTTCCTATTTAGTAAGAGTTGGTGAAGATATACTTTCAGTTACTCTCTGTCACGCTTATAGAGGGGCGGAAACAAAAAATACCAGACCTGAAAACTTTAAAATTGACCCCGAGGACTTTAAGAAATGCCCTTTAATTGAAGCAGGATTAAAAGGACAGCTAAATGAACCGCCGCTATGGCTTTTTGACCCTGCTCTATGGAATATGGTTAGGAACTTAGCCCTTTTTAAAGGCGGTGAAAAACTTTTTAAAGAGATTATGAACGCAAACCCTGTTTATTGGCAGGAAACAGTTTTAAATGAGGATGGCAAACAAAAGACGTACAAAAAGGCACAGCATTATATAAAAAGATTTAAAGACATACGCAAGACTAATGACGTTAAACCTTCAAAATGCAGTGAGGAAGTTTGCCCACTTTTTGAAAAGTGCAAGTGGCAAGGAACAATGTACAGTAAAATTAAGCCCATGAAACGTCGCCCACAGGTCGAGGACATTCCAGTGATTTCACTGCAAGAGGGACAAAAGCTATTGGAACAGTATTTTATTGAAGCAGTAGACCAAAGTGACACGGTGACACTTTTGAAAGCACCTACAGCAATTGGAAAAACCCAAATGCTTATTAAGTGGCTTAAAAACAATAAACGGACAGCTTTAATTGCAGTTCCAACGCATAAATTGGCGGCAGAACTTGAACAAAGGCTTGAAATGGCAGGAGTAGAAGTATTGAGGGTTTTACCCCTTCCAACATGGGAGGATATACAACAGCCGCAGTTGCCCATTGAAAAGGCGGAGTATTTGCAGTTTTTTAATGAAATTACAGAACTCAAAAGGACTGGATATTATGGAACAGTTTTTGCAAAAGAACAGGATATGTTTAACCGTTTATGTAAGTACCAGACAACAAAACAGTTTTCAGACGCATATTGGGACTATTACGCCGCTAAAATAAACGCCAAAACACACAAAGGCAACTTAATAATGACCCATGACCAACTAATGTATTGGGACAAACCCATGCAGGATACAATAATTATTGACGAATGCCCTTCAAACAGTCTGAATAAACAGGGAGTTGCTAAAATTAATGACATAAACCATTTGAGAAGCCTTTTAAGCCATTCTGAAGCATGGGAGAAGAAAGATATTACGCCAATAGTTTTAGACTTCCTGCAAGGTGTTTTAGACCTTCCTTATGAGAAGCCGATTAAAATTGAACCTCCATTGTTTAATGAACAGGAGTTTTCGGAACTTTTAAAGTTTTTCAGATATGACCTAAAAACAGGTGATACAAACTTTTGGCAGTTATTTAGTGCAGATTGTGTATTTAAACAAAGTGGAGAAATTACATTCAGACAAAGAAACCAGATAAAGAGGGGTGAATTACCAATGGCTATTCTGTCAGCAACACCGAATGAATTTTTATTAAGACATTTTTATTCAGACTTGCAAATAAAAGAAGTACCGCCATTAAAAGCAGTCGGAACATTAAAGCATTACTGGAAGTATGCTTGTTCAAAGGAATTTTTTGAGAAAAGGCATGACTTCAAAGAATTTATGGGAAATGTAGTGTTCCCGATTACAGGGCGTGACGTAAACGTGTTGACATACAAAAAATTCTATGACCTTTACAAAGACGAAATGCCTATAGTTGGATATTTCTTCAATACAGCAGGACGTGATGAGTGGAAGGCTAAAGACCTTGTTGTTGTGGGTGTACCGTGGCAAGACCCGAATATGTGGAAACTGGAAGCCCTGTCATTAGGGATTGATATTGAAAATAAAGATTTTACCTGTCAATATAATCGTGTTAAATGGAACGGCAGGACATTTTATTTCAATACTTTTAATGACCCTGAATTAAGAGAAATGCAAATGTATAGCATTGAATCGGAATTGTTACAAACAATAGGACGTGCAAGGCATTTAAGGCATGACGTAACGGTACATTATTTCGGAAATTTTCCTTTGCCACAGGCTATTATAATTGATTAAAGGGCGTTAAACGCCCTATTAATCTTTAGATAATTATTTTTACTTTTCGTTACTATGACTTTTTTCTGTTGATTGTCCAGTACCGCCTTTGGGTGGGGTAGGATTCGGTATAGAACTGCTATTTGGTCTATAACCAAAAGTACCAGGGTTCTTTGGTTGATAGCTTCCAATTTCTATATCTTCTTTATTTTTCTTATTGTTTTCTGTCATGTTTTTTACCTCACTTTTTGTTTCCTTGTGTTGAGGATTCTCCTGTCCCCCCCTTTGGTGGTCTAGCTTGACTGGTAATTGGTTTTGGGGAAAAACCTTTTTGTATAGGCTGGTATCCCTCGTTAAGTGGTTTCTGATTGTTTGAATTCTGTTCACTCATTATTTGTCACCTCCTCACTATTTGTTATTTCAAAAAATTCTATATAGTCAAAGTAGTCTTTACTAATCCACATGCCTTTAGTTCCTTCTATTCTATCTAAGAATTCACCTTTTTCATTTACACCCCAAACCTCAGAGATATATATGTCTTCCTTATATGGAAATGAAGAAGCAAATGATTCACCTGCGTATAGTCCACCAATTAACTTCCCGCTTTTTAAGTGAATTAACTAAAACTTCGCACTTATAAAAGTCCCTGTGCACCTTGAAAATTCAATATTATTTGGTGATAAAAATGGCATGAGACCTTCAACATTGGTATAATTGAGTTGAGAGAAACAATCAAACCAAATG
>NZ_RLII01000046.1 GCF_004102745.1 Acetivibrio mesophilus | reverse complement strand
AAAGACTGATGACAAGAACTGATTTTATATTCTGGAAACCGAGGGTTGGAAGATAATTCTTTTTTGATTGAGATATGGTAACAGGAATTATATAATAGTTATAGTCCTTGTAGTGAGGGAACGAGTAGTACTGGTAGTGGTTGTTTTACTGCTGGAACACTTATACCAACTGAATATGGGCAAAGCCCCATAGAAGAAATTAAAATTGGAGATTATGTATGGTCGGAAAACCCTGAAACAGGCGAGAAAGGTCTCAAGAAGGTAGTAAACACTTTTATTCATGATAAGTACACCTTGGTACATGTCTATACAGGTGATACGATGATTGAGACAACCGAGGAGCATCCTTTCTGGGTTGAAGAAAAAGGCTGGGTGCTAGCTGGTGAACTAAACGAAGGCGATGTATTAAGGCTTAAGTCAGGTGAGAATGTTAAGGTTACAAAACTTGAACGTGTTGACTTGAAAGAGCCTGTGAAGGTTTATAATTTTGAGGTACAGGATTGGCATACTTATTATGTTTCTGATATAAATGTATTGGTACATAATAAGGCTGCAAGATATAATACTCCAACTCCAGTAAATCCTAAAAGAGTGGATACGAATTACCTTAAGAAAAATGGAATTGACCCCCATTCACTAAAGTATGATACACTTGGTGACGGAGCAGACATTTCAAAATATAATATATATGTCGATAAAAATGGGGAACTTTGGATTCTAAAAAATGGTTCTAAAGAATTTATTCCAACCTATGAAAGCATAGGCCGATAGGGGGATGATTAATGGACAAGACAAGCGTTATGGTTAGATTTAGCATTTATGGAGAGAATTTTGACCCATGTGTAATATCGGAAGAGTTAGGTTTATCGCCAACAGAAACGCATTTAAAGGGTGAGCCTACAAAGAATGGGAGGAATACGTGGAAAGATACATCATGGAGCATTAACACAGGTTACGAAGAATCACTTGATATCAATGTACAACTTGAAAAAATAATGTCTTTGTTGGAATTTAAAACGGAGAAATTAGTAGAGCTAAAGGATAAACTCTGTGTTAGTATGCTGTTTATGATTGTTGTAAAGATAGAAAATAATGAGACGCCTGCAATGTACTTTAAAAAACCATTTATTCATTTTTTGAGTAGAATAGATGCTGAAGTTGGTTTTGATGTATATGTTTATAGCTGATTATTCTACATATTAACAAATTCAAAGTAGTAAGCATAAGTATTGGTCACACCCTATCGGCTGGTGTGGCCTTTTTTTATCTACGTTTGACAAGACGTAATACATTGTGATACAATTAAACCAATAAGAAATACAGGAGGTGCAAAAATGTCTACAGAAAAGGATAGTATGCTACGGGTAAGGCTTACACAAAGGCAATCGGATGAATTGGATGCTATCATTGATGAGTTACAAGCACAAATGCCGGAGGCAAGCGTCACCACATCAAGCATAGCACGATACGCTCTGGAGAAGTATGTGAGCGACCATATTGCCAAGCGTGACGGTACCAAGATTTTCATTGAAATCAGTACAGCAGATGCCACAGAAGAGGACATAAAAAATCTCTATGACCTTCTCTCGAAGCTGTTTGACGAAACAAAGGAGAATTATTCACCAATGGTTCATTACATGGTTGGAGAGATATTAGATCCAGTGATGATGAAAATGGCAAGACTCATGAAGCTAAAGAAGTCGGGGGTGAAGGCAGGTGAGTAAGAAAAAGTACATTGTCCGCTGTCCTCATTGTAATCACAGAGTATTTGATGCTGATGTTGAAATCAAATGTCCGGTATGCAGAAAGGTTTTTGAAGTGAAGCTGGAGAAAAAGGCGGGGTAAAAAGTGAATAAATCTGGCACAGAGCCAAAAAGGGAGCGAATGACTCACCTATAGAGCCTGGCAGATAGTCTTAAAAGCTATTTGTCAGGCTCTATTTATGTTCTCGGAGGAGGTGAGAATTTGAAAGTGACAATGATGGACGCAGCATTAAAATATGCAGAAGCCAATATCCCAGTTATGCCTTTGCATTGGATTTGTGAAGATGGTTCCTGCTCCTGCAAGGCAAGGAGTGATTGCGACAGCAAGGGAAAGCATCCGCTATATACCGGCTGGTACAATAATTCCACTACTGATGTTGAGCAAATAAAGAAATGGTGGACGAAAACACCCAATGCCAATATAGGCATTCCTACAGGTGAGAAATCCGGCTGGCTGGTGCTTGATGTGGACGATGGCGGTGATGAAACTCTATCGGCTCTTGAATCAACACATGGAAAACTTCCGGATACGGTTACTGCTGTTAACCGGTTGTGGCGGTCGACACTATGTCTTTAAATACCCAGAAGGCAGGAGCATTCCTAATAAAACAAAGTTTGCACCGGGTCTTGATACGCGTTCAACAGGTGGACTGATTGTCGTGGCTCCAAGCATTCATGTAAGCGGTAATCAGTACCAATGGTTAGAAGGACATTCTCCCTTTGAGAGAACCCCGGCAGAAGCTCCAGCATGGTTATTAAAGCTCATGGAAAGGGAGAAAGTATTGCTTACACCCTTTGAAGGTAGCAGTATTGCAGTCGAGATTATGGAAGGTAGTCGGAACAGTACCCTGACAAGCCTTGCAGGAACCATGAGAGGAAGAGGAATGACAGAAGAGAGCATCTATGCGGCATTACTTGCAGAAAACAATGCAAGGTGCAATCCTCCGCTTGATGAAGCGGAAGTTAGAAAGATAGCGCACAGCGTCAGCCGATACCAGCTAAATCCTCCGGTGAAGAAGCATTACCATAGGACAGACAGCGGGAATGCAGAAAGGCTGCGTGACCGGTTTGGTGAAATCATAAGGTATTGCCCGGCTTTCAAATACTGGCTGGTATATGACGGTTGCTGCTGGAAGAGAGAAACCGGGGAACTTATGCAGTTTGCTATAAAAACAGCAAGGGAAATGCTCGCAGAAGCAAGCCGGATAGAAGATGAAGCCACGAGGAAAGAATTAGTGCGCCATGCCATGCAGTCTGAAAACGCAGGCAGGCTTAAAGCAATGATCGATGTAGCTTCAAACCTTGAAGACAACAGGCTGATAAATGCCAGTATGGTGGAAGGAATACCCGAATTCGGCGGATATTCCGTTCCGGAGGAATACGGAGCCTTCCTGATGGATAAATCTCTGGAGAATGAAATCATCCGTCCCAGAGCAACAGTATGGGCAATGGGAAGTGAAACAAAGAAAGTACCAGCCTTCGATGGAGCAGACAGAACCAATCACCTATTCGGCGATATCTCAGGAGAATGGCTGGAGGAAGGTCAGACAGGCACACGAAAAACAGCCAAGCTAAGGCTGATCCAGTTAAAAGCCAAGAAGCTGGCCTGCTTCTCACAGGCATCCAATGAACTCATTGCAGATGGTATGTCCTTTGAGGAAATGTTAGCTGGAGCGCTTATTAAAGGATTGGGCTGGTACATGGACTATGCATTTATCAACGGAACCGGTGAAGGCCAGCCTCTTGGTATTATAAATGACCCGGCACTGATTACTGTAAATAAAGAGGACTCTCAAGCAGCAGCCACAATTACCTATCAAAACGTGGTCAATATGTTCTCAAGGCTTGCTCCGTCCTGCTTTACAAATGCGGTATGGCTTGCCAATCCATCGGTAATACCACAATTACTTACCATGACTATCACCATTGGTACCAGTGGCGCTCAGATACCGGTATTCAGGGAAGAGAGCGGGAAATTCACACTTCTGGGTAAAGAGGTTTTATTCACTGAGAAATGCCCCGCATTGGGTGCTAAGGGAGATTTAATCCTCGCAGATCTTAGCCAGTATGCCATAGGCATGAGGAAAGAGATCGCTCTTGACCGTTCCAATGTTCCCGGTTGGATGGAGGATATGACCGACTACAGGGTGATAGTGCGTGTAGATGGTCAGGGTACCTGGGATAAACCTATAACACCGAAAAACGGAGCAACGCTCTCATGGGCAGTAGCTCTGGAAGCAAGATAGTCTGCTGAAATTTCAGCCAAAGCCACCATAGAACCCATATTTAGCTGAGGTGATTGCTGCTTATTTCATTGCTACAGAACCCAATTTGAGCCTAAGCAATACTTGGGGTGAGACCGCTCAAAAATGAGCGGACTGAAAATTCTTCTCTGACTGAGAAAAGCTTTGACATGGACAGTGTTCAACCTCAGAAACCCTTAGAAATATTGCATTTAGAAGCATAATTGACTTGCTATATCAGCGGTTCAGAGTGATGAATGTTACTACGGAATAAAGGCTTTAACCGTAGGAAGGGGTGAAAGTGTGAGAGCAAAGATTACCACAACCATAGAGGAAGCTTTATTGAATAAAGCCAAGGCACTTGCCGAGCAAGAAGGTTTGGCTGGTGCCAATGCTATTATTGAAAGGGCGCTGGAGTTGTATTTTACCAGTATTCAAAGTGAAGTATGGGAAAAATCGTTGCCCAGCGGCTGGATAAAGAAGCTGGTTCTCAAAGGGGATTTAATTCTGTACGAAAACATCAAGTGCAGAAAAACCATGGAGAACTACAGGCTGGAGGATTATACACGGGAAAGTTTACAGGCAAAAGGCTGGAAGAAGGTTTAGCAGCCAGTAAAAAGGCCTCTGTATTGCTCCCTGAAACGTAAAAGCGTAGGTTGCAGCCGTAAGCTTTGTTGAAACAGAAAGGGCAAATAAAGAGGAATTTGAAAGGCTGCTGCAGTTATCAATACAGAAATTTATTGGTCAGAAGCATTAAGAAATTTATGTCCAAGCGAAGCAGTAAAAGAACATTAAGAAATTTGAACTAAGGCTCGTGATGCCTGAAATCACGTAATTTGTCACACTAGGAATAGATAGGTTGGCGTTCCCTTGCGAGGATTAAGGTCAAGGGACACTTCTTTACAAGAAATGTCCCTAATCGAATCTAACGCTCTTAAATTGAGGTTGCCGGTATGAGTGGTGGAGACATTGGAAAAGGAGAGGATAGACATTTATCATAAACGAAATACCTGCTTTGTTGGAATTGATATGCACAAGGATACCCACTGTGCAGTTGTTATAGATTGTTGGATGAATAAACTGGGTGAGGTTAACTTTGAGAACAGACCATCCAGATTCCCTGCATTCGTTGAAGATGTAAGGAAGATTTGCGGTACAAAGGAAATTGTATTCGGACTTGAAGATACCAGAGGATTCGGCAGAAACCTTGCTGCCTATCTGGTCGGCAGGAAGTTTGAAGTCAAGCACGTTAACCCTGCCTATACAAGCGCTGTAAGACTGGCAAACCCTATCATTTACAAGGATGACTCCTATGATGCCTATTGTGTGGCAAGGGTTCTCCGGGATATGGTGGACACTCTGCAGGATGCCAAACATGAGGATATATTCTGGACAATCCGGCAGATAGTTAAAAGGCGGGATTTGCTTGTAAAGAGCAATGTGATGAACAAGAACCAGCTCCACAGCCAGCTTGCTTATAGCTACCCATCCTACAGGAAATTCTTTGCCATGATTGATTCCAAGAGTGCTTTATGTTTCTGGGAGAACTACCCGTCACCGGAGTATATATGGAACACAACACCGGAAGAAATATATCAGACAATAAAGCCAGTGCATCAGGCACTTAAAATACAGCGCATTCATGAGATTATATCCATGATTGAAAGGGATGGAGACACAAGGAAGGATTATCAACCTGAAAGGGATTTTATAGTCAGAAACATCGTAAAGGATATCAGGCACAACAAGGAGTTGATTGCCGAAATTGACGATGAACTAAGAAAGCTGATACCTTTGACAGGCTATAAGCTACATACAATGCCGGGAATCGATCTTGTTACAGAAGCGCAAATTATATCTGAAATCGGGGATATTAACCGTTTCCCCGATTCAGACAAGCTGGCCCGGTTTATGGGCTTGGCACCGGTGCAATTCAGCTCTGCCGGAAAGGGAAAAGACCAAAGGTGCAGGAATGGCAACAGGGCATTAAATGCGATATTTCACTTTCTCGCAATCCAGATGGTAGCAGTATCGGCGTCAGGAAAGCCAAGACACCCGGTATTCAGGGAGTATTTTGAGCAGAAGGTTAAAGAGGGCAAGAACAAGCCACAGGCGCTTGTGTGCGTGGCAAGGCGTCTTGTGAGGATAATCTACGGCATGATGAAAACCAAGACGGAATACAGGCCATATGAAAAGGCTGACGACAAGAACTGATTTTATAATCTGAAAGCAAAGAGATGGAAGATAATTCTTTTTTGATTGAGATATGGTAGCAGGAATTATATAATAGTTATAGACCTTGTAGTGAGGGAACGGGTGATACTGTTAAATATTACAGAGTTCAAGGTGGAACTTATCCTAAAGCTAGTCAAGAAAGAATAATAATTAATGAAGATGGGACAATTAGTATACCTGATAAAAAAGCAGATTTAAATATTAGTGCGTATAATTTAGAACATGCTCTATACTTTGGGGATAAAAATAGACAAGGTGGAATAATTATTGAAATGGAAGTTCCTAAATGGTTTGATGATTTACTAAAGGAAAACTTAGTACCTCAACAAGGGTATAAAACTAATATCAATAATCAAGGAGGGACTGCACCAAAAGTAACAGATCCTAAAACGCCTGGAACATCATATGAACTACCTGAACCTTGGATAGAATGGCTAGAAGAAAATATAATTAATTATAGAATAATTAAATAATTACATATTATGAAAAATAGTATTATAATTGTAAGAGAGTAAACACTCTCTTACAATTATAAATAGGAGTATTCCTATAAAGAATCAAAATGACCTTTGAAAAAATAGATGCCTGACTGTAAAATTTGAAATGTGAGTTGCGACCAAGTAACCACAAATCAAAAACACAGGAGGCATCCAATATGAATTATACACAGAATGAAAAGATTTTGCGAATTAAAGAGACAACGTTGATCTTTGGAATTGATATTGGTAGTGAGAAGCATTACGCTAGAGCTTTCAATTTCAGAGGCGTAGAGTATGGAAAGCTGTTGATTTTCTATAACAATGCTAAAGGAATTGCAAAGTTCGAAGAATGGACAGCGAAGATAGCAAAATCCAACGGCTTTACTGAGGTGATACTCGGAATGGAGCCGACAGGACACTATTGGTTCAACCTAGCTGAGAATACTAAGAAGACCGGGATGAGCATTGTATTAGTAAATCCACATTATGTGAAGAAAAGTAAAGAACTTGATGCTAACAATCCAACCAAGAATGACCGAAAAGACCCAAAAAGCATAGCAATGCTGGTCAAGGATGGGAGATATATTGAGCTATATATTCTGGAAGGCATTTACAAGGAGCTACGGTTGGCCATGGACAGCCGATGGCGGCTTGTAAAAGAACTTTCAGCTATCAGGAACCGTATCAGTCGGTGGATATGTATCCATTACCCTGAAATCACCAAGGTGTTTGACGCTTGGGAGGGAAAGGCTGCTCTGTTGATACTGAGTGAATGACCGACACCCAAAAAGGTTATTGAAAAAGGCATTGAAGGTATCATAGCTATCTGGAAGAAACACAAGATAAGGGCTGTAGGAATAAAGAGAGCCGAGAAACTTTTTGAATCCGCTAAGACTTCCATTGGGACATCGGGGGGTATCTGCAGAAAATGAACTCTCAATGTTGCTTGAAGACTATGGGAGCAAAATGCGACAGATTGAAAGAACAATGACTCTAATTGAGGAATTGGCAAAGCAGATTCCGTGGTATGAGAAGATGATAGAGATCAAAGGTGTATGCCTCATGGTAGCTGCAGGCCTTCTAGCGGAGGTAGGTGATATCTCTAGATTCAATCATCCAAAGCTGATACAAAAGCTATCCGGGCTAAGCCTCAAATAGAATAGTTCCGGTAAATATAAGGGACAGACAACCATATGCAAACGAGGAAGGAAGTAGCTTCGATACTATTTGTATGCCTTTGCTGTCTACGAATGAGGAATTCGGAGCCTTACACCAATACTATACGACCAGGAAGGAAAGACCCTTGAAGAAGATGCAGTCTTTGGTTGCATTGAGCAATAAGCTAATACGGATATTTTATGCGATACAGACGAAAGACATAGTGTACGATCCACAAAAGATGCTCAGCGATATAAAAAGACCGGAAGCAAAAGCAGCATAATCTATATCTCATATGAAAGAATACATCTCTCTCGTAGGCCAGTCAAGGGGAAGACTGCGTTGGGCTTGAGCCGACTCTTGACAGTGATACTCAAGCGATGGGATATATAATCAAGCGGTAAAAGTAAAACTGATGTTTTCACATTGAATGATAGATTTGCACTTTGACAAGATGAGCCGGATAGTCGGGATGAATTTACACCATAAGGGCTAAGACCCCGTGATAGAGCTTGACTGACATCCACCTCACGAACAGACAGAATGAAGGAATTAAGGGCATTGACCCAGTTGGATTTAGGAGGTTTGTTGCTGGAGTTTATGTGGATACCAATGGCCGTGATATTGAAAAGAGGACACAGTTTCATTGGGATACACATTATCATCCATAATTGTGCAGCAATACAATATCTGTCCGAATGACTTGTTTTGAAGTAAGTGAAAATCTAAGATTAAGTGAGAAAATGAAAGAAAAGCGGAGATTTATTAAGGAGGTTATAAATTGAAATATAAGCCTGAATACGCTAAGAATATTATTGTTGGTGTCATACATAAAGGTATGTTTTCATGGTACGTTACAGAACGAGATTTTTGGATATTAGATGCTGTAAAAAGAAGAGACGAATATATTCAGAATGGATATGGCTCTATTATTCAAGAAGATTTTTTTAGTTTTAGATTTAATATACCAATAGTTAATGAGGAAACAGTAGATGTATTCATAAAAAAAATTGAGGACTTTAAAACAGAAAGTAGAGAACTAAAAGAACTAGTGTTAAAAAGTGATTATAATACTATACTTGAGTTAGTACCTAGCTTGTTAGTGGACTTCGACAGTAAAATATTATACTCATGTTATCCAGAAACTTTACCATTTGAAAGATATGTACCAGATAAATGGGAGGGTGAATATAAAGATTTTTTTGAGTATATTCCGAAGGAAGAAAGATATTGGATTATTGGTTCTATTGATTATATCAAAAAAATATATGATGAAGAGGTTAATTAATTTAAATAGTGTTAAATTTTAATTTTTGGAGTGTTAATTTATGCACGAATCCAATGAGATTTATGCACAGTATAATGATAAAACGATAAGAGTTTACCAAGCATATAATAGCAAAATAGCTGAAGAGTGTTTGAGGCTAGGGACATTCGGCCCGTCATTTAAGATTGATAGGATGACGTGGATAAAACCATCTTTTCTGTGGATGATGTATAGATCGGGCTGGGGAACTAAAAAAAATCAAGAAAGAATATTAGCCATTGATATTTTGAAAGAAGGCTTTAATGAAATATTATCAAAAGCAGTACTTTCTACTTATAACTCAAGTGTTTATTTGTCTTATGAAGAATGGAAGCGTGATTTGATATCTTCACCCGTTAGATGTCAGTGGGATCCAGATAGGGATATTTATGGCAATCCTATTGGGAGAAGGACGATTCAACTTGGGATAAAAGACGATATAGTTAAAAAGTACGTGGAAAAATGGATTTTCAAAATCACAGATATATCCGAAGATGTTTGCAAGTATAATATCATGATTCAAAAAGGGAATTTTGATTTACATATGCTTCCAATGGAGAAGATATACTTTGTAGATAATTGTATCAGAAGTAAATTGGGAATGGATAAATAAGCCTTAAAAGGATGATTGAACACAGGAATAGGTGGACAGAGACTACTGAAAAATAAAAATATTTGGAACGTGGTGATGAAACTTATAATGATTTAGTTAAACACTATTATATGAAACATGTAGTGGTTAGTTCGGAAGTTTTGCTTTTTTTAATGAAAAAATCTGTATTAATCGTCAAGAGGATGGCGAAGTTCCATTAGTGCTATTGACGCAGATAATGAAGCTATTTCAATACTTTTAGAGCTCGGAATCAAGAATATTTTTATGGATTTACCTGCTGATATATATTGCCTTAATTACTTCTTGTTTGGCAAAAATCGCTGCATGTGGATGAAAATTTGAATACATCAGAACCTGATTATAAATATTGAAATGACAGAAATACTTCGATGTGACAATAATTAAAGAAGCTTGGTTGAATATTATTGGTCAATATAAGCCAAAGAGTTGTACAGCTTTATGTTATAATACATGTATTTGTGCTGGGAATTTCTTTTTTCAGGAATACTGAGGAAATTGAGCAAATTGTAAAACAACTTGAAGAAGTGTTCTTAATTACGTAAAAACGATCCCTAGTACAGCAGATGAGAAGGAACAGAAGCTGATAATGATGTAACTGTTGGTTACTGCTTAGGTGCAATTTTAAAGTTTAAATCTTTTAAATGAGAGTCTATGCATTTGTAGAAGTTCTATGAAATTGATGTTTACAGTTGCTAAATATCATCTGAGTAAAATAACTTCAGAATAGTTGTATCAAATTCCAAATAATCAAATGAACTATCTCTATATTAAATAACAAAAATCCTCGGCTTGTAGGCAAACATACAGCCGAGGTTCTTTGTAAGCGTCAAATAGATCGTCACATAGTAGAATAGTTGAGCAGTTGATACGTAAGCGTCAAATAGATCGTTACATAGTAGAATAGTTACGTAGTTGATACAATCACTGTAGAAATAATTAAACGGAGTGATTGTATAGACATGCAAAAAGTAACATCTGAACAACAATTATCTAAGTGGGCGGAATTAATACAAACCCGGCTTGAAAGTGGGCA
>NZ_RLII01000045.1 GCF_004102745.1 Acetivibrio mesophilus | reverse complement strand
ATGAAAAGACTGATGACAAGAACTGATTTTATATTCTGGAAACCGAGGGTTGGAAGATAATTCTTTTTTGATTGAGATATGGTAACAGGAATTATATAATAGTTATAGTCCTTGTAGTGAGGGAACGAGTAAGACTGGTGAAAGTTTAACAAGTTTGTACAGAGCGGTGGGTCCCGACGAATTTTATGATGTAATGAAAACGGGTGAATTTAACGTAATTCCCAATGGACTTCAAGCTAAACAATTTGGGTTAAGTTTTGAGGAAACATTAAAATTTGCAGATAAATACTCGGATATTGGAGCCATAATTGAGGTTAAAGTACCTACAAGTGTGTTAAATAAAATCGGTGATTTTACTCAAGTCGATAAGTTTATATTCAAAAGTGGTACTGTAACTATACATGCTGATAAGTTAGGTGAGTTTAATAAAATAATACAGGAGCTTATTCATAAGTATTAATAACAGAGGAGGATATTATGCTAATAGTTAGAGCAGATATTAAATTTAATAGACCCGAAGGCAATACTGTTGAAAGTGATGGAATATCTACACAATATCCTTTAAGGCCAGCCTTTAAATTTGGTGACGGATTACTATTCTCAGGAACAATAATAAGTAACATTCCTTGCGATAAATTCCTTTACCAAGAATTATATCATGTAAACATTGAGTTCCCTACCATAGAAGGCGAAGCCTATGAAGAAATTAAACCTTTGATTAATGAAGGTATGATTTTAGACATACAAAATGCCTCTCGTATTATTGGTACAGCTAAAGTGCTTGATTTTACCTATAAAAAATAAAAATAGTGGTGTTTCAAGGTCACACAGTTTCGGCTGGTGTGGCCTTTTTCTTTTTATCGATGCTTGACAATATGTAATACATTGTGATACAATGAAATCAACAAGAAATACAGGAGGTGCAATGATGTCTACAGAAAAGGATAGTATGCTACGGGTAAGACTTACACAAAGGCAGTCGGATGAATTGGATGCTATCATTGATGAGTTACAAGCACAGATGCCGGAGGCAAGTGTTACCACATCAAGCATAGCAAGATACGCTCTGGAGAAGTATGTGAGCGACCATATCGCCAAGCGTGACGGGACCAAGATTTTTATTGAAGTGTCTACCGCAGATGCCACAGAAGAGGACATAAAGAATCTATATGGCCTTCTTTCCAAGTTGTTTGACGAAACAAAGGAGAATTACTCACCAACGGTTCATTACATGGTGGGAGAGATTTTTGAGCCTGTGATGATGAAGATGGCAAGCCTCATAAAGCTAAAGAAGCCGGAGGTGAAGGCAGGTGAGTAAGAAAAAGTACATTGTCCGCTGCCCTCACTGCAATCACAGAGTATTTGATGCCGATTACGCTGATGTTGAAATCAAATGCCCGGTATGCAAAAAGGTTTTTGAAGTAAAGCTGGAGAAAAAGGTGGGGTAAAAAGTGAATAAATCTGGCACAGAGCCACAAAGGGAGCGAATGACTCACCTATAGAGCCTGGCAGATAGTCTAAAAAACTATTTGTCAGGCTCTATTTATGTTCTCGGAGGAGGTGAGAATTTGAAAGTGACAATGATGGACGCAGCATTAAAATATGCAGAAGCCAATATCCCAGTTATGCCTTTGCACTGGATTTGTGAGGATGGCTCCTGCTCCTGCAAGAAGGGACAACAATGCGACAGCAAGGGAAAGCATCCGCTATATACTGGCTGGTACAAGAATTCTACTTATGATATTGAGCAAATAAGGAAATGGTGGACGAAAACACCTAATGCCAATATAGGCATTCCTACAGGCGAGAAATCCGGCTGGCTGGTGCTTGATGTAGACGATGGCGGCAATGAAACCCTATCGGCTCTTGAAGCAACACATGGAAAACTTCCTGATACGGTTACTGCTGTTACAGGAAGTGGAGGTCGGCACTATGTATTTATATACTCTAAAGGCCGGAGTATTCCTAATAAGACCAAGTTTGCACCGGGTCTTGATACCCGTTCAACAGGTGGACTGATTGTCGCAGCTCCAAGCATTCATGTAAGCGGTAATCGGTATGAATGGATAAAGGATCATTCTCCCTTTGACAGAACCCCGGCAGAAGCTCCAGCATGGTTATTAAAGCTCATGGAAAGGGTGGAAGTATTGCTTACACCCTTTGAAGGTAGCAGTGTTGCAGCCGAGATTAAGGAAGGCAGCCGAAACAGTACCCTGACGAGCCTTGCCGGGAGTATGAGAGCAAGAGGAATGACAGAAGAGAGCATCTATGCAGCGCTGCTTGCCGAAAACAAAGCCAGATGCAATCCTCCGCTTGATGAAGCGGAAGTTAGAAAGATAGCGCACAGTGTTAGCCGATACCAGCCAAACCTTCTGGTGAAAAAGTATTACCACAGGACAGATAGCGGGAATGCAGAAAGGCTGCGTGACAGGTTCGGCTCAATCATAAGGTATTGTCCAGCTTTTAAGTACTGGCTGGTATATGACGGCTGTTGCTGGAGGAAAGAAACCGGAGAACTTACGCAGTTTGCTATTAGAACAGCAAGAGATATGCTCACAGAAGCAAGTCGGATAGAGGATGAGGCTGCAAGAAAAGAACTGGTGCGCCATGCTATGCAGT
Source organism: Acetivibrio mesophilus (assembly GCF_004102745.1). GTDB lineage: Bacteria > Bacillota > Clostridia > Acetivibrionales > Acetivibrionaceae > Hungateiclostridium > Hungateiclostridium mesophilum. The sequence continues at coordinate 9,710 of NZ_RLII01000045.1, read as the reverse complement.
CTGAAAACGCAGGCAGACTGAAAGCCATGATCGATGTGGCTTCAAACCTTGAAGGCTTGATAATAATGCCTGATGAGCTAGATGCAGATATATGGAAGCTGAACTGCAAGAATGGTGTGGTAGACTTAAAGACAGGCGAACTCCTTCCACATAAGCGGGAGTATTATATGAGCAAAATCTGTCCTGTTGAATATAAACCAAGCAGCAAGGCTCCCAGATGGATGGATTTTCTGAATACCATTACGGGAGGAAGCAACGAGCTTGTAAGATACCTTCAAAAAGCTGTAGGCTCGTCATTAAGCGGAGATATTTCAGAGCAGGCCCTATTCGTCCTTTATGGAACAGGAGCAAACGGAAAAAGCACATTTCTAAACACCATCTCTGACCTGTTGGGAGACTATGCAAGAAATACTCCGTCCGAAACTTTTATGGCTAAAAGAATAGAAGCGATAGGAAATGATATCGCAAGGCTTCAGGGAGCAAGGCTCGTTACTGCCATAGAAATAAATGAGGGACAAAGGCTCTCTGAGGCATTGATTAAGAGCTTTACAGGCGGAGACAGAATTACAGCAAGGTTCCTTTATGGAGAATACTTTGATTTCCAGCCACAGTTCACCCCATTTCTCGTAGTAAACCACAGACCTGTCATAAGAGATACCAGCCACAGCATTTGGAGGCGCATTAAGCTGATTCCTTTCACCGTTACCATACCCGAGGATAAAAAGGATAAACAGTTACCGGCAAAGCTGAGAGAAGAGCTGCCTGGCATATTGTCATGGGCAGTAGAGGGCTGCCTTCTTTGGCAGAAGGAAGGACTTAATATGCCTGATGAAGTCAAAACAGCTACAGAAGGGTACCGGGAGGAAATGGATACTTTCTCATCGTTCATTGAGGAATGCTGCATTGTGGAGGAGGGCAGGAAAGTCTCCAATCGGAGCATCAGGTACGCTTACGAAACATGGTGCCGGGAGAACGGAGATTATCCTCTTGGTCAAAAGCTGTTCAATGCAAAAATGACGGAGCGCGGCTTTGCTGTCAAACGCAGCGGAGCCAATGGCAGCAGGGACTGGCATGGCATTGGTCTTGCGGATGAGGGGATACTTTTGTGATTACTGACGACTGACGGTTTCTGACGTCAATTCCGTAAATTTTTATATATATTTTTTCTTATGTGAAATTTATGAAAAAAGAGTCAGTAAGAGTCAGTACGTCAGTAAACTCTCAGTACCCTGATGCAGAGGGTAGGGGGAGGTCAAATCTCTACAGTAAAGCATAAAGACAACGGGCTGGCAGCACCGCGTAAAAAAATGCAGATTCAAACGGGGTATTAACCCCAGACCATATTAACAAAAAAATATTAAGAAAATGGAGGTTTAAGCATGAGATTTATAGCAGATTTGGTACATGAGAAAAAGCAATTGGTGAAAAAAGCAGAAGCCATTTTGCAGGAAGCTGAAAAAGCAGGTGGAAGTTTGACGAATGAACAGGAGCGACAGTTTAACCGCTACACAGACAAAATAAAGAGCATTAATGAAAGCATTGACGAGGAATTATTAAATATCAGAACCTCTGAGCCAATTCTAATTACACCACAAAAAGCTGTATCTCCTATTGAAGAATCAAAAACACCTGTAACAAAAGCCGTATCAAAATCATTCAGAGGGATGTTCTATGGAAACGAAACTGTGAGCTTAAGCAATAATGGATTTCATTCCATGGATGAGTTCCTAAGAACACTTCACTCGGGAAGAGCCGACAACAGGCTGATAAATGCCAGTATGGTGGAAGGGATACCTGAATTCGGCGGATATTCCGTACCGGAGGAATACGGAGCCTTCCTGATGGATAAATCCCTGGAGAATGAAATCATCCGTCCCAGAGCAACAGTATGGGCAATGGGAAGTGAAACAAAGAAAGTACCAGCCTTCGATGGTGCAGACAGGACCAATCACTTATTCGGCGGTATCTCAGGGGAATGGCTGGAGGAAGGGCAGACAGGCACACGAAAAACAGCCAAGCTAAGGCTGATCCAGTTAAAAGCCAAGAAGCTGGCTTGTTTCTCACAGGCATCCAATGAACTTATTGCAGATGGTATGTCCTTTGAGGAAATGTTAGCTGGGGCACTTATTAAAGGCTTGGGCTGGTACATGGACTATGCCTTTATCAATGGAACCGGTGAAGGCCAGCCTCTTGGTATTATAAATGACCCGGCGCTGATTACTGTAAATAAAGAGGACTCTCAATCAGCAGCTACGATTACCTATCAGAATGTTGTAAATATGTTCTCAAGGCTTGCTCCGTCATGTTTTACCAATGCGGTATGGCTTGCCAATCCATCGGTAATACCACAATTACTTACCATGACTATCACCATTGGTACCGGTGGCGCTCAGATACCGGTATTCAGGGAAGAGAGCGGGAAATTCACGCTTCTGGGTAAGGAGGTCTTATTCACTGAGAAATGCCCCGCATTGGGTGCTAAGGGAGATTTAATCCTCGCAGACCTTAGCCAGTATGCCATAGGCATGAGGAAAGAGATCGCTCTTGACCGCTCCAATGTCCCAGGCTGGATGGAGGATATGACCGACTACAGGGTGATAGTGCGTGTAGATGGTCAGGGAACCTGGGATAAACCTATAGCGCCGAAAAACGGAGCAACACTCTCATGGGCAGTAGCTTTGGAGGCAAGATAGTCTACCCAAATTTGAGACAAAGCAACCATTGAATCCAGTTTTAGGGTAAATGAGTAAATGCTTATTTCATTGCCATAGAAACAAAATTGAGGCTAAGCAATACTTAGGGTGAAATGAGCAAAATGGAAGTGCTGCTCCTCCTACAAGAGGCTTTGGCAGGGGTGGTGCTCAATTCTAAAACTGATAGAAATACTGCTTTCTTAAGCATAATTGACTTGCTATACCAGCGGTTCAGAGTGATGAATGTACTACGGAATAAAGGCATTAACCGTAGGAAGGGGTGAAAGCGTGAGAGCAAAGATTACCACAACCATAGAGGAAGCCTTATTAAATCAAGCCAAGGTACTTGCTAAACAAGAGGGTTTGTCTGGTGCCAATGCCATTATTGAAAGGGCTCTGGAGTTGTATTTTACCAGTATTCAATGTGAAGTGTGGGAAAAATCGTTGTCCAGCGGCTGGATAAAGAAGCTGGTTCTCAAAGGGGATTCTATTCTGTACGAAAACATCAAGTGCAGAAAAACCTTGGAGAACTGCAGGCCGGATGATTACACACCTGAAAGCCTAAAAGCAAAAGGCTGGAAGAAGGTTTAGCAGCCAGTAAAAAGGCCTCTGTATTGCTCACTGAAACATAAAAGCGTAGGTTGCAGCCGTAAGCTTTGTTTGAAACAAAAGGGGCAAGTAAAGAGAATTTTGTAAAGGTTGCAGCAGTTATCATACAGAAATTTATTGGTCAGAAGCATTAAGAAATTAGTGTCCAAGCGAAGCAGTAAAAGAACATTAATAAATTTGAACTAAGGCTCGTGATGCCTGGAATCACGTAATTTGTCACACCAGGAATAGATAGGTTGGCGTTCCCTTGCGAGGATTAAGGTTGAAGGACACTTCTTTACAAGAAATGTCCCTAATCGAATCTAACGCTCTTAAATTGAGGTTGCCGGTATGAGTGGTGGAGACATTGGAAAAGGAGAGGATAAATATTTATCATAAACGAAACACCTGCTTTGTTGGAATTGATATGCACAAGGATACCCACTGTGCAGTTGTTATAGATTGCTGGATGAATAAACTGGGTGAGATTAACTTTGAGAATAGACCATCCAGATTCTCTGCATTCGTTGAGGATGTTAGGAAGATTTGCGGCACAAAGGAAATTGTATTCGGACTTGAAGATACCAGAGGCTTTGGCAGAAACCTTGCTGCCTATCTGGTGGGCAGGAAGTTTGAAGTAAAGCACGTAAACCCTGCATATACAAGCGCTGTAAGGCTTGCAAACCCTATCATTTACAAGGATGACTCCTATGATGCCTATTGTGTGGCAAGGGTTCTCCGGGATATGGTAGACACTCTGCAGGATGCCAAACATGAGGATATATTCTGGACAATACGGCAGATAGTTAAAAGGCGGGATTTGATTGTAAAAAGTAATGTGATGAACAAGAACCAGCTCCACAGCCAGCTTGCTTATAGCTACCCGTCTTACAGGAAATTCTTTGCCATAATTGATTCCAAGAGTGCCTTATGTTTCTGGGAGAACTACCCGTCACCAGAGTATATATGGAACACAACACCGGAAGAAATATATCACACAATAAAGCCGGTGCATCAGGCACTTAAAATACAGCGCATTCATGAGATTATATCCATGATTGAAAGGGATGGAGACACAAGAAAGGACTATCAGCCCGAAAGAGATTTTATAGTCAGAAACATCGTAAAGGATATCAGGCACAACAAGGAGTTGATTGCCGAAATTGACGGTGAACTAAGAAAGCTGATACCTTTGACAGGCTATAAGCTACATACAATGCCGGGAATCGACCTTGTTACAGAAGCGCAGATTATATCTGAAATCGGGGATATTAACCGTTTCCCTGACTCAGACAAGCTGGCTCGGTTTATGGGCTTGGCACCGGTGCAATTCAGCTCTGCCGGAAAGGGTAAAGACCAAAGATGCAGGAATGGCAACAGGGCACTAAATGCGATATTTCACTTTCTCGCAATCCAGATGGTAGCAGTATCGGCCTCAGGAAAGCCAAGACACCCGGTATTCAGGGAGTATTTTGAGCAGAAAGTTAAAGAGGGCAAGAACAAGCCACAGGCGCTTGTGTGCGTGGCAAGAAGACTTGTGAGGATTATTTACGGTATGATGAAAACCAGGACAGAATACAGGCCATATGAAAAGACTGATGACAAGAACTGATTTTATAATTTGGAAGCAAAGAGATGGAAGATATATTCTTTTTTCATTGAGATATGGTAGCAGGAATTATATAATAGATATAGTCCTTGTAGTGAGGGAACGAGTAGTACTGGACAAGGATTTAAGACATTTAATGAGGCTAAGAAAGCATTGGGTTCACCAGGAGAAGGTAATGCGTGGCATCATATTGTTGAACAATCTCAAATAAAAAAATCCGGCTTTGACCCAACTCAGATCCATAATACCAACAATCTTATTGCAGTTGATAAAGCCACACATGCGAAGATTAGCGGATATTATAATACAAAGAGTTTTGACTTTACGGGAGGATTAAGCGTAAGAGATTGGTTAGCCGGGCAAAGCTTTGAAGCTCAATATGAATTTGGGTTGAACGTACTAAAAAAGTTTGGGGTGATAAAATGAAAAAAGTTGAATGGTCGAAATCTGACATAATAAGTCAATATATTGAAAGTGGAAATGTTATGTACAAAGCTACTTTAGAGGGGGATTATAAGACAAATAATAAGGAGGGTAAAAAAATAACTCAGGTATTCAAGTATTTAGAAAAAAACTTGGAACTTGCAGCCGACACTCTTCCCCTTTTATTTGATAACGAAAATGTAGTAATAAGAACTAAGGCGGCTGCTCACTGTCTAGCATTAAAAATCCATATAGATAAAGCTAAAAAAATACTAGAGGATGCAGCTAATGATGATAAAAACGGGATTTTTGGATTTAATGCACAAATGACATTAAAAGTCTGGCATGAGCAAGGCTTCTTGAAAGTATACTAAGAAAACTGATTTTGAATAGAATTAGGCTCACACCGTATCGGCTGGTGTGGCCTTTTTCTTTTTATCCATGATTGACAATGCGTAATACATTGTGATACAATAAAATCAACAAGAAATACAGGAGGTGCAATAATGTCTACAGAAAAGGATAGTATGCTTCGGGTAAGGCTTACACAAAGGCAGTCTGATGAATTGGATGCCATCATTGATGAGTTACAAGCACAGATGCCGGAAGCAAGCGTTACCACATCAAGCATAGCACGATACGCTCTGGAGAAGTATGTAAGCGACCATATCGCCAAGCGTGACGGAACCAAGATTTTTATTGAAGTCAGCACAGCACACGCTACAGAAGAGGATATAAAGAATCTCTACGACCTTATTTCCAGGTTGTTTGACGAAACAAAGGAGAATTACTCACCAATGGTTCATTACATGGTCGGAGAGATTTTAGAGCCTGTGATGATGAGGATGGCAAGCCTCATGAAGCCAAAGAATTTGGAGGTGAAGGCGGGTGAGTAAGAAAAAGTACATTGTCCGCTGTCCTCACTGCAATCACAGGGTATTTGATGCCGATTATGCTGATGTTGAAATCAAATGCCCAGTGTGCAGGAAGGTTTTTGAAGTAAAGCTGGAGAAAAAGGCGGGGTGAAAAGTGAATAAATCTGGCACAGAGCCACAAAGGGAGCGAATGACTCACCTATAGAGCCTGGCAGATAGTCTTAAAAACTATTTGTCAGGCTCTATTTATGTTCTCGGAGGAGGTGAGAATTTGAAGGTGACAATGATGGACGCAGCATTAAAATATGCAGAAGCCAATATCCCAGTCATACCATTGCACTGGATTTGTGAGGATGGCTCCTGCTCCTGCAAGGCAGGGAGAAATTGCGACAGCAAGGGAAAGCATCCGCTATATACCGGCTGGTACAAGAATTCTACTTCTGATATTGAGCAAATAAGGAAATGGTGGACGAAAACCCCCAATGCCAATATAGGCATTCCTACAGGTGAGAAATCCGGCTGGCTGGTGCTTGATGTGGACGATGGTGGTGATGAAACCCTATCTGCACTTGAGGCAACACATGGAAAACTTCCGGATACGGTTACTGCTGTTACCGGCAGAGGAGGTCGTCATTATATCTTTAAATATCCTAAGGGCAGGAGCATTCCTAATAAAACAAAGTTTGTACCGGGTCTTGACACCCGCTCAAACGGTGGTTTGATAGTCGTTTCACCAAGCGTTCATATAAGCGGTAATCGGTATGAATGGATAAAGGATCATTCTCCCTTTGACAGAACCCCGGCAGAAGCTCCAGCATGGTTGTTGAAGCTTATGGAAAGGGTGGAAGTATTGCTTACACCCTTTGAAGGTAGCAGTATTATAGCCGAGATTAAGGAAGGCAGTCGGAACAGTACCCTGACAAGCCTAGCAGGAACCATGAGGGCAAGAGGAATGACAGAAGAGAGCATCTATGCGGCATTGCTTGCAGAAAACAACGCAAGGTGCAATCCTCCGCTTGATGAAGCGGAAGTTAGAAAGATAGCGCACAGTGTCAGCCGATATCAGCCAAATCCTCCGGTGAAGAAGCATTACCACAGGACAGACAGCGGGAATGCAGAAAGGTTGCGTGACCGGTTTGGTTCAATCATAAGGTATTGTCCGGCTTTCAAATACTGGCTGGTATATGACGGCTGCTACTGGAAGAGAGAAACCGGAGAACTTATGCAATTTGCTATAAAAACAGCAAGAGATATGCTCGCAGAAGCAAGCCGGATAGAGGATGAGGCTGCAAGAAAAGAACTGGTGCGCCATGCCATGCAGTCCGAGAACGCAGGCAGGCTTAAAGCCATGATCGATGTGGCTTCAAACCTTGAAGGCCTGATAATAATGCCAGATGAGCTTGATTCTGATATATGGAAGCTGAACTGTAAAAATGGTGTTGTAGATTTAAAGACAGGGGAACTTCTTCCTCATAAGCGGGAGTACTATATGAGTAAAATCTGTCCTGTTGAATATAAACCAAGCAGCAAGGCTCCCAGATGGATGGATTTTCTGAATACCATTACGGGAGGAAGCAACGAGCTTGTAAGATACCTTCAAAAGGCTGTAGGCTCATCTTTAAGCGGGGATATTTCAGAGCAGGCCCTATTCGTCCTTTATGGAACAGGAGCAAACGGCAAGAGCACATTTCTAAACACCATCTCTGACCTGTTGGGAGATTATGCAAGAAACACTCCATCCGAAACCTTTATGGCTAAAAGAATAGAAGCGATAGGAAACGATATCGCAAGGCTTCAGGGAGCAAGGCTCGTTACTGCCATAGAAATAAATGAGGGACAAAGGCTCTCTGAGGCATTGATTAAAAGCTTCACAGGCGGAGACAGAATCACAGCAAGGTTCCTTTATGGAGAATACTTTGATTTCCGGCCACAGTTCACACCGTTTCTCGTAGTAAACCACAGACCAGTCATAAGAGATACCAGTCACAGTATTTGGAGACGCATTAAGCTGATTCCATTTACCGTCACCATACCCGAGGATAAAAAGGATAAGCAGCTACCAGCTAAGCTGAGAGAGGAGCTGTCCGGCATATTGTCATGGGCAGTAGAGGGTTGCCTTTTATGGCAGAAGGAAGGACTTGAAATGCCTGATGAAGTCAAAGAAGCCACAGAAGGCTACCGGGAGGAAATGGATACCTTCTCTTCATTCATTGAGGAATGTTGCATTGTGGAGGAGGGCAGGAAAGTCTCCAATCGGAGCATCAGGTACGCTTACGAAACATGGTGCCGGGAGAACGGAGATTATCCTCTTGGTCAAAAGCTGTTCAATGCAAAAATGACGGAGCGCGGCTTTGCTGTCAAACGCAGCGGAGCCAATGGCAGCAGGGACTGGCATGGCATTGGTCTTGCGGATGAGGGGATACTTTTGTGATTACTGACGACTGACGGTTTCTGACGTCAATTCCGTAAATTTTTATATATATTTTTTCTTATGTGAAATTTATGAAAAAAGAGTCAGTAAGAGTCAGTACGTCAGTAAACTCTCAATACCCTGATGCAGAGGGTAGGGGGAGGTCAAATCTCTACAGCAAAGCATAAAGACAACGGGCTGGCAGCGCCGCGTAAAAAAATGCAGATTCAAACGGGGTATTAACCCTAGACCATATTAACTAAAAAATACTAAGAAAATGGAGGATTTAAGCATGAGATTTATAGCAGATTTGGTACATGAAAAAAAGCAATTGGTGGAGAAAGCAGAAGCTATTTTAAACGAAGCGGAAAAAGCGGGTGGAAGTTTGACAAAGGAACAGGAGCGACAGTTTAATCGCTACACAGACAAAATAAAGAGCATTAATGAAAGCATTGACGAGGAATTATTAAATATCAGAACCTCTGAGCCAATACTGAATATGCCACAAAAAGCTGTATCTCCTGTGGAAGAAACAAAAACTCCGGTTACAAAGGCTATATCAAAATCATTCAGAGGGATGTTCTATGGCAATGAAACAGTAAAACTCAGCAATAATGGTTTTCATTCCATGGATGAATTCCTGAGAACACTTCACTCAGGCAGAGCCGACAACAGGCTGATAAATGCCAGTATGGTGGAAGGAATACCCGAATTCGGCGGATATTCTGTTCCGGAGGAATACGGAGCCTTCCTGATGGATAAATCCCTGGAGAATGAGATCATCCGTCCCAGAGCAACAGTATGGGCAATGGGAAGTGAAACAAAGAAAGTACCAGCTTTTGATGGAGCAGACAGAACCAATCACTTATTCGGCGGTATCTCAGGGGAATGGCTGGAAGAAGGGCAGACAGGCACACGAAAAACAGCCAAGTTAAGGCTGATCCAGTTAAAAGCCAAGAAGCTGGCTTGCTTCTCACAGGCATCTAATGAACTTATTGCAGATGGTATGTCCTTTGAGGAAATGTTAGCTGGAGCGCTTATTAAAGGCTTGGGCTGGTACATGGACTATGCCTTTATCAATGGAACCAGTGAAGGCCAGCCTCTTGGTATTA
>NZ_RLII01000044.1 GCF_004102745.1 Acetivibrio mesophilus | reverse complement strand
ACCCCTTTAGGGGTGGTTTGTGAAGGTGTGCGGTTGGCGAAACCTTCAGTGAGCCTTTTAGGCTCTGCCAAGTAACATGCCCTTATAGGGCAAGAGCAAACCACCCGTTTGACGGGTGGTTATGATTTTTTATTCTCAAGTAGACTATATTATCTATCCTGTTATTTACCTTCTCAGATGCTGCAATAGAAAGGAGAATGTATGAGAGTTGCATTATACCAAATGGAGATAGCGTGGGAAGACAAGGAGAAAAACTTCAAAAAGCTGGAGCAGGTGATGGAAGAAGTAAAAAAGCATGGTACAGACCTTCTTCTTTTACCGGAGATGAGCTTTACAGGTTTTTCGATGAATATACAACTTACGAAGGAAGATAATGAGGAAAGCAAAGATAGAGTGAGGAAGATGAGCAAAAGCCATCAAATTAGCATTGGATTTGGTTGGGTAGAAGCTGCCAAGGAAAAAGCGGAGAACCATTACACGTTAATCGATGAAAAAGGTGATGAAATTTCCGACTATGTCAAGATACATCCGTTCAGTATAGCACATGAGGAGCAGTATTTTCTGAAGGGAAATAAGTTGTCGACCTGTAAGGTGCAGGGCTTTGGAATTTCCTCTTTTATTTGTTATGATTTGCGTTTCCCGACTATTTTTCAGGCACTTGGTGATGAAACTGAAATTGTGATTGTTGCTGCAAACTGGCCAAAAAAGCGAAGAGAACATTGGAAGTGTTTGCTTCAGGCACGAGCAATTGAAAATCAGGTATATGTCCTGGGTATAAATTGTGTGGGAAATATGGGGGGACTCGAATACTCGGGGGACAGCTGTGTGATTAATCCGAATGGAGATATCATTGAAAGAATCGAGGGCAAGGAAGGAGTTATATATGCAGATATAGAGCATAATGTGAAGGATATTAGAGATAACTTCCCAGTGCGCATGGATCGACGGACAGAGTTTTATAGATCGTTGTTTTAAATGAGAGCATTCCCTATTGTAACGGATACAGCGTCAAACTAATTGCACCCCCTGAACTGAAAGGGGGTGCATAATAGTTAAATTGACTTTTCTATTTATTCTCTTTCAAAAGAATGGTGATATCAAATTCGCCGATAGGAGTCAATAAAGGCAACAGCAAAGCTTTATCGCTGTCTATAGGATGTGGTTTGTACTCACCTATAAAAATCTGCGGCGGTACAATATCGCAGGTGTAGTGATGCTGTGCCAAAAGAGTCAATGCATTTCCTCCGATAATGTTTGCCATTTCCCCCAGGGCTGAAGATGCAAAGTTGTCGATCTTATCCATTTCCATGCCGGACAAAATTTTCACCATTTCCAGAGTCATGTTTTTTGGAAAGCTAAAGAGGATTGTTCCTTTTAAATCTCCAATTACTCCAAGTTCAACATTTGCATCCTTATCATTGGATATATTTTCTATGAATTTCAAATCCCCTCTTTGGGGGTCTATATCAACCATTAATTGAAATACATCTTTTGCTGCTTTGTAAAAGGAGTTTACATATTCTACTTTCATTAGATTTGTCCTCCTTTGCTTTTCACATATTCTCCAATCTTCTGATCCATATTGCCGACATGCATAATGAGCCAGGTCATAAGCTTACCGCCGAATTCTTGTATCCTATCCTCATTAAAGCCCTCTTCCTCGAAAATCTTGATATAGTTGTCAACGCCTTCTTTAAAACTGGCATGAGCTTTCTTATGAATTTCAATTTCAGGATAATTAATCTTGGCTTGATAGGCTTCCTCTTCGTTGAAATGGTCGATTACATAGTCTTTCATAAAGTCCATTGTTTCCTTTACTTTGTCGATCCTGGAATTCCAATCTTCTTCACTTCGAATAATCTTGGTAAACTCTGAGACACGTCTGAAAAGCTCCTCATGCTGCTCGTCAATTAATTCTACGCCGATTTTGTATTTATCTTTCCACATCATTCGAATCCCTCGCTTTCTTTATAATAATTTGACCTTAAATCCTGTACCAAAAGCCTTTTCCAATTCTATGTACACACCTAAAATGCGCTTTCCTGAAATTTTTAAGATTAGTCAAACAGCATATTTTTGTGTATCGAATTATTTTTCGGTAATTTAATTGAACTATTTTATAGGGAAAAATATACCTCGTATAATATATTTGAAGTTTATCATTACGGAGAGTATAATAGTAACGTTACATAAAGAAAGAAGGTAATTTAGTGTTTAAGATTTTACGTAAACATGGCCAATCCCAGAGTTATTCGAAGCAGATGAGACGAGAGGTAATATCCCTCACGTGGCCTGCATTTATAGAACTGGTTATGTCAACTATGTTTGGTATGATTGATATGATTATGGTGGGACGGCTCAGCCCAGCAGCGATAACTGCCGTTGGACTTACCAATCAGCCTTTTATGCTTTTATTGGCAATCTTTTCGGCTGTTAACGTGGGTACAACCACCATTGTGGCATGGAACATTGGGGCTGGCAATGTGAAAAAGGCTAATACAGTCGCCCGGCAGACTATTGCGCTAAACTTTATTATGGGAATTATTGTAGGTGCGGTAGGAGTTGCTCTGGCACATCACACGGTAGTATTTATGGGAGCAGAGGCCGATACAATGAAGGATGCTACCGCATACTTCCAAATAGTATCTGCCGGACTGGTATTCCAGGCAGTTAATATGGGGGTTACAGCTGCTCTGAGGGGAGCTGGGGAAACAAGCTTACCCATGCTGTACAATGTTGGCAGTAATCTTTTCAATGTTCTCGGGAACTACCTACTTATATTCGGTAAGTTTGGTTTTCCTAAATTGGGTGTGGCAGGGGCAGCGATTTCTACTACTGTATCAAGATTTATAGCCTGTGTAATTGGGCTGTATATAGTATTCTTCTCAAAATGGTCTGTTATCTCAATTAAGGTTAGGGGCAGCTATCGTATAAATTTTGATATCGCCAAGGAAGTCTTTTCAATAGGCTTGCCGTCGGCACTGGAGCAATTTGTGATTCAGGGTGGTCTTATGATGTTTGCACGTACAGTTTCGAGCTTAGGAACTCAAATATTTGCTGCCCACCAGATAGGCCTTACTATTTGCGGGCTCACTTTTTCACCCAGTATGGCGTTTGGTGTTGCCGGTACGACGCTGGTGGGACAGTGCCTTGGTGCAAATGATGAGAAGAGGGCTCAAAAGTATGCCGATATCATACATCATATGGCTATTGCTGTTGCCTGCTTAATGGGAGTCGTATTTATTTTGTTCTCGTATCCCTTGGCTTGTTTATATACAGATGACATGGCAGTAGCTACAATGGCCAGTGTTGTACTTAAGATAATGGCTTTGGCCCAACCGGGACAATCGACACAGCTTTCTCTTGCCGGTGTGCTTAGGGGAGCAGGGGACACTATGTTCCCGCTTTACGCATCTGCTTTTGGTATATGGGGCTTTCGCGTGCTGGTTGCCTATATCTTTGTAAGCGTTTTCCACTGGGGGCTTATAGGAGCATGGGCAGCTCTGGTGCTTGATCAGTATACAAGGGCAGCTATTGTATATTTCCGGTACATTTCAGGGAAATGGAAGTATATAAAGTCCAGAGCCGAAGAGGTTAAAGAAATAGAAGCGTGTTCTTAAGGTTTTTCTTGAGGTTCTATATTACAAAAATGTTATAGTCATAAACTCGCATTATATGGTATACTTATAAAACAGATATACGGTATACTGAATTGATAAAAAATACATTTATAGGGGAGATGCAGTGGCGTGGAAATTATTAAGGCGATAATTTTAGGTATTATCGAGGGAATTACAGAGTGGCTACCCATAAGCAGTACCGGTCATATGATTCTGGTGGAAGAGCTTATAAAGATGAATATGTCCGATGAATTTATGGAAATGTTCAGGGTTGTCATACAGCTTGGCGCCATTATGGCGGTGGTTGTTTTATACTGGAATAAGCTTTTCCCTTTTTCTTTCAAAGACGGAGTGCAAATAAAAAAAGATACTTTTTCCTTATGGATTAAGGTGTTGGCGGCCACCTTGCCGGCAGCATTGATAGGCATACCTTTTGATGATAAAATTGATGGAATGTTTTACAACTACATAACGGTTGCTATTACCTTAATAGTATATGGTGTTCTATTTATTATCATGGAGAACCGTAACAAGTCAAAGATTTCTGCAATCAGGACTTTTGATGAGCTCAGCTACAAAGCTGTCCTATTAATCGGAGTATTTCAGGTTCTTGCTCTTATTCCGGGGACATCCCGTTCCGGTGCAACGATTTTAGGAGCAATAATGATTGGCTGCTCAAGAGAAATAGCAGCGGAGTTTTCCTTCTACCTGGCAATACCCGTTATGTTTGGCGCAAGTCTTTTGAAATTGGTGAAGTTTGGATTCGCCTTTTCGCAGATTGAATTAATTATACTCCTTACGGGCATGATTGTTGCCTTTGCTGTTTCGATTTTCGCCATCAAGTTTCTTATAGGATATATCAAGAGGAATGATTTTAAAGCATTCGGTTACTACAGAATTATACTGGGATTGATTGTTGTTCTCTACTTTTTGGCTGTGAGATAAGAATACTTTCGAAGGGAATATGGAAAAATCTATATTCCCTTCATCATATATTTTATATCCTTTACCAGAGCAATAGAAGCTTCTATTTCAACTTTACGAACTGAGACACTCTCAATATTGCATCCCACAGGAATTCCTTTTTCACGACAAAATTCCAGCAATTCATTAAATATAGACTTTGAGAGGGAAACGGATTTGTTCAGTATATCCTCGGAATTCATCAGGTCATTTTCCAGCCACCTAGGGATGCTGATTCCCAACCACTTCATAAATTCCAATGTTTTTGTTGAGCCGCAGGGTGTTAGGGTAAATATAATAGGAACCATTTTCAGGTTATTATTTTTTGAGAAGTAGTAATAATCGGACAGAAAATCCTTTGCCGCCTCAACATTATACACAGCTTGGGTAATAAAATACTTGCACCCTTTATTGATTTTGCTGATTATTCTAAGGTGTTCATCTGCGTTTTTCATATGCCTTTCAGGTATGGCAACACCGCCTAAAACAAGGCCTGGATTTGTGTCCTGGCTTATTTTGTACGCATCGGACAATTTTAGCAGCACAGTCTGATTTCTTGAAGCCGCACCCACAAAGACAGAAAAGGCATCCTGACCGGGAATCGGACTTATCAATTGACAAAACTGATCTGGGGTGTATTTGCCAACACTTCTGTAAATGATTTTGGGTATTTTTAAAGCTTTTAGATAGTTTTCACTGTAAGTCTGGGGGTCAACGGTTTCTATAAAGGGAAAGGGCCTATTTTCAGTATTCCGGTCCTTTTCATCCTGAAGGTCATATATGACCAAACCGTCAATGTCCAAACCGCTTATTCGTTCAATATGTTTCTGGGATATTTCTTTTATTTTTTCCTCTGTATTGTTTTTCTTAGGGGGTGTTATTCCGTAAGTAATAATACCCGACTCCCTGTCTAAAATCTTTTGCTTTAACATCTGACTCTCCTTTAGGTCTTTTAATATGCTTTATTATTAGTTTTTTGATAAAAATATTATACCAGAATGTATTCTAAGTTGCATTATAGTATTTATTGAGATAATTTAATTAATAAGTACAAGACATTTTATAAGGAAGATTGCAAAGCCAGTATAGACTTTGATATAGATATAAATCAAAATAAATCTAAAAAAATAGAGTTCAAATACTTAACGACAGCGTTTTTCAAAAATTAGAGTCCAACATTTTGTGTTGGACTCTAATTATGCATATAAAACCTTTATATTGATTTTTTATTATTTCTATAAGATTAATATCAGGAACCCATTTATCTCTAAAAGTATTAGAAAAGCTTATTGTGTTGAATCCTTTGTCAAGATACACTTCTATATCCTTTGATTCATATGTTGCTAAATTGATAAGTAATTTTGGAACACTCACACCTCCTCTTCTATTATGTTTCAATATAATTTATAGTCTAACAACATCAGCAGTAGCGATGCCTAAACCTATAGAGACCTAAAAATTGGAACTTCTATTTCGTAAATTAGTTTTATTATATAGCATTCTAAAAAAGAGTGAGTGAAAAAAAGGTGAAGGAAAAATGAAAATACTGTGAAGTGGTTTGATTTCAGGAGTCAATAAAGTAGGCTGTTCCTAAATGGGACTATTTGGTTTATTAGCCCTTCTTAATGACTATCATACATAAAGGCTTTGAGCATTAGAGTGCTGCATAATACTTCCTGCCTTATACTACATATGCTGAAATGACATATTAAAAAATTTCATTATTTCAGATCATTAAAAAAGCCGGAAAAATTGCTTTAACTTAATCCTAAGCAATTTCTCCAGCTTCAGTATTATACTTAGTAGAATTATACCTTAAACCTAATTTACTGCATTTCTTTTTTGCCTTTCAACCGGTTCTTATTCAACATAAACAGTGAAGTCCTCTGTAAATACATTTCCACTACTGTCTGTAGCCTTTACTGTAAAGTTGCAAATTCCTTTCTGATCGAGGGAAGGAGTCCATGATATCCTCCTTAACGATGAGTTATAAGTAGCTCCTTCGGGCATAACAGGTACTACCACATTAATAGAGCTATTCGGAGAATCCGCATCTATGACATTCAGATTAAGTGTAAACAATTGTCCGGCCTTGGCTTTCAACCCGTTAAAATTGTTTGTGATGCAAGGACACTTATTTGAGGGTGTTTCTATAAAATGTTTGAGGGTTGGGTCTCCCAACAAAACATAAGGAGGAACATCGGAACACAAATGAGAACTGTACCACCTATTAGCCCAATCTTTAAATGCTTCTCCTATACTCATGCTCGATAAATCACGGAAGTACTGTTCATCCAAATTACTCCATACAGATGCACACACACCGGTTACATTCATTGTATAATAGCTTCTAAACAAATATGTTGCTCCCATATTAGGAATAACTTTGGGGGATTCATTTGATCCATACATTGGATCCATATATTGCGAGGTATTGCAACCATAGGAATGTATATAATGTGCTCTTGGTACTGTGTATCCCATTGAAAGCAATTTATCTGCATTGAAATCATTATTATAGTAACGATAACCATCAATACCATTCGGATATTCATGGATCTGAATCCAATCGCTTTCACCATGGGTAATTACTTCGGCAAAGTAATATCCGTTTCTGAGCTCCTTTTCTAATTTTTCTACAGTTGTTGCTACATCATCAGCTACAAACTTTAAGTTTTTAAAAGCTGCCTTTAAAACGTTATATCTGCTGCTATTATCATACGAGCTGTACTTCCAATTTCTCCAGTCAGAATCTAAGAAAGAAAAAGCACTGTTGTACTCTTCTTCCGTCATATTACTACCATATACGCGAAAGAGGCTTAATTTTGAAAAGTATGCATTTGTCAATTGAGCTTGTTCAATTATATCGGAGGTTATTCCTGCAGCATCTATTCTGCCATAAATCATTTCAGCCTCAGTCATCAAAGGTGTTTCAGAACCATCAGCATTCTTTTTATATGCCTCAAATATTCCATCTCCGTCCAAATCAAACCAATCATAAACAAGCTCTTTTATACCATCGTTATCACTGTCTACATACCCTACTATATCAGCATAGTAATAATCGGTAATAAGTTTTCGATCGTCACCGCTGTGAGGTCTCCAGTAAGCAACAGGAATATCGGGATACGATCCGACTATAACGAAACCCATATACCCTTTTTCATAGTAATCTCTAATAACGCTCTTCAAGCTTTGGCAATCCGTAATATCATAATCTGAAGTTACACCACTTATACTGCTCACTTTTATTAATGTATTAGCCCATCCCTCATTTGCAATATCTTGCTGGTATGTTGTAAGGGAAGCATCAATTAATCCTGTATTATAAAGGGAGCTTCCTACAATAACCAAGAATCTATTTTCATCATTTTCGGTTATTTTTACATTATCGAAGCTTGCAATTGCACCTTCAGAATACACACCAAACTTACCTGAACTAAATGATTCATCAGTGGCAGTTAACTTTAAAGTTCCATTTAAATATAGTTTGAGTGTGTTACCGGACACTTCTGCTTTTAATGTGTACCATGTACCTGTACTAATTGTCTGTGAAACACTTTTTACTACTGTAACATTCGATGACAAATACGCTTTCTTTTTTATGTATAACTTTCCTGAGTCAACCACAAACATATAATATCCAGCTTCACTGCTGCTTCTATTGTCCTGAATTCTAGAAAGTATTCCGACAGCTTTGTCGCTGGAAGTTCCCCACGAATTGACTTTGAATTTTACTTCCATTGTAGAGTCACCGGCATACATTCTATCGATTACGGAATACGATACACCTGTATTAGTCTGGTTTTTGTACACTTTGCTGCCATCACTCACTACACTCCATGAACTGGAGGCTCTTTTCCATCCGTCATCTATACTATCTTCAAAATTATCCTCATAAAAATAATTTGCGGTTGGTGTTGGAGTTGGTGTAGAAGTAGGTGTAGGTATTGGCGTAGGATTTGGATCCTGTGGTGGTGTTCCCCACACTAAAGCATCTTTAATATATGCTGTTACCATATCCCATTGTACATAATTTGATGCGGTTGAATTAAAGGAATAGTCGTTTGTTTGTGTGTAGTTTGTCCAACCGGCTTTATTGAATCTGCCTTTTATTTCAACAACTCCTCCAGGAGCAATAACTCCTGCAGTAGGAGCAAATCCAATCTCAAGATAATAATCCGCCGTAGGTACCCTGTCAATCATATTAATAAAGGTTCCAGTTATATTTGTACTCCCAATTGAAGACCAATCGCAATAAAAAGTCTGGGAATCCATTATATCAACTGAATAATAATATCTAAGCTTTAAATCTGAAAGGTTTATTGTGGACGAGCCTGTATTTGTAATTTTAAAGCATGGTGAAACACTTGCAGTTGTTGGAGATACAACTTGATTATAGAATTCTACCTTTAAGCTGTCACCCGCTGCATAAGAATAGGTGGTAGGGATTATTGAAAACGCAGCAGTTAATTGACAAAAAATTAGAAGTGCTGACAATATAAATAGTGTTTTTTTCTGCATATCTCGATAGTTCATTTTACTGGTCTCCTTTGCTATTAATTTTCTGTTAGTTTCACCTGATAAAACGTTATTACCATTAAGATTCTGCAATGTAAAGTATTTTTGCTGTAATTATAATGCAACATATTGTGATATTTTGATTGCTTTCGATTGAAAAATTGATTTTATCAGGTAAGTTTAGTTAAACTAAGATTCATCATTCGGCGTAGGGTTATAACCGTTTCAGTTTTTGTTACATCGACCTCCTTAATACAATATTTTCTACTACCTGGCGCGTATTCAATGTAGCCGTTTCTGTCATAACATTTTTTAGCTGGTTTTATTATAGAGTATTCTTAAAAAGAGTGAGTGAAAAAAAGTGAAGAAAGAATGAAAATATTGTGAAATGGTTTGACCTCAGGAGTCAATAAAGTAGGCTGTTCTTTAAAAATAAAAGCTCGGGACATCGAGTCCCTTCGCTTTGGCCTCTTTCATTTCATTCCAAGAGGCCAAAACAAATTCCGAACTTCGAAAAGTCCCGAATTCGGTGTAGAATGTGCTTATGAGACTAAATAATTTAATCTAATAAATTTTGAATTTTTAAGTTATTTATAGCAGCGTAAATCTTCAAGAACTCGTAGTTTTCCTTGCTTATTCTGGTACTTGTTTGTTTCTTTTGAGCTAAGTTTATCTGTGCAAATTCTCCAAGTATCTGTGCAGATTTTTTATTCCATATAATCTAAATTTCAATTACAATTCATAGTGAATAAAAAGTTGGGAGGGGATTTTATGAGACGACTGACCGTATTTCTTATTATATGTGCACTTGTGACTCTAACCTTTGCTGCTTGTTCCAAACCAAAGCAGTCCGTAAAGACGATTAAACCGGGGGAGGAGATTGAGATTACTTCTTCTTCCTTGAACAGTGATGGAAAATGGAAATCTGTAATCACATTATCCTTGGGTGAAAATAAACCCCCGCAATTATCTTGGACGCCAGTAGAAACTGCTTCTTGTTATGCCATCTATATGATTGATATCTCAGCAAGTAAT
This sequence comes from Acetivibrio mesophilus, assembly GCF_004102745.1. GTDB lineage: Bacteria > Bacillota > Clostridia > Acetivibrionales > Acetivibrionaceae > Hungateiclostridium > Hungateiclostridium mesophilum. The sequence goes on along the minus strand of NZ_RLII01000044.1, from coordinate 6,407 downwards.
TGGTGCCACTGGATTGCAAAGGATGTCAAAGTGACAGAACTAGAGCTGGGCGCAGAGCTTGAAAACAGTCAATACATTGGGCCTTATCCACCAGGCGGAGTTCATACATATGAGGTTATGATTTTTGCCCTAAAGGACTCTCCGGATTCCTACGGGGGTTACTTCGACAATCCAAATCCATCGCTTGATAAGATCATTGCAGCACTTGATACCTCCAAAGGGTCAACCGGGAACATACTTGCAACAGGAGTTTTAAGCGGAACTTATCAAGCTGGTGATATCGTAGAATAAGAGGAATTACGATATTCGCTAGGTGATAAGCCGCAATATAATTTAAACGCTCTGGAAAAATAAGCGGCATCGGAATACCCTACTCTGAATGCAACCTCAAGTATCGGTATTTCGGTGTCTCTTAATAAGATGCTGGCCAATTGCATTCGCATTTGGGCAAAATACCTCATTACTGTAGTATTTAGTTCCCTTTGAAATTCTTTGTTAATTTGATTTCGATTACATGCAAATTTTTTTTCTAATTGCTCTAGAGTAATTTTCTTATCCATGTTTTGATTGAGATACTGGACAATGCTATGTACAATATTATTTTTATCCTTATCCACTACGATACTCATATTCTGCAATGACTCATTACAGCTTAACCCCTCTAGGAAAAAGAGCAATTCGATAAAATAAGATCTGCTTCTGCATGGCCAATATCCATCTGCTTGCTCTGTTAGTTCTTTGTTTATCTTGTTCAGTAATTGCGTTAAGCTAACAGCAGAAACAGCATCTAGTAAGATAAACTGACGTTTGGAATTGTTAATATCATAAAATGAACTTAATAAGCTTAAATCTTGGAACAGCGTTGTTCCAATCATTTTTTGATAAAAATTTGGATGGAATACGCTGTACTTTAGTTGATCATTTAAAGCAATTGGTTGAAAGAATAGGACCATTATTTTGCAGTTAGGGATTCTGTCAAATTCTATAGTATCCCGATGATTCAAGCAAATGACAGAGGGGGCAATGATAAATGCGGTCTGACGATTGTAAGTTATAGTAGCATTCCCCTCAAGAAAAAGGATTAGTTTACAGGTCTGATCATCGTTAAGATGAAGACATGCTTCTCCATTTTCTAATACTTTTAAGTATACAATCCGGTTCCAATTTTTATCGTAGCTTCTTGTAAATAAGTCCATTCTAATCCCTACCCCTATTTTAATATAATTATAGCCAAGCATTTACATTAGGTCAATCCGGTTGAATTATTGTTGTGTAAATCCTCTTTATCCCGGCACTTAATGCTTACTTCTTCTGTATGGAATAATGTCCAAATTCAAATCATAAGTTATTGATGATGCAAAAACATTCTAATAAGAAAGTAGGAGGACTTTGAGAATTCTCCAGCGTCAGTATATCACTATTTTATAGATATTTTTGATATTCGTAAAGACTTGGATATTGGCACTTGAATTAATTACATTCCATGAATTTAGACAAGTATAATCAAAAGGTGTTTTTGCAAACAGATTTAAAAAGTAGAATTGAATAATGGAATATATCCTGAATGCCTTCAGCAATCTTAATATTCTGCTCTTCGATAAGCGCTATGAAAATGTTCTTTATATGAAGAGGAAGGATTTTCCAGAATTTTAAAGTAACAATATGCCCATATTGTTACTTTAAAATATATATTTCGACGCGATATTTATTTTTCCTGCATATTTTGCATTTTTTATTAATTTAATAAAAGTCCCAAACTATTTAGCTGATGGTTTGGGACTTTATACCACTTCAAAACTGAACCAAAGAGTACAGTTCATCCTTTTGGTCTTGGTTTACACCTATATAACGCAAGGTTATCCGTTGCGAGCTGTGGTTGAATGTATCCATGATAAGGCCGATATTGTAGGAGGACATTTTATAGGTCCAATACCCCCAAGTTTTACGTAGACTATGAGTGCCAAAGTTCTCAATACCTACAGCTTCAGCAGCTTCCCGTAATATACGGTAGCTCTGAACCCTGCCTATATGCCCACCTTTTTTGCTTGGAAAAAGATAATCTCCTTGCAATAGATTATGCGTTTTCACGTAATTTTCTATCTCTTTTTTGAGAGAATCATTGATTTTTATTTTTTTCTCTTTGTCAGTTTTCTTTTCTTTCAATATAAGATATTCACGGAAACGATTATCTACCGTATAAATGTCTTTAACTTTTAAAGGCAAAATATCGCTAATCCTCAAGCCTGTATTCAAGCCAAACTTAAACAGTAGCCCATATTTTTGATCCTTACCGTTTAAATAATAGTACATTTGCTTAATTTTTGCTTTATTACGAATAGGTTCTACGGTCATTAACCTGTCCCTCCCCAAATAAAGTGTTAATTATTAAAGTGTATTTGATGCTTCCGTAACACTACTCGAAAACACAAGCACTCTTGATAATATATTATAACCGAGTGGCTGTTTATATAAATTTATCATAAATAGTATTAAAAAGATACATGGTTTTTTATGCAAGAAAAAGGCAAAGACAATAATATTAATATTAAATATGCTAAATATATGGACTTTCCTCACTTTATTAAAGTAACAATATGGGCATATTGTTACATTAGTAAAGTGAAATGGCAACAAAAGATAATATTGAATTAGTACCTATGTAGATTAAGAAAAGCAAGCTTATCAAAAGATAGGCTCGAAAAGCTACAGGTCTAATTTGAAAACATAATAATGGCTGGGTTGCCAATTGCTATAGTTGGTTATTGGAGAGTAAAGAATTAATCGATACTTTTGACCTTATCAATAGGAACTGCAAGTAGGCAACTTATGTTTTGTATGTTAATGCTACTCTAAAATTGTAACACATATCGATAAAAAATAGGCTACCTCAATCAAATTTGCTATCCGAACAATATCGTACAGGTGGAGAGGTATGATTAAGATGGCATAGTTAGAGAATATCAGAAAAATCTACTTCATGCAAGACCTGAGTATCAAGGAAATGAGTTTCAGGACAGGGATACACAGCGATACAATTTCAAAATATATTTCCATGGAGGAACCAAAACTATCTAATATATATGTCAACATAAGATTTCTGGATTATGAAGGATACCTGCTGTGCGTATGGGATCAGGAAGTATATTGGTGGGAAAACAAGCGGATCCGGAAAGGAATCTGACAAGTGGACTCTCCAGTTATCAAAGGGATTAGAACATTTGAATTTCTTGATTTGATGAATTGGGCTATGTACCTTTCAGCAAAGTTGGAGCCAGATTGCCCTTCCAGTTTTGTTTCTCTCGATAGAAGAGAAGCAGTCTGATCATATAAATACTTAGAATTTCTAAAATGGACGGAGGTGTTAGGTGATGAATGACAGCCGCCTTGCTTGTTGTAGGCTATTTTTTTTATGAATTGATGGCCTGATTTTATTTTGGTGACTGGCTTCAACTTTTATTGATATTGACATCTACTTTCCGTTTGTGATTTTGACATAGCACAAGGAGGTGAAATCCTAATGAAGAGAGTTCTTATTGTCGACGATGCAGCTTTTATGAGAATATCGTTAAAAACTATGCTTGAAAAGAATGGTTTTCAAGTAATTGACGAGGCAGAAAACGGTTCTGTGGCAGTAAAAAAATATAAGGAGCTAAAGCCCGATATTGTAACTATGGATATAACCATGCCTGAAATGGACGGTATCCAAGCATTAAAGGAAATAAGGCAATTCGATTCTAATTCAAAAGTTATTATGATTTCTGCTATGGGGCAGGAATCTTATGTCAGGGAGGCTGTCATGTCGGGGGCAAAAGGGTTTGTAGTAAAACCCTTTAAAGAGGATTATGTTATCCAAACATTAAGTAAACTATAACAAAATTAATAATATTTATTCAATATTTGGAGGGAGGTGAACAATGATGAATGAACTCTTGACCAGCCTGTATGTAGCATATGAATTAGCAGGTGAAAAATATGCCATAAAAATCAATGATGTATATGAGATTATCAAAATGCAAAGTATTACCTCAATACACAACAGCAAGCCTTTTTTGGAAGGGGTTATTAACCTTCGGGGTAAAATCATTCCTGTAGCCAACCTTCATAAAAGGTTTGGGCTTGCCAATTACACTCCTACCAAGAAAACCCGCATTGTTGTGGTAAAAAGCAGGGATGAGATGATTGGGATTGTGGTTGATAAAGTAAATCAGGTTATAAGATTTTCGGACATTCAACCACCCCCAGATATGGTAGCAGGAATTGATGGCAGCTACTTTGAGGGTATAGGTATTACTGACGAAGGAGTAGTCAGCATTCTAAAAATTGATAAGGTACTTCACGAATAAGGAAGGGGTGTAGCATGGCTAACATATTTGAAAGTCCGGAGATGATAGGGGCTTTTATTGGCGAAGTGGAAGAACAGCTACAACTTCTCGAAAACGGCATTGTAGAGTTGGAGCAAAACGGTGAGACAACAGAGGTGGTCCAAGAATTATTCCGTGTAGCGCACACCTTAAAAGGTTCTTCTGCTACTATGGGTTTTGAAAAAATGAAAACTCTTACACACGAAATGGAAAATGTTTTGGATAGAATCCGTAACGGTTTCCTTGAAATATCCACACCTGTTATCGATGTTCTTTTCGAGTGTTTGGATTATTTAAACATGTTAAAGCAGGATTTTGTTTCTGATATGAACAACATTAAGACAGAGATAACTCCTGTGATAACTAAATTGAGGGAGATACTGTCTAAAAATAAACCAAACAATAATTCGGATAAGGCTGAAAATATAAAAGTTGAGCAAAGGAGTCAAACAATATTTGCGCTTGATGCAAAACAGCAGGAGCAGATAAATCAGGCTTTGAGCATCGGGCAGAATGTTTTTGTATGCGAGGTTAAAATTTTAGAGGATAGCCAGATGAAATCAATCCGTGCCTGCCTCATAATGAACATTCTTAATGAGTGGGGTACGGTCATAAGTGTGGTTCCAAATGTAGTTGAAGCTCCAATAAATGCTGATATTAGCAAGGTAGCCTTTTTAACTATTACCCAAATGAGTGCTGATGCGTTGGAGCATAAAGCGCAAAATGACCTGATGGATGTAAGCGAAGTCAGAGTTTTTCCCTATCTTGACCCAAATTCGCAATTCCAAATGAAGGTTGAAGAGGTTGGGGTACGGGATAAAGATAATACGCCGAGTGCAAAAACAGCGGGAGAGGAAAAAAAGGCTGTACATACTGTAAGGATTGATGTAGACCGGCTGGAGAGGATGATGGACCTGGTAGGGGAACTGGTGATCGAACAGATTCGAATTGCACAGGTCTCAAACAACTTATATAACCAGTATCCATCCGACGAAACTGTTGATGACTTAATAGGAATCTCAAACCGTGTATCGGTGTTAATCAATGAGCTCCAAGAGGGAATAATGAAAACCCGTATGATTCCTGTAGAGCAGTTGTTTAGCCGCTTCCCTAGAATGGTCAGGGATTTGTGCCGTTCATTGAATAAGGAAGTTAATCTGGTGCTTGAGGGTGGAGAAACCGAAATAGATAGGACAATTATGGAAGAAATGAGTGATCCGTTAATTCACCTTATACGGAATGCTATAGACCACGGGATTGAAAATCCGGAAATCCGTAAAAAGCTGGGCAAGCCCGAAAGAGGTACACTGCGAGTAACAGCATTACCTGAGGATAGTAATGTAATTATAACGGTTGAAGATGACGGAGCTGGAATTGATGCACAAGAGATAAAGCAATCCGCCATTAAAAAGCAAATTGTTACAGAGGAAGAAGCGGAAAAAATGACCGAACAGCAGTTAATAAACCTCATTTTCCATACGGGTTTTTCGACTTCGCAAAAGGTAAGTGATGTTTCCGGCCGTGGAGTCGGAATGGATATTGTAAGGACCCATATTGAAAAATTGAACGGAATCATTGATGTTGAGACGTGTGCAGGTAGTGGGACAAAGTTCATAGTTAAACTGCCAATCAAGCTTCCTCTAACGCTTGCAATATTAAAAGGGCTTTTAGTTAAAATCAACAATGATACTTATGCCCTTCCTATGAGCAATGTGGTTGAGATTGTACGGAAACCAAGAACGGAGATTGAATCCATAAATGGGCAAGCAGTGGCTGTTATAAGGGATAAAGCTACCCCTTTGATATGGCTGCATGACTACTTCGGCATTCCAAGGGGTAAAGAGAGAAAAAATACTCTAATTGTCTTGGTGGGAATAGCTGAAAAGCGTTTTGGACTTGTAGTGGATGAACTTATAGGAAACCAGGAAATCGTTGTTACAAACCTTGGATCCTATATAGGCAAAGTAGAGGGTATTTCTGGAGCTACAATTTTGGGAGATAGAAGTGTAGCTTGCATACTGGATGTTGTAGGAGTTTCAAAGATAG
>NZ_RLII01000043.1 GCF_004102745.1 Acetivibrio mesophilus | reverse complement strand
GAAAGCCTTTTTGGCTCTTAATTACTTACTCAAAATTACTTAACGAGTTCCATGTTATCTTACACTGTTCACTTTTCAAAGTCCATATCCGCTTGTTCTAAGCGTTTCGCGCCATTTCCTCAGCGCGACTTTTTATATGTTACCATGCTGTCTTTACTTTGTCAATACTTTTTTTCAAGGTATTTTTTTCATCTTTGCGGCTCTTCTTGACTTAGTCATCTCAAAGTCACCGCTCGCGACAGCTTTTAAATTATAACACCGTAAATACCGTAAAGTCAAGGGGGTATTTTACGTCAAAAAGTAAGTGATAATCTTAATTATTGGTCTAGAATTTATTTTATCTTATTAATTAATAAATAATACGCTCTTTTTCACAGTTTTATTTCCCATTTCGCATTCTTTGACTTTATTTTTACTTCTGAGGCTGACTCTATACTACCCGATTATTAGTTTTAGCTTGTTCAAGTCTTCATTATATATCTCTTTTAGCTTTGAGTTATATATAATACTTGCAGGATGATAGAGAGGAAATAGGTTGAACTCGGCCCCCAATATCTTAACCTTATTCAAAGAACCATGTACTTCACCGATAGTAATGCTAAAGTCTCCATACACCGATCTTAATGGTACATTTCCCAAAGTAACAATATACTCGGGATTAATGATTTCAATCTCCTTTAATAAATAGTCTCTATTCTCAAGGATCTCTTTTTTGGTTGCCGGTCTGTTTGACACCCTTCCGGTCTCCGGATTTACTTTTGAGAGTCTATATTTGATTGCGTTGGTTATATATATGTCCTCTCTCCTAAGGCCCAACTTGTCCAGAAATTCCGCAAGGTTTTTTCCTGCAGTACCTACAAAGGGCTTTGAATTTAAAACCTCTTCCTTTCCCGGAGCTTCCCCTATCAATATCAATCCGGATTCAACATTCCCATCACCTAAAACAATTTCTTCCCCATCAAATTCCTTCTTATATAAATCGTATAAATTATTTAGCCGCTCTGATTTTGACATATGCTATCCAACCTCTGTTTAATCTTCTTAAAATCCTCCCACATGAGAACCTTCTTTGATTCATCTCTCAATAAGGCTGCAGGATGAAAGGTAGATATAATCCAATACCCCTTTCTTTCAATCCACTGACCTCTAATTTTTGTGATCTTTGCGTCTCTGTCAACGATGTATTTCATCGCTGTAGCACCCATACACACTATTATACGGGGTTTGACAAGAACCAATTGGTTTCTTAAATAAGGAAGACACATTTCAGCTTCCTCATCCGTAGGAACCCTGTTGCCTGGAGGTCTGCACTTTACAATATTGGCTATATAGTACATGTCCTCCCCTATTCTCATCGCTTTTAGCAATAAATCCAGAAGCTTTCCTGCTGCCCCCACAAAAGGAAGTCCTTGTAGATCCTCCTGTTCACCGGGGCCCTCTCCTACAAGCATTAAAGGTGCATTTACATTTCCGCGTCCAATTACAATATTGGTTCTTGTCTTGCCCAAACCGCACTTTTTGCAATTTGAGCATACCTTTATTAGTTCTTCCCAATCGTACATGCTATTTATACTCCTGTTTTATCAGGTCCCCAGATCACTTTATGAAGCTGAACCTGAAACCTTACATCAAGTCTATCCTCAAGTATCCATCGGACCATAGTGGAATAATCGATCTTTTCATATATCGGAGAGAAGGTTATGTTTCCCTTTCTATGGTAATTTGAAATTAAGCCTTTTGCCCACTCATAGTCAACTCTGTCCCCTATCACGAACTTTATTTCATCCTGCTCCCTTAGCAAGTCAAAATTGTCAAACAGCATTTGGTCGCTGCATCCCGAGGATGGCACCTTCATGTCCATGACGTAGGAATGCTTGGGATTTTTAAGGATGAGGCTTTCAAGATCGACAGAGCCATTTGTCTCAATCGTCACAATATAGTCATTAAGAAGAGCCATCAACTCTCCCATCTCTTTTTGCAAAAGGGGCTCTCCTCCTGTAAGACATACCCTTTTATAATGAAGCTTCTTTATCTCTTCAAATATCTCAGAGGGAGTCATATCCCTTCCCTCATTATAGGCATATTTTGTATCACAATAGCTGCATCGAAGGTTGCAGCCGGTAAAGCGGACAAATACAGTCGGGAAACCTGCAGACATACTTTCTCCCTGAATACTTAGAAATATCTCATTTACTTTCATATTGTTTTCTCCTTTGAAAGCAAGACTACTCCATGTCATGCCTGTCAATGGTTATATAACTGGTAGGAGTTTCCCACAGCATCAACCTTTCCAAGCTACATTGAGTATCTTTGACCCTTTTTGCAATCTCTTCCCACAACCAGAGTCCTATCATTTCACAGGTTGGATTAAAATCAAACACATCATTAAGGTACTTGTGATCTATCTTTTCCAGCACCTCATCTTCTATAATGTCCTCCATATCATGGAAATCCATTACCAAACCATTTTTATCGGGAATACCCTTTAATGTAACCTCCAATTTATAGGTATGTCCATGAATGTTTTTGCATTTTCCGTTATAATCCACCAAATGGTGTGCACTGTCAAATGTAAACACCTTTGTTATAGCAACCTTTCCAATTTTCATGACTGCAATCCTTTCAAAACTATATTTAAATCAAGTTTAATCCATATACTCTATGGCATCGACAATTCCGGCCTCTTTAAATCCTTTAAGCCTTAAAACGCAGCTGTCACAGACACCGCATGCTTTTTCTCCGCCCTTATAGCAGGTAGTGGTTAAATGAAGGGGAGCATTGTTCTCACATGCCAGCTTAATAATCTCCGCTTTAGAAAGGTTTAATAAAGGAGTGTGTATTCTAACCGGTTTCCCATTCACGCCGTTCTTTGTTCCAACGTTTATTGCCTTCTGAAAAGCTTCAATAAACTCCGGCCTGCAATCTGGGTAGCCGCTGTAATCAACAGCATTAACTCCGATAAAAATGGCCTCGGCATCCAATACTTCAGCATATCCTGCTGCATAGCTCAAGAAAATTATATTCCTTGCCGGTACATATGTTACAGGTATGCTCGGAAGGCCTTTGTAGTCAGGAACATCTATCTTCATATCTGTCAAAGCACTTCCCCCTACATTTCCTATCTTTACGATTTTGTGCTCTTTAATTTTAAAGTACTTGGCTACCTGTTTTGCGCTTTCAAGCTCCTTTTTATTCCTTTGCCCATAGTCAAAAGACAGCGGATACACTTCATAACCTTCTGCCACAGCAACTGACAAACAGGTGGTACTATCAAGACCGCCAGATAACAATACAACAGCTCTCCTCATAATATCCTCCAATAATCCAATAATATTTAAGCGAAAAATAATATTATCAATGCAGATCCATTTAATATAACTAAGTATACCAGTATATTAATGCTTTTTCAAAAAAATATTCATTTTATGATAATATATTAACTGCGGCTCATTTTCCTGATTTTGAATGCACAGCAACCGATAGCACCATTTAACTGAGGTCTTTTTGGTGTAACAATCCGTTTGAAATCAAGCTCTGATTTAATATATTCTAATAGGGCTTTATTTCGAGCAACCCCGCCACAGACCACCAGGTTTTCATGGGGGAATCTTTCAATTATCGGCTTAATCCTTCTAAAAAGAGAGTGATTTACTCCTGCAGCCATTGCTTTTATGCTGTATCCCTCGGATATCTTTCCGATAAGCTCCGATTCACCAAAAACTGCGCAAGTGGAATTGAGCTCCACCGGGTTTTCATAGTATCCGGCAAGTTCTTCAATACCGATACCAAGAACATTTGCCATGTTCTCCAGATATCTTCCGCAGGACGCAGCGCACTTATCATTAAGAACCATATCCACCATTTTCCCATTTCTAACCGATATGACCTTACTGTCCTGACCACCTATATCAAGGAGTGTGAAGTCTTCAAGACCGGTCTGCCACACTGCACCAAAAGTATGAGCCTTTAACTCCAAAATCACTGTTGCATTTTCCACATTTACATTATTTCTACCATAGCCGGTGCTTACCACATTGTCAAAGCATCCGACGCCAAGTTTTTCAAAGTCAATGCTGATTTTTTGGTTTACATTGGAGCAAAAATCACGGTAAAAGGACGCGGTGTCATAAACCATGCTGTCTGAAAAGTTACCATCCTCAAAAACAGCCAGTTTAACAGCTCTGCTTCCCAAATCTATCCCCAATACTCTCATAATTCACCTTTTCTTATAAAATTTACTCATCAAGCATATCGATAAAAGCTTCAATTCGAAGCTTCGTCCGCTGATCTATGTTGCCGGGCTTGTCCCCTTCAAGGGTAAGAACCGGAACATCGAGTTCATTCCTTATTATAATATCCTCAATCCCTCTAAAGCAAAATGCCTGGGTATAGTGTATGATACCATCAATCTTCCTTTTCTTCACCTGATCGATTATATCTTCAAGTCTGCATCTTATATTGTACGGATAGGTAAATCTCCTGTACTCCTCCACAATATCTTCAATATCAACGGAATCAGCCATTGTAAACTGTCTCTGTACCTCATTATATACCACTCTGGCATCAAGCGACTCAATAAATTCGTATATTTCTCCATTAATAGGCGGAACACCTATATACCCAATTCTTTTACTCTCTGTTTTCGGTTCCCTCTTCTCAATAGAGGAAATTTCTTCCTCTAACTGGCGTCCAAAGGTAACATAATCCCCATTAAAATCACTGCTTGAAACCTGCCATATATGATTTTCAAATCCATGGGCTTTATTATACTTCCACGTCAGTTCATCCAGATAAGAAAGTCTCAGTCTAATCTTATCTAATTCCTTTTTTACTCTCAAACACTCGTCATAGCTGACAGCAAAATGACTACAAAGCCTATCAATCTCCTTTTTCAACTGATCATAGCTTCTAGAATTGGGGTATGAGTACTGAAAACATCGTATTCCCTTAAGCTCCAGAACCTCTACAAGCGCCTTCGCATTCGAGCAATCCCCTTCAACAACGCCTATCAATTCATCTATTTCTCCCGTGTCTACAACCGCAGAGTAAATACCCTTTATCCAAGCGCAGGTATTTCTAGGAAATCCAGCATTTTCAGCAACTTCTATCAACTTTCCGGGATTATCATTAGTAATAAACACATTATTTAAATCAACAGGCCTATGTCCCGCCGCAAATATTACCTCAACGGGTATGCTTGTTGTAAAACCTATATTCTTCAAACTAATTAACACCTCAAATCATTTGATCATGCAAATTCTTTTTCTCACATATATAAAATTATAATACATAAATTAATATGTTTAAAGTAAATGATTGAGACAGCAAAAAATCAGCCTGTTCCAGCTGATTTTCACAACTCCCCGCTTATTAATGATCAGTGTAAAAGAAATTTTCTTCTATTAACTCTTTCGTTTCTTTCTTATTATATATATAAAACCACTGACTTCCGATATATCTGGAGTATCCCGGCAGTGTGTATCCTTCAATTGTGGGGGGCTTAATATTTTTTATATCCTTAATAAAATAACGTAAGTCCCCAATCTCAATATTTGTCTTCATATTCTTTTTCGCAGTATAAAAGATTTCGTCTGCCTTCAGCAAATATTTTAATTTGAGCTTTTGCTTTACAAACTCTTGTATAAACAGCTGCTGCATTCTAATTCTTCCTAGATCTCCATCCTCATAACCTTCACCATCATGGTTGCCCTTGCGGTATCTTACAAATTCCTCCGCTTTTTTGCCGTCCAACACCTGCTTTCCTTTCTTTATATGAATATGAAGATTCTGATAGGGGTCATCATAGTCCATATCAAAGGGCACGTCTATCTCAACTCCCCCTAACGCATCAACAATTTCCCTAAAACCCTTGAAATTGAGAGTGATGTAGTAATCTACAGAAAGACCGGTTATGTCTTCTACCGTATCAATCACCATTTTTTCTTTGCCCTTTCCAATAAGAGCATTTATCTTCATGTATCTGCCGTTGGATTTCACTCTGGTATCCCTAGCGATGGACAATATATTCATTTTGTTTTCATTAGGGTCGTAGTTTATGAGAGCAATAACATCGGATCTCGTCTCATCATCATCAAGTCCTAAGAGAAGAATATTCTTATATGGAAGTAGGGCCTTTGGCACATCTTCCGCATCAATTCTTGTTTTTACTATCTCCACAGGATTATATTTACTGTGAAACTCTGTACTATTATATTCCCCTTCCGCAAACAAAAGGGTGTATACGCCCTCAATAAACAAAACCAATGAAAAAACTACACATATATAAAGAATACTTTTTCTAAAATTCATATTTCACCCGTCTTCAAAAAACCATATATAACGTCATAAAAATATAGTATTCTTAGTATATGTGTATAATATTTTTTAATACAATTAATGAAGTTGAAACGGCAAAAAATCTTACTAAAGTTTCAAATTTTTGAATCTTTCAACAGCCTCTATTGTGTTCTCTCTGCTGCCAAAAGCAGTTAATCGGAAATACCCTTCACCATTTGGTCCAAATCCCGACCCGGGTGTTCCGACAACATTTATTTCTTTAAGCATCATATCAAAGAATTCCCATGAACTCACGCCCTTTGGAGTCTTAAGCCATATATACGGTGCATTTACTCCTCCAAATACAGTAAGCCCGACATCCTCCAAACCTTGTTTGATTATTTTCGCGTTGTCCATATAATAATCTATGGTTTCTTTTATCTGTTTTTGACCCTCCGGGCTATAAACTGCCGCCGCTGCCTGCTGTATTATATATGGAACACCGTTGAATTTTGTTGTCTGCCTTCTATTCCAGAGACTGTTCAACTGATGCGCCTCCCCATTCTTGGTATACGCCACGACCTTTTTAGGCACAACGGTGTAAGCACATCTTGTTCCGGTAAATCCTGCTGTCTTGGAAAAGCTTCTGAATTCAATTGCTACTTCGTCAGCTCCCTCAATCTCATAAATGCTGTGAGGTACATCCTTCTCACGAATAAATGCCTCATATGCCGAATCAAATAGTATTACGGCTCGGTTTTTCTTAGCATAGTCAACCCACTTTTTAAGCTCTTCCTTAGATAAGGTCATACCCGTGGGATTATTCGGAAAGCAAAGGTAAATAATATCCACTTTCTCTTTCGGAAGCTCCGGAATAAAGTTGTTTTCTGCACTGCACGGCAGGTAGGTAATTTTCTCAAAGTAACCGTGCTCCGAATATTCTCCGGTCCTTCCTGCCATAACGTTGCTGTCCACATAAACAGGATATACAGGGTCCGTAACAGCAATTATGTTGTCCAGTCCAAATATTTCCTGGATATTTCCAGTATCACTTTTTGCCCCATCACTTACGAATATCTCGTCTTCACCAATCTCTATTCCCCTAGGCGCATAGTCATTTTCAATTATTTTTCTTATTAGAAAGCTATAGCCCTGTTCCGGCCCATATCCCCTGAAAGTATCTTCTTTTGCCATCTCATCCACAGCTTTATGCATAGCCTCAATAACTGCCGGTACCAATGGCCTTGTAACATCTCCAATGCCCAATCGTATTATTTTGGCATTGGGATTTTCATTCTTAAAATTATTTACCCTCTTTGCAATTTCCGAAAAAAGATAGCTTCCCCGAAGCTTTAGATAGTTTTCATTAATAAACGCCATAAATAACCTCCATTCTATTTTATCCTTTAAACGGCCTCTATTGACCCGAAATCAAGCTAATTTCACCTTCAAATACCTTTATAGCCGGCCCTGTCATATAGACATGATTGTCCTCCTCATTCCACTCCACAATGAGGTCTCCTCCCAGAAGCCTTACAGTTGATTTCCTTTCGCTGACACCGTTTAATACCGAAGCCACCAGTACAGCACAAGCGCCGGTTCCGCATGCCAAAGTCTCTCCTGCCCCTCTTTCCCAGACCCTCATTTTAAGGGTAGTTCTGTCTATTACTTCAACAAATTCTGCATTTATCTTTCTTGGAAAAAGGCTGTGATTTTCCATCTTTGGCCCGATCTGTTCAAGAGGAAAGACATCTACATTCTCAACATAGGTCACTGCATGGGGATTTCCCATTGATACACAGGTGACCTTATACTCTCTTCCGTCCACACTGACAGGCTCCACCTTGAAAATTTCCTTATCGCTCAACACCGGTATATTCTCAGGATTTAAGATAGGTTCCCCCATATCAACTTTTACAAGTTCCATTTTGCCATCCTGCATAATCAGTTGAAGGACTTTTATTCCTGCCAATGTCTCTATTGTTATAACATTTTTCTCGGTCATGCCGTTGTCAAACACATATTTCCCTACACATCTTATCGCATTTCCGCACATCTCAGCTTCAGAACCGTCCGAATTAAACATCCTCATCCTAAAATCCGCTTTATCCGAAGGCATTATCAGCACAAGACCGTCGGAGCCAATGCCAAAATGCCTGTCACTAACTCTTTTCGCAACTTCCGAAGGGTTTTCGACACGCTCTTCAAAGCAATTAACATATATATAGTCGTTCCCCAGTCCATGCATTTTAGTAAACTTCATTTTGCAACCTCCCGATTGAAAACTTGCATTTTCTTTGTAATCATTATAACATACATTTCTCATATGGCAATACAGAAAAAAGAATTTTGTGCATTTATTATTTTTTTTGATGCAAAATATAAATATACTCAAACACAATATACATTTATTGCGAGCTATATATTACTTATTCAAAAAGAGGTGGATAAATGAGAATTCTCGTTATAATCCCTGCATATAACGAAGAAGCTACAATTAAAAGCGTTATCCGGCGAATAAACCTTAAAATGCCGCAGGCAGATATCCTTGTCGTAAACGACGGTTCTAAGGACAACACCTCGCTGGAGGCTAGAAGGTCCGGTGCAAAAGTAATAGACCTACCCTACAACCTTGGAATAGGAGGTGCAATGCAGACAGGGTACATATATGCTAAGGAAAACAACTATGATATCGCTGTTCAGGTTGATGGCGACGGGCAACATGATCCTTCCTATATAAAGGACCTGATTAAGCCCATCCTCAACGATGATGCCGATGTTGTCGTCGGATCCCGTTACATTAGCAAATCAAATTATAGGTCATCGGTATTAAGACGAATAGGAATGATTTTTTTCTCATTTTTGGTAAGCACACTGACAAATCAGAAATTCAAGGATACCACTTCCGGCTTTAGGGCTGTAAATAAAGATGTTATAAATTATTTTTCCGGTCGTTATCCTGTTGATTATCCTGAGGTTGACGTATTGGTCAGACTGAAAAAAAGAAATTTCAGGATTACTGAATTACCCGTTGAAATGCACGAACGCCAAGGGGGGAAATCCTCTATTACCACCTTGCGTTCACTATATTATATGTTGAAGGTAAGTCTTGCCCTTATTATCGGTACCTTAAGATCTTCTGAGGAATAGAAAGGTGATTTGAATGATTATAAATGTATATTCCCTATCAATAATGTTCAGCGTACTCTTTTTATTGATTGTGATTGAACTGGTAAGAAAAAACAAGCTCCAGGAGCGTTATTCCCTGTTGTGGATACTAATGAGCATTATTCTCCTTGTACTATCCAGTACTCCAGTTATTATAGAGGCGATTTCCCGATGGCTCGATATAAAAAATCCCCCATCTCTATTATTTTTATTCGGTCTTGGGTATTTGATTTTATACAATCTTGGTACTACTGTAACAGTGTCAAGACAATCCGAAAGGATAACCCGCCTTACCCAAGAGCTTGCTCTTCTCAGACAAAAAATCACCGATAAAGACTCCTAGTAAAATAAAAATTGCTTATTACCTCGAATACTGCTATAATATAGACATATACTCCTATATTTTTTGCTTTTCGGAGCTTGATATAACTATTTTGGTATTTGTGTCACGTTTTTGATTATTATGTCATAATAATCAAAAACGTCATTTAGGCTCCTGGAGTGAAATGAAAGAGGCAAAAGCGAAGGGGCTCAGTGTCCCGAGCTTTTATTTTGGTCAATATATTTTGCAGTAAACATTTTACATTTATTTTAGATATTGCGAAATATGCACATTGCTTGATATGTTGCGAAGAGTTTAGCTTCTTGCCTCCAAATGCAAGTGTTTAAACTGTATTTGCTTATATAGTTTTTTTCGCAACATATATAGATAATTTTGTTGTTACTCTGGAGGATATATGTTTGCAGGACAATTAGTTGAAAAACTAAAAAAAAATAAATTCTTTGAAGATTTTTTTACCGAAAAGTCTATATCCCAGTTTAAAAAATACCTCGTTACAGGTTTTACATGTTTTGGCATAGAGTGGACATTGTTTATGCTGTTATCAGAAGTTATAAAGCTTGATGACCGCATTGCAAATGTAATTGTTTATATCGTAATATTCTGGGTTGTTTTTCTCGTTAACAAATTCTGGTCATTCCAATCAAAAAGCAATACTGGTACTCAGCTGTTTTACTATATGCTTCTCTTTATCTTCAATCTAACCGTCGGCAACATTGGTATATGGTATGTTTTAACGCGCATGATTAGAATTCCTCCACCAATTGCCAAGCCAATGCTTCAAGGAGTTCTAACATCTTGGAACTTTATTGCTTATAAAAAAGTCATATATAGAACATAGGAGATAATTATGAGTACATATTTAATTTCAGTTGCAATTCCAGTCTACAATGAGGCAAAACAGATTTATGAAAACATCAATATAATTCATAAAATTCTGACTGAAAACAATATTAATCATGAATTCATCCTTGTAGACGATGGTTCCCGGGATAATACCTGGAAAGAACTTAAAAGGTTGTCCTCAGACCTTCCAAATGTCTTCGCCTTTAAATTCAGCAGGAATTTCGGCAAAGAGGCCGCACTATGTGCTGCCCTAGAAGCGGTAAACGGCGACGCATGTGTGGTTATGGATTCCGATCTTCAACATCCACCGGAAATCATTCCCCAGATGGTGCGCCTATGGAAAGAAGAGGGCTATGACGTTGTGGAAGCTGTGAAGTCCTCGAGGGGTAAAGAAAGTATTATAAACAAGATTGGAGCACACTTTTTCTATTCAATACTAAAGAATCTGTCCGGCTTTAACTTAGACGGTGCCTCCGATTTCAAACTTCTTGATGCCAAGGTAGTAAACTCATGGAACACCATGCAGGAACGCAATACTTTCTTTAGAGGCATGTCCGCCTGGCTCGGATACAAAAGAACCACTATTCCCTTTGAAGTGGTAGACAGAAAAGAGGGAAAATCAAAATGGTCTACTTTAAAACTATTCAAGCTTGCCATAACCGCAATAACATCCTTTACCTCTCTTCCTCTTCAACTGGTTACACTAATGGGCATGCTATTCCTTTTTGGTTCCTTTATACTGGGCATCTACACCTTATATATGAAGTTTAAAGGTATGGCCGTAAGCGGTTTTACCACAGTTATCCTGTTGCTTTTGATAATCGGAAGTACACTAATGATAAGTCTTGGCATTATAGGGACTTACATTGCAAAGATATTTGATGAAGTCAAGTTCCGTCCAAGATTTATAGTAAGTGAAAAGGCAATAAGTGAAAAAATTGAACACAAGAATATTAGCGCAAATAGCTGATATTCCTATTGCTGAATGAATATTAAATTTGGTTCACTTTTAAATTAAAAATAATATAATACTTTTATTCTTTGGAGGTAGATAAAAATGTTTAAAAAAGCAGTTGCTATTCTCATTACAGCAGTCGTACTAATAACTATGACAGTTATTCCCCATGCTGAAACTGTAAACCGTCTCTTTAACGGTTCCTTTGAATTTTTGGTAAATGGTTCACCCGCAAACTGGGTTATGGAATGGTTCGATAGAAGTGATGGCGCAACAGTTTTTGCTGTTGAAACTGCTGACCCCCAGTTGGGAGAAAAATATGCCACTATAACCAACAATGTTCCCAATGACAGTAGATACGTGCAAACTGTCAATGTGGAAGAAAACAAAAAGTACAAATTATCCTGCTATATAAAGACCGAGAATGTAAGTGAAGAGGGCAAAGGTGCAAACCTCTCCATAACAAGTCAGTTAGTAACATCAGAGCGAATCAAGGGAACAACCGATGGTTGGAAATATGTTGAAATGTATGCCGTTATTGAAGAAGGTGTTAGTACGATAAATGTTTCTGTCGGAGTTGGCGGATTTAGTGGACTCAGCACCGGAAAAGCCTCCTTTGACAATGTAATGGTTGAAGAAGTTGAAACAATACCTGAAGGCGCACCTTGCGCTATAATAAAACCCGAAAATAATGAAAGCAAAAATAATAATTCCAATAACAATAATAAAGGCAACAACTCTTCGCCAAAGAACAACGAAAGCAAAAATGATTTAGCCAAGGTTGTTTGGATTATATTAATAATTACAATTATTGCTATGGGGATTGCTATTTACAACGCTAATAAATCGGGCAAAAACCTTCCTGTTAAAAACAATAATTCAGATGAAAATGTTGATGAAAATGTTGACATCGATGAATCTTCTGATAACGAAGAGAGCAATGATAATTAAATGAAGGTAACATAGGACAAACCTACTTTCCTTTGTATGGACATAAAGAGATATCGACTTTGCGGAGAATCTTTTATAAAGATATCAGAAAGACAGCCGACATCGCTCAAAACCAGTGCAAAAGAAGTAACACCATTTAAAACATAAATGCAAAAACCTGTTTTTCAGCCTTTCTGCATTTATGATTAAATATTTTATCATAAATTATGATTTTGTGGGGGTGCTTACAAAGTGTTGAAAAAGTTTTTAAAGGTCTGCTTTATACTATTAATATCCATGCAGTTCGTTTTTTCCTCTTTAGTATTTGCCGAGAGTGAGAATCTTGTAAAAAACCCGGGATTTGAAGATGGAGATACGGAAAGCATGCATTTTTGGCAGACTGACAGTTGGGAAAAATCCGCAGGATTTACCGAGTTTTTAATTGATGAAACTCAGTACTACTCCGGAAGCAAAAGTGCATGCATTATTAACAACTTAGAAAACGATTCTAGGTTTAGACAACCAATTAAGGTAAAAGGAGATACCTATTATAGAATGTCCTGTTGGGTAAAAACAGAAAATGTTGGGACTGAAACCAAAGGAGCCAACATTTCTATTGACGGCAGCTTGGAAACTTCTAGGGATATTCGTGAAACAACCAGTGGCTGGGAGTACATTGAGCTATATGGAAGGACCAGTCCAAACCAAGAAAACTTTACTCTTACCATAGGTCTTGGGGGATATGGCAACATCAATACCGGTAAAATCTGGATAGACGACGTTGAAGTTGTCGAACTCGATAGCCTTCCTTCTGGCAAAACAGCAATTAATATGGATCCCAAATATGACGGAACAGTAGATCAGGGTGCATCAGAAAATACTGACAGCAAAGGGTATCTAATATTTGCATCAATAGCCTTCTTTATTACCTTGCTTGCCATTATCTTTTTCATGTTCTTTAAAGACAAAATACCTGGTCTCAATACTAAAACGAATAGTAGTACGCCTGTAAGTCAAAATAACAACGACCAAAAATGGATAAAAGTCAAATTTGACAAAATTGATTTTATTATAATGGGTGTTATGACTCTCATTTACCTCTGCATTGCCTTGTATAACCTTGGAGATTTTAAAGTTCCCACCACTTCATGGGAGCCAACCCTCCCCGGTGAGTACTTTACTATAGACCTTGGCCAAGAAACCAATCTATCAAGGATATATTATTACTGTGGGCTTGGCAGTAATAAATATAATCCTTCTTCCAAGGTAAGAGTTGAATATCTTGATGATACTCAAAACTTCAAGCATCTTGCTACTATTGAAAAGAAGAATATATTCATATGGGAATATATCGATACAGCCCCAGTAACCACCAAACAACTAAAATTTGTTGTGGACTCTACAGGCGGCGCCTTCAACGAAATAGCCATAGTTGAACAAGGAAGCACAGTGCCTGTGGAAAATATAAAAATCATCGACAGTGTTTTAGAAGATGAAAGCAATGCTACAATAGGAAACCTTTTTGATGAATCGGACAAGTTTTCATTCAGGCCTTCTTACATGAACGGAATGTACTTTGATGAAATTTATCATGCCAGAACAGCCTTTGAACACATTCATAAGATGTCCCCCTATGAGACCACTCACCCGCCTCTCGGAAAGATCTTCATAGCGCTTGGGATCCTTATATTTGGAATGGTGCCTTTTGGCTGGAGAATCGTCGGTACCCTGTTTGGTGTAGCCATGGTGCCTGCAATGTATGTATTCGGTAAAAAAGTCTTTCATGGCAGATTCTATGCCTTTTGTACTGCTTTCTTGATGATGTTTGACTTTATGCACTTCAGTCAGACACGAATAGCAACTATAGACAGTTATGTTACTTTATTCGTTATACTCATGTACTACTTTATGTATGACTACTTTATAAATAAGTCCTATAATGTGACCCTCAAAGAGTCTTTAAAGCCTTTGTTCCTAAGTGGGCTGTTCTTTGGGTTGGGCGCCGCCAGCAAGTGGATTGCAATATATGGAGCTGCCGGACTTGCCCTGCTGTTCTTTATAAACAAGACTACAGAGTTTGTTGAATATAGAAAGATCGAAACAAGTAAATCAAAGAAGAAACCTCTGTGGATTAGCAGCTACCCTTCTAATCTGACCATCACACTGGGAGCATGCGTTCTATTCTTTGTTGTAATTCCACTGATAATTTACATTCTGTCATATATTCCATATATGATGGTTCCCGGGGACAACAAAGGAATCTCTGTCTTCTATGAAAACTCTATCGATATGCTTAGATATCACTCCGAGCTGGTAGCAGATCACCCGTACCAGTCTCCATGGTGGGAATGGCCTATAATGGCAAAACCTATGGCATTTTACTTCGGAAGTGACCTTGAGCCCGGCATGGCTTCAAAAATATTTACGCTGGGCAATCCTGCAGTATGGTGGGTTGGCCTTCTAGCATTATGTGTAGTTGCCGTATGGGCACTTTCAAAGCTCAACAAGAACCTTGTTGTATTGTTTACCCTATCAGCAACAACTTTCGGATATATAGCATTGCCAAAGACCTTCTTTACAGACGTTCTTAAGTCTGGAAGTGCTGAATTATGGTGGGCTCTAATTTTCTTTGGAATAGTTGCAATCTTGCTGGCACTGTCAAAGTTAGACAGGAACCTTCTAATTACCAGCGTCTTTTCCTCGGCGGCCTTCGGAGCGATACTATTCCTCTTTAAAGATATCCAAAGGGGTGATGAATTCCTAAAGAGTTCTAGCACTCAGATGATTATATGGTGTTGCCTGCTGATTTGCATCACTCTCTTATTTATAGGCATGTTTAGGTATGATAAGAAAATGCTCGTACCTTTGGCCGGACTTATATTCCAGTACGTACCATGGATTGCTGTTCCTAGAATTGCATTTATATACCACTACTTCTCTATCGTTCCGTTTTTAATACTGTTGATTGTTTATGTTATTAAAAAAGCTGTCGATAAATATAGTAGCACAAAATATATTGCATATGTTTATCTGGGAATTGTGTTGGCTCTGTTTATACTCTTCTATCCCGGATTGTCAGGATTTGAGGTTCCTGTATCTTACATGAAGTATCTCAAGTGGTTTAATACATGGTATTTCTAAATAATTGATTTGGAGGCAAAGGAAATGTCAGATAAAATTGTATGTTCAGTTGTAGTACCACTTTATAATGAAGAAGAAGTGCTTCTTGAAACCTATAAAAGATTAAAAAGCGTTATGGACTCCTTAAATGAGCCTTACGAAATAATATTTGTCAATGATGGGAGCAAAGACAAAACAGCTATTATGGCTAATGAAATATGCAGCAAGGATAAGACAATAAAGCTGGTGGATTTCGCAAGAAACTTTGGGCATCAAACCGCAATAACTGCCGGAATGGATTTTTCGGAGGGTGAAGCTATTGTTGTCATAGATGCCGACCTTCAGGATCCACCGGAACTTATCCCGAAAATGATTGAGAAGTGGCGTGAAGGCTATGATGTTGTGTACGGAAAAAGGAAAGAAAGAAAAGGTGAAACTATATTTAAGAAAGTTACTGCAAAGGTATTCTATCGCTTCCTAAGAAACATGACGGACGTTGATATTCCTGTTGATACCGGAGACTTTAGACTTATTGACCGCAAGGTCTGTGAGGCTCTTAAGCTGGTTAACGAGCGCAACAGATATATTCGTGGCATAATAAGCTGGCTTGGCTTTAAACAGATAGGAATTGAGTTTACAAGGGAAAAACGTTTTGCCGGTGAAACAAAGTATCCATTAAAGAAGATGCTGAAATTTGCTTCCGATGCCATTACCTCATTCTCCTATAAGCCATTAAAGCTGGCATCATATTTTGGTATTATGCTGTCATTTTGCAGTTTCGTATATCTTATTGTAGTTATTTGTATGAAGCTGTTTACAGAACATGTACAGCAGGGTTGGGCATCAACCGTTGCAATTAATCTTTTCTTCCACGGAATTACCCTTATCATTCTTGGCATCATGGGAGAGTACATAGGAAGAATTTATGACGAGGCTAAAGGAAGACCTTTGTATATCGTAAAACATACCAAAAACTTCTCTGAAGACAAGGAAGATAAGATAACCATTAGAAAGAGTAATTAAAAAGTGAATTTGTTAAATATCCAAAAACAAAAGCTGAGAGCCTTTTCTCAGCTTTTGTTTTGCCTCGCTTTTATTTTCTACAATTCTATTTTAGTAGATACAAACATAAGTAAAAAGCGAGTATTTTATACTCGCTTTCTTTGGTGGAGGGAGATGGATTCGAACCATCGAAGGCGGAGCCAACAGATTTACAGTCTGCCCCCTTTGGCCACTCGGGAACCCCTCCATATGGAGCTGGTGGACGGAATCGAACCCCCGACCTGCTGATTACAAGTCAGCTGCTCTACCTGCTGAGCTACACCAGCTTATATTAAGTTTCTAATGGCGACCCGGAAGGGGCTCGAACCCTCGACCTCCAGCGTGACAGGCTGGCATTCTAACCAACTGAACTACCGGGCCATATTTTTCCTATTCCTTTGACCTGTCTACTGGTCTACCAGCGATAAATAACTTCTGGCAGACCAGTAAATACTACAGGCTTATGATGGTGACCCATAGGGGACTCGAACCCCTGTTACCGCCGTGAAAGGGCGGTGTCTTAACCGCTTGACCAATGGGCCATATAATAAATTCAATATTTATGTTATCAACTTAAACTTCGCAGATTAATAATCTCTATGCACCTTGAAAATTCAATATTTGGCTTTAAGTAAGTATCATGATTCTTGCTCTTATGCACACAGTAAAAGCCTACCCTTAAGTTCCTTTGGAAGTG
>NZ_RLII01000042.1 GCF_004102745.1 Acetivibrio mesophilus | reverse complement strand
AATAGATGAGCTTAGCCTGAGTGATTTTGAAAATGCAGTTCCGGATATTGACGCAGTGCGTGAAAGACTCAATATTGAGACAGTAAAGGCTAAAATAGGAGAGTACAAAGGCAAAAACAATGGCAATCCCATTGACTATTATGCAGACAAAGGGTTAATTTCCGATAAGCCCAAGGAAGGTGAAAAGGACCCCAGGGATGCCATAGGGGAGTTTACTAAAAAAGGCGGACCCGAGGATGAAAAGCCGATAAAGGAAAGCAAGAAGACAATGCCTGAAGATGTACCGTCAAATAAGGGATATAAGCCGACGGAGCTTGAAGAAATAAAAACTGACATGGAACATGTGTATAATATACTTGGAATTATCGCTTCAGGAGGAGAGGCAAAAGGGGGCGTAGCCGGGAAAGAACTTGCAGTTGTGGACATGGGAAAGGCATCATTTTCAAAGGACAATACGGAGTTTTCAAAGAATGGGCTGAATTATATTTCCGAATTGTCTGATATATTTGCGGATGGAATTTATAACTTAAGAGATGAAATATATATAAATGAGTACATAATGGGAAGCTTCGCAAATTATAGCACAGACATGGAAAAGGACTTGGATTTAAGAGGAGATTTAATGAAAAACAGGCCGGTGTTCTTTGATGCAAATAATGCGGATGTAGAATACATTCTGGGAGGGTTTGCCAATGAAGAGAAGAACATAGATACAGTGAAGGCACAAATTACTCTTGTGAGATTTGCGTTGAATGTAATAGCCATATATACTGATCCGGTAAAGTTCAACAGGGCGCTAGAAGTTGCTACAATTGTAGCAGGTTGGACTGGTGGTGTAGGTGTGCCCATAATACACACGTTGATTATGATGGCTTGGGCTATGGCGGAATCTTTATTCGATGTATATTTGCTGTTAAAGGGTGATAGTGTACCAATATTTAAAACGAGGAATACATGGATAACGGATATTAAAGGACTTTCGACAACAATTACAAATGAAATTATTGATACAGCTAAAGAAAATGCGAAATTTGTTTCTGAGAAAGTGGTTGACTATACGGAGAACAAAGCTAACGATTTTCTGGAAAATGCGACTACAACTATAGCAGACTACATTGACTCAAAAGTAGATTTACTGGTAGATAAAGCATTTGCTAGTATTGAAAATCCTATTAAAGAAGGAACACATTCCGCAGAGAATATTTTTGATGATTTAGAGGCAAGTTTAAATGTTAAAGCTGAGGGAGAAATAGGAGACATAATGAATAAGATTAGCAGTAAAGTTCAAACTTTGCTTCTTCAACAAATGGAAACTGTTGAAAACAGTGCTGTAGGCAGTTATGTGCCCGACATTATTCAAGGAGTTAATTATACAGATTTTCTTGAGGAATATAAAGATAGAAATCTTAAAGAAGCTATAGCAGAACTTACTGAAGAACTTGCAGAAGGGAAGGAATTGCTGGGCTATAACATTGATGAAACAAGTAAAAAAGTAAATAGTATGATTTTTAATACTATTCAGGAAGCCAAAAAGAAAGTGAAAAATAATATAAAAGATGGAATTGAAGAGCAAAAAGAAGATTTTGTTAAAGAGTTCAAAGAGACATTCAAGGAAACTGCTGACAAAGGAAAAGAGGAAGTAAATAAATTTATTGATTCTATCGGCAATACAAGTGATTCAGAGATAATGAAAACAAACCTTAAGGGGTCTTTCCTCTCTATGAAGTATGCTGATTACCTTAGGCTGTTTTTGCTTTTTACAAACGAGGATGTGAAGATGAAAAGAATAGCTGATTTGATACAGGTAAATATGAGGACTGTATCAGGAAATAAAACTTTTAAAATGTTAGAATGTAGTACCTATATGCGCATCGAATCTTCAGTTTCGATAAAGTATTTGTTTGCCACAAAACCTTTTATGCCAAAGGAATTGAGGACCGAAGATGGAAAAAGAATAAAGTTTGATGTTATCCTGTATAAAGGATATTAACATAAAAATATGATTTATAAAGGAAAGGGATGTTGGATAATGAACAGAGTAAAGTTAATATTTGTAGCAATAATAATATGTTTAGTATCTTTATTATCGGCTTGTGGTGGCAGTGGGAGGGAAAATAATCAACCTTCTAATTCACCGAAAGTAAACTCGGGGAAGAGTACGCATGAGGCAGGAGATGAAAAAGAAAAGACTAATGCTGAAAAATTTCTGGAATATGCGATAGAGGCAGCTGATTTGAGGAATTTTACTGAAACTGGTGATTATGCAGGAATTATGAACACATTACATGATTTATACAAGAAAGATATCACAAATCCTTATACTGGAGGAACTTCATTAACTATAATGAATAGGACTAGGAGTATGATGAAAGATCAGCATTTATCTAGGACAAGATTGTTTAGTGTAGACTGTGTAGTAATAGACGATTATATGACAGATCTTGAAGAAATAGATACAAACGATGTGGTTTATTGCGTAAATCCAGAAAGTAAAGGTATGGTTTTTGCATTTTGGTTTAAAGATGGTGTATACATATATGAGATTAGTGAAAATGGTGAGAAAATAAACGAAATTGAGCATTTCTTCGAAAAAGAAGAATAAAGCTTTGATAGAGATAAAACAAAGCAAACAAAAAGTATAGATGGAGGGCAAATTGAAATGAAAAGAATTGCAAAAATATTAACAGTGATATTAGTGATTACATACTTATTCTCAGTGCCAACATTCGCCGTTGATCTGCCGATTCGAGTAGTAGTAAATGGCACAAAAATAAATTTTCCAGATGTAGAGCCGTTTATTGATGAAAATTCAAGAACCCAGGTACCTATCAGATTTGTTGGAGAAGCTCTAGGTGCAGATGTGGGTTGGGATGGAAATACGAAAAAAGTAACAATAACATTAAACGGAAGAAAAGTAGTGCTTCAAATAGGGAATAAGAATTATGAAGTAAACGGACAGAAAAAACAAATGGATACAGTAGCATTATTAAAAGAGTCCAGGACTTTTGTGCCGGTAAGGTTTGTAAGTGAGGCATTAGGAGCAACTGTGAAATGGAATGCAAATATAAAAACGGTGTATATTGATATGAATGGTGATGTAATACCTTCACCTGATCCTACGGAAGGGTCAGTTAAATACTATGATGGAATAGCTTTTAATGATGCGACAGATGTTGATGCCTATGGCAGAATAAAGATTGAAAAATCAAAAGAGTTTTTGCTCAAGCTAGCAGACCAACTGAGATTTGTGAAGGAAAACGGAAAATACTACATTGAATGTACATATCCGGAAATACCCGAAGGTTATGAGTGGAGTTTGGGTATAACGGTTTTTGATAAAGATGGCACTTATACTACATATTCTCCAGTTGGGCGCAACCCCAAATGGTTAATACCAGAAGAAGGATCATTTAAGAAAGAAGCGACAGATGTCACGAATACTAATGATGTGGATATTATTGGTATTTTGATTTCATTAGATCATCCGGAAACTGAGAGCTTAGGAAAACTGAATATAGTTTATTCCATGGATAAGTCAGATATGAGAGCTAAATTTTTACCAGAGTCAGGAACTATACCTACAGAAAATTATTCAGAAACATTTGACTTCAATAAAATGTTCCAATGGTAGAATGAATTAGGGGGCAAAACAATGTGTAGAAAAATTCTCCATATACTGTTGTTCGCACTAATAATTCAGAATATCTTCTCTTTTGGCTTTTATGCTCCTGATATAGTAAGAGCAGAGACTCTAAAAATTGAAGTTCTTATAGAAGGAGTAGATGAGGAACCAAGAGGTAAAATAATTGGTGAGTATGGGCCTTTTACAAAGGGAATTGAATTATGGCATTATAGTGGCGGTTATTGGGGTTACAAGGGTTTAATAATAAATGATAAGGACTTAGGTAGCAATATTGACGATGAAGAAGCACTTGAGAAAGCCATTAGTGAAGAGATTAAGTTCGATTATGCCATAGACTCTGAGCTATATAAAAAACTAATAGAAGAAGGAGATATAAAGGTTGTATGCTCAACGACATTAAAAGATGAGGTTACTATGGAAAACAAGTCGATTCTAGATTTGTTTTATGGTACGCCAACAATAGAAATTAAGAATGGAAAAATATACTTTTCTGCCAAACCTAAATTTCATTTCTATAACAGGAGATATGTAAATTACCAAAGTATAATAGGAGATAAGCTTAATGTAATAATACCTATAGTCGATCCAGTATATGGATACAATACATATGCAATATGGAAAAGGACTAAAGCGGTGGACTGGGGAGGTGCTTTGGGTTATTTTGATAAGAAGGATATATTTGCAGAAGCACCTTCTGATTCAGGGAGGATTTCACCAGCGCAAATAAAAAATGCATCAGGTCACTTAATTGATGGCTTTACATTTAAGACAGGAGAGACTACAAGAAAGTCCGAAGAGTCCTCTGTAGGGTATGGTACATTTAAAAATGGCGGCGCAGTGGGGATACACTTTGACTACCCCATCAAGTTTACATTTTATTCAGCAAAAGAGCCTAGGGACTTTTCTGTACATTTTGAAAATATACCCCAAAGCGCGGCAAAAGGAGATACCATCACTATTTCAGCTGTAGTTAATTCTACATTTTTAAATGAGGAAACAACTAATTTTACATGGGAAATCACACCTGAAAAGGATAGAGAATTAGATGTAGTATATATTGGAAAGGATGGTGAGGTTAAAAGCGAAGGAGAAATAAGTGTTTTTCCAGAAGGTGACGAAAAAGGCGATCATATTTTCTATGCTATTTTTACTATGCCGGATTGTGATGTAAATGTAAAATTCGCGGTCAATGAAGATGGAACTAATCCAGAAGAAAATGATTTGGAAAATAATGTCGTAAGCGACACAATTGAGGTTGTAAAATCATTTGATAATTTAGAGGTAGTTAACTTGCCATATTATGCTTTGTCAAGAGATATTTCTTTTGATCTTGCTGATGGAAATGAAATTAAGGCGGAACTGAGGTTGCCAAGAGGTAGTTGGGATGGAAATGCTAAAGGTGAGCTAAATGTAACCAATGAAGATAAAGACCTATTGCGCAAATTTGAAGTAAAAAATAACCCTAAGGTTGACGAAGATAGTGAAACAATTATTAGGGAGCCAAAAATAAATGCACAAATACAAAGAAGCGATTTTGGAGACAACCCTTTGGAGAAGAAATATCTTGACTTGGCCGATCCAACGAAACCAATCCAAAGAAAGGCAAGTGTTACTTATGAAGGTAATGTTAAAAGAAACTACACGTATACATATTACTGTGACAAGGAGGAAGATTGCGCTGGACACACAAGAAGTCTATCAACTTCGGCAGCATTTAATAGAGGGAATCATGAGGTTCAAATAAATACATATGTATACAACGGCAAAAAGGATTTGAACCAAAAGGAGTATGAAAATAAAATAAGTAATAATTATGACACAGATTTAAAAGCAAGAATGCTGTGGACAAACAATCCTATTAAATTCAACGTAATACGCTATATGTGTGATCTAGATGTAAATGAAAATCCAACAGTATGGAAATCAGTGCCTGGCAAATACGAAAGGCAATTTGTGCAGCAGTGCAGTGCTGATGTCGACTGGGATGTAACCAGATCAATGGCTCAGGATTACAGACAAGCCCGGGATGCAGCTAGCAGAATGAAATACGACAGCTCACTTTACGACAAGGCTGTATTTGCCACAGACATAAGCATGAAGGATTACGACTATCCGATAAAATCAGGCTATTACTTTAATCCGACAGGTACATATACATTTGAAGTCACAACTGTTAACTATAAGAATAACCAGGATGATACAAGAGAGCATAAAGAGCTTGTGAATGCACTAATCAACTCCTTCAGATATGAATCAAATCTGGTATATATTGATGCTAACAACCAGGCTGTAAATATTGCGAATGGGCCTTATACAGACCCTGGAGTATTGACCACAAAAAACAACAAGGGCATAGGCGGTGAAGAACTGATAACTGTATTAGACAGAAGCAAAGATTCTAGTCGCTACAAAAAGGTAGTGGAGGAGATAGTGCATAATTCCAAAATGGTGGATGATGAAAATGAAAACGGAAGTCACGACTATTGGAAAATGTCTATGGAAGGTTATTCTTTGTCAGGTAGCTTGGACAGTTATAATAAGTATAAATACCGCGAGTATGTTGCAGGGGGAAATGTATTTAAAATAACTGAGACGACAAAGGTTACAATTATAATAAACAAAGATAATAAAAAGTTTTATACTCACCCCAAAATGGCTGATGGAGAATACTATATCACAGTTAGACTTTCTGACATAAACTTAAATGGAATGTCTGATGTGGACTACAAATCAATAAAAGATGCATTGAAGGGTGTAGTTTTAGAGAGCATCAAGATCACCGTAAAAGGCTCAATATATGATGATATAAGCTAATTCTTGCAAAGTAAGAGTGTACGAGCTTGAGAACAGCAGGTTAACATGCCGGACAAGAGCATATTATTAAATAACAAGAGCAAGGTGAAAGTATGAATGTTTTAAGAGATCTGTTGAAAAAAAAGAATGGGTCATTAACTGTAGAGGCTGCAATTTCGTTGCCCCTGTTTATGTGTGTTTTTTTATCTATAGCTTTTTTCATGAAGGTTGTGTACATACATAATAATGTCCAGTATGCAATAAACGGTGCAGCCAATGAAGTTGCAACCTACAGCTATCTTTATTCGATTTCCGGTCTTCGGGAGTTGAATGATGCTGCTACAGAAACAGCCGATGAATATGGAGGTACTGCATCAGACCATACAAAGCAGGTGTTAGAGGCCTTTGATGCATTAGGAGATATTTCGGAGGAGAGTGTAGATTCCTTTAAAGGATTAGCAACAGGTGATTCAACTCAAATAGACAGATTGAAGGAATTGTATGAGGAAAGTAAAATTTCAATAGGCTCTGTTAAGGATGTATTTGGAGAAGTAAAGGAGAACCCCAGGAAAGAATTCATCAGTGTTGCTTCCTTATTCTTTAGTGCAGGATTTGAGAAAATTAAGGATGAATTATCGGAACCTATAATTGAACTCTTCATGAGAAAATACATTGATGAAAGAATTTTTAACAGCAAGGGTGGGCCAGGTGCTTACATTGTAGTAAATGAAGGGGAGGATCCGTTAGAAGCCTTTAGCTTTAGCAATAGAGTATTTGCTGATAATAAAAGCGTCGATATTGTAGTGAGATATAAGATAAAGACATCACTGCCGATAAATATCCTTCCTGAAATTCACATGGAACAACGTGCAACCGTTAGAGGTTGGATGAATGGAGATGCATCGGCACCGGTAGAAGTTAAAGAGTCTTTATGGGATAAAGCTCCTTTTGACTATGGTAAACAGATTACTGCGAAAGAGCTAGAAAAATATCCGAATAGATATCCGGATACTGGGGATATGTATGAGGTTAGAAGCATCAACTTAGATTGTGAGACCTATAAAGATATCAAAAAAGCAAAAAGCTCATTAAAGAGCAGTATTAATAAATTTGGTTCAAAGACTAAAGGTGTTGGAGGAGTGACTTCAAGAACATTCATCATAGTAATACCCGAAGGGACTTTGACCGATGAAGTCAAAACAATGCTAGAAGAGCTGAAAAGTGAAGCTGCTTCTGGAACACCTTCGATAAAAGTGGTTTATAGTGAGGGATACGGAAGACAAAGTAATGTGGATGAAAGCAGCGAATAAAAAGAGTAAAAGTCACAAGAATTTTTATATTCTAATATACTAAGAATAATTTTGCAACCCCTCAAGAAATACAGGATTCCTGTTATATTGAGGGGTTTAAGTTTACTCCTATATTTATGCAAAACGTTTTAGTGCAAAGGTTAGGATTAATATTCTTAGAGAGCATGAGGAGTGATTCCATTAAAATATTTTAATATTAATTAATAAATTGTCTTTTGATAGCTTTATAAAAATTATATTGGCATATTTGCTATTTTATACTATAATCTTTATTACTGAGTCATTGATTTTTGAGAAATCTATTATTATATGCATAAAAATAGTGGATATGCAAAGTTGCGGAGTGATAGGGGGAATCGCTTATGAGATTTTTTAGTAAATAGGAGGGATAATATCAACTTTTTGTACATTGTTTTATTAATAATAATTATTCCTTCCACCGTTTGGGTCGAAGGAATACGAGTGAAAGCAATATTGGGGCAAAGTGAGAGCGCATTCGATATATCGGTTAAATCAGATCTTGCAGTCTATGATTAAAATATTGACAAATGCTTCGTAGGTGTTAGGGAGGAAGAGGGTAAAGCCTTTAATAATGCCACAATTGCTAACAAATTTAGTACAGATAATAAATATCTAATTTAGTGGAAATAGCAGCATGATATGTCCTTTCAGAAACAAGAACGTGAAAATGAAAAGAATAGTTGATTTGATACAGGTAAATATGAGGACTGTTTCAGGAAATAAAACTTTTAAAATGTCAGAATGTAGTACCTATATGCGTATCGAATCTTCAGTTTCGATAAAGTATTTGTTTGCGACAAAACCTTTTATGCCAAAGGAATTGAGGACCGAAGATGCAAAAAGAATAAAGTTTGATGTTATCCTGTATAAAGGATATTAACATAAAAATATGATTTATAAAAGAAAGGGATGTTGGATAATGATTAGAGTAAAGTTAATATTTGTAGCAGTAATAATATGTGTAGTATCTTTATTATCGGCTTGTGGTGGCAGCGAGGAAGGAAATAATCAACCTTCTAATACATCGACAGCAAACTCGACACAGAGTACACAGAATGCAGGAGATAAAAAAGAAAAGACTAATGCGGAAAAGTTTTTGGAGTATGCCATAGAAGCTGCTGATAAGAGGAATTTTACTGAGACAGGTGATTATGCAGGAATCATGAATACATTGCATGATTTGTATAAAAAAGACATCACAAATCCTTATACTGGAGGTAGTTTAATATATGTGATGAATAGAACGGCATCTTATATTGAAAATAGTAATATGTCTGTAACAAGAGGGTTAGGTGTTGACTGTGTAGTGATAGATGATTATATGACGCAACTTAAAGATTTAGATACATCTGAGGTGGTTTATTGTGTAAATCCTGAGAGTAAAGGTATGGTGTTTGCATTTTGGTTTATGGATGGTGTATACATATATGAGATTAGTGAAAATGGTGAGAAAATAAACGAAATTGAACATTTCTTCGAAAAAGAAAAATAAAGCTTTGATAGAGATAAAACAAAGCAAGCAAGAAGTATAGATGGAGGGCAAATTGAAATGAAAAGAATTGCAAAAATATTAACAGTGATATTAGTGATTACATACTTATTCTCAGTGCCAACATTCGCCGTTGATCTGCCGATTCGAGTAGTAGTAAATGGCACAAAAATAAATTTTCCGGATGTAGAGCCGTTTATTGATGAAAATTCAAGAACGCAGGTCCCTATCAGATTTGTTGGAGAAGCTCTAGGTGCAGATGTAAGCTGGGATGGAAATACGAAAAAAGTAACAATAACATTAAACGGGAGAAAAGTAGTGCTTCAAATAGGGAATAAGAATTATGAAGTAAACGGACAGAAAAAACAAATGGATACGGTAGCATTATTAAAAGAGTCCAGGACTTTTGTGCCGGTAAGGTTTGTAAGTGAGGCATTAGGAGCAACTGTGAAATGGAATGCAAATATAAAAACGGTGTATATTGATATGAATGGTGATGTAATACCTTCACCTGATCCTACGGAAGGGTCAGTTAAATACTATGATGGAATAGCTTTTAATGATACGACAGATGTTGATGCCTATGGCAGAATAAAGATTGAAAAATCAAAAGAGTTTTTGCTCAAGCTAGCAGACCAACTGAGATTTGTGAAGGAAAACGGAAAATACTACATTGAATGTACATATCCGGAAATACCCGAAGGTTATGAGTGGGGGTTAGGTATTGCAATTTTTAATAAAGACGGTACTTATACTACATATTCTCCGGTTGAACGCAATCCCAAATGGTTAATACCCGCAGAAGGCTCATTTAAAAAAGAAGCTACAGATATTACTAATATAAACAACGTGGATTTATTTAGCATTTTGGTTTCATTAGATCATCCAGAAACGGAGAGTTTAGGAATATTGAATATAGCATATTATTTGGATAGATCAAAAATGAAAATAAAGTTTGTTCCAGAATCAGGTGCATTATCTCCAGAAGATTATACTGCAACGTTTGATTTTAATAAAATGTTTCAGTGGTAAAATGGAAATGGAGGTAAGAAATGAATAAAAGTATTTTTTGGATAGTAATGGCTATAATAACGGTGGTAACAATTATATATTCTTTGCAGTATGATGGTAGAGTAGTTAAGGCAGAAACATTGGATATTGAAGTTCTTATAGATGGTGTGGATATAGAACCAAAAGGTAAGATTATAGGTTCATGTGTTCCATTTACAAACGGGATTGAATTATGGCATTATAGTGGTGGATACTGGAAATATAAGGATTTGATTATATATGATAAAGATTTTCAATACGGTTTTTCAGATAAAGATCTGGAAGAAGCAATTAAAGAGAAAATCATATTTGAATATGAAATAGAGCCTGAACTTTATAAAAAATTAATAGAAGAGAGATATATAAAGGTTGTATGTTCAACAACATTAATAAATGAAAAAACTATGGAGAATAAGTTGATTTCGGATTTATTTTATGATACTCCGACTATAGAAATCAAGGATGGGAAAATATACTTCTCTGCTAAACCTAAGTTTCATTTTTTCGAGAGAAATCATATAAATTACCAGACTATAGTTGAAGACACAAACCTAATGTAACAATACCTATAGTTGATTTGGTGTATGGATACAACACATACGCAATTTGGAAAAGGACTGAAGCGGTGGATTGGGTAGGTGCAATGGGTAATTTTGACAAAAACGATATACTTGCATTTGCACCTCCTGATTCAGGGAGGATTTTACCAGCACAAATAAAAAATGAATTAGGTCACTTGATTGAGGGCTTTACATTCAAAACAGGAACGATTACAAGAAAGTCCGAAGCGTTCTCTGTAGGATATGGTACATTTGAAAATGGCGGGGCAGTAGGAATACACTTATAAAGGATAATAATATAGAGATATGTTTTTTAGGGAAGGGGATGCTGTAGAATGATTAGAGTAAAGTTAATACTAGTAGCAGTAATAATATGTGTAGTATCTTTATTATCGGCTTGTGGTGGCAGCGAGGAAGGAAATAATCAACCTTCTAATACATCGGCATCAAATTCGACACAGAGTACACAGAATGCAGGAGATAAAAAAGAAAAGACTAATGCTGAAAAGTTTTTGGAGTATGCCATTGAGGCTGCTTATTTGAGGAATTTTACTCAAACTGGTGATTATGCAGGGGTTATGAATACATTACATGATTTGTACAAAAAAGATATTGAAAATCCTTATACTGGAGGAACTTCATTAACTTTAATGAATAGGACTAGGAGTATGATGAAAGATCAGCATTTATCTAGGACAAGATTGTTTAGTGTAGACTGTGTAGTAATAGATGATTATATGACACAGCTCAAAAAATTAGATACAGACGAGGTGGTTTATTGCGTAAATCCAGAAAGCAAAGGCATGGTGTTTGCATTTTGGTTAATAGATGGTGTATATATATATGAAGTTGATGAAACTGGTGAGAAAATAAACGAAATTGAACATTTCTTCGAAAAAGAAGAATAAAGCTTTGATAGAGATAAAACAAAGCAAGCAAGAAGTATAGATGGAGGGCAAATTGAAATGAAAAGAATTGCAAAAATATTAACAGTGATATTAGTGATTACATACTTATTCTCAGTGCCAACATTTGCCGTTGATATGCCGATTCGAGTAGTAGTAAATGGCACAAAAATAAATTTTCCGGATGTAGAGCCGTTTATTGATGATAATTCAAGAACCCAGGTACCTATCAGATTTGTTGGAGAAGTTCTAGGCGCAGATGTGGGGTGGGATGGAAATACGAAAAAAGTAACAATAGCATTAAACGGAAGAAAAGTAGTGCTTCAAATAGGGAATAAGAATTATGAAGTAAACGGACAGAAAAAACAAATGGATACAGTAGCATTATTAAAAGAGTCCAGGACTTTTGTGCCGGTAAGGTTTGTAAGTGAAGCATTGGGAGCAAGTGTGAAGTGAAATGCAGATATAAAAACGGTTTATATGGATATGAATGGTGATGTAATACCTTCACCTAATCCTACGGTAGGGTCAGTTAAATACTATGATGGAATAGCTTTTAATGAGGCGACAGATGTTGATGCCTATGGCAGAATAAAGATTGAAAAATCAAAAGAGTTTTTGCTCAAGTTAGCAGACCAATTGAGATTTGTGAAGGAGGACGGAAAATATTATATTGAATGTACATATCCGGAAATACCCGAAGGCTATAAGTGGAGTCTGGGCATAACATTTTTTAACAAAGATAGCACTAGCGATGGGTATTCTCCAGTTGGGCGCAATCCGGAATGGTTAATATCAGCAGAAGGGTCATTTAAGAAAGAAGCCACTGTTGTTACTAATATAAATAATGTAGATTTTCTTGGTATTGTAATTTCATTGAATCACTCAGAAAGTGGAAAGCTAGGAACATTAAGAATATTGTATTCTCTGGACAAGTCAGATATGTGGGCAGCTTTTGTACCAGAGTCAGGAACTATACCTACAGAAAATTATTCAGCAACATTTGACTTCGATAGAATGTTCCAATGGTAGAATGGCTTATTTTGAAGTTCTTATAAAAGATTAGATTAACTGGTGAGTGTAGACTTATTACACAGGGAATTGAATTATGACACTTTAGTGATAAAATCAGGTAAAGGTTTGCTTTGAGTAGAACTTCAGAAAAGCAATTGATTACGATATAAAGTATAAAATTAAAAAATATTGATATCAAAGTAATGTAAGTGAAAGCTGCGAATAAAACTAGTAAAAATCACAAATTCCAATATGCTAGAATAATTTGAAATCCCTCAAGAAAAACAGTGTACCTGTCGTATTGAGGGGTTTTTGATTGCCTGTTAGCGTTAATACCCCCATATGCCTTCCAGATGAAAACACCACAAAAAGTACCACGAATACAAACGAATTATACAATCAAATTGACGATAACAAGCTGGAAAAAACATTTATCATTTACACAATAAAAAATGGCAATAACTAAATGTAACGTTAATGGCCTCCGAAACGTTATTATTAGTGTATATATAACTGGCCAAGGAAAAGGAGCTAAGAAGTATGCTGAAGGAGGACACGTTTAAAAAAGCACAGGACGGTGATTTGAAGTCGGTAGAAGAAA
The DNA here is from genome assembly GCF_004102745.1 of Acetivibrio mesophilus. Lineage (GTDB taxonomy): Bacteria > Bacillota > Clostridia > Acetivibrionales > Acetivibrionaceae > Hungateiclostridium > Hungateiclostridium mesophilum. Next base: position 4,246 of record NZ_RLII01000042.1, on the reverse strand, counting down.
TCTGTTCTTCAACATGGGAAGCTGTATACCGCTTTATATATTATAAAGTCCAAAACCGTCAGGAAGCGGAGGATATAACTCAGGAGACCTATGTTAAGGCACTTTCCCATTTACAAAAGAACAGTGTAAAGATAGAGCAATATACAGGATTTCTAAAAACCGTTGCACTAAATATTCTGCGGGATAAATGGCGTAAGAAAAAACGCCGGGGTACAAACGTAAATATTGAGGCGATAGATGCCGAAAAAACTGCAATTGAGGATGAGACAGAGGCAAGCGCCCAGCGCGAATTGATACGAAATGCATTAGATCGCCTTAACGAGGAGCAACGTATGGTGGTTGAGCTAAGGATACTCAAGGGCTATTCGGTGGCCGAAACCGCAAGAATTATCAAGAAGAAAGAGTCCACTGTTCGCGTGCTGCAGTACAGAGCATTGCAAACCCTTGCTTCAATACTAAAAAATAATGATTAACTTGAAGGAGGTATAATTCTATGGATAACAATGAAAAGAAATTATCCGAATACATTGATAAATTAAACGCCGAGAAAATGCCTAAGGAGCATGATGAACCAACGGATTCACCGGAGTTGGACGAGCTTATGGATACAGTAAGAAAGGTTCGAAGTCTAAGGGAGCCTGATCTTCCTGAGGTAGATTACCCGAAGAAACTGGCTCGTGTAGTGGGTAGACAATTATGGCAAAAACCTTCCAATAGAAAAAGAAAATGGGCATGGCTTGCAGGAACAGCGGCTATTTCGGCAGTTGCAGCCTTGGTTCTTTTAGTGAATTTTGCACTGTATCCCGGCAGAACCGACATTGTGTACGCTATGGAGCAAGCATATAAGGAAGTTAGGGCATATCACGGAATCCTTAGCATTGTTGAGACCAACCTTAAAGGAGAAGAGACCTTGCAATCAATGCGGGAGGTCTGGGCAGATAATGAAGGACGCTACTATGTAAAGGAGCTTGAGGGCTTTCAAAAAGGACTAATAACTGTAAACAACGGAGAGAAGAAGTGGCAGGTTTGTCTCGATGAAGGACAGGTATATGTCTTTTCTGCCTTCCCTGATCCGTACAGATTCACCTTGGAGCTGGGTAATGAAATAAATGATGCTAAGAATGCTACACAGATAAAAACCATTGGGAAGGATGTAGTTGCTGGAAGAAAGGCCACAATACTTGAAGTGCTACCCAAAGGGGGAGAATCCTATCAAATATGGATTGATGAAGAGACTAATCTGCCATTGCAGAGGCAGAGAGCGATGGTGAATGCAATCCAGTACAGGGTAACCTACACGAGTATTGAGTTTAGTGACAATATACCTGGGGAGCTTCTTACTTACGACTTACCCCAAGGCTTTGAGGAAATAGATAAAAATTCCGAGCAATTGGTAAACAACATTGAAGAAGCGGCAGAAATAGCTGGATTTACTCCGAAAGTTCCGGAAAATCTCCCTAAGGGGTATGTAAGGGACAGTATAGCGGTAACAGATGGCATGAAAGCTATTAAACTAAGTTATACATCGAAGGATAAGAAAAGCCGAGTGATTATTCTACAGGAAAAAGCAACAGATGAGTTTAAGCCTGCCTCAACGTCAGTTTTGGGCAAGGTGGGAAGCAATACTGCAGAAATTCAATCTCCTGTACAAGAGAGCCTTGGAGTGCTTAACGGAGGTGGACAGTATTCGGGGATGGCGGATATTTGTTCAATTCGCTGGCAGGAATCCGGATTTGAATATGCTGTAATAGGTGATGTCACAATGGATGAATTAGTTTTATTCATTGAGAGTATAGCATTGGACCCAGTCCAGATACCATCGGGAGAGGAAGTAGCATCGGATAAGCCTCAGATTGAAGTTGCGGTTGATTTGGAAGCTGAGAAAAATGAGCAAAAAAGCGTGGATGCCGGGCATTCCCCTTGGAAGCTGGACCCTGTGTATGTCGCTCAGGTTTTTGTCAGCCTGAAGATTTCCCCAGAAGGCATTGAAGGAGAGTACCCTGTAAATTATGAAGATATGAAGATTATAAAGAACAACGGCATAGATGCAATAGTGGAGGTAAGCGGAGACATCACAACTGTGCGCAAGGTATATTTAAAGAGGCTGATAAGACAGGATAGTACGGGAATATGGACTGTAGTGGGGTATGATCCAGCTTAGTAATGTGTTGATGCTACGTCATAAACAATATCTTAAGATGAATGAATTAAAAAGAAGAGAGTTAATTAACTCTCTTCTGCCTTTTTATCATATAGATTGTAAGTAATACATTTTGAAGCCCTTCTGGTACGGGTGCTTTTTGCCGATGTATCAGCTTTAGCAGCTTTGGCTGTCTTAGCAGTCCGTTTTCCTGCAGATGAAGGCTTGCTTGCTGCTCTGTTGCTGCAATTCTTGTTAGTACAACTGTCGTTGATAATCAATGAACCGCAGGTGCAAAATTGTGCCAATTTAAATCAACTCCTTTAATATAAGTATATCACAAAAAGTGAATTCTTAGTTACATTATTTTTAAGGTAAGATGAAAAAGTAAAATCTACTTGAATAGAAATTGTAAATAGATTTTACTATTGAACTCATATTCATTGAAAAGTGCGTTTTACGAAATATATAGATACACTTTGAATAAGAAATTCAAAAATGGGATTAAATATACCGGCAGACCTTACTGTACGTTTTGCCGATTCTTAAGTAATAGGCAATTGATTTACGTAATGTACTTATCTGGCATTAAAAAAGAGCTTGCTTAAGCTCTTTTTAAGGTTATAAATTTATATTTAAGGGGTTAGCAGCAACCTCATATCTTAATAATATCTTTTGTTGATTAATAAACTGTGAATAATTTATTAATTTTATATCTCGAAACACAGTAATTTATTTTAATCCCCTACGCACCCATAAAAACCCAATAATCGGCTAAAAAATTTCAGAAGGTCTCCTGATATTTTATTGCCGACTATTATTGAATTTTTAAGTTGCAGACGTAGTTTTTCAAGAGAAAAGTTTTGGTTATTTAAATAGAAAACTGACCCAAATATAGCTTTGATTATGTCGAAAAATGATATATAATTAGTTAAATAAGATATTTATGTCAATATAATAGGGAAACTACATATTTCGTAAGAATATTTTTTATTGCACCATATGAATTTGAGGAAGCATATACAAAAAGATACCGATTAGATATTGATAAATGCAGTTTACTTTTAGGTTTAATAGAAGGTATGTGACATCAATTGGTGTGTATTGTACTAATGAATTTTAATGTCTTATTGTGTAAAGTCATACTCAAGATGCATCTGGATTAAGACATAGAAATTAATAATTAACCCGGGAAAGGAGGAAATCAAGCATAGTAGAGGGAAGTAGAAGGGCTTCCTTTATACTTAACACAACTAATAGAAAGATATTTTGGGGGGTTTTAAATGAAAAAGAACAGTTTTATTTCTGCTGTCCTAATTGTATTTATGATGGTATCTTTTTGTTTTGAGGCACCTAATATAGGTGTTGTAAGTGCACAAAACGGTTTTGAAGGGACAGTAGTAAATTCGTTAAACTGTCATCATGGGGACTGCGAAGACGGACATGAAGAAATGTGTGGTTATACCGAACATGGGGACTGCGAAGACGAACATGAAGAAATATGCGGTTATACCGAACATGGGGACTGCGAAGACGAACATGAAGAAATATGCGGTTGCACCGAACATGAGGACTGCGAAAGCGGACATGAAGAAATGTGCGGTTGCACCGAACATGAGGACTGCGAATGCGAAGATGAAGCATGCGGTTGTGAATATGCTTCAGGCAATGATAAAGAGAATACCATATCTAACTTGGATATAAATGATATTGAAACTGCAGAAAATACATTATTTGTGGGGACAAGTCAAGAAATAAAAAGCGGCATTGAGGAATATAGTACTTTAAGTACTGTAGTACTGGCAGCAACATGCTCCCATACATTTAATGGATCATATACGACAACAAAAGAGCCGACATGTACAACGACAGGTAAAAAAGAAGGTAGATGCACAAGATGCGGAGCAGTTGTTTCGACAATTACCATAGCTGCATTAGGGCATAGTTATGGCTCATGGACAACAACTAAAGCGGCAACTTGTACTACCGATGGAAGCAAAAAGAGAACCTGTTCGAGGTGTAAGGCAGTTGATACAGAAACAATAAAAGCAACAGGCCATACATTCAATGGATCATATACGACAACAAAAGAACCTACATGTACAA
>NZ_RLII01000041.1 GCF_004102745.1 Acetivibrio mesophilus | reverse complement strand
CAGGCAGGACTAGCAAGTATTTGCGGCTGAATGCTGAAGGAAGAAGAATATCGGAAAGCCGTATGCGGGAAAACCGCACGTACGGTTTGATGAGGGGGCGGTGGCAATCCCACTGCTCTACTCTATCTAGAAAGTAAAGCTCGGAAAGTATTGAAAATACTGGGTTTCATAAAATGAAGTAAATCTGTCAACTCGACTTAAACCCTCGATATGGGTACATGGAAACATATCGAGGGTGTTTTTTTGTGGTAAAAATGAGTCTGAAATTAGGTAGGGGTGAGTGGACAGAATAGATAAATTAGTAGGGTTGAGAAGACAGGATGGATGTAACATTCTATACACCTGAGATTATAGCATAGGATTTAGAAGGATTTGGAGTAAGAATTATTGAATACAAATCAAAAATCATGCGAACGTAAAGAAAATGTTTGCAATATGATGATGCTAATGATATTATGTAATTATACATACATAGAGGTGATTATGATGGCAATTAGTTATAAAAAACTTTGGAAGCTTCTTATTGATAGAGATATGAAAAAGAAAGACTTGCAGAAACTTGCAGGCATTAGTTCTGCTACGATAACAAAGCTTGGCAAAAACGAAAATGTTAGTACAGAAATAATTCAAAAAATCTGTATAGCGTTGGAATGTGACGTCTGTGATATCATGGAAATGGATACCAAACGGAATTAGTATTTATTATTGTGAAATATCAATCAAATGGAGGCTTGTTTAATGATAAATATAAGAAAATTAGAATCAGAATTATGGGAATCTGCGGATCTCTTACGTCAAGGTTCTAAACTAAGTTCTCAAGAATATTGCATGCCGGTTCTTGGTTTAATCTTTTTGCGTTATGCATATAGCCGGTTTAAATATGTAGAGGCAGAAATACTAAAAGACCGTCCTGTACGTAATGGTCGTGTACTTCCCGTTGAGTCAAGTGATTTTAAGCAAAAAAGCGCTATTTTTTTACCTGAAAAGGCTCGATATGATTATCTGCTCAATTTGCCAGACGATGCTGATTGTGGGAAAGCAGTCAATGAAGCTATGGAGCTTATTGAGGCAGAGAGTACTCAATTGAAAGGAATATTACCTAAAACATATACTTCTTTTAGAAATGATTTGTTGAAAGAATTGTTGCGTATTTTTAACAATAGTGCATTAAACGAAATCAACGATGATATCCTCGGTCGTATTTATGAGTATTTCTTAAATAAGTTTGCTTCAGCTATCGCATCGGATGATGGAGTTTTCTTTACACCTAAATCTTTAGTAAAGATGATTGTGAATATAATTGAGCCAACTCATGGGATAGTGTTGGATCCTGCCTGTGGCAGTGGTGGAATGTTTGTTTCTTCCAGCGACTTTGTTAATGCTGAAGGAATCAATGCTAATTCTGTAATGACTTTTTATGGACAAGAAAAAGTAGAGTTTAATGCGAAGTTATGTATCATGAATATGGCTGTACATGGTCTGAATGCAAAGATCAAATCTGGTGATGAGGCTAACAGCTTCTATCATGATGCTCATAATCTGGAAGGGCGCTGCGATTATGTAATGGCTAATCCTCCATTTAATGTAGATAAAGTAAAAGCAGAATCTACTCAGAATGCAGGACGCTTACCTTTTGGGTTGCCGGGAGTAAATCAGAAAAAGGAAGTCTCTAACGCTAATTATCTTTGGATTTCATATTTCTATGCATATTTAAATGATAGCGGACGAGCTGGCTTTGTTATGGCTGCTTCTGCTACAGATAGCGGCAATAAGGATCGAGAAATAAGAAAACAGCTTATTCAGACCGGGCATGTAGACTGTTTAATGTCAGTGGCTAATAATTTTTTTTACAAGGTTTCATTACCTTGCTCCCTGTGGTTCTTTGATAAGGGGAAGAAAGAAGAATTAAAGGATAAAGTTCTTTTCATAGATTCTCGTAATTACTATACTGTAGTGGATCGAACACTCAATGAGTGGAGTGAATGGCAGATGAAAAACCTAAATGCTATAGTCTGGCTCTATCGTGGAGAAAAGGGAAAGTACGCAAAATTATTACAGGATTATTGGACTCAAATTATCAATGATTGTAAAGAACTCGATACTGAGTTTGAAAGTGTGTCGGTATTGTTGAAAGGCTATGGCGAGAAACTTAAACCATTACGAGTTCAGATTTTAGATATCATAAAAAATGCAAAGGATATTAACCAGCTGTTGCCACTGAATGATTTGTTGAAAAAGTATACTACAGAACTTAATGCTTCGTTAAAAGCTCTTTGTGAGTACGGTGATGGATTGGAGAAGGATGAAGCTAAGGAGTTTGCTAAAACCATCGATGAAACCGCAACAACTTGGGACCGTTTCAAGAAATCTGTTTCTAGTCGCATTGAGGAAGTAGTATCTCAAATTAAAGCATGCCGCACAGTTATAAAAGAAGCAAAGTGGCTCACTGAAAAATTCAGAGACGGCACATATACCGATGTTCTGGGACTTTGTAAAGTTGCAACTATAGATGAAATAGAAGAAAAGAACTGGAGCCTTACTCCGGGTGCATATGTGGGAGTAGCTCCTGTAGAAGAAGATGATGAAAACTTTGAAGAAAGAATGACTGAAATTCATAAGGAACTCTTAACATTACAGTCAGAGGCAAACCAGTTAATGGATACAATTTCAGCGAATTTTGAGGAGCTGGGGATATGAAGTGGACAAATTACAGATTGGGTGATTTAATTGAGATAAAGCACGGATATGCGTTTAGCGGTACTTATATAACTCAAGAGGATAATGGAATAGTTCTTGTGACTCCTGGTAATTTTAGAATTGGTGGAGGATTTCAAGAAGAAAAATGTAAATTTTTCAATGGGGATGTACCAGAAGAGTATATTCTAAGACCTGGTGATTTAATTGTTACAATGACCGATTTAAGTAAGAATACAGATACTTTGGGATATAGTGCATTGGTACCAAAGTCAAGTAGGACTTACCTTCATAATCAACGGATTGGTTTAGTAAAAATGAAAACTGATTGTGTTGATTATAAGTTTTTATATTGGTTGATGAGAACACATACTTATCAACGGACTATTGCAAACTCTGCAACTGGAGCCACTGTTAAGCATACTTCACCAACAAAAATTTATGAATACCAATTCAATGCACCTGAGAAAAATGTACAGAAAAAAATAGCTGGTATTCTTTCTGCCTATGATGATTTAATAGAAAATAACCAAAAGCAGATTAAGTTACTGGAAGAAGCAGCTATGCGGTTGTATGAAGAATGGTTTGTAAATCTTCGATTCCCTGGTCATGAAAACACTAAGATAGTAGATGGTCTTCCGGAGGGGTGGAGCCGAAAAAAACTTATTGATATAGCTGAAATTACAATGGGGCAGAGTCCAAAATCAGAATACTATAATGATAGACAACAAGGTTTACCCTTCCATCAAGGTGTTACAAATTATGGTTATCGATTTGTAATTGATGAAACATATTCTACGAGTTACACACGTATTGCAGAAGCGGGAAGTATTTTGTTCAGCGTACGTGCACCGGTAGGGCGAATGAATATTACAAAAAATAAAATTGTTATTGGTCGTGGATTAGCAGCGATTAATCATAGAGAAGGTTTGCAGAGTTTTCTTTTCTATATGCTTAAGAACCGATTCTATAAAGACGATCTAATTGGAAACGGAGCAATATATGCTTCAATAACAAAAGCAGCTTTGCATTCACAAGAATTTCTAATACCTTGTGATAATTTAGCTAATGAGTTCAATAACGTTGCGAAAAGTATTGATCAGCAGATAACCAATGCTGATCGACAGATTATTTTATTGCAACAAGCCCGTGATAAGCTTCTTTCCAAACTTATGAACGGCGATATTGAGGTATAGGAGGGGATATAATGCCAAAGGATTTAACAAGCTCACATATAGATAGGCAAAATATATTAAATAATGAACTCGCTTTGATTGAGATTAAGAAAAAATCAAATTTCAAAGGAATTCTATGGGATGAAGAGCTTATGTTTACGCGTGAAATGGCTTCTGAACTTTTTGAAGTAGATATCCGAACTATAGGACGCTATATTGAGCGATATAATGATGAACTTACACAGAATGGCTATCAAGTATTAAGAGGAAAAAAACTTAAGGATTTCTTGCATGCTATGCAAATGAGTTTTGGTAAGGACATTAATGTCCCTACCAAAATTACAGTTCTTGGAGTTTTTAATTTTCGGTCCTTGTTGAACCTTGCAATGTTACTTTCTGAGAGTGAGAAAGCCAAAATTTTACGTCGAATGATGCTAGATATCGTTATTGATCTAATAAATAAAAAAACAGGTGGATCGACTAAGTATATTAATCAAAGGGATAAAGATTTTATTTCTGCTTATCTACAGGAGGAAAATTACCGGAGACAATTTACAGATGCTTTGAAGAATTATGTAGAGGACAACCGCTATAAATACGCTCATTTTACTGACCTTATATATGTTAGTATATTTAAAGAAAAAGCTAAGGAATACAAAAAAATACTTGATTTAAAAGCTAGTGATAAAGTGCGTGATACTTTCTATAGTGAAATTCTAGATATTATTGCAGCATATGAATGTGGATTAGCTGATGCTATTAAGGAAGAGTATGTTAAGCAAGGACGCAAATTATCTTGTAGGGAAGTTGAAAGTATACTTGAAAAATTTGAAAATATGGCTTTATGGAAACCTTTGATTCATCGTGGTCGAATTAAGATGGCCAGCCGAGATATGGCTCTTCGAGATGCATTTCATTATCAACTATCAGAATATATTCAACCACTAGATAAAGATGAATATGAAAAGTTTTTAGGAGCAGCAGGTGAAGAGTTAGAGCGTTTGATGCAAGAGAATAAAGATGTCTTGAAGCGCTTAAAGGAGCGTGAATAAATGGAAGGGATTATTTATTTAACGCTCGATCAGGCAGTAGCAACACATAAAAAAACTGTTCAGTATAGTGGCGGTGGGGTTTTAGGTCATTATGACTTAGGTAGGCTAGATAGTGTTTTACAAAATATTCGAAATGATGATTATTATCCTACATTTGCAGACAAATTAACACATTTGTTCTTTTGTACTTGTAAATTTCATTGCTTTGAAGATGGGAATAAGCGTTTAGCGATTACTCTTTGTGCTCATTTTTTATTGTTAAACGGATATATGGCAGTTGCTAAGCGTTTTTTCGAAGTTACGGAGAATGTCAGTTATCATGTAGCGGCTGGAAAGATTAATAAAGACCTTCTACATAGAATTATGGAAGCTATTATGGATAATACATATGATACGGATGAGGGATTAAAACTTGATATCTATAATGCTATTCGTTAGGAGGGGTACATATGAGCTGGGAATATTCTGAAAATATATTAGTGCAAAATAGTGCAGGAAACCTGCTTCAAGATGAATTAGGATGGGATGTTCAGTTTGCTTATAATAAGGAGGTCCTTGGTGAGAATGGTACTTTCGGGCGTAAAAGTTATAAAGAAATTGTTTTTACCAGATACCTTCGTAAGGCACTGTTTGAAAATAACGACTGGCTAATTGAAGAATATTGTGATTCTGCTATTAAAACACTTCTTGCTTATACATCCTCTAGTAGCTTAATGCAGATTAATCGCGAAAAATATGGGATGCTTCGAGATGGCATTCCTATAAAAGTTAAGAAAGCTAACGGCGATCAGGAGGATAGGTTGGTCCGGGTGTTTAATTTCTCTGATCCTGAAAAGAACCATTTTCTTGCTGTAAAGGAGATGAAGATTCACGGTGATTTATATCGTCGCAGAACCGATATTGTTGGCTTTGTGAATGGCATTCCACTGCTTTTTATAGAGTTGAAAAAGCAAAATGTAGATGTACAGGATGCCTACACCTGCAATTACACTGACTATTTAGATACCATTCCCCAGCTATTTCATTTCAATGCCTTTGTTATGTTGTCCAATGGCTTGGAATCCAAAGTAGGTACTTTGGGTAGTAAATACGAATTTTTTAATGATTGGAAACGTCTACATGAAGATGATAGCGGCTCTGTGGAACTGGCAACCATGCTGAGAGGTATTTGTAATAAGAAAAACTTTATGGATTTATTTGAAAACTTTATACTTTTTGATACTTCTGGTGGTACAACGGCAAAAATTATGGCAAGAAACCATCAGTTTCTTGGTGTTAACGAAGCTGTTGAATCTTATAAGAATCGAAAGCTAAACAATGGTAAACTGGGTGTTTTCTGGCATACTCAGGGTAGCGGGAAAAGTTATTCCATGGTATTTCTTGCACAAAAAATTCGTCGAAAATTTGCAGGCTCCCCGACCTTTGTTATTCTGACAGACCGAGAAGAGCTGAATAAGCAAATCAGTGATACCTTTGAAGCCTGTGGTTTACTTGGTACTACTAAAGCAAAACAGTTTATTGCTACTAGTGGTGAAGATTTAATTCAGAAGTTAAAAGGAAATCCAAGCTTTATCTTTACGTTGATACATAAGTTTAATAAACCAGATGAACCACCAATTATTCCTGATCACGACATTATAATCTTATCTGATGAAGCTCATCGTACACAGAATGGTATATTTGCTGATAATATGTGTACATTGCTTCCTACAGCTTCCCGTATAGGATTTACAGGTACACCGCTGTTCGCTTACGACAATATTACCGAAAGAACATTTGGTGGCTATGTTTCCATTTATGATTTCAAGCGTGCTGTAGATGATGGAGCGACAGTTCCTCTTTATTATGAGAATAGAGCCGATCTACTGGAGATAGACAATCCTGAAATTAATGATGTACTACTAGATGCAATAGAACAGGCTGATCTGGATGTTAATCAGCAGGCTAAACTAGAACAGGAACTAGCTAAGGACATACATGTCCTTACCAGTGAAAAACGTTTGGATACCATTGCAAAGGATTTTGTAGAGCATTACTCTGAGTTGTGGACAACGGGCAAAGCCATGTTTGTTTGTATCAATAAAGTAACTGCAGTTCGAATGTTTAATTTAGCTCAGAAATATTGGGAGCTAAAAATAAAAGAAATTGAATCTTCGCTGTCTGGAGCCACACAGCAGGAATACATGGAAATCAGCCGTAGGCTAGAGTGGATGAAAAACACAGAAATGGCGGTTATTATCAGCCAGGAACAAAATGAAGTAACTACTTTTGAAAAATGGGGACTGGATATTAAACCCCATCGTAGCAAAATGGAAAAACGAGAAATGGACAAGGAATTTAAGGATCCTGATAATCCATTTCGAATAGTATTTGTTTGCGCTATGTGGCTGACAGGATTTGATGTGAAATGCCTTTCTACAATCTATTTGGATAAGCCATTAAAGGCACATACCTTAATGCAAACCATCGCACGAGCGAATCGTGTTTATGAAGGAAAAAGCAATGGTCTAATTGTTGATTATGTTGGTGTTGTTAAAGCGTTGAGGAAGGCTTTGGCTGATTATACAAAAACTAAAGGCGGAGCTGATGGATCTGATCCTGCTCCTGATAAAGCAGAATTGATTGCTCGTATCATTGCATTAACCAATGATATCATCGACTACATGAAACAGCATGGTTTTAATTTGTCAGCTCTTGTTCAGGCAGTTGACTTTGACAAGTTGGCCTTGGTTCAAGAGGGAGCCAATGCCATGTGCGTTTCAGAGGAAGTGAAGAAACGTTTTGAAGTTATGGCTAGGGAATTATTCAAACTGTTTAAGTATCTCGAAAAACAAGAAGTCACAGATCAGTACCGAGCTTATAAAAATGCTATCAGTGCAGTTTATGACCAGATGCAGGAAAAAAGGAAGCATTCGGATAATACAGATTTAATGATTCAGCTGCACAATATAGTTAGTGAATATATCAAAGTTGTTAAGCTACCAGAGCATGTAAACGAAGATGATAGTGGATACTTAGTTGAAAGTCGCCGCTTTGATATTAGCCACATTGACTTTGAACGCTTGCAGCAGGAATTTGCACGTGTTAAGAACAAGAATCTTCTTATGAAAGATTTACAGGAGCTTATCAATGACAGGTTGGATAATATGATGAAACGCAACCCATCACGTATTAACTATTATGAACGATATCAGAAAATTATTGAGGAGTACAATGCTGAACAGGACAAAGCTGCCATAGAGAAAACATTTATTGATTTAACTAATTTCGTAAATGACCTGGATGATGAGGAAAAAAGATACGTACGGGAAGGATTTAACAATGACGAAGAATTGGCTATGTACGATTTGCTTTTAAAGGACTCGCTTACTCCGGCAGAGATTAAAAAGGTTAAAAAGCTTGCCAAGGTATTGTTGGAACGAATCAAGGATAAAATCAGTGAATTGGATCATTGGACAGAAAAGGAAGAGACTCAGGCAGCAGTCGATATACTTATCAGAGATACCCTATGGAGTGAACTACCTGATAGTTACGATGATAGATTATTAAATGAATATCGCCGAAAGATTTATGAGTTTGTATATACTACTTATCCGGCAGCATAGAGACAGTTAATAAAGGTTCAGTGTTTTAATAAATACAAAAGTTCATAATCAGTGAAGAAAAGAAAGATATGGTCGCGATGGAGATATAGGCTATATAAAGGATGTATTGACGCTAACTTTGAAGTCAAAATTTAAAAGGAAGGGGTGAATAGGGTTGCAGAATCTAAAACCTTTTATTGACGATTTTTCTAAAGCGTTAAGAGAAAATAATGCAGCTATTTTTGCTGGAGCAGGACTTTCCAGTGGAGCAGGGTTTGTGAATTGGACAGAACTACTCCGAAGTGTTGCGGAAGAGCTTCATTTAAAGGTAGAAAAAGAACAACATGATCTAATCTCTCTTGCTCAGTATTATTGCAATGAACATAGTGGAAGAGGTAGGTTAAATCAGATTATTATTGATGAATTTCAAAGATGTGCTTCTATTACTGAGAACCATAGGATTTTAGCCAGGTTGCCTATTACGACATATTGGACAACAAATTATGACACCTTAATTGAAACAGCACTTAGAGAAAACGGTAAAAATCCTGATGTAAAAATTGATCCGGAAAATCTTGCAATTACGTTAAGTGACAGAGATGCGGTTATTTATAAAATGCATGGTGATGTCAGTCAAGTTCATAAGGCAGTTATAACACGGGATGATTATGAAAAATATGAGCTAACGCATTCGTTGTTCACTACTGCATTACAAGGTGACCTGGTATCAAAGACATTCTTGTTTATAGGATTCAGTTTTAATGATCCAAACTTAAACTATATCCTTAGCCGTATAAGAATAAGGCTTGAGGGAAATCAACGTCCTCATTATTGTTTTCTAAAAAAAATAGTTGAAACAGATTTTGACAATAAAGAGGATTATGATTATGCAAGGATTAAGCAGGAACTTCAGATAAATGATTTGAAAAGATTTTCGATTAAAACCATATTAGTTAATGAGTACCAAGAAATAACTAATATTTTAAGAAAGATTGAAAAATCTTTCAGAAAAAATAGTATCTTTATATCTGGAAGTGCTGAAGACTACGGTGCAATGTCTGAGGACATTGCAAAAGAACTCTTGCATGGCTTAAGTTATGAACTGGTGAAAAGTGATTACACAATCATTTCTGGATTCGGTCTAGGCGTAGGGAGTTATGTGATTAATGGTGCGCTTGATTGTTTACAATCAGAAAAGAAAAAAAGAATTGAAAACAACTTAATTTTAAGACCATTTCCACAAAAAGCAAGTGGTGAAAAGTCACTTCCTGACCTATGGGATTTTTATAGACGGAACATAATTTCTGAATCTGGTATAGCGATTTTTTTATTTAGCAATAAAATGGTTGACGGGAAGATTGTCAATGCCGATGGCGTGAGAAAGGAATTTGAAATAGCGAAATCAATGGGATTAAATGTAATTCCAGTAGGGGCAACAGGTTTTCAAGCTAGGGTTTTATGGGAAGAAGTAATGAATGACTTTTCAAGGTATTATTCTGATGAACAAGTATTTAAGCCATTGTTTGAAATCCTTGGGAATTCTTTGATACCACATGAAATTATTAGTACTATACTTAAAATAATAGATGAGTTAAGGAGGAGAATTTAGATGGCTAAGAGAGTTTTTTTCAGCTTTCATTATCAAGATGTAATTGATTTTCGTGCAAACGTGGTTCGAAATCATAAAACAACAAAACATGAAGGCGCAGGTTATTTTGATGCTTCTATATGGGAAGATGCGAAGAAAGAAAGCGATTTAGCATTAAAACGCTTAATCAATAGCGAACTTAAAAATACATCAGTTACAGCTGTTTTAATAGGTTCTGAAACATACTCAAGAAGATGGGTTAGATATGAAATCATGAAAAGTCTGGAAAAAGGAAATTTGTTATTGGGCATTCATATTAATTCCATAGCAGGTAAAGATCAAAAAACAAAAAAATTGAGGCCTAATCCATTTGACTATCTTGCAATTGAATTTAGCAATGACGGTCAAAAACTTAATTTGCTAGAATATAAAAATGGGAAATGGGTCAAATATACCGATCTTGATGGATGGAGAATAAGCGGTATTCAACAGTCTGAATGGGGGAAAGCTTATCAATTGTCAAAGTATTTCAAGGTTTATGATTGGGTTGCTGATGATGGGTATAATAATTTTGATAAATGGATCGAATAAATCCGTCTGATGGTGAAGATGATCGGTTTATAAACGAATATACATATTGTATTTTAATCACATAAACTCTTTTACTGCAGTGAATAAATAACTAATAATAGAAATGAGGACCAATCATGAACAAGCGGCGCTTGTCCATGATTGGTTTTATTTCTTTATCATAAAAATTAATCTTCTGTTGAAGAGGAGGTGATGCCTATGATTGTGCCGCTATAGATGTTCGTTCCTAAAACAAAACCAAAGGAGGAAATCAAAAATGATTGGAATCGAGCAGTACCAAAAAATCCAGGAGTACAAAGCACTTGGACTTGCCCAGACAAAAACCGCAAAAGCGCTGGAAATAACCTATTCTTCTGTCAGCAAATACTGGAATATGAGTAAAGAGGATTATGCTAGGGAAGCTGAAAAGGAAAGGTACCACATGGATAACTACCGTCAGTACATACTGGAACAGTTGAAATTATGCCCACAAATCCGCGATACCAATATTTTTCTCAAATTGATGGAAGCCTTTCCCGATTTACAAGTTAAACGAGCTACATTCTATCGCTATATGAAAGCATTGAGGGAAACAGCACGGGTACCAGCATGCAAGTAAAAGAAAAACTTTGCCTCGTGATATCTCGCCACCGGGATATGAAGCACAGGCTGATTTTGGTCAATACAAACTTAAGGATATGTATGGACGAACTGTACGGGTATATTTCTTTTGCATGGTGTTAAGTTATAGCAGAATGAAATATGTTTATTTTTCACCTGATCCTTTCACGACCCAAACAGCCATAAAAGCTCATAACTATGCATTTCAATATTTTGGAGGAAGACCACAGACAATTCTATATGATCTTGATAGGGTCTATGTGGTTAGCGAAAATCTAGGTAATATTATATTTGTACCGGCCTTTGAAGAATATGTAAAGCGTATCGGCTACAGTGTTTCATTATGCAGGCCAAGAGATCCTCAGAGTAAAGGTAAGGTAGAAGAGGTAATTGGATATGTTAAGCAAAGTTTTCTGGAGGGGAGGGTATATACCGGAATTGACAGTCTTAACAGTGCAGCACTTGCATGGTTGGATAGAGAAGGCAACGGGAGAGTTCATACTGTGACTAGAAAAGTGCCACGAGATATGTTTATTGAAGAACAAAAACAGCTTTTTCATGTTAAACCATATTCAGAGGTATCAAGTACTGTAGCATCCTTTGATTCCAATGGAGTGGTCAGCTATAAAGGGAATCGTTATCAGATTGATGTCGGTGTGATGGATGCACATCAACGCATACGTATAGAGGATGATGGTAAAATACTTCTATTTTATGATACCGATACTAATGAATTATTAGCTAAGTATCCAGTAACAGAAGATACTGGACAGATATTCAAAGCTGAGGGAAAAAACAACAGAAACAGGGTTTCTCATGCTCTTATAAAACAATATTTTGCAGAGCATGAAATCGCTCAGGAATTTATACGGCGGATGGAACAAGAACAACCAAAATATTTTAATAGCCATTGCATTCGCTTAAATCGCATGACGAAGTTTTATTCGATGGAGCAAATGCTTGATGGGATAAGATACTGTATTGAGACTGAACGCTGCAATGCCTATGAACTTTTGGCTTACATAATGTATAAGCATGGTGAGCAGATAGCAAAGAAGTTCTTACCAAATCAACAGTATTTCAACCATCTGACACGTAGCAAGGAGATAAGGAGGGAAATCGATGGCTGATATAACTGAAATCCGCGAGTTGGCTAAGAAGCTAAATCTATGGAATATTGCCAGGGGATATATTGATTTGAATGATGAGAAACTGTCCAACCTAGATTATCTTCAAATGATATTAGAAAAAGAACTAGAGATACGAGCCAGACAAAAACAGATCAAGCAAAGAAGGGCAAGCAAACTTCCCAACAAAGTATTTGATGCATCGAATTTAAACAAAGGTTTGGAATGGCAAATTAAACAATTATCCCATCTGACGTGGCTCAATGAAGAACAAAACGTTATTCTACTTGGTAAATGCGGGACAGGCAAAACTAGTCTTGCAGTTCATCTTGGAGAAACAGCGATCGACAAGGGACATAAAACTTACTATGCACCCATTGATGTTTTTATATATATTGTAGAGAACAAAGATATAAACCCAAAAGCAGGCGCAACCTTCTCCTATATGCGGGAATGCGACTTGATTATTATTGATGATGTATTTTATCTAGAACCAACCAGGTCAGAGTTGCAGGCTTTTTATCGAGCAGTTACCTTTCTTAATGAAACAAGAAGTATCATTTTTATTACCAATCGAGAAATATCTACATGGTTATATGTAGTGGAAGACAAACATCTTTGTCAGACTCTGTTAGACAGAATAACAGCCAATTGTCAGCTCATTCGCTTGACTGACAGATAAATTAAAATACTCACCTCTTTTCTAGAAAAGGGTTAATACTCAAATTTGAAAACTATGCCGATTAACGGCTTTAAATAGATGCAAAAAATCTCATGAAAACTAAAGAATTACTTAACTTTTGAGATTATCTGCAGTTTCTGGGGTAGGGGGGTCTAAATCTCTACCACTTTTTGCCCCGGAAACGGGCGTGGGGTAACGCGTGAAAATTCGCGGTTTCAAACAGTGCGGCGAAATATACCGTAGAGTTCATTGGAATAACAGAGGTAAAAAATCGATTGTTTGGAGATGCGTCAGTAGACTTGAGAATACAGGGTTAACTTGTCATTCCCGAACCGTACTGGAGGATATGATAGGTATTGCTACGGTGGAGGCAATTAATAAACTAATAGGGCAAAAGGATGGCTTTTTAACTATTTTAAAGGAAAATATAGAAACAGTGATAAGTGAAACGGACAATAATATTGTTTCCGAGATAGATAAAAAGCTAGAGGAATTACAAAAAGACCTTTTGAGACTGGCCAATTCCAAAGAAGATTATAACGATATAGCTGATGAGATTTACAGGCTCAGAGAGGAAAGGCATAAGGCTTTAGCAGAAGAAGCTGGCAAAAAAGGTTCCAAGCAAAGACTAGAAGAGATGGAAAAATTCCTAAATGAACAATCCACACTCCTTGAGAAGTATGACGAGCAACTAGTAAGGAGACTTATAGAAAAGGTAACGATATTTGATGAAAAGCTGACCATTGAATTTAAATCTGGTGTAGAAGTAGATGTATAAACATAACCTTCATGAATGACCGCCATTCAGGAGATATATTCTCTTGATTGGTGGTTTTCTTCTTATTGACTGAAATTGGAAAAAGGCATATAATCTTATTAACAATGTTGTTGATATTGTTATTGATAAGGAGATGACAACATGGGTGATGTTAATGAGTTACTAGAACAAGCTATTAAGGAAACTGAAAATTTGAATGAAGGTGAAGTCTTTCTTGTTAAAGACCTGTTCAAGGGTTATGTATGGAATAGAATACCCAGAAAGGATCGACTTCTGCTTGGGACTTTATTTTTAAACTACGTAAATAAAATGGAAGGTAATATAAAGGCTATTGAAAAGACCTCATCTAACCAGCAGAGGTATCAGAAGGTTTGAGGATATAGCAAAACTATTATGAAGGGCAATAAAAAACTATTAATTATATTAGGGTGTATGGGGTGGATGCTTTGCTTAATTTAAGGCAATTAGTAGATGACTTTTTCTTGTTTATTCAGTCTAAGAGTATTGAAATTTATAATGAGTTTAGCCTCCAGCATGAGCTGGGGATATTCCTACGTGAAAAGCTTCCGGACTATCGTATTCAATTTGAAAGGAATGTGTCTTATTTTTTAATAAATAGTAAGACTATTAAAAAGGAAATTGATATATCGATTTTTAATGATGATAAATCTGAAAGATATGCGATTGAACTTAAACATCCCTTAAATGGGCAGTATCCTGAACAGATGTATTCATTTGTTAAGGATGTGAAGTTTATGGAGCAATTAAAGGAAAATGGTTTTACGAAAACAGCTGTAGTAGTACTTGTATCGGACAGGCCTTTTTATGAAGGACGAAGTAATCAAGGAATATATAAATATTTTAGAAACGAGTACATGGTCTATGGAGATGTTCTTAAACCAACTGGAGCAATGAAGGGAAAAGAATTTATATCTCTAAAAGGTACATATAACTTTTCATGGAAATCAGCTGGAAATAATAAAAAGTATTTTATGATAGAGGTTTAGGAGGGTGGGCTATGTTTTTAATTGATAAAGAGAAAAATGAAGCGATATCCATAAGTAAAAAAACATTTCAAGAACTAGAATTTAAGGAAAGAAAACACCTCCAGGAATGGATAAGTAAAAATACAGATATTCTTGGTGAAAGGCTATTAATAATACAGAAAGAATTTAGTGGATTTGATGATACAAAAGAACGATTAGATTTATTAGCTTTGGATGAGAGCGGTAACCTTGTTATTATTGAAAATAAATTAGATGATAGTGGAAGGGATGTTGTATGGCAAGCTCTTAAATATGCATCCTATTGCTCTAGTCTTACAAAAAATGATATAAAAGATATTTTTCAAAAATATCTAGATGCACAAGGGGAAAAAGAACATTCAGAAAAACTTATATGTGATTTTCTAGAAACAGAAGATTTTAGTGAAATAGAATTAAATAGTGATGACCAAAGAATTATAATGATTGCTGCAAACTTTAGAAAGGAAGTAACCTCAACTGCTATGTGGTTATTAGACCATAATATAAAAATAAAATGTATTAAGGTTACTCCTTATGAATTAAATGGCCAAGTGCTCCTTGATACGGAGCAAATTATTCCTATTGTAGATGCAGAAGATTACTTGATAAAAATAGCGAATAAAAAACAAGAGGAATTAATAAATCGGGAGAAAAAACAAACTAGACACACTATTAGGGTAGAGTTTTGGACACAGCTACTTCAAGAAATGAATGAAAAATCTGATCTATTCAAAAATATTAGTCCCTCAAAAGATAACTGGATAGGATGCGGTAGTGGGTACAGCGGTCTAGCTTATAATTTTGTAATCACAAGCAACTATGCAAGGATCGAACTTTGGATTAACAAAGGAGCACAAGAAGATAATAAGGAGATTTTTGATAGTATATATAAATTTAAAGGTGAGATAGAATCCTCTTTTGGCGATCAACTTGACTGGCAAAGGCGAGATGATGGTAAAGGAAGTAGGATAGCATATTGGCTAAGAGATGTAAATGTATTTAACGAAGAAGATTGGCCTGAAATGATTAATTTCTTAACTTCAAATATGGTTAAATTTGAAATAGCTATGAAAAAAGTTCTGCGTAGTGTATTTAAGAAATAGAAAGGATAAAATTATGTAGCGAGTCTCAGAGGGGAGCGAGATGTTTTGAAAAATCTATTATTAGGCAATGGTATTAATATTCAATTCGGTGGGGTTGCATATAGTAGTAGTTTTATTATGAAGAGAATAAAATATCAAGCTAAACTAGATCGTTATGATGAGCTGTTTGGAAACAAATTAACAGGAACTGAAATAGTAAATTTATTAGAAAATTTTGTTGAAGAAGCTAATAACATTCGTGAAGGAGTATATGACGATTTAGCTACTGATAGTGATACCTTAGATGCTTTAAAAGATTTTAAATATCGTTACAATACAACAATAAAAAATTCGCATGATATAATGCTCGAAGATTGGTTTTTTGTTGTTCATATGTTTTTCTTAAAGAATTTCGATTTAGAGGAACACAGAATATCTGCAATGCAGGGATTTGAGCATCTAATACTTGATGCAATCTATAACAGTGGTAAAATCCAAGAAATATATAAAGAAATGAAAAAGTATAAAAAAGTTAAGCGTTTCTTTAATTCCTTTGATAATATATATACCTTGAATTATGATAATAATATTGAGAATTTAACTCAGAAAAAAGTATATCACCTCCACGGTGATTTTTCAGTATTTGCAAATAGTGAAAATGAAAGTAATGTTTTAGGGTATATCAGAAAAAAGGCAGGAGAAACAGTTGTTCTTGATAATATGAAACACTGCTTTTGTAATGCTCTCTTAAATTATAGTGGCAAACTAAAATATAAAGTAATAACTGACAGTCATCGTTTGATTGTAGAAGCTGATAATTTTGCTGATAGATATGCGAATGATATTATATTTAAACAAGAATTAGAAAGATTAAAAGAAGAAAAACCTTTAGAATACAGCATGATCATGACCAAGATATCACACCCGGAATTGAATATGGCAACAGAGTACTATTTTGATAGTTTTAGCAAAATAGAAGGAGAATTAACCATTATTGGTATGTCTCCTAATAACGATGCACATATTTTTGATGCCATCTTAAGTAATAAGAAACTATCAAAAGTGATTTTCTATTATTATGACGAGAAGGACAGAGCGTTTATCGAGACTTATTTTCCAAAGAGGCTATTTCAATGTGAAAAAGTAGATGCATTATGGACGAGATTAGATTGCAAAAGAAAGACTTATAATTGCAATTATAAATTGCCATATGAACATTTAGATAAATTTATAGAAATATTTAATGCCTTATCGGATGATTTTGTTTCCTTGGAGACTATTATAAAGGAAGTAAATAAGATTCCACAATTTGAAATGAAACGTCTATGCCAGTTGGTGAAGATAGATATGCATAAAAGGAATCCCTTCCATACTACAACAGATGAGAAAGAATTTCTGCAACAAAATGCGAGTATAAGCTATATTGCATTACAAGAAGGAATACTACCATCTGTACTATATATGATTTGCATAATGAATTTTGAATATATTAAAGAAATGGCTTAAGCGTAGAATGGTTTATATATTTTGTGTTGATATGTTCCCGCCTACCGATAGTGCAAAAAGTGCCTTTGACTTGTTTCCGACTACCGACAATGTAAAAGACATCAATCCACCCCGCTCGTTGCACGTAGAGTGCGTAGTATTGATGTGTGCGTCCAGCAAAGCTGGCAAATGCTAACAGGTGAAAGTCCTGTAGTGGTAAAGGTAGGGCAGCCACTTAGTCAGTAACCAGCGTATGGAGTAATTCATGCGTTGAAGCGTTACGG
>NZ_RLII01000040.1 GCF_004102745.1 Acetivibrio mesophilus | reverse complement strand
ATGGGGGAGGCTTGTTGTAAACTGGATTCTTGAAAAAGTTTTTTCTCTGTTAGATAGCGTTTTTCTATCTTTTTTTAGGTGGGGAAAAATCTTTCCCCTTTTTGGGGAATTTTTATTGACAATAACACATTATCCCTTGGATTAAGTCAGTAGCCATTTCACTTTCAAAGATGGCCTGTAGCCCTTGATGCTGATACACTCTTCCATCTTGCTTTGTGGGTGATGCTTTGACAAAATCAACCCGAATCCCATGAGATAGTGCCTTTGCTACATAATAGACGTCCGATTTATGATTAAGTCCGTACAGCAGAATTTGATTCGCATTGTCGTATTGATGTTTGCCTTTAATATTGCCATAATGGTCAACATTAAATTTTATGTCTTCATTTAATCTTCGATTTCCCAAAATGGTTTGGAATCTTTCCTCTTGATCTTTATAAGTTAAAATGAACATTTCACCATGATTATCGCTTATGATATCGCTGATCAAGGTCTCGGGATCAATAATCTTCTTTTTACTTGCAAGTTTTGATCGACTTAAATTAGCATCTGGACAGTTATAAAATGCAAGGTTTGAGAAACTCCGGATTCTCGGAATATCCAGTATCCTATATCGTTCATCCTGGTAATCCAGATCAATTTCTGCTGTTGCATCAAATATGACCGTTTTCATATTAAAATCAGGATGCAAAATGTCGCTTGTAAATATCTTTCCTGATCCATGCCATCTGGAACTGAATTCCTTGTATTGTACAACACCACCCCTTCTTATAAAACTGGTCATTAAACCCAGAACCGCAAAGTCCTCACCATCGTATGTTTGAAAGTAGTATCTTTTCATCTCGTCTGACAGTTGATATGATGGGTCGAGGGAATCAATGATTTTGTAATCATCCTTCAAATCACCAACAGCAAAATTAGCCTCATAAAGGTAACGTTCGATTTGTCTTGCCTCTCCGTAAAGAGATGATTCTGGACCTATCTTTATCAAAAATTGACGAAGCATATAAAGCTCATTTTCAGATAATTTTTGATTCAAGCAAATCTGCGGTTTTTCATCAATCAACATCAGCGTCCGCTTTTGCTTGACTCCATTCCCATCCACGAAGTATGCCAGTTCTCCCAGATTCTCTCCATACAATGATCGTATCAGAAGCTGCTCATGGGTAATGAGCAGTACTTGGTATTTTGAATGTTCTTTCCTTGCTCGCTTCTTCTCACAAAAATATTTGCATTCACTACATACATGCCGATTATATTCTGGCAATCTCTGCAAGCAAGAATCCGCATAGAAGCTGAAAAATGAGATTGCTCTCCCATTCAATTCCAGTTCCATTCGCTTCATATCTGAAATTCGCTCAACGGCAATCACTATTCCTACTTCTGGGGATGCATCTGTAATCACCTTTACTATTTCAATTATTGCGGTAGTTTTACCAAAACCACATTCACCAGGATGAACAACAATGCTCCGTTCATCTTTCCAGGGGTTTATCACCACTCTGCATAAATCTCCGATGAGTTGTTTATGCTTATCTCCGACAAGGATACTTCTCATTTGCAGACGTTTCATAATATTTTGTGTCGCCTTGCACACCAAATCCTCCTTGTAACGATCAGACTCAATTATTTGATCCAATACGTATTTTGTAGGAAGATTTATTTTCATATCTTCATATTTTATATTCACATTTATTACCTCCATTAAAATTTTTATATAAATGTCCTCAAACGCTCTTATAGTCCCATATCCTATATGAGATTAAACTGTTATAATCAATACATCTAAAACAGGAGGTGTTGACATGAGGACCGATGATTTTCAAAGTAAAGCTGATATACTTGATGAAATTGTAGCAATAGCC
This sequence comes from Acetivibrio mesophilus, assembly GCF_004102745.1. GTDB lineage: Bacteria > Bacillota > Clostridia > Acetivibrionales > Acetivibrionaceae > Hungateiclostridium > Hungateiclostridium mesophilum. The sequence continues at coordinate 16,474 of NZ_RLII01000040.1, read as the reverse complement.
ACTCACTCAAATGATCCAGTCGTTTTCACAAGGGATGTTGCGGAGCTCCTACTTACAAATGGTTTGATTTCCGAGGCTGTATATGATATTCTGATGGGCGTAAATTAAACCTTCCAGTCCAGCTTGAGGCAACAATTACCCAAGCTGGCTTTTGCTTAAGGTTATCTTCAGCATATCTGATTCATTAGTTTCAGATATTTCAATAATAAGTCCAGTAAGAATGTCTTTAATTTGCATACCTGGGTTTATACCTACTCCTTGATCTATAAGCTCAACCAATTCCCTAAAAATACTTACAGCCATAAACGGATCAATAGGATCAGTAATTTTAAAATCTGGATTACCCCTGCTATGCAAAAGGCCGTGGGTATGGTAATTTACTATATTGGGACTCTCCTTAACCAACTCTAAATGGATATAGTATCCATGCTGTTCCCATGATAGTCGATCAGACATTTCGTCGTTTCTATGCATGTTCTCACCTTCCTTCTATTTGTCTGTATATAAGATCCTTATAACTAAATACATTGCCGAAAAATGGCTGCACTTAAGAAAGCCTATGTATTTCAGGCTTTTTTTCTGAATTTTGGCAATAGGAAATAAAGGCTTCCAATGTCGCCAAATACATATATATTCAGTTGTTTACTGCTTTCCGGAAATATATCGCCGTCGATCGTCGGCTCATTGATTTGATGACTTATTCTTCACTCTTTTTAACTTTTCACACTCTGTCGATTTGCTCATACTGTTTGTATTGTTACATTGCATTCAATCCCTTTCAAGTATTTTGATGAGTTTGTATACCTTTATCTGAATTTTAACACCATTAATCTTCTCAAATCAAATTCTACTCAACTTTTTTTAATACAATTTTTTAAGCTTTTTATGCAACCAATGATTCGATTATAGTGAATATTGATTATAAAGTCTAATTTTACTCAAAGATAATGCAATATTTTTATACAAAACGAAAAAACCCAGCTGTTACAAAGTCTTAAAAACCTTGCAACAACTGGGTCCTCCCTTTATAAATTGTTCTTAATCAACACCCAAAGCTTTAAATACACAATCCTCTGGCGAACTATAGAACGATATCTGGAACCTAGAGAATAAATCCGAAGGAACGGTAGGAATATCTACCGCAGATGCCATTGGTATGAGCACTTTTTTTGCTCCAGAATCCAAACAAACCTGTAGTACACTGGCAAGCTCATCGACCTTGGTGATTGTCCCACCTATAGTCATCGAACCAAGAATAACCAATTGACTCTGAACAGGCTTCCGCAGAGCTCCACTACATAATGAGACAAATGCTGCAAGGCCAAGTTCTTCGGTCATTCCGACTCCCTGCAAATCCTGTATATGCATCAGAAAGTCCGTTGTATCGGTATGAATACCACTGCTGATACTTTTTTTATTCGCTTTGAAATAATTATAAGCAATCCCGAGGTTCTCCCGAGCACCACGATTAGAGCCAATACCTGTTTTTTCAAATTTTCCTGTCCCCGGTACAGCTTCATTCTCTATTTTATATACTCCAAATACTCCAGTATCACTTCTTCCAACTGTATAAAGATGACCAGGCTTTCCAATCCCTTCTGGAATCAGTTTTCCTCCCCCTTGTTCTGGCACTGCAACAAAGTGTTCTTCAAAGGTCTCATTATCGATATATGAGAAATGGATATCATAAAACTCCATTCCACCTATCTTTTTCAACTGTTCCTTCACACGTCGCCGGCACTCAAGAGCATATTCAAGCACCTCTACAACGTCTTCCTTTTCAAACTCTCCATGAGGATATACCAATTTCATTAATCCAGATACGGTTCTTCGCACTGCTATAGTATCACGCTGGTTCAGATTGCTCCCCAATCGGAAATATTTATCAAACGCATCCCCGAATGTCCTTTTCCTCATTTCTCGCAAGAATTCAGCAAGATAGTCGGTAATAAAGCCATATTCATTGGTAAAGTGCTCCGGCTTGAATTTCGGAACTTCCCAGCCTGGGATATAACAATGCATACGATCAAAAAATGCAGTATCATAAGCCATAGCTTCAGGAAATGGTTCAAACAGGTGAGAAGTCTTTAAAAGCACTTCAACTGATTGATTTATATTACCGACGAATACCATGGAAGCGTTAGCGTTCTTTTCTTCACGCCCCCTTGCAAAACTTCCAGACGCCATATAATCTTTCATAATCTGAATTCCGTCTTTATCTTTAAATGTAATTCCTGCAACCTCATCAAAAGCGACACAATCCCACAATCCAACAAGTCCAACTTTCTTGCTGCTCATATTATAGAAAAGGTTGGCAACTGTGGTTTGTCCTCCTGAAACCAGAATACTATTCGGACTGATTTCTTTATAAATATGAGACTTACCCGTACTTCTTGGCCCAAGTTCGCAGAGGTTGAAATTATTCTCAACTAACGGCACCATACGAGCTAACATGTGCCATTTTACTCTATTGTCAAGCTTTGTTGGCTCAAGACCTACAGAGCGGAGGAGAATACTAATCCATTCATCTTTAGAAAACCTTCTACGGCCTTCATAGAGTTCATCCATATCCATATTAGCAAGCTGAATCGGAGTGAGCTCATCAATAACAAAAGGGCTTACTCCACGAGTTTCCTCATTAAATTCATAGGACATTTTTACAATGCACCAGATACCACCTGCAAGAAGCTTTTCGTATCTCTTAATATAGTCTGAATGTATAATGACTTCCTTTATTCCTAAATTTGAGAAAACAGCCTCATATATGTCTTTTTTCTCATTTAGGCGAGCCTCAACCTTATCAATAACGGTATACATTCCCATCTCACGGATTTTGGATTTTATTTTTTCTGCTTCATCCGGACGTACAAAATTTCTTGAAATTATATCCTTTACCCGCTCTACGCCATCGTTAATACTTGCTTCATCATCTGTGGCACAATACATTCCAAGTAAGTATTCCAAGACATAAACTGGAACATTGGCTCCTTCTTTAATTTTTTTTGTCAGATCTTTTCTAACTACCTTGCCAGCAAAAACTTCATTGAGTTTCTGATTAAGTTCCGACACAAAATCACCACCTTTACAGACCCAAATCATTATTAAATATAAGGTCTATATTAAATTTAATCTTCTGCACTTCTTCGTTTATTTTTTCTTCCTCATCAGCCAATATCAGATAGTAAGGCTTTGTCTTATCATATTTACCGCTCTTCAAGGTAAATTTTTCTTTAAAGGTTCGATCTGCAAACTCTTTGGATCTGCTATCAGCAATGATTATATTCTCATTAGAAATGCGGTTTCCCTCCTCGTCAGAAAAGTATGCCTTAAGACGAACGGGTACCCATTTTTCCTCCACTACCTCATTTTGGAAGAACTCCAAGTATGTTATCATACTGGTTATCTTCCTTGTTAGTGAGGTTAAGGATACAGAAACTTTTTTAACCTTTAATTTATCACTGCTGCTTCGGTCACTCTTAAATCTAATAACAGGAATCATAATCTCCTGCAGAGAAGCCCCACCATGCACATAATTACTACCAGAACCCGATACTTTATAGCAATTTGTTCCTTTAGGAATTACAACTTCAAGGGATGAATCTTTCATAAGGTAATCCATGGCATAACGGCTTGTTCCATGTATTTCTTTCTTATCGGCTGTCATTATAAACCGCCTTTTGGCAATAAGATATGAAATAAGCTCTTTAGGTGTCTTATCACTTTCATTTAATGCTGTTCTTCGGTATATAAAGCCATGATCAGTAGTAATAAGTATATTTGTAGCATTTCCATCATTTTTAAGCTTTCTTACAAGCTTTGTAAGCTCTGCAATGCAGTCTTCAACAGCTTCAAATACCTGCTTTTCCGTCGATGCATTATCGCCTCGTCCATCTATGGTGTTGTGATATATATAAATTAAATCCTGCCCAACTGTAACGGCTCGCAATTCTTCTTTTGACATGGTTCTTATATCATCAAAACTGACACAAGTGGATTTGGGATATTTCTTTTTAAGTACAGTAGCCCTTTGCTCCGTGCTTTTTGTAGGCATTCCATCTATGAGAACCTCACCCGAATCGGAGTATGAAATTTCTTCACCTGGAAGTAGAGCAGCCATTCCCAGAGATGTATAGGAGGGCAATACCCCTAGCATGGTATCAAGGTTCACTATTCCTTTGTGTTCTGTATTTAGTACGTCACATAGTTCTTTAGCAACCTCGTATCGCAGCCCATCACTTATTACCACAAACAACTTTTCTCCTTTATCAATGTAAGAAGACACAATCTTTTTACAAAACTGTTGCTGTGGTATTTCAGAAGGCAGAGACCATTGGGTTTGTAAACCTAAAACTGCTGATTCCCATTTTACCGAGAGCTCCGACAAAAAGAAGTTTATATAAGTATTCTCTATCAACATGAAAAGAGGCGTAAATTCTTCAAGGTTCTGGATACGATCATAGTGAAGAATAAACTTCCTGTAATAGGTATCAAAGAGGTAATACTCCTTTTTATAAAGCTCATACAAATCAATCGCAGTACTACCTTTGATTTTCTTTCCATAATGTTGCTCTAAAGACAATAGTTTGGCAGCATAATAAAGAGCTGAATACTCATTTTCATAATTCTTGTAAAAATGGCTCTTCCGTCTTTCTTTAATCTGCCTGATATATTTATCAAACTCACCAGCCTTATGAGTAAGGTTTTCAATAAGCCGTCTAATAATCTCTCTGTCAAAAATAGGGAAGGTATCGGTCTCTATAAAGCTATCGGTTTCAATGTCCTTAATTAATGAAGGTAGCTTAATATCGTCAGTAATCATTTCGGCTATCATTATATAATTAGGTGTATTCATAAAATTTTCAATAAAGACAAAGGCATTAGATATGTTTTCTCCGATAAACTTTGCCATATTTTCGGATATGCTGCCACGATAGGTTACAGACATATGCTTCAGAAACATTGATATTGCCAATAGCTTTATGTCCTTATCCTTTAGTGTATAACCATAAATATCGCCTGCAAGACTCCAGAATGCTTCCATATCGCCAAACTTTTCAATATCTGTTATGAATTTTCCTTCACCTAGCAACCCGTCAATTAGGACTGTTTTAAATACTCCTTCAATGTCTAGAGCTGGGAGCTTCAGTAAAGCAGAAAGAACAGCAGTGTCAATAATCTGCTCACTGTACTTTGTAAGTCCATAAGAAGCAAATTTCCTATATCTGTCCTTGTTACCGAAAAAGACAGCATATTTCTTAACTACACTCCGAAGGGAGACATCTATTTTCAAATCACGCATGATGACAGTTGTAGAATCTGCTGAAAATTCTTTTGAATATTTAAGTATGTCAATAAGAAAATTATCTCTTGGCTGTGGTTTTGAGCATGGAGAATAAACCAGAAAATTAGTTTCTGGTTCTTCCTCCTCAATAAGATACTTTATATAAAAGCTATTATTATTTATTGTCAGGAGCTTTGCCGATTTCAGCTCTATTTCTGATATTCTTTCTTGGAACTCTCCATCATCATCATACCAGAAAACAATATTCCTTTTCTGCCCATCACTGGGTTCGGCAGAAAGCATTGTATTTAGTACGTTTTGTACTTCAGTTAGATTCATATGTTTCAACTCCATTACATCGGAATATTTCTTAAAAAGAAGCATTCACACTTATATTCTATATCTTTGTCAACAGGTTTGCGGTGACGGAAGGCTTTCCATCCTCAATAACCTCAACGTTTTGATACTTTTGATAATTTACCACAACTCCGTCATCAAGGTCGAGCTTAATTCGTCTGCTAGCTATATGGGCTATTACAGGATCATACTTCATTATTTCAGCTGTTTTCTTCTGCAAGTCTTCCTTTTTCTTACGGTAGGAAGCTTTTTCAGCAGCAGTGAGAGAATCCTCTAACATCTGGTCTATTCTCTTAATTTCACCTTCATATGCTCTCATAAGAGGATGGAGGTAGTCAGTTCTCACACGGGCAGGAGTGAATTCATCCATACGGTGTAGATATACAAGAGCCTTCATTGCACCAGCAGGACCCGTCTCAAATTGCCAGTATATCGGCCTCTTCTTATATATTTTACAATGATCCTTAAAGAAGTCATTGAAAAAGTATTCTCTGATAATTTGTCTTGCAGTTTTGGTTGAAGTAGGCTTTAAAGCCTTTGCAATAAAGGTAAGGTTCTCTTCGAGGGTTTCAGATCCGTAGACCTTTTCAACAAACTCTATAAATAGTGATACAATATCGTTCTCAAAGTACTCCTCACTGGTAATAGGTATAATATTATCCTGAACGGGGATAAATGTGCTATATGCTCCTTTATCAAATGTACCACCAGCATATACAAGCCCTTCACGGTCAAGACTATAGCGACCAAACATACAGCCAACAGCGTAGGAAATGAGTGATCTGATATCTCTATCAAGGTCTGCACGTCTAACTGTTACATCTTCATCAGCAACTTCTGGGTTGAGTTCATCTTGTAAACCGTAGATTTCAATAAATATACGGTTTAACTCTTCCTCGTTAGCTTTGAGCTTTCTAAACCTTTCGTCAGTAACAACTACCCAGTTAACAAAGGCTTGTTCTATATTGGCCGCTTTATACCTAATAAGAGGATGTACTTTGAAGTCCCAAGAGGTTTCAAAATCGTCCAAATCAGCTTTAGTCAAAATAATGTTCTGTGAAACAATAGAATCTACTACACTTTTTTCTCTTAAATCGAAAATCAAAGGTAATCTCTCTATGTCACTGTTTGTAAAACTCATTGTCGGATTTAGTGCTCTTAAAAATTCAAAACATACATTTGAACATAAAAAGCCTAAAATATACATTACCATTGTATTGTCTTCAGGAAATGAGGAACGGCTTGTGTCATCGTAAATAAATCCTTTTTCCTTAAACTTTGCACCAAATTTTGAAGAACTTAATTTATTCCATGTAAGTCCTTCCTTGAAATAAAATTGTGTATTCTGTGGTCTTGCAGCGAACTTTCCATTAGCATTGCGAAAATTTCTTATTTCTCTGCCGTCATATTGCCAATTTACAACATATTCGTTTTTAGTAGACCATTTCCTAAAATCGCCACCACTATTGCATGGAAACCATTTGTGTTTTCCATCTATTGTTTCACTAATATCACAATAATTAAAACCTATACTATTCAGTGAAACCTCATACCATAATTTTTGAAAAATTGAGTTATCGCCTGTTGCTAATCCTGCTCTTGGTGTCGAAACATTCTTTAGTGTAGTAGCATATAAATAACTCGATATCATTCGCTGACTTACCCAGTAAGCAAAAGGACCTCCAGGTATTTTGCTAAATTTCGTACTGATACTTTTAAAAACATATTCACAATTTGCGTTTTTAATTGCTTCCATCATGCGTATTTCCTTTTCATATGAAGTTGAAAAATCTACAAGCCTAATATATTTACCAATAAACTCAAGATTGCTGCTCTTATTCAATATAAAAGCAGTAGACTGTACAACTTCACCACTGATTTCCTCAAATGTATGTGGACCAAGATGCAACATAGATATTAATGTATATGTTTGTATTATTTTTTGTCTTAATCTTTCATAACTCGACAAAAACATCCAACTATGCTGATTTATCATCGCTAAATAGCCACCTTGCTTAAGCAATGGTAACTCCATAAACACTGCAAATAAATCGCTCTTTGAGTCAGGATAATTCTCTTTTACATAATCAGAAAGCAAAGGAGACATCCCCTTACCAAGATATGGAGGGTTTGTTATATAAACGTCATACTTCTGCGACAAAATCTTTGCTTGCCTAACAAGATCGGGCATATCATATATAACTTGATTTATAAAGGCAGAGTCGAATATATCCAATTGCCCCTGATGTGATAATTCATCGACGTAATCCAAAAGACCGTCATAGTCCATAGGCTCTACCTTAAGTATAGAGCCATATTCACGAGCATTATAAAAGGTTTTAATCAGATAATCGGCCACTTGTCTATAGCGGTCATCAATCCTAAACTGGCTTTGCTCTGGTCGTTCAATGGATGCAATGTCATTGGATTCTTTTATGGAACATACATTGACTGTAATAGGCTCCTCTTTTCTAAAAAGCCTTCTGTTCTTGCTCCTGGCTTTCATAATCAGAGCAAAGTAAGCAAGTTGGGCTGCACGCTCATCGATATCGATGCCATACAGATTCTTTTCAAGTATAAGTTGTGGAATATCTCTTTCTGGGTATCCGCAAGAAACATATATATCATAAAGTACATCAAAGGCATATACCAGCATATGACCGCTTCCACAAGCAGGGTCTATAATCTTGATTTCCTCTGGTGAGAGCTTTGACCCATCTTTTATAAGCTCTCCATCAAGATAATACTTCCAATTTTCTTTTAACGGAGAGTTTTCATCACCCTTTTCAAGCCAAAGTCTACCGAGGGAGTTTTCAACTAGGTATTTGACAATCCAGTCAGGCGTAAACAATTGTGTTTTTGCAGGGAGATCATCCTTTGACACCTTTTTACCCTTTGCAACCGCATCGTCTACCTGTGCCTTCTTCTCAGAAATATAGAACTGGTACAACCATCCTATGATTTCAACCTGGTCGGTGAAATCCTCTTCATCAATACTTGAAACAAGTAGGTTGATAATACCTCCATCCGTATAAAGATGGTCTGGAAGCAATAACTCTGTATAATCTGAAATCTTCTCGAACATATTGGGCATTATCTTTGATAGCTTATTACACAAATTAATAAGAATTGCTTTATACAAGCCCTCAATATCCCCTTTATCCAGACAGGAGTAATACATTTCTGAAGATGCAAGTTCCAAATCCTTTGACACAGATATAATCTCTGGCTCATTTTTCCCATCTACACCTGCAAGGACTTTGGTATGAATGTTAAAAGGCATATACTCATTCACTTCCATAAACCGCAGAGCTATAAAACGGTTAAACCATGTATATGCAACTTCCTCTATTACATTATCAAAGCCTTTTTGCTCTATGGCTCTCACAAGCTGCCGATACTGGGCAAGGGTTGCCTTATCATATGTTTTTCCACCAACACGAAAACCATCACCAAATAATTCAATTTTCTTTATTTCTTTTTCTGTAATGCCGTAAATGGCGGCCTTGTCTTTAATTTGCTCTTTAAGTTTTGCTCTAGCAGCAACAGCAAAGCTGCGAATTGCTGATTTATTCATTTAAAGCCAACCTACCTTTCATATCTGTTATGACAAACCGTATTAAAGCAGCTTTATTACTGTATCAGTGGTTAATTTTTGCTTCAGCTTCTGTTTTAACTCTCCAAGGAGACGGTCAATATCCTCATCATTTCGTATAATCCAAGTCTCCTCAAAGAGTTCATTTACAGTAACATTAATGGTTCTGCTGGTTTTATAGTTGCTGTTTGGCGACTTATCATCTTCACCAATGGTCGAGGTACCAGAATAAGTTCCTCCAACCGAAGCATTTCTTTTCTTGTATTCAGCATTTATCTTTTCTATCAAGCGGATTTTTAGCCTATCACTTTCCGTCTTCATAGCTATTGCTTCATACATATTGTTTGCGTGGTCAATTCTATAGAGCAGGTTCTCAAACTCTTTTTTAGATTCTGCCCTTAATTGCTCACTTGCTGAAAGCTCATCCAGTTCTTTTATAACTTTTGAGTAGTCACTTTCAATTATTTTCTTAACAGGCTCACATTCCTTCTCAAGCAGCACTCCAAACTCCACCCTGAATCTTTCTACCAAATCAGGGAGCTTTATGATCTGCGAATATGGCATCGGTGACTCAACAATGCTTTCAATCTCCTTAATAATACCAACCGCAATGGTACTATCGGTAAAATAGGTGCGGTTTGCTTCAAATAATGAAAGCATTTTCAGTGCCTTATCAAATATTTCTCTCTGGTTGCCCGCAAAAAATTTTTTTATATCAGAGGCTTTTTCCTCGTAGTCTAATAAATCATCGGACACTTCAGCCATTCTGCTGAAAAATTCTGTTGAATCTTTTATTTTCAGTATTTCAGAGAATATTTTTTTACCATCTTCAAGAACTTGCTTGCCTGGATAAGATGCTACCTTATACTCACCAAGAAGGTCTACGATTGTATCATGTTCACCCTGGCAAAGCTCTTTAAAGCTTACCATAAGCCCGTCCTCGTCACTAGGTAATGCTGTACGGTTAAACAACTCTTTTGCTAGGGTTTTTACATTGTTGAGTAAGCTTGAAGATACCCTTGTCCTGATTTTTACCAAAACCCTTTCCACGAAATCACGTTTAGTAAGGTAGTTTATTATCTGGGGATTAGAAGCTTCTATATATTCGCTGCCATAAATGAGCCGAATTTCCTGTTCACGTAGAAGCTCGGCTATTAGTCCTTGAATATCAAGCTCTCGGTAACCATAAGGAGCCTTACTATAAAGATCAAGTATAGTCTTTACTGTAGTAGGAATATTTCTCTCACTGTTTCTCGTAAGAAATGCAGTTAACTCTTCTATTGCCAGCTTATTTGGATTTTCACCATCTGGCATATTGGATAACCTCATCTGACGGTTATCCTTCATAAGAAGCCCAGCTAGTTCAGATGTTGTATCGATAAACTTTTTGATATATCCAAGTTTTGTATAAATTCCTTCTACCAGTACTTTAAAGCCTTCAGAAATTCTCTCTTGCACACTCTTCTCACGAATATCTAATTTGTTGCCCAAAGCGTACATGTCAGCTTTTTTCAGTGCATCAATGAGTTGTTCACGGCTTCTTTCTCTCCTTGTTCTGATTTCAGCAGTTTTGCTCGCTTTGATAAGCTCCACTTCCTCGGTAGCAAGCACACCGCTTTTACGGCGTAAGAAAGCGTCTATCTTCATTGCTCGTTCCATTTCTTCAATAAAACTTGTATCATCTGGCAACTTGATGACAAGAGCATTGCCATGGTAGGAAAGAAGTTTAAGCCCTGTATCTGTTGTATCTCCACTATAATACGGAGTGAGTATCCTTAAAGTAAGTTCCTCTTTTTGGTTTCCACGAGACCTGTCGTCTATAATTTGGTTAAAGCCAAAATCATACCGTGAATATTTATACTTACGATCAGGGTATATGCCAGCAAAGATCTCGTCACCGATTTTGTCAATCAATTCGCCAGAATCAATAGAGATATTTTGAATTTCTTTATTTATATCCTGTTCTTCATTGGTCAGGAAGATATATCTATCCCCATTTTTTTGTATTAATGTCTGTTTTTCAAGACGGCGGAGACTAGCATCAATTTTCTTTTTAAGAACCAACTTGTCTTCATCTACAAATGAAAGCATTACTGCAGATAGATTGTCAATATTGGCTGGAAGCTCCTTGACATACTTAAGCATGAATAAGACCTTAAGTACATCAATATCAAAAGGTTTTTCTAAATTATCATTCCTTTCAGCCCTGTCTATAACAATTTTGATATTATGGTCTAGGAACTTGTCGATAGTATCATAAAAGGCCTGAAGCGGAATAAGCGTACCTAACTCCTTATCAAGATACTTTATTGCTGACTCTTGGAAGCCGCTCAAAAGACTTCTTTCACCTTCACTTAAATGCTTGCCGCTTGCACCATGTAGCCTGATTCCGTTGAAAATAGACTGCACCAAGTGGAACTGATATGGTACAAAAGGATAAACAGCTGCAAAATCCATAGAATTTTTATAAATCTTCATCTCCGCAGCATCAGCAGAGAATGAAAGCTGATTTTTCAAAATTGCTTCCTTATCACTAAAATAAAGCTCCAGTGTTTCACGAGCAGCTGTCTTTTTATCCAACAGCCTTCGTTTAATTACTTCGTCAACATTAGCACTGGAAAGTGAAAGCCTAGTATCAAATCTTCCAAGAATCTTTGAGAATTGGTCACTTTTTACCTTTACAATACTATCAATATCCTGCTGGGAAGTACAGATTACCCATGCTTTACCACCGCACTGTGTTCCCAAAGCTTCTACTACAGTCTGCAGGTTAAGAAGCAGGTCTGTATTATCACCAATGTATTGTCCTATTTCATCACATAGGAAAATAAGATGGTAATTTCTCGGCTTGCTTTCGATATATTCACGCACTCTTTGAGCAAATTTTTCTACAGAAAGGTTATAAGTGGACTCACACTTCTCATACCAGTTACGAGCTGATTCCGCACTCATTTTTGTTGTATCAGCAAGTGCCTGAACAATGTTATCACCCTCGAAATAGAAATCATTTCGAGCATCTTCCCATATTTGTCCAGATAGTTCAAGGAATTTATTTTTAAAAGCTTCATATGTACCTTCCTTGCTCATTTGATATTCAATTTCAGCAACCCATGGCATACTTCCGCAAAAGCCCTGCATTTCATTAAAGACCTTCATAAAAACCTTGACTATTGCGTCCTTATTAAGTTTTGAGTCAGAGTCAGCTTTATAATCAATATTAAATAAAATTACATCGCTGCTAATATCACCAGCTAGCTTCATGTTTGCAAGCAAAGCTGGGTTATCAATCTTCCCATCGAAAAATGAAACAGCCTTTTTTCCTTTCACCTCAACGTTTTTGAGCAAATACGAAAGAATTTTCAGGAAGTGGGATTTACCGCTTCCAAAGAAGCCAGAAATCCAACAACCCATTTTATCTGTCCGTCCATTTATACTTTTAATATATGCACTAAAAAAGGTATCAAGATGCTTGTAAAGTTCACGGGTGACAACATACTCTTCGAGGTCATTGTATATTATCTCCTCCTCACGCTGATCAACCTTGATAACTCCTTGAATTTCTCTGGTAATGTCTTTTTCAAACATATTCCTGATCAACATCTTCAAATCCACCTTACCTTTCTATTAGCCTGAAAGCTCTATAATAATTATCATCTTTAATTTCATCAAACAGTTTAAGCGATAAGCCGTCATAGGTTCCCGGAAAAAACATTACCAGCGGTACATTAATGGCCGAATGGAGGTTGTTTAATATGGTATGGGACCTAATAAACGGATATGCTTTACCCACTCCAATTAGGAATACAATATTACCGTCAGTCACATTACTCTTTATGGTTTCAATAATCAAATCATTGGGCATAGTAAGACGAAGGGTTTTCTTAATAGGATTAACTATTGCATCCGAACCTTTTGCCTCTTCCATTTGGAATACTTTTTCTAAATAGCCCTTATTCTTCAGGATATTAAGCATAACCTTATACAAATCGAACACTTTAATTTCTGGCATTTCTTTTACAAGAAAGTCCACATGAGCCCGAACAATATGCTCGTCCTTGGGATCATAATCAAATATGTGAAAATTAATTTCATTTCCAGTACCTCGGTTTTCACGAAACTGCTTCTTTGATATTTCAGGCAGTATCTTATCCAGTCTTTCATAAATAGTCATGTGTTCACCTTCTTTCATTATTCGAGGCACATAGCCTTCCTATATAGTTCAGAGAATAACCCACAGACTTCCTTTTCTATTAGCGGAGGTGTTATCTCCAGATAGGAATTGTTCATCTTTGCAAACCCTGCCTCTAGCAAAGCCTTTTTATAAGCATTCCGTAGCTGTCGGAGATTGTTATCCTTCCATTTTGCTACTATGCTGCTTGTTTCAGCTTTTCTTTGAAAAAAAAGCATAAAATCTGAATCGTATATAAAATGTTCTCCGGCATAATACCTATCGGAATATACTTCTTTAAAAAATTCAAAAAATAACAGATCGACATTCAATAATGCATATAACGCTACTGCCTTTGCAGTATCTATACTTCCGTTAGCCAAAACATTCAGCAGTTCAGGTGATAAAGATTTCAAACGAGTCAATATTTTTGTAGCAAGATCTCTTTTCCTTCGTTCTTTAACTACTTGAAAAATATTTTCCATTTCAGATTTCTTTATTATATCTTTATCATCAAAGCCATTAACCTTTAGTGATGCTGCTTTCCTCATTTCATTGAAGAGCAATGGCATTTCTTTTAGTGTAGAACTATACCTTAACATATGCTCCTCCAATCTTCAGTCTTTTCTATCTAAAATTTTCGACACAACCTCAAGTCGCTTTTTTCCGCATTGTTGACGAAGTACGGTTGTAAATTCTCCAGATGTATTGGTAAATACCTTGGTTTCATTGTTTTCTACTATTCTTTTAATACTATCAATCATTTCATTTTCAGGAATTTCACTACACCAATACATATCAATTACTCTTGACAAAGCTTCTGCAAGCTCACGCTGGTTTTTATAAAAACTCTTAATTTCCATTTAGTCACCTGCTTACCTTTTATCATTTTTATACTATTTTTTTATTATATCATTATCATTTTTATATTACAACATTGAATGTAATTTTCTGTAATTCTTCTCTTTCATTGATTACAATCTACCGCACTTTTTATCATGCTTGTGAGTAAAAATAGACTTTACATCCCATCATTGCTAATATGAAGACATAAAATAATATCACATTACAAAGGAGCGAAATATATTGCCTTATATGTATGATACAATTCGTGATTTTCGATCGCTGATCGTTTACCAAAAGGCCAAAGAAATGGCTAATGATATATGCGAACTATCGAAAAAATTCCCACCGTCAGAGAGATATGAAAGCACCAGTCAAATACGGCGAGCGGCGACTTCTGTAGTTGCCAACATCGCCGAAGGAAATGGTCAACTTTATCCTACAAAAGAACTGACATTTATAAACACTGCTATAGGCAGTCTTGCAGAGACACGTTACTGGCTTGAGTTTGCCCATGACCAAGACTTTATTCAAAAAGCCGAGTACGAGCGAATTGATGCTCAATGTATTGAAATTACAAAGATGCTATATGGTTACATGCGGCGAGTTAAGAAGATTATAGAAATAGCAGTGTAACTTAACAATATGCTATAAAAAACACAAAACTAAACATTTTAGTTGAATGTTACGATTATCTGTATGTAAAATAAAACAACCATTATAAATATAATTTGATGATGAAGGAGATTTAGCTATGGATATTGCTAATAATGTAAAATGGGATTATGAAAAGCTTGGTACTATACAATTCAAAGTTGATGATAAAGGTAATCCAGTAATTGACATAGAAAAGACACGTGATATTATCCTGATGGGAGTAGATGTCTTGGTGTGCTGCAAATTATTATCTGACGCCGAGAGAAGATATTTTGCGGAGTTGTTCACAAAAATGGAAATTGCTATTGATGAAGAACTCCCTGGCAGAAGCAGTTTACAATTTAATTTCAATCGTCTAACTGGAAAAATTGTTGATGCTACTTTGTGTATTAGCGGACCTTCAATGTATATTGATACTAATGAGATGATCAAATCGATACTTGAAAATCTTTGCTTCCTGATCGTAATGTACAAGCACCCAGAAGAACACTTGAAAGAAATGGAACTTTTCGGTCCCAACGTGCCGTTTGGCAGACACGGTGCCTTATGGGTTCAATACGCAAATGCTCTATTGCCAGATGAATACATTATGAAATGTAAGTACTCATATGCAGCCTGTAGCTATATCCTCAATAATAAAACAGCTGAACAAGCAGAAGTCTTTGAAGATGCATTGGGTAAAGGTTGGGAATCTGATCTCGCTGATGAATATGCAGAAGAATTACTGGAAAATGAGATGACAGCTGAAGAATATCCAATCGCTGATTTTTTACAGGATCGTTACGATGAGTATACTGACCAATTTGACGAAGATAACGATGACGAGATAATTGATGAAGATGATATCGACGAAACTATTAAAGAATCATCAATTAATACTTTGGAGAAATACTGTTCTCTGATGGAAGAAAAATACGAAAATGAAATCGAAAATATTGGTAACCGTCTGGTTATAATGAGCTCTTACAAAAAGGGACCCGCATTATACGAAATAATCCAAAAGCTATCAAATCCAGAACTTCGCTACTATCTCTTCATCCGTTATTGGACAGGGATTGACGCAGGACACGAACTATTCACCCCCAAAAAACTTCACGAATGGCTTATCCAAAGCAATGTTCGGCTGGATTTTTCCGACCTCAAAATGAATTCAGATGGTTATGTTACTGTATACCGTGGCGAAAACGAATATTCTTTACCTTGGGACAAAGGAGCATTGAGTTGGACAACATCTAAACCAATCGCTGAAAAATTTGCTCGTGGTATAAGATTACGTACCCAAGATGCACCGAAGCCTCGAATTGTCGTTGGTAAGGTAAACAGGGATGATATTCTAGCTCGCTTTGATGGACGAAAAGAATTTGAACTGCTTTGTCAAAACGTAGTATTTCTTGCCGAAGAAAAACTAGCTTAAAATAGCAGTTCAGCTACAAAGAAGGTTTAGCCTGTTATTGTCAATAAAAATTCCCCAAAAAGGGGAAAGATTTTTCCCCACCTAAAAAAAGATAGAAAAACGCTATCTAACAGAGAAAAAACTTTTTCAAGAATCCAGTTTACAACAAGCCTCCCCCAT
>NZ_RLII01000004.1 GCF_004102745.1 Acetivibrio mesophilus | reverse complement strand
AAATGGTATCAAGGGGAAAACCGCCCTTGACACCATTTCACCCGCCTGTTGAAGAATGGTTAAGGTTGGAATGATAAATATCATCAGGTTTCTTTAAAAAGTGTTGCATTTAATATTGCAATTTAAGTACTATAATTTTAACCGGGCTTGAAGAAAAACTTTGGAGAATATATAATCTATGTTGTTGATTAATTTATAACGAGGCGATAAATGTCCCACCACTTCTTATAAGTGGTGGGTAACGGTTAGCCTTTCAGGCAGTGAGCTATCTTGCGCCTCGTTGAAACACCACCGAGGTAAGAAAATTTTTCTACAACCGAAAAATTTTCTTTGAACCGAGATGTTATAATACTTGGGAGAGTAAAATGAGTATAGATAAATTAAAGCTAGAAATAAAAAATGAAAACTTAAACAAGCTCTATCTTTTTTGTGGTGAGGAAGAATACCTAAAAAAATTCTACCTGGGCAAAATTGAAGAAATTATTCTAAGAGATGATCAAACGGGTTTAAATAAAATAGCAATAGAGGGAAGGGCCGAGAGTTCAAAGATAATTGAGGCCTGTGAAACAATGCCGTTTTTCGGAGAAAAAAAACTGGTCGTTGTTAAAAAGTCCGAACTATTTAACTCAAAAAAGTCAAGCTCCTCTAAAGATAATAAAAAGGATGAATTGATTGAGTATTTACAGAATATACCCCCTTATACCTGCCTTGTTTTTTATGAGGAGGATATTGACAAAAGGCTGAAGATGGTAGCTGCTGTGAAGAAGTATGGTATGATGGTGGAGTTTCCGTTTCAAAAGCCGCCGGAACTTGTAAAATGGGCTATGAAGGTTTTTAGGTCCTACAACAAGGTGATTGATGAGAATACCGCATCATACCTTATAGATATATGTGAAACCGGAATGACTGAAATACTAAATGAAATAAACAAGGTTATTCTTTATTTGGGCGATAGGCCGGAAGTGGCTATTGATGACATAAAAAAAGTCTGTACAAAGTCAATAAAGAGCAGAATATTTGACTTAATCGATGCTATAGCCGAAAGAAAGCTTGATACTGCCTTGAAGCTGTTAAACGATATGATGATTTTAAAAGAGCCACTGCCCAAGATTTTATTTATGATAGCAAAGCAATTGAGGCAATTATTAGAACTAAAGCTATTATGCAGTAAAGGTATGGATGGGAAGGAAGCCTGCTCTAAGATGGGTCTAAACCCTTATGTGGCAAAGAAAATGATCCGGCAGACTAGCTGTTTTTCTCAGGATAAACTGAAAAAAGCAATACAGGAGGCCCTTGAATTGGATCTTTCAATAAAGACGGGAAGGATAAATGACAGAACGGCTGTGGAAATACTAATTTGCAATCTGGCAGCTGAATAAAGCGGTAAATGTAAAAAAGCTCCGGGAAGAACCCGTGAGCTTTAATAATCAGGACTTAAGTAAAAAACGTACTTTCAAGTACATTTTTTATTTAGCGGCAGCATTTAATGCCTTAGCGAGCTTTGATTTTCTTCTCGCAGCGGTGTTTTTATGAATAATATTCTTTGCTGCTGATTTATCTATAGTCTTTATGGCAACTTTAAGAGCATTTGCAGCATCTGAATCATTGCTTGCAATAGCTTCTTTACATTTCTTTATATTTGTTCTAAGTACTGATTTTCTAATGCTGTTTTTAAGAGTTTTTGTCTCTGAAACACGTACTCTTTTAATAGCGGATTTAATATTTGGCAATTCCTTCACCTCCTGCGAGTTATTCGACAAAGAGTATTTTAACACGATATAAATCAAAATGCAAGGGCAAAATCACATTTTTTGCATAAATAAAGACGGATAGATCAAAATGCGCTGATTATTATAACAACTGGGTATCTGTCACTTAATAGGGACATTTATTACCTCGTTATAATGTAGGTATTTATTAATAATAATTGAGGAAAAATAATGTTTATGTGGGATAAGAGAAAATATTACTTTTTATTAAATAGGCAAGGGAGGATTATTGAGTGAAAAGGAATATAAGAACAGATCTTGTGCTGGAAGCCCATGAGCTATTGAAGGAAAATGAGTTTAACAATGAAAGAAGGGATCCGCCGGGAGTTGATATCGAAAATGCAGGTACAGAAGATATAAAGATAACCAGAGTGAAAGTAACATCACCTACCGGAGAAGTGGCTATTGGAAAACCGATGGGTAATTATATCACCCTTGAGGTGCCTAGGCTGAAGGAAAATGACCAGGTTTTGTACGAAGAAACCTGTAAGGCTCTTGCTATGGAATTGGTGCGTATATTGAAGCTTAGAGACGACTCGACAATCCTGGTTATAGGACTGGGAAACTGGAATGTTACACCGGACGCATTGGGGCCGAAAGCAGTCTCCGGGCTTATGGTCACAAGGCATTTGCTTGAATATGTTCCCGAACAGGTGGACAAAGGGGTAAGACCGGTGTGTGCAGTGTCGCCAGGTGTATTGGGTATTACCGGTATAGAGACGGGCGAAATTGTGAAAGGTATTGTAGATAGGGTTAAGCCCGATGTTGTAATTGCCATAGATGCATTGGCTTCCAGAAAGATGGAGAGAGTAAATACCACTATTCAGATTGCAGATACAGGAATTGCTCCGGGCTCCGGAGTTGGCAATAAAAGAATGGAGCTTTCCCGAGAAAGTCTAGGAGTCCCGGTTGTTGCAATAGGAGTTCCGACAGTAGTGGATGCCGCAACCATGGCAAATGATACAATTGACCTCGTTATAGACAACCTCATAAAAGAAGCAAAAGAGGATGCTCATTTCTACAATCTGCTTAAAAACATAGACAGAGGTGAGAAATACCAGTTAATACAGGAGGTGCTGCAGCCCTATGTCGGCAATCTTGTGGTAACTCCAAAAGAGATTGATGATGTTGTTGACAGAATTGCAAAGGTAATTGCCAACGGCCTCAATATTGCGCTTCATCAGGGCATTACATTAAATGATGTAAACCGATATGTCCAGTAAATATTAGACGGATTTCCAATAAAATATACATTATAATAAAACTGTTTTTATACGATAATATACACAACACAATTTATGTGTTGCATATTTCAGTTTTCTATGTTGTCTAGAGTATAAAAACAGTTTTTTATTTGGCCTCTTGGAATGAAATGAAAGAGGCCAAAGCGAAGGGACTCGATGTTCCGAGCTTTTAATGTAAAATGCTTGTGGCAAAATATTGGAGTTAAACGGTCAAATCTTTTAATTTGACTTAGAGGTCTTTTAATAGTATGATTTTTAATATGAATGGCTATAAGTGGGGAAGATTATGAACATAAAGGCTTTTCTTATGAAGATACGAAGGTTTTATTTACGCCTTCCACTAAGGATGAAGATAATCATTTTGGCAGTGGTTTTTGCAATTCTGGCCGTAGGGGGTATCGGTGTTTATAACCGAGAGCTGTCGATGGGGCCCAAGGACAGCAATGATTACTTAGGAGAGAATGGCAATAAAACGGCTATCAACCCTGGAAATATAGGTGGGATAGGCAATATAGATGAACCTAAACCTAAAGAGGTAATTGTGGTGATAGACCCGGGGCATGGAGGAGAGGATCTGGGAGCTTATAACGGGATTCTTTACGAAAAGGATATAAACCTTGATATTTCTTTAAAGCTGGGAAAGCTTCTTGAGGATATGGGGATCGAGGTAGTGTATACTAGGAAGACAGATGTATTTGTTGACCTTGAACCGAGAGTTGACCTTGCAAATAAGCTTGAGGCTACTCTTTTTATTAGTGTACACAGCAATTCTATGCCGGATAATTCGGAATACCGGGGGACGGAGACTCTTTACTGTCCTTCGTTGAATCCTAAATATAGTAAAATGGATGGGAGAAAGCTTGCCATAATTGTTCAGAAGGAATTGGTAAAGACACTTGGTACTGTAGATAACGGTATAATTGAAAGACCCAATCTGGCAGTATTAAGAAAGACTATGATGCCGGCAGTAATAGCTGAAATTGCCTATATTTCAAATCCGTCGGATAGAGCAAAGCTGTCTGATGATGCGTTCAGGAAGAAGTCTGCCCAAGCTCTGGCCAATGCGGTGATAAACGCACTTGATGAGATGGGTGCTGTTAAAGATGAAAATGGGACTTATACAATAATCGAGGATTAATGATCATAAGAATTTCACAAACAGATTTAATAAAAAAAGGAAGGGAAATCTCTTTCTTTTTTTGTTGTGTAAATGTATAATTTTATGTATAAGCTTGGTAAATAAATCTTTGCATCATAGATGAGGTTCATTTGGTGCGATTTATAAGGACTTGGTTCGTACAAACTATATAAAACTGTATGAGGTGAATATGAAAACTATATGGAAATACTTTATGATTCTTATTACTGTTGTTTTGTTATGGAATCAGGTTATACTTAAGCCATTTAGGATTCTATCCACATTCTTCCATAAAGCGGGACATGCTATTGTGGCGTTTCTTTTCGGTCATGGTTTTGATGCTTTTGGTGTTGCTTTTGGGTCAATGGGAGATTCAATGGTTAGTGCAGAAGGATGGTTTCCATCTTTTATGGTATCCAATGGAGGTTATTTGGGAAGTTTACTGTTTTTTGTACTAATTATGTTTTTAAAAAGGACGAGCGCTAGAAAATATCTTCTGGGGAGTTTGGCAATTATATACCTTTTTATTTCGATAAGCAGTCCTTCACTTAGGGGAACTGTTTTATATGCGGCAATATTTGTAGCAATTGCGGTTGTTCTGTATATGATTCAAAGAGACGGCATAGAAGAAATTGTTATTGATGTGGTAGCAATGTCTTCCATTGCATATATTATTTATGAGACATTGGTTTCCACTGTATTGTTTAAGATAAATCAGTATTTTTCGATTATACAGGGATGGAGTTCCGGTACACCTTTAGATATAACAAGATTGAGAAATATTACCGGGTTGCCGGAATTGTTGTGGGCAATAGTCTGGATTGCAATTTCGGTGCTGGTGTTGAATGCGGTGGTTTTAAAGACAGTTAAGACTAAAAAAAGATAAAAAGATAAAAAGAATTGTAAAGCAAATTGAAGAAAATAAATTAATTATATAGTATCAAAGATTATATAGTATTAAAGTTAAACAGATAAGCTGTTAGATTTACAATTGTTTGATGGAGGGAAAAAACAAGTGGAAATAGACAAGAGAATACTTGAGCTAAGGGAGGTTCTAAACTACCACAGCCATAAGTACTATGTGGAAGATGCACCGGAAATAAGTGATTTTGAATATGATGCTCTTTATAGGGAACTTGAGAAGCTTGAAGAGGAACGGCCGGATCTTATTACCCCGGATTCTCCTACCCAGAGGGTGGGGGATAAGCCCCTTGAAGGATTCAAAAAGGTGCTACATGCTGTGCAGATGCAAAGTCTTTCTGATGTATTCAGCAGGGAAGAGCTTTTGGCATTTGATAGAAGGGTTAGGGAAGCTATAGGAGATAACACAGAGTATGTTGTCGAGAAAAAAATTGATGGGTTGTCAGTTTCCCTAATTTATGAAAATGGTGTATTTACAAGGGGAGCAACCCGAGGTGATGGTTTGGTTGGAGAAGATGTGACGCAGAATCTCAAAACCATTAAATCAATACCTCTGAAATTAAAGAAACAGTTGCCTTTACTGGAGGTAAGGGGCGAGGTATTTATTTCGAAAAAGGATTTTATCAGAATAAATGAGGAGCAGGAGTCGGCAGGCCAACAGCTTTTTGCAAATCCAAGAAATGCCGCAGCCGGATCTTTGAGACAGTTAGACCCTAAAGTGGCTAATCTAAGAAAGCTTGATATATTTATTTTTAATATACAGAGAATTGAGGGTGAAAGTTTAGAAACCCATTCCGATACCCTTGATTTTCTAAAGGAGCTGGGATTTAAAGTAAGCCCGGGCTACAAGGTATGTCAGGATATAAATGCTGTTTGGGACGAAATAAACCGCATTGGCGATGAGCGGGGAGATATAGGCTTTGAAATTGATGGCGCTGTAGTTAAGGTAAACTCGTTATCCCATAGGGAAGTTTTGGGCTCCACAATCAAGACTCCAAGGTGGGCGGTGGCCTATAAATATCCTGCGGAAGTGAAAGAGACTGTTGTTACGAAGATATGGGTAAACGTAGGGAGGACGGGAGTGTTGACACCAAATGCTGTTTTTGATCCGGTTAGACTTGCCGGTTCTACCGTGAGCAGAGCAACACTTCACAATATGGATTATATAAGGGAAAAGGATATAAGAATAGGTGATACGGTACGTATTAGAAAGGCAGGAGACATAATTCCCGAAGTTGTGGATGTGGTTTTTGAAAAGCGCAGCGGAAATGAAGTTGTGTTTAATATGCCTGAGCAATGTCCTGTATGCGGTGCAGATGTAGTGAGAGAAGATGGGGAAGCGGCATACAGATGTACCGGGATAGAATGTTCTGCCCAGCTTTACAGGAATATAGTCCATTTTGCTTCAAGGGATGCAATGAATATTGAAGGTCTTGGACCTGCGATTATTGAGTCTCTTCTTGGAAAAGGACTCATAAAGGAAATAGCAGATTTGTATTATTTATATAAAGAGAAAGAAACCCTTATTAAAATGGAAAGAATGGGCAAAAAGTCTATCGAAAATCTCCTTACTTCGATAGAAAAATCAAAGCAAAATAATATCGATAGATTGATATTTGGCTTTGGGATTAGGCACATAGGACTTCGGGCAGCGCAGCTATTAAGCGAAAATTTTGAGTCTCTTGATGCCATTATGAATGCATCTTCTGAAGACATTGAGGCAATACCTGAGTTTGGCAGCAAGATGGCAAAAAGTGTTGAACAGTTTTTCAGTCAGAAGCAGATTAGGGATACTATAGAAAAGCTTAAAGCCGCTGGAGTAAATACCATAAGCTTTGGCAAAAAGAAAATTAAAGACAACAGGTTTGAGGGAAAAACCTTTGTGCTTACCGGTACACTTCCGAGCCTTACTCGAAAAGAAGCAGAAGAGATTATAAAGAGTTTTGGAGGAAAGACTTCAGGGAGTGTGTCTAAAAAGACCGATTATGTACTGGCTGGCGAGGAAGCAGGAAGCAAGCTGGAAAAGGCTAAAGACTTGGGCATTGAAATAATTGATGAGAATAGCTTCAGACAAATGATAGAGTAGCACACACCTTTAGTCTTCATTATATTATATAGAGATATTAAAAAGAGTATAATTTTTTCTTATATATATATATATATATTAATAAATTTTTATTAAGGGGGTACATATGTTTAAAACTGGTATTAGTTGTAACTCAGAGGGGAAAAGAATCGAAAAACACTTTAAACGAGGTGGAGGAGAAGCTTTTAATGGTGATTGCGGGAAACTTCTTTATTTGAGGTGCGATATATCTGTGCCATTGGTGTCGCACTCCAACTTTTGGAGTTAGGGAATAGGGTGTTGGTTATGGAAAATGAGTTTTTATTGTATCTATTCTATTGTTCAGCAATAGTATTATTACTGATACTTGTATTTATCCTGCTAACCATTAAAAGGAAAAGGAAGCTCAAGAAAGCAATTAATACTATGAGTATTAATTACGGTAATGTATGTGTGTTTTTCGATGAGAACAACAATGTGACTGTAATTCCTTACGCAAGAGACAAACATGGGGTTGGAAGAGCTGTGGAAAGTCCTATATTCTTAAAGGCACCCTATAAACCTTTAGAACTTGGAGAAGCAGTAAGGTCTTCTATGGCAATGTGCAAAGGCAAGATAATTCATTCCGACGATCAGCTTATGAGCAAGCTTAAATGCAAGTCATGGAATGAATTTTCAAAAGGGAAAAGGAACATCTCCATTTACTACAAGGAAGAGCTTGGCATCGTACTTAATACAACAAAA
Organism: Acetivibrio mesophilus; assembly: GCF_004102745.1. Classification (GTDB taxonomy): domain Bacteria; phylum Bacillota; class Clostridia; order Acetivibrionales; family Acetivibrionaceae; genus Hungateiclostridium; species Hungateiclostridium mesophilum. The sequence continues at coordinate 243,771 of NZ_RLII01000004.1, read as the reverse complement.
AAAGGTTCTGATGGTTCATACAGTTTTAACTTTAGGGGCTATGAGAAGGTTCTTAAGAATGATGTAAGTGACAATGAGCTGGGAGTTGTTATAATGAATCTGCTTGAAAGATGTAGATCTTGATGGCTGGCATGCAATAAGTTACATATAATGCATATAATGGTTGACAATATATAGGGTGTCACATATAATTATTATGTGTACACTCAAACGTATCAACATAAGTTCTCCTCTTTGTTGGAGGGAACCGGCGGTCTTTTTTGAGGCCGCTTTTTTATTTAATCCATCCGGTTCTCATAATTGACGCATTATTGCTCATTATATATAATAATCAATATATTGATGCATATTTCAAGAAGCTTATAGAATGCAGCATTTCGAAGAAATTTATGCCACAGACAGCTAATTAAACATTGTCTTTCGACATTAGGAAGGGAATATTATTGGATCAAAGCTTAATTTAATAATAAAATATAAATTGTGTATCAATAAAAAGCTTGATTTACTAACATGATTTGATGTCTAATATAGGAGGAACAAAGATGAGGGTTAACAAAAAAACATTGGAACATGTGGCAAACCTTGCAAGGCTGAACTTTACTGATAAAGAAAAGGAAAAGCTTATGCTGGATATGGAAAATATTATATCCTATATAGACAAATTGAATGAACTTGATACGTCGGAAATTATTCCAACAGATCATGTCATACCAATAAAGAACATTTTTAGAGATGATGAGGTTCTAGATTCATATCCTAAAGACAAAATGCTGATGAATGCGCCGTCAAAAGAGGACGGATGTTTTAAGGTGCCCAAGGTGGTTGAATAGCTGTATTCTCGGATAAGGGATAAAAATGGGGAGGGCAAGCAGTGGAACTTTACCAACTTACGGTTCACGAGATGTGTGACCTTATAAGAAGTAAAAAGGTCAGTGTTGTAGAGCTTACACAGTCGCTACTTGATAGAATAAATGCAGTTGATGCAAAGATCGAAAGCTATATAACAGTTCTTGGGGATGAGGCATTAAATAGGGCTAAGAAAGTGCAGGAGAGGATTGATAAGGGCGAAGCAGTATCACCTCTTGCAGGTATTCCAATGGCATTAAAGGATAATATTTGTACCAAGAATGTAAAAACAACCTGTGCTTCGAAAATGCTGAATAATTTTATACCGCCCTATGATGCAACAGTATCGAAAAAGCTTTATAATGAGGATACGGTACTTTTGGGCAAGCTCAATATGGATGAGTTTGCCATGGGGTCATCTACTGAAAACTCCTACTTCAAGATTACACGAAATCCATGGAATGTTGAAAGGGTTCCGGGAGGCTCAAGCGGCGGTTCGGCTGCATCTGTTGCCGCTGGAATGACGGGATTTGCCCTAGGGTCGGATACAGGGGGGTCAATAAGACAGCCTGCCTCCTTTTGTGGTATTGTAGGGATGAAGCCTACCTATGGCGCGGTTTCGCGTTTTGGACTGGTGGCTTTTGCATCTTCCATGGATCAGATTGGCCCTTTGACTAAGGATGTGACAGATTGTGCCATTGTATTAAACGCCATAACTGGTTATGACCCGATGGACTCCACTTCTGCCAATATAAAGTATCCTGATTATTCAAAGGCCTTGATAAATGATGTAAAAGGGATTAGGATCGGAATACCAAAAGAATATATAGCAGAGGAGACAAATCCCGAGGTAAAAAAGGCTGTTTTGGATGCGGCGGAGACTTTGAGGAAGCTTGGGGCCCAATTGGAAGAGTTTTCTCTTCCCTTGACGGAGTATGCTATTCCGGCCTATTATCTTATCTCATCTGCTGAAGCTAGCTCCAATCTTGCAAGATACGATGGCATAAAGTATGGATACAGAGCTGAAAAATATACAGATTTATTGGACTTATACATACAAACAAGGAGTGAAGGGTTTGGTGTCGAAGTAAAGAGAAGGATATTGCTTGGGACATATGCATTAAGCTCCGGTTATTATGATGCATACTACAAAAAAGCACTTCAGGTAAGGACATTGATTAAGAATGCTTTTAATGAGGCATTTGCAAAATACGATGTTCTGCTCGGGCCTACGGCACCTACCACTGCCTATAAGATTGGGGAGAAGAAAGACAACCCTCTAGAAATGTATCTTGAAGATATATATACGGTATCGGTGAATATAGCGGGGCTGCCGGGACTTACAATACCATGCGGCTTTGACATTAGCAATCTTCCTATAGGGCTGCAGCTGATAGGAAAGCCCTTTGATGAAAGTACTTTACTGCGTGTAGGATATACTTTTGAGCAAAACACTGAGTATCATAAAAATAGGGCGAGAATTTGAGGTGAGTGTTGGTATGGAATATGAAATGATTATAGGATTGGAAGTTCATGTTGAGCTTTCGACAAAATCGAAAATATATTGTTCGTGCACCACAGATTTCGGAGGAGATGCCAATACCCACACATGCCCTATATGCACCGGTATGCCGGGAGTTCTTCCGATTCTTAATAAAAAGGTGGTGGAATATGCTGTAAAGACAGGTCTTGCTACAAACTGCACTATTGCAGAATATAGCAAGCAGGATAGGAAAAACTATTTTTATCCCGATCTTCCCAAAGCATATCAGATTTCTCAGTATGACCTCCCTATTTGCCAAAACGGATATATTGATATAGAGGTGGAAGGAAAGACAAAGAGAATTGGAATCACAAGAATACATATTGAGGAAGATGCCGGAAAGCTTATGCATGATGAGCATGAAATAGGAACACTTATTGATTATAATAGATGCGGTGTACCGCTTATTGAGATTGTTACCGAGCCGGACATGCAATCGGCACAAGAAGCCAAAGCTTTTGTCGAAAGCCTTAGGGCTATACTTCAATATATTGATGTTTCTGACTGCAAGATGCAGGAGGGTTCGTTGAGAGTCGATGTTAACCTTTCGGTAAGGCCTAAAGGTCAGAAGGAATTTGGTACTAGGACGGAAATGAAAAACTTAAACTCCCTAAGGTCAATAGTAAGAGCAGTTGAAAGTGAAGCAAAAAGACAGATTGCGGTTATCGAAGATGGCAAAATCATTGTTCAGGAAACCAGACGATGGGATGAACATAAGGGTATAAGCTACTCCATGAGGACCAAGGAGGAGGCCCATGACTATCGATATTTCCCCGAACCGGATCTTATGCCGATAGTAGTGGATGAAAAGTGGAAGGAAAAAATCAGAAAGAGTCTGCCTGAGCTTCCCGATGCGAGAAGAAGAAGGTATATTAATGAGTTTGGGCTTCCTGAGCACGATGCTTTGATTATTACAGGTTCAAAGGCCCTTGCCGATTTCTTTGAAGACGCGGCGATAAAAAGTAATAATCCAAAGGCTGTGAGCAATTTTATCCTGGGGGATGTTTCAAGAATCCTCAATGAAAAAGGTATGGAAGCTGAAGACATACCTTTTTCGGCAGAGGACTTAGCAAAGCTCGTGGGTTTGATTGAGAAGGGAACAATAAGCGGAACTATTGCCAAAAAGGTATTGGAAAAGATGTTTGAACAGAACAAGGATCCGGAGACCATTGTCAGGGAAGAGGGGCTCGAAGTCGTAAGTGATGAGAAAGTACTCGCAGAAGTTGTAAAAAAAATAATTTCAAATAATTCTCAATCGGTTGAGGACTACAGGAAGGGGAAGGACAAAGCCTTTGGGTTCTTGGTTGGACAGGCTATGAAGGAGACCCGGGGAAAAGCAAATCCTCAGCTTATAAACAAGCTTTTAAAAGCAGAACTTGATAATAAAATTCTTTAGTATGATATGCGCCGATATTTTTGATTTTGGCGCAGGAGGTTTGGTTATGAAAAAGAATGCATTAATTAAATATGTAGTTTGTACAGCGATAATCATTTTGGCTTTTTTAGTTAACAAAACAGCGGGATATATACTTCTTTTTGCATTTCTCGTCTATATGCTGTATATAGAAAGAAGTATTTTTTTCGAAGCGGCTGCAAGTCGGGCTTATCGAAAGGGAGATATCGATAAAGCAATCGGATGGCTTGAAAAGGCTTGCAGAGTTGCAAAAAACAAACCGTCAGTTAAAATCCTATATGGATATTTGCTTCTTAAGACAGCGAAGTTGGAAAAAGCCGAGAAGGTTTTTGAGGAGCTTATGAATTCAAATATTGACAGCAACAGTATGATGCAGGCAAAGTCCAATTATGCATTGGTTCTTTGGAAAAAAGGACAACTGAAAGATGGTATAAAAATGCTGGAGGATGTGTTTTCGAACTATAAAAACACAACGATATACGGCAGTCTAGGATATCTTCTTATTTTGGATGGAGATATGAACAAGGCGTTAAGTTTCAATAAAGAGGCTTATGAGTACAATAACTCCAACGCAGTTATACTTGATAATTTGGGGTATACATACTATAAAATCGGCAATATTAAAAAGGCTGAGGAATTATATGAAAATCTTGTCAGTCTTAATCCCTCTTTTCCTGAAGCATACTATAACTATAGTTGTATTTTAAAGGATTTAGGTAGGATGGAGAAAGCACTGGAAATAGGAAAAAAGGCCAAGGACTACAGGTTGTCGTATCTGAGCAATCTTGACGAGGAAGAGCTAAATAGACATTTAGAGGAATTGGAACATTTGACTTCTACAAATTCCAAATAATCAGAATGGTTCCAATATACAATGAAAGACTCTGTATTTCAAAGAAATATGTCATTAATTATGGCTAGATCCAAAAAAAATAGGAAGGAGACCTTGTATACAATAAACATTTTGTATATAATTAGAGTTGCTTGGAAGCCAGTAAATTAGCTGTTTATAGTTATCAGGTCTTATTACCTGGTGATAATATACTCATTAATTGAATGGTTAAAGTAAAGTGTTCATGATAATAGCATGTGGTATTATGAAAGGAGTAGAGTTTATGGGTTTCTTAGAACAAATAATTGAAAGGGCAAAATCAAACATTAAAACCATTGTTTTGCCGGAGAGTACCGATTTGAGAGTGATTAAAGCTGCATCTATGATAGTGAAGCAGGGAATTGCAAAGGTTGTACTTATAGGCAATGAAAATGAAATTAAGAATCTGGCGGGAGATATTGATCTTGAAGGAGTGATAATAGAAGACTCCGTAACCTCACAAAAGTCAGAGGATTATGCAAATACATTATATGAGATGAGAAAATCAAAGGGGATGACTATTGAGACTGCAAGGGAAACAATGAAGGATCCCCTTTATTATGGCGTCATGATGGTTAAGAAGGGCGAAGCGGATGGTATGGTGGCAGGTGCTGTCAATTCTACTGCAAACACTCTAAGACCTGCTCTACAGATATTGAAGACAGCTCCGGGAACCAAACTTGTATCATCCTTTTTTGTTATGGTTGTACCCGACTGTGAATATGGTCATAACGGAACTTTTGTATATTCCGATTGCGGTCTGGTGGAAAATCCGGATGCAGACCAGCTTTCAGAAATTGCGATATCTGCATCAAAATCCTTTGAGATTCTGGTGGATGCAGAACCTCAAGTGGCAATGCTTTCCTATTCATCTTATGGCAGCGCAAAGAGCGAGTTGACAGACAAGGTAATTAAGGCAACTCAGCTTGCGAAGGAGAAGGCTCCACACCTTGCCCTCGATGGAGAGCTTCAGGTAGATGCGGCCATTGTTCCGGAAATCGGACAGTCTAAGGCAAAAGGAAGCAATGTGGCAGGTAAGGCCAATGTTCTTATTTTCCCGGATCTTGATTCCGGAAATATTGCGTACAAGCTTACACAGAGATTGGCAAAGGCTGAAGCATACGGACCGATAACACAAGGTTTGGCAAGACCGGTAAATGACCTTTCAAGAGGATGCAGTGCTGAGGATATAGTTGGAGTTGCGGCAATTACTGCAGTTCAGGCCCAATATGTCAAGATATAAATCCTATACAAGCCTCAAAGGATTGAAGATGAAGCGTTTAATAGTAGAAACATGTATTTACCATATTTATAAAAAATAGAACAGGAGTGAGTTATTTAATGAATATTTTGGTTATTAATACCGGAAGTTCATCATTGAAGTATCAGCTGATTGATATGGCAAACGAATCTGTGCTTGCAAAAGGTGTGTGTGACAGAATTGGTCTTGAACACTCCTTTTTAAAGCATTCAAAGACTGGCGGAGAAACTACAGTTATAGAAAAGGACCTGTATAATCACAGGCTTGCTATACAAGAGGTAATTTCAGCTCTTACAGATGAAAAGATCGGAGTTATAAAGAGCATGTCGGAGATTTCTGCCGTTGGTCATCGTATTGTTCACGGCGGAGAGAAATTTAAGGAATCGGCTATAATTGATGAAAATGTAATGAAAGCAATCAACGATTGTGTTGAACTAGCGCCGCTTCACAACCCATCGAATATAGTCGGGATCGAGGCCTGCAAGCAGATAATGCCTGATGTTCCGATGGTTGCTGTGTTTGATACGGCTTTTCATCAGACAATGCCAAGACACGCATATGTTTATGCGCTTCCTTATGAAATATATGAGAAGTATAAGCTGAGAAAATACGGATTCCATGGGACCTCCCACAAATATGTGGCCCACAGGGCAGCGCAGATGCTGGGCAAGCCTATTGAGAGCTTAAAGCTGATAACCTGCCACGTTGGAAATGGAGCAAGTATTTGTGCTGTAGACGGTGGGAAATCTATTGATACTTCAATGGGATTTACTCCTCTTCAAGGTTTGTGTATGGGAACTAGAAGCGGAAACGTTGACCCGGCAGTTATAACATATTTGATGGAAAAGGAAAAAATGGATATTAGTGATATAAACAACTTCCTCAATAAAAAATCCGGTGTTCTTGGAATTTCAGGCGTAAGCAGTGACTTCAGAGATGTCCAGGAAGCAGCTGAGAATGGAGACGATAGATCACAGCTGTCATTAGATATTTTCTGCTATGGTGTTAAGAAGTATATAGGCAAATACATTGCCGTATTAAACGGCGTTGATGCGGTGGTGTTTACTGCAGGTATTGGTGAAAATAATGATTATATAAGAAGAGAAGTTTTAAAAGATATGGACTTTTTCGGAATTAAAGTAGATTGGGATAAAAATGAAGTAAAGGGCAAAGAAACTGATATTAGTGCTCCCGATGCAAGAGTAAAAACTCTAGTTATTCCAACCAATGAGGAACTGGAGATTGCAAGAGAAACTGTAAGGCTAATAAAATAATGTTTTAAAGTTTACAAGCCTGTTTCTTCGGAAATGGGCTTTTAACTTTGCTTTCTTTTTTATCTGCAACCTTTCTAGTATGAATGCTTTAAATATGTTAATAATATTAAAATAATATTAAGAAGAAATTCTGAAAAAAGATGAGCAAAATTATTTTTGTTCGTGAGAGCTAATCTATCACATAATTCTTGACATGTGAGTTATTAGTTAGTATAATAATCTTTGTCGGTTTTAAGAGGTGACTTTTATGAAAATTGATATATCTAATATTCTAAAGCATAATGGAGCGTCATTGAATCTAGACTTTAATGAAACAGTTGGAGTCAATGAATTTATGCCCGAGGAGTTTGACTTTAGTGAGCCGATAAGCTTTAAAGGCACTTTGGTAAATGCGGGCGGAATTATAAATCTTGACGGTGTGCTTTGGGTAACTTACAGGACGAAATGTTCCAGATGTTTGAAGGATATTGAGTCGAAGATGCATATTGTTGTAAAAGAGGATTTTGTTGAAGAGGGTAATGACAAAGCCGAGGAAGAATATACATACCAAGGTAAGTTTCTTGAACTGGAAAAAGTGATGATAGATAATATCATATTGAACCTTCCGGTAAAACAGGTCTGTGATGAGGCCTGCAAGGGATATTGCCCGAAGTGTGGTGCGGATCTTAACGAAAACGAATGTAAATGCATAAATGAAGATATAGACCCGCGGATGGAAGTTTTTAAGAACTTTTTTATAGATAATTAATCATGGTTTTTATTTAAGTTAAAATTGAAACAAAATCGAGTACCTTCGATGTGTACAAGATTTTATTTATATACAAGGTTTGTTGTATTGTGACGAGGAGGTGTAATTCATGGCAAATCCAAAACGTAAATGGTCTAAAGCGAGAACAGGTAAGAGAAGGTCTCATTGGAAGTTATCAGCACCTAACTTAGTTGAATGTCCACATTGTCACTCCTTAAAGCTGCTCCATAGAGTATGCAAAGAGTGTGGGCATTATACAGTAAGGCATAAAGGTGAACGTAAGTCAATTGAGGTTCTCAACGTAGAATAGAGTAAAAGCAGCAGATACAACTGCTGCTTTTTGCTTATAGTATAATTTGCTATTCTTAAGCATACGTTTAGTAGAAAATGGGGAGGTTTTGGGTTGAAGTATAAACCTATACCAATTAAAAGGGTTTTGCCCGGAAGCATTGCAGAAGAATCAGGCCTTCAGGAAGGAGACTTTTTACTATCCGTTAATGGCGAAAAAATAAGTGATATCTTTGACTATAGGTTTTTAATTGCTGAGGAGAACCTTGTCCTTGAAATACAAAAGGAAGACGGGGAAATCTGGGAAATAGAGATTGAAAAGGATGAATACGAGGATTTGGGCATTGAATTTGAGAGCCTAATGATTGATGATGCCAAAAGCTGCAGGAATAAATGTATTTTTTGCTTTATAGACCAATTGCCCAAAGGGATGAGACAGACTCTTTATTTTAAGGATGATGACTCCAGGTTGTCATTTTTTATGGGAAATTATGTTACTCTGACAAATATGAGTTTTAATGACATAGATAGGATAATAAAATATAGAATGTCTCCTATTAATGTTTCGGTTCACACATCAAACCCCGATCTAAGGGTGCACATGTTAAGAAATAAGACGGCTGGGGACGTAATGGAGAAAATTAAGAGACTCATAGACGGAGGAATAACGGTTAATTCCCAGATAGTTTTGGTAAGGGGAGTAAATGATGAGAAAGAACTGGATAGGACTCTTGGGGATCTTGCGGCACTTTATCCTGGTCTAAACAGTATTTCTGTTGTGCCTGTAGGCATCACAAAGCATCGTGAGGGATTATCTAAGTTGAAGCCCTTTGATTCGGAGTCATCCCGGGAAGTCATAGAACAGGTTGAGGCTTGGCAAAGGAAGCTTCTTTCAAGATATGGGTCAAGGATAGTATATCTCGCGGATGAGTTTTATATCATGGGTGGGCTTGAGATACCGGATTATTGTGTTTACGAGGACTTCCCACAGATAGAAAATGGTGTCGGTCTTATTGCGATGTTTAAAAAGGAATTTTACGATTATATTGGAAAAGTAGAGTTTAAATCAGAAAAGAAAAGGGAAATAGCTATTGCGACTGGAGTTTCTTCTTATAAATATATAAAGGAATTGGTAGATATTCTTGAGAAAAAATATGAAAATTTGAACATTCACGTTTATAAAATAAAGAATCGTTTTTTTGGAGAAAATGTTACTGTGACTGGGCTTCTTACAGGACAGGATATAGAGGAACAACTATTGGGGAAAAATATCGGAGAAGAACTTTTGATCTCGGAATCTATGCTAAGGTCCGGTGAAAAGGTGTTTCTCGATGATTATACTGTTGAAATGCTTGAAGATAAATTAAAAACAAATATAACGATAGTTAGTAATAGTGGAAAAGAATTCATTGAAAAAATCCTTGGAATGGTTTTATAATATTATGGTTTGATTTTTAACTATTTTTATTTATATGGAGGGAGATAAGTTGCCAAAGCCTATTGTTGCGGTAGTAGGAAGGCCTAATGTGGGCAAATCGACTTTTTTTAATTACCTTGTAGGAAAAAGAATTTCCATTGTGGAAGATACACCGGGAGTAACCCGTGACAGAATATATGCAGAAGTTGAATGGAGAAACAGGAAATTTACACTGATAGATACGGGTGGTATAGAGCCTTATTCTGAAGATACGATAATGCAGCAGATGAAAAGGCAAGCTGAGATAGCGATTGATACAGCTGATGTCATTGTATTTATGGTGGATGTTAAGGATGGGATTACTGCCTCGGATAAAGAAGTAGCCACCATGCTTAGGAAAACCCAAAAGCCTATCATCTTGGCAGTTAATAAAGTGGATCAGGTTGGAGAACCTCCAGCAGATGTTTATGAGTTCTACAATCTGGGGATTGGTGAAATAATGACAATTTCGTCTATTCATGGATTGGGAATGGGAGACTTGCTAGATGAGATATTTAAATATTTGCCTGAGGAAGATATAGAGGATTACGAAGAGGATGTAATAAAGGTTGCGGTAGTAGGAAAACCTAATGTTGGTAAATCTTCCCTCATAAATAGGATTATTGGAGAGGATAGAGTTATTGTAAGCGACATTCCAGGTACAACACGAGACGCTATTGACACCTTTATTGAAAATGAGCATGGCAAATTTGTTTTTATTGATACTGCCGGTATTAGAAGGCAGAGTAAGATTAACGAAAAAATTGAAAAGTACAGCACCATAAGGTCTTGGACAGCAATTGAGAGAGCAGATGTTTGCTTAATATTAATAGATGCCCAAGAGGGTGTTACCGAGCAGGATACGAAAATAGCCGGATATGCTCACGAACAGGGAAAAGCTTCTGTTATAGTGGTGAACAAGTGGGACTTGGTGGAAAAGGAAACCGGAACGCTTGAGGAATACAGAAAAAAGGTTCATGAAAAACTAGGTTTTATGCTCTACGCTCCTGTAATTTTTATATCGGCTATGACAGGGCAAAGGGTTGATAAGACTTATGGACTTATAAAGTACGTATCCGAACAGGCAGCCATGAGAATTTCCACTGGAGTATTAAATGACCTTCTGAATGAAGCTACTGCAATGGTGCAGCCTCCGTCAGACAAGGGAAAAAGATTGAAAATTTATTATATGACTCAAGCATCTGTTAAGCCACCTACATTTATTCTTTTTATAAACGATATGAAGCTTATGCATTACTCCTATGAGAGATACCTTGAGAACCAGCTTAGAAAGAGTTTTGGATTTGAAGGTACACCTATAAGGTTCATATTGCGGGAAAAGGAAAGGGAGTGATAGCATTGCTTTGGCTGGTATTGAAGGCTGTATTGGCTGCTCTGATAGGGTATCTTCTAGGGAGCGCAAATACATCGCTTATTGTTGGCAAATTTTATGGTGTGGATGTAAGAAAGCACGGGAGTGGAAATGCCGGTATGACTAATACCTTGAGGACTCTCGGAAAGCTTCCGGCTTTGCTTGTAATTGTTGGGGATATGCTAAAGGGGATTTTGGCATGTATTATTGGATACTATATCTTCAGAATTGGATTGGATTTATCAGAGCTTAATTATGCTGTAGATATTAACAGAGTAGGATTGTTTGCCGGAGGTTTGGGAGCAATATTAGGGCATAACTGGCCGCTTTATTTTGGTTTTAGAGGCGGAAAGGGTGTATTGACCACTTTCGCAGTGGTGTTGCTTGCAGGACCGTATCAAGGGCTTATCCTCTTAGGTATATTTCTGGTAGTAGTTGCATTGACCAGATATGTGTCCTTAGGTTCAATAATGGCTGCATTGTGTTTTCCCTTTCTTGCTGCTTTTATGGAAAAAGATATTTTATTTACTTCGTTTGCTACTTTTGTAGCTCTTCTTGTTGTAATCAGGCATCGTTCCAACATTGTAAGACTGTGTAAAGGTACTGAAAACAAGTTTGGTGCAAAAAAAGAATGAGTAAGGAGAGGCGAAATATGGACAAAAAGATATCTATAATTGGTGCGGGAAGCTGGGGAACTGCTCTGGCGGTGTTGTTGGCCAACAAAGGTATAAGTGTTAACATGTGGTCAGTTTTTGAAGATGAGATTAAGATGCTGAACGAAAAGAGAGAGCATGTACATAAATTGCCGGGTACTATTATCCCGGAGAATGTTACATTCACCTCGGACCTAGAAAAAGCCGTAGGTGATGCTGAGGTTCTGGTCATGGTGGTTCCTGCTCAGACAGTGAGACAGACTTCAAAAGATATATCAAAGTATATAAGAAATGATACGATAATTGTGAGTTGTTCTAAAGGCTTGGAAGAGGGAACGGGGCTGAGAATGTCCGAGGTAATAGGGCAGGAAATAAAGAATGCAAAGACTGTTATACTATCGGGTCCAAGTCATGCCGAAGAGGTAGGAAAAGGCATACCTACAACAGTTGTGGCAGCATCTGAGGATATAGAAGCGGCGGAGCTTATTCAAGATATATTTATGGCTCCGGAATTTCGAGTGTACACCAATACAGATGTTGTTGGAGTTGAGCTTGGAGGAGCATTAAAAAACGTAATAGCGTTGTGTGCCGGAATATCGGATGGCTTGGGGTTTGGTGACAATACCAAAGCTGCTCTTATGACCAGAGGAATAACGGAAATATCAAGGATTGGCGTTTCTTTAGGAGCTAATCCGCAGACTTTTGCCGGACTTACAGGTATAGGTGACCTTATTGTAACATGTACCAGTATGCACAGTAGAAATCGGCGTGCCGGGATTTTAATCGGACAGGGAAAAACGGCAAAAGAAGCCATGGAGGAAGTAAAAATGGTTGTTGAGGGTGTTACAACGACTAAAGCTGCCTATGACCTTGCACAGAAGCAAAAGGTACCGATGCCCATAACCGTTGAAGCATATGAAGTATTGTTTAATGGCAAGGACCCAAGGCAGGCAGTGTACGACCTTATGATGAGAAACAAGAAAAATGAGGTTGAGGAATTGGATGCAAAATGGCTCTAATTAATGGCTAGCTAAAGCCAGTAAGAATTGTGTATTGCAAAGTGAGTAGATTTAAAGACAACTACTCACTTTTTTTTGTCCTTTTTGTAATAATAAAAGAATATAGACAATATATTTATAGTGATAAGAATACTAGTACTCAAAACTTAAGATGCGTTTTTTACGGTAAATGGTCAATAAAATGCTTGTTGATTATTAATGAACGCACTAAAAACGGTATTACCGCAATACTTGGCTTAAGTTTCGGGTGAAAAACAATTGATGGTAGCAGGTTTCAAATAAAAGTAAGGGGGGTTTGCGGGTGGAAAAATATAATATATACCAGCAAATAGCAGAAAGAACGCAGGGAGATATATATATAGGTGTTGTAGGTCCGGTGAGAACAGGAAAGTCCACATTCATAAAAAGGTTCATGGACTTATTGGTTATACCTAATATAGAAAATGAATTCTCAAGGGGAAGGGCAAAGGATGAACTTCCACAAAGTGCTTCAGGGCGTACGATAATGACAACAGAACCGAAATTCGTCCCAAATGAGGCCATTAGGATTGAGCTTGATGAAAATGTTCAGTTTAAGGTAAGACTAGTAGATTGTGTCGGGTATATGGTAAAAGGTGCTATGGGGCATATGGAAAACGATACTCCCCGAATGGTGTCCACACCTTGGTTTGATGAGCAGATTCCGTTTGTTCAGGCAGCAGAAATCGGCACGAGAAAGGTTATCAACGACCACTCTACCATTGGATTTGTAATTACAACTGATGGCAGTATAACTGATATTGATAGGGAGGACTATATTGAAGCCGAAGAGCGTGTAGTAAAGGAATTAAAGGAGATTAACAAACCTTTTGTAATACTTTTGAACTCAATAAATCCATCGAATCCTGAGACAGAAAGTTTAAGACAGGAGCTCGAATTAAAGTACAATGTTCCGGTAATAGGCACCAACTGTGCACAGCTTAGAATCGAGGACTTGAACAACATAATGGAGAGAGTTTTGCTTGAGTTCCCGATAAGCGAGATTGGAGTCAATATACCAAAATGGATTGAGTCCCTCGAAGATGACCACTGGCTCAAAGTTGACATGATAAATGCGGTTAAACAGGCTTTTGGCGGAATTACAAGGATTCGAGAGATTAAGGGAAGTGTAAGCAAGTTCGACGAATTTGAATTTATAAAGCGTGCTTATATTGACAGCGTAAACCTTGGCTCAGGAACTGCTTATGTGGAGATTAATGAACAGGACGGGTTGCTTTATCGCATATTGAGCGAAGTGACCGGGCTTGAAATTGATGGTGAACATAGGCTCATAGCACTTTTGACGGATCTTGCAAAGGTAAAGAAAGAATATGACAAGGTTCAAGATGCCCTTCGTGAGGTTAAACTTAAGGGATATGGTATAGTATCTCCCCAGATAGAAGAGATGTCTTTAGAAGAGCCTGAAATAATAAAGCAAGGAAGCCGTTTTGGGGTTAAACTTAGAGCAAGCGCACCTTCAATACATATGATAAGGGCAGATATTGAGACGGAAATAGCTCCTTTGGTGGGAACAGAAAAACAGTCGGAAGAACTGGTTAGCTATCTTCTCAAGGAGTTTGAAAGTGAACCGGAAAAACTGTGGCAATCAAATATCTTTGGAAAATCATTGCATGAACTGGTAAGTGAAGGACTCCAAAACAAGCTTTATAGAATGCCTGAGGACGCACAACTAAAACTACAGGAGACGCTGCAAAAAATAATTAACGAGGGAAGCGGAGGACTTATCTGTATTATTCTGTAAACTAATTATGCGAGGAAAGTAATCAAGAAGTCTTGATAAATGCTGCAAAGTGCTGCCATATACAAACTGTTATGGAAGTACTTTGCTTATTTGCTTTTAGCAAATTTAGAAAAAATGTTAATATAATATATGCAATAATATATACAAAACAAGGTGAGAAAATTTCTCGACAAACGAAGAATTTTCTTTGAACTGGGGTGTTATAATTGCAAAGTTCATTGGAAAAAAGTACATAGTAAAAGAATATGCATTAAAATATAGAATAAAGACTTAAACTATGATAATATATATAAAGTGAGCAGGTATTGTTTATACAAATATTAATCTAAAAAATATTTGCAGTTTAGCTACATAATGTATGTGCCAATTAATAGCAAAAATGTTTTTTACGATGCTCTAACCGGGCGAAATATCGGTATTTACTTAAGAAAATATATTGAACTCCAGGATATTTGAGCCTGACCAGTAAAATTAATACAATAAGTTAAAAAACGGACATAGAACAAGCAAAATGGCGCAATTTGAGCTATAACGTAATATTTTCACTAAAAATAGTAATTATTTCATGTTGTTTTTTTTTAGATTAATTTATAATATAATTTATTGTATAAGCAATATCTAATTATCATTAAAGGGGGAAAAAAACTATGCTCAAAAAGGTAATTGCGTTAATGTTGGTTGCTGTTATGGCTTTAAGTCTGGCAGCATGTGGTGGTGACGAACCACAGCCTCAGGGTTCTCCTGATGGTGGAAACACTCAAGCGTCACCAGATTCAGGTAATGCTGCAAAGGATCCAGTAACTTTGACACTCTGGATTATGCCTAACAGTAACACACCAGACCAGGATTTCCTCGGTGTAATCAAACCATTCACTGATGCTAATCCTCACATCACAGTTCAGCCTACAGTTGTAGACTGGGGTGCAGCTTGGACAAAGATCACAGCTGCTGCTACAAGTGGAGAAGCTCCTGATATTACTCAGTTAGGTTCAACTTGGACAGCTGCTATCGGAGCAATGGGTGCATTAGTAGACCTCAATGGAAAAATCCAAAAAGATATCTTCGTTGACTCAACTTTACAGTCAATCGGTATCAGAGGCAAAGATGAAATGTACGGTATGCCTTGGTTCTCCGAAACAAGAGCTCTTTTCTACAGAACTGATGCAGCTGAAAAAGCTGGTGTAAATCCTGAAGCAGATTTTGCAACATGGGATGGATACAAAGCAGCTCTTAAGAAACTTAACGGTATTGAAGTTGACGGTCAGAAATTACCTGCATTAGGTATGCCTGGTAAGAACGACTGGAACGTTATCCACAACTTCGCATGGTGGATTTACGGTGCTGGCGGAGACTTGATCAGCGAAGATGGCTTAACAGCTACATTCTCAACTGATGAAGCTCTTCAAGGTATCAAATTCTATTCAGAACTTGCTGTTGAAGGTTTAATGGATAAGCCTTCACTCGAAAAGAATACATCCGATATCGAGTCCACATTCACAACTGGTGGATACGCTACATCATTCCTCGGTCCTTGGAACATAGCTACTCTTAAGAGAAATAAAGCAGAACAAGGTATAGACATTGTTGACAAAGTAGCAGTTTCTATGGTTCCAGCAGGTCCAAAAGGAAGAGTAGCATTCTTGGGTGGAAGTAACATTTCCATATTCAAGTCATCAAAGAATCAGGAAGCAGCTCTTGAACTTCTCAAATACTTAAGCTCAAAAGAAGCTCAGGTTGAATACTCAAAAGTTACTGGTATGCTTCCAACTGTTAAAACAGCTTACGAAGATCCATACTTTGAGTCTGATGCTATGATGAAGGTATTCAAGGATCAGATGCAGTATGCTAAGCACTACGCATCAATTCCTGGTTGGGCTCCTTCAGAAACTTACTTCCAACAGGGTCTCAGCAAAATCTGGGATAACGCTATGGGAATCGAAGGTGCATACGACTACGAAAAGACTAAAGCAATCGTTAAAGAAGTTGAAACACAGATCAACACTGTATTGAAAGAAAACAAAGTTGACTAATACAAGTAAGTAGTAGTTCTTAGAAACAAATACTTTTAAAAGAGTATTTATAAAGTTAATTGAGTTTAGTGCAGAGCAGAAATGCTCTGCACATACTCAATACTTTTATTATATTCTGTATTGTCAAAATGTGATAATAATTGTGGGAGCTTGATTATATGGATATTCAATTAAAAAAATCTGGTATAGGGGTTAAAGAGAAGAAGTCAAGTCATCTGCTGTATTCTATAAAGCAGAATTTATTCGCATATGCTATGTTAATACCTGCCTTTGTGGCGATGCTGTGCATTCACTTTATTCCTATGATGCAGGGTATATATATATCATTTCTGAATCTTAATATGATGACAATGACTAAGTTTCTAGGAGCACCGTTCATAGGTCTTAGGAATTACTATGAAGTCCTTTTTAATCCAGATAGTTTAATTAGGACAGGTTTCTGGTATGCTCTTAGAAATACAGGTATTTATACCTTTATAGTTACATTTTCAACATTTGCTCTAGGAATTATATTGGCGATGTTGGTAAACAGGGAATTTAGAGGCAGGGGTATTGTAAGAACCGCACTTCTTATGCCATGGGTTGTACCTTCCTATGTTGTTGGTATAGTGTGGGGTTTTTTATGGAGACAGGACTCCGGTATGATAAATATTATTTTGCATGACTGGTTGCATATACTGTCCGAAAAGCCATATTGGTTGCTGGGACGTAATCAGATTTGGGCAATAATTATACCTACAATCTGGAGAGGGCTTCCTCTTTCAATGATTCTTATGTTGGCTGGTTTGCAGAGTATATCTCCTGACTATTATGAAGCAGCTGATATTGATGGTGCTAACGGTTGGCAGAAGTTCTGGAATATTACTCTGCCTTTGTTGAAACCGATTCTTGCTATCAACGTCATGTTTTCTCTTGTATCGAATATTTATTCCTACAACATCGTTGCAATGATGTTTGGTAATGGTGCCGGTATACCTGGTGACTGGGGAGATCTTCTGATGACAAATATTCAAAGAAACTCATTCCAGTTGTGGCAGTTTGGTCCGGGTGCAGCGGCATTAATGATTGTAATGTTCTTTGTTCTTGGCATTGTTGCGTTGTGGTATGCATTCTTTAAAGATGATTTGGTGGTGAAGTAATGGCAAAGACAGGTTATTTTGAATCGATGAAAAGAAAAAAGAAAATGAAAAATACCTTATCCAATATACTTCTTGCTATAATGGTGGTATTGTCATTGGGGCCGATAGTGTTTATGGTGATGACATCGCTGATGGATCATAATGCTATCGCAACGGGTAAATGGATTGTACCTAATCGTTTTTCAAACTATGTTGAAGTGTTTGAGAAACTGCCCTTTGGTATTTATTTTAGAAACAGTCTTATTGTATGTTCATGTGTTATGATTGTGGCACTTGTTATTGCAACTCTTGCAGGATATGCTTTGGCAAGATATAAATTCCCGGGTTCAGGCTTTTTCGGAATTCTTATTCTTTCAACACAGATGCTTCCTGGAATGATGTTCTTGCTTCCTCTTTATCTCGACTTCGTAAAAATAAAGGAAGCGACCGGAATACAATTGACAAACTCAATTCCTGGGCTTGTAATAATATATTCTGCGTTTTATGTTCCTTTTAGTATCTGGATAATTAGAGGATTTTTTGCATCTATACCGGGTGAGCTTGAAGAAGCTGCCAGAATAGATGGATGTAACAAGTTTTCAGCATTCATAAAGGTAATGCTTCCTTTGGCTGTTCCAGGAATTATTGCAACTGCAATATACATTTTCCTTATGGCTTGGGACGAATTGCTCTTTGCATGGGTACTGCTTAAAGACGCTAACGTGCTTACTATCCCTGTTGGTATCAGAGCATTTATTGCTTACACAACAGCAAGGTATGACTTGTTGATGGCAGCGGGTAGTGTAGTTACTGTTCCTGTACTCATCATGTTCTTCACTATGCAGAAGAAGTTTATCAGCGGTATGACTGCTGGAGCTGTTAAGGGTTAATCCCTAGTTTTATAAAAATAATATAATAATAAAAAAAATCAATTTCTTTTTGAAACATGATTTGTATTCAATAAAAAGCTTTAATTAATTTTATCTGGGCTTTGGCGAAATTTAATTTTGTCGAAGCCTAAACTTATATCTGGGGGTTGGGGAAATAGTTTGAAATTATTTCAATCGAGTATTACAATATATATTGTAGTTGAATAAATGGAATGTAGAAAGATTCAAAAATAGAAAGAACGGGTGTTGAGGTTTGAATACAGATTTAAGTGTTTCATATTCAATTGCAGTGTTTATTATAGTTCTTTTGGGGGCTTCTGTTTTAAACCTATTAAAACAACATTATATATTCCAGATTACAGGAATAGCTTTTCTGTTTATGGTCGGCATTATTAGAATGACATCAATCATTCAAAACGGTTCTGTTGCTTCACTATCACAATTGTATTTTACTTTACTTCCTATTCTTTCAGGAATAGGTGCCTGTCTTGTTTCAATGTCTCTTGGTTTTTGGATATTTCCGATTATTAGACGAAAAATTAATAACTGATCAATATATGGCAGTCTGCCCGAATAAGCTTTAAAATATACTTTATGTTAACTTATCCATCCGTATCCTATTTTTCCTTAGTATAAATTACATAGAGGAAGATTGTATTTCTTTATAGAATTATTATGTAAACCTGATATAATTGAAATTGAGGAAAGAGAGGAGGGGAGTTATGAAGAAGTTAGCATTTTTACTAGCTGTATTAACACTTGTATCACTCATGGCAGTTCCTGGGTTTGCCTCAAGCGGTCAGTATTATTCAGGTCTTTGGGGAATGACCTCTAATGCATTCATAGCTGTGGATGGAAGGATTTTGTCGCTCGAAAGGAATCCTGTCACTATCGAAGGAAGAATTTTAGTACCGGCAAGAACTACTTTTCAGGTAATGGGAGTTAGGACTGAATGGTATCCTTCTTATCAGGTAATAGAGATGACCAAAGGTAACAAGACCATTACAATGAGTATTGGAAATAGGGTAGCATATTCAGATGGTTCTATAAAGTATATGGAAGCCCCGCCTATTCTTGTAGACGGTACGGTCATGGTACCAATTAGATTTGTTGCTGAAAGCTTTGGAGAGAATGTAGGCTGGGATGCAAAAAATGTGATAGCTTATATAGGAAAACAACCGACAGAAATACCTTCAAGAGGTGGCCTTAATACTGATAGAACATACAAGGTTGTTATTGATGCCGGTCACGGGGGAACTCAATCAGGGGCTGCGTACGGAGGAGTAAAAGAAAAGGATTTGAATCTGGATATTGCCAAACGGCTAAATGCCCTGTTGCAAGCTGAAGGTATAAAAACATATATGACCAGAGATAATGATACAACATTGGATCTGTATTCAAGATCTGCTCTTGCAAACAAGGTCGGTGCTGATTTGCTTGTGAGTGTGCACAACAATGCAGGAAACAGTAAGACTTCAGGGTCTATGACGTTATACCATCCGGACAGAAGCAAGACAAAGGGCAATCTTTCTACGTATGAATTTGCACAAATAGTTCAGAAGAATTTGAATAAAACCTTGAAATCAAAAGATATGGGAGTTATTCAAAGACCAAATCTAGCGGTACTAAGAACAGCAAACATGCCTGCGGTGATAGCAGAAATAGGTTATATGACTAACAGTACAGAGCTTGCAAAACTAAAGACAGATTCATATAAGCAGCAAGCTGCAGAAGCATTAAAGGATGCTGTAATTGAGAGTTTGGAAAAAATGTACAAATAGTCAATTGCGAAATGGTAAGAACATATATTATCAATCCGCAATACTAAATGATAGAGCTTATCGTTTAGTGTTGCTTTTTTTTACTTATTGAAGTAAAATTTTAGCTGACATCTAATTGATATTTTCACTATGAGAGAAAATAAATTTATTTATGGATACAGAGGAGATGCAATGAAAGTAGCAGTTGTAGACGGACAGGGTGGAGGTATTGGAAAAACCATTGTTGAAAAACTGAGAAGGGAATTGCCTGAAGGTACGCAAATCATAGCTTTAGGAACAAATGCTCTTGCTACAACCCTTATGCTAAAGGCTGGAGCTAGTGAAGGTGCATCAGGGGAAAATGCAATAGTATTTAATGCTCCGAAGGTAGATGTTATTGTCGGTCCTATAGGGATAATTTCAGCAAATTCCATGATGGGAGAGCTTACTCCACTGATGGCTGGTGCAATAGCAGAAAGCCCTGCAAAAAAAATACTTATACCCCTTAATAGATGCAATATTGAAGTGGCAGGCGTGAAAAATGAGCCACTGCCATATTATATTGACACTGCTGTTAATATGATTAAAAAATATATAGAAGAGTAAGTGGGCGCAGCTTTTTAGTATATTTAGCAAGTATTTTTAGTTAATATTATTACTGTAGCATGTACATAAAGCTCGTGATATTTTCATGGAGCAAATCCGGATCCAACTTGCCGTTTTCGGCATCCTTATACAAATTTATATATGCCTCACGAGCCCTTCTTATATGCTTCTTCTTGCTTAAAGGCCAGTCATGGCTCTCTTCATATGCTTTTATATCGTCAATATAGGATTTTATTATCTCAAGCTTTTTTTCATTTGTCATTTGAAGAACCTCCTTTTTTATGAATGAGTATAAAAACTTAGCCAATTATAGGTTTTTCGTTTTAGTATTTATTTATTCAAGGCAAAGTTTTCTTTAATATATAGTGCTTCGAAAAAGAATTTATTAGGAAATTGTGCTAAGACATAACTTTCTTTTAAGACGGACCTATTTGTGTTATAATTATTAGGTGTTAATAAAGCATAAAAAACATATGAGGTAAGGGATAAATGAACGAAAAAACACTTAGAGTATTGGAGTTTGACAAAATAATTAATAAGCTGGTAAGTCTTACTGCATCTCCATTAGGCAAGGAATTGGCGGAGGAGCTGCTGCCCGAGGCTGACTTTAGCATGGTACAGAAGGCGTTGAAGGAAACCAGCGACGGTGTGACTTTTATAGCAAGAAGAGGAAGCCCTCCTATGGGGGGAATTCATGATATTAGGGATAGCTTAAGAAGGGTTGAAATTGGTTCAGTTCTAAGCCCCGGAGAGCTTTTAAAGACTGCTGGAGTTCTAAGAGTGGTAAGAAATCTTAAAAGCTATGCAAATGATGACAGGATTAAAACAGACGATGACAATGTGGTAAATGAGCTTATAAGGTGCCTTGAATCCAATAAACGGATAGAAGACAGGATTTACATGTCGATATTAAGCGAGGAAGAAATAGCCGATAATGCGAGTCCCACGCTTGCCAATATAAGAAGACAGATACGCAATGCTCAGGAGTCAATAAAAGAAAGACTCAATGATATCCTCAGATCATCCAAGTATCAGAAATATATGCAGGAGTCCATAGTTACTTTAAGAGGTGATAGATATGTAATTCCCGTTAAGCAGGAATATAGGTCTGAAATACCTGGACTTATACATGATTCATCGGCTAGTGGAGCGACTATTTTTATTGAACCTATGGCAGTTGTTGAAGCAAACAACAACATAAGAGAGCTAAAGATCAAGGAGCAGGCTGAGATTGAGAGAATATTAGGAGAATTGACGGAAGAGGTGAGGGGAATTGTTGATGCCCTTAAATCCAATGTTTCTCTTCTTGGTAGACTCGATTTTATTTTTGCAAAGTCAAAGCTCAGCCTTGATTATAACTGTGTTTGCCCTGTACTAAACGATGAACATAAAATATTAATAAAAAAGGGAAGACACCCACTTCTAGACAAAAAAGCTGTGGTTCCAACCGACTTCTGGATTGGAGAAGATTTTAACACCCTTGTAGTAACCGGACCTAATACCGGAGGAAAAACAGTTACTTTGAAAACAGTAGGTCTATTTACCCTCATGACCCAGGCAGGCCTTCATATTCCGGCAAATGAGGGAACTAGGATGAGTATTTTCAAAAAGATTTATGCGGATATAGGGGATGAGCAGAGTATTGAACAGAGTCTTAGTACTTTTTCCTCGCATATGAAGAATATAGTTGGAATAATGAACGATGTGGATGAAGACTCCCTTGTTCTATTTGATGAGCTTGGAGCTGGAACAGACCCGACGGAGGGGGCAGCTCTTGCGATGTCAATACTTGAGTATCTAAGAAACAGGGGCAGTACTACGGTTGCCACTACTCATTACAGTCAGCTGAAGGTGTATGCTGTCACCACAGAATTTGTGGAGAATGCCTGTTGCGAGTTTAATGTGGAGACTCTAAAGCCTACTTATAAGCTCTTGATTGGGGTTCCCGGAAAGAGCAATGCCTTTGCCATATCAAAGAGACTGGGACTTTTTGACGATATTATAGAGCGGGCGAAAGAGTTTTTGACAAAAGACGACATAAAGTTCGAAGACATGCTTATGTCCATTGAGAAAAACTTAAGTGAATCGGAAAATGAAAAGATGAGAGCAGAAAGCTACAGACTTGAAGCGGAAAAGCTGAAAAAAGAGGTGGAACAACAAAAAAAGAGGCTGGATGAAAATAGAGACAAAGTCTTACAGGAAGCCAAAGCAGAAGCAAGGAAAATCCTTCTTGAAGCGAGAAGGGAATCAGAAGAAATTATTTCAGAAATGAGAAGGCTTGAACAGGAGATCCAAAACGAACAGAGACAAAAGGAAGCGGAGGCTATGAGGCTCAAGCTAAAAAGAAAGATTGATTCTATTGAGGAAACATTGGCTATGCCTCTTATTCCAAAGAGCACTCTGGTAAAGCCTCCGGAAAATCTGAAGCCTGGGGATAGTGTTTTGATCGTGAACCTGAACCAGAAGGGAACAATTATTACTCCTCCAGACAAAGACGGAGAGGCAGTGGTGCAGGCAGGAATAATGAAAATAAATGTTCATATATCAAATCTAAAATTGGTAGATGAACAGAAAAGCGTGCTGAATAAGTCCGGGATCGGAAAGATAGGGACATCAAAGGCAAAAAACATATCAACTGAAATTGACCTTAGGGGATACAGCTTGGAAGAAGCCATCGAAAGTGTTGACAAATATTTGGATGACGCGGCTATTTCCGGGCTGGGGGAAGTATCTATTATTCACGGAAAGGGAACTGGGATACTGCGAAACGGCATACAGAAGTATTTAAAATCAAATTCCCGGGTTAAATCCTTCAGACTTGGAAAGTACGGGGAAGGTGAGTCGGGAGTTACGATAGTCGAACTGAAATGATGTTATTATTTTACTTGGAATTTTATAGTGTTATAACATGCTAAACATAAATTGTAGTGTGTGTAAAATAGAACATGCAGATATGTTGACAATCATATGTAAAATAAGGTATTTTATAATTAGTTCGACAAACGCACAATTCAATTTGAGTGCTTGCAGATTCCAGTAGCTGCAAGCACTCTTTAAGTTATTTCCTCTTTTTACCCACATATTTAATTAAAAATAGCTTGCATTATGATAAAGTGTTTAATATTATATAATATAAATATAAAAGTGTTATGTTTTTTAACTAATAAAATTCTTTTTTCTACATTTTTTCAATAGGATGGTTAGTATGGATAAGAGAGTGAAATTAATTATAAAGTTGGTTCTTATTTTTGGTGGAACATTTCTGGGAATATTGCTGGGGTTGAGGCTTGCAGTTTATCTGGCGCCGTTTGTTATTGCTTTTGCTATTGCTTCATCAATTGAGCCTGTGATCAAGTTCCTTATGAAAAAGCTAAAGCTTAGCAGAAAAATTGCAGCACTGGTATCCTTGCTTTTGGTCCTCTTGATTATAGCGGTACTGCTTCTCCTGTTGGTCTCAAAACTATATAAGGAAATAGCGAGTCTTTCAAACTCTCAGCCAGACTATTTTAAAGAAGTATATCAAAACATATCGAATTTGATAAACAGAGGCTTGAACATTTATTTCGGTCTTCCCAATGAGGTTATCGCCCAAATTTCAAATATGGTTTCAAACCTTTCGAATTCCATTTCCAGTGTGGTGGATTCATTTGTGAAGGGAATTTACAATACGGCAGTATCGATACCTCAGATGATGGTATTTGTGCTTGTGACAATTTTATCAACCTACTTTCTTTCCAGTGATAGAGACAAGATTTATGACTATATCAAGCATAATTTACCTGAAGCATTTTTAAATAATGTAATAAGTATAAAAGACAATATGTTTGTGGCCTTGTTTGGATATATTAAAGCGCAGCTAATACTAATGTCAATTACTTTTTGTGAGCTTTCTATCGGCTTTTCAATAATAGGTATAAAACACTCTATTCTCCTAGGGTTGGTTGTTAGCTTTATAGATGCCTTCCCGGTACTCGGGACAGGAGGAGTCCTGGTCCCCTGGGCCATATATGAGTTTTTAACCAAGGACATTAGGATGGGAGTGTCGCTGCTGATTTTGTATATTGTAGTGCTTGTTATAAGACAGATGATAGAGCCTAAGATAGTCGGCCACCAGATAGGGCTCCATCCTTTGGTGACGTTGATGACGATGTACCTTGGGATGCAGTTCTTGGGTTTATTCGGGCTTATTTTAGGGCCTATTGTGGTATTGCTTTTTAAAAATATTATTTCAGGAATGATAAAGCAAAAAAGCCTTAAAGAGCTAATAAACGATTTCAATAAAAAATAAAGGTGTTGTGGCAATAAAAAGTGTATTAAAAAGATAGAGAAGTCAGAAAGCCGAGAATAATTATTTACAGCTTTCTGATTTTAGCTCTTTTCCTAACTTCTTTATTGCTTTTTTTTCAATTCTTGAAACATAAGACCTTGAAATTCCCAACATTTTGGCTATTTCACGCTGAGTCTTACTTGTGCCGTTTAAAAGTCCATACCGTAGTTCCAAGACCATTTTTTCTCGAGCCTTCAACACGTCTTTCATTTTGTTGTAGAGACGTTTAACTTGCATCTTAAGCTCTACTTCTTCAACTACTGATTCCGATTCATTGCCGATAACGTCAATAAGAGCTATTTCGTTTCCATCCCTATCAACCCCAATAGGGTCCTGAAGGGAAACCTCGCTTTGAGTTTTCTTACTGGAACGGATATGCATTAAAATCTCGTTTTCGATGCATCGAGCTGCATAAGTTACAAGTCTTGTACCTTTTTCGTGATTAAACGTGCCGATCGCCTTTATTAATCCAATGGTTCCAATTGAAATTAAATCATCACTATCACCTATAGTAGAATTGTACTTTTTTACAATATGAGCAACGAGTCTTAAATTTCTTTCAATAAGTATGTTCTTTGCTTCTTCATCTCCGCTTTTTAAAAGCTTTAAATAGTGTTGCTCTTCTTCAGGACTTAAAGGATGGGGAAATGAATTGATATTGGAAATATAGCCTGAAAGAAAGAATATATTATTTAGTATCTCTATAAATGAGGAAAACAATATATAAAGCAAGATAAGGCACCTCCAATAAATTGGCTACCTTATAAGTATATGTAGCATAAATATTTTAGGTGCCAGTACAAAAATTAATTTAAAAACCCTTTTTCAAGATAGTTTTAGCAATTTCCTCGAAGACAGGAGCAGCTATTGTTCCTCCGCTTTTTCCATCTTCAATAAATACCGAGACCGAATATTTTGGATCAAGTCGTGGAAAATAGCCGGCAAACCATGCATGTACCACTTTTTCTCCATTAATGTATTGACCTGTTTCGGCACTTCCGGTCTTTCCGCCAGCACCACCGTATTCACTAAGGTTTGCTCTGGTTCCGGTACCGCTGACTGTAACTTCCTCCATGAGCTGCTTTATTTTATCGCATACCTCTTTGTCAATTATTCTTTCACCCTTGTTTTTCTTAATCACCTTTACAGTATTTCCTTTACTGTCAACTAGGGAATCTACAATGTTTACCTCATTCTTAATTCCACCGTTTGCAATAGTGGCAACCATGTCTGCAACCTGAAGGGGAGTCGCCAAGACATCCCCTTGACCTATGGAGATATTGGCGGTATCTCCGTAGGTGAAACTGTCGGGGGTGGGAAGGTTGCCGGCCGATTCTTCAACTCCTTGGGCATCAATGCCGGTGATTCTCCCAAAACCAAATTTACTTGCAGTGTCTATTATGTTTTTTGGACCAACTCTAATTCCCAGCTCAATAAAGTACGGGTTGCAGGAGGAAGCAAAGGCTTCATGCAGATCTATTAATCCATGGCCGCCTCTTCCAAAGGCAGAGCATCTAAACTCCTTATCTCCCAAAACCACATATCCCGGGCAGTAGTAATACATTGACGGATCAATATTTTTGCTGTAGGCACTTGCTAAGTCGATAATTTTGAATATGGAACCAAGATTGTAGGATGCAACTGCTCTGTTAAACAGCTCTTTATCTCGGCTCTCAAGATATTTCTCGACTTCGTTGGGGTTATAATCGGGCTTGCTTACCATAGCAACAATATCGCCGGACTTAACTTCTTCTATTACAACAGCACCTTTAAGATTATACCTGTCCATAACATCTTCCGCGGTTTTCTGGATATTATAATCAATGGTTAGTTTTACATTCAGCTTTTCATTTTTTTCGCCGGAATTTATAAATCGATAGCCAAAGCCTTTTAAAGGATTATCCTTGGCATCGGTTATGACTCCGACACTGCTTTTGGAGTCCTGCTTAAGATAATTCTCATATGCTTTTTCAAGGCCTGTTTCTCCCGTCATGTCAATTTTATTTAGATAGCCAAGGACATGCTTGGCAGGAGTGTTGTCATCGTACCTTTCAAGGGAGTATATAAAGGATATTCCATGAACTCTTTCTTTTATAAGAAGATCTTTTTTACTTTCATCGGCTCTAATTTTTATGGGTTCTTTACAAATTTGAACCTGTCTATTAATTTCGTTGAAATTAAGCTCTAAGATGTTTGATATATTTAGGAGATCGCTATCATTGTCCTTAAGGTAAAGCGGCTGTATTACCACATCTATTTTCTTTTTTCTGCTGGTAAGAGGAATGAGATTTCTGTCAAGTATATCTCCTCTCGGCACATCGATGGGGAGGTTGGATACCTTTTGGGCAGTTGCCTGTATGAAAAGCTTTTCCCCCAAAATCAGCTGTATATAGACTACCCTTAATATAAGCAGCATGATTGAAAGGGTAAACACTGTAAGAAGAATTTTATTGCGTTTAATAAACATAGGATGCCCCCTTTTTTTGATATTAGTATTATTAATTAATTTTTCCAAATGAAGGGGCTTTTATACTTCACTTGTATGAATGAAAGAGGCTAAAAAAACTGAAGTCCATGATAGGACTTCAGTTTAGGACAATTTTATTATATTAACCAACTATTTTTTAGCTCGTTAATTTAATTGATTTACTCATTAGAACTGCTTTTTCGTCGTAGCATTGTATACTCCTGTACATCCTCTTTCATAGGCATGTATACCGTCATTTGAGGGTGAGGGGCAATGTCTATATCTTCGCCGTCAATATTTTTCATCCATTCAATCTTTTGAACAAAGAAGTCGCCTTTGGGGTTTACCACTTCAATTTCTTCGCCTTTATACATTCGGTTTCTTTGTTCTATAGTTGCTATTTTTGTAGTCTTATCGTATTTTTGAACAACCCCTACAAAGTCATAATCCCTTATATATGAACTGGTGGCATAAATCTGATCGTTGGGTCCGGGCTTGTTGAAGAAAAAGCCGGTGGTGAATTCTCGGTGGCTGACTTTACAGACCTCTTCAAAAAGCCGAGGGTCAAATTTATAGCTGTCTTTATTTTGATAGTAGGCATCTAGCGCTTCGCGGTATGCCTTTACCACTGTTGCGACATAAAAGGAGCTTTTCATTCTTCCTTCAATCTTGAGACTGGATACTCCGGCTTCTATTAGCTCAGGTATATGTCCAATCATGCAAAGGTCTCTGGAATTGAAAATAAATGTTCCTCTTTCGTTTTCATATACTGGGAAGTATTCATCGGGTCTTTTTTCCTCCATCAAGTAGTATTTCCATCTGCAGGGATGGGCACATAGTCCTCTGTTAGAATCCCTGCCGGCCATGTAATTGCTCAGAAGGCACCTTCCGGAATAGGAGATGCACATAGCGCCGTGGACAAAAGCTTCAATCTCCAAAGAATCGGGAGTATTTTCTTTTATTTCCCGTATCTCATCAAGAGAGAGTTCTCTTGCAAGTATTACTCGCTTTACACCTTGGTCATGCCAGAATCTGGCGCTCATAAAGTTGGTATTGTTGGCCTGGGTACTTAAGTGTATTTCCATATCGGGGGCCATTTCTTTTACCATTGAGAGAATACCGGGGTCCGACAGTATTATGGCATCGACTCCAATACTACTGACTTCTTTTATATATTCGGGAATTTTCTTTAAATCTTGGTTGTGAGGAAATATATTCATGGTTATATATACTTTTTTTCCTTTATCGTGGGCAAATTCCACTCCAGATTTCAAATCATCAAATGTAAAATTGTCGGCATAGGCCCTGAGACTAAATTCTTCTCCACCGAGGTAAACGGCATCGGCACCATATAAAACAGCCATTTTTAGTTTTTCAAGGTTGCCGGCAGGCGCAAGCAGTTCAGCTTTTTTCATATACTTCACTCCTAATTTATTGGTAAAATTCTGCCATAGATACTTTGAAAGACGAAGTTATTTTTTGAAGCTTATTGCCACTCCATCGCCAATAGGCAGAATACTTGTCTCCAGTTCATCCATGCTGCAAATAGTCTTAAGATAGTCTCTCAATCTTTTTACAATGGTCTTTTTCCTTCTTACAACAAGTTCATCCTTTGCAATCATTCCCTTATATAGGATGTTGTCCGATATAAGAAGACCTCCGCTCCTCAAAAGCCTCAGACATTCGGGAAGGAACTCCGGGTACTGGCCCTTGGCAGCATCCAAAAAAACCATATCATATTCATGTTCAAGGCATTTCAGGACATCTAAAGCATCTCCTTCGATTATGTTTATTACATCCTGAAGACCGGCTTTTTTTATATTCTCTCTGGCTCTTTCTAGCATCAATTCATACCTGTCAATAGTATCAATTCTTCCTCCGGGCTCTAGCACAGTGGAGAAAAGGATGGCAGAATAACCAATGGCGGTCCCAACTTCTAAAATACGGGAGGGCCTGAGAGTAAGGCCTATTACCTTAAGAAGTGATGCAACTTCCGGATGCACAATGGGCACATGATTCTCTTTGGCGAAGTCTTCAAGCTCCGACAACAGCCCGTCATTTTTTTTAATTGTTTTTCTAATATAGTCGTTTATATAATCATAACAGATCATTTTATTCAGTCCTTATAAAAATTATAAAAATTGTGAGGATTTTGTTGAAATCCTCACAATAGTTTTATATGGTATTGCTTAATCCGCTTCGTATTTTTTAACAGCCTCCAGATGCTCAGCTAAGGTCTTTGAAAAATGGTGACTTCCATCTCCTTTAGCCACAAAGAACAGATACTCTGATTCTTCATCCGGGTACAGTGCTGCTTCTATAGCAGCAACACCTGGGGAGCATATAGGTCCCGGCGGTAGCCCTTCAAAAATATATGTGTTATATGGGTGGTTAATCTGGGTATCCTCATCGGATAACTTTTCTTTCATCTTGCCCTGAGTATTATATAGAATATACTGTATGGTAGCACAGGACTGAAGCTTTCTAAGCTCAGGGTTGGAAGACTTCATCCTGTTGTGAAATACGCTGGAAACGATTGCTCTTTCTTCGGAGAGAGCCGTTTCTCTCTCTATTATGGATGCAAGAATAATTACTTCATCTATTGTCATGTTCAACTCTTTTGCTCTTTCATAGTATTCCGGCTTGAATTTTGCATCGAAGTTGTCGAGAAACTTTTCAATTATTGCCCTCTCTCCTCCTTTTGGATCGAAGAAATAGGTGTCCGGGAAGAGATAACCTTCAAGTCTGTTTTCCCTTTCGGGGATATCTTTTAAAAACTCATAGTCGAACTCTTCGGTATTGCAGGCTTCAAGAAAGTCCTCTTTGTCGATAACCTTTTTTTCACTCAAAGTATCGGCAATTTGTGTTATATTTTTTCCTTCAATTATGGTGACAGTAGTTGTAACTGGGTTGCTGCAGAGGACTTCCATAATTTCTTTATAACTAAAGTTACTATTTACAATATGCTTACCCGATTTGTAACGGCCGTCATAACCATTGAATTTGGAAATGAACTTAAACCAAAAAGGATAACTTATTACGCCTTCTTTCTTAAGTATTTCTGCAATGTCGCTGGTATCAGAACCACGAGGAATTTCAACTTGAATGCCATTTTCAGGGTCTATTTTTGCAATAACCTCCTCGTAGTCAATTTCTTTCTCGTTTACGAAATATGTGTAAGAAGCCAGGGAGCTTATTGTAAATATAATAAGGAAGACAAGAAAGTACAGAAATAAAGACGCTAATCTATTCTTGCGCTTCTTTGCTTTCTTATTTGGTGCTACCTTACTGTTTCCACTCATTATTCTCACCACACAATAATTTTTTTATTACATAAATGTTCTTTATGCTGCATATTAATGGTATTACTCTTTTTTTCTTGACTTTGCCCTAAGGTCTGTATCGAGGATTTTTTTCCTTAACCGTATGTTCTTCGGAGTAATTTCCACCAGTTCGTCATCTTCAATGAACTCCAAACATTGCTCCAAACTGAGCGTTACAGGGGGCGTAAGTCTTAAGGCTTCATCGGAACCGGATGCCCTCATGTTTGTAACATGTTTCTTTTTGCAAACATTTATAACAATATCTTCATTCCTGGAGTTTTCTCCAACTATCATGCCCTCATATACCTTTGTCCCGGGCGAGATAAAAAGAGAACCTCTTTCCTGTGCATTATAAAGACCGTAGGTAACAGCTTCGCCGTCCTCCCATGCAACCATTGAGCCTCTTTGTCTTCTTGATATTTCTCCCTTTAAAGGTTCAAATCCATGGAAGACATGATTCATTATACCATTTCCTTTTGTATCAGTCAAAAATTCTGACCTATACCCGATAAGGCCCCTTGAAGGGATTTTAAACTCAAGCCTCATATAACCCTGCTGAGAAGAATGCATATTTATCATTTCAGCCTTGCGGGTACCCAACTTTTCCATAACGACGCCCATAAAGTCCTCAGGAACGTCAACAATCAGGTGTTCCATGGGCTCAAATACTTCGCCGTTGACTTCTTTATAAATAACATTTGGTTTGGACACTTGAAATTCGTAGCCTTGACGCCTCATAGTCTCAATCAATATTGAGAGATGAAGTTCGCCCCTTCCGGACACCTTGAAGGAATCCGGAGAATCAGTTTCTTCGACTCTAAGGCTTACGTTAGTTTCCAGCTCTCTAAAGAGCCTGTCCCTTAGATGTCTTGAAGTAACAAACGTTCCTTCACGCCCTGCGAAAGGGCTGTTGTTTACACTAAAGGTCATAGAAATCGTAGGCTCGTCAATATCAATAAAAGGTAATGGGTCAGGTTTATTGGCATCACAAACTGTTTCACCAATGTTAATATCGCTAATGCCGGATACTGCAATAATATCTCCCATCATCGCAGAGTCTGCTTCAATTCTTTTGAGGCCACTAAATACATAGAGCTTGCTTATCTTTACATTTTCAACACTTCCGTCCTTCGTACACAACACAGCAGACTGTCCTGTCTTAATGATGCCTCTTTCGACTCTTCCCACTGCTATTCTTCCCACATACTCATCATAATCTATATTTGAAACCAGGAACTGAAGCGGTTCGTCCATATAACCGCTAGGAGCAGGCACATGATTTATCAAGGTTTCAAACAGAGGAACAAGGTTTTTCGGTTCATCATCTAAGCTGTGTACAGCATAGCCTTCTCTCGA
The DNA here is from genome assembly GCF_004102745.1 of Acetivibrio mesophilus. Classification (GTDB taxonomy): domain Bacteria; phylum Bacillota; class Clostridia; order Acetivibrionales; family Acetivibrionaceae; genus Hungateiclostridium; species Hungateiclostridium mesophilum. The sequence continues at coordinate 211,369 of NZ_RLII01000004.1, read as the reverse complement.
AGAAGCGTATACAATTGGGAAATCAAGCTGCTCATCATTTGCTCCAAGCTCAATGAACAACTCTAAGACTTCATCGATAACTTCGTTGGGTCTTGCTTCAGGCCTGTCAATTTTATTAATGACAACTATGGGTTTTAGGTTAAGCTGAAGAGCTTTCTTGAGTACGAATCTTGTTTGAGGCATGGTACCTTCAAAGGAGTCAACCAATAAAAGGACGCCGTCAACCATTCTAAGTACGCGTTCAACCTCTCCGCCGAAGTCAGCGTGACCCGGAGTATCTACAATGTTAATTTTGGTATCCTTATAAGTCACAGCAGTGTTTTTGGATAGAATAGTGATACCTCTTTCTCTTTCGAGGTCATTGGAGTCCATTACTCTCTCATGAATCTGTTCATTTTCTCTGAATATACCGCTTTGTCTCAGCATTGCATCTACGAGTGTTGTTTTCCCGTGATCAACATGGGCTATTATAGCGACATTTCTAATGTTTTCTCTAATATTTTCCACAAAAATCTCCCTCTAAATCGTTAAAAATTCATTATTTTATAATAACTATACTATTTTAAAATAGGGATTGTATCTTGTCAATAAAATAGGAATACTGAAAAAAAAGTGAAGCAAAAAATAAAAAAGTTATATTTATTATTGATAAAAAAACAACAATGTGTTATACTACTAGACGGAAAAAACGCACGCAAGCTTGATTTATGGGATAGTGCCGACAGGTTCCCCATAAAGATGAAGGTTGCGGAGGTGTAAAACTAACGGAGGTGTTTTAAATGTCAGTTATTTCAATGAAACAATTATTGGAAGCAGGTGTTCACTTCGGTCATCAGACTAGAAGATGGAACCCAAAAATGGCTGAATACATTTTCACAGAGAGGAACGGTATCTATATTATAGACCTTCAAAAGACTGTGAAAAAGGTTGAAGAGGCCTACTATTTTATCAGGGAAGTGGCAATGAACGGCCAAGGAATTCTCTTTGTAGGTACAAAGAAGCAGGCTCAGGATTCCATAAAGGAAGAAGCTCAAAGGGCAGATCAGTTCTTCGTAAATGCAAGGTGGTTGGGTGGAATGCTCACCAACTTTAACACAATTAAAGGAAGAATAAACAGATTAAAAGAGCTCACTAAGATGGAAGAAGAAGGCGTTTTTGACGTTCTACCAAAGAAAGAAGTTATAAAGCTTAAGGGTGAAATGGAAAAGCTCGAAAAGTATCTCGGTGGAATCAAAGACATGAAGCAGCTTCCAGGAGCATTGTTTGTAGTTGACCCTAGAAAAGAAAGAATTGCTATTCTCGAAGCAAGAAGGCTAGGCATTCCTGTAGTTGCAATTGTAGATACCAACTGTGACCCGGATGAAGTTGATTACGTAATTCCTGGAAACGACGATGCTATCAGAGCTGTTAAATTGATTGCATCAAAAATTGCAGATGCTATTATAGAGGGAAGACAGGGCGAACAGCTTTCAGTTCAAGGCAGTGCTGAAGAACAGGCTGAAGAAATCGTTGAGGAAGAAGTTGCTGCAGAAGTGTAAGAATTTTCCGACTTCAGCGGGTATGCTGCTGAAGTCGGATTTTAGGTTTCTTTATGTTGGAGCAAAAGCTTTTAGGTTGATGCTCTAAGCTTTTGTTAAAGGTATAAAAACATCTTTAATGAGAATAATATTCAAAAATCATTTTATAAATTGTGAGAAATTAATATTGTTTGGAGGAATTCAGAATGATTACTGCTGAAATGGTTAAGCAGCTTCGTGAAAGAACCGGTGCAGGCATGATGGATTGCAAGAAAGTTCTTTCAGAAGCAAATGGTGATATGGAAAAGGCTGTTGAGCTTTTAAGAGAAAAAGGATTGGCAGCAGCAGCTAAGAAAGCAGGAAGAATTGCTGCAGAAGGATTGGTTGATGCTTATATCCATGGTGATGGTAGAATAGGCGTATTGGTTGAGATTAATATTGAGACTGATTTTGCTGCAAAAAATGAAGATTTTAAGGCCTTTGTAAAGGACGTTGCAATGCATATTGCAGCAAGCAAGCCTGAATACATAAGCAGAGAAGAAGTTCCTGCCGATAAGCTTGAAAAAGAAAGGGAGATCCTCAGAGCTCAGGCACTAAATGAGGGTAAACCTGAAAAGATTGTTGATAAGATGGTAGAAGGAAGAATAGAAAAATATTATAAGGAAGTATGTCTTTTAGAACAGCCATTTATAAAAGACCCTGATAAGACAATACAACAACTTCTCAATGAGAAGATAGCTGTTATAGGCGAGAATATCAATATAAGAAGATTTGTAAGATTTGAAAGAGGCGAAGGTATAGAAAAGAAGGAAGATAACTTTGCTGAGGAAGTTATGAAGCAAATAGGTGGCTAAATGTAAGGTGATTAAGGGAACATATAAAGTTACTTTATATGTTCCCTTTTTAGGGATTTGGCCTCTTGGAATGAAATGAAAGAGACAAAAGCGAAGGGCCTCGATGTCCCGAGCTTTTATTGCTGCTATTTTTGGGATAATCACCGATTATATCAAAAACACCCTATTATTTTTAAAAATGGTTTTCAATTGTAAGGTTTGTGTGTTAGAATAACATTAAGGAGCGGAGGATTTTCTTTAATGCAAAAAGCAAAGTATAAAAGAGTCATGTTGAAAATAAGCGGTGAAGCTCTGGCCGGAGAAAAGAAGCTGGGAATTGATACCGATACTATAAATGAGATTTCAAAAAATATAAAAGAAGTGTACGATATGGGCGTTGAAGTTGCTATTGTTGTAGGAGGTGGCAATTTCTGGAGAGGGAGAAGCGGAAAGGGAATGGACCGTACCACAGCGGACCATATGGGTATGCTGGCAACTGTCATTAATTCTTTAGGGCTTCAGGATGCCCTTGAGTCCCAAGGGGTGCCTACTAGGGTTCAAACAGCCATCGAGATGCGGCAGATTGCAGAACCGTATATACGAAGGAAGGCTGTAAGGCATTTGGAAAAGAGAAGGATTGTTATTTTTGCCTGTGGAACAGGTAATCCGTACTTTTCAACCGATACTACCGCTGCTTTGCGTGCGGCTGAGATTGATGCAGAAGTTATATTGCTGGCAAAGAAGGTTGATGGAGTATATGACAGTGATCCTAACATAAACCCCGATGCAAAGAAGTTTGATAAGCTTTCCTTTATGGATGTGATTAACAAGGGTCTGGGTGTAATGGATTCTACTGCTGCTTCACTTTGCAAAGACAATAATATTCCAATAGTAGTTTTTGGTCTTAATGAGCCGGGAAATATTGTTAAAGCTGTACAGGGTGAGAACATCGGTACAATAGTAATGTAAATAGAGGAGGAATATGTCAATGGAAGAGTATAAGAATATTGAAGAAAAGATGAAGAAAACCATCAACGTATTAAAAGATGACCTTAATACTATCAGAGCAGGCAGGGCAAATGCATCGATATTGGATAAGATAATGGTTGAATATTACGGTGCTGCTACACCGATTAATCAGCTTGGCACTATTTCAATACCAGAGCCAAGGGTTATAATGATCCAGCCTTGGGATGCCCAAATACTGAAGGAAATTGAAAAGGAAATTCAGAAATCTGATATTGGCATAAATCCGAATAATGATGGCAAGGTTATTAGATTGGTATTCCCTCCGCTTACTGAGGAAAGAAGAAAAGAACTTACAAAGCTTGCCAAAAAGTACGGAGAAGACTCCAAGGTTGCCATAAGGTCAATAAGAAGAGACGGAATTGAAAAAATGAAGTCTATGAAAAAGAACAGCGAAATTACCGAAGATGATCTCAAGAACGCAGAAAAGGACATTCAGAACCTTACAGACAAGTATATTGCAGAAATTGATAATATAATTGAATTAAAAGAAAAAGAAATACTAGAGGTTTAGTCATGAAGGCCCAAACAGTTATTGGTTTCACATTGGGAGAGGCAAGAAAGATATTAAATTCCGCAGGAGGGAAAATTGCTTCTATCAGGGTGACATCTCCGCCTAAGGCTGAACTTGCCGATATTGACGACTATTACAGAGTGATAAATGCAATTGACAAAGGTGAAGAAGGTATTGAGCTTATTATTTGCAAACCCCTCTAATAATTAGAGGGGTTTTAAAATTCTGACGGTGAAATGAATTTATTGCGTTTACTGAAGCTTATATATATAATATAATAATAATCGGTAGCAAAAGTATTTTTGTCATCAGGTTTTGGAGGTTATAATGAATGTTTTGAAAAACATGTTTAATAAAAAAAATCAAAAGAAAAGCAATATAGATTATAATAGATTGCCGGCCCATATTGCCATTATAATGGATGGGAATGGAAGGTGGGCAAAGAAAAGAGCTCTTCCCCGTTCTGTCGGTCACAGAGAAGGTGCTAAAACTCTTAAGGAAATAAGTACATTTTGTGGAGAAATCGGAATTAAATATCTAACCGTCTATGCTTTTTCGACAGAAAATTGGAAAAGACCGAAAAGCGAAGTCGATGCTTTGATGAATCTCCTTTTAGACTATCTAAAAAATGCGGAGACTCATATTGGGGGCAAAAATGTACGAATACAAGTTGTTGGCGATATCAGTGTGTTTGACGATAAGATAAAGAAAGAAATAGACAGGGTAACAAAACTCACTTCCCAAAATACCGGGTTGACTTTGAACATTGCTTTAAATTATGGCAGTAGGGATGAGATTGTCCATGCGGTAAGAAAAATAGTACAGGAAGTTACCCTTGGCAAACTGGAAGTCGATAACATTAATGAAAAAGTATTAAATGATAGACTATATACCGCTACGACTCCGGACCCTGATTTATTGATACGTCCCGGAGGAGAGAAAAGGTTGAGCAATTTTCTGTTGTGGCAGTCTGCATATACTGAATTTTGGTATACCGATGTGCTCTGGCCCGATTTTAAAAAAGAGCATATCTTGGATGCTATTATTGAATATCAGAAGAGAAACAGACGATTTGGAGGGATATGAAGTTGCTAAAAACCAGAGTGGCAAGTGCTCTAATAGCAGTTATTATTTTGATCGCAGTTGTATGTTCGGGACAAATAATTCTTGGGATATCGGTTTTTTTGGTCTCCATTCTTGCTATGCATGAGTATTTTAAATCCTTGGAGAACGCCGGTTATAAGCCTGTCAGGGCAGTGGGGTATGTGGCGTGTGCCAGTATTCTTCTTCTTTGTTGTGAACGAGTATCGAAAATACTATGTCTTGAGCAGCTGGTATCTTTAGAAGCATTGATATTTGCTGTTTTTATTATGATTGTAGTTCTATTTTCCTTTATAATTTTTTTACATGGCAAATACAACATCGTGGATATTTCACTGACTTTTTTCGGTGTTTTTTATATAACATTTTTATTATCTTTTATAGTTCTTATACGGAACTTAAATAACGGTTTTTTCTTTGTCTGGCTAATATTTATCGGAGCTTTTTCCACTGACACCTTTGCATATTTTTCAGGACGTTTTTTCGGAAAACACAAGCTCATGCCAGCTATAAGCCCTAAAAAAACAGTAGAAGGGTCTATTGGCGGAGTAATAGGTTGTGCATTGACAACCATGCTTTATGGCTTGTATTTAAATAAAAGTGGCTCTATTGACTTTATTCCATATTATCACTTTTTGCTTATAGGGGTTTTGTGCGGCATTATATCCCAGATGGGAGATTGGGCAGCTTCTGCAATAAAACGATATGTGAAGGTTAAGGATTTCGGAAATATAATGCCGGGGCACGGCGGAGCCCTTGACAGGTTTGACAGTATATTATTTACTGCTCCTGCGGTATACTTCTATTTAAGCTGGATTATTTAGGTTGCTCAATGGATAAGCAGAAGGAGGAGAATATGGTAAACAGAATTTCAATTCTTGGCTCTACAGGTTCCATAGGTGTTCAGACCTTGGACGTAGCCAGAAATCTAAATATAAAAGTTGATGGATTGGCGGCAAATAAAAACATAGATTTGCTGGAAAAACAGGCCCGGGAGTTTTGTCCTAAGATAGTTGCAGTAAAGGATGAAGAGGGGGCAAAGATTTTAAGTGCGAGGCTTTCGGATACTGATTGTAAAGTGGTAAGTGGCATTGACGGGCTTAAAATGGTGGCATCCATTGATACTGTGGAGACTGTCGTTACCTCTATTGTGGGAATAGCCGGTCTTATTCCTACCATGGAGGCTATAAAGCATAAAAAGAATATAGCTTTGGCAAATAAGGAGACCCTTGTAACGGCAGGACATATTGTTATGTCTGAAGCCTCAAGGATGGGGGTTATGATTCTTCCGGTAGACAGTGAACATTCTGCTATTTTTCAAAGTTTAATGGGTAATAATAAAGAAGATGTGTCAAAAATTATTTTGACTGCATCAGGAGGTCCCTTCAGGGGCAAAAAAAGGGAGCAGCTTGAGAATGTCACGCTTAAGGAGGCACTAAAGCACCCAAACTGGAGCATGGGCAGCAAAATAACCATTGATTCGGCTACTATGATGAATAAAGGATTGGAAGTTATTGAGGCTCGATGGCTTTTTGAAATGCCCCTAGAGAGTATTGAGGTTCTGGTTCATCCTCAGAGCATCATTCATTCAATGGTTGAATACAAAGACGGTTCTATAATAGCCCAGTTGGGATCACCGGACATGAGACTTCCGATACAGTTTGCACTTACATACCCGGATAGGAGACCAAACAACTTTTCAAAGCTGGACATAATTAAGAACGGAAGTCTTACCTTTGAGGCTCCTGACCTTGAAGCTTTTCCATGCCTCGAACTTGCTTTTGAGGCATTAAGAGACGGAGGCACTATGCCAGCAGTGCTCAATGCAGCAAATGAAGAAGCTGTGGGGTTGTTTATGGAAGAGAAAATCAGGTTTTTGGATATTCCTCGGATCATAGAAAATGTAATGGGGAGACATTCAATTAAGTCGGAGCCGAACCTTGATGACATAATTGATATTGATTTATGGGCAAGAAATATGGTTAGAGAAGCAGTTAAATAAATATTCTCATATTATAGTTATTTATTGAGCTTATTTGTTGTAGATGTGCAATTTACACATATACATGATAATAGAAAGCTTTGTTCGCATAATATATTATTAATAATGGCTGATACAATCATTTTCAGGAGGTTTTTATGAGATTTTTATTGGTTATTCTGGCTTTTGATTTCATTATTATTATTCATGAGCTTGGACACTTTATTGTTGCTAAACTGTCAGACATAAAGGTTGAAGAGTTTTCTCTTTTTGTAGGTCCGAAGCTTTTTTCTATCAAACGCGGTGAGACGGCTTATACATTGCGCTTGTTTCCGATACTTGCGTATGTGAAGATGGAAGGAGAAGAGGAGGAATCGGATAGTGAACGGGCTTTTAATAACAAGCCTGCATGGGTGAGGGCTGCGGTGATAGCGGCAGGTCCGCTGGCCAATCTGATTTCCGCATTTCTGATAATATCAATAGTATATTTTACTACGGGCTATACCACAAGAACTGTAGGTAATGTTCAGGAAGGTTCTGCAGCTTATAATGCCGGTATCATGGAAGGAGACACTATTGTAAGCTACGACGGCAAGAGAATATATGATCCTTTAGAGGTTATTCAGTTTTTGTATATCTCAAAAGGAAAGGGCGCTGAGATTGAGTTTTTTAGAAATGGAACTAAGATTGAGAAGAGTATTCAGCCAACAATAGAAAGGGTTTACCAGTTGGGTTATTATCCTGAATCAGAGGCGAATTCTAACGTTATTGCTGAGTTGGTTAGCGGCGGTGCTTTAGAAAAGGTCGGTGCCCAACCCGGCGATAGGATTGAGAAGTTGAATGATGTCGAAGTTGATAATATTGACGAAATAAAGAATTTTTTGAAAGAAAACGGAGAACAACCGATTCGTGTAACTATTTTGAGGGACGGAAAGAATGAGATCTTTAATGTTGTGCCAAAATTCGTTGAGAATTATTATCTGGGAATAGCTTTTTCTCGGGAAGAGGGAGGCAATATTTTAGGTGGTATGAAAAATGGCGCACTATTTACCTATTCAAACATACGTATGGTGCCTTACAGCCTTTACTGGCTTGTGACAGGCCAGGTATCCATAAATCAAATGACAGGCCCGGTTGGGATTGTCAGTACTATGAATGATGTGGCACAGCAAAGCGAGACCTTTGGGGATGCATTCCTGAATATTCTTCTGTGGACTGCATTAATCAGTGCTGCTATTGGTGCTACAAACCTTGTGCCTTTCCCGGCACTCGACGGAAGCAAGCTTCTTATTCTTGCTATAGAGGCAGTGAGCAGAAGAAAAATTCCTGTGGAGAAGGAAGCAATTATTACATCAATAGGATTTGTTATTCTGATAGGCCTTTCAATATTTGTAATGGCTAATGACATAATGAGGTTTGTAATCAAATAGAAAAGTATAAATATTATTGGAGTTACAGGCAATATTTAGAAAAGGAAGAAGAGTATCAAAAATGGATTATATCAAAAGAAAACAAACAAGAATGGTTAGCGTAGGAGATGTATATATAGGCGGTGATGCCAAAATTACTGTTCAGTCCATGACCAACACCGATACGAGGGATGTTGCATCTACCGTCAATCAAATTAAAATGCTTGAGGATGCGGGTTGTGACATTATAAGGGTGGCTGTTGTGGATAAGGAAGCAGCTGATGCAATAAAGTTCATAAAAAAATCTATTAGGATTCCGCTGGTGGCCGATATTCATTTTGATTATCGGCTTGCCATATCCAGTATGGAAAATGGAGCTGACAAGATAAGACTCAATCCGGGGAATATAGGAGATAAGGAAAGGGTAAAGAAAGTTGTGGAGGTTGCAAAATCCAGGCAGATACCCATCCGCATAGGAGTAAATTCCGGATCTCTTGAAAAAAATATCGTCGACAAATATGGTGGAATTACTCCGGAAGCAATGGTAGAAAGTGCATTAGGGCATGCTCGAATATTGGAGGAACTGGACTTTTATGATATAGTGATTTCCTTAAAGGCCTCAAATGTACCCATGACCATTGCCGCCTATCGGTTGATATCCGAAAGAACCGATTACCCGTTGCACATCGGTGTTACCGAGGCTGGGACAGTTTTTAAGGGAACTATCAAATCCTGTGCCGGTTTGGGCTGTCTTTTGTCGGAAGGCATAGGGGACACAATGAGAGTATCACTGACTGGGGACCCGAAGGAAGAAGTTGTGGTAGGTCATGAACTGTTAAGAGCCTTAGGGATTGAAAAAGGTGGAGTTGAGTTTGTTTCATGCCCCACTTGCGGAAGATGCCAAATAGACCTGATCAGAATAGCAGATAAGATTGAGGAAGGCCTTGGAGGGCTAAGCAAAAATATCAAAGTAGCAGTTATGGGTTGTGCAGTAAACGGACCGGGTGAAGCTAAGGAAGCCGATATTGGAATAGCTGGAGGAAAAGGTGAGGTTCTACTATTCAAAAAGGGAGTAATAGTTCGTAAGATTCCTCAGGAAAGGGTAGTTGAAGAACTTATGGAGGAAATACTGAAGATGTAGGAAGGGGTTTGGGTGTATGCAAAATGTATCGATAAAGGATAAAAAGCTCTCGGATCTTTTCCCGGAAGTAATTAGTAATGACAGTGTTAGAGAGCTTTTTGATACTGCAAGGATTCAAAATATAAATGTCTATAAAAAATCCAGGAAACTGGAAATTTTTATTGTTTCGGACACTTTAATACCTGCAAAGACCCTCGACAGTGTGGAACAGAGCTTTAAAAGACTATTTGAGCTGGAACAGGTTCATATCAGGATTTCCTTTAATGTGGAGCTTTCAATAGAAGAGGTGCTCAATGAGTACTGGGACAGCATACTTTATATCGTCAAGAAAAACATTGCGTTATGTCGGGGGATATTAAGCGGATGCAAGTGGAAGATTGAGGATAATAAGCTGTGTATTTACCTCAAGACAAAGGGAACGGAGATTTTGAAATGCAAGAATTGCCATGCTTTGATTGAAAATATAATACAAGAGTGCTTTGGATTGCGAATAAGGGTTGAGTTTAAGGATTTTGAAATAAGTGAGGATAAAATAAACGAGTATATTGAGTTTAAGGAGAATGAGGAGGCAAAGGTTGTAACCAATACGGTTATTAAGAGTGCACCAAAGCCTGCGAAAACCTCCAGTGAAGCAAAGAGCAATACAACTTTTGCCACAGGGGACAAGTCGGAGGTTATTCTGGGTAAAAGCTTTAATGACAGCGTAATGATTATGTCCGAGGTGACACAGGATTCCGGTAGGATTGCTATTAGAGGTGAGATAATAAGCACGGAAACAAGGGAGTTAAAAAGCGGCAAGTTGCTATACATATTTGATGTAACAGACCTTACCAGTTCTATCACTGTTAAGATCTTTCTGGATAAGGACAAGTCCGGGAGCGTTATAGAAAGACTTAAGGAAAAGACTAATGTAAAGATTCGCGGAGAAGCCCAGTATGATAAATTCTCAAAAGAGCTGACAGTAATAGCTTCGGATATTGTTCAGGTTTCCACAGAAAGCAGAAGCGATAATGCTGATGAGAAGAGAGTTGAGCTTCATCTCCACACCCAGATGAGCGCAATGGATGGAGTTACGTCGGTTAAGGAACTGATAAAGCGTGCCGCCCAATGGGGCCACAAGGCAATTGCCATTACTGACCACGGAGTGGTTCAGGCTTATCCCGATGCCTGTGATACAGCTAAAAAGAACAAAATAAAGGTTATATACGGAATTGAAGCATATCTGCTTGATGATTCCGTACCTATCGTCTATCATTCTAATGGATATCCTGTTGATGGAGAGTTTGTGGTATTTGATATAGAAACAACCGGTCTTTCGACTGATAAAGATAAAATAACGGAAATTGGTGCAGTAAAGATTAAAGAAGGTAAAATTGTTGATACCTTCAGCACATTTGTTAATCCTGAAATTCCTATACCGGAGTTCATAGTTAAGTTGACCGGTATAACTGACGATATGGTCGCCGATGCTCCAACCATTGAAACGGTTTTACCTGAGTTTATTGAGTTTGTGGGTAATTGTCCGTTGGTGGCTCATAATGCAGTTTTTGATACAGGATTTATCAGGCATAATGCTTGCCTTATAAACAAGAATGTAGACAATCCGGTGATTGACACCCTTGAATTATCTAGACAGATGTTTCCCGAGCTTAAAAAGCATAAGCTCGACATAGTTGCAAAGCATCTTGGGGTTTCACTGGAAAATCATCACAGGGCTCTTGACGATGCCAAGGCATGTGCAGGTATTTTTGTTAAATGTCTTGAGATACTGGACAAAAAAGATGTTAAAACGATTGATGATATACAGAATGCCTTTGAGGGTTGTTGGAATTATCAGAAGGCAAATTCATATCATGCCATTATACTTGTGAAAAATTATGTAGGTCTTAAAAACCTGTACAAGATTGTATCCCAGACTCACTTGGAATACTTTTATAAGAGGCCAAGGCTTCCGAGAAAGCTTTTAATGATGCACAGAGAAGGTCTTATTTTAGGGAGTGCATGTGAGGCGGGAGAGCTTTATCGTGCAATTCTTGATAATAAGAATGACGACGAGATTTCCAGGATTGTCAGATTTTATGATTATCTTGAAATACAGCCTCTAGGCAACAATCAATTCCTTTTGGACAATGGAAAGGTAAACAGTGAGGAAGACTTAAAAAATATAAACAGAAAAATCGTCGCTCTCGGAGAAAAGTACAACAAGCCAGTGGTTGCCACCTGCGATGTTCATTTCATGGATCCTAAGGATGAGGTTTTCAGAAGAATACTTATGGCGGGACAAGGCTTTTCCGATGCAGATAATCAAGCGCCGTTGTATTTTAGGACCACTGATGAAATGATGAAAGAATTTGACTACCTAGGTGAGGAAAAATGCTATGAGGTAGTTGTAACCAATACAAATTTGATTGCAGACCAGTGCGAAGATATAATTCCCGTACCGGATGGAACCTTTCCTCCAAAAATTGATGGTGCGGAGGAGGAAATAAAGACCCTCGCTCAAAATAAGGCTACCGAAATATATGGTGAGACTCTTCCTGAGATTGTGGAAAAGCGTATGGAAAAGGAGTTAAACTCAATAATAAAGAATGGCTTCTCAGTTATGTATATTATTGCGCAAAAGCTTGTATGGAAATCCTTGAGTGATGGATATCTTGTGGGTTCGAGGGGATCTGTCGGATCATCATTTGTTGCGTATCTCATAGGTATAACTGAGGTTAATTCCCTTCCGCCCCACTACGTATGTGAGAGCTGTAAATATTCTGAGTTTATTGAGGACGGAAGCTACGGTTGTGGTTTTGACATGCCGGAAAAGACATGCCCTAATTGCGGAAGAGTTTTAAAAAAAGATGGGTATGATATTCCCTTTGAAACCTTTTTGGGTTTTGACGGGGACAAAGAGCCGGATATTGACTTGAATTTCTCAGGAGAATACCAACCAGTAGCCCACAAATACACCGAAGAGCTTTTTGGTGTGGGACATGTTTATAGAGCCGGTACAATCGGAACAATCGCAGAGAAGACAGCCTATGGCTTTGTAAAAAACTACCTGGACGAAAGAGGCATAGTGACCACTAATGCAGAAATTAACCGACTTGTCAAGGGGTGTACCGGTGTAAAGAGGACTACCGGACAGCATCCGGGGGGAGTCATGATTGTTCCTCAGGATAGGGAAATTTATGAGTTTTGCCCGATACAGCGCCCGGCAGATGATACGACCTCGGATATTATCACGACCCATTTTGATTATCATTCTATCAGCGGAAGGCTTTTAAAGCTCGATATACTGGGCCATGATGATCCTACTGTTATAAGAATGCTTGAGGATTTGACCGGTGTTAACGCCAGGACGATTCCCATAGGTGAGAAAAAAACAATGGGGTTATTTAGCAGTACCGAATCATTGGGAATAAGTCCCGAAGACATAAATAGTCCGGTGGGAACCTTTGCGATTCCTGAGTTTGGAACCAGGTTTGTACGGCAGATGCTTGTAGATACCAAGCCAACAACCTTTTCTGAGCTTATAAGGATTTCAGGACTTTCTCATGGAACAGATGTCTGGCTTAACAATGCTCAGGACCTGGTGAGAAATAATATTGCGTCATTGCCGGAGGTTATATGTACCAGGGATGACATAATGCTAAATCTCATACATTATGGTCTTCCCGATAAGACAGCATTTAAGATTATGGAAGATGTCAGAAAGGGTAAGGGACTTAAGGAAGAGTATGAGCAAATAATGAGAGAGAAAAAAGTACCGGACTGGTACATTGATTCCTGTAAGAAAATAAAATACATGTTTCCGAAAGCCCATGCAGCAGCGTATGTTATGATGGCCTTCAGAATTGCGTGGTTTAAGGTTTACTATCCTGAGGCATTTTATGTGGCATACTTTACTGTAAGGGCGGATGAATTTGATGCTGCTATGATGTGCCATGGAAAGGATAAGGTAAAAAACAAGATTAGGGAATTTGAGCAAAAGGGAAATAATATGACCCAGAAGGAGAAGAATACTCTTACTATACTTGAGGTTGCTAACGAGATGTATGCAAGGGGCATAAAGTTTTTGCCCATTGATATCTACAAATCCGATGCAGTAAAGTTTCAGATCGCCAAAGAAGGTATCAGGCCTCCGCTAAATGCTCTTCAGGGGCTTGGCAGTTCGGCAGCACAGAATATAGTAGAGGCAAGAAATGGCGGAGAGTTTTTATCTGTAGATGACCTGAGGGTAAGGGCGAAAGTAAGCAAGGCAGTTATAGAAATTTTGCAGCAAAACGGGTGCCTTGATGGTTTGCCTGAGAGCAATCAGATAAGCTTGTTTGGATGATGAAATGTTGTATATGGAGGAATTACTTTGAAGAAAATTTTTATGTCGGTTATGATTCTTCTGTGTGCTGTTTTACTGACCTGGGCTGAAGGTGCAGCATTTGAGGGAGAAAGAATAGAGATAAACTTTAAAGTCGGAGATGAAATCTTATACATCAACGGTGAAGATGTGAAGGTTGAAAAACCTGTTGTTATCAATGGAGTAACACTCGTGCCCTTAAGGGTTATTACAGAAGCTTTTGGTGCCGAGGTTGATTGGAATGGACAGCAAAGATGTGTCACTTTAAGCTACAGCCAAGTTTCAATTAAGCTGTATATTGACAATAAAGAAGCATATGTGGACAAAAATGCGGTAGAACTTTTAGAGGCTCCGAGGATAATAAATGACAGGACAATGGTTCCGCTCAGATTTATAGCAGAAAACTTTGGGGCAGATGTGGAGTATAATGAGTATACAAAGCAGATCACCGTTATAAAAATAAAAGCAAATGCGCACAGTATAAAGGATTATAGCCTTATTATAAAGAAAACAACCAAAGAGAAAGTGGGAGACAGTTACTACGGGTGGTCAATAGATTTAACGAAAAATTTGGAATTAATATACAGAAGTTTTAATGGTAATATAAATATATTTGCGTACAGTGATACAAACGATTCTATCATGCTCGGCATATTACCGCAGGGTGAAAGGACAATTGATAGCCTTCTTTCCTCTGCTCTTGTAAGACTAGAATACGATTATGGTTTTACTCTAATAAGGCATGAAAAGAACGATAATTATGCTAGAGTGGTTTACAGAGAAAGCCCGTTTACCTATGAGGACAGGTATTATATTAATGACGGCAAAGTGTATTATATTAACTTGTCTTTTGAAGATTACGATAACGCCACTTATGTGACTAATCAGGAGGTTCAAAATTTTCTTGATTCTTTCAGCACAAAATTTGTGAATGACGGACGTATTGAAGATCTTTCGGATGTTACGGAAGATGGGTTTAGACCGTATAGAAATAAAGACTTGGGATTTTCAATAGATGTGTTAGCCAACTGGATAGAAATGGAATTTGGAGAAGCGGATTATGAAGAATCATCAATTATGGCCAAATTTATAGATGATTTAGGTAACTATGTTTATATTACTATGTATCCTTACGATGAAGGCCTTTCGTTGGATGATGTCGTAAAGATGGAGACTGATTTTATCAAAAAAGAATACAATCCTGAGTTATATAAGCTTGAAAGTATAAAGGATATTGAAATAAGCGGCAAAAAAGCAAAGGAGCTACTGTATGAAATAAAACATGATGATAGGACCGAATATATGATTTACATATTTATGGTGGGTGAAAACTATAAATACAATGTCGGCTGTCTCTTGACTCAAGATACTTATAATGACGAAAAGAGCAAGCAAAAAGTATTAGATATGCTGCATTCCTTCAAATTTGATGAGCCTGATTCTGAGGATATTGTTTATATAGAGGATAGTAGATTCGTTGACATTGCAGAAGACTATATAACATTGGAAAATGACAGGTATATGTGGTCAATGAAAGTGCCTTCGACATGGATGCCGTGGCTGGACGACAATGGTGATGACTTGGTAGAATATATTAATGATGGTTTGTACATGAGTATTAAATTGACTACTTTAGAGGGAGCGTCCTTCAACGACTATATCAACCAGTTTACTGATAATCTAAAGGGTTCGTCTGAAGAATCAAGCATTAGTGTAGACAGTATCGAGGATGTTGTGATGAAAGGTGTAAATGCAAAGAAATTCGTCGTATTAAAAAAGGATAGTTGGGGTGAATATAAACAGTGGATATACACCTTCGACAAAAATGGTAATGTCTATACTGTTTACTTTACCATTGAAAGATTAAGAGCCAGTGAGAATAACATAAAAATACTGGAAAGGATATGGGAATCTATGAAATTTGAATAATAATTATATTTAATGCTAATAAAATGTTGATAATTACAAATAATAATGTTATAATACTTTTGGACTAAAGCAAATAGTAGCTTATGGTAAAGAGTGGGTCGGGCCCACTCTTTCGTATTATTTGAAGGCTTGGAAGGTTATGAAAGCCTTAAAGTTGGCAAGCTTGACAAAGCAAAAAGACGCTGAAAATTACAATAAAGAATAATGTGGCGTTGGCCATGCTAAAGCCCAATTCTATCGGAGGTTTGTATGACGAAAAAAGGAATAGAAGAAATTGTTACTGAAATTGCCAATCCAATAGTAGACAGGTACTCCTTTGAGTTGGTAGATGTTGAGTTTATAAAGGAAGGCTCAAATTGGTATCTGCGTATATATATTGATAAACCGGGCGGAATAACTATAGATGACTGTCAGATTGTAAGTGAGGAAATCAGTGATATACTGGACAAAAAAGACCCTATACCGCAGAGCTACTTTCTGGAAGTATCTTCACCGGGGCTTGATAGGCCACTTAAAAAAGACTCGGATTTTGAAAAGTTTATAGGAGAGCTCGTAGAAGTCAAGCTTTTTAAGCCTATTGAAGGGAAGAAGATATTCGAAGGAGAGCTTGTGGGATATAGGGACAACAAGATTATTATAAAAAAGAATGAAGAAGAAAACATGGAATTTGAACGGGATAAGGTTGCAATTGTGAGGAGAGTCATAAAGTTTTAATTTAAGCTGACAGGATTTAGAACAGGTCACTTTAGGTGATAATTTTGATATTATTAACATGAAAACTAAATAAGGAGGCTCTAAAATGAGTGCGGATTTAATTCATGCATTGGAACAATTGGAAAAGGAAAAAGGGATTGATAAGGATATAATAATTGAAGCTATTGAGGCTGCTCTTATTTCAGCTTATAAGAGAAGCTTTGGCTCATCTCAGAATGTGAGAGTATCTGTTGACCGTGAAACTGGGGATTTTAAGGTTTTTGCCTTAAAGAAGGTTACTGCCAATCCCCAAAATGAGTTATTAGATATATCTATAGAAAATGCTAAAAAAATAAATCCAGACCTTGAAGAAGAGGATATTGCTGAAATAGAAGTAACTCCAAGAAAGTTTGGAAGAATAGCGGCTCAGACCGCCAAACAGGTGGTAGTACAGCGTATCAGAGAAGCAGAAAGAGGAATTATTTTTAACGAGTTCTCAAATAAAGAGGGCGAAATTGTTACGGGGATTGTTCAAAGAATAGAAAGAAAAAATGTAATTATTGATCTTGGAAAAGCGGAGGCGGTGTTGGCTCCTGCAGAGCAAATACCCGGTGAAGAATACAAGTTTAATGACAGGATAAAAACATATATAATAGAAGTGAAAAAGACTACTAAAGGGCCACAAATTATGGTGTCAAGGACACATCCCGGAATAGTTAAGAGACTGTTTGAACTTGAGGTTCCTGAAATATATGAGGGAATTGTTGAGATAAGGAGTATTTCAAGAGAGCCTGGTTCAAGAACAAAAATTGCCGTCTACTCTAAAGATGACAATGTGGATCCGGTGGGAGCATGTGTCGGTCAGAAGGGTACCAGGGTTCAGGCTATTGTTGATGAACTTCGCGGTGAAAAGATAGATATAATAAAATGGAGTAGTAATCCTGAGGAATATATTTCCAGTAGCCTCAGTCCTGCTAAGGTTGTAAGGGTTGACATAAATGAAGAAGAGAAGAGTGCTAAGGTAACTGTTCCTGATTTTCAGCTTTCACTGGCGATAGGTAAGGAAGGACAGAATGCAAGATTGGCTGCAAAACTAACCGGTTGGAAAATTGACATAAAGAGTGAATCGCAACTTAGAGCTACAATAGAGCAGCAACTCTTGAATTTTAACGGCAGTTACAATGCTGAAGCAGAGCGTATAGAGGATGAGCTCTTTACGACAAATGTCGTGGAAGACAGTGAGGAAAATATTGTTGACTATACAACAGAGGATATAATTGAAGATGTAGTCGAAGAAACTACAGAAGATGACATGGATGATATAGAAGAATAATTTTAGAATTCCACGTTAATATATTTTTAAGTTTGTTCCTTACGATTCATCTACTGGAAACAGGAGGAACTTTATATACTTTAAGCTTGATTTTGGGAAGTGGTGAATGGTGAAACAAAAAAAGATACCAATGAGGATGTGCCTTGGTTGTCAGGAGATGAGACCTAAGAAAGAACTTATTAGAGTAGTTAAAAACAAGGAGAATGAGATCTCTTTGGATTTCAACGGAAAAAAACCCGGCAGGGGGGCGTACCTCTGCAAGAGTGTTTCTTGCTTTGAAAAAGCCAGAAAGGGTAGAAAGCTTGAGAAGGCCTTCGAGACATCTATTGATGAAGAAATATATGAATTATTAAAGAAAGAGTTGGAGGCGGGTAATGACTGAAAGGATATACTCTTTTCTGGGCTTGGCTAGAAAAGCAAATAAACTGGTGTCAGGAAATGAAACCTGTGAAAGATTATTGAAAGCAGGAAAAGTAAGCTTGATAATTGTGGCCGAGGATGCTTCGCTAAGCACAAAAGAAAAGTTTATTAATGCCTGCAATTACAGGAACGTGGATGTAAGAATATTCGGTAATAAGGAGATGTTGGGCAAATTTATCGGGAAAGATATAAGGTCGGTGATAGCAATACTTGAAAACGGATTTGCAAATAGGATAATACAAATGATTGATGATGCAAAAATTGGATGCGGGGGTGAAGCTATTGGCAAAAAAGAGAGTTTATGAGCTTGCAAAAGAACTTAACACAACAAGTAAAAGATTAATGGAAAAATTGGAAGAAATACAGATAGTTGTCAAGAACCATATGAGCCTTTTGGAGGAAGAGGAGTTGGAAGCTTTATATGATCATATTGGTGTTATCAGGCATAAAGATGATAAAGCTGAAACAGATGATAATAAGAGTACTTCCGCTCATCCAGTTGTTCAACACAGCAGCGAGGCCGTGAAGGAAAGCAGAAAAGACGCTAAAAAGGCGCCAAGAATTATTAGGACAACGGAGATTTACCTTGACTCAAAAGGTGAAGAATTAAAGGAAAATAATAAGAATGAGGCAAAAAAACCAAGAAAGGTTGAAGACAGGCGAAAGAAAAATGATTTTGTCAAAGTGTCAACTGATACTTCTGGTTTAAGGCCTGGTTTTGTGAGAGAAACAAAGCCGGACTATGTAAGGATTCTTGAAGAACAGAAGAAAAATGAAGCACCAAAAGCACAGACTAGTGAGAAGAAAGATATGGATAAAAATAATGTAAAACAGGATTTGCCGAAGGAGGCGATTCCTGTACAGGATATAAAGAAAGATGATGTGTCCAAACAAACTGCTGAAATTAAGGATGGCTCTATGAATATGGAAAGTAAAGTAATTGAAGAAGTAAAAGCTACCTCTGCGGAGAGCGTTAATGATGTGCCGGTAAACTTGGAAAGAAATAATAACGATAAAAAACCGAATGACAATAAGCAAATTCCAACGGAAAACAGTGCAACAAATAATGAAGAAAGTAATACTGCGGCGGCTGTGAGTAAAAAAGAAACGGATAATAAAAATGACAATAGAAAGAATGACATAAAAAGAAATAATGTAAGGCATAACGATGCTAGACAAAATGCCAGACAAAATGCCAGACAAAACGACAGACAAAACGACAGACAAAATGACAGAAATGATAATAGAGGCGGCAATGCAAAGAAAAATGAATATAGAAATTCCGACATGAAGAGAAATGATTCCAATCGTACTCAGGGTGGCAATTTTGGAAATAGGCCGAATAATAACAGAGCCGGTTCCGATAGAAACCGGGATGCTGGTCGTCCGGTCTCAAAGAAGCCTTTGGAAATACCAAAAGTAGAGCTTACTGCTGCCCAAAAGGAAGAATTGAATTCACAGCGTTCTGAAAGACGTGATTTTAATAAAGATGTTGAAAAGGATTCAAAGAGAGAACTTAAGAAAGAGCAGCCCAGAACCGGAATCAATGGCGGAAGAAATAAGAATGCCAAAGTAATAAAGAATGTTTTAAACACTAAAAAAGGAGTGTCTGAAGTATTATCCGATGATTTTGAAATTGAAGAGTATTACTTTAATGGTGTAAAGAAAAGCAGAAAGGTGAAAAAGAAGAAGGAAGAAAAGATAGAGGAGAAATACATTCCGCCAAAAGCTGTTCTTACATCAATAAAAATTCCTAATCCTATTACTGTGAAGGAATTGGCTGAGGCACTTAAAAAGACATCTGCAGAAGTAATAAAGAAGCTGATGGCTTTGGGAATCTTGGCAACACTCAATCAGGAACTTGACTTTGATACGGCCGCAATCGTTGCGGATGAATTTGGAGTGAAGGCAGAAGCGGAAGTCGTTATCAACGAAGAAGATATTCTCTTTGACGATTCCGACGATTCCAATGATCCTGACGCAGTACCAAGGCCTCCTGTAGTAGTTGTTATGGGGCATGTTGACCATGGAAAAACATCACTTTTGGATGCAATAAAGAAAACTAATATTACTGAAAGTGAAGCAGGTGGAATCACACAGCATATTGGCGCTTACATGGTTAAACTAAACAATAGGAATATTACATTCCTTGATACACCTGGTCACGAGGCTTTCACAGCTATGAGAGCTAGGGGGGCGCAGGTTACTGATGTTGCCATTTTGGTTGTGGCGGCAGATGATGGTGTTATGCCTCAAACAATTGAAGCAATAAACCATGCTAAGGCTGCAAATGTAACAATTATTGTTGCAATTAATAAAATTGATAGGCCGGGTGCAAATCCTGATAGAGTTAAGCAGGAGCTGACAGAGTATGGACTTGTTCCGGAGGAATGGGGCGGCGATACAATTTGCGTTGAGGTATCCGCAAAGAAGAGAATCAATATTGACCAGTTATTGGAAATGGTTCTTCTGGCAGCAGATATGCTTGAGCTTAAGGCAAATCCCAATAAGCAAGCAAAAGGTACTGTTATAGAGGCAAAGCTTGACAAGGATAGAGGACCTATTGCGACTATTCTTGTACAGAGGGGAACGCTAAATACCGGAGATTCCATTATAATCGGTGCTACCGCCGGAAGAGTAAGGGCAATGACGGACGATAAGGGCCATAGGATCAAAAAGGCCGGACCTTCAACACCGGTTGAGATTCTTGGAATGCATGAAGTTCCCGAAGCTGGAGAAACTTTCTATGCAATAACTGATGAGAAAATTGCAAAACAATTGATAGAAAAGAGAAAACTAAAACAGAGAGAGCAGCATTTGAAATCAACTGCAAGAGTCACTCTCGATGACTTGTTCAATCAAATAAAAGCGGGTAAGGTTAAAGAACTGAATATTATTGTAAAGGCCGATGTTCAGGGTTCCGTTGAGGCTGTAAAGCAATCCTTGGAAAAGCTCAGCAATGAAGAGGTTAGAGTCAAGACCATTCATGGAGGTGTTGGTTCGGTTACTGAATCCGATGTTACTTTGGCACAGGTGTCCAACGCTATTATAATCGGATTTAATGTAAGACCTGCGGCAAATGTTATTGAAGTGGCAAAGGAAGCTGGAGTTGACTTGAGGCTTTACAGGATTATATACAATGCAATTGAGGACATAGAGGCTGCCATGAAAGGAATGCTTGACCCAACCTATAAGGAAGTTGTGCTTGGGCATATTGAAATAAGACAGATATTTAAGGTTTCCGGTATAGGAACAATTGGTGGAGGCTATGTAACCGATGGTAAGGTAATAAGAAATTCTGATATTAGATTGGTTAGGGACGGAATTGTAATCCATGAAGGAAAGCTTGCATCATTAAAGAGATTTAAGGATGACGTGAAAGAAGTAGCTCAGGGATTTGAGTGCGGTTTATCCATAGAAAGGTTCAATGATTTAAAAGAAGGAGACGTAGTTGAAGCCTTTACTATGGAAGAGGTAAAATAATCTATGGACTTGAACGAAATAATACAGACACGCAATATGTTTTAGGAGTGTTTTTAATGGAGAGAATTGAACGTATATCAGAAGAAATAAAAAGGGAAATGAGCACAATTATCCAAAACGAGTTAAAGGACCCAAGGCTTTCTAAGCTTATAAGCATAACTCATCTTAGTGTTACAAAAGATCTGCGTTATGCGAAGGTTTATGTCAGTGTTATGGGAAGTGACGAGGAAAAATCAAATGCATTGGAGGGCCTTAAAAGTGCAGCCGGTTTTATTAGACGTGAAATCGGACGTCGAGTACAAATAAGATATACTCCCGAGATTCATTTTGAGCTTGATAATTCCATTGAAAAGGGAGCATATATCACTAGGCTGATTAATGAGACATCGGTTGAGGATAAATAGCTCGAGATATCCTGCAAAAACTAAAGGAATTTATGGTATTCCATAAAAATGCCGGATTAGTTGATGAGAGGTATGTATGATAGAGAACGAAATTATTTCTTTAATTAAAGACGCGGATGCAATTGCTATTTTACCCCATGTTTCGGCGGACGGAGATGCACTAGGCTCAAGTCTGGCTCTGGCATTGGCACTGAATGCACTGAATAAGAAACCAGCGGTTTATTTTGAAGAAGAAATGCCTAATACGTATAGTTTTTTACCGGGCAGGGAGTTTGCCGAGGTATATAGTGAGAAGCCTGATAAATACGGGCTTGTAATAGCACTGGATACTGGTGATATGGAGCGGCTGGGAAAAAGAGCGGCAATATTTAACGATGCCGACAGTACCGTCAATATAGACCACCACACTACGAATACACAGTTTGCCCAGCTGAATTTGGTAAATACAAACTCATCGGCGGTCGGTGAACTGATATACCAGCTTATCAAGATGATGGGAATCGACATAGATAAGGATATTGCCACATGCCTTTATGTTGCAATAGCTACAGATACTGGGGGGTTCAGGTACAGCAATACAACGCCTGTTACCCACCAAATAGCCGCCGACTTGATAAACAACGGTGTGGATGTTTCCTATATAACACAGACGGTGTTTGAAACCCTATCCTTGCAAAAAGTAAAGCTGATGGGAAAAGCTGTTGAAAGTCTTGAATTGCTTGAAAACGGAAAGCTCGCGATAATAAAAATTACCGATGATTTACTAAAGAATATCGGGGCAAGGGAAGAGGACTGTGAAGGTATTGTCAACATAGGAAGAAATATAGAGGGTGTGGAAGTAGCGGTGGTAATAAGACAGCGTGAAGGCGGTGACCTTAAGATAAACTTCCGGTCGAAAAACTATGTTGATGTCTCAGCTATTGCAAACAGGCATTCCGGTGGCGGCCACAAGAGGGCAGCCGGATGTACGATAAAA
Source organism: Acetivibrio mesophilus (assembly GCF_004102745.1). Taxonomy (GTDB): domain Bacteria; phylum Bacillota; class Clostridia; order Acetivibrionales; family Acetivibrionaceae; genus Hungateiclostridium; species Hungateiclostridium mesophilum. Next base: position 188,264 of record NZ_RLII01000004.1, on the reverse strand, counting down.
GGCGATATAAATGATATAAAAGAAATGCTCATAAAGGAGATACAAGAAGTCTTATAGGTTATGAATGGAATATTGAATGTTTTAAAGCCCCCAGGTATGACTTCCTTTGATGTGGTAGCATACCTTAGGGGAATCCTAAAAATGAAAAAAATCGGACACACAGGCACGCTTGACCCCGGTGCGGCAGGTGTGCTTCCTATTTGTACAGGCAAGGCTACAAAAGCAATTGAGTATCTTACCGATAAAGATAAGGTTTACAGAGCGGAGCTTTTGTTAGGTGTGTCCACTGATACACAAGATGCATATGGAAAAGTCATAAACACGCTGGAGGTAAAGGCTTCTCATGATGAGATTGAAAGGGCTATTAAGTCCTTCGAAGGGAGCTACAGTCAGTTGCCCCCTATGTATTCGGCAATCAAGATGAATGGGAAGAAGCTCTATGAGCTTGCCAGAAGCGGTATTGAAGTAGAACGAACTCCAAGAGATGTTAAGATACATTTTATTGATATTTTGAATATCACCGGCAACCGGATTGTTTTTGATGTGGGTTGTTCTAAAGGTACTTATATAAGGACTTTATGTTCGGATATTGGAGATAGGTTGGGATGCGGAGGCCATATGGCTTTTCTGGTAAGGATGAAGGCCGGTAGTTTTGATCTTGAAAATGCTTTGACCCTAGAAGAGATAAAGGAAATGGCCCGGGAAGGAACCTTTGAGAAAATGCTTACTGGCATAGATGTAGTTTTTAAGGACTACGACAGAATCTCTCTTAATGAAAAGGATAAAAATAGGTTTTTGAACGGTGGATTTGTGGGCCTTAGCGAAGGCAAATTTACCCCAGCTCAAAAAATTAGAGTGTATGATCACGATGGGGCTTTTTTGGCTTTAGGAGAGACGGTTTCCGACAGGAATGGGAAGCTAAATCTTAAGGTTGATAAGCTTTTTATATAGCTGTGTAAAAAAAAGTAGTTATTTTGTAGTTGGAGTTGTAGAAGGAAAGCATATGAAAGTCGTATATGGAGCGGAAGGCAATTACAATTTTATAAGACCAACGGGAATAGGGCTTGGAAATTTTGACGGTTTGCATGTAGGGCACATGGCTTTGATAAACAAACTAATAAGCGAATCGGAGCTTAATTCTTTAGATTCGGTGGTATATACCTTTAGCAAGCACCCGGAAAACATAATGCGAAAAGAGTTGTTTACTCCGCTAATTACTGCAATGGACAAGAAAGTGGAGCTGCTTGAGAAGACCCGGTTGGACTATTTATATTTTGAAAAATTCGATGAAACCTTTTCAAGAATGAAGCCTGAGGAGTTTGTAAAAGATATTCTTGTGGGAAGATTGAATATGAGGCTTGCGGTGGCAGGCTTTAATTATAGATTCGGCTACCGAGGCCAGGGTGATACCGAAATGTTAAGTCAACTAGGAAGAGAGCTTGGCTTCAAGGTCATTGTTATTGAGCCCATAAAGTTGGGGGATGAAGTAGTAAGTAGCACCAAGATAAGGAGCTATATTTTAGATGGTGATATGGATAGGGTGTTTACACTTCTTGGAAGGCATTATTCCATTGCCGGAAAGGTTGAAGAGGGAAGAAGGATAGGAAATACCATAGGGTTTCCTACTGCAAATATTTATCCCGAGGCTTATCTTGTTCTTCCGTGTAATGGTGTATACATAACGAAGACCCTTATAGACGGCAAAATGCATCCTAGCATTACAAATGTTGGGTCCAATCCTACATTTGGAGGATTGGACAAGATTTCCGTCGAGACATACATACTGGATTTTGATAAGAGCATTTATGGAAAGAAAGTGGAAGTCTTTTTCATTGCGAAACTAAGAGACCAAATGAAGTTTGGCAGCGTAAAAGAACTTACAGACCAAATAGAGAAGGACATAGGTACGGCAAAAAACTACTTTGGCAGTTGATTTTTTATTGTAAGTAACTGTAAAAAGGATGGGAAGGGAGGTAAATATGCCTCCCTGTTTATCTATACATCTTTTTTAGCAGACATGCAGATAACATACCGGTTACAAATGTCAATACCAGTACTCCTGTAGCTTGTGCAATACTTAGATCAAGTGTCCGTGTATCCTCATGCTCAGTTTGCTTCATATGAGTTCTTGGATATTTTCTGTAATATCTAACCTGATTCATTGAAATCCCTCCAATATTATTATCTTCAATATCTAAGCTTTTTATTTAGCTAATAATAAACAACTATATAATAAACATTGGACACTGATTTTGGATACTATGACAAATACAAATAAACATTTGATTCTATTAATACAATTACCTTGCAAAAAAACTTGACTGACAAATATTGAATAAAGGTGCATTTTTTTATTATACTATTAACATACGTTATTTCGTCTTAGGTTTTACGAATTGAGTTTGATTGAACTACTATTTTTATAGAAAAGATAACATGCATAAAGAGAGGATTGATTTAATGAATAATTTGATTTCAGAAAGTATAGTATCTGAAATTGCATCTTTTAATGGAATAAAGATTTACAGGGTTAAAAGCCAGAAATTCAAAACCAATTCAATTAATATTTTTTTCTATGACAATTTGACTCGGGAAAATGCGGCTAAAAATGCACTGCTCCCAGCGGTTCTAAGAAGAGGGTGTGAGGGTTATCCCACGATAAGGGACATCTCTCTTTACCTTGAAGAGCTCTATGGGTCTGTGTTTGACTGTGGCGTAACAAAGAAGGGAGAGCATCAGATTATTCAGTTCTATATTGAATACATCTCCAATAAATATGCAGGACCGGATATTGATTTGACAAAGAAGAATTTTGATCTTCTTCTAAACATAATAACAAAGCCCGTTCTTGAAAACAATGCCTTCAAGAAAGAGTATATAGAGCAGGAGGCTCAGAATTTGAAAGAACTTATCGAGAGCAGGGTAAACGACAAAATGCAATATGTCGTAGAAAAATGCCTCGAGGAAATGTGCAAGGATGAGCCCTTTGGAATATACGACTACGGAAGTGTGGAGGATTTGAAGGAAATTAATGAGATAAACCTTTATGAACACTACAAATACTTCCTTGAAACACTGCCTGCATATGTTTTCATTTCCGGTGATATTGAAGATGAAGGAGTGAAATACATAATAGACGGTCTTTCGAAAATAAAGAGGGGAAATATTAAATCAATTGATAAGACCAAGGTAGAGGTCAATGTGGGAGAAGTTAAGAACATAACTGAAAAAGTGAGTGTAAACCAGGGAAAACTCTGTCTGGGTTTTAGAACCAATACACCGCCTGACAACAAGGACTATTATAAACTAGTTGTGTACAATAGCATTTTAGGTGGCGGACTCCATTCAAAGCTTTTCCAGAATGTCAGGGAAAAGGCGGGGCTGGCATACTATGCGTTTTCTCGTCTTGAGAAGTTTAAGGGCCTGATGGTAATAAGCAGCGGTATTGAAATAAAAAACAAAGATAAGGCATTGGAGATAATATATAAGCAGCTGGAAGAGATAAAAAACGGCAATATTTCCGACTACGAGTATGAGGCATCCATCAAGAGCATAGAAACGGGTATTAAGTCTCTAAAGGACAGCCAGCTTCAGATCGTAGACTTTTATTTCAGCCAGTATATAGTAGGAACCAACGACACTCCCGATGACATTATTGAAAATGTAAAGAGAGTAACCAAAAAGGATATAGTGGATATTGCCGAAAGAATAAAGCTAGATACGGTTTATTTTCTAACATCGAAGGAATAAAAGAATAGCAGAAATAAATAATGGATTACACAGAAGTGACAAATAGAAGGGAGAATTCTTAATAATATGAATATTAGAACTATTGAATATAAAAATATCGATGAAACGGTATATATACATGAGCATTCAAGCGGTCTAAAATCCTTTGTGGTGCCCAAAAAAGGCTATTCTAAGAAGTATGCAACCTTTGCGACTCATTACGGTTCTATCAATAATGAGTTTGTCATGCACGGTGAAAAGGATGCTATTCGGGTTCCTGACGGAATTGCCCATTTTTTAGAGCATAAGCTTTTTGAGCAAAAGGACGGCAGCGTTATGGATAAATTTTCACAGCTAGGTTCAAATCCCAATGCATATACCAGTTTTGCTCAGACTGTTTATCTGTTTTCATGTACCGATAGATTCAAGGAAAATTTTCAGCTTCTCTTGGATTTTGTTCAAAATCCCTTTATTACAGAGGAGAGTGTGGAGAAGGAAAAGGACATAATCGCCCAGGAAATAAGAATGTATGAAGATGATCCGAACTGGAGAGTTTTCTTTAATTTGCTGGATGCTTTTTACGTAAATAACCCTGTAAAGATTGATATAGCAGGAACAGTTGAAAGTATAAGCAAAATAGACAGGGAAGTTTTATATAAATGCTATAATACCTTTTATCATCCTTCTAATATGATGATTCTGGTGGTAGGAGATGTTGAACCGGAAGAGGTGTTCAAGCAGATTGAGGATAGTGTTGTGGCAAAGAGCAGCAAGCCCGAAATAAAGAGGATTTTTCCCGATGAACCCAAAACAATTAACCGGGAATATGTTGAGCAAAAGCTTGCGGTTGCCATGCCAATGTTTCAAATGGGATTTAAGGACACCGGTTTTAATTCAAAGGGAATTGAGGGCTTAAGGCGAGAGATTGCAATAAAGCTCATTCTTGAAATGATAATGGGCAGAAGTTCAAGCCTTTACAACGACTTGTATAATGAGGGTCTTATCAATAATACCTTTGATTTTGATTACAGCATTGAGGAAAACTATGCCTATTCGGCCTTTGGGGGCGAGTCAAAAGACCCTTTGGCGGTAAAGAAAAGAGTGGTGGATGAAATTAAGAAAATTCAAAGTAGAGGACTTGATAAAGAAAGCTATGAGCGGATTAAAAGAGCTATGAAGGGAAGATTTATGAGGCAGCTCAATTCGGTGGAAAGGATTTCGCATACATTCATTTCGGTGTATTTTAAAGAGGTAAGTATGTTTGACTATCCGGAGATTTATGATAATATGTCTTTTGATTATGTAAAAGATGTATTTGGAGAGCATTTTAATTTGGATAATTTAGCAATATCGGTGATAAATCCGGTATAGAGAAAAGGGGAAAAAAGATGAATACTGTAAATATTGTGAAGTTTCCGAAGCTAGGGTGGGAGTTTGTTATTGATAGGGTTGCCTTCAATATTTTCGGTATACCTGTCTACTGGTACGGAATAATTATTGCATTGGCATTTTTTCTTGCAGTTGTTCTAGGTCTAAGAAACAGCGAAAAATTCGGCATAAAATCCGATGATACAATTGACCTGGTTTTGTGGGCCGCACCTATAGCTATTATATGTGCAAGGCTTTACTACGTTGTTTTTAATTGGCATGAGTTTGGTGGAGATATTAAGAAAATAATTAATATCAGAACCGGAGGATTGGCAGTTTATGGAGGGTTAATCGGTGCAGTAATTACAGCATATATTTTTGCAAGAGTAAAAAATATAGATTTTCTGAGCCTTGCGGACCTTGGAGCTCCATACTTTGTTTTGGCCCAGGCAATCGGCAGGTGGGGGAATTTTGTGAATCAAGAAGCCTTCGGTGCAAATACCAATCTTCCCTGGGGAATGTACAGTGAGGCGGTGGAACGCTACTTAACGGATTTGGGCGACAGTAGCCTTAATCCTTTGATGCCGGTTCATCCAACATTTTTATATGAATCTTTATGGAATTTAGGAGTTTTCTTCTTCTTGATTTGGTACAGGAAGAGGTACAGGGTACGCGGCGAGTTGTTTTCCTTCTATATGCTCTTATATGGTATAGGCAGAGCTTGGATTGAAGGGCTTAGGACTGACAGCCTCTATATTGGCGCTTTCAGGGTTTCACAGCTTCTTGCCATTGCTTTTTCAGTAGCTTTTGCCGTGATAATTGCTATAAGACACAGGACTTCAAAAGGAGAATTGGTTTATAATGCTGCTATTGGACCTAAGGACATAAAGGTTTACGAAAATAAGACAGAATACGACACCAAAGAGGAGAAAATGGAAGAAAGTGTTGGAGAGGGCGAAATTGACAATAAAAAAGTTCTATAATTGACATGTTTATATCAAATATTACAATATTATTACATTTTTCGAAGGGTATTGACTCGCAATTACTATTTTTTTATAATGAAGGGACAAAAAACAAACATGAATGTCAGAAAATTAGTTTTAACGTCGTGTAATTATACAAAAGATAAATGGTGGTGTAGTAAATGCAGTTTAAGATTCAAGATTTACAGAGTGAATTGAACAATATGATTGACAACGGTGACGATTACTCAAAAATATATGAGCTGAGTGTGAAGCTTGATATGCTTATCGTCCAGTACTATAACGAATTGCTAGGGAGGAAGAATCCAAATTAAATTAGATAAAGAACGATTTATGAAGCTTCAAATGGTTAAATTCTGGAATTGGTTGACACTGCTTCAATATAAAAATATAATTATAATGTGATTATTAGTAGTTTGACTACTGTCAGGCAAAGATTGTTAGAAGGGCTTGGCAGTAGTTTTTAATTATTGATATTAATACATATTGACGGATTATATATTAACTGTTAGAAGGTGACATTTCATGTATTTTGTTGAAAAAACTAAAAACTCCAATATCGTAAAAAGATTTGACTATTTTCTGTTTTTGGCGGTTACTTTTTTGTCTGTTATTGGAGCCTTTGTTTTAAAAAGTGCGGTAGCTACAATGCCCAGTGGACGGAGGATGTTTCTGGTGCAGATGGGAAGTATTGTAGTAGGTACAATATTGGCTCTAATTATTAGTTTACTGGATTATAAGGATTTTAAGATACTGGGAATTCCGTTCTATATCTTCACGGTAGTATTATTGGTACTGGTTCTTTTCATTGGTACGGGAGAAGAATTGGGAAGCCGAAGCTGGCTTAATATAATGGGTTTTAGCTTGCAGCCATCTGAGCTTGCAAAGATATCTATGGTACTTATTTCATCTGTTTTTCTGGAGAGAATATATGACGGACAAAAAAACAGAACTGCTAATATCATAAAGTTTGTCATATACACTAGCATACCGATAGTGCTGGTTATGGCACAGAAGGATTTTGGCACTACCTTGGTATTTGTATTTGCGGTTTTTGTAATGCTGTTTGTCTTTGGAATCAGCTATAAGTATATTTTAATGATGATGGGGGCTTGTGTAGCATCTTTGCCGATCATATGGTTTTTTGTACTCAATGATAACAGAAGGAACAGAATAAGGGTTTTCCTAAATCCTGAATTGGATCCTTTGGGGGCAGGATGGAACGTTATCCGGTCAAAAATAGCGATAGGCTCCGGGCAGATTTTCGGAAAAGGGCTTTTTAAGGGAATTCAGACCCAGAATTCTCTGGTACCCGTAAAGGAGTCAGATTTTATTTTTTCAGTAGTTGGTGAGGAATTGGGATTTGTTGGAGCAGTTATAATTCTGGCCTTGGTATTTTTCATTCTTATGAGATGTTTATATATTGTAAGAAATGCAAGGGATAGATATGGGGCATTTCTAGTTACCGGTATAACTGCTTTTTTTGCAATACACTTTATAGAAAATATCGGCATGAGCATTGGACTTCTGCCGGTTACAGGTATTCCGCTGCCTTTTGTCAGTCAGGGAGGAAGTGCTATGCTGACCAATTATATTGCTATCGGGGTGGTTCTTAGTGTGTCGGCAAGAAGACAGAAAAGCTTTTATTGATTGGAAATAGAATATTAATCATTTGTGGGGTAAAAGCTATATATTTATAGCCTAAAGATAGGACTTGTTTCCTATCTTTTGTTTTTTTTATAGGAAATTTTCAAAATGGACTTGATTATTGGGCGATTTTAAACTAAAATTGAAGTATAAGTGGTGGAAAGTGGTGCAAAGTGGTGGACAGTTCCAAAATGTGAGGTGAAATTGTTGTTCTATGGTGAATACCAGCATTCAGTTGATGCAAAGGGAAGGGTTATTATACCTTCCAAGTTCAGAGAGGGACTTGGGGAGAGGTTTATATTGACCAAAGGCCTGGATAACTGTTTGTTTGCGTATTCGTTGGAAGAATGGGGCAACTTGGAAGCTAAGCTTAAATCACTGCCTTTCACTGATAAAGATGTAAGAGCGTTTGTGAGGTTTTTCTTTGCCGGTGCCGCTGAAGCTGAAGTGGACAAGCAGGGAAGAATACTTATACCGCAGAATCTAAGGGAGTATGCAGCACTGGAAAAGGATGTATATATAATTGGTGTATCAACTAGGGTTGAAGTATGGGATAAGAGCAAATGGGAAAGCTATTCTGGAGATGAGAATATGAGTGCCGACAGCATTGCTGAAAAGATGGCGATGCTTGGAATCTAAAGTCGCCGATGAAGATGCAGAATTTTGATATGGGAGTTGGTTAGCTTAAATGGAATTTCATCACAAACCGGTTTTGCTCGAAGAAACCATTGAAAACCTTGATATCAAGCCGGATGGAGTATACATAGATGGCACCTTGGGTGGTGCAGGTCATTCTAGCGAAATATTAAGAAGGCTTGATAAAAACGGTACATTGATTGGTCTGGACCAGGACGAATTTGCGCTTAAAACATCACAAGAGAAATTGACCCAATTGAACTTAGAGGCAAGAATTATTCTCGCGAATACAAACTTTGTAAACATCAAAGAAGTCTGCGAAAAAAACAATATTGATTCTGTAGACGGCATACTTTTAGATCTTGGGGTTTCCTCCCACCAGCTTGATGAGGCTTCCAGAGGGTTCAGCTATAATAAAGATGCCCCCTTGGATATGAGAATGGACAGAAGAGGAAGTCTTACCGCAAAGACAATAGTTAATGAATACGATAGGGAGGAAATAAAGGCAATAATTCGGGACTATGGTGAAGAAAGATGGGCATCAAGGATTGCAGATTTTATTGTGGCGGCAAGAAAGAAGAAGGAAATTGAGACAACAGAGGAATTGGTTGACATTATTAAGGCGGCAATACCGGGGTCTGCAAGACGGGAAGGTCCTCACCCCGCAAAAAGGACTTTCCAGGCATTGAGAATAGCAGTGAACAATGAGCTGGGAATACTGGACAAGACCATTGAAGACGGAACAGAGCTATTAAAGTCCGGAGGCAGGTTTTGCATAATAACATTTCATTCTCTTGAGGACAGGATTGTTAAGGATGAGTTCAATAAGAAAGTAAATCCATGTATTTGTCCAAAAGAATTTCCGGTTTGTACATGTGGAAGAAAACCATTGGCATCGCTTGTAAACAGGAAACCGATAATTCCGGATGAGAAAGAGCTTCAAGTTAACCCGAGATCGAGAAGTGCAAAGCTTAGAGTGTTAGAAAAAATTTAATATAAAACAGACACGAGAACCAAAGATAAAAGCAAAAGATATACCAAAGATAAAATTAATTATTAATTTACGAAATCAAATTTAAAGAAAAAATAACAAAAGATAAAATTATAAGAATAAAAACAAAAGAAAAAGTAAAAATTTAAAGCAAGAACTCACACAAAAGATAAAAAGTTTAAACTAGGATTAAAAAACAAAAGAAAATCAAAATTTACAGACAAACAAAAGATAAGGTAAGAGTAAACAAAAGAAGAAGCCAAACTGAAAAAGAGAAAGATTAAGAAACATTACAAAAGATAAAGCCTTACGGCAGACGGTTTTATGATTGATTATTCCGGGTGGGGATGCTTTTAGCTAGCCCCCGGATTTGTTGTCTGTTTTATGGGAATATAATCAGTTTGAGGTGAATACATATGTTAGAGGATAAGAATTACATAAACGGAACAGCGGCGAGAAAACTTGAATATGACGTATATGAAGAGAATAAGGTTCTAAGTGCTAAGAAGAAGCAGAGGACTAACAACAAAATTAAGATGAAGGTTATTTTTTGTCTGCTGATTGTGTTTGCTATGGGATCCTTGGCAATGTATAGGTATTCCTGTATAACTGAGGTGAACTACGAAATTGACAGGCAACTTACAGCCTATAATGAAATAAAGAATGAAAACATCAGGATAAAGGTTGAAATAGAAAACAGCGTTGATATACAGAAGATAAAGGAATTTGCAGAAAAAGAACTTGGTATGCATAAGCCTGACAAACACCAGATTACATATGTAAAGGTTCCTCAAAGCGACCTTACTATAGTATCTGAAGCAGCAAAGCAGGAGGAAATAAAAAATGCCGGCGTATTCTCTGCAATTATAAACAAGGTTAATTTGCTTGCCAATCTGTTGTATTGAGCATGTTTTTTTTAGAGAAGGAAATGAAAAATACAGCCGGTATAAATGAATATGTTTGTGTCTTTTGTAAAACTGCACGTTAAATTTTTAAGTAAACCGCTGGCATCTTATAAGATGGTTTATGTCTTGTATTTGGGACAAAAGAGTTTATTTAACTTAAATTTAGTGGGCAGTTTTTTGTAGTATTAAAAACAGTATTGGGGGGATTTTGGTTGGCAGGCACAACTTTGGTGATGAAAAAGAGGCTTTTGGCTGTATTATTGATATTTACTTTTTTGATAGTGTGCTTAGTGGCAAGAGTTGGATGGCTTCAGATTGTTAAAGGTGAAGAACTACAGAAGAAGGCTTACGAACAGCAAAACAGCGACAGAGAAATACCTCCGAGAAGAGGTTCAATACTTGATAGAAATGGCAAGCAGCTTGCTATGAGCGCTAATGTTGACAGGATTGTGGTAAATCCTACAGAGATAGATAAGTCGCCGGAGGTAAGAAGACAAGTTGCGCAAAAGCTTGCAGAGTTTTTGGATTTGGATGAGGAAACGGTATTAAAGAAGATAAATAAGACCAATAGCCGATATGAGATAATAAAGAAAAGAGTCGAGAGGAGTATTGGCGATCAGATAAGACAGTGGAAAAGCGAAGAAAAAATCAAAGGTTTATATATCGACGAGGACTCAAAACGATATTATCCGAAGGGAAATCTTGCAGCTCATATTATAGGATTTGTTGGAGAAGATAACCAGGGGCTTGACGGCATTGAGAAGACAATGGAAAAGTATCTTAAGGGAGTACCCGGGAAAATCTTGAGTGAGGTTGATGCCAGAGGGCGTCAAATGCCAAACTATGAGAATAAACGCATTGATCCTCAGGATGGATTGAATGTGGTGCTAACAATAGATGAAACCATTCAGTACTTTGCTGAGGAAGCTTTACAGAAAGCTATAGATGATAACAAGGTGGCAAACGGAGCTTTTGCCATTGTAATGGATCCTAGAAACGGTGAAATTTTGGCTATGGTTTCAAAGCCCGACTTTAATCTCAACGATCCCAGAGCGTGCCCACCATCTCAGGACCCTTCCACATGGACCGGAACCAGTCAGAAGGATATAGACATTCTATATAAGACCGTATGGAGAAACAAGGCGGTTTCGGATACCTATGAACCGGGATCTACCTTCAAAGCAATAACCACTGCGATAGGATTCGAAGAAGGTGTGGTGACGCCCGAGTCCAGAACCAGTGACAAAACCATTAATGTCCAAGGACACAATATTAATTGCTGGAAACCCAACTTCCATGGAGAGGAATCTTTCAGGGAAGCCGTATACAATTCCTGTAACCCTGCCTTTGTTAAAGTGGCATTGGATGTAGGTGTTGATAAGTATTATAGTTATCTTAGGGCCTTTGGATTTTATGACAAAACGGGTATAGAACTTCCCGGAGAAGCAAAGGGAAGCTTCCATGCAAAACCGAAGGATATTGACCTTGCGGTTGCTTCCTTTGGGCAGAGATTTACCGTTACTCCGCTTGAAATGATTGCTGCCTATGGGGCAATCGCCAACGGAGGCAAGCTTATAAAACCCCATCTTGTAAAAGAAATTGTTGACTCAGAGGGGAACGTAGTAGAAAAAATCGAGCCTGAGGTTGTGAGAAATGTTGTTTCAGAACGAACTACAAAAGAACTTCTGGAGGTTTTGGAAGGAGTTGTATCTGAAGGAACCGGAAGAAATGCGTATGTTAAAGGGTATAGAGTGGCAGGAAAGACCGGTACTTCGGAAACTATTGAGAAAGGGGTGTACATTGCTTCCTTCTCAGCCATTGCTCCGGCAGACAATCCTCGCATATGTGTTCTGGTAGCTCTGGATAATCCGAGAGGCGAAGTGTATTATGGAGGAACTATTGCGGCGCCGATAGCGGGTAAGATAGTGGAGGATACATTAAGTTACCTCGGTGTTGAAAGAAGGTATAATGAAAAAGATATGGAAATGATAGCAGAAGAGGTATATGTTCCCGATATAAGAGATAAAACTATAGATGAAGCAAAAAAGATTCTAAAAGAGTATGGACTTGAATATAGAATAGAAGGGGACAGCACTGACGGAAATACGATTATAAAAGAGCAAACTCCTAAGCCTGGTGCGCAGCTTGCAAAAAAATCTGTTGTTATTACTTATACCTATGAACCGGAAGAGGAAATAACGGTTGAAGTACCGGATGTGACCAATAAGACAATAGATGAAGCAACGAAAGCTTTAAATGCTGCAGGACTTAACATAAAAGTCGTGGGCAACGGGAATGCAATGAAGCAAAGCATTGAACCCGGAACCAAAATAGCCCAGGGCGAAGTAGTCGAAGTTGAGTTTGTATTCCTTGATACGCATTAAATATGTATTTGGCAGTTATATTGGTTTTGGATATTGCAGCATATATAACGGAACATTATACAGAGAATTAATTATGGGAACGTAGGATGAAACGGAGAAAGCGTAATTTGACGGGAGGATTTTTATGAAACTTAAAGACCTTGTTAAGGGATTGAATGTGGTTGAAGTAGAAGGTGATATGGATATTGAGATTGTGGATATTGCTTATGATTCCAGAAAAGCAAAAGCGGGTTCTCTCTTTGTCTGCATAGAAGGCTTTAAGGTGGATGGACACAAGTTTGTTCCCCAGGCAATAGAGAATGGAACCAGAGCTTTTCTGGTTGAAAAGGATGTTGATGTTCCTGATGATGCGTCGGTTATCAGAGTTGAGGACACAAGATATGCTCTTGCCAGTGTAGCCGACATTTTTTTCGGACACCCGTCGAGTCGGTTTAATCTTGTAGGAATTACGGGAACGAAAGGCAAGACTACCACTACATATATGATCAAGTCAATTCTTGAAGCCTTTGGACAGAAGGTTGGACTTATTGGTACAATATCAAATATGATAGGGCATGAGGTGCTCCCGACAGACAGAACAACACCGGAAAGCTATGATCTTCAAGAGCTTTTTTCTGAGATGGTACAAAAGAATGTAAACAGTGTTGCAATGGAAGTGTCTTCCCATGCGCTTGAGCTTCACAGGGTGAGCTGCAGTGAATATGACATAGGAGTGTTTACGAACCTTTCCAGAGACCATTTGGATTTCCACAAAACCTTTGAAAATTATCTTAATGCAAAAATCAAACTCTTTAGTATGTGCAAAAAAGGCCTTATAAATATAGATAATGAGTTTGGACCAAAAGTGGTCGACAGTGCGAAGTGTGAGGTCTATACGATGGGTATAGACAACAAAGCGGATATTAGAGCAGTGGATATTGTACACCATTCGGACAGTGTAGATTTTACAGTTGTTTCGCCTTGGTTTACCGGAGATATTATGGTAAATATTCCTGGAAAATTCAGCGTATATAATGCTTTGGCTGCAATAGGAAGCTGTGCTCTTATGGGAGTTCCCTTTGAATATATCAAAAATGGATTGGAACAGGTGACTGTTCCGGGAAGGGCTGAAGTGATTGATGTCAAAAGAGATTACACCGTTATGATTGACTATGCCCATTCTCCTGACAGCCTTGAAAATATTTTAACCACAGTAAAGGGGTATGCTCCCGGAAGAGTAGTATGTGTATTCGGATGCGGGGGTGACCGCGACAAGACCAAAAGGCCGGTTATGGGCAAAATATCGGGAGAAATAGCGGATTTCACCATTATAACCTCGGATAATCCAAGAACGGAAGATCCGGAAGCAATAATAAGGGATATTGAGGAAGGAATAAAAAATACAGGTGGCTTATACACCACAATTACCGATAGGCGTGATGCTATAAAATATGCTTTGATGAATGCGAAGCCAAAGGACATAATTCTCCTTGCAGGTAAGGGACATGAAACATATATAATATTAAAGGATAAAACAATTCATTTTGACGAGAGGGAAGTAGTAAGGGATATACTGAAGGAACTCAGCAGCAATAATAATTAAGCAGCCTGGAGGGAATATAAATGGAGACTTTAAAGTGTGAAGAAATAATAAGAGCAGTTGGGGGGACCTTAATATCCGGGGAGATCAATACTGATTTTAATAATATTTCTACCGACTCAAGGAATATAAAAGAAGGGGACTTATTTGTTCCCCTTGTAGGAGAAAGGTTTGACGGACATAATTATATTGCCCATTCCCTTGAACAAGGAGCTTTAGGCAGCTTGACCCAAAGAGAAATGGAGAGCGCCAATGACAAGGTTTTGATAAAGGTTTCGGATACACTTAAGGCATTAAGGGATCTTGCGACGTATTACAGACAGAAATATAAGATCCCTTTTGTGGGAATCACCGGAAGCGTGGGCAAAACAAGCACTAAGGAAATGGTATCGGCAGTGTTGTCAAAAGGTTTCAATGTGCTAAAAACCCAAGGCAATTTTAACAATGAAATCGGTGTACCTCTTACAGTTTTCAACCTTGACAGATCCCATGAGGCTGCCGTTGTGGAAATGGGCATGAGCGGTTTTGGTGAAATAAGCCGTCTTACATCAATAGTAAAGCCCGATATTGCAATAATAACCAATATAGGAGTATCCCATATAGAAAAGCTGGGCTCAAAAAATAATATATTAAAAGCAAAAATGGAGATTTTTGAGGGCTTAAATGAGAAAGGTTTGGCAATACTAAATGGTGATGACAAATTATTGTATGGATTAAATAACCTTTTGAAGTTTAGAACGGTATTTTATGGGATGGAAGAAGAACTCGATTATCGGGCGTACAATCTCGAGTCTTTGGGAGAGCGGGGATCTACCTTTGATATTGAGCTACAAGGAAAAGAATACAAAGTGAGAATTCCTGTACCGGGAATTCATAATGTTTACAATGCCCTTGCGGGTATTGCAGCGGGGATTGAGCTTGGTATATCGCCGGAGAAAATAATTGAGGGCATCGAGGAGTTTTCGCCGGGAAAAATGAGGCTTAATATTTTAAACCATAAAGGTTTGAAGATTATTAACGATGCCTATAATGCAAGTCCCCAGTCAATGGAGGCTGCGATTAATGTTTTAAAGGACATATCTTGCGAAGGCAGGACCTTTGCTGTATTGGGCGATATGCTTGAGCTAGGAGAAATATCCCATAGTGCCCACGAGGAAGTAGGAAGATATGCTGTATCAAAGGGAATAGATTATATTGTGGCTGTGGGGGAGTATAGAAAAAATATTGCCCATGGCGCGATTGAAGCAGGTGCAGGAGAGGAAAGGGTTTTTGATTTTAAGGATAATGCAGATGCAGCTAGGTTTTTGAAAGAGTATTTAAAGAGCGGAGATGTCCTTCTGGTGAAGGGATCAAGGGGTATGAGAATGGAGGAAATAGTTAATATATTGACTTGCTGAGCTTAAAGGTGTAAAGTTGGAGTGATATAAAATTACATCAATAATCCGTAGTAAGTCGGTTATTTGGTATTTATGGGGGAGATTGGAATTGGAATTACCGTTTAATATTTCAACACATGTTTTTGTATTTATACTGAGTTTTGCTTTTTCATTGGTATTAGGTCCTATACTTATTCCAATGCTGACGCGATTAAAATTCGGTCAGACAGTAAGGGACGATGGACCGAAATCCCACTATAAAAAGACAGGTACGCCAACTATGGGTGGAATGATCTTCCTCATACCTGTTGTTGTTCTTGCAGCTTTTTATGCAGGACATGACAAGAGGATACTTCCTCTTATTTTTGTAACTCTTGGTTTTGGGCTTATTGGTTTTATAGATGACTTTATTAAAGTAGTAAAGAAAAGAAAAGACGGACTTTACTGGAATCAAAAAATGTTGGGTCTTCTTTTGATTGCTGTCACTTTTGCTATTTATGTGTCTAAGACTCAGATTTCCGATATCATAATTCCTTTTTTGGGAATGGAGAAAACTGTGTCGCTAGGATGGTTGTTTGTGCCCTTTGTTGTGCTTGTTTTAATCGCTTCAACAAATGCAGTGAACATTACCGATGGGCTAGATGGGCTGGCAGCAGGGGTGACCCTAATAATAACTGTATTTTTCACCATAGTGGCAATGACAAGAGGTGAATGGGAGTACATAAAAATATTTTCATCTATAGTTGCTGGAGGATGTCTAGGATTTTTGGCATTTAACACATACCCTGCCAAAGTGTTTATGGGAGATACAGGTTCACTGGCGTTAGGCGGGGCAGTTGGTGCCATTGCAATTTTGTTGAAAATGCCTCTTATATTATTTATTGTTGGCGGTATCTATGTTGTTGAGGCGTTATCGGTTATGATACAGGTGCTTTCGTTTAAATTAACAGGAAAAAGAGTTTTCAAGATGGCGCCTATTCATCACCATTTCGAACTTTCCGGGTGGAGAGAAGTAAAGGTGGTTTGGGTATTTTGGGGAATAACGATGCTTCTTTGCATCATTGGATTCTTTGCATTGAGACTGAGGTTTTATTAATTTAAGCAGTCTCTTAAAGTGAAATCCGATAATAAAGTATTAACTACTTTTAAGGCTGAAGCTTTAGAGGGGGAAAATAATGAAATCTACAACTAAAAAGCCGTTTGATTTTTTGATATTTCTAACTGTTTTGATAATGCTTACTATTGGCTCTATAATGGTATTTAGCTCCAGCGCTCCCCATGCATATAACTATATGAGGGGTGACTCGTATCATTTTTTGAAGAAACAGCTGTTATATGTTCCTTTGGGGCTTTTTGCAATGTTTGTTACAATGAATATCGACTATAGAAAGCTTGGTAAATTGTCACCTATTATCATGCTTGTAAGTCTTGGAATGCTTTCGGTTGTGTGGATTGATGGAATCGGTGCTACTCGTAACTATGCAACAAGGTGGTTTGATTTAGGGTTTGTTGACTTTCAGCCGTCAGAATTTGCAAAGCTTGCCATGATACTTTTCCTGTCTTACAGTCTTTCCAAAAGGCAGGATACCCTTAAATACTTTTTCAAGGGTCTTGTTCCGTACCTGATACTGATAGGTATTCATGCATTGTTGCTGCTTTTGCAGCCTCACATGAGTGCAACAATTATTATAGGTCTGGTATCATGCATAATTCTCTTTTGTGCAGGGGCGAAGATTAAACACTTTGTATTAATGGGAGCACCCGCTTTGGCTGCTGTAGGTTATTTGATTTTTACTTCTAAATACAGGATGAAGAGGGTTACCTCCTTTTTAAATCCGTGGAATGACCCGACGGGAGCGGGCTGGCAGGTTATTCAATCCCTTTACGCCATTGGTTCCGGCGGATTGTTTGGAAGAGGATTGGGAAACAGTCTTCAAAAATTCCTTTATATCCCGGAGCCGTATAATGACTTTATTTTGGCGGTACTGGCAGAAGAATTGGGCTTTATTGGGGTTGCTCTTGTGCTGTTACTGTTTCTCATTTTTATATGGCGCGGGGTCAAGGTTTCTATGAATGCACCGGACGCTTTCGGAAGTCTGGTGGCTATAGGTATAACCTCACTGATTGCTGTTCAGGCAATCATAAATGTTGCGGTTGTTACATCTTCCATGCCGGTAACCGGAATGCCGCTTCCATTTTTTAGCTACGGAGGAACTTCCCTTATTTTCCTTATGTCTGGGGTAGGTATACTTCTTAATATTTCAAAGTATGCAAATTATGAAAGAATTTGAGGTGGGTTGATTTTGAAGGTGATTATAAGTGGGGGAGGTACAGCGGGACATATTAATCCCGGGCTTGCGATTGCCAGGTACATTAAGAGAATGAAGCCTGATGCCGAAATTCTGTTTGTTGGGACCGAGAGAGGACTTGAGACCAAGCTTGTACCGAGAGAGAATTTTGAGATAAAGATGATAAAGGTGAGGGGTTTTAGAAGAAAGCTTTCCTTAGATACTCTTGTTGCAGTGAAGGAACTGTTTCAGGGGCTTTCGGAGGCAAGAAAGATAATAAAGGATTATAAGCCGGATTTGGTGATAGGAACTGGAGGGTATGTTTGCGGACCGGTATTGTTCAATGCTTCAAGATTGAGAATACCAACTCTTATTCACGAGCAGAATGCTTTTCCGGGAGTGACAAACAAGATACTGTCAAAGTTTGTTGACAGGGTGGCAATAAGCTTTAAGGACGCGGAAAAGTATTTTAAAGACAAATCGAAAGTAGTGTTTACCGGAAATCCCATAAGAAGTGAAATGCTAGAGGTGGACAGGGAGACTGCTCGCAAAAAGCTTGGAATATCGAAGGATGTGCCCCTAGTTGTAATATTTGGAGGAAGCAGAGGTGCTGAAAATATAAACAGCACAGTGGCAGAGCTTATCAAAAGACATAAAAATGATTTGGGATTTCATTTGATATACGCAACTGGTGAGGCACAATATGAGGGTATAATGAAGAAAATCGGGGATGTAAAATCGCAGAATATTAGTATTCTGCCATACATATTTGATATGGCAAATACCATGGCAGCGGCAGACCTTGCGGTATGCAGGGCAGGTGCAATAACAATAAGCGAGCTGACAGCCTTGGGTGTTCCTTCAATATTGATACCATCTCCCTATGTTACGGCCAATCATCAGGAGCACAATGCCAGGGCCCTGGAACAGCAGGGAGCCTCGGTAGTGATTCTGGAGAAGAATCTGAGGCAGGAAATATTATACGAGCAGATCACAACCCTTCTTAAAGACAAAGATATGCTCTCTAAAATGGCCCAAAATGCCAAGAAGATGGGTATTACAAATGCAACGGAAAAGATTTTTGCAATAATAAAAGACATAATGAAGAGCGAAGCAGCCCATTAATCATCAGGACTCGAAAGGAGTCCTTTTTTTATGCCTCATATAATCACTAAAGTAACATTTTTGTAAACCCAGCATAAAATAATTATATATGTATAGTTATATTTATATTTATACAATGAGAAAAAGACGGTTTGGGGTTAACCACCGAATGTTACGGAGGTGTATTATGAGTAAGTTGATTGTGACAGGTGGCCAGAAACTAAAGGGTGAAATAGTTGTTGAAGGCTCAAAAAATGCTGTTTTACCGATACTTGCGGCCACAGTTCTTAACGATGGTATAAGTGTCATAAAGAATTGTCCAAGGCTTCGAGATGTGGAAATTATGTTTGAGATTTTAAGGAAATTAGGTTGCAAAGTTAAGGTTGAAGAAGATGTTGTCACAATTGATTCTTCAACAATCAACAGCACCGAAATTCCGGAAGATCTCGCGGTGGAAATGAGGTCTTCAATTATTTTTTTAGGACCGATACTTTCAAGGTTGGGGAAAGTGACTATTAGCTACCCGGGTGATTGTAAAATCTTATTGGCACATTTTCATTCTAAAATTGGTTGAATTTAGCATGTAAAGAAAAAATAACTTAACAAAGAATATGTAAATATATATATGATATCAGTAGTTGTTATAATTTGCTAATTACTGACTTTTTTAGCTGCCCTGCTTCATCAAAGACTAGAGACGGTAGATATTATGTGCAATTATATTTTTTTATCAATTCTTAGGATAGATGGCGTTAATGGAAAAGATTAATGAAAATAAATTTTAGGAGAAATGGAAACATGAAAAGGAATTTGACAATTGGGTTTACAATTATAATTATTGTGATTATTTCAATAAGTTGTATAGCTTTTGGATCACCTTTAAGAAATGACAACGAGAAGGGAAAAGACACACTATTAAGTCTTGAGGAATATGAAAAAGAATATGGTAAGAGTGATACTATTGTACATTTATCAGAAGGTGAAATAACTGATGAAGATTATTTTGGGGACGGTAGCTTGATTGTAAAAGGTAAATTGAAAGATATAAGGGGAGTTATTTTTTCAGTTGGAGAATCCCCTTGCATAGTATATGAACTTGAAGTTACTGATACGATAGTCAATAGTACAGGAAAAGAGCATAAAATAGTTAACTTTGTTATTCCTGAAATGATAATTCCTCGTTTGGAAGACAAGTTGCAGATGGATCAAGAATCGTTGTTTTATCTGTGAGCCATTTCCTCATTTGAAAGAAGAGTATTATGGCCTTATTAGCATTACTAGGGGAATAGTGAACTTTAGTGAGAATAGCGAGGATAAAGAAAGTTATAAGCAGCTCAAAAAGAATTTAACAGAGAGAAAGAAAGACTTTGATAAGAAAAATAAAAAGAATAAAAAGAACCGATAATAAAAGAGAAAAAGCCTCTTTTTCCCGATAATGAAAATGGTGACAGGGAAGAAGGGGCTTTTTTACAAATTTACATTACTCTTGCCACAACCCTTAGGATTGAACTGTCCGCCTTTATATTAAGAGGAAGGGCTATAACTTCAAACTTTTGAGCATCAAGAAGAGCTTCCATGTTTGTGAGATTCTCGAGGATGAAAATTT
This sequence comes from Acetivibrio mesophilus, assembly GCF_004102745.1. Classification (GTDB taxonomy): domain Bacteria; phylum Bacillota; class Clostridia; order Acetivibrionales; family Acetivibrionaceae; genus Hungateiclostridium; species Hungateiclostridium mesophilum. Next base: position 167,665 of record NZ_RLII01000004.1, on the reverse strand, counting down.
TGCTTTTTAGAAGCAGTCTGTGAACCGAAAAAGGTGGTTTATCGGGAGAAGGGGTATCCATGCCGAGGATTTTGATTTTTCTTTCGGTCATAAATTCTGCAAATTCCATATCTACAACAGGATGCTCATTGAAATATTCCTTTGTACCGAATTTATGGTGCAGCCCGGTATAGAGCAGCAAGATACAGCCCTCTGTTATTATGTCTTTGTATTCTTTTTTTAATTTGATTATCGGTTCATTTCTTACGTCAATTATACAGCCTTCACCGATAAAGGATTCCAATGGGTAGTCACAAATATACTCCTTTGAATCGGTAAGATGCATAGGAGAGTCAATATGGGTACCGGAGTGCATATCTATTTGAAGCCTGTGATTGGTGTAACCGTCTTCTTTAGGCTTTTTTGAATTAATAAGCCGCGTTTCTTTATCCCCGGGATATGCCGGAAGGTAATCTTCAATTTTATGTGTAAGATCAATAAGCTTCATGAGCCCATCTCCTTTATATAATCTGTATTTTATATGTAGTCAAAAATATATTTTTTTCTTGGATCTTTTCTATTCCAGTATAGCATAATTTCTACCTTCTTTATTTATTTTCTTATACATGTTAAAATAAGTAATTGAAATTGGGAGAAAGAGATGGGAGAATTTATGGACCAGGAAAGCTTTTTTAGGCTTTTGGCTGACAAATACAATATATATTTGAATCCTCAGCAAAAAGAGGCTGTTGTGCGGATTCAAGGCCCCTCTTTGTTGCTTTCGGTGCCGGGAGGGGGAAAAACTACTGTAATTGTGTCCCGGTGTGCCAATATGGTTTTAAACCATAAAATAGATCCGAGAAAAATACTTACACTGACATTTAGCAAAGCATCAGCCCAAGATATGAAGACACGGTTTTGTGATATTTTCGGCAAAGAATTGGCCTGTAATATGGTGTTCTCAACAATTCATAGTTTTTGCTATTCGGTTGTACGTTTGTATACTGAAAGCAAAAATAAGCCTATGCCACAAATTATTGAAGGAAATGAAAGCCCAATTAATAAAAATCAGATATTAAAGCAGATTTATCTGGATATCAACAACGAGTATATCAGCGATGACAGGCTTGAGGATTTGTCCAACTCTATCAGCTTTGTTAAGAATATGCTTTACAATGAAGAGAATATAAGGCAATTGGATGTTGGAATTAAGAATTTCATTGATATTTATAATGCCTATGAAAAGCGTAAAAAGTATGAAGGAGGCATAGATTATGACGATATGCTTACCGGCACTTATCTGCTCCTTAGGAGAAATGCTGAAATTATCAATATGCTGAGAGAAAAATATCATTATATTAATGTTGATGAGTCTCAAGATACATCCTTGGTTCAGCATGAAATTATAAAGCTTATTGCCCATCCAAGAAACAATATTTTCATGGTTGGGGATGAGGACCAGAGCATCTATGGGTTTAGGGCGGCCTTTCCTAAGGCCCTTCTTGATTTTAGGAAAACCTATCCCGGTGCTAAAATTTTATTGATGGAAAAAAACTATCGCTCCACAAAGAAAATTGTGATTCCGGCTAATACTTTTATAAAGCAGAACAAAGGGCGGTATCAAAAGGAGATGTATACTGAAAATGAAGAAGGCGAAGCTATTGTATTTAAGCATGTAAACAGTCGTAATGAGCAATATGAGTATCTGACCTCGGTTTTGATGAGTCAGAGCAATTTGTCGGACTGTGCTGTTCTTTACAGAAATAATATTTCTGCCATTCCACTGGTGGATTATCTGGAATACAACAATTTACCTTTTTATATTAGAGATTCGAATATTCACTTTTTCAAGCATTGGGTGGTTAATGACATTCTTGCATTTATACGGCTTGCATTAGATCCTTGCGATGTTGAGGCTTTCGGGCAAATTTACTACAAAACCAATGCGTTCTTAAGCCGTGAAATGTTTGAATATGTCGTGCAGAACATGGGGAAGGGTAAGGGTGCCCTTGAAACTTTGCTTAATTGTCCCCAATTACCTAAAAGTACTTTAGAAGCTGTTAAGTTATTGGATGACCGGATTGGAACTATTGATTATTTTAAGCCTTTGAAGGCCATAGAATTTATTGAGAAGGAATGTGAATATGAAAAGTATATTCGCAGGGCATCAAAGGAAATGGGTTATTCGGTTGAAAGCCTTAATTATATTATTGACAGTCTCAAGTCAATAGCTTCAAGGGTTAATTCTTTCGATGAATTTTTCCAAAGGCTTTCGATACTAAAGTCGGCGGTTGAAAACTCCAGCAAATACAGAAATAAAAATGCAGTTGTTTTGACTACCATACACTCAAGCAAAGGCCTGGAATTTGACAGGGTATATATGATTGATCTGGTGGACGGGCAATTCCCGTCATCAAAAAGCATAAGCGATTGCAAGGAAGAAAGCTATGCATTGATGGAGGAAGAAGTGCGTCTTTTCTATGTGGGTGTGACCAGAGCCAGGAAGTATCTTGAACTTATAACTTTTTCAAAAGCAAATAATAAGCCGGTCGCAGCATCAAGATTTGTTCATCGTTTTAATCTTGCTCAAAAACAGGCTGAACATGAGGATATACCCAATGAAATTTGCGAAGGGGCTGTATTAGAGCATGTGAAATTCGGGCAAGGCTTGGTGACTAGGCTTGATGAAGCTAAAGATTTAATTGTAATTGAATTTGAAAGCGTGGGGACTAAAATGCTTTCCTTAAAAACATGTATTGAAGGAAAAAAGATACAGATTCCAATGCCTTCCCAGGTCGATTATAGTTAAGCATAAGAAAGCAGTATGACCGGATAATTTCTCATTAATATAAATCGGAAACATAGATACCTTTATAAATGCGTTTGTGGATACAATTTAATAAATAGAATAAGCGCATTTATATAGCATATATGTTTCCGAATGTTATGTTGTGCTGTTAGAGGGCATTTAGAAAACCTACCAACCTTAGGGACTGCCAAATATTATGTCTAATTATTAGCAGCCGCATTTGTCATAATCTTTTCCGTTGAAGAACAGTAAGAGGAAAAGAATAATGAAAAACAAAATTTCGCTGTTATCATTGAAAAAATTCTTTTTGAAGATACCTGACATTTTATTCACCTCCGCGAATCTCAATATACTACATTCTATTCAGTTGGATGTAAACGGGTGCTTGTTAGAGAAAAGCATTTTGAATAAAGTAGATTTTTTTGGGTTAATAGAAAGGCTTACAAATATTCATACTGAGCTTATTACAGATAATACTGAAGTATATTAATTGGAGAATGAAGATTAAACCTTATAAAATAAAAGCTCAGGGCATCGAGCCCCTTCGCTTTTGCCTCTTTCATTTCACTCCAAGAGGCTAAAATAAAAAAAGAGGAACATTTTTCCTCTTTTTCACTATGGTGCGGACGGTGGGACTTGAACCCACATGCTCGCGCATACGCCCCTCAAACGTACGTGTCTGCCAATTCCACCACGACCGCATGTTTTCTCGATTCAGCATAATAAATTATACTAGCATTAGTTCTGTATGTCAATACTTTTTTAAATAAATTTTTAATAAAATTTTTGGATTTTTGAATTTATAGTTGAAATAATAGAACACTATTGTTAGAATATACAAAGTATTAAAAAGGGAAGAGAGTTGGTGAGATAAGTGGAGAAGGGTTTGATTCAGGTTTATACCGGTGATGGAAAAGGCAAGACAACAGCAGCTATTGGACAGGGCATAAGGGCTCTCGGAAGAGGTTATACCGTATATATGGTGCAGTTCTTAAAAAGTCAGGATACGGGGGAGTTAAAAGTTCTTGAGAAGTTGGAGCCCGGTTTTAAAGTGTTTCGTTTTGAAAAAAAGCACGGTTTTATATTTAACATGGACGAGAATGAGATTGCAGAGCTGAAAAATGAAGTTAAAGCTGCATTTGACTTTGTTAAGACGGTACTTCAAAACAATGAATGCGATATATTGATCTTGGATGAAATAATGGCAGTCATGGGTAATGGATTGATTGATATCGACGATGTAGCTGATGTTTTAAGAAACAAGCCTTCCGGTGTTGAAATAATTTTGACTGGAAGGAATGCTCCGGATAGAATCCTCGAATTGGCTGATTATGTATCTTGCAATATGTGTGAAAAGCACCCCTTTGAGGAAGGGATTGGTGCAAGAAAAGGAATAGAGTATTAAGTAAGCTCAATTCTTTAACGAGTGTTTTCAGGATTTCAAGCGGAGAAGTTGCTCCCCGCTTAAAACCCAAAGCTATAATCTTTATTGCTGTGGCTTGTGCTACGTTATATTACCAGTGATGCAATCCTGTCAGAGTGGTAATCATGAACCAGACAGGATATTTCTGATTCCGAAGCGGTAGCCAGCTTGATATCGATTCCTTCGTCTGCAAAAATCTTGAAAAGCTTTGCGGCGAAGCCCGGGATGTCTTTCATTTTCCCACAGGATACCGATACTTTTGTGTTGTAGGCATCTACTTCAATCAGAAGATCTTTAGCACTCTTTCTATACCTGTTTATTGCAATAAGCGCTCTTGAAAGATCTTCCGACGGAAGACAGAAAGATATGTTTACATGTCCTTTGTGTGGAGAAGTTTTACTTATCATCTGGATATTAATGCTTTCGTCTGCTATGGAAGTAAAAATACCGGAAATAAGTTTCATGTCATCTGGGATATTGCGAATCATTATAAGTGCCGTACCATAAGACATATCAATATTTGCATCCAACTTTTGCGACATGCAAACACCTCCTGGCAGAATTCTATTTACTTTCAATAAGCTCATCCATGCTATACATGCCCGGCTTTTTATCATGTAAAAACGCTGCGGCGTTTAAGGAGCCTTCGGCAAATATGTGTTTTGATGTAGCAATGTGATTTATCTCAATTATTTCATCATTGCCGGCAAAGATTACAGAGTGGTCACCAACGATGGTACCGCCTCTTACAGCATGTATACCTATCTCTTTTTTATTCCTCTTTTTTCTTCTGGAGTGTCTGTCATAAATATATTCCTGCTGCTCAGTCAAAACGGAGTTTATTGCATCGGCTATAGCCAATGCGGTTCCGCTGGGAGCATCAATTTTTTGATTGTGGTGTTTCTCGATAATTTCTATGTCGAAATTGCCTTCAAGTACTTTTGCAGCTTTTCTAACCAGGTCAAGCAGGAGATTTACCCCTATTGACATATTGGCTGAGAAAAATATAGGTATATTCTTTGATGCTTCGTGGAGCATTTTTATCTGGGAGCTGCTAAGACCGGTTGTTGCTATAACTGCCGGTATTTTCTTTGCAACTGCAAATTCAAGCAGACCTTGTAAAACAGAAGGATGAGAAAAATCGATAATTACATCAATTTTTATATCGCATTTATTTAAGTCAGTATAAACAGGGTAAGGATTCTGTATTGATGTATTTATATCAAACCCAGCAGCAATTCTTAAGTTTTCCTTTTCTGACGCAAGCTTGCTGATCACTTGACCCATCTTTCCGTTACATCCGCTTAATAATATGTTTATCATTTGAATAGCACTTCCTTTTTTACATTAGTACGTATAAAAATAATGTGAAACGCCGTATTAGAACGGCGTAATTTTAAATCAAGCCATAATCCTTAAGGGTTTGCTTTAATACATCCAAGTTTTTCTCACTCATATCTGTAAGAGGCAAACGGCACTTTCCAACTTCCATACCCATAAGATTCATTGCTTCTTTAACCGGGATAGGACTTACTTCGATGAACAATGCTTTGATGAGATCTAAAAGCTTTAGCTGGATTTTTCTGCTTTCTTCAATGTTTCCGTCGAGGAATGTGGCCACAAGATTGTGAGTTTCCTTTGGAATAATATTTGCCATTACAGATATTACTCCCTTACCTCCTAAGGCAAGAAAGGGGACCACCATATCGTCATTTCCGGAATACACAGTGAAATCAGGAGGGCAGATGTTTACAATTTCACCGACCTGGTTTATGTTGCATTCCTTGATAGCAACTATGTTTTCTATCTCGGACAACTGCTTTACAGTCTTTGGGTCCATGTTCAAGCTGGTTCTACTTGGTACATTATATAAAACCACAGGAATTTTGATACTTTGTGCAATCAGTTTAAAGTGCTCGTAAAGACCCTTTTGGGTTGCCTTGTTATAGTAAGGGGTTACACTTAGTATTGCATCTGCACCAACTTCTTCGGCATATTTGCTCAAACTGATTGCATGGTGGGTATCATTGCTTCCTGTTCCCGCTATAACCGGAACTCTTTTATTTACTCTTTCTACAGCATATTTTATAACGGCCTTATGCTCTTCATCAGGCATTGTGGATGCTTCTCCGGTGGTTCCGCAAATTATAATCGAGTCGATACCTTCTTTTATTTGGAAGTCAATGAGTTCTCCCAACTTGTTAAAGTCAACGCCATCTTCTGTAAATGGTGTTATTATTGCTACACCAGCACCGGTAAATATTGGTTTTCTCATAATCGACATCCTTTCACTTTATTATTCTAGCGATTTTACATGGCTAATATATAATAGGGTAAATCAATAATTATTTGTTCCACATTTTAATTAGTTCCTGTGCGATTTGAACAGCATTTGTGGCAGCGCCTTTTCTAATATTATCTGCAACAACCCAGAGGTTTACACCGCTTTCAACACTTTCATCACGACGAATTCTTCCAACAAAGGTTTCGTCTTTTCCGGTAGCATCAATAGCCATTGGGTAAACATTGTTGGCAACGTCATCTTGCACAATGATTCCAGGTGCATTTCTCAAAACTTCTTTCAATTCATCAAGATCATATTGTTTTTCAAACTCAACATTTATTGATTCACTGTGACCGTTAAATACAGGTACTCTTACGGTGGTGGCAGTTATTTTTAAACTATTGTCTCCTAATATTTTTCTTGTCTCATGTACCATTTTCATTTCTTCCTTTGTATAGCCATTGGGAAGAAAAACGTCAATATGAGGCAAGCAGTTACCGGCAATCGGATGAGGGAACTTCTTTGGAGCTTCTCCCTTAAGACCGTTTTCAAGGTCATTATATCCGCTAAGTCCGGCTCCGGATACAGCCTGGTATGTGGAATAAACTATTCTTTTTATTTTGTACTTATCATGTAAAGGCTTTAATGCAACAACTGCCTGTATGGTGGAGCAGTTTGGATTGGCTATTATGCCTTGGTTCCAGGAAATATCCTGAGGATTAACCTCCGGTACTACAAGGGGAACTTTTTCGTCCATTCTCCAACAGCTGCTATTGTCTACAGCCACACAACCTTTTGAAGCTGCTATAGGTGCAAATTTCTCACTGGTGCTCGCCCCAGCAGAGAATAGTGCAATATCTATTCCTCTGTCAAAGGATGTTTCAGTAAGCTCCTCTACGGTGTATTCCTTGTTATTGAAAACTATAGTTGAACCGGCGGAGCGGCTTGAGGAAAAGAAATATATGTTTTCTATGGGCAAGTTTCTTTCTTCCAGAACCTTAACGAATGTTCTGCCAACCATTCCGGTAGCTCCAACTACTGCTAAATTTACCTTTTTCATAAGAATAACCTCCTGATATATATTATAAAAATTAAAAATTGGATTTTGGTTTGATAGTATGACGTATCACCTGTATTGGCCTTAAGAACACTAAAAAAGCTGGTATGAGTACCAGCAGTTCATCTAAGATTTTAGTGCAAATATACAACTAAGCTTTATGAACTGATAGCGCTCCATCAAATCAATTGATGACAGTTATACAGCTATTAACCATATAACCAGACTGTACCTTTTTGAGCAGATACACTCTTCGGCAATTGACCCTTTCAGCCTTCGTCATTAGAGCTCAAACTCTTCGGAAAACCTACTATTGAAAACTGCACCTCTATCAAACATTGTAATAACACTATTAACTTTATTTTCATCTATTCTATCATCTAAAATATTATATGTCAAACTATTTATTTTTGTTATTTTTAATTTGAAATTTTTAGATATAGCATGCTCGTTTTTTGGGTTAATATACCTGCTTTATAACTTTACAATTCTGTTACAAAGCAGGGAATTGGAAGCTTTTGTCGAACTAATATTGATATAATAGTTTTATACATTAAGCAAGCTTGATGGTATAATGACATAAAGCGAAATACAAAAGATAAGTATGGAGGAGAATATGAAAGAGCGTTTGTTGTCAAAGTCTAAAATAAAGTGGATGGCACTTCGGTTGGCATTGCTATCTCTTGTGTATGTGTCGTTGTTTTTTTCACAAAGTTTTATGGTCTACGCATATGAGGGGGTTCCGAATAAAGTTAGGATTGGCCTTCTTTTTAATGATTCACAGACAGGTCAGTATTCGTCGGTTTCAAGCTTTACAGTAGATGCCCAAAATGGACTTCAATTCGGATATTCTTCCGGGGATAGATTTACCTGCCTTATAAAGGAGTCTTCCGGTAATGCAGTGACAATAAGAAAAGATGCGTTTTTTCTAAAAGGAAGCAGTGGACTTACCGAATACAATCCTTCTTCGGGAAAAACTCCTTCGGGAGAGTTAATTGGAGCCTATCATATAAAAATAGGAGAAGATTATAAAGATTATGATGCCCTTTACACAAGCCTTACGGAAATCAGGCAGAAAGGTGTAGATGCCTATCCGGTATACGCTGACAGCTGGCAGATCTGGACAGGTTTTTATGTTGACGAAAACGACGCACAAAAGGCGATAATTGACAATATTGATCCGGTTTTAAACACTGGGGAGTATAGTGTTGTGGATCCATCCATGTCAAGAATAACTGTTCTGTCGAAGGACGAAAAGGTAATGCTTATGTTTGACTCAATATACTATGCGTTTCAGGTACAGCCTGAGAATAAAGATGAGAACTGCGTATTAAGGATCAATGGAGATGATAAGAAGAGATATCGCGGTGCTTTTGAAATTCTAAGACTGTCCGGAAGTGATATGACGGTCATTAATGTGATTAATATTGAAGAATATTTGTATGGGGTTGTACCCTATGAGATACAGGCAAGCTCCCACCCTGAAGCTCTGAAATCTCAGGCGGTTGCGGCAAGGACCTATACGGTGAACAACCTGAACAAATACAAAAGACTTCAATTTGATTTGTGTCCTACTGTGTATTCTCAAGTATATAAGGGGTTCGACGGAGAGGCGGCATCAACAAATAAGGCAGTTGATGATACGAAGGGAAAGATAGTTACATACAACGGAAAGCCTGCTTCAGTATTCTATTTCAGTTCCAGCGGAGGTAGGACAGAGGACGTAAAAAATGTTTGGGGAAGTGAGGGATACCCGTATCTTTTAAGTGTTGAAGATAAATATGAGTCGGGAGACTCTTGGCACTACAATTGGGAGGTTTCCTTTACCGCACAGAAGATAAAGCAGATAATGGTTGACCGCGGCTTTAAACTAGGAGATATACAAGGAATTTATATAACGAAGAGATCTGAGGCGGGAAGAGCAACTGAGGTAATAGTAAAGGGTAGTCAAGGAGAAAAGGTTTATACAAATGGTTCCACAAGAAATTTCTTAAGCCTTGACAGCCAGTGGTATGATATTACGACAGACGCAGACATCTTTGTGAAGGGAAATGACGATGAATCAACTAAGACACAGCTTGGAGGAACAAAGGTAATGACAGCTTCAGGATTGCAAACCATAAGTTCTTCGAGCGGCAAGCTAAATGTCGTCAACTCAGCCGGTATGAAGGTTGTTCCATTGATTCCAACAAACTACACGTTTAAAGGAAAAGGTTGGGGACATGCAGTGGGCATGAGTCAAGAAGGGGCCAAGGGGATGGCTAAGGCTGGATTTACCTACGAAGAAATATTGTCCCATTATTTTCCAGGTACCAAGGTTGAATAACCTTGATTTTGAATAATAATTAATAACCTGCTCCGGAATATTTTCCGGAGCTTTTATATGGCTTGTTGGAGTTTTTTTGCATTTGAACCTTGCATGAAAGAAGGATTTAATGTATTATTCTATATAAATCGCATAAAATATCTTAAAACTATGTAAATCGAATTATCGAAAAAAATAAATATATTGGTAATTCTATCGTTAAGACATTGTCTTACAATAAAATAATATGAAACGGTGTTAAATTGACTATGAAGGTTAGTGATTTTTATTATGATTTACCGCAGGAATTAATTGCGCAGGAACCAACTGCCAAAAGGGATATGTCAAGACTTTTGGTATTGGACAGGGAAGCGGGAGGAATATGCCATAAGCAGTTTAAGGATATTGGCGAGTACATAAACAAGGGTGATTGCTTAGTTTTAAATGACACCAGGGTTATCCCCGCAAGACTCCTTGGAGAAAAGGAAGGCACCGGTGGAAAAATTGAGTTTGTTCTCCTGAAAAAGATTAATGGGGATGTTTGGGAAGTTATTTTAAAGCCGGGGAAAAAGGCAAAACCGGGGTCAAGGTTTGTATTTGGAAATGGTGAGCTTAAGGCTGAGGTTATAGAAATAATTGAAGAAGGAAATAGGCTTGTCAGATTTGAGTATGACGGTATTTTTGAACAGATTCTTGACAGAGTTGGCATTGTTCCGTTGCCTCCTTACATAACGAAAAAGATTGATGATGCGGAAAGGTACCAGACTGTATATTCAAAATACAGAGGATCTGCTGCTGCTCCTACTGCAGGACTTCATTTCACTGTGGAGCTTTTGGAGGAATTGGCCAACCGAGGTGTCAATATTGCTTATGTGACGCTTCATGTGGGCCTTGGCACATTCAGGCCGGTAAAGGTTGAGAATTTGCAGGAGCACAAAATGCACAGCGAGTTTTACCGGATAAATGAAGAGGATTGCAATAAAATAAATGCGGCAAAGGAAAACGGTTGCAAAGTAATTGCAGTGGGGACGACGAGCTGCAGAGTGCTTGAAACGGTAGGAGATGAAAAGGGTAGATTGAAGCCTCAAAGCGGGTGGACTGATATTTTTATTTACCCGGGATATGAGTTTAAAGTGGTAGATTCATTAATAACCAATTTCCATTTGCCGGAATCGACACTTATTATGCTTGTGAGTGCTCTGGCTGGGCGTGACAGAATAATGGAAGCCTATAACGCTGCCGTCAGGGAAAAGTACAGGTTTTTTAGCTTTGGCGATGCTATGTTTATAAAGTAAAAATATTATAGTAAATATTAATAAGGATTAGGAAGAAACATGAGTGCTATTAGATATGAGTTAATAAAAAAATGTAAACAGACTGGTGCCCGTTTGGGGAGAGTATATACTCCTCATGGGTATTTTGATACTCCGGCTTTTATGCCGGTGGGTACGCAGGCAACCGTTAAAGGTATGTCTCCGGACGAAATGAAGAGTATTGAGGCACAGATAATATTGAGTAATACCTATCACCTTCATATGAGGCCCGGAGAGGATATAGTGAAGGAGGCCGGGGGCCTTCATGGTTTTATGAACTGGGACAGGCCGATTCTTACTGACAGTGGCGGCTTTCAGGTATTCAGTCTCAGTGATTTGAGGGATATTAAGGAAGAAGGGGTGACTTTCAAGTCACATATTGACGGTTCAAAGCATTTTATTTCTCCTGAGATGGCAACGAAAATACAGAATGATCTTGGGGCCGACATAATAATGGCTTTTGACGAATGTATTCCATACCCTGCGGATTATGACTATGCAAAGAAGTCATTGGAGAGAACCACCCGATGGGCCAAAAGGTGTAAGGATGCCCATCAAAACCCAGAAAAACAGGCTCTTTTCGGGATTGTCCAGGGAGGAATGTATAAGGAACTGAGGGAACAAAGTGCCTATGAACTGCTGGAATTGGATTTTCCCGGATATGCCATCGGAGGATTGAGCGTGGGAGAGCCGGCGGAAGAAATGTATTCAATGCTAGATGTTACAGTTCCGTTGCTTCCTGCGGACAAGCCAAGATATTTGATGGGAGTGGGAAGTCCTGATTACCTGATTGAAGGAGCCATAAGGGGAGTTGATATGTTTGACTGCGTACTTCCCACAAGAATCGGCAGGAATGGTACGGTTATGACTAGCAGGGGGAGAATGATAATAAGAGATGCAGTCTATGCACGAGATTATACCCCAATGGATCCAGAATGCGATTGTTATGCCTGCAGGAATTTTACCCGCTCATATATAAGGCATCTTTTAAAAAGCGGAGAAGTTCTCGGAATAAGGCTTACCACATGGCATAATCTGAGGTTTTTGATTAATCTCATGAAAAATGTCAGACAGGCTATAATGGAAGATAGGCTTCTGGATTTTAGAAATGAGTTTTTCAATAATTTTGGATACAAAAAGATATAATGGATGCACCTAATTTAACAATATGGTAATAATAAATAAAATAAACAATAAATTAAGAGGAGGTTTGTTATGCCAACAGAAGGAGCAGGTTTTCAGGAACTATTAAGCGCGTTGATTTTACCGTTAGCCTTTGTTCTCATCATGTACGTAATGATATTTCTACCTCAAAAAAAGAGGGATAAGAAGCACTCGGAAATGCTCGGAGCACTTAAGACTGGAGATGATATTATTACAACCGGAGGTATTATCGGAAAGGTAATAAATATCAAGGATGATGAGATTACTATAGAGACTAGCGTTGAGAAAACCCAAATAAAGCTTATTAGAGCGGCAATAAGCAGAATTGTAGAATCTAAGGAAGCGTAATATACATAAACCTTACAGTATTGTCTGTTATAAAAAGAGGGTAGCCTAATGGCTACCCTCATAAACATAGTTCTTGAAACTGTAATTCATGCCTGAATTATTGTCCCAGTTCTCCAAATCATCTTTAAAGGCCATATTAATGTTACCTGCCCTTTTTACAGGAAATAACAACTCGTACTTCTGATGGCCCATCTTGTGCATAGAATAGGATTCGGTATCCTCCCAAGCCAGGTTATTTCCATAGCCGATTACTGCATACAAATTCTCAGCATCATTTTTGGCCAAGATACCGCTGTATACCAGTCGAAATACATTTTTTGCGTCTTGAATTTCAACACCGTTATTCGAATAAGAATTATTGGCCTCATACATATTATTTCCATAAGGCTCCGTTGTCATGTCCAGCGAAAACTCTTCGTTGAACGGCTGAAACTTTCTGGTCTTGTTTTGGGCAGGCTCCATATCGTTATCAGACTTCATGCTGCCCTCTGTATTGAATAAAAAATCAAAGAATCCCATAATTGAACCTCCAGTTTTATCAATTCTTATTTTGCATTTCACTGGTTTAACTTAAAAAAGCAATAATGTTCTGGAGCTTTTCATATATAGTTTAATCAGTTCAAGCAATATTTATTTTATTAATTTATAGTTTATGGTGTTTTTTTATTGTATGTATACCAGAATAAGTTTTAGCATTTTCACAAAGTGTTGGATATATTAAAAGGTGTTTGAAAAAAACAATATGGAATTCAATAAATTTCCATTTCAAATTATTTGCTTTATTGGTTCTAACTTTCGAACAAACATAATAGATTGTAGTATAAAAAAATACATCTATTGGGGGGGTTATATGATTAATAAAACTGGCCAGGCGGCAAAGAATATATTAAATGAACACTCAAATATTGTTACAATTATAAAAGGAATACTGGTGTCATATTTGTTTACTTTGCCAATGTTTGCTATATTTGCGTATTTTCTTAAATTTACAGATTTTCCGCTAAAATACATGTCAACTGCTGTTATAATTACGACATTGTTAAGTATAGTGATTGCAGGATGGATATCTACCAAAAATGTAAAAAGTAAGGGATGGCTTAATGGTGGAATTGTGGGATTTATATATATGCTGATACTGTATCTTGCAAGCAGTATAGTTTACAGAGAGTTTAATATAAACAGCTATGTATTGATACTTCTTGGTATTGGAGTATTGTCGGGAAGTATAGGGGGTATATTCGGCATTAATTTGAAACGATGACAACATTATTAAATATTATTAAGAGCCATATAAAAATAAAATGAAAAACAAAAAAATATAATAATAAATGTATAGACAATTAACTTTCATTGTGTTAACATTAGATAGAATTAAATAATAAACCTTTAATTAAGTCCAGAGAGACTCAGAAGGTAAGATATTTTATTGAATAATATACAATACGATGGTTCTATACGTTTATTGTAAAGTAGCTTCTTGCCGACTGGTAAGAAGCTTTTTTAGAGCCTTTTGCCCAATTGGAATCCGACAAAATATAATTATATTAAGTATAATATCGGAGTGTTGAATATGATGGATAAAGCTGAAATAATGGATGAAAGTGGAATTGTGAGGGCTGTAACAAGAATAGCCCATGAAATTATTGAGAAGAATAAGGGTGTCGATGATATTGCGTTAATAGGCATTCAAAGGCGTGGAGTACCTCTTGCAAGGATGATCGCGGAGAAGATTAAGGGCGTAGAGGGAAAGAAAGTTCCGGTAGGCATTCTCGATATAACGCTTTATAGAGATGATTTAAGTATGCTTTCGGAACATCCAATAATAAACGGTACAGAAATAAACTTCTCGATAAACGGTAAGAAAATTGTTCTTGTAGATGATGTAATATATACGGGAAGGACAGTAAGAGCAGCTATTGATGCGTTGATGGATTCGGGAAGACCAAAGATGGTCCAGCTTGCGGTAATGATAGACAGGGGACACAGAGAGTTGCCGATACGACCGGATTATGTCGGGAAAAATGTTCCAACCTCCAAATTCGAAGTGGTAAATGTTAAGCTTTATGAGGTTGACGGAGTTAATTGTGTAACTATAAGTGATATAGAAAAAGGTATAAGTCATTAGGGGTATAAGAATTATTTGTTAATTATTTAGGTTTTAAGGGAAGGGTACGTTTATGAAAAATCACAAAAATATCTATATTAATAGAATAAAAGAAAAAGAGAAGATATGTACTATTATTCCCATTTTTAAATATGAAGGTTTAATTATTTATTTAGAAGAGAATACAGGCATCTTTAAAAGATAGTAAGGAATACCATTATCCTTACTATTTTTTTGGGGAGATTTGATACTAATAATAATACTAATAATAATTAATAATAAAAAAGTTTATTTAAGAGTGAGGTGTAAAAATGGCTTTAAAATCAAAAGACCTCTTAGGACTTAAGGATTTGACAGCTGAAGAAATTCATTACATTTTAAATACGGCAAAAACAATGAAGGTTATTCTTTTATCAAAAAACAAGAAGACTCCTCATTTGCAGGGCAAATCAATAATTACCCTGTTTTATGAGAACAGTACAAGAACAAGATTATCCTTCGAACTTGCCTCAAAGTACATGAGTGCAAGTGCCGCAAATATTTCTGTAGCAAGCAGCAGTGTTGCTAAAGGTGAAACACTTATAGATACGGGCAAAACAATTGACATGATGGGAGCAGATGTAATTATACTGAGACATTCCATGTCGGGAGCACCCCACCTTCTTGCAAGAAATGTAAATGCATCGGTTATAAATGCCGGTGACGGGATGAATGAGCACCCAACCCAGGCACTTCTCGATATGTTTACCATTATTGAAAAAAAGGGAAGTCTTGAGGGATTGAAGGTTGCCATAATCGGTGATATATATCACAGCAGAGTGGCAAGAAGCAATATCTGGGGTATGACAAAGCTTGGAGCCGAAGTAAGTGTAGCTGGGCCTTCAACCCTTATACCTCCGGAGTTGGAGAGGACTGGTGTCAAGGTCTTTAATACAGTTCAGGAGGCATTAATTGATGCTGATGTGGTCATGGGCCTCAGAATTCAGTTAGAAAGGCAGAAAAAAGGCTTGTTTCCAAGCATAAGAGAGTATTCGAGATTTTTCGGATTGGATGAAAAGCGTCTGAAGCTTGCAAAGGAGGATGCTTTGATATTGCATCCGGGACCGGTTAACAGAGGCGTTGAATTGCCATCATCGGTAGTTGACTCAGACAAATCGCTTATAAATGAACAGGTTACCAATGGAGTTGCTGTAAGAATGGCTCTTCTTTATCTTTTAACGAGGAGGGATAGTGATGAGAGTATTAATTAAAGGCGGACATGTTATAGACCCAAAAACCAATACAAACGGTATTATGGATATTTTAGTTGAGGATGGAATAATAACTGAGATAGGCAAAGATATTGAGATTCCAAACGGTGATATTATCTATGCTGAGGGCAAGATGGTATTACCGGGGCTAGTGGATGCCCATTGTCATCTGAGGGATCCGGGTTTTGAATATAAGGAAGACATAGAAACGGGAACTATGAGTGCAGCAATGGGAGGATTTACTTCCATAGCTTGTATGCCCAACACAGACCCTGTTTGTGATAATGAGGCAATAGTGAAGTATATTATAAATAAGGCAAAGCAAGACGGATTTGTTAATGTATATCCTATAGGAGCAATATCTAAGGGGCAAAAGGGGGAAGAGCTTTCGGAGATAGGTGAGCTAAAATTTGCCGGAGCCGTAGCAATCTCCGATGACGGAAAGCCGCTAAAGAGTTCATCCCTAATGAAAAAGGCTCTGGAATACTCGTCCATGTTTGATATAGCTGTAATATCCCATTGCGAGGAGATGGATATTGCCGATGGCGGTGTAATGAACGAAGGATATTGGTCAACGATAATGGGACTTAAGGGTATACCTTCGGCGGCTGAAGAAATAATGGTAGCAAGGGATATTATACTATCTGAATATACGAAGGTTCCGGTACACATAGCCCATGTGAGCACTGAACTATCGATAGACCTTATAAGACATGCTAAAAAGCGCGGAGTGAAAGTGACCTGTGAGACTTGTCCCCACTACTTCGTTCTTACCGATGAGGCTTGCAGCGGATTTAATACTCTTGCAAAAGTTAATCCTCCGCTAAGGACCAAAAAAGATGTGGAGGCTGTGATTGAAGGGCTAAAGGACGGCACGATTGACATGATTGCCACGGACCATGCGCCTCATCATAACGATGAGAAAAATGTTGAATTCAATTTGGCTGCAAATGGCATGGTTGGTTTCGAAACAGCCTTGCCGCTGGCGATAACCTACCTTGTAAAACCGGGACATCTTACTATTAGCCAATTAGTTGAGAAGATGTGTGTCAACCCTTCAAAACTGCTCGGTATCAATAAAGGGACTTTAGAGATAGGCAGGAGTGCAGATATAACTATTATTGACATAAACGAAGAGTTTGTGGTGGATATCAATAACTTCAAATCAAAAAGCAAGAATTCACCTTTTAATGGGTTCAAGCTCAATGGAAGCGTATATTATACCTTGGTAAACGGCAATGCCATTGTTAGAGAAAAGATACTGCTATAGGGATTTTACAAAAAAATGTGTGATGTTAATTTGCCGTTTTGATAATGATATTTTTGAATCATGCTATAAAAGGAGATTGAAATTATGTTTGTTGATATGTTGATTGAAAAGATTAAAGAAAAGGATAATCCTTCTGTTGTTGGATTGGACCCAAAGATTGAATATGTCCCGTCTTTTATAAAGGAAGATATGTATAAAGAACATGGGAAAAATTCAAAAGGAGCAGCGCAGGCCATTCTGCTCTTCAATAAATATATCATAGATGCGATTTGTGATATTGTGCCTGCGGTTAAACCCCAGCTTGCATATTACGAAATGTATGGTTTGGAAGGTATAAAGGCCTTCTACGAAACCTGCAGGTATGCAAAGGATAAAGGACTTTTAGTTATTGCCGACGGAAAAAGAAATGATATCGGTTCTACCGCAGAGTGCTATTCTTCGGCATATATCGGCAGAACAGTCATTGATGAAGATATAAGTGAAGCTGCTTTTGATGTGGATGCGCTTACGGTCAATCCGTATCTCGGTGTGGATGGGATTAAGCCTTTCATAGATGACTGTATTAAATACAACAAGGGAATATTTGTTTTGGTCAAGACATCAAACAAGTCATCCGGGCAGCTTCAGGATTTACTTACTCAGGAAGGTAAGAGTATTTATGAGGTTGTTGCAGAGCATGTTGAGTCATGGGGTGCAAACAAAAAAGGAAAATACGGATATAGCAGCGTAGGGGCAGTAGTTGGAGCAACTTATCCAAATCAAGCAAAGATACTTAGAAAGATTTTGAAGAGTTCTTATATACTGGTTCCGGGTTATGGTGCTCAGGGCGGAACAGCTAGAGATGTAGCCCATTCCTTTAACAGTGATGGACTTGGAGCAATTGTTAATGCGTCAAGAAGTATTATGTGTGCCTATAAGTCTGAGCAGTGGAAGGATCTTTACAGCGAAGAAAAATTCTATGAAGCATCAAGAGCTGAAGCAATAAGGATGAAGGAAGATATTAATAGTGTGTTGCATAACTCAAAGTAATTTTATTTAGAATACGAGGTGGTATATTATGAAGGCTATTCTGGCGCTTGAAGACGGCACAATTTTTCATGGTGAGAGTTTTGGAGCAGAAGGAGAAGTAATCGGAGAGATAGTTTTTAATACAGGTATGACAGGCTATCAGGAGGTTTTAACAGATCCGTCCTATTGTGGACAGATTGTAACAATGACCTATCCTTTGATAGGCAATTATGGGGTGAATAATGAAGATATAGAGTCGAGTAAGCCGCAGGTAAAGGGCTTTATCGTCAGGGAGCTTTGCCAGAGCCCCAGCAATTGGAGATCTGAAGAGACACTGAATAACTACCTTAAAAAAAATAACATAATAGGGATTGATAAAGTTGACACGAGGGCTCTTACCAGGATTTTGAGGGATAAGGGAACAATGAAGGGCTTAATTACAACGGATCCCGATTTCAATTTTGATGAGAAAATTGATGAGATAAGAGCGTATGTTATAAAGGATCCGGTTATGTGCGTCACAACAAATGAGGTTTTGCACTATAAAGGTGATGGATTTAAAGTTGCATTGATAGATTTGGGATTAAAGCAAAATATTGTACGTTCCCTATTAAAAAGAGGCTGTGACGTACATGTGTTTCCTGCCAATTCCAAAGCAGAAGATGTCCTTAGCATTAATCCAGACGGAATAATGCTTTCAAACGGACCGGGTGACCCGAAGGATTGTGTGGATACAATTGATACTATAAAGGAGCTCATGGGCAAAAAACCTATGTTTGGAATTTGCCTTGGACATCAGTTGACAGCCCTTGCAAATGGAGCAGATACCGAAAAACTCAAATACGGTCATAGAGGAGCTAATCATCCTGTGAAGGATATAGAAAAGGATTTGACGTATATTACTTCGCAAAATCATGGATATACTATTGTTGAGTCATCCATGGATAAGTCAAGGATGCTAGTAAGCCACATAAACATGAATGACGGAACTGTCGAAGGGGTAAGATATACGAATGTGCCGGTGTTTACTGTGCAGTTCCATCCGGAGGCTTCTCCGGGGCCTGAGGATACGGCCTATCTCTTTGATGAGTTTATTGAGATGATGAAAAGGAATTCACAATAAATAGCTGTTGTAGCAAGTATTTATAAGCTTTAAAGTTTTACTCTGGTGATCATTGTTGAAAGAAGATTTAATATATTAAGGGGGAAATTTAATGCCTAAAAGGGATGATGTAAAGAAGGTCCTGGTTATTGGTTCGGGTCCTATTGTAATCGGGCAGGCGGCTGAGTTTGACTACGCTGGGACCCAGGCCTGCAGGGCTTTAAAAGAAGAAAATATAGAGGTGGTGCTGGTTAACAGCAACCCTGCTACGATAATGACAGATACAAACATAGCTGATAAAGTATATATTGAGCCTCTTACAGCAGAGGTTGTAAAGGATATCATATTAAAAGAAAAGCCGGATAGCGTACTCCCGACTTTGGGAGGGCAAACAGGGCTGAATCTTGCAATGGAGCTTGCAGAGTCAGGGTTTTTGCAGGAAAATGGTGTAAAGCTTTTGGGAACTGCTACCGAGGCGATAAAAATGGCCGAGGACAGACAGGCCTTTAAGGATACCATGGAAAGAATAGGCGAGCCCTGTATTGCCAGCAAGGTGGTAAATACAATTGAGGATGCATTAGACTTTGCAAAAGAAATCGGATATCCGGTTATTGTACGTCCCGCTTATACCTTAGGTGGATCTGGTGGCGGCATAGTGTACAATGAGTCAGAACTAAAGGAGATCGGAACCAATGGTCTAAGGCTCAGTAGAGTACACCAGGTTCTTATTGAAAAATGTATCTCCGGTTGGAAAGAGATTGAATATGAAGTGGTGCGAGACAGCAAGGGCAATGTAATCACCGTATGTAATATGGAAAATATTGACCCCGTGGGAGTTCACACCGGAGACAGCATAGTTGTTGCTCCTTCTCAGACCCTTGCGGACAGAGAATATCAGATGCTTCGTTCCGCGTCACTAAAGATAATTTCAGCATTGGGAATAGAGGGAGGCTGCAATGTTCAGTTCGCTCTTCACCCCACAAGTTTTGAATATGCGGTAATTGAGGTTAACCCAAGGGTGAGCCGTTCCTCTGCATTGGCTTCAAAGGCAACAGGTTACCCCATTGCAAAGGTTGCTTCCAAAATAGCTATAGGCTACGGTCTTGATGAAATTAAAAATGCAGTAACAGGAAAGACTTATGCATGCTTTGAACCGACTTTAGACTATGTTGTGGTCAAGATACCAAAATGGCCTTTTGACAAATTTGTAAAGGCAAAGAGAACATTAGGCACACAAATGAAGGCTACCGGTGAAGTAATGGCAATAAGCAGTTCCTTAGAAGGAGCCTTGATGAAGGCGTTGAGATCACTGGAATTGGGTATTTTCACCCTGGAGCAGGACATCTACAAAAAGTTTAGTGATGAGGAAATAAGAGAAAAGATAAAGGATATTAATGATGAGAGACTTCTTGTTATTGCCGAGGCAATAAGAAGGGGTATAACAATAGAGGAAATTAACGATATTACAAAGATAGATTTGTTCTTCCTGAACAAAATAAAAAATCTGGTTCTTATGGAAGAAAAATTAAAAACCATGAAGCTTTCGGATTTTAATCAGGACAGCTTGAGAATGGTTAAAAAGATGGGATTTACCGATGCAGTTATAGCAAAATATGTTGGCTGCGATAAAAAGGAAGTTGCTAATAAGAGAAAAGAACTTAATGTTCGTGCTGTTTATAAAATGGTTGATACCTGTGCGGCAGAATTTGAGGCTGCGACACCCTATTATTACTCTACTTATGACGAGTGTTGCGAGGTTAAAAAATCCGATAATAAAAAGGTGTTGGTAATAGGCTCGGGTCCTATAAGGATAGGGCAAGGTATTGAGTTTGACTACTGCTCGGTTCATTCGGTATGGGGATTAAAGCAAGAAGGTTATGAGACTATAATTGCAAATAATAACCCTGAGACGGTAAGTACCGATTTTGACACGGCCGACAGACTGTACTTTGAACCATTGACTCCTGAAGATGTGGAGAACATTGTAGAGAAAGAAGGAATAGAGGGAGCCATTGTCCAGTTTGGTGGACAGACAGCTATAAAGCTCACAAAGGCCCTTGAAGAAATGGGAGTCAAGATTTTTGGTACCGAACCAAAATATATTGATGCTGCCGAGGACCGTGAGAAATTTGATGAAATTCTTGAAGAACTGGGCATTCCCAGACCGAAGGGAAAGACAATATTTACCCTTGACGAAGCTTTGGAAGCAGCAAATGAATTAGGTTACCCCGTGCTGGTAAGGCCGTCATATGTACTTGGTGGGCAGGGTATGGAGATAGCCTACAGCGACAAAGATATCATAGAATTTATGGATATTATTAACAGGGTAAAACAGGAGCATCCTATCCTGATAGACAAATATATGATGGGAAAAGAAATTGAGGTTGACGCCATATGTGATGGTGAGGCAATTTTGATACCCGGTATAATGGAACACTTAGAAAGAGCCGGTGTTCACTCAGGAGATAGCATATCTGTTTATCCAACACAGACAATAGGAGAAAAGCTTAAGGAAAAGATTGTGGATTATACCGAAAAGCTTGCCAAAGCGCTAAAGGTAATTGGCTTGATCAATATACAGTATGTATATTACAATAATGAGCTTTATGTTATAGAAGTCAACCCGCGTTCAAGCCGTACTGTTCCATATATAAGCAAGGTAACCGGAATACCTATGGTAAACATTGCCACAAGGATAATGATGGGCAAAAAGCTTAAGGATTTCAATTACGGAACAGGACTTTATAGGGAATCGGATTATGTAGCCATAAAGGTTCCTGTGTTCTCCTTTGAAAAGCTTCATGACGTTGATACAAGCTTAGGACCTGAAATGAAGTCCACCGGTGAAGTTTTGGGTATAGCAAAGACGTTCCCGGATGCGCTGTATAAGGGAATTGTTGCAACGGGGATCAAGCTTCCGCAAAAAGGCGGCGCAATACTGATGACCGTGAGGGATACCGACAAGCCGGAGATTATACAGCTGGCAGAAGAGTTTGAAAAGCTGGGATTTGAGCTTTATGCCACTGGCAAAACCGCCAACATGTTGAACAATCAGGGGATTGCCACCAATGCCGTCAAAAAGATTGAGGAAGGTGAACCAAATCTGCTGGATTTGATTGAGTCGGGCAAAATAAGCCTTATAATTAATACTCCTACAAAAGGCAGAAAGCCTGAAAGGGATGGCTTTAAAATAAGACGAAAAGCTGTTGAAATGTCGATACCTTGCCTTACATCCCTCGATACTGCAAGAGCGGTGTTGGAATGTATAAAACTAGGAAAAGAAGAAAAAGATCTTGGAGTTATAGATTTGAGTGTATTTAATAATTAGTAATCGGAGGATGCCATGTCCAGGGTATTAAACGAAAGAATTGAGAGTATTGAAAAGATAGCAAAATCGATTTATAGGATGACCGTTAAATCTGAGTATATATCAGCAAATGCCCGGCCCGGACAGTTTGCAAATGTAAAGTGCAGCGAGGGAATAAACGCACTTTTAAGAAGGCCGATAAGCATATGCGACGTTGATAAAGACCGAGGAACATTTGATATTGTATTTCAGATAAAAGGAATCGGTACCGAATATCTGTCCCAGAAAAGGGTTGGAAGTGAGGTGGATTTGATTGGTCCTTTGGGAAGTCCGTTCCATATATCCGAAGAGTATAAACGTATTGCAGTGGTAGGGGGAGGAATAGGCATATTCCCCCTGCTTTACCTGCTAAAAGAGATGAAAGAAGCAGACAAGTCTGCCTTTTTAGGATTTAGAAGCAGTGATTATGTAGTAATGACTGAGGAGTTTGAATCTGCCTCGGACAGACTTTCTATATCTACAGATGACGGGAGCATGGGCTATAAAGGAATAATTACGGACCTTCTTGCCGAGGATATTGCCGACAGGGGATTTGACATTATTTATACCTGCGGCCCCATGCCGATGATTAGAAAGGTAAAAGATATGGCCCAAAAGGCCGGTATCAAATGCCAAGTGTCCTTGGAGCAGAGGATGGGATGTGGAATTGGGGCGTGTCTTGTGTGCGCGTGCAAAACCGGAAAGCCGGATAATTGGGAATACAGCCATGTTTGTAAAGATGGGCCTGTTTTCTGGAGTGATGAGGTGGTTTTAGATGACTGAAAAAAATATTGATTTAAGTGTTGATATTGCAGGATTGAAGCTTGAAAATCCTGTTATAGGAGCTTCCGGAACTTTCGGATTTGGCAGGGAGTTTGCCGATTATATGGACCTTAATAGGATTGGAGGAATATCGGTAAAGGGACTTACATTAGAAAAAAGGCAAGGAAACAAACCTCCAAGGATTGCAGAGACCCCGGCTGGTATTCTAAATAGTGTGGGGCTTCAAAATCCGGGGGTTAAAGCTTTTATAGAAAATGAGATTCCCTTTCTAAGAAAGTTTAGTACCAAAATAATCGCCAATATTGCCGGTAATACTATAGAAGATTACTGTAGCATGGCAGAACAACTGTCGGATGCTGACATTGATGCCATTGAACTGAACGTTTCCTGCCCCAATGTAAAGAAGGGCTGTGTTGCCTTCGGGAATTCCACGGCAGGTATAAGCGAGATTACCGGCAAAGTAAAAAAATACTGCAAGAAGCCGCTCATAGTAAAGCTTACTCCAAATGTTACCGATGTTAAGGAAATAGCTGTCGCAGCAGAAGATGCCGGAGCTGATGCGATATCTCTTATAAACACAATTTTAGGGATGGCCATTGATATACACAGGAAGAGGCCGATACTGGCCAACAATGTAGGAGGGCTTTCCGGTCCGGCCGTAAAACCAATTGCAGTGAGGATGGTCTACGAAGTAGCCAGTGTTGTAAAAATACCTGTTATCGGAATGGGCGGAATATCAAGCGGTGAGGATGCGGTTGAGTTCATGCTGGCAGGCGCAAGCGCAGTAATGGTGGGAACAGCTAATTTTATTAATCCGACCGCATGTGTTGATGTTGTGGAAGGAATAAAAAACTATCTCAAAATGTATAACCACAGCAGTGTTTATGAAATAATAGGGAAGTTACAACTTAATTGATAAAATGATATAATAATATATATTGCAATTAATCTGATTCTGTGTAAATTGCAAAATAACTACTGCAAGAAGGTGATGGCAATAAAAACCAGAGTTATATTCGTTCGTCATGCTGAGGCCGAAGGCAACTTTAACAGGGTGTTTCACGGTTGGACCGATTCATGTATTACCGAGAAGGGACATCTTCAGGCCCAAAGAGTTGCCGAAAGGCTTAAAGATGTTGATATTGATGTTATTTATTCCAGTAGCCTAAAAAGGACACTTCAAACTGCCCAATATATTGCTGATGTAAAAAACCTCCCTATAATAAGGACCGACAAGCTCAAGGAAATAAACGGGGGAGAATGGGAAAACAAGGGTTGGGCAGAGCTTCCCCATTTGTGGCCCGAAGAATATGACAGTTGGGAGAACAGGCCTCATGAACATAAAATGCCTGGCGGAGAAACCATGGTCGAATTCCAGAAAAGATTGATTGATGAGGTAGAATATATCCTCAGCAATAACAAGGGAAAGAATATATGTGTGGTTACCCATGGAACAGCCATAAGGTCTATGATGTGTTATTTTAAAGGTTGCGATCTTACAGAAATGATAAATATCCAATGGCATGACAACACTTCGGTGACTGTACTGGATTATGAGGATGGAAAATTTGATATAGTGCTCGAGGGAGACATTTCTCATCTGGGTAAGGAGCTTTGCACCGTACTAAATCAGGAATGGTGGCAGGAGTACAATGAAAAATATGAGAAAAGGAAGCAAAAGGAGAGTATATAAAGTGCGTTTTAGCATTATAGCAAATTAGTATTAATTGTGTTAGAAGGCACTGGAAAGAGAGAATCCCAATGAAGTTTCTTTTTTTTACAGATTCACACATTAGAGGAACAACACCAAAGAATAGAAAAGATAACTTTTATGAGACTTTAAAAAATAAATTCTATGAAGTGGGTGATATCTCCAAGCAGCTTAGGGTTGATTATATACTGCATGGAGGGGATTGGTTTGACAGACCTGACATCTCTCCTTCTATAGTCAGGGAATTTGCTGTTATTATTAAGAGCTTTGACAAACCTATCTATACTGTTGCAGGCAATCATGATATTTACGGTCATAATCCTGAGACTGTCGGAAGGACAATGCTCGGCCTTCTTGAAGGTACTGGGATCATAAATCTTATAGATTATGATGATGAAGTGATTTTGGAAAAGGACGGAATACGAGTTCAGCTCACTGGAAAGTCTTACAATTATGATATAGACGGTGAGAATTTCAGGAACTATTACATTGTAAAAAAGCGCGAGGATGTGGATTATGCCATAAACATAGTACACGGGATGCTTCTTTTGAAGCCCTTCTATGAAGGCATTCAATACACACTATTGGATGATATAAAAGAAACACAAGCGGATATAACTTTTGCCGGTCACTATCATAGTGGCTTCGGTGTTAGAGAAATTGACTCAAAGTACTATATAAATCCGGGAAGCATTGTAAGGGTTTCGAGTAGTCTGACGGAGATTGGCAGAAGACCTGAGGTGGTTTACCTAAAGCTTGATAGCGACGGAATACATATAGAAGAAATAGAGTTAAAAACAGCCCGCCCGGGAGATGAAGTGCTTGACCGGGAAAAGCTTGAGGCCGCAAAGGACAGAAATTTAAAACTGCATCAGTTTTATCAGGGTATTGAGGCATCGGGAAAGTACAAAAAAATAGATATTTCTCAAATTGTTGAAGAAATTGCGTCAAATGACGAGTTGAGCCGGGAGGTTAAGGAAGAAGCATTAAGAAGGATTGGAATTGCACGGGAGAGTTTTTCAAAAGGACAGGATGAAGAATGATCAGGATAAACAAGATAAAGATTGAAAATTTCCAGTCACATAAAGATACGGAGCTTTCATTTTCCGATGGGCTCAATGTTATTGTAGGACCATCGGATCAGGGAAAGTCTGCAATTATCCGTGCTATTAAATGGGTTTTGTATAATGAACCCAGAGGCACCGATTTTATAAGGCAGGGAGCAAATTTTTCAAAGGTTTCTCTAGAGTTAAGTAATGGTTATGTCATTACAAGGGAGAGAACACCAAGTAAAAACAGGTATACCCTAAAAGACCCTGAAGGAAATGTAAGTATATTTGAGGGGTTTGGCAATGAAGTACCTTTGGAGATTGTAAAGGCCCATGGAATTCCAAAGGTTGTGTTAGACATGGATATTCGTGCCAGCCTCAACATCGGAGAACAGCTTGAAGGACCTTTTCTTTTATCCGAGTCCGGTGCTATCAGGGCAAAGGCCATAGGAAGGCTCACAGGGCTTCATATAATTGACCAGTCAATAAGAGACTGTGCTACGGATATAAGAAGGGAAAATCAGACCTGTGACAGGGTTCGGAATGAAATTGACGGCATTGATAAAAAACTTGAAGAATATAAAAATATAATGGAATTGGGCAACAGACTTGAAGATTCCGAAAAGATAATTGCAAAAATGGAAGCTCTGATGGCAAAAGTTGATGTACTCGAAAATAAAAAACATTCCCTTCAAAGCATTGATACGGAATATTTGGCTGAGAGTGAAATTCTGTCAAGACTTGATAAATTGGAAGAATGTGGCGTGTATTTAAAAAGTACGGAACTTGGCTTGTTGAGACTGAATCAGACCCTTAGCATAAAAAATAGATATTCTGATATTTTAACTAGTATAGCAGATATGGAAAAGGTGCTGGAGAAAACGAGCACTGTAAATGAGGCAATAGTGCTTATCAATGAAATATTTGGGTTGTCGTCGAGATATGCCCAACTGAATAAGGTACATTCGGAGTTGGGCAATATTAATAAGCAGCTTGGTCAAGCTGGGGATATCCTTGATGGAACATCAAATATTATCGGCGTTGATTCTGTGGTAAAAAAGATATCTGACAGCGTTTTACTGCGTTCTAAAATGGAACAGATACGGGATAAATTGGTAGTTTTTGACCAAGAGATAGCGGTAGCCAAAAATGACATATCTTCTTTTGAAAATGCAACTTATGTGCAAAAAATTGCAGATTCTGTGGATAGAAAGCTGGAAGTTTTAAAGAAGTTAGAAGAGGCCAGAAAAGAATACAATATAGCTTCCGGAAGTCTAAAGGACGGGTGGGACTTTTTGGAGAAAAATAAAAGAGAAATACAGGATAATCTTGATAGATATATCGACATTCTTAGAAAAAATGGAGTATGCCCCCTGTGCAAAAGCAGCATTGGTGATGAAAAGCTTGAAAATATAATAAGACATTATGAGGAGGTGCACTGATGTCTGACTATGACAAAAAACTCAATCAGATTAAGGAGAATTTGGATAAAGCAAAAAACTTAAGAATCCGGGCTGAGGCAAGGCTGGAGCAGCTTAACAGGCAAAAGGAAGAAATACTGGCAGAACTCAAGGAGCTGGGAGTTGAGCCCGAAAACTTAGACAGTGAAATTGCTAAGCTTAAGGAGGAAATCGAGAACCTGATAAAAAAGGCAGAAAGTTTGTTGCCGGAGGAACTTGTAACGAGATAATAGACGTCCTCCTTTTCTATTAGGGTGCGAATACCGATTTGTTATAAAAAACAATTGACAATTTGTACATAACGGTAAATAATGATATTGAAATATAAAACTGCAATGAGGTGTATGATTTGAAAAAAAAGGTAGGTATTATTTCGCTGGGCTGTCCAAAAAACCTTGTTGATAGTGAAATAATGCTGGGATTACTTAAGAAAAATGATTTTGAAATCACATCCGACAGGGAGAAAGCCAATATTATAATTGTAAATACATGTGGCTTTATTGAGTCTGCAAAAGAAGAGTCTATAAATACTATTCTTGAGATGGCAAGTTACAAGAATAAAAATTGTGAGCTGTTGATAGTTGTCGGCTGTCTTGCTCAAAGATACAAGGATGAGATAATAAAAGAAATACCGGAAGTGGACGCTGTTATAGGTGTTTCTGGATATAGCGAAATAGCAAAGGTTATCGATAAGGTTTTTAGTAGGGATAATAAAGAAAAAGCTATGTTCCATAAAGACACTTTGAATGTGGAATATTTGAATAATGAGCGTTTGCTGTCCACAAATAGCGGATATGCTTATTTGAAAATATCTGAGGGATGTGACAATTGTTGTACTTACTGTGCTATTCCTTCTATCCGCGGACCACACAGAAGCAGAAGCATGGAGGACATAGTTTTAGAAGCTAAGTCTCTTGCTGAGAAAGGGGTCAAGGAAGTAATTCTGGTAGCCCAGGATGTTACCGTTTACGGTAAAGATCTTTACGGTCAAAAAAAGCTTGTGGAATTGCTGAGAAAAATCAGCAGTATACAGGAAATAGACTGGATAAGACTTTTATACAGCTATCCGGAAGAGATTGATGACGAGCTGATAAAAGAAATTGCAAATAACAAAAAAATTGTGAAGTATTTGGACATACCCATTCAGCATGCAAGCGACAAGATACTGAAGCTAATGGGAAGAAGAAGTACCGGCGAAGGTGTTAGGAATATTTTGGATAGATTAAAAGCATCAATTCCCGGTCTTGTTTTAAGAACATCACTGATAGTCGGTTTTCCCGGTGAAGATGATAAGGATTTTAAAATACTTTATGATTTTGTCAGAAAGTACGAGTTTGACAGACTTGGCGTCTTTACTTACTCTAGAGAAGAGGGAACACCTGCCTACGATCTAAAACCGCAGATTAAAAAGAGCGTTAAGGAGTCAAGAAGAAGTGATATAATGCAGCTTCAGAAGGAAATTGTTCAAAGAAAAAATGAAAGTAGACTGGATCAAGTATATAAAACCCTTGTGGAAGGGGTAGCTGAAGACGGCATTTTCTATTATGGACGTACTTATGCGGAAGCTCCGGATATAGATGGTTCAATTTACTTTACCAGTATCGAGCCTCTTAAATTTGGAGAATTTGTGAGTGTTAAGATATTAAATATTGATGATTATGATTTAATAGGAGAGGTTATAGATGAATCTTCCAAATAAACTGACTATATCAAGGATTATTTTGGTTCCTGTTTTTATGCTATTGATAATACCGATTCCCGACTGGATTGTAGACAGCAGTTTTTTATCCTTTGCGCATTCACAGCTTGAAGATATAAACTATTTCATTAAGAACTACGGAAATTATATTGCAGCTATGTTGTTTTTTGTAGCAGCAAGCACCGACGGGTTGGACGGGTATATAGCTAGAAAACGAAAGCAGGTAACGAATTTCGGAAAGTTTTTAGATCCTATAGCCGACAAGCTTTTAGTTACAGCTGCACTTATTGCGCTTGTGGAAAGAAATGACCTATCATCATGGGTTGCCATAATAATAATCGGCAGGGAGTTTATAATTACGGGACTGAGGCTTGTAGCCGCAAGTGAAGGAATTGTTATTGCAGCTAGCAAGTGGGGTAAAATCAAGACGGTTACGCAGATTATTGCCATTCTAGCGGCACTTGTAAGGGGTTATTTGGTAGAGGCTCTGCACGGAATCCCAATAGACAAATTCTTAATGCTGATTGCTGTGGTTACCACCATATATTCTGCCTATGATTATATTATTAAAAATGCCCATGTTATTAACCAAGATAAGTAACATAATAAGTAAAGAGTCAGAGTTTTTTCTCGGGCTCTTTTTTTATTCAAATTCCCAACTGAAATCAAGTATATACTACGAACATGTAATGTAGAAGCATATAGGAAAAGGTCATGAAGCCGGAAGAATATATGGAGTTGATGCAACTGTGGCATGGCTCAGATCGCATGTAGCAGAGGAGACTCAATACAAGAGTATGTTTATTGGGGAGAATGCAAAATTCAATACCAGAATATGGACAAGTGAATAATTAAATTGGTAATCAGTTGAAGTTATTTTAGATTAATTTTAGATAAAATGATATATGTTATACTGATAAAAACTTTTTAGTTATTCTCGCTTCTTGAGTTCCCATTAGTTAAGGCTATTTTCCGATAGCCTTTTTTGCTTTGTTTTGATTTTTTTTTGAGAAAAATTGAGGAAATTATTGCATATGTTAAAAATATATTATATACTTTTAACATCAACGATTAGTACCAGGTAATAATTATGATAAAAGTTTATATAATATATAATAAGAGATATGTACTAAATGGTAATTAGTACAGCAAGAAAAAACCACATTGCTCCGGGATATGAAACTTTTTAATTAACCTGGCGAAAAAAGAGGTGAACACATGAGCAGGTCGTCATGTATGAAGAAGGAGAGGCAGGCTATACTCCTCGAAAAGCTTGAGCATGACCCCTTTCTTACAGATGAAGAGTTGTCCGAAATGTTTGGTGTGAGTGTGCCTACAATAAGGCTTGATAGACTGGAGTTGGGTATTCCAGAGCTAAGAGAAAGGATAAAAAATGTAGCACAAAAAAACTACAGCAAGGTTAAGTCACTGCAAGTTAAGGATATTGTTGGAGAACTGGTTGATATCACATTGGGGCAGGGGGGTATTTCCATACTTGAAACCAACTCTAAGATGGTTTTTGAGAAAACAAGGATTATACAGGGACATTATATATATTCACTGGCAGAATCCCTTGCCATCGCAGTGATAGATGCCCATGTGGCCTTAGTCGGAGTGGCAAATATAAAGTATAAGATTCCTGTATATGCCGGGAGTAAACTTGTAGCCAAGGCTGAGGTTAAAAAGGCAAAGGACAATAAATTTATAGTATGGGTAAAGATTTCAGAGAAAAATGTTGAAGTTTTTAGGGGTAAATTTATTTTGGTATCCCTTGAAAAAATTTGAAATCTGTAGTAACTTAGTGAAGAGAATTTATATGACTATTGGTTGTAGGAGTGAATATTTTTGATTATATTGGTTGATGCAATGGGTGGAGATAATGCGCCCGATGCTATTGTAAATGGATGTTTGGATGCTATTTCTGAGGCTCAAGGCTTTGAAGTATTGCTTATAGGTGACGAGGAGAGAATCCGGGAAATATTAAACAAGAGAAGCTATGATGAGTCTCGAGTGAAGATTCATCATGCCACTGAGGTTATCACCGTAGAAGATACACCTACAAAGGCAATCAGATCTAAGAAGGATTCTTCCATGGTAGTAGGCTTCAAGCTTTTGAAGGAGAAAAAAGGAGATATATTTCTATCTTGCGGCAACAGCGGAGCACTTATGGCAGGTGCACTGTTTATACTCGGGAGAATAAAAGGGGTCGATAGGCCTGCAATTGCAGCAATAGTACCTACTAAGTCCGGGAAAGGTCTCATTATTGATGCGGGACTGAATACCGTTTGCAAGCCTGTTAATTATCAACAGTTTGGCGTTATGGGTTCGATTTATATGAAAGAGATGCAAGGTATTGACAATCCGAAGATTGGTTTGCTAAACATTGGAGCTGAGGTAGGAAAGGGAAATGAGACGCTGAAACATGCGTATTCGCTTCTTTCAGAATCAAATATTAATTTTGTGGGAAATGTTGAGGGAAATGATGTGCCTTTAGGCAAAGTTGATGTCGTTGTTTGCGATGGGTTTACAGGAAATGTATTGCTTAAATTCTATGAAGGTGCCGGTTCGTATTTTTTCAAACTGATAAAGGAAATTTTGTATAAGAACTTAAAAACAAAGTTGGCGGCCCTAATGATAAAGAAAGACATGAAAGTAATAAAAATGATTATGGATGCTGATGAAAACGGGGGCGCTCCAATATTAGGTGTCGATGGTCTTGTGTTGAAAAGTCATGGAAGCTCAAATGCAAAAACTATCAAAAATGTAATTATTAAGGCAAGCAAGTTCGCAGAGACGAAGGTATTGGATAAAATAAGGCAAGAGTTTGTTAATATGGAGGTTGAGGATATTGAACAGGACTTATAATTGTGGAATTTTAGGATTGGGAAGTTGCCTTCCGGAAAAGGTGATTACAAATAGTGACCTGGAAAAAATGGTAGATACATCGGATGAATGGATTACTAAGAGAACCGGAATATCAGAAAGAAGAATATTGGATGAGGATATACCGACGCATAAGCTGGGAGTGGAGGCTGCAAAAAAGGCTCTGGCCGATGCAGGGCTGAAAGCAGAAGATCTGGATTTGATAATTGTGACTACAGAGACGCCCGATTATCTTTCTCCATCCATGTCCTGTCTTATTCAAAGCGAGATTGGAGCAACCAAGGCAGCTGCCTTTGATCTTAACGCAGCATGCTCAGGATTCATTTATGGGATGTCTGTAGCCAATCAGTTTATTAAATCGGGATTTTACAAATATGTATTAATTATTGGCTGTGAGGGACTTTCGAAAGTAACCGATTGGAAAGACAGAAATACTTGTGTGCTCTTTGGCGATGGAGCAGGAGCGGTACTGTTCGGACCGGTGGAGGAGGACTATGGAATAATTACAACCTATACAGGAGCTGCAGGTGAGTTGGGTAAAAATATCACCATACCCTGTTGCTTTATTGGTCCCCAGGATATTGAAGTGAGAACAGGAGAAAATAAAAGGACGCTGTGGATGGATGGCGGCGAGGTTTTCAAATTTGCAGTAAAGATAATGGAGCATGCGGCAAAAAAAGTACTGGAAGATTCAGGCCTAACTATGGATGATATAAAGATGATTGTACCTCACCAGGCAAATATTAGAATTTTAGAAGGTGCAGCAAAGAGACTCAATATACCAAATGATAAGGTGTTTTCAAATCTTTATAAGTACGGTAATATTTCGTCTGCATCCATACCTGTGGGATTGGATGAGGCATAT
Source organism: Acetivibrio mesophilus (assembly GCF_004102745.1). Lineage (GTDB taxonomy): Bacteria > Bacillota > Clostridia > Acetivibrionales > Acetivibrionaceae > Hungateiclostridium > Hungateiclostridium mesophilum. Next base: position 134,453 of record NZ_RLII01000004.1, on the reverse strand, counting down.
AGAGAAAAGATTTTTTCAAAGGGAGATAGTATTATTTTAGTTGGTTTTGGTGGCGGCCTTACTTGGGGTTCAGCCATAATTAAATGGAATAAATAACTCATAGTACAATTAAGCAGTAAATACTTTGTTTTTAATACTGGAGGGAGAGATATGGGAAAACTAGCATTTTTGTTTTCCGGACAGGGAGCACAATATGTAGGAATGGGCAAACAAATAGCTGATGAGTATAAATCTGCTGATGCTATATTTGATGAGGCCTCGGAAGCTTTAGGCTTTGATGTGAAGAAGATGGTTTTTGAAGGTGATGACGAAACCCTCAAGATAACCGAGAACACTCAGCCCACTATTTTGACAACAAGCGTGGCTTTGCTTCAGCCTCTTTTAGAGAAGGGCATAAAGCCCGATGTTGTGGCAGGATTAAGTCTTGGAGAATATTCAGCCCATGTTGCGGCAGGTACAATGACTTTTAAGGATGCTGTATCGTTGGTGAGAAAAAGAGGTAAATTCATGCAAGAAGCAGTGCCTGTTGGAGTGGGTACTATGGCAGCTATACTGGGACTTGACAGCCAAGCAGTGAAGGAATGCTGCAAAAAGGCATCGTCGGAAGGAATTGTAGAGCCTGCAAACTTTAACTGCCCTGGTCAAATAACTGTTGCGGGAGAGATAAAGGCTGTAGAAAAGGCTGTGGAGATTGCAAAAGAGATGGGAGCAAAAAGAGCAATGCTTCTTGCGGTAAGTGCCCCATTCCACTGCAGCATGCTAAAACCGGCAGGAGATAAGCTTGAAGTGGAGCTTGAAAAAGTGAGCCTCAATGACATGCAGGTACCTGTAGTAACAAATGTAACTGCAGAATATATTTTAGATAGTTCCAAGGTTAAGGAACTTCTGGTAAGGCAGGTAAGCAGCTCCGTATTGTTTGAAGATTCTATTAAAAATATGATTGAAGATGGTGTGGATACTTTTGTCGAGATAGGTCCAGGCGAAGTATTAAGCGGTTTTGTTAAGAAGATCAACAAGGAAATGAAAACTCTCAATGTTGAGGATATTGAATCTCTTAATAAAACACTGCAGGAACTTGGAGCTTGATAGAATAAAGGTGCTTATAACGGCAATGAGAGGTGAATAGTATGCAATTGAAGGGGAAAACTGCAATTATAACCGGTGCAGGCAGAGGTATTGGGAAAGCTATTGCATTAAAACTGGGTAATATGGGGGCAAATATTGTTCTTAACGGTACACCCGCTTCAGACAGCGTTGATGCGACTGCGGAGGAATTTAAAGCTGCCGGAATAAATGTTGTTATTACAAAAGGGGATGTAAGTAACCCTGAAGATGTTGAGAATATGGTTAAAACAGCAGTGGATACTTTCGGAAGAGTTGATATACTTGTAAATAACGCGGGTATAACCAGAGATATGCTTATGCTGAAAATGTCTGAAAAGGATTGGGACGATGTTTTAGATATTAATTTAAAAGGTGCCTTTCTTTGTACAAAAGCTGTTTCAAAAATCATGTTAAAGCAAAAAAGTGGTAAAATTATAAATATTACCTCTGTTGCAGGTGTTATGGGTAACGCGGGCCAGGCTAATTATTCCGCATCTAAAGCAGGTTTGATAGGTCTTACAAAGTCAACTGCAAAGGAATTTGCTTCAAAGGGGATTTGCTGTAATGCTGTGGCGCCGGGTATAATCATAACCTCCATGACCGATGTTTTACCTGACAAAGTGAAGGAAAATTATTTGAATAACATACCGCTAAAAAGGTTTGGGACGCCTGAAGAAGTGGCAAATGTTATTGGTTTTCTTGCATCTGATGATTCAAATTATATAACAGGTCAGGTAATAAATATTGACGGCGGACTGGTAATGTAATAATATCTTATTGTAGCACTATTTGGTCAAAATCAATAGAGTTTACATTAAGAATCAACCAAAACCCCCTGTGGAAGGAGGTGAATGATAGTGTTCGAAAAGGTAAAGAAGATTATTGCAGAGCAGTTAGGTGTTGAAGAAGATGAGATAGCAATGGAATCATCTTTTATAGACGATCTAGGTGCGGACTCACTTGATATTGTTGAATTGATAATGGCTCTTGAAGAGGAGTTTGACCTCGAAATCCCTGATAGCGAGGCTGAAAAGATTTCAACAGTAGGCGATGTTGTTGAGTACATTAAGAATAATTCATAAAAAAGTCCCTGCAAAAGGGACTTTTTTATGATAAACCGATAGTTATTGAGAATTGAGAAAAAATAACTGTTAATTATCATATAAATAGTTAACTTTGTATATATGAATGCAAGTATTAATACAGGAGGTTTAACAATGAAGAAAAGAGTAGTTGTTACAGGTCTGGGAGTTATATCTGCATTGGGAACGGATATTAATGAGTTCTGGAACGCGATAAAAGAAGGTAAATGTGGAATATCCTCAGTAACCAAGTTCGATGTATCAAATATGACTACAAAGGTTGCAGCTGAAATAAAGGATTTTGACGCTACCAAGTTTATTGATAGAAAAGAAGCAAAAAGGATGGACACTTATTGCCAGTATGCAATGGCTGCTTCTAAAATGGCTGTAGAAATGTCAGGTCTTGACCTTGAAAAGATAGACAAAGATAGGTTCGGAGTAGTTGTAGGTTCGGGAATAGGCGGGATAAGCACATTTGAAGAACAGTTAAGGGTCTTTATGGAGAAGGGTCCTGGCAGAGTAAGCCCGTTCTTTATTCCTATGATGATTTCAAATATGGCAGCTGGGCAGATTGCCATACAGTTTGGAGCAAAAGGCTTTAACGAGTGTGTTGTAACTGCGTGTGCAACATCAACAAATGCCATTGGCGATGCCTTCAAAGTTATTCAGCGGGGAGATGCTGATATCATGATTACCGGAGGAGCGGAGGCTTCCATAACGCCTTTATCCTTTGCCGGTTTCTGTTCAATGAAAGCTATGTCCACAACAGAGGACCCGGCTCTTGCCTGCAGGCCGTTTGATGCCGAAAGGAATGGATTTGTTATGGGAGAAGGCGCTGGTATCCTCGTAATAGAAGAGCTGGATCATGCAATAAAGAGAGGAGCAAATATCCTTGCTGAGATTGTAGGATATGGATCTACAAATGATGCATATCATATTACAGCTCCGGCTCCTGAGGGCGAAGGTGGAGCAAGATGCATGAGATTGGCTATAAATGATGCCGGATTAAATCCTGAAGATATAGGTTATATTAATGCACACGGTACATCTACCGAATACAATGACAAGTTTGAAACTGTGTCTATAAAGACTGTATTTGGAGACCATGCAAAGAAGCTCGCTGTTAGTTCTACCAAGTCAATGACAGGGCATCTTCTTGGTGCGGCTGGTGCAGTTGAGGCTATTATTACCATCCTTGCATTGAGGGATAGTTTCTTGCCTCCAACAATCAATTACAGGACACCAGATCCGGAATGTGACCTTGACTACGTACCAAACCAAGGAAGAAGTGCCGAAATAACCTATGCATTGTCAAACTCTCTGGGATTCGGCGGTCACAATGCAACTATCGCGCTAAAGAAATACTGTTAATAAATTCAATTTGATTACAAAGACCTATTTGGGGGAACGGTTTATTCCGTTCCCCTAAAGTTGTAAAGTATTATAATATATTTTTTCATCGAGAAATGTATATTATTGCCTTTGAAGGATGGGAGGAACGATGTTTAATTTAGACAGTTTTATGGGCAAGATAAATGAACTGGAAGGAGTAATTGATTATTGCTTTGAGGACAAGATGAAGCTTGTATTGGCCTTGACTCACAGTTCCTATGCCAACGAATGCAAGGATGAAAAGATATCAAGCAATGAAAGGCTTGAATTTTTGGGTGATACGGTTTTAAACATGGTTGTCAGTGAGTACATTTTTACAAACTGTTCATACTTGGCAGAAGGAGAAATGACAAAGTTCAGAGCCAATGTGGTATGTGAACGTACTTTGGCAGAGTGTGCACAAAACATAAGCATTGGGAAATACCTCCTTCTTGGAAAGGGTGAGGAAAACACCGGTGGAAGGACAAGGGTCTCCATACTTTCCGATGCCGTTGAGGCTCTAATAGGAGCTATATACATAGACGGTGGCTTGGAGAGTGCAAGAGCCTTTATACTAAAACAACTGGGCAAATCAATAAATGAATCTATTCAAGGGACAATTTTTATGGATTATAAGACCCAGCTTCAGGAAATTATTCAGAAAACCAATGACCATAAGATCGCATATGAGATAATTGAAGAAAAAGGGCCTGACCATAGTAAAGTGTTTGTTGCACAGGTAAAGGTAGATGAAAAGGTAGTAGGAGTAGGAGAAGGCCGAACAAAGAAGGAAGCAGAGCAAATGGCTGCAAAGTCTTCTTTAAAGAATATTAATGCATAAAAGATTCGGATTTAAAATTAATAAAAAATGATTTAAGAGGGAAAATAATGGCTTCTAAGCATATTGTTATACCTATTTTTGTTCCCCATAAAGGATGTCCCTTTGACTGCATATTTTGCAATCAGAAAAATATAAGCGGTCAAAAAGATGATATGACCGAAGACAAGATGATATCGATTATTGAGTCCCATATCCGGTCTGCCTGCGAAGATGCATACATCGAGATAGGCTTTTATGGAGGAAGCTTTACAGGTATAGATAGAGAAGAACAATATAGATATCTGGAGACGGCCAATAGATATATAAAAAAAGGCAGGGTTAAAGGTATACGACTTTCTACCCGGCCGGACTATATAACTAAAGATATTCTTGGTTATTTAAAGGAATATTCTGTTAGTACAATAGAACTGGGAGTACAAAGCCTTGATAATGAAGTTCTTCAAAAAAGTTGCAGGGGGCATAGTGTTGAAGATGTTTACAATGCCTCAGCTCTTATTAAGGAAATGGGCTTTATTCTTGGAATACAGACGATGATAGGACTTCCGGGGGACAGCAGAGAGAAGGCTCTTCAAACTGCAAAAAAAGTTGTTAATATAAGTCCTGATATTTTAAGGATTTATCCCACACTGGTAGTTCGGGATACCTATCTTGAAAAAATGTATACTGAAGGCCAGTACACTCCTTTAGAGCTTGATGAAGCAGTTGAACTTTGTGCCGAGCTGCTTTATGTTTATGAAAAGAACAATATAAATGTGATAAGAATAGGCCTTCAGCCCACCGAAAGCATAAACGAGGGTGGGGACGTGATAGCTGGGCCCTTTCATCCTGCATTCAGGCAATTGGTGGAATCAAGAATGGCTCTTGATACTATTGAAAGAGCAATTATAGAAAAAAATCTGTCGAATAAAAGCAGTCTGGTAATTTGCACCGGCAAAAAAGAGATATCGAATGTCATAGGTCAGGGGAGAAAAAATGTAGAATATTTGAGAAAAAAGTACAAGTATGATAAAATAATTGTCATAGAATGTAATGGTGGACATGAACTTTATGATATAAAATATTAATTTTATAATATTGTTTGTTACTTTGGATTGTTATAAAATAGTATTAAGCTAGAATTTATCTAACGTTGGTTATCATATATTTAAAGAGAGAACCAAGTTTGTTTTATTTTATTTAATTTATATAAGTTATATTTTATCGAGGAGGAAAAGTGTATGGAAGTATTAAAGGTATCAGCTCAATCGCAGCCGAAGATGGTCGCTGGAGCATTGGCAGCAATTCTTAGAGGTAAATCGACAGCAGAAATTCAAGCAGTGGGGGCAGCAGCGGTAAATCAAGCTATTAAAGCAATAGCAATCACAAGAGGGTTTGTGGCACCAAATGGTATAGACATCATTACAGTTCCAGCTTTTTCATCTATTAGTATCGATGGGGAGGAAAGGACTGCGATTAAGTTCTTGGTCGAACCTAGATAATTTTATTACATAATTATTGTTTTGAGGCTGTTCTAATATAGGACAGCTTTTTTAATTTGGTTTTTTGAGATAAAATCTAATTATAGGTTTTGAGGCATAAATATATAAAAAATCTTATTGGGAAAAGGACAGGAGGAAAAACATGTGGATAAGCCGACAGTAGGAATACCTCTTGGAGATATTGCGGGTATAGGGCCGGAGATAGTGGTAAAGGCACTAAAGGATAAAAACATTTACCGTTCCCTTACGCCTGTTGTTATAGGAGCTAGGGACGCAGTTCGGCAGGCATTGGAGATTTGCGAGCTTGACAGTCGAATAAATGTTATAGATGAAAATCTTGGTGGTATGGTGTCGGATTGCAGTACGATTAATCTAATTGACACTGGAGATATTGATATGTCCGGTATCAAAATGGGACAGGTCCAGGAGCAATGTGGTAGAGCTGCCTTCGATTATATAAAACGAACTGTTAAGCTTGCTATGGATGGAAGAATAGATGCTGTGGCAACGACACCCATAAACAAAGAATCCTTGAAAATGGCAGGAGTAGATTATATCGGACATACGGAAATTCTGGCAGGACTTACCGATACCAAGGATCCTTTGACTATGTTTGAGGTGCAAAACTTAAGAATATTTTTCCTAAGCCGTCATGTGTCTTTAAGGCAGGCATGCGATCTTGTTACAAAGGAAAGAGTACTGGACTATATTGAAAGATGTACCACAGCATTAAGGCTCCTGGGTATCAATGAGGGAACAATGGCAGTGGCTGGGCTTAATCCCCACAGCGGAGAACATGGACTTTTCGGCAACGAAGAGACTTATTCTGTGGTGCCGGCCGTAAAGGAAGCAGCTTTGCGAGGATACAGTGTCGAGGGTCCAATTGGTGCTGACTCGGTGTTTTATCTTGCAAATATAGGTAGGTATAACTCGGTACTCTCCCTGTACCATGATCAGGGGCATATTGCTGCCAAAACCCTGGATTTTGAGAAGACAATTGCAGTTACTATAGGACTTCCTTTTTTAAGGACGTCTGTTGATCATGGCACAGCCTTCGATATTGCCGGGACAGGAAAAGCCAGCGCCGTAAGCATGGTAGAGGCTTTACTTGTGGCCGGAAAATATGCCCGAAGCTATAAAAATAATATTTCGTAAAATAATGGTTTTGGCTTGCCGGAAATATTAATCTGAGATAATATTGCTGTGTTGATTATATAAAAAATTATGTTAGAATAATTAATGTATAAAAATTTGAGGTTTTTATTCTAAAATTACCGAGGTGTTTTATTTGCATCTAAAAAGACTTGAAATTCAAGGCTTTAAATCCTTTGCAGACAGGATTCAACTTGATTTTAATTCCGGCATTACTGCGGTGGTGGGACCAAACGGAAGCGGTAAAAGCAACATTTCCGATGCAATAAGGTGGGTACTTGGAGAACAGAGTGCCAAAACCTTAAGAGGCGGGAAGATGGAGGATGTTATATTTGCGGGTACCGAACACAGAAAGCCTTTAGGCTTTGCTGAGGTTTCCCTTACCTTTGACAACTCTGATGCCATGCTTCCTATTGATTTTAGTGAGGTTACCGTAACCAGGCGCGTGTACCGCTCTGGAGAAAGTGAGTATATGATAAACAAGACCCAATGCCGTCTCAAGGATATTTATGAGCTGTTCCTTGATACCGGGGTTGGTAAGGACGGTTATTCCATAATCGGACAAGGTAGAGTTGATGAAATACTCAGCACAAAATCCGAAGAGAGAAGGAATATTTTTGAAGAGGCATCCGGGATTATGAAGTACAAGGTCAGAAAGCTCGAGGCGGAGAGAAAGCTGGAAATGACAAAGCAGAATCTTCTTAGAATAAATGACATTATTACAGAGCTTGAGAACCAGCTGGAGCCATTAAGAGAGCAATCCGAGGTGGCAAAAAAATATCTGAACTTAAGGGATACCTTGAAGGAGCTAGAGGTAAATGTATATATAGAAAATATTACCAAATTCAAGGAGAAGATAAAGGAGTTCGAAGACAACTATGTTTCAATAAAGGACAATATAGACAGTGAGAACAAAAAGCTGGAGGATATTACAAATCTCAATCAGAAAAATTTAAGTATTTTAAAGGATATGGAAGGCAAACTTGAGACTGCAAAACAGGAGTTTTATGCTATTGATGGAAGCCTTGAAAAATCAAATTCGGAAATAAGGCTAAATGAGGAGAAAATCAGCAATCTGTTCTCAAATATTGCACGTCTTGACGGAGAAGTAGCTGAGGTTGAGGAGAAAATCAAGGCTATATCGGAAGAAGAGGTTGCAAAGAATGACAAAATCCTTTATCTAAACGAAAGATACAATGAGTATTCCACAAAGCTCGAAGAGTATGATAAAAAGCTTCAGGCCATTATTGCCACATTGAATGACAACGAGAGATATATTGAGAACTTGAAGACTGAGATAATGGAAATGCTCGATATACAGTCGGACAAGAAGACACAGATCAACAATATAAAAAACCACATTGAGGGTATCAAAAAAAGGCAAGGGAGTATTGACGGAGAGGTATATCAGTTAACTCTTGATAAAGACAGGGAGAGCATGAAGAAGGAAGAACTGTCGGAGAGTATCTACAAGGCAAATGAACTGATTAAAAATATAAAAGAGTGCCTTGATGAATTGAATGAAAAGAGAAAGGATCTTGGCATAAAGCTGGAAGAGGAAAAGAGGAAGCAGAATCATGTCAGGTCCCAAATACAGATAATGACCTCCCGACAAAAGCTTTTAAAGGATATGGAGAGAAACCTTGAAGGCTATAACCGGAGTGTAAAGGTTATTTTGCAGGCATGCCAGCAGTCAAAAGAGTTTGGTAAGGGTATTCACGGTGCGCTGGCGCAATTGTTCACTGTTGATAAAAGGTATGAGACAGCGATTGAGATGTCACTGGGGGGAGCTTTACAGAATATTGTTACTACCAGCGAGGAAGACGCAAAAAGGGCAATAGAATATTTAAAGAGAAACAATTTGGGAAGGGCAACCTTTTTGCCTATATCTGCTGTAAAAGGGAAATATCTTGACAATAGTATTGTAAATCAGTTAAAAGGCCATGAAGGCTTTATTGGTGTTGCATCCGACCTTATTGAATGTGACGAACAGTACAGGGGAATAATTTTGAGCTTTCTCGGTAAAGTGGTGGTGGTAGAGAGTCTGGATGCCGGAATAAAGATGGCAAGAAGGTTTGGGTACAGCTTTAGAATAGTATCCCTAGACGGTGATATATTAAGTACCACCGGTTCTATGTCCGGAGGAAGCAAAGAGAAAAGAGAGTCCGGGATCTTAAGTCGAAACCGGGAGGTCTCAGAGCTGGAAGAAAGCATAGCAAAATTTAAAGCAGACGATGAGACGATTGAAAAAAGCGTTGAGAACCTAAGTAGAGAGCTGACGGATGTTATAGAGAAAATATCTCTAGAAGAAAGTAGTCTTAAGGACAATGAACTGATAAAAATTAGAGATGAGAGCCATTTGTCACAGGTTGAGGAAAATATCAAGAGAAGTCTTGCAAGAATTGATATGCTCAAGCAAGAGAAAGAGCAGCTCATAAGGCAGGAAACCGATACTTATCAAGAGCTCTCAAAATACGAAGATGAGCTGATCAAAATAGAGAACGATATTGCTCAGAAAAAAGATATAGTATCCCGGTATCAGGAGAAGAACAAAGAGGAGCAGTCGATAAGAGATGCACTGCACACCGACATTACCGACTACAAAATTTCGGTAAACTCAATTACGGAGAGCATAGAAGGTGTAAAGGAAACATTGGAAAGGCTCGTAAATGAGAAAAACGCTCTTGTAAAGGGAATAGAAAAAAAGAAAGCCGAGAAGGCCAGAAATGAACAGGAAATAAAATCCCTTGAAGAAAAAAATGAGGGATTGGGTAAGCTGATTAAGAAGTATGAAGAGGAGAAATCCGGGAAGACTTTTGAAATAGACAGGATTACGGAAGAGAAAAAGGTTCGGGAGGAAGAGTCGGCGGGTATTATAGACCAGATAACCGAAATAAACAAGAATATACTCTTGCTTCAGGAGGAATACGGCAGAATTGAGGTTAAGAAGGCTAGGCTGGAGTCCGAAATGGAGTCTATTCAAAACAGGATGTGGGACGAGTATGAGCTGACCTATACCAATGCATTGGAGCTCAAAAAGGATATTGGAAGCATAACACAGGCACAGAAGAAAATTAGCGAATTAAGAAATGAGATAAAAGAGCTCGGCCCTGTTAATGTGGCTGCTATTGAAGAGTATATAAAAACTAAAGAGCGTTTTGAATTCATGTCGGTACAGAAAAACGATATGGAGCAAGCAGAGGAAAAGCTTCACAAAGTAATAAATGAAATGGTTTCCATAATGAAGAGACAGTTTATGGAGCAGTTCAAACTGATAAATGATAATTTTAATATGGTATTTAAGGAGTTGTTTGATGGCGGAAGGGCGGAGCTAATTCTTTTAGACAAGGAGAATGTACTTGAAAGCGGTATTGAGATAGAGGTGCAACCTCCCGGAAAGAAGCTTCAGAACCTTATGCTCTTATCGGGAGGAGAAAGGGCATTTACTGCAATTGCCTTGCTTTTTGCCATCCTAAGGCTGAATCCAACGCCTTTCTGCGTACTGGATGAGATTGAAGCGGCGCTGGACGATGCAAATGTGTACAAGTTTGCTCAGTATTTAAAGAAGTATTCCAATGTAACTCAGTTTGCTGTTATTACCCACAGAAAGGGGACTATGGAAGCTGCTGATACCCTGTATGGCGTAACAATGCAGGAGCACGGTGTTTCAAAAGTGGTTTCCCTTAAGATGGGGGAAAAAGTAAGCTAAAAATATTAAGAAATTCAGATGGAGGATAAGTAAGATATGGGTTTTTTTGACAAGCTGAAAGAAGGACTAAAGAAGACAAAAAATACAATCACCGAGAGAATTGACAAGGTTTTGGTGTCTTTTGGTAAAATTGACGAGGAGTTGTTTGAGGAGCTGGAAGAAATACTTATAACTTCCGATGTAGGAATCGACACAAGTATGAAGATTATTGAAAATCTTAAAAGCAGGGTCAAGGAGACAAAAACGACGGACCCTGCCAAGGTAAAGGAGCTTCTTAAAGAAGAACTATCCCAAATTCTAAGCCAGGGAGAGTCGGAGCTAAAACTTGATACGACTCCGAGCGTCATATTGGTGGTTGGAGTAAATGGTGTTGGGAAAACCACATCCATTGGGAAAATTGCAAATCTTTTAAAGTCAAAAGGAAAAAAGGTTATTCTTGCTGCAGGGGATACATTTAGGGCTGCAGCTATAGATCAGCTTGAAATATGGTCCAACAGGGTCGGTGTAGAGATAATAAAGCATTCGGAGGGATCGGACCCGGCGGCTGTTGTTTATGATGCGGTGCAGGCAGTAAAGGCTCGAAAGGCTGATGTATTGATCTGTGATACAGCGGGAAGACTCCATACGAAGAAAAATCTCATGGAAGAGTTAAAAAAGGTATTCAGAGTAATTGACAGGGAGCTTCCTGGGGTTTCGCGAGAGGTTTTGCTTGTACTTGATGCCACTACGGGGCAGAATGCCATCTCACAGGCAAAAACTTTCGGTGAGGCAACCGACGTTACCGGAATTGTACTCACAAAGCTTGATGGAACTGCCAAGGGCGGTATAATAATTGCTGTAGCATCAGAACTGAATATTCCTGTGAAGCTTATTGGTGTAGGAGAGCAGATAGATGACCTGCAGAGATTTGATGCAAAGGAGTTTGCTGAGGCGCTCTTTTCGTAGAGAGAATATTAAGTATATGAGTTTGTTGATGGAGAAGAACATGGAAAAGGAAAAGCTGATACAGATTCTATGGGACTATCTTCACATGAACCATAGATTGGAAAAGTCGGATTGCATAGTTGTACTGGGAAGCCATGACACAAGGGTTGCCGTGAGAGGAGCAGAAGTCTTTTTGGAGGGTTTTGCTCCTCTAATTGTCTTCTCAGGAGGATATGGCAAGCTTACAAAGCATATATGGAACAGTACCGAAGCGGAAAAGTTTGCCCGGATAGCGATAAACATGGGAGTGCCGGAGGACTTCATCCTGATAGAGGATAAATCCTCAAACACAGGCGAGAATATTCTGTTTGTAAAGGATTTAATAGATATAAGGCAAATAAAAGCCGAGAAGCTTATTGTGGTCAACAAGCCATATATGGAAAGAAGGACCTATGCCGCATTTAAAAAGCTCTGGCCGGAGACTGAGGTGCTTGTTACATCTCCGCAAATGGGAATAAAGGAGTATTTGGCAGGCTATGGCAGCGGGGAGATTACGGAGGATGAAGTGATTAATGTGATGGTTGGTGACCTGCAGAGAATAAAGTTGTATCCCGAAAAAGGCTTTCAAGTACATCAGGATATCCCCAAAGAAGTATGGGATGCATACTTGAAGCTCGTTGAGATGGGATACACAAAGCATCTATGCTAAAACATTGAATACCCAAAGCACCTATGCAAAATATGAGGGGATATTTGATGGACTGGTACAAGATTAGCTATCTGCTCATATTATGAAAAAGGATATTAAGCTGTTGGTTTTTCGATTATAGGGGCATTGGTTATGAGTGCTGAGCGTGGAAATAAAGAGGTTAAGGTTGAAACGAGAACCATTACAGAAATTGAAAGTGAGCCCATTTATCCCACCGGTCGTTGTGGTCCTGTGCTTGCAAGAATTCCCGTTGTTGTTTCCCAATCAAAAGTACATATAGACATTGAATCAAAGGTCTGCTTTGACCATTCTGTTATAGACATCTACAGCCATTCAAGGAATGTATATCTAACTGAGTGCAAGCTGTTGAACTTGGGGAGCAAAAGATATGGTAAAATTTACCTGAATGGTTATGTAAGTGAAAATATAGCGTATGCCGCAAATTGCTTGAATGATAGGGGATATGAAGATAACAAAAGTACATCGGCCGACATGCTTTATAAAACATTTAAGCTACCTTTTGAATGTGTAACCAAAATTGAGTACTGCACCTGCCCTGTATTTAAAACTTCCAACAAATTTATACCCGTCGCATTGCCGGATAAGGAAAATAATCTGGAGGATTCTTATTTTACCGATGAAAGACTGTTTTGCGAATTGGACGAAGCGTCAATATGTGAGTCGAATGTGGCAAGGAAAAAAAGGTTTTCAGGGATTAATAGAGGGGAAGATATATGTGCATTTGATACCCTGACGGAGTATATGGTATTATCAATGACGTTTACACTACTGCAATGGCAGCAGGTAAGAATTCCAGGATATTACCCTAATAATCCCCAATGACATGCTATAAAAATGACATGCTATAAATCTATGACATAATTAAATTTAGCAGTAGCAGCAGCGTGGTTTACATAACACATATTAGTGTGCTCTTTCATATATTATTAGTAAGTGATATAAAAATATCACTTAAACCTATTTATATTCAGGAGGTTGCAAAATGGATAAAGAGTACACTTGTAAAGCTGGAGTAATTAAATCGGAAACTCTTACTGAATGCTCAAACGAATTTTTGACTCCAAAAGGGTTTTACGGACCATTTGTTGGAAAAATACCTGTAGTTCTTGCCGAACCCGTTATACAGATTGATGTGGAGTCGGTTATTCAGTTGGAAGAGCCTGCTTTGGAAATCAAAAGAATCAAAAAGAACCTGTTTATTAATCAGTGTAAACTAATTGACACAGGATTCGATTATGAAAGCAAATCAAAGAAAACCGGCAAACTGTTTCTTAGCGGATACGTTAGAAAAAATATTGAATATGCCACTGCTGACTGCGTTAATGAATGCAAAGGTGGAATAAGTGGGAAGATAAAACATACAACTGTAAAGGTTCCGTTTAGCTGCGTAACTAAGGTCAAATTCGATGTTCCTCCGGTAATCTGCCAGACAGGTCCTGCAAAAGAAATTGCTTCATTTACTGACAATATAAAAGGTAAAGACTTTTGCGGACAGGAAATTATCGGCAGTGATCCCTGTGAGATGGGCTTTGTGCACTCTGAGTGCTTCAATGAAAAGGTATTTTGCGAACTCGAAGAAGTAAAAATCTTTGAAGATGATATTTTGAAAGATCCTAAAGGCCTCGGGTGTGATGGCAAGGAAGAATTCATCTTCGATAAAATTATTGAAAAGATGGTCATATTTGTAAGGTTGAAGCTTTTGCAAAAGCAGCAAGTTAATATACCGGGGAAGGAAATAAGTGATCATAAGAAGATTTCAACATGTGATGAATAGAGATTTTTATGACGAAATGAGGAAGCCGTCTGGCTTCCTTTATAGTTTATAAATTCAATAAAAAAATATATAAAATCTTTATTCTCCCGATGTAGAATTAACTATAATGTGATAAAATACATAACACAATAGTTTTATGAGATACTGATTGGATGAATGGAGGAGTTACTTTGGAAAAGATAAAAATAGGTATTGTGGGATACGGCAATTTAGGCAAGAGTGCCGAGCTAGGAATAATACAGAATAAGGATATGGAGTTAGTAGGCATTTTTACAAGAAGGAACCCGGATTCAATAAAGGCATTGACTGAAGGTGTGAACGTGTATTCTATTGATAGTGCAAAAAATATGACGGATAAAATAGATGTTATGTTGCTTTGTGGCGGAAGTATGTCGGATTTGCCGGTGCAGGGACCGGAATTTGCGGAGATGTTTAATTTGGTGGATGGATTTGATACCCATAATAAAGTCCAGGAATATTTCGAATCTGTGGATGTGAAGGCAAAACAGTCAAAGAAGGTTGCTATTATAGCTTGCGGATGGGACCCGGGAATGTTCTCATTGAGCCGCTTGTTTGGAGAGGTTATCCTGCCTGAAGGAAGAACCTATACTTTTTGGGGTAAGGGTGTAAGCCAGGGCCATTCCGATGCCATTAGAAGAGTTAAGGGTGTGTTGGATGCAAGACAGTATACCATCCCGGTTGAAAGTGCTATTGAATTGGTAAGAAAGGGAGGAAACCCTGAACTTACAACGAGGGAAAAGCATATCAGGGAATGTTTTGTAGTGGCAGAAGAAGGGGCAGATAAAGAAAGAATTGAAAGAGAAATTAAAACCATGCCGGACTATTTTGCAGATTATAATACAATTGTGCATTTTATCACGGAAGAAGAATTAAAAGAAAAACATAGCGGAATTCCCCATGGAGGATTTTCAATAAGAACGGGCAAGACAGGTGTCAATAATGAAAATAACCATACTATAGAATATAGTTTGAAATTGGGTTCCAATCCGGATTTTACAGCCAATACTTTGATTGCATATGCCAGGGCTGCTTACAGACTAAACAAGGAAGGTGTTTGTGGAGCGAAAACCGTTTTTGATATTCCGCCAGCATATCTTTCACCAAAATCTGCTGAAGAGCTCAGGAAGGGTTTATTATAAAAATAATAGGGATAGACAGGGATGTGAACACTTCCCTGTCTATTTGTATTTTGGCCTCTTGGAATGAAATGAAAGAGGCAAAAGCGAAGGGACTCGATGTCCCGGGCTTTTATTTTGACTCTTTAAATTATGCTTTACGGTGTTCTATAAGGTCAATTGTGCCGAGGACAATATGGGCTAGCCCAAAACCGGTTATGCCCCATGAAACTTTAGATGAAAGCGGTTTTAGTGATAATCCTGTTGCTGTAACTACAGTTCCCAGAATTGCTGGTATCATTCCTTCACGAATTTTCATAAAAATGACCTCCATGAGTTATTGAGTTTGTTATTATTTTGTGTAGTTTGACGGTTTTAATCCTTGGGAATAATTAATTTTGATGAAGAATATTATTAGATTTTGAATTTATAGTTTTAGATGTGTTGGTTTGCTGATTAATGTTGTACAATTGATATTGCTAAAAAGGATTGCATAATTTAAAATATATATGTTGCGAAAAAAGAATTCATTATTTATGATCACAGGATGGGATTTGATGAATTGTATTATAGTAGAGAAAAAAACATGTTGAATCAATTCCATTATGTTATATAATATAATAATATACTTATAAATAGATTATATTATTATTTATAAACATTTATTACATAAAGTCATATGTGCGCATTTAAAATTGACAAGGAGGAACAAAGTAATGGACGCTCAAGTTGAAGGCAAGGTAAATGAATTAAATTCAACAGAAGAGGTTGAAAAAATATATTCAAACTTTATTCAGGATATTATTAACGAGGATAATGAAACGAATAGATTCGGCAGAAAAGTGCATACAAGGTTTCCACCAGAACCGAACGGTTACCTTCATATAGGACATGCGAAATCAATTTGTCTTAATTTTGGAATTGCAGATCAGAACGGTGGCCTGTGCAATCTGAGATTTGACGATACCAATCCTTCGAAGGAAGACACTGAATATGTTGAATCCATCCAAGCCGATGTCAAATGGCTGGGATTTGACTGGGATGATAGATTGTTCTATGCATCCGATTATTTTGACAAGTTGTATGATTACGCAATCCGTCTGATTGAAATGGGAAAGGCTTATGTTTGCGATTTGAGTGCTGAAGAGATAAGGAAATACAGAGGAACTTTAACCGAGCCCGGTAAGGAAAGTCCTTATCGTAACAGGAGTGTTGAAGAGAATCTGGATTTGTTTTTGAGAATGAAAAATGGAGAATTTGAGGACGGTTCTAGAGTGCTGAGAGCAAAAATAGATATGGCTTCTCCCAATCTCAATATGAGAGATCCGGTAATCTATAGAATTATGAAGGCAAATCATCATAGGTCCGGTGACAAGTGGTGCATTTATCCGATGTATGATTTTGCTCATCCTATATCCGACTCTCTTGAGGGAATAACTCATTCTATCTGTACCCTAGAGTTTGAGGACCATAGGCCTTTATACAACTGGTTTATAGATACCCTTGATATGGAGTGCAAGACCCGTCAGATTGAGTTTGCCCGTTTGAATTTAAACTATACTGTAATGAGCAAACGAAAGCTATTAAAGCTTGTGCAGGAAGGGTATGTGAGGGGATGGGATGATCCTAGGATGCCTACTATATCAGGATTAAGAAGGCGTGGATATACCCCTTCATCTATTAGGGACTTTTGCTCCCGTATAGGGGTTGCCAAGAGCAATAGTACCGTTGATATATCGCTTCTTGAGCACTGTATCAGAGAAGAGCTTAATCAAAAGGCTACAAGGGCAATGGCGGTATTGAGGCCTCTTAAGCTTGTTATCGACAACTATCCTGAGGGAGTAGTTGAGGAGTTTGAGGTTCAGAACAATCCCGAGGATCCGGATTCGGGAACAAGAAAAGTGCCTTTTTCGCGGGTTCTTTATATTGAGAAGGATGATTTCTGTGAGAATCCTCCAAAGAAATATTTCCGTCTAGCCCCTGGACAGGAGGTTCGACTCAAAGGTGCCTATATAGTAAAATGCGTAGATGTTGTAAAGGATGATAAAACCGGAGAAATAATAGAAGTACATTGCACCTATGATACTGAATCCCGAGGAGGAAATGCTCCCGATGGGCGCAAAGTGAAGGGTACCATTCACTGGGTTTCGGAAGCCCATGCCATTGATGCCGAGGTACGTTTGTATGACCATTTGTTTAATGTTCCAAATCCCGGTGCCGATGAAAACATCGACTTTATTGATCAGTTAAATCCTAATTCTCTGGAAATATTGCATTCATGCAAGTTAGAACCGGGACTCGCCAATGCAAAACCGGGAGATATGTTCCAGTTCCTCCGTTTGGGATATTTTTGTGTTGATTCCGAGGATTCTAAGGCGGACTCACTGGTATTTAACAGAACAGTATCGCTTAAGGATACTTGGGCTAAGATAGCAGATAAAGGATAAAGGTTGTTAAGAATAAAAAAGCGAGGAAGCTTTGAGCTCAACTCGCTTTTTTTAGTGGGCAAAATCCAATTAAATTCATAATTAAACTCAGAAAGTAAAAAACTCATACTTTCTTCTCCACTCCTGGGTTGCACCCGGAGCAATATCCACATTTATAAATACTTCCGGACTTACAACATGGGTAGTACCCCATACAGCGACTTTAGAAATCTCAAATTCACTGTATTCCCTGATACCTGTCCTTTCAGGCTCATACAACAGTT
The DNA here is from genome assembly GCF_004102745.1 of Acetivibrio mesophilus. Classification (GTDB taxonomy): domain Bacteria; phylum Bacillota; class Clostridia; order Acetivibrionales; family Acetivibrionaceae; genus Hungateiclostridium; species Hungateiclostridium mesophilum. Next base: position 116,442 of record NZ_RLII01000004.1, on the reverse strand, counting down.
CCCAATAATGCTGCTGTACAGCTTTAAAGCCCTCTGTCTGACAGTAAAAATCCTCTTTGGGCACGCTGTTCCAGCGAATTTCATTGCCCTTAATGGTCATGACATCAGGAGTTTCCTTTGGATTGACATCATAGGGGAATTTCAGAACATATCCGCTTCCTATTCTGTTGTTGTTTACGGAAAAGAAATTATGACAGTACTCCTCGGTTTTTATGGGCTTACTTCCTACGTTTTCTAGACGATAATCTATGGTCAGTACGTTGTCTTTTACAGAGATAGTCTTAGTCATTTTGACGGCGTACCCATTGCAATCTACAGGTTCTACATTGAATACCACTGTATCAAAATCCTTTGAAATCCTAACGGGGAAAGGATCAACTTCATATTTGTCAAAGAAGAAGTAGTCCGACTCATCCGGACGGGTCAAAAGACCGGTTCCGAGCTTTGGAAACTTTTCTTGTGGCTTTATCTCGTCGTATCCTATGGGAGTACTTATTCCAAATTCATTGCATAATCCGAAGCCACCGGAACCTTGGCCGGGGATCTCGGATTCCGGTACACAAAAGGAGTATTTGTTGTCTAACACTATTTTGGTGATAAAACCGGTCCAATCAAAACGGGAACCGTTATATACCGAACCCGGATGGGCGATTTGAATACTTAACCTATTGCTTTCCAAATTTATATGTGTATTTTCTGTATTACTCATGTACATTGAACCTCCTGATAAATAATATATCAGTATTTTAACACAAAAATATGAGTTTAAAAACACAAAGCAGTCAACTTATGTAAGCTACTTTTTTATCTTTAAAAATATTATTACAGCCATAATCACAGCAACTGCGGAGATAACAATATTAAAAATCAGTTTGTAATTGTATTCCGGCGTGTTATCCGGCACTTGGTGGGGCTCCTCTTTAATCTCCTTGATGTTTAGAACATCATATCCTTCATCTAAAATATACTCGCTATAGCTTGAGATGTCATAGCTTTTTGGGGTTGAAATTTCGCTGTTACCAAACTTAAGAGTATACTCCTTTGCCCCCGAACCTTCAAATACCAACTCATCAAACAGATATTTTGCTTCGATTCCCTGTATGTTTATCGGTTTGTCATCTTTGTTTTCTATTACTATCTCGGCAGTATCAGAGGCAACTCTGTAAGGTTCTATGGGAAGGGTCAAATCGGTGTATTGCGTATCATTGAAATTAAGATTGTAAAGTGTTTTGGATGCCCTGCCATCAAAGGTTACTTTTCTTTTGAAGGTGCTGTCTGTCTTTAAGGTAATGCTGCTTAATTTTAAATTTTTGAAATTGTTGATTTTTATTACAGTTTCATTTTCTTGCTCAACAACACTGTATTCAGGGATAATAGTTTCTGAAAAATATTCTTTTTCGTAGGAAACCATATTGTATTTCAATTCCACCGAAGAAAAGGAAATCTTCTCAAGATTGTTCGGTATTTTAAAACGGTAATGGGTGTATTTTTTTACGCTGTCAAAGTTTATTTCAAGTTTCTCGATTCCGTCTACGCTGTACAAAATATCGTCCTGAACCTTTTCCCAATTGATATTGTCATAGCTTCCGAGGATTTCTACTTTCTTTGCGAAGCCGTTCCTATCGGTTTTTATCTCAAGGGAGGTTGCTGTCACATCCCCATCCGGCAGTCTTTCAAGAGTATAGTCGTAGTAATAGTACTCGTCTTTCACAAAGGAGTTAATAAGCTTCATTGCATAGCTCCTTTTTGTCTCGACTTCGCTTTCTGTAAAGCTATTTAAAAAATAAGGGATGGGCTCGTTGTTTTCATCATAGAGAGCCAAATCTGCCATGTTTGCACTGATATTATTGTAAATTTTTGGTGTAATCCGAACCGCCTTGTACTTTTGGCTGCCCATATTTTCAATGCGAGCGCTGTAAGAAAAGTCGAGGGCATACACAGTTGAGCTAAAAAGTAAAGCAAATAAGACGGTGCTAATTAATGCTTTTTTTATCATCGGGCATTACCTCACATAAATTTTCTAATTTTTTATTGAAATACTGATATATGAAGGATATTGCAATAAGTATTACACCAAACACAAAGTAGGACAATATCCTATAACCCTGGGTCAAGAAAGCAAGGTCAATAATGAAGAGCTTTGCAACTGAAAGAATGGACAGTGCAAGACCGAAACGACGGATAAAAACATATCTTTTAGCAAATCCGAATATTATCCATGCAAGGGCTGTAGAAAGATAAATAATGCTTATTGCTGCATTGTTGAATTCAAGTCTGTATTGGGTTATTAGATTTTGTGTCAGTATTATTACGAAGTAAAGAGATATTACAAGAGGGTACCACTCAATACCCAGTTTATGCTCAATTACAAAATACAATACCAGATCCCTTGCGGCAAGAATAGACAGAAAAGCTATCACAGCAAGTTCCAAGGTTCCAACAATACTGATGGCCAAAGGCATTTCAACCATGTATCCTTCTACTGGCGAAGTGAAATTCAAGAAAAAGAGGGATAGCAATGCCAGAACATAAATTGTCATGGAAATGCCCTTCATAACATTGTCACACAGCACCTTTATCCTTGGAAGGGTATATGCTGTTAGGAAGCTTGTCAAAATCATTGCCGAAACAATCATATAGTTTAAATCAAATTTGGTGTCTTGAATATACTGGGACAAAAAGGGCCTTAGTTCGTTATTAATTATATATAGTAAAAATATCAACAGATTGATGGATGAGGCATACTTAAACAGCAGTGATGCCGTGCTTGCCAGATTCTTTTTGTATATGAGGGCCCCTAAGACGATAATGCTGCCTAAAGTTATTGCAAGATACTTAAAGGTAAAGAGAGAATCATGGTAGAGTAGTACATCAGAGTATATAAAGGTAAATAGGCATAGGAGTGAGATTGCAACTCCGGCTCTTTTAAAGCCTTTTATTTCTTTGTATATGCCATAGGAAAGCAGAGCAATGCCCTCAATCAACCAACCTAAAGACAGCCATACCTTGCCGAATTGGAAAGGTATTACCAATACTACAAAGGTAAGTCCTGTGAGATAAAAGAGCGTGGTAACTTTCTTTTCCTTTGACATATTTTTCTCAATAAACCGTCCCAATGCCAAATAAACAATTGAGAAGGTAAGGGCAAGAAGTCCGGTAAAGTCTTCGAGATTAGACGCATAAAATGCCCAGTAAAGAAGAAGGCTGCTGATAAATGTATTTAACGACAACAGCACAATGTCAGAATTTTTAAAGCTTAGTTTTTGCTTGAGGGTTCCTGCTACAGGTATGAGAGTATAGATTACAAAGGCGAATAAAATATACATTATGGTTATGATGGAATCGGACGAAAAGTGTGGTTTTGAGAAAAGTCCGCCAAACATTATTACTGAAATATATATGGAACCTATAACATTTAACACAAATCCTATATATGCTGTTGCAATCCATTTTTTATTGACGGAGATTATAAGTGCCAAGATGTTCAGAATGACAAAGTAAACCATAGCTCCATACACTATTGCATCCCTTCCGGCTATGGAGAATATAGGAAGGTATCCTCCAATCAGTGCAAATGCCGATATGGTCTGGGAATTGTACCTCTGAGAGAGGACAAAGGCCCCTGCGGTTATAAGAATACACAATCCTAAAGCAGGATACATTTCCAGTATATCAAACTGAAAGTAGCTAATGGAGAGAGCCACATACAATACTGCCAGACCTCCGCTTGTTATGCCCAATGAAAAGACATTAGGTTTTTTCCGGTTCAATATTTCACCGGCTATGAGCAGCACAATGCCGACTGCAAAGGTAAAAACACTCTTTAAGGTATCGGGCAGTCTGAAATATGTAAATTGCGATGCTGTAATTACGCCTATAATGAGTAAAAAGATACCCAACTTATTGATGATATTAAGCCCTATAAGGGATTCAATATTGTTCTGCTTTGCTCGAGCTTTTATTTCCTGTTCTGTAACCTGCTCCTGCCTGAGCTTGGCGATTCCTTCAGCTCTATTCTGGCTGAAGGCTCCTGTTTGTCGCATAATTTCTTCACGGGCCTTGGTTACTTTGAAATTAAGGAGTTTTCTTAACTCATCAAGCCTTACGAAGATATCATCCTGAAGGCTTACTCTACTGGCTTCAAGCTCCCTTGTCATTTCATCAATACGTCTTTTTACCGATGCTTCAAATCTTGCCAGCCTGTTTATTTCTCCTTCTATATGTGACTTATAGTAAATATCCATTCTTTTTTCTGCGGTATTTAGAATTTGAATTTTTTCATTGTAGAACTGTTCATATAGTATATTTCTTAGATTTTTGTTTTCTTTTGAAAGCTTCTCGTTTGTGCTTTCCTCCTCTTTTAGGCTCAATTTATACTTTTCTAGCTCTGCTTTTAATTTTTCATTTTCTGTGACAAGGTCGTTGGATTCGATGTTGGCAACTTCATTTTCAAGACTTGAGAGGATTTCTTTTTGTCTTGCTATAATGCTTTTTAAGTTATTAACCATTGAAATCAGCCTCCTTTCAAATAGCACAACGTTTAACAGGCTAATAAGCAAAATCAATAAAAACTTTGCACTTATTCTATCATATTTAAGTATTATATGGCAATTATTTATATTGTGCACGAAATTATGTGCGGAAGTTTATTATTTTTAATTTTCCCCACTCAAAATATTCATATGTTGCGAATAAATAAGTCAAAGAGTAAAATTAATATATGAGCAATACTAAGCGAATGGAGGTATGTTTACAGTTTCTATCTACAAAATTACAGGTACCTAAAAAGAGTATAGGGGTTTTGGTGAAAAAGGGGGAGGTGAATTTAGGACATATCGTGTTAATTCGTCTAAAACAAGATTATTTGGTATTTATAAGGTTTTAAAAGGAGGTAGCATATGAAAATCAAAAGATTTTTGGCAAAGATGACAGCTCTTGTAGTATTAATAGGAGTGTTTTCTGCATTACCCTTGAATATGGGCAAAATATATGCTGATTTTGAGATTGTTTATGATAGTTTTGAAATTAACTATGATGGATGGTGTAATATAGGAGATAACACAGTTTTAACGGCGGTTGAAAACCAAGGAAATAATGCTACAAGAGGTATGATGGTAACAAATCGCTCAAGCGAAAATGACGGAGCCTATTCACAAAAGGGTCTTTATCTTGATGGTGGCAAAGAATATAATTATAGCGTTTTTGTAAAGCATGATGGAACTGATATTGAAACCTTTAACCTTTCTTTAAGTTATCAAGATGCAGAAACTGGGGAGAGAAATTCGGAAATAATTGCAACCAAGGATGTTGTTGGCGGAGAATGGGTTGAGCTGTCAACAAAATACAAAGCCCCGGACACTGCGTTGGACATTACTTTATCAATTACAACCAATAGTACTTCAGATTTCATTTTTGATGATGTGACTATAACTCAAAACAGAAAAATTGAAGCGAACACAGTATCCGCAGCAAACGGTAATGCGGGATTAAAGGATATGTATGCAAACTATTTCAGAGTTGGTTCGGTACTTAACTCCGGAACAGTAACTAATTCAACAATAACAGCGATGATTTTGAGAGAGTTTAACAGTATTACTCATGAAAATGAATTGAAGCCGGATGCTACACTGGTTCAATCCGGTTCAACCAATTCAAATATTAGAGTTTCTCTAAATCGTGCAGCAAGTATTTTAAACTTCTGTGCACAAAATAATATAGCTGTTAGAGGTCATACATTAGTTTGGCATAGCCAGACACCTCAATGGTTTTTCAAGGATAATTTCCAAGACAACGGTAATTGGGTATCCCAATCAGTTATGGATCAGCGTATGGAAAGCTACATAAAAAATATGTTTGCTGAAATACAAAGACAATATCCATCTCTAAATCTTTATGCCTATGACGTTGTAAATGAGGCAGTAAGTGACGATGCTAACAGAACTAGGAATTATGGTGGGGCCAGAGAACCGGGTTATGGAAATGGAAGATCCCCATGGGTTCAGATCTACGGAGATAATAAGTTTATTGAGAAAGCCTTTACATATGCAAGAAAATATGCTCCGGCAAATTGTAAACTTTACTATAATGATTACAATGAGTATTGGGATCATAAGAGAGACAGTATTGCTTCAATGTGTACATCTTTATACAACAAGGGATTACTTGACGGTGTGGGAATGCAATCCCATATTAATTCGGATATGAGTGGTTTTTCAGGTATACAAAATTACACAACAGCCCTGCAGAAGTATATAAATATAGGCTGTGATGTTCAAATTACAGAGCTTGATATAAGTACGGAAAAGGGTAAATTCAGCAAACAGCAACAAGCTGACAAATATAAAGCCGTTTTCCAGGCAGCTGTCAATGCAAATAAAAATTCCAGCAAAGGAAAGGTTACAGCTGTTTGTGTATGGGGGCCTAATGACGCCAATACCTGGCTTGGATCAGAAAATGAACCTCTCTTGTTTGATAGAAATACCCAACCAAAGGCAGCTTACAATGCAGTAGCTTCCATTATTCCGCAGTCGGAATGGGGTGATGGTGATAATCCGATTGGCGGTGGCGGTACACCGGAGCCAGATGAGCCGGATGAAAACGGATATTACTATCATGATACATTTGAAGGCAGCTTGGGTCAATGGACTAGTAGAGGAGCTGCAGAAATTATGACAAGCGGCAGAACATCTTATAAAGGCGCAGAAGCACTATTAATTAAGGATCGTACAGCTGCGTGGAATGGAGCACAACGGGCATTAAGGCCTATAACATTTGTTCCTGGAAATAAATATTGTTTCAGCTCTGTTGCAATGTTTATTGAAGGCGGTACTTCGGCAACATTCTGCATGAAATTGCAATATGTGGATGCAAATGGTGATGCTCAATATGATACAATAGATATGAAGACTGCAGATGCAAACCAATGGGTACACCTATATAACCCAGAATACAGAATTCCTGCCGATGCAAGGGATATGTATGTTTATGTAGAAACAGCAGAAGACACCATGAATTTCTATATAGATGAAGCAATTGGAGCAGTTGCAGGAACTGTAATTACTGGACCTTCTGAGACAAAAATTAAGCTTGGGGACATAAACTTTGACGGTTCCGTTAATTCCACTGACTTAATGTTAGCGAAGAGAGAGGTATTAAAAATAATCTCTCTTAGCGATGAAGCTAAGCTTGCGGCTGACGTTGACCGGAATGGAAAAGTAACTAGTACTGACCTCATGCTTATTAAGCGTTACATTTTAAAAATAATTAGCAAATTCCCTGGTGAGGAAACACCAGAACCAGAACCGGAACCGCAAAAACCTCCTTTTAATTATGAGGCTGCTGTGCAGTATCGTCCGGCTCCGAATTCTTACTTGACTGCATGCTCCAAGCCGGGAAAAGTTGTTAAAGAAACATATTCAAGCATAAACGGAACCAAAAGTCTTAATGTATATCTTCCTTACGGTTATGATTCAAGCAAAAAATATAACATATTCTACCTCATGCATGGTGGCGGAGAAAATGAAAATACGATTTTTAGCAATGATGTTAATTTACATCTCATCCTTGATCACATGATTATGAACGGCGATCTTGAGCCTATGATTGTAGTAACACCTACCTTCAATGGCGGAAACTGTACAGCTCAGAATTTCTATCAGGAATTTAGAGCAAATGTAATTCCTTTTGTAGAAGGTAAGTACTCTACCTATGCAGAGTCAACAACTCCTGAAGGGATAGCTGCTTCAAGAATGCACAGAGCATTTGGAGGATTCTCAATGGGGGCAGTTGCAACTTGGGCAGTAATGGTTAATTGTCTTGATTACGTTGGATATTATATGCCCCTTAGTGGTGATCACTGGTCAGGAAATTCTCCTCAGGATAAGGCAAATTCCATTGCCTCTGCAATTAACAAGTCCGGGCTTTCGAAGAGACAGTACTTCGTCTTTGCAGCAACCGGTTCCGATGATATTGCATATCCTAATATTGGGCCTCAAATTGAAGCTATGAAGTCGCTGTCACATTTTGATTATACTTCAGATTTCTCCAAGGGTAATTTCTACTTCCTTGTAGCTCCAGGGACTACTCATTGGTGGGGATATGTAAGACACTATATTTATGACGCACTTCCATATTTCTTCCACGAATAAAGAGGGGAAATGAGGTTTGAAAGTAAAGACTGCACGAGGGATAAAACCCTTAGTGCAGTCTTTGTTATATATTGTCCGAGAAACCTTTGGCATTTACAAATTATCACATATATTGAGATGTTGTTAAGAGGAATAATGTATGTTATTATTCATATATATTTATGTATATAATTAAGATATGGGATATAATTTAGTTTATGGAGGACGCTGGTTTTGGATAACAGATTTGAATCAAACAAGAATATTACGTACAAATCAAAGAATCAAGTAGAATTTATTCAATTTAGCAACTTGCTGAAATATGAAAACGTTATCACCCACTGCTTTACGACTCGACGGGGCGGAGTGAGTGAAGGCCAGTATGAATCTCTGAATATGGCATTTAACAAAACCGATGATAGAAGAAATGTTGAGGAAAACTATAAAAGAGTGGCAAGCGCGCTGAATCTTGACATTGAGAGTATGGTTTTTTCAAATCAGGTACACCAAAACAGGATTCGTGTAGTGACAGAGGAGGACCGGGGAAAAGGCATAATCAGAGAGAGCGATATTATAGGTTATGACGGTCTTGTTACCAATTCGAAAGAAGTTACTTTAGTTACATTTTATGCCGATTGTGTTCCGGTTTTTCTTTTTGACCCTGAAAAGACGGTTATTTCAATTGCCCATTCCGGATGGCGCGGTACAGCGATGGGAATATCAAAGGAGGCAGTGGGGAAAATGAAAGAGGTGTTTTCCTGTGAGCCTCGAAATATTGTTGCGGCAGTTGGGCCGTCCATCGGAAAATGTTGCTTTGAGGTGGGAGACGAGGTATATGATGAGTTTAAATCAAAAATTGAGTGGAGTACGGAATATTGTGACATAATAGATAAAAAGTGGCATTTTGACCTTAAGGCAATAATTAAGAAAACTTTATTGGATGAGGGAGTTAGAGAGGAAAACATTGTCTTTAGTGAAATATGTACCAAATGCAATAAGGATATATTCTTTTCCCACAGAGGGGATAACGGCAAAACAGGGACGATGGCCGGAATTATGAAGGTAAATGGATAGATTTTATGTATAGGCAAAATAAGCAAATAAAGAGAGACACAAAGGAAAAGTCCCAGAGGAGTTTATATTTACGAAGAATACGAACAGGGAGAGATACACTTTGAAAAAAAGAGCGTTGTTAGTTATCGTGATAGTGATTATTAGTTCTGTTCTTTCAGCTTGCAACATTGACTTAAATAGCATATTGGGAGAAGAAGAAAACGACGATTACGGTTTTTTAAAGGGCGGGATGGATGATGTATTGGATACGGGGCCTGTAAAGAACGGTGTTTTGAATCTGTTTTCCACCAATCCCGACACCCTCAATCCCATTTTGACTGCCAATGCTTATGTAAAGGAGTATTCCTGCTTTGTATTTGAAAGTCTTGTCAGGGTAGATGAGAATCAGAAGGCTGTGCCGCTTCTGGCCGAGAGCTGGGAAGGTTCTGATGATGGGTTGGTATGGACATTCTATTTGAAGGAAAATATATATTGGCACGATGGTATACCTTTTTCAGCCGAAGACGTGGAATTTACCGCAAATACAATAATGAATACAGGTGCAAACAGTCCATACAAGGCCCACTTCGAAAATATCGAAAGCTTCTTAGCGCAAGACAGCAGGACCTTTAAGGTGCTTTTGAAAAGTCCCAATTCTTTTACGCCCGAACTCATGACTTTTCCCATAATTCCAAAGCATTATTTCCTTGGGGAAGATATTTCGACTACCCCAAAGAATAACAGTCCGATAGGCACCGGACCTTATAAGTTTTCGGAATATAGGGAAAACGAGTATATCAGACTTATGGCCAATGAAAATTGGTGGAATAGTGGTGACGATGGAGAAAATGAGACTGGCCTGCCCTATATCGAAGAGATCAATATAAAAATATATGACAGGAATCAATCTGTAATAAATGCTTTTCAGTCTCAGGAAGTAGACGTTATTACCGCAGACAGAACCAGTTGGGTAGGTTATAGCGGAAGAACGGATATAATTTTAAAAAAGCATGTTAGTAATGAGTTTGAGTTTATTGCGTTTAATCTCTCCAACAAAATACTGAAGGAAAAGGAAGTAAGAACGGCTATAGCATATGCTATTGACAGAGGACAGATTATAAGCAGTATTATGCCGGGAGAGGCTGTGGCGTCGGATTTGCCTGTTATTCCCGATACGTGGCTCAACGATACCAATGTCATATCCTATGAAAGAGATGTGGAGAAGGCAAAACAGATACTTGTTGACAGCGGATGGAAAGATAATAACGGTATATTTTACAAGAGGATTAACGGTATAAACACCCCCCTTGCACTGGAACTGATGGTAAATGATGACAATGAAGTCCGGATGGCTGCTGCGGACATAATTAAAGAGCAGCTCAAAGAAGCGGGGATAGACATAAAGATCACCAAGGTTAAATGGGAAGAAGAGTTGGACAAGGTGCAAACCGGTAAGTATGATATGGTGTTTATTGGGTGTACTGTAATGTCGATTCCTGACATATCTTTCCTGTACTCGTCGGCAGAAATCGGTACAGGGCTTAATGTTTCGGGTTATAGTAATGAAGAGGTTGACAGGTATCTGTCCTTGATTCTAAAAGAGAAAGATCCGTCAATGAAAAAAGCCTATTTTATTAACATGAAGGAAATAATAAATAAGGATTTGCCTTACCTAGGACTATACTTCTATAATGATGTGGTTATCTATAATAAAAGATTAAGAGGTGAGTTTAACCCAAGTATATGGGGTAGATACTACGATTTTACCAAATGGTATATACCTGTTGAGTGAGATGTGATGTGTCTAATTAAACTTTACATCATAATGGAAAGCGTATATAATTTTACTGACAAATCTAAAAGGAAGGCTGGGCGTATATGATCTTTATAATATTGATAGCTGTTTTTGTAGCTGTCGACCAATTCACAAAGTATATTGTAATCTGCAATATTGAATTTGGAGACAGGATAAGTGTAATTAATAACTTTTTTTATCTCACTCACTGGAGAAATACCGGTGCTGCTTGGGGGATCATGCAGAACGGAAGATTTGTGCTTGTCCCTGTTACAATAGTGCTTTCGGTCTTACTGGCATACTTTATTTATAAAAACAGCAACAAGTTTTTTAGATTTTCACTAAGCATGATTCTTGGGGGAGCATTGGGCAATCTCATCGACAGGATATTTAGGCCCGATGGCGTTGTGGATTTTCTTGATTTTCAATTTGGAAGCTACCATTTTCCTGTTTTTAATGCTGCGGATACCTTTGTAGTAGTGGGAACCATATTGCTGGCCTATTATACTTTGTTTGTATCCAAGGAATAATATTATTTAAATAAATAAGCATTTGAGGTTTAGTGCATAAAATTGAGGCGTGGAGAAGTTATGGAAGAAATTATATTTATTTCGGAAGACAATGGAATAAGGATTGATGCGTGGCTTTGCGGCAAGCTTAAGGATTATTCCAGGTCATATATACAGAAGCTTGTCAATGATGAAATGATACTTGTCAACGGAAAACCAGTTAAGTCCAACTATAAGTTGAAGCCTAAGGATGAGATACTGGCGAAAATACCAAGTCCGCAGGTTCTTGATGTGGAGGCGGAGGACATAAGTGTCCCCATATTGTACGAGGATGAGGACATTGTAGTGGTGGATAAGCCCAAGGGTATGGTGGTGCATCCGGCGGCGGGAAACTACTCCGGTACTTTGGTGAATGCGCTGTTGAATCATTGCGGAGACAATCTTTCCGACATAAACGGCATTATTAGGCCTGGTATTGTTCATAGGATCGATAAGGATACATCCGGAGTCCTGGTTGTAGCCAAGAGTAATACTGCTCATGAGGGTTTGTCCCGCAAGCTAAAAGATCATGACATTGAAAGGGTTTACGTAGCGCTGGTTCATGGCATAATCCGGGAGGAACAGGGCAAAATTGATGCACCCATAGGAAGGCATCCTGTGGACAGAAAGAAAATGGCTGTGAATACCAAGAACGGTAGACGCGCCGTGACCCATTTTAAAGTGCTTGAGAGATTTAAAGATGCCACTTATATTGAGGTCACTTTGGAAACAGGAAGGACGCATCAGATACGTGTGCACATGTCCTATATAGGATATCCAATTATCGGGGATACGGTCTATGGAAAGAAAAATGATGTATATGATATAAATGGACAGGCCCTTCATGCAAAAAAGCTTGGATTTATCCATCCCATAAAGGGAGAGTATATGGAGTTTGAGTCACCGGTTCCCGAGTATTTTAAAGAGCTTCTTGCAAAGATGTAGAAAAAGATTTTTTGTTTTATACAATATTCTTTTCAACACTAGTAATTTGTGTTATAATACAACGTGTAAATTTCACTATAGGGGGAAAGCAAATGAAACATATTAAGGTTTTAAACGGATCAACATTAAAAGACAGCTTGAAAAAGGGTGGATGCGGCGAATGTCAGACTTCCTGTCAGTCAGCTTGCAAGACTTCCTGTACTGTAGCAAACCAAAGCTGTGAAAAGAAATAATCCTTTACATAAAGGGTAGAAAATAATAAGTATCTGTTTTGCACAATTAATGAAGTGAAAAGTGAAAGAAGTATTTCGCTTTTCACTTTTTTAGCACTTGGAATGAAGCCAAAGAGGCTAAAGCGAAGGAATTGTATATTATAAGGTGGTAAAGTAAGATGACAATGATTCATAAGTTTTCGTTAATGGACACCAATATAGTTGTTGATGTCAACAGTGGTGCTGTCCATGTGGTAGATGACATATCCTTTGATATATTAGATTTCTATAAGGATTATACTGTTGATGAGATTAAGGATAAGCTTGCTGATAAATACAGTGCCGATGAGATTGAAGAAGCTCTAAGGGAGATTGAAAGTCTCAGGTCGGAAGGGCTTTTATATTCCGAGGATCCTTACAAGGACTATATTCCATCCATGAATAGGAAGTCCGTTGTGAAGGCGCTATGTCTTCATATATCCCATGACTGCAATTTAAGATGTAAGTATTGTTTTGCATCTACTGGAGATTTTGGCGGACAGAGAACCATGATGAGTTCGGAAGTGGGTAAAAAAGCCATTGATTTTTTAATCTCAGAATCGGAAAATCGAAGAAATCTTGAGGTAGACTTCTTTGGCGGAGAGCCGATGATGAACTTTGAAGTGGTCAAAGAAATTATTGAATATGCAAGGCACAAGGAAAAGGAACATAATAAGAATTTCAGATTTACATTGACGACGAATGGTTTGCTTTTGAATGACGATAATATAAAGTATATAAATGAGAATATGCACAACATTGTACTGAGCATTGACGGACGTAAGGAAGTAAACGACAGAATGCGCAAAAGAATTGACGGCAGCGGCTGTTATAAGGATATTTTGCCGAAGTTTAAGCATGTGGCAGAGTCTAGAAATCAGGATAATTATTATGTTCGTGGAACCTTTACTAGGGAAAATATGGATTTTTCCAATGATGTAATCCATCTGGCCGATGAAGGTTTCAAGCAGATTTCAGTTGAGCCTGTAGTGGCTGCGAAGGACAGCGGATATGATTTAAGGGAGGAAGACCTTCCCCAATTGTTTGATGAGTATGAGAAGCTGGCATATGAGTATGTAAAAAGAAGCAAAGAAGGGGAATGGTTTAATTTCTTCCATTTCATGATAGACTTAAGTCAGGGACCATGCATCATCAAAAGGTTGAGCGGCTGCGGTTCGGGCCATGAGTATCTTGCGATTACTCCCGAAGGAGACATCTACCCCTGTCACCAGTTTGTGGGCAATGAGAAGTTTAAAATGGGTAATGTCAAGGAAGGAGTCCTTAATAGGGACATTCAGAGCTATTTCAAGAACTCAAATGTATATACCAAAAAAGAATGTGATAGCTGTTGGGCAAAGTTTTACTGCAGTGGAGGTTGTGCGGCTAATTCATTCAATTTTCATAATGACATCAATAAAACGTACAAAGTTGGCTGTGAATTGGAAAAGAAGAGAGTTGAATGTGCATTGTGGATAAAAGCGCAGGATATCTAAAGCATAACCATCATTTTTGGGAGGTTTGTTATGGGCCTTATAAGATTAGCGGATTTAAAAAACAATGAAGAAATCCATTCGCTTTTTGAAGTAGCGGACAGGCAGCTTGCTGCTTTGGGATATACCGAGCATTCCTTTAGGCATGTTGGTTTGGTTTCTAAGGAAGCAGGAGAAATACTTGAGACATTGGGGTTTTCTGAACGGGAGGTTGAGCTTGCTAAAATTGCGGGTTATCTTCATGATATCGGAAATGCGGTAAATAGAATAGACCACGCCCATTCGGGGGCAATACTGGCTTATAATATTCTAACTAAAATGGGCATGAGCTATAGTGAAGCAGCGGAGATAATGTTAGCTATCGGAAATCACGATGAGAATTCGGGAGCCCCTGTAAGCAATATTTCTGCAGCTCTCATCATTGCAGACAAATCCGATGTTCACAGAACCCGGGTCAGAAATAATGACATAGCGACCTTTGATATCCATGACAGGGTAAACTATGCTGTTGAAAGCTCTGATTTATATGTGGATAATGAAAAGAAGTTGGCTGTGCTGGAACTGCAAATAGACACAAAAATCTGTCCTGTTATGGATTATTTTGAAATATTTTTGGTTAGAATGACAATGAACCGAAGAGCTGCGGAGTTTTTGGGACTCAAATTTCAGCTCATAATCAATGGAACTCACCTTCTTTAACCTGTGCTTTCTGCGGATGGTAAAGATTGGTGCCATGAAACTTTACTGAGAAAAAAAGTATATTGACTCGAATTTGTTGTAGTTATATAATAACCACATGTGAAAAGATTATTAAAGGGGGAATTTTACAAATGAAATTAAGCAGCGGGCTTAAGAGCTTCTTGATTTTGGCAATTATTGCAGCTATGACCGCTATTGTTCTTGTCGGATTTAATGTTCCGGGAATAAAGTATACTATAGGCAAGGCGTATGATAGCATCCGATATGGAATTGATATAAGTGGTGGTGTCAGTGCTGTTCTTTCGGCTCCTGAAGGGGTAACACCTACTGATGATCAGTTGGAAACTGTGAAAGGTATAATAGATACAAGACTTGAAGGTAAGCAGATTTACGACAAGACTGTAACGGTGGACAAGGTTAACAGAAGGGTACTTGTTGAAATACCATACAAAAAAGGCAGTGAGTCTTCCGACCCATATGAGACAATTGCCGATATTGGTGCTACGGCAATGCTATCCTTTAGAGAAGTTGATGAAGACAAGATAGATCCTGAAACAGGAGATTATGTAATGACTGACAGGATAGTTCTTCAAGGTAGCGAGATAGAAAGTGCCGTGGCTGAGACAAATCCCGAAACGCAAATGGCTTATGTAAGATTGATATTTAGTGATGATGGAGCTAAAAAGTTTGAAGAGGCAACCGAAAGATTGGTTGGCAAAAAAATTGCTATATATCTTGATGACCAAATGGTTTCAGCTCCTATAGTTAACGGAAAAATTACCGGTAAGGACAAAGCGGTAATCGAACTTGGAGCTTATGACCCGCAACAGTCTATAACACAAGCAAAAGAGCTTGCAGCTATAATCAGATCCGGTGCTTTGCCTTTTAAGCTTGAGGCAAAGGATGTTAACCACATTAGCCCGATTGTTGGTGAAAATGCACTTAATATAAGTATATATGCAGGGGCAGTTGCAATTCTTTTAGTATGGTTGTTTATGCTGCTGTATTACAGAGTTCCTGGATTGGTAGCAGATATCGCGCTTCTTGGACAGGCTGCAGCTGTTATACTAATACTTGTTTTGAGCGGTATGTCCCTTACTCTTCCGGGTATAGCAGGTATGATTCTTACCGTCGGTATGAGTGTTGACGCCAATGTAATTATTTTTGAGAGAATTAAGGAAGAAATTAAGAGCGGCAAAACTGTTCAGGCTGCTGTTGATTTGGGCTTTGATAGGGCGTTTACTGCAATACTTGACGGTAACTTGACCACATTGATAACTGCAGTGATTCTCTATTACTTTGGAACAGGAGCAGTTAGATCCTTTGCTATTACTCTCGGACTTGGTGTAATTCTTAATTTCCTTACTGCCATATTTGCAACAAAGATTGTATTGAAATCTTTGGCAGAAATTCGTGCTTTAAGAAAACCATGGCTATTTGGAGCTAAAGGAGGTACTGCAAATGTTTGATTACGTCGGTAACAGAAAGTACTTTTTCATATTATCCTCTGCGTTGTTACTAATTGGTTTGGTTGCGTTGATATTCAGGGGAGGACTTAATCTGGATATTCAATTCAAGGGAGGAACTCAAATAGAAATAGAGATGGAAAGCGGAGATTTTGATACTGATAAGGCCGATAAAGTAGGAACAGAGGCTATCGGAAAAAGTATTCATACACAAAAATCTCAAACATTGGATTCAAAAAACAGCAATGAAAGTATCAGTTTTCTTGTTGTAAAGTCAAGCGGTAAGCTTACGGATGATGAGCGCAACAAGGTTCTTACAGCATTAAAATCCGAATTTAATGTAAAAGAAGACGGTGAAATGATAGTAAGGGATGTTGATCCTTCAATAGGATCCGAATTGCTTACTAAAGGTTTGATTGCAGTCATTTTGTCTACGTTATTGCTCATTTTGTATATTGGGATAAGATTTAATATCATGTCAGGACTTTTAGCAGGCTTTACTGCTGTTGTGGCAGTAATACACGATGTTCTGATGATGGTTGCGGTATATGCGGTATTCAATATACCTGTTAATGATTCTTTTATAGCGGCGGTATTGACTATATTGGGATACTCTGTTAACGATACCATAGTAATATACGACAGAATAAGGGAAAACAGCAAGATATCCAGAAAGGAATCTATAAAGGATCTTGTAAACAACAGTATCGCTCAGAGTATGTCAAGAACAATAAATACTACTGTTTCTACATTAATATGTGTAATAACAATTTATGTATTTGCTGTATATAACGGAATCGGCTCAATGCAGGAGTTCACATTCCCATTGATAATCGGTCTTATCAGCGGAACTTATTCTACAATATTTATTGCAAGCCCGCTATGGGAATTGTTGAAGGAAAAGCAGGCAAAGAAAAAGGCTGCTGCAAGGCCCGCAAAAGCATAACTGAGCTTATGATTTAAAAATAGATTGGGTAGGGGTTAAGACTTCTACCCAATTTTTGTTTATATCAATTTTTATATTGAAATTATTGATTTATAACTATGACTGTGCTAATATTTAACTATATTCAGGTGGTATCAATATGAACCACACTGTAGATATTAATTGAAAAGAATTGTATTGTAAGAATATTTTCTGCTTTGATCCGAAAAGGGGACAGAGACAGGGTGATTTGTGAAGAATATATTGCCTTTGTTGTCGAATATTGGTCAATCCTGTCGGATTGACTTTTTTAGTTTGACAAAAAGTATTTTGATTAAAGTTAAAACAAGCTAGATAGCATAATGATGTGTTGGATGAAATGCAAAGTGGTAAATAAAAGAGTAGTAAGTAAAAAAGGGAAGGTATGATTATGAATAACAAGTTTACAACAGCAAGTTTTCTGGAATCGAAAAAGCAGGGCAGAAAAATCAGTATGCTGACAGCTTATGACTATCCGACAGCTAAAATTTTAGATGAAGCCGGAGTAGACTCCATACTGGTAGGAGATTCCCTTGGAATGGTGGTCTTAGGATACGAGGATACTACTCGGGTAACAATGGATGATATGGTACATCATACAAAGGCAGTGGTGCGTGGGGCTAAAAGGGCGATGGTTGTTGCAGATATGCCGTTTTTATCATACCATACAGGAAAGAATGACAGTGTCAAAAATGCCGGAAGGCTTGTGTCCGAAGGGGGCTGCAAGGCCATTAAGCTTGAAGGCGGCGAGGACATAATTGAAGATGTTAAGGCCATTATCAGTGCAGGAATACCTGTAGTTGGGCATCTTGGATATACTCCCCAGTCGATAAACGTTTTTGGAGGGCATAAAGCACAGGGCAAGACTATTGCCACAGCGAAAAAAATATACCGTGATGCTCTCTTGTTGCAAAAAGCAGGGGCTTTTTCCGTGGTGTTAGAGTGTGTACCCTATAAACTTGCGGCGTTTATTTCTAAAAGGTTGGATATACCTACAATAGGAATTGGTTCGGGTCCTGACTGCGATGGACAGGTTCTCGTCATACAGGACGTAACCGGAATGTTTAGGGACTTTACTCCAAAGCATGTCAAGAAATATACCGACATGGGAGCTGCCATAGACATGGCAGCAAAAAGCTATATAGAAGAAGTGCAAAATGGAGTATTCCCTACAGAAAAAAATTCTTTTACGGTGGATGATTCGATTATTGAAGAGCTTGAAAAAATTAAATTTGATATATAGATGATGTATATATTAATATGTACTATCGGACATAAAAATATATAAGGGAGAAATAGTATGAGAGTAATTGAGGCAATTAGCGATTTAAAAGCTATAGTGAGAACTCAGAAGAGTATGGGTAGGACAATTGGTTTTGTGCCTACAATGGGATATCTCCATGAAGGACATTTATCTTTGGTGAATATGTCGCTGCAAAACAATGATTATACGATTATGAGCATTTTTGTAAATCCGACACAGTTTGGTCCAAATGAGGACTTTGAGCGTTATCCACGGGATATGGAAAGAGATTTGAGGCTTGCGGAATCGGCAGGAGTTGATGTGATTTTTGCTCCATCTGTTAAAGAAATGTATCCGGACGGATATAAGACTTATGTTGGTGTTGAGGGCATAACCGAAGTCCTTTGCGGTAAAGCGAGGCCGGGACATTTTAAAGGTGTTACAACGGTCGTAACCAAGTTGTTTAATATCATTGAACCTCACAGGGCATATTTCGGACAGAAGGATGCCCAACAGGCAGCAGTAATTAAGAAAATGGTCAGAGATCTTAATATGAATGTTGAAATTATAACCTGCCCTATAGTGCGCGAAGAAGATGGACTTGCTATGAGCTCGAGAAATGTATATCTTAGTCCCGAGGATAGAAAATCGGCCGTAGTACTTTCAAAATCCTTGATGGAATCCGAGGAGCTCATAAAAAAAGGCGAAACTAATGGTGGCAAAATCAGAAAATATATAATTGACAGAATACAGACAGAAAAAAATGCAGTGATTGATTATGTTGAATTGGTAAATGCAGATACTTTGGAAAGTGTTGATGAGATTAAGGGGAGAGTTCTAATAGCGTTGGCTGTTAAATTTGGGAGTACAAGGCTGATAGACAATATAATTGTGGAGGTGTAAGAAGTATGTTTATAACATTGATGAAATCTAAGATTCATCGTGCCACAGTAACTGAAGCGAACTTAAACTATGTGGGGAGCATTACAATTGATGAAGATTTGATGGATGCTGCCGATATAATTGAAAATGAGAAGGTTCAGGTTGTAGATAATAACAATGGAAACAGGTTCGAAACTTACGTTATTAAAGGAGAAAGAGGAAGCGGGATGATTTGCCTCAATGGTGCAGCTGCAAGGCTTGTGCATCCCGGCGATTTGATAATTATAATTTCCTATGGAATATTTGAAAGGCAAGAAGCCAAGTCCTTTAATCCAAAAATACTGTTTGTAGATGAAGCAAATAAGATATTCGACATCAAAAGCCAAGAAAAGCATGGTGAAATATGAAGGTTAAGAATTGAAAAATCCCTTTTCGGGATTATTCAATTCTTAACCTTTTCCTGCTGCAAAATCAATAACGAGACCTCCAATTATTGCTTCTGCAAGAATGGTAAAGCTGGTTTTTACAATCAAAGTTCCTAAGTAATAGGTATAGTCGTTTGAATAAAATACAGTCTGATACATGAGAATTGTCAATGCTCCAAGCAAAAACATTGCAATGAAAGCGTAAGTTCCGTATTTTATGATAAGTTTTGAAAGACGGTTTATTTTATTAAATTCTTTTGCTATCTTGTCGATTTTTTTCATATTATTTAATTGCATAACCGATCAGCACCCCTTCTACATGATATAAATAATAATAATAATAATCCCCTTAGGGGATTTTTTGAGATATTTCTTGAAATAATGTTCACATAAAATATAAACTTCATAGTCGACATAACCCACATACAGTTGTAAAAGCGTTCAAAAAACAGTTAGGAATGTTACTGTGCTTTATAAATGTTAACATAAAATACATATATCATCAATGCAAAAAGTTTACCATCAAAGGAGCGAATACAATTATTTATAAACTATATTGAAGAAATTTACGATAATAATAAAAATGAATATTGAATTGGGGGGATAATGTGTCAAAGACATTTTTACCTTTAAGAGAATTGAAACCGGGCATGAGAATTGCCGAAACAATACTGAATGATTATGGATCAATAGTGATCTCGGAAGGGACAATATTGGATGATCACATGATAAAGAAGCTCGTTAACCTTAAGTACGGTGAGGTTAGGGTAATAGAAAGGGATCAGAATTTTGTTGTTTCTGAAATTTCCGAGAGCTTCAATGCTTCGTATAATTCGAGCGTTAATTCCTTTAAGAGTGTTCTTTATGATGCAGCTATCGGAAAGAATATTAATATGGAGAAGGTCGACAAAGTTGTTACTTCTGTGGTTGCAAGATTGAATGAAAAAAGGGATATAGTAAGATGTATAAATCAAATCAAAAGTGCAGATCAATATACTTACACCCATTGTGTAAATGTGTCGCTTCTGTGTATGTTGTTGGGGAAGTGGATGGGATTTAGCAAGGACAAGCTTCTTATGCTTGTTCAGGCAGGTCTGCTCCATGATATAGGCAAATCAAAAGTGCCTAGGGAAATCCTAAACAAACCCTCAACACTAACGCCAGAAGAATATGAAGAGATAAAAAAACACACCATTTACGGCTATAGAATACTTGAAAAGGAACACGAGGTAGACCAGGAGGTACGTATTGCTGTTCTTATGCACCATGAGAAGATAGATGGGAGCGGTTATCCTACCGGCGCTAAAGGCGATAAAATAAATATGATGGCAAGAGTGATAGCAGTAGCGGACATTTATGATGCTATGACATCAAACAGAGTGTATAGAGAGAAAGAAAGTCCTTTTGAGGTATTTCATATAATGGAGGAGGAATCTGTTGGTAAGCTTGATGTAGCTGTGGTCAATGCTTTTCTCAACAATATAGCAGCATACTATATTGGGGATTTTGCAAAGCTTAATACAGGTGAGATATGTGAAATTGTGTATATAAACCCAAGGCATGTATCAAGACCAATTATAAAAGTTGATGACAGATATATTGATCTTATGGAGGAAAGGGAGCTAAAAATACTAGAAATATTATAACGAGGCGATAAATGTCCCCACTTCTATAAGGGGAAGGTAGCGATTTGCTTTTTAGGCGGTGAGCATTCTTACGCCTCGTTGAAACACCGCTGAGGTAAGAAGATTTTTCTATGTCCGCAAGTGAAAATATTATGTTTTTTTTGGAAGGAAACCTGTGGTTTTTGTATAATATAAATAAATACAGGTTTTTTTATTTGTAGGGAGGTGTAACTTGCAATGCTGATACGTGAAGAATTAGAGAAGCTTGAAGCTGATGTTTTGTCACCTTATGCGGCAAAAAGCGCCGAATCCCTTGGCAGAGAGCATGAAGAGAAAGAATGTGAAGTAAGGACCCGTTTCCAAAGAGATAGAGATAGAATATTGTATTCAAAGGCTTTTCGAAGATTAAAACATAAAACACAGGTTTTTCTTTCTCCTGAAGGAGACCATTACAGGACGAGATTGACTCATACCCTTGAGGTTTCGCAGATAGCAAGGACTATTGCAAAGAGCCTCAGATTAAACGAAGATTTGACGGAGGCAATATCCTTAGGGCATGATTTGGGGCATACGCCCTTTGGCCATGCTGGTGAGAGAGTTCTAAATGAGATATGCCCTCATGGGTTCAAGCATAATGAGCAGAGTCTTAGGGTGGTAGATATACTGGAAAAAGACAATGGGCTGAACCTTACGTGGGAAGTAAGAAATGGAATACTAAATCACACCGGAGATACCATTCCTTCAACACTAGAGGGACAGATTATAAGGTATGCCGATAGAATTGCATATATAAATCATGATATAGATGATGCCATAAGAGGGGGGATTATATCGGAAGATAGTCTTCCGAAGGAGTGTACTAATGTCTTGGGCAATAATTCCAGTCGAAGAATAAACAATATGATCGTAAATATTATCAACAATAGCAAGGGCAAGAACACAGTAAAAATGAACAGTGAATTTCAGGGGGCAATGAATGAGCTGAGGGAATTTATGTTCAGCAACGTGTATGTAGGCTCAAAAGCTAAAAAGGACGAAATGAAAGCTCAAAATATTATAAAGGAGCTTTACAACTATATAAAAGAAAGACCGGATTTTCTGTCGGAGGAAGCGGCAAAAATGCTTCAATACTCAGATATAGACAGAGTTGTTTGTGATTATATTGCCGGAATGACCGACCGATATGCGGTAAAAAAATTTTACGAAATATTTATACCTGAATCATGGCACTAAGCGTACACAGCCCAATAACCCTTGTTTTTGGGCTGAATTTATGTTAAACGTATAAATTGGCAATAAAGTTGAAAGAATATCTAAAAATATTTGTTTTTAATTAAAAGAAGGAAAATTTATTTTTATGAAGAATAAAATAAAATCGTATTATGGTATTTTTGATTTTGCTTCCATGATAATAAAAATCCGACATATTTGCTTGGATCAGAATTAAATTTACTGATTAATAAAAAAAGAAGGAATATCAATAAATATGTCGAAGAATATAGTTGAACGATGATAAACAGCTTATTTAACAAATAATTAATTTTTATAAAGGAGTTGTTTTAGGAAAGAAGAGTATAGAATGTATACACATTATCCAGAAGAATTGATTGAAGAAATTAGAATTAGCAATGATATTTTGAGTGTTGTGGGGGAGTATGTTAGACTCGAAAGAAAAGGCAAGAATTATTTCGGCCTATGTCCATTTCACAATGAGAAGACTCCTTCATTTAGTGTAGACCCTGGCAAGCAGCTATATTATTGTTTTGGATGCGGCAAAGGTGGAAGCGTTATACAGTTTGTTATGGATGCAGAGAATCTTGACTACATTGAAGCAATCAAGCTGCTGGCAGAGAAGGCGAGGATACAGCTGCCCGAAGGAGATAATGAAGAAGAAAGAACCATCGCCCAAAAAAAGCAGGAGCTTTTGAAAATCAATATTGAAGCAGCTCGGTTTTTCTATGAGCAGCTTAATGAGAAAAGAAATTCTGCTCCAAGAGAGTATTTAAGCCAAAGAAAGGTCAGCGGAAGTATTGCCAGAAAATTTGGTTTGGGTTATTCACCTGAGGAATGGAATGCTTTATACAATCATTTAAAGAAAAAAGGCTACGGTGAAGACATACTCTTAGACAGCGGACTGGTTTTAAAAGGCAAAAACGGCGGTTGTTACGATAGGTTTAGAGGTAGAATTATATTTCCAATATTTGATTTAAGGGGAAATGTTATTGGTTTTGGCGGGAGAGTCTTGGACAAATCTACTCCAAAGTATATGAACTCTCCGGAAACATTGGTTTACAATAAAAGGAAAAATCTATATGCTCTGAACTTTGCCAAGAATTCGGGTGAAAAAAGAATAGTAGTAGTTGAAGGATATATGGATGTAATATCCCTATTTCAGTTTGGAATAATAAATACTGTAGCTTCTTTAGGTACTGCTCTAACTGAAAGTCAGGGACGATTGTTGAAAAAATATGCAGAAGAGATAATTATATCCTATGATGCGGATACTGCGGGTAAGGCTGCTACAATGAGAGGGCTCGATTTGTTGAACGATATCGGCTGCAATGTAAAAGTTCTTCTTATACCTAAAGGAAAGGATCCTGATGAGTTTGTCAAGAAGAACGGAGCTCAAGCCTTTAATAAGCTGATTGAAAACGCACTTTCATTGGTTGAGTATAAAATAAAGGCTTTAAAATCTACTATAGATACAAATACTACTGATGGAAAGATAAATTTTCTTAATAAGACGGCAGATTTGCTGTCAAAGATTGACAACAATATGGAAAGAGAAATGTATATTAAGAAAATTTCAAAGGAATATGATATAAGTCAGGAATCGATATATGCAGAAGTACTGAGAAGAATAAAACCCAGAAAAGGTTTTAAACCAATGTTGGTAAAACCTAACAATAATAGGTTTAAAAGTGAGGAAAGCAACGAAAAAAGCACATATCATAGTATTATTGATTGTGAAAGAATGTTGCTATGCCTACTTAGCATTGATAATTCATTATATAAAGTCATCAAGGATAAGGTAAATGTTGATGAATTTGAAAATGAAAAAAATAAAGAAATGGCAAAGATTATTTTTAAACGCTTTGAAGATAAGAAGGGAATAGTTCCGGCGGAGCTAATAAATTTGGCCGGTGATGAGTCTTCAAGCATATTTGCGAGATTAATACAGGGGGAATGTAATTTTGATGATAACATAAAGGCAGTTATGGACATAATTAAAAAAATGGAATTATACCGTCTAAGGAACAGACAGAAGGAGATACTTCAATTGCTTTCATCCGAAAACTTGTCAGCTGAAGATTCGGAAAAGTTGAAGTTGGAGTTGAAGTCAGTTTTATTGAAAATGAAAAGTATATAGAGAGATACATCTTAATGAACGGAGGGGCAGTAAGTGAAACCCAATAGCGATAAAAAAGCGATTTTGCTTGAGCTTATTGAAAAAGGTAAGCAAAAAGGAATGCTCACATACAAGGAAATAATGGATGCGTTTGATGAAATTGACATCGATCCGGAGCATATTGAAAAAATTTATGAGACACTAGAAAATATGGGGATAGACGTAGTAGGAGATATCGATGCGGAAATGGAGGATATCCAACTTACGGAGGATGATCTGGACATTTCTGTGCCCGAGGGTATAAGTATAGATGACCCTGTTAGAATGTATTTAAAGGAGATTGGTAAAGTACCTCTTTTAAGTGCTGAGGAAGAAATTGAACTGGCTCACAGGATGGAACAGGGTGATGCCGAAGCTAAAAGAAGGTTGGCTGAGGCAAATTTGAGGCTTGTTGTAAGTATTGCCAAGAGATATGTAGGAAGAGGTATGCTTTTTCTTGATTTAATTCAGGAGGGAAATCTGGGACTTATAAAGGCAGTAGAAAAGTTTGATTACAGAAAAGGCTTCAAATTCAGTACTTACGCTACATGGTGGATTAGGCAGGCAATTACAAGAGCAATTGCAGACCAGGCGAGAACCATCAGGATACCTGTTCACATGGTTGAGACAATCAACAAGCTTATAAGAGTTTCCAGACAGCTTCTGCAGGAACTGGGGAAGGAACCTCACCCTGAGGAGATTGCAAAAGAGATGAATATGCCTGTAGAAAAGGTAAGGGAGATAATGAAAATATCCCAGGAGCCTGTTTCTCTTGAGACGCCTATAGGTGAAGAGGAAGACAGTCACCTTGGGGACTTTATACCTGATGATGATGCTCCGGCACCATCGGAGGCAGCTGCTTTTACACTTTTGAAAGAGCAACTGATAGATGTTTTGGATACTTTGACTCCTCGAGAAGAGAAAGTTCTAAGACTTCGATTCGGGTTGGATGACGGACGGGCTAGGACCCTTGAAGAGGTTGGAAAAGAGTTCAATGTCACCAGGGAGAGAATTCGTCAGATTGAGGCAAAGGCATTGAGAAAGCTGAGGCATCCCAGCAGGAGTAAAAAGCTTAAGGACTATTTGGATTAATGAAAAGAGTCAGGAACTGTTACCTGGCTCTTTTTATTTGGCCTCTTAGAGTGAAATGAAAGAGCCCAAAGCGAAGGGACTTGATTTTCCGAGCTTTTATTTGGCCTCTTGGAATGAAATGAAAGAGACGAAAGCAAAGGAACTCGATGTCCCATGATTTTAGCGGAATTTGTAAAGTAGAATCGAGAAAAACTGTTTTAACGGATTTGAGGATAAAAAATATCCCGTAAATTAGCTATGCGCCTATTTCCGGGATCTAGGGGAGTATAATTAATATACTAGTAGTATATTAATAGATGCAAAAAGAAAAATCAAGCGATTTTTTAAATTAATTTTAAAAAGTGTTTAACATGTTTATACACCAAAGGAATACTGTTAAGAACTGTTTGGCAAATTATTCAAAACAATGAGATTATAATATAAACTGTATAAAAAAACATTGTTCGAAGCAATATAAGAATAATATAAAATATATTTATAATGGAGATGAATAACATGGATGAGATGAACAGAAATGAAGTGGAAATTACAACTTACGACAGGTTGCTCAGGGCATGGGAAAATTCAATGGAGTTGGTAAGGGATTATGAGATGTATTCTAAAAGAATAGAGGATGAGAAGATAAAGGATGTTTTCAAAAAGTATGCAGAGGATGAAGGAAAACACGCAACTGAACTGAGGGAACTGTTGCTCCAATATAGAAACAAGACTCCTAAAACCACCAATTAGTAATAAGAGTGTTCGATTTGTGGATAGTAAATAGTTTACGAAAAAAATTATACCACGAAAATGAGAGTAATAACTAAAAAACAAGAGAAAAACGGCTGTAAATGCTTAAAATGGCAATAAAACAATTCTTGACCTTGGAGGGATGCATAAGTATAATATATTTTGTGCTTAGCAAGTAATTGCTAAGGCAAATATATTCCTCAATAGCTCAGTCGGTAGAGCATGCGGCTGTTAACCGCAGGGTCGTAGGTTCGAGTCCTACTTGAGGAGCCAAACGGGCCTTTAGCTCAGTTGGTTAGAGCAACCGGCTCATAACCGGTTGGTCCGGGGTTCGAGTCCCTGAAGGCCCACCAAAACAATAAAATAAGGAGTCCAGAAGGACTCCTTATTTTATTGTTTTATCTCGATAAAGGTGTCAAAGTTTTGGGTTGGTTCTCTATGACTTGACACAGGGGTACTTTTTTTGATGATGATGGCTTGGTATGGTGGCTCTGTCATGCCGGTGATTGCTGTTTCAAAAGGTTTTTCTATGTCCTTTGCATTATGAAGTCTATGGCTTTGTATCATCGAAACATCCCCTTTTTATTAATTTAGAAATGTTTTTATACTATTTATTATGCGCCAAAAATCCAATATAATTGTTATCATACTGTATAAAACTTTTTTGACGAAAGGAAGTTGTCATGGAGTTAAAGGGACGTTTGAAACTTATTGCCGATATGACCCCAAAATGTAATATTGCTTGTGATATTGGGACGGATCACGCATATGTTCCCATTTATCTTGTAATGAATAAAAAATGCCAAAGGGCAGTTGCGTGTGATGTCAGAAAAGGCCCAATAAGCATTGCAAACAAAAATATACTTGAATATGGTCTGACACAGTACATAAGCACCAGAATTGGATACGGATTGGAACCCATAGAGGATGACGAGGCTGATGTTATTATTATTGCGGGAATGGGCGGATTGATAATAAGGGAAATACTAACAAAAGATTTTGCCAAGGCCAAAAAGGCGAAGACGCTGATTATTCAACCGATGAATTCAATAGAATTGGTACGACAATGGCTTTACGAAAACGGTTTTGATATTTTTGACGAGAGGCTTGCAATGGAGGAAGACAGAATATATAATGCGATGGCTGTAAAATGGACGGGAAATGTGAAAATAAAAGAGGAAGTATACTATTATATTGGTGAGAAGCTTTTTGAAAATAAAGACCCGCTTTTAACAGTGTTCATTGAAAAAAAGATAGGACATATGGATAGAATTATTCTTGAAATGGAGAAGATGAACGATAAAAACTCCAAAACAAGATTGGACAGCATTAGAATAAGAGATGAAATATCAAGGCTTTTTACGGAATATAAAGACAAAAGCTAAAAGGAGTGGTTTTATGAGTATTAAAGCAAGGGAGATAATAAGGTACATGGAGGAACTGGCTCCAAATAATCTTGCGGAGGATTATGACAATGTCGGACTGCTTATTGGAAGCAGGGAAAGCATCATAGAAAGAATCCTTGTATGTCTTGAGGTGTCTTCTAAGACTGTAGATGAAGCTATAGCCAAAAAAGCAGATTTGATTATCTCACATCATCCGGTCATATTTAAAGGCCTTAAAAGGATAAATGAGGACGATCCAAAGGGTAATATTATTTATAGGCTAATAAAAAACAATATTGGAGTATATAGTGCCCATACAAATTTGGATGTTGCCTATGGAGGAGTTAACAATTACCTTTCTTCCCTTTTAGGGCTTACAGAAATAAGCAATCTTAAAGATTACAAGGCGGAAAAGCTTTATAAGATAGTTGTATTTGTTCCCCATGAAAGCGTAGATTCGGTCAGAGAAGCAATGAGCCGGGCTGGGGCGGGATGGATAGGCAATTACAGTGACTGCTCCTTTATGACAGCCGGAACGGGGACGTTTAGACCCTTAGAGGGCACAAATCCCTATATAGGCACAACGGGCAATCTTGAGAAGGTTGATGAGTATAGGGTGGAAACCGTAATCGCCCAAAGGGACCTCAAAAAAGCAATTGAAGCCATGATAAAGGTTCATCCTTATGAGGAAGTGGCTTATGACATTTATCCCCTTGAGATAAAAGGCAGGCAGTATGGTATGGGTAACGTGGGAGTACTTGACAAGCCAAAAAGCCTTGAGGAGTTTATAGCTGTTGTGAAAGAAAAGCTTAGTGTAAAAAATGTCAGAGTAATTGGCGATATTGACCGGGAGGTTGGAAAAGTGGCTGTATTCTGTGGTAGCTTTGACCGGGAAGTATTAGGTGCTGCAAAGTCAAAGGCAGATGTGCTGGTTACCGGAGATGTAAAGTATCACGATGCTATGGATATGCTGGAAATGGGAATGTGCGTTATAGATGCCGGACATTTTAATACCGAAAGAATTATTGCAGACAGGCTTGTAGAATTAATATCAGAGAATTTCCCTCAAATTGAGGTTGTGAAGAGCAATATGGAAGAGGACCCATTTAAAATTTGTTGACATTAGTATTCTATGTGCGTATAATATATTTTGCCGATGGAAACTAAAGATTTTGAGTAAGCCAGATAGTCGCGGGTACAGTGCCGAAAGGCCGTACACGAGGAAAGTCCGGGCTCCATAGGGCAGGGTGCCGGGTAACTCCCGGTGAAGGCGACTTCAAGGAAAGTGCAACAGAGATATACCGCCTGCTGAAGATTGAAGCTATTAGCTTTTGGTTTTCAGCATGGCAAGGGTGGAAAGGTGAGGTAAGAGCTCACCAGCGGTATGGTGACTTACCGGCTATGTAAACCCCACCTGGAGCAACACCGTATAGAGGGACGTTAAGGTGGCCCGCTAGTCCCGGGTAGGTGGCTGGAGCTATATAGAAATATATAGCCTAGATAGATGACTATCAAATACAGAACCCGGCTTATAGACTTACTCAATTCTAAATATCAAAAACACCCGCTTTTAAGGCGGGTGTTTTTGCATGGCGTGAAATATAGATAAATTTATGCTTCCTTAGTGGATAACTGATTGATGAGCTTTGTAGCTTTATTAAGGTCTAAGAGCGCATTTCTGTACTTTAGAGCCGATTTTATTTTGTTTATAAGTATCAATTTGTTAATATGGTCTAATGGTTTTATGATATAATCGAATACACCAAACTCAAGAATTTTTTCGATATTCTCCGTATTGTCCAGATTTGATGCAACAATTACGGGGATTTCCTTATAATAAGATGTTTTTGAGAATTCTTTCAAGAAATCATATCCATCCATTATGGGCATAACTACATCAAGCAATATAAGGTCGATATTGCGGCTTTCAATAAGTTCTAGAGCTTCACGCCCATTTAGAGCAGAAATTATGCTGTATCTTTCGGCATAAAGGTAATTTTTGATAATAGCATTATCAATGATATTGTCATCAATTACTAGAATTGTATTGATCATAGTACTACCCCTTTTAGTATTAATCTAATCTTATGATAAATATATTCTATAATTTAAGAAAAAACCCTTTGGTAATATATGTAAGTAGCTAATATTACTTTTATATGAAAAAGATCTGTAACAGTTCAAATTATGTTAAAAAAATTGTATAATAAGATTTTGGGATGCATTTAATGATTTTGATTGTTTGACGATAATTGGTTTGAATCATTTTGGAGCCGGAGGTGAGGCTGGTAATATGAACTATTGTGAGAAGGAATTGATTGGCAAGGCTAAACAGGGGGATGTTGAGGCGTTTGAGAAGCTTATAGAAGGGTGTCAAAAGAAAGTATTCAATATTGCCTTTAGAATGCTGGGGAACTTTGATGATGCCAGCGAATTATCCCAGGAAGTTTTTTTGAAAGCGTATAAATCCATAAAGAATTTCAAAGGCGATTCCCTATTTAATACATGGATATATAAGGTTACAACGAATGCCTGCCTCGATGAGATTCGTAAAAGAAAAAATAAGAAAGTGGTTTCTCTCGATGAGGATATTGAAATTGGTGGAAATGAGATGAAACGTCAGATAAAGGATGATTCACCGGGACCTGAATTGACAGCTGAGGATAATGAGCTTAAAAGGGCTGTAAAGGATTCAATAAATATGTTGTCTGAAGAATACAGGACGGTTATTGTGCTAAGAGATATTCAAGGCTTTAGCTATGAAGAAATATCCGGCATAATAAAATGTCCGGAAGGTACGGTTAAATCGAGAATTAACAGGGCGCGGCAGGCTCTAAAAAAAATACTTCAGCAAAAAAAGGAACTTATAAATGAAGAATACGTCAAATAATATTGAAAGGAGGGTTGGAGATGAAAAGTTGTAGTGAAATAATTGAATTATTATCTTTATATATAGATAATGAGTTGGATAATGAAACTAAAAATGAGATCGATGAGCATATAAAAACTTGTGAAATCTGTAAAAGTGAGCTTGATGCACTAAAAGAAATTGTCGGTGCATTGGGTTCTTTCGAAGAGGTTGAGCTTCCTTCCGGATTTAGAGAAGAGCTTCATGAGAAACTTATGGCAGAAAAGAATAAGAATGAATTAAAGAGTAAGACTGTACCTTTTAAGAAAAAGTTTGTTGGTTTTTCATCCTCTATCGCTGCAGGACTTATTATGGTTTTTGTCGCCGGAAGCCTAATTATGACCCGGGGGTTATTTGGTAATGCTCCAAAAGATAGCAGCGGAGTATCAATGAGTTTAAATCGGGATAAAATTTCAGGAACTGCTCTAAATGACAATAGCCAGTCGGATGAGTATGGAAATGAGAACAATTACCAGGTAGAAACTTCATTCAACGGACATGATATATCCATGAAAGCCAGACAATATGATGGTGGGAGTGATGCTGTCGGAGAGGAAGGAACGAAGGAGTTTGCGGATAATTCTATCAATTCAACAGCCCCTGCTCCGGAAGATGCATCAACTTACGGTATTACTGTTGCAGGTATACCTATTTATGATGTGTATATTACAATCAACTCATCGGACATTGAAAAAGAAATTGATAACATTAATAATATTGCCATTTCGTGCAATATAGAAATTGAAGTAAAAATGGAGAAATCCGCTCCGGAATATGATGCCGTTTCCAGCCCGAAGGAGAATAAGAAGGTGCTGAGTTTTGACATGGACAGTACAAAATATAACGATTTTGTAAATAAGCTCAAGGAGAAATATGGCAACAACCTTTCCTTAGATGAAGAAACGAATGGCGAAGGTACGATGAAAAAAGTTGAAATAACAGTACTTAAAGAGTAGTATTTATCTTGAATAAGCAAATTCTTCATGCAAAGGAGGATATTTTAGACTGTTTGTCGAATATATCATCATTACGATTTTAAGTTCGTTTTTCAAGGATTGAATTGTCAACAAGTCTAAGGAGGGATCATAATGATGAATGTCGAGCTGTCTAATTGGATTCCGGTTCAGAAAGAAGAATATGTACTGTCTGTTAAAGAGAAGGAGGAGGTTTTCAGACGGGGTGCTGTTATCAGTATTAAGCATGGATATATTTTTGAGCCAATCCTATCGGTTATACAAAAGACTGAAGGTGAGAGCCTATATTTTAGAATTCCCGAAGAATTCTTGAAAAATAATGTATTTAAAGGTGATATTGTTTCCTGCCAAGTTATGCAGGGAGAGTATGAATACATTGTTAATGGGACAATAAGTGGATTTGAGCTAACTTATCCATGGCTGGTACAGGTTTCAATAAAAAGTGTCAGCAGAGTAAAGAATAATAGAAATGCTAAAAGGTACCTTACTAATTTTCAATCAAAATTCTATCCAAAGGGAGCAGGCGATAATATATATGCCATAATCAAGAATATCAGTATGACGGGCGTGGGCGCAGTTTTTAGAGAAGAAATTGAACCACAAAGTCTTGTAAATGTGTTTGTAAATGCTTCCATAGATAAAGTACAGTCTTTGGAATTTAAAGCGAAAGTAAACAGAATCATAAATAGAGAGCTATACAATGAGTATGGTCTTGAAATTGTTGAAATAGATGAACTCAATAAAGACAAACTCGACAAGCTGATTTATCGCCTTGAGTGCAATGAAGCTGAGTTTGTATCCAATAGTCTTAAATAAGTACAACGATTTTCTTCGGTCTAACTTTTTAAAACACGGGCAATAAAAAAAATTAAGGGACAGCTGTTTACTGCAGTCCCTTTTTTGTGTACAATTATGGGGACAGGATTTTGAGACATAAAACTAAAAAAGGTGATGATTAAAATTGATTATAGATACAGTGGTAAAGAGGATTGAGGACGGATATGCAGTTTTGGTATCCGATGATTGTGGTCTTGAAGTAAGCATTCCTGTAAAGAAAGGCCAAAGGGCGTATATGAAAGGAGAAAGCATTTCTCTAATTATTGAAAATGACGGTTCGGTTAAACACATGGATAAACAAGCAGAAAAAAGAAATCCTACTAATGAAGGATAATGTTTTATAATAATTGCAGAAAATTCAAAATTCAAAAGGTCGACTGAAGATAAAGAAAGCTGAGAGGTTTAAACAATGAGCAAGCAAAAATTGATGGCTATAGACGGAAACAGTATTATCAACAGAGCCTTTTACGGGCTTCGTGAACTGCTGGTGACATCCGACGGTACATATACCAATGGAATCTACGGATTTATAAATATGATGCAAAAATTTATTGAAGAGGAGAAGCCTCAATACATTTGTGTTGCGTTCGATCTTAAGGCTCCAACCTTTAGGCACAGCAGATACGAAGGATATAAGGCAAATAGGAAAGGTATGCCTGAGGAGCTTCGGGTTCAGGTTCCTCTTTTGAAGGAAGTATTGGATGCAATGAATATACGAAGGCTCGAGATGGAAGGATTTGAAGCCGATGATATATTAGGCTCCATTTCATTGTGCGCCGAAAAAAAGGGACTGGAAGTAATACTGGTTACGGGGGACAGGGATGCCTATCAATTGGTGGGACCTTCAACGAAACTTAAGCTTCCCAGAA
The DNA here is from genome assembly GCF_004102745.1 of Acetivibrio mesophilus. Classification (GTDB taxonomy): domain Bacteria; phylum Bacillota; class Clostridia; order Acetivibrionales; family Acetivibrionaceae; genus Hungateiclostridium; species Hungateiclostridium mesophilum. Next base: position 82,748 of record NZ_RLII01000004.1, on the reverse strand, counting down.
CAAAAGGCGGAAAAACAGATGTTGAGGAATATGACTACAATAGGATTGTAGAAGTATACGGAATTAAGCCGGAACAGTTTGTTGACGTAAAGGCTTTGATGGGAGATGCTTCCGATAATATCCCCGGTGTTCCCGGTATTGGCGAAAAAACGGCCTTAGATCTTATAAGAGAGTATAATAACCTCGAAAATCTTTATAGCTCATTAGACAGCGTCAAAAAGAAAGGACTTAAGGAAAAGCTTGAGACTTTTAAAGAACAAGCATTTATGAGCAGGGAGCTTGCCCTGATTGAAAGAAATATGCCGTCTCTTTGTGATATTGAAGATCTAAAGGTTGTGGAAATTGATAGGAATAAGACCTATGAGATATTTAAGAGGCTGGAGTTTAAAAGCTTTATTGATAAGTTTGGATTAAATGATGCCCAAAGCGAAGATAGCTTAGAACTGGATATTAAGATTGCAAAAAACAGTGATGAGCTTAAGGAATTAAAAAATAATATTCTAAGAAACAGAAAAGTATATATCTATTATTTGATTGATAAAACGGGAAGCTTTTCACAAAAGCTTGCGGCTTGTGCAATTTCATCACAGGAAGATGAAGCGTGGTATGTGGACTTTGAAAACAATATTAATGAGGATGAGTTTTTCCGGCAGTTTAAGGACATTTTAGAGGATGAAAGCATAAAAAAATACGGTCATGATTTTAAGAACTTTATAGTATATTTAAATAATCGGGGAATTGACTTTAACGGTTTGGCCTTTGACACCATGATTGGAGCTTATATAATAAACTCGTCAAAGGATACCTATGCAATATCCGAGCTGGCGATGGAGTATTTAAACCTGAATATCAAGGCCGTTGAGGAGCTGTCGGGAAAAGGCAAAAATTTTACTCTATACCGGGATATGCAACAGGACGACCTTTCAAAGACCGTGGGCATTTATCCTTATGTTATAAATAAAGTCAATCAGAAAATGGATAATATTCTTAAGGAAAACGACCAGGAACAGCTCTATTATAGTATCGAGCTTCCGCTGGTAAGAACCTTGGCGGATATGGAATATCACGGCTTTAAGGTTAATGTCAATGCCCTTGTTGAGTTTTCAAAAGAGATGCAAGAAAAGATAGATGTTATTACAAAGGAAATATACTCGCTGGCAGGAGAGGAGTTTAATATCAACTCTCCAAAACAACTGGGAGTTATCCTCTTTGAGAAACTAGGACTTCCGATTATTAAGAAAACAAAAACCGGATATTCAACCGATGCGGAAGTATTGGAAGAGCTGTCCGACAGGCATGAAATTGTAGAAAAAATATTGGAATACAGGCAGCTTATGAAGCTGAAATCTACTTATGTAGAAGGACTTCTGGCGGTTATAAATCCTCACACTGGAAAGATTCATTCAAGTTTCAATCAGACGGTGACAGTGACAGGGAGGATAAGCAGTACAGAGCCCAATCTTCAGAATATACCGATAAAACTTGAGATGGGAAGGAAAATACGGAAGGTCTTTATTCCTTCAGATGAGAATTATCAGCTCCTTGATGCGGATTATTCTCAGATTGAGCTTCGGGTTCTGGCCCATATAACCGATGATGAAAACATGATAAATTCGTTTTTAAACAATGAGGATATTCATACTTCGACGGCTTCAAAGGTTTTCGGAATACCAAAGGAAGAAGTTACTTCTATAATGAGGTCCAGAGCAAAAGCTGTCAATTTCGGTATTGTTTACGGAATAGGGGACTTCAGTCTTGCGAAGGATCTGAAGATAAGCAGAAAAGAAGCTAGAATGTATATAGACGGTTATCTGGACAGATATCCCAATGTAAAGAAATATATGCATGATATTGTAGAAGAGGGCAAAGAAAAAGGTTTTGTAACCACCATGTTCATGAGGAGAAGATATTTGCCGGAGCTCAAGTCCCGCAACTTCAATATAAGATCCTTCGGAGAACGTATTGCAATGAACACTCCGATCCAGGGAAGTGCCGCGGATATAATCAAGATTGCAATGGTAAAGGTGCATGGAGAACTCAAAAAGAGGAAACTTAGGTCAAGGCTCATACTTCAGGTTCATGATGAGCTTATTATTGAGGTGTTCAAAGAAGAAAAGGAAGAGGTTGAAAAAATTCTATCCGAAGGCATGCAGAATGCTGTCAGCCTGAAGGTGCCGTTAATCGTAGAGGTTAAATCAGGTAACAACTGGTACGAAACTAAGTAATAAAATATAGAGGGATGTTGAAATTGAAGACAATTGGAGTTACTGGCGGAATTGGAAGCGGAAAAAGCACAGTATCAAAGATTTTGGGTGAGCTCGGAGCCCAGATAATTGATGCTGATATTATCGCAAGAGACATTACCCTAAAAGGCCGGGAAGCATATCAAGAGATTGTAGACTGCTTTGGGGCTCAAATACTTGCTCCGGACGGAGAAATAGACAGAAAAAAGCTTGCCGCAGAGGTTTTTAATGATAAAGACAAACTGGAGGATTTAAACAGCATTACTCATAGACATGTGGCTCAAATCATTTGGGAAAGACATGAAGTTTTAAAGAAATTGGGGAAAACTGTTGTTATAGATGCACCTATTCCGATAAAACATGGTTTTCTTGATGTTGCGAAGGAAATTTGGGTGGTAGTCGCAGATAGAGAAAACAGGATAAAAAGGGTAATGGCTAGAAGCGGATTAACCTATGAACAGGTAGTCGAAAGAATAAATGCACAGTTAAGTGATGAATATTATTGTAGTCTGGCCGATGTAATAATTAAAAATGATAGTACTTATGAAGAACTTAGAAGAATAGTTGAGGCAAACTACAATAAGTGACTTCAACGTATGAATCAATGTATATGTTTTACGATATCCAAAATCAATGTAAAATGTTTATCACAAAATATATAGCTAATAAGATTTCGTTAAGGTGGGTATTTTTGTGGCTAATAGATTTAAAAGAAATGTGAAGCTGATTTTTATTTTTGCAGTGGCATTGATTGCTATTGTGTTTATTCTCGAAGGAGCTATTAAAATGCTGTATCCTTTGAAATTTAAGGAATATGTTTACAGGTATTCTTCTGAATATGATTTGGATCCGTACCTTGTTTTTTCAATTATTAAGGCAGAGAGCAGCTTTAACCCCGATGCGACCTCCCATAAAAATGCTCGGGGCCTGATGCAGGTGACCGATGATACGGCATTCTGGATTGCAGAAATGATGGGGATAAAGGATTTTAAAGTGGAATATTTATATGACCCTGAGACAAACATAAAGTTTGGATGCTGGTTGCTTAATAATTTAGAGAGACAGTTTGATAGCCCTGTCCTTGTGGTAGCATCATATAATGCCGGCGCTTCATGTGTGCATTCATGGCTAAACAACAGCAAGTACAGCAAAACGGGGAAGAGTCTTGATAGTATACCTTACAAAGAAACTGAAATCTACACTAAAAGAGTAGAAAATTACTACAGCGTATATAAAATGCTTTACGAGAAAGATATTTAATGATATTTTATTGTTTGTGGAATATATAATTATTACAATTGGAGTGGGTTGTTATGTCGAATAATAAAAGTGTATATGAAAGAGAACTTCTCTATGCCACAGATAATGAAAATGAACTTGGAATTGTGCATTTAGAAGTAATGGGCACAAATAAGTTGGGAAGGGTTCAGGCTGTGATAGAGAGTAAATCAAAGCATTCTGCCTTAGACTATATTGACTCCATCGTTGATATAATACAAAAGGATGTATTCAAGAGGCTGGATATTGATGTCGCTAAAAAAGTAGATATTTATGTGAAGCTGGATGAAGAGGACCGAAAAGATCATGACATGAGAAATTATGTAAAAGTAGTATTTAGTGATGAAGGTGAAAAGCAGTTTGAAAATGTCGATGATATTAGTATTTGATGAATAGACTAAATCGATGATGCACGCTTTGACTGTCCATCGGATCTAAAACGTATGGCATTGGAATGCTTAGTGTCGTTGCTGTCGGAACATATAACTTTGATATTTTTGTGATGAGTTTTATAGCATTCATCGCAGTATATGCCCGAACGTATGCTTTTTCCGCAGCCTTCGCAGAATAGGAAATGATTTTCCTTTTCTAGGATTTCAAGCCTGCTTTCGCGCAAGTAACGCTTGATTTTCTTTACAGAAATATTAAGATCTGCTACTACGTCAAAGATTTTGGCACACGGGTGCAAATTGAGATAATCCTTAATTCTTTTGAAATCCGACTCGTCACTTTCATAGCAGATAGGGCATACTCTAAAAAAGCCGTTTGGATTATATAGTTTTCCGCATATTTCACAAGTTATAAGATCTATCATAGAACTCACCCTATTCTAATTATTTTAATATTATCCTATAATACAATTATACACCGATATTGCTCCTGTGTTAATGGTTATAATGTCTTAAATTAAGCGGAAACGACTAGTACAGAAGTCCTATGATTGTGATAATGAGATGCTATTAAATAAGTATAATGTGTTAAAGTGGGGGAAAGCAGTGAAAAAATACAATTTTGGCTACCTCTTTGTAATGATTACTGTAATTTTTTTCAGTACATATGAGGTTGTAAGCAAAACAATTATGGGTAGGGTTAACCCTTTTCAAATTAATTTTTTGAGGTTTTTTATCGGAGGCTCTCTGCTCTTTTTGTTTTTATTGATAAAACGTGATTTAAAAATAGACAAAAGGAGCATGGGGATTGTTGCTCTGGCAGGAATCCTAAACGTAGTATTTAGTATGAATCTGCTTCAACTGAGCCTAAGTACTGCTTCAGCTAAAGCATCCATAGTGGCGGTTATTTTCAGTAGCAATCCAATATTTGTATCCATATTTGCAGCTATTATGGACAAGGAGCGAATACCTTTATTTAAGGTCGTGGGGATGTTTCTGGGAATGCTTGGCATAGTGGCTATAAGTACCGATGGACAGGCTTTTCAGGATATAAATATATTAAGCCCGCTTCTTGCTTTGATGTCGGCAGTTTTATACGGACTATATACCGTCGTAGGTAGAAGGGCATCATCTAAAATCGGCAGTCTTAAGATGAATGGGTATTCGTTTCTAATCGGCAGCCTTGTTTTGCTTCCTATTTTATTAATAAGGGACATTCCGGTTTTTAAATTTGATTATACAGCTTCTCTTCAGGTTATATATCTTTCGGTTTTTGTTACCGGTATAGCGTACCTGACTTATTTTATGGGGCTGACGCGTACAGGTGCCGGCAGTGGATCTATGGTTTTCTTTCTAAAGCCTGTTTTAGCAAGCGTGTTTGCAATTGTGTTTCTTAATGAGAAAATTACCTTAAACCTTGTATTGGGCACTGTTCTTACCCTCTTAGGGATGGCTGTGATGCTTTATTGGGAGAGAATAAAGCAGAAGTTTGTATAGGTTTGCATAATGGGTAATTGACAAAAATTAAAAATAAATATAGAATATGAGTATGTAAAGGGAAAATATTCTATCGTTTTGAGGTTAAAGAAGTACGATGAATGATATTATAAACGGATTCGTTAAGGAAAAGAGAGTTAAAGGCTTACGTCAGCAGAGAAGTTTTATTTATTTCAGATGGATGACTTTGTTGCTTATAATACCTCTTTTTTTTCTAGTTTCCGATTATCCTCAAACAGAAAAAAGTTTCTGGCAGACTTTTTTCCTAGCAATTCTATATAATGGATTTCTAACCTTGCTTTATTTGTTCAAGAAACCGAATAATTTGATAAAGAAGCTGATAAATCTTTCCTTTTATTTTGATGTTATTCTAATTTGCACTTTCTCCTACATATTTAAGGGTATTGATTCGGATATATACATACTTCTATTTTTCATAATTGCATATTATGGCATTGGTAAAGATATCTTGAGTACCATAAATATCAGTGTTTTTAGTATAATTTTTTACTCGCTATCATCCATTTTGGTAAAAGCGGATAATATCGAGCAGATAAACTTCTTAAAGCTTGCCATAAGAGATTTTTTTATACTACTGACGGCATACGGTGTGTCAATAGTTATCTTGGAGGTCAAAAAATATGATGAGATGCATAAAAGGGAATTTAAGCTAGCTAGGACGGATAAGCTCACAGGGCTTGCCAACAGGCATATGTTGGATCAGAAGCTTGAGGAAGAAGCTCTTTACTGTGAGTATTCAAAAAAGCCACTAAATATACTTATGTTTGATATTGATAATTTTAAAAAATTCAATGACGCCTATGGTCATGTTTGGGGAGATAAGCTCCTGGCGACTTTTGGAGGTATAATAATGCAGAGTATCAGAAAGACGGATATTCCTGTTCGTTATGGGGGAGAAGAGTTTTTGATTCTGATAAGGGATCTTGACCTTGAGCAAGCCAAGAGTGTAGGGGACAGAATAAGACGCCAGCTTGAAAAGCAAAACCTGTTTGTTGGCGAAGGTCAAAAAATGGCCAAAGTGACTGTAAGCTGCGGTATTGCCCAGTTTCCGGTGCACTCTGATGATATCAAAAAGGTTGTTGATTATGCTGATCGAGCTCTGTACTATGCAAAGGAAATAGGAAAAAATATTGTTGTAAGCTATGATGAAATAGGAAAGCTGAGGGAAGCGGTACAAGTTGATATGGATACGTATTTAAGTAAGTAAAAAGCTCGGAGTCATTGAATGAACATGCCTCTGAGCTTTTTTTTACAATGTATTTTTCTTTATTTATAGTTTTCTTCCTACTGCAAGAGCCACGGGCTCAAGCTCTTTCATAAGCTGTTCAAATCTCGAAGGGATCAAGGACTGCTGACCGTCGCAAAGAGCGCAATCCGGTTGACTATGCACTTCAATAATTAATCCGTCGGCTCCTGTTGCTATTGCACCTTTTGCAAGGGGATCTACATATTTCCATGTACCTGCTGCATGGCTGGGGTCAAGCACTATCGGTAGATGGGACAGCTCCTTTACTACAGGAATGGCACTCATATCAATAGTATTTCTAGTGGCAGTCTCAAATGTTCGTATGCCCCGCTCACAAAGTATTACGTCCGGATTGCCCTCGGAAATAATATATTCGGCAGCCATTAGCCATTCTTCGATGGTTGCGGACACTCCTCTTTTCAGCAGTACAGGCTTTTTATGCATTCCAACTTCTTTGAGGAGTCTAAAATTTTGCATGTTTCGTGCTCCGATTTGAATGATGTCTGCATAGGAGGCGACAAGGTCCACATCTCTTGTGTCCACAACTTCGGTGACAAGCTTTAATCCTGTTACCTCACGAGCAGTGGCCATTATTTTAAGGCCGTCCTCCTCTAGGCCTTGGAAGGCGTAAGGGGATGTGCGAGGCTTGAAGGCACCTCCGCGAAGTATTTTGGCTCCTGCTGCTTTTACTCTTTTAGCTGTTTCCACATAGATTTCTTCGTTTTCAATTGCGCAAGGACCGGCCATAACTATCACTTCGTTGTCTCCGACTCGAACATCGCCTACCGTAACAATGGTTGGATCATGCTTCAACTCCTTACCGGCCAGCTTATATGGCTTCATGATGGGAACGAGGCTTTCAACTCCCGGCATAGTAGATATGGAGTGGGTGTTAAGAAGTCTTCTGTCACCAATTGCTCCAATTATTGTTTTTACATCTCCGACGATAGGATGAGTCTTAAAACCCAGATCCAAAAGCTTTTTTTCCACACTGTCAATTTGTTCTTTTGTAGCATTCTGGTTCATAACAATAATCATAGTAAAAACCTCCATATATTATTATTTTTATTTTTTACTTCAAAAGTCAAAAATAGAAGCTCGGGACATCGAGTCCTTTCGCTTTGCCTCTTTCATTTCATTCCAAGAGGCAAAATAAAAACTCCTCATCCCTTATTCTTAAGGGACGAGGAGTGTATTCTCCACGCGGTACCACCCAAATTGGCATAATGCCCACTCATTATTGTACGGGACTACACATATATAATCCGATACAACCTTTCTTTTAACGGCGAAAGCTCCGGTTAAGCCTACTTTAGCGGTTTAATTCGCTTTTCAGCCAACAGCTCAGGCGGTGAACTTCAATTATACCTCTTTTACCGGGCTCGCACCATCCCCAGCTCGCTTGAAAAGAATATACAATCTACTTTACCCCATCATTGCTTTTATTATCAATCATTTTACCATGTAATAGGATATCAGTCAATAATAATTTTCATGAAATTTGAAAAATTTACAAGGAGGTATATAGTCTTTTATCTGTATGCTTTAATATAAGAATGTATCACCGCTATTTAGGCTTAATGCATCTTCAGTATATTTTTCGCTGTCTACTGACGGTTCTTTTACTTTATCTAATAAATTCTTTATTTCTGATAAATAGAATAATCTTCGTTATTCTGAAGTGTGTAACCAAAACTGTATAATTTAATAATTAAAAAACTTCATAAAATTGTTGTAAATTATACTTTTTTAGTATAATATTAAGATATACGCATTTCTTTTCTTGGTTTTTGGATTTCATATCGGAAAGGTTGAATATTTATGATGAGTTCAATTCAAAAGCATATTTCTTATTTGAAGGTTTAAATTCTATGCAGAAAATTCATATTAAGGAGGTTTTTCTGATGGAAGGCATGCAAATTGCAGTATTTAGTCTAAATGATGAGATTTGTGGAGTGGATACCAGCCAAGTTAAAGAGATCGTCAAGTATGAAGAAGTTTCAAAGATGCCAAGGATGCCTAGATTTATTGATGGAGTTATTAATCTTAGGGGAAGTGTAGTTCCGATTGTTAACCTCAACAAAAGGTTTAAGTTGGGGGACATGGAGGTTGGTAAAAAAACAAAGGTTATAATTACAGACATTGAAGACAAGCTCATTGGTTTTGTAGTAAATGATGTTTTTGAGATAATTAGGTTATCTGCCGATGAAATAGAACCAACCCCGGATATTATCAAGAAGGTATATAATGACTATCTCAAGTGTGTTGGGAAAAAGGGCGAAAAGTTGATCTCCATTCTGGATTTGAGCATTATATTGACCGATAGTGAGATTGGAGAACTTGAAGAAGATATTGATGAAGAAAATGAAGACAGTGACAATAGCGACAATGAAGATAATGACAGTAATGACGATAAATAGTCGGAAAAAGATAAAAATTATAAGCGCATACATTTAATATAGTTTGTATGCGCTTTTATAATGTTCGAGAATCTAGATTTTATTTGGCAGTACGCGGCAATCAATTAGTAGGTTTTAGTTTATACATTAAATCTAAAGAGAGTAACATCGCCGTCTTGCATAACGTACTCTTTGCCTTCGGAACGGACAAGGCCTTTTTCCTTTGCCACATTGTATGAGCCAAGCCTTGTAAGGTCATCATAAGCAACGACTTCAGCCCGTATAAAGCCTCTCTCAAAGTCAGTGTGAATTTTTCCGGCTGCCTGGGGAGCCTTTGTACCTTTGACTATAGTCCATGCCCTGACTTCTTGTGGACCAGCAGTGAGAAAACTGATAAGCCCAAGAAGCTTGTAGCTTGCTTTTATCAGTCGGTCAAGCCCGGACTCCGATAATCCCAATTCAGTCAAAAATTCTGCTTTTTCATCGTCCTCCAGTTGGGCAATTTCTTCTTCAATCTTTGCACATATAACCATTACTTCCGAGCCTTCGCTTTTGGCGTGATTAGTGAGCTCTTCCAACAGCGGGTTGGGCTTATCGGAATTTATATCATCTTCAGATACATTTGCTGCGTACAAGACAGGCTTTGACGTCAGAAGAAAGAGTTGATCTACAAGCTTTTTCTCCTCAATGTCGGTAAAGCTCATTGAGCGTACAGGTTTACCTGCTTCAAGGGTCTTCATGATCCGTTCGTAGAGCTCCAATTCTACCTGAAACTTTTTATCTCCCGACTTTAACATTTTGCGTGTTCTGTCTATTCTTCTTTCCATGACTTCCATATCTGCAAGGACCAATTCCATTTCAATGGTCTCCACATCACGAACAGGCCCTACGGAACCTTCGACATGTACAATATTGCTGTCTTCAAAGCAACGGACGACATGGACTATTGCGTCGACCTCCCTTATATGGGACAAAAACTTATTGCCAAGGCCTTCGCCTTTGCTTGCCCCTTTTACAAGACCTGCTATATCCACAAATTCTATGGCAGTGGGTGTGACCTTTTCCGGATTATACATTTCGGCAAGCTTATCAAGTCTTTCATCGGGGACAGCCACAATCCCTACATTTGGCTCAATTGTACAAAAGGGGTAATTGGCCGATTCTGCACCGGCTTTTGTTATAGCATTAAAAAGAGTACTTTTTCCTACATTAGGTAGTCCTACTATTCCCAATTTCATTTAAAACATCTATCCTTTCGTATACAGGCTAATACTTCAAAAAAGTGAAATCCACAAAGCAATATTATATAGCATTTGGAATGTCAATGCAATAAACTAAATTCAAGACAAAATAGCTGAAAAACGTTCCGGCAGCAACTTTTTAAGTATATTTATTATAACAAAGGAGACACCTATTGTATAAATGGGGTGAAGAGGGAAAACATATCTAGGGTTTCCTTCCAGCACAAACATCATTGCATTAAAGTAAAGGAATATCAGGAGAATAAACGTGGTAAAGTCAATTTTTCTGTGTCGTATAAACCGTACCACGGCATATATAATAAATATGAAAAGTACAATGTAAAAAGGTCTGTACAGCAATTTTTCAAGCTTGACAGCCTTTGAGGTTATTGGATGCCACTGGTTAATACCTATGGTTAGTGCCCACATAATATCATCGGTTTTATACCAGTATGAATTGGCAATGCGAAGAAAGGCCAGTTCAACAAACCTTTTAGGATTTTCCTTTATCCACTCCTTTGCAAGTTTATTGCCTAGCTTGTGAATTGCCATTTCATCAAATCCATCCTCAGTTTTGTACTGTAGCATTGGACTGTCGGGGTATTTAAAGGGATCACTCCAGGACCCGGTTGCATAGTCGTTGTTATTTACATAAAAAACATAGCCTCCGTTTGTTGAGAAAACCGGTTCGCCGAAAACAACATAATTTCTTATCATCCATGGAGCAATTACCAATCCAACCGATACTGCAAAGGCAGCGACATACTTGATTTTATGCTTTAGCCCCACATCTCTGCGGATAAATTCATACAGGACAAATATTGTCGGAATGAATACTCCGATAGGTCTTACGAGGGTTAAATAGCCAATCAAAAGACCGATGATAAAAGGGTTGTTTTTATTAAAAAATAAATAAATAGAAAGCATTAATAGAGCGGAAAACAAAATTTCCGAGCATATGATGCTGTTGTACGCTATTGCAAGGGGTGATAAGGCAAAAATGAGCAAGGTCAAAAATGCAATTTTGCTTCCGAAAAACTTATCGCAAAGCTTGTATGTCAAAAACATAATAAGAGTAGAAAGCGCAACGTTAAACAGCTTTGCTACCATAAAATCTGCACCGAATATGAAGTAGAGGATAGCCAAAGTTCCGGGATAACCTATGGGTCTAAAGGCTGTCGGAACTCCCGGTCTTCCGGTGTAATAGGGGTAAATTCCGTTCAGAAAGCCTTTGCCTTCTGCTATTTCCTTTCCTTTAACATGATACCACATGAAGTCGGTTTCCGGGTATGTTGGCATGGCAAAAATCCAGATAAGCCTTAATATTACACCTATAAGTATTACTATAAGGTATTTGTTTTTTTTGATGTAATCTATAAACTTGGAAATCATATCTTCTCCTTGAAATTCTCCTTTGTATTTTTGAATATTTATTGTCGTGTCACTTGTTAATAATTGTGTTGACTCTATATTGTACATTGTACTTTTGATAAACATTCTATGTCAAGGATTATTATACAATATTAAAAAAGCAATGTACAAAGCATAAATCATATTAGATTATCAAAAAGAGACTTCAAAATATAACATTCATAAAATTTAACTTGCATTTTTAGTATTTTCCATGCTACAATAGTTTTAAGATTAGATTAGTTGAGCTTTAGTTTGAAGAGAAGAGATGAGAAGAGACGAGGATGTACAATCTATTTGTATCGTACTGCCGGATTCTTCGATCCGGCGTTTTTAGTTTAGTCTGCTCTCATATCTTCCTTAGTAATAAGGAGGAGTCGAAATGTTTTATCCAACCATGGACGAAGTTAAGACAATGGCAAAAGAATATAATATTATACCGGTTACAATGGAAGTATACGCTGATATGGAGACACCTATAAGCCTGTTTAAAAGGTTTGAGGAAAGCAGTCACTGTTTCTTGTTGGAAAGCGTTGAGGGCGGTGAAAAGTGGGCTAGATACTCTATCATCGGCAAAAATCCATTCCTTATTGTAAAGAGCTACAAAAATAAAACTATTATCAAAGAGAGAAGCGGATCTCAAAAGGAAGTTGAAGGAAACCCTGTAAAAATGATAAAGGAATTGATGGAGAAATTCAAAGGTGCAAGTCTTCCAAATCTTCCAAGGTTCAATGGGGGAGCGGTGGGCTATTTCGGGTATGACCTTATCCGTCACTACGAGAGTCTCCCCAATATTCCCGAAGATGACATGGGGCTCCCGGAAAGTCATTTTATGTTTACTGATGAGGTGCTGGTATATGATCATCTCAAACAGAAAATTCACATAATTGTAAATCTGCATGTTAACGGCAATTTGGAACGGGCCTACAGAAGCGCAGTTGATCGAATAAAAGCTATACACAAAGAGATTTTAGATTCAAAGTGGAAAACTACAGACTACTCTGTTTCTAATTACAGTAAAAAAGATAAAGGGTTTGAGGTAACTAGCAACATTTCAAAAGAATTCTTTTGCAAAAATGTGTTGAAGGCAAAACAGTATATAAAGGACGGAGACATATTTCAGGTGGTTTTATCCCAGCGATTGTGTGTTGAGACCGACGAAAACCCTTTTAATATATACAGGTGCTTAAGATTAATAAATCCTTCTCCTTATATGTATTATCTTAAATTCGGTGACTATAGGATAGTAGGTTCTTCCCCCGAAATGCTGGTCAGGGTTGAAAATGGAATTGTGGAAACCTGTCCTATTGCGGGGACACGGAAAAGGGGCAAAACTAAAGAGGAAGATGAGGCTTTGGAAAAAGAGCTTTTGTCCGATGAGAAGGAGCTGGCTGAGCACGTGATGCTGGTAGACTTGGGGAGAAACGATATCGGAAGAGTATCAAAATACGGTACTGTAGAGGTAAAAAACCTTATGCACATTGAAAGGTATTCCCATGTAATGCACGTGGTGACAAATGTACAGGGAGAGATTCGTGAAGACAAAACGCCTTTTGATGCCCTTATGTCCATTCTTCCGGCCGGTACCCTTTCCGGAGCACCGAAGGTCAGGGCTATGGAGATAATAGATGAGCTCGAGACTGTAAAACGAGGTCCCTATGGCGGGGCGATTGGATATCTCAGCTTTAACGGAAATCTTGACAGCTGTATAACCATAAGGACAATTATATTAAAGGACGGCAAGGCTTATGTTCAGGCTGGGGCCGGTATAGTTGCGGATTCGGTTCCGGAAAAGGAATATGAGGAATGCTACAATAAAGCAAAGGCACTTCTTAAAGCTATAGAAGAGGCGGGTGAAATAAAATGAAGGACAATATATTGATTATTGATAATTATGATTCATTTACCTACAATTTGTATCAGTACATCGGAGAAATCAGCCCATTTATTGAGGTTTTCAGAAACGACAGAATAACCTTGGGAGAAATCGAAGAAATGAATCCCACCCATATAATTATTTCTCCCGGGCCTGGTTTTCCGAAAGATGCCGGGATATGTATTGAAGTGATAAGGAAATTTGGCGAGTATATACCGATCCTGGGGGTATGCCTTGGACATCAGGCAATAGGAGAAGCTTTTGGAGGAAAGGTAGTGCATGCAAAGGAGCTTATGCATGGCAAGGCATCGGAAGTTGATGTTGATAGAGAATGTTTGATATTCCGAAATATGCCTGAAAAGATCCGGGTGGGAAGGTATCATTCCCTTATAGTACAGAAGGAAGGACTTCCTGAATGTTTGAAAATCACTGCCGTTACACCGGATGAAGAGATAATGGGAGTGATGCATAGAAGCTATCCGGTATTTGGGATACAGTTTCATCCTGAGTCAATTCTTACTCCGGAAGGAAAGGAAATTTTGAGGAATTTCATTAACATAAGAAGAGTTGAGAGCTAATTTATACATTTAAACTTAAAATGAATAGAAGAGTTGAGAAGAGAGGAGAGGTCAAAATGTTGAAGAAAGCAATTTCAAAGCTGGTTGAAGGAAAGAACTTAAGTGAGATAGAGATAGTTGAGGCATTAAACTGTATCATGGAGGGCAATGCAACACCAGCCCAGATAGGCAGCTTTATAACGGCATTGAGAATTAAGGGAGAGACAATTGAAGAGATAACCGGATGTGCTAAGGTAATGAGGGAAAAGGCTGACAGAATATGTCCGAATGTAGAGTATTATATTGATACCTGCGGTACAGGGGGAGATGGAACCAATACCTTTAACATATCAACGGCATCGGCCTTTGTAGCGGCCGCAGGCGGTGTATATGTCGCAAAACACGGAAACCGGTCGGTATCCAGTAAAAGCGGCAGTGCAGATGTTCTTGAAGCTCTGGGCATCAATATTGACCTTAGCCCGCTTCAGGTAAAAGAATGTATAGAGAAGGTGGGGATAGGATTTATATATGCTCCTATGTTCCATAAATCAATGAAGCATGCTGCAGGTCCGAGAAAGGAATTGGGAATTAGGACAATATTCAATATACTTGGCCCTTTGACCAACCCGTCTAATGCCAAAGGACAGGTGCTGGGGGTATTTAATCCAAATCTTACGGAAGCTGTGGCCAATGTCCTGTTGAATCTTGGTGTTGAAAGGGCCCTGGTTATACATGGCATGGATGGCATGGATGAAATTACGACAACGACTTCTACCAAGGTGTCGGAGATACGGGATAATGAAGTCATTACTTATGAATTGACTCCTAAGAACTATGGTTTTGACCTAGTGTCGCGAGAGGATTTGATGGGAAGAGATGCAGAGGACAATGCACAAATAATTAGGGGGATTTTTAATGGTGAAAAGGGCCCTAAGAGAGATATTGTTGTGCTAAATTCAGCGGCAGCATTATATGTAGGAAAGATTGCATCAAGCATTGAAGAAGGGATTGGACTTGCGCAAGAAATAATCGATTCCGGGAAGGCATTAAGAAAGCTTGATGAGTTTGTTGAGTTTACAAACTCGTTTCTTAGCTATAATGAGCTATCGGGATGAAGTTAAAGGTCTTTGAGGGTAAGGAGCGAACAGGGATCAAATACAAGTCAAATTAGGAGGAAAAACATGATACTGGATGAAATTGTAGCACAAAAGAGGATTCAGCTTAAGGATGATATGAGTAGAATTACTATAGAAGGTTGGAAGCAAAGAGTAAAAAGGCCGGGAACTCATAAACCTCTGGACTTTTACGGGGCTTTAAAGAATAGCGGGAATATTTCCATTATTGCCGAGGTGAAGAAGGCTTCTCCGTCAAAAGGGATCATAAAAGAGGACTTCGATCCGCTAAGGATCGCAAAGGAGTATATTGAGTCTCAGATTCAGGCAATATCGGTGCTTACTGAAAGGAACTTTTTCAAGGGCAATGAAGACTACCTTGTAAAGATTAGACAATCCTGTCCTCTTCCCATTTTGAGAAAGGATTTTATAATCGATTTGTGGCAAGTGTATGAGTCTCGATGCATAGGTGCCGATGCAATATTGCTTATTGTATCCCTGCTTTCCGACGAGGATTTGAAAAAATTTCAGGTTGTGTCCAACATACTGGGAATGCAGTGCTTGGTTGAGGTCCATGATGAAAGAGAGCTTGACAGGGCTTTAGAATCCGGTGCAAGAATAATCGGAATAAACAACAGGGATCTTAGGACATTTGAGGTGGATCTTAAAAATACTGAAAAACTCATGAACCAGATACCTAATGACCGGGTGGTAGTAAGCGAAAGCGGTATTAAAGGTGTGGAGGATTTGAAATATCTAAAGGAGCTCGGGGTGGATGCGGTTTTGATAGGCGAAACCTTTATGAGGGCTCAGTCCATAAGTGAAAAAATAAATGAGTTTAAAGCGGTGTAATTATGACTAGTGTTAAGATTTGTGGTCTTAGAAGAAAAGAGGATATAGATTATGTAAATTTTTACCGGCCTGGATTTGCGGGCTTTGTGTTTGCAGAAAGCCGACGTAAGGTTTCTGCGGAAACGGCAATGCTACTTAGAAAAGCTCTTTTGCCACAAATAAAGTCCGTGGGAATATTTGTGAATGAAGAAGAAAAGGCTGTGGCAGAGATTGCAGAGTATACAGGGTTAGACTGTGTCCAGCTTCATGGAGACGAACCGCCGGAGTACATTGGAAAGCTAAAGGATTTATTAGGCAAAATAACGAAAAAGAAGATTGAAATATGGAAGGCTATTCGCGTAAAAAATAAAGAATCCCTTGAAATTATGTCTGCATTTGATGCAGATGCTTTTCTTTTAGATGCTTACGTCGAGGGGAGTTATGGTGGAGCAGGGAGTGTGTTTGACTGGCAGCTTGCTTCTGACATTGCAGCCAAATATGGCAGGATTATCCTTGCAGGCGGTCTTAATCCTGAAAATGTTAAGACTGCTGTGGCAAGGGTAAAGCCTTATGGGGTGGATGTCAGCAGCGGCGTTGAGACTGAGGGATTTAAGGATGCTGATAAAATACGGGATTTTATTGACAGAGTTAGGGAAGCGGATGATGAAATACTCTAGATAAGTATTTGTCATAAGTTCCGCTTTTTTTATTTAGCCTCGATCTTATTTCTGTTGTTTACTTGAGAATTTATGGATTATGTGTTAGAATTGTGACTTGAGAGGTGATATGAATGCTAATCGTGGGGATAAATGGAAGCCCAAACAAGGAAGGAAACACAAAATATCTTATTAATACTGTGCTGGAAGAGGCAAAAAGCCATGGAGCAGAGACAATGATTCTTGAAGTAAAGGATCTTTTAAATTCTGTTAAGAATCCCTTTTGCGTTGTTTGCAGCAATCCCTGTTCCGGTATATGTTACAAAGGCACGAAACTGGAAGAAGCATATGAAACTTTGAAAAAGGCTGATGCAATAGTAATGGGAAGTCCCGTATACTTTGGAAGCGTTTCGGCGCAGCTTAAAGCCTTTTTTGATAAGACCAGAAAACTTAGAGGAGAAAAGGCTTTCTACAATAAATTCGCATGCGGAGTGACTGTAGGAGCATCAAAATATGGAGGACAGGAAACAACAATGAAAGCTCTGCATGATATAATGCTTGTTCATGGTATGACAATTGTCGGGGACGGATATATCGAAGATGATTGCGGTCACCATGGAGCTTGTGCTCAACAGCCTGCAGCGAAGGATGAGTTTGCCGTTAGGCGTGCAAAGATACTTGGAAGAAGATTGGTGGATGTCTGTAAGAAGAGGGAAGGGTCATAAATTATAATAAGGCTACCCGATTGAGAATTGGGTATAAATTATAGAGTGTTTTGATGATATGGGGGTTATATTACCCCCAGTTTTTATGCATATTTATAACCTTTTTGTTGCAATGGAGTTTGCTGTAAGTGATTGTAATGAATTTAGCAAATATGCAAATACTACAGCATAAAACTACAATAAAAAAATACTTAAAATTTATGTTTATTAGTGTTATAATCAATATGATAAGTTTTCGAAGACAACTGTTTTTTGCTTTATCGCTAAAAAAAGTTTATAATTATAGGAGTATTAAATGTTTAATAAAAGAATTAGTATTTTTACCGGACATTTTGGGAGCGGTAAAACAGAAGTATCTGTTAATTATGCTCTCAAGCTAAAAGAGCAGAACCTAAACACTGCAATTGTTGACTTTGATATAGTTAATCCGTTTTTCAGGACTACTGATGCTAAAAGGGAGCTTGAATCAAAAGGCATCTGGGTTGTTTCGCCTCTTTATGCCAACACAAATGTCGATATTCCGGCACTGCCGGCAGAGATATATACATTGTTTGAAAAAAAGGAATACAATGTTGTTTTTGATGTGGGTGGTGATGACCTTGGAGCGAGAGCTTTATCAAGGTATAAAGATGAAATAGAAAACGATGACTATGAAATGTATTTTGTTATCAATACTAGAAGACCTATGACTGATACCGTTGACAAGATTGAACGGATGATTTGCGAAATAGAAGGTGCATCCCGGCTAAAGGTATCGAAGCTTGTGAATAATACAAATCTTGTTGGCAAGACGACTGTTGAAGATGTAATTGAAGGGCATAAAATGATAAAAGAATTGTCTCAAAAACTAAACATACCTATTGCATTTGTAAGCGGCTTTCGCGAAATTGCAGATGAAGTAAAAGAAAGAGAAAACGTTGATGTATTGTATTTGAACGGTCTGATAAAATTACCATGGGATTAATGGAGGGGCTGTAATGAATAATATGAAATTACGAGAGTTTCTTTCTGAAGGCTCTATAATTAGGACAAAGCATTGCAACTCGACCAGTTGGGTAACAAACGTCGTTTTTGCCATTAATGATGATTGGATTGAGATTGATATCGGGCTTGAAAAGGACTATATTGATAACATAATTATGGTCGGAGACATAATGAAATGCAAGTATACCAGTGGGGATTATGAGTTTACATTAATTGGATGGGTTACTAAAATAAGGTTGGATATTCCGCAGAGCATTACCATTAAGGTTCATGATGTAGAGAAGTTTGCAAACAGGCGTGATAACTACAGATATGATATTTATTTGTGTTCTGTTATAAAGAACAGTAAGAATGACAATAAAGGTGTGTTTGCCATTATGACCAATTTGAGTCAGGGCGGAGCTGCTTTTATTGCTAAGGAAGATATTGAAAAGGAATTGGAAATTCTCGAGAATCCGCAAGGAGAGCGAAATTTCTACTTTGAAGTATATGTTAATCCTAAAAAGCAACTTTGCTTTACTGGTGTTATAAGAAGAAAAGGAAGTAATGAAAAGGGATTTGAATATGGTGTAAAAATTTTCGATATTGATTTTCAAAACGAGAAAATCTTGAACGAATTAATAGATGAACTTGAAAAAAAAGATAAAGAGTTCTATAATAAACGGAGTAGCTTTTGGTCGAAGAATAGTAAGTATAATAGATAATGGGGGATTTTGATGGCTAGAGTTATTTTTGATGAAAACAGATGCAAGGGATGTAAATTGTGCACAACAGTTTGCCCTAAGAAGATAGTTGTTATGAATGAGGATAAATTAAACCAGAAGGGTTTTCATCCGGCAGGAGTTATAGATATGGACAAGTGCATAGGATGTGCTTTTTGTGCGACGATTTGTCCCGATTGTGTTATAGAAGTTTATAAGTAAGTTATGTAAATAAAGTTTGTAATGAAACAGATTAGGGGGACTTGGAATATATGGGAGAAAAATTATTAA
The DNA here is from genome assembly GCF_004102745.1 of Acetivibrio mesophilus. Classification (GTDB taxonomy): domain Bacteria; phylum Bacillota; class Clostridia; order Acetivibrionales; family Acetivibrionaceae; genus Hungateiclostridium; species Hungateiclostridium mesophilum. The sequence continues at coordinate 63,291 of NZ_RLII01000004.1, read as the reverse complement.
TGAAGGGAAACGAGGTTATTGCAGAAGCTGCTTTAAGAGCAGGATGCAGGCATTACTTCGGATACCCGATCACACCACAAACTGAAATTGCGCATTATTTGGCCAAAAAAATGCCGGAGCTTGGAGGAACTTTTATTCAAGCAGAAAGTGAAGTTGCTGCCATAAACATGGTTTATGGTGCTGCCAGCGCAGGAGCAAGGGTTCTAACTTCGTCATCCAGTCCGGGTATAAGCTTAAAACAGGAAGGATTGTCTTATATTGCCGGTGCAGAGCTTCCTGCAGTTGTTGTTAATATTGTAAGATGCGGTCCGGGTCTTGGGGGAATATTGCCTGCACAGTGTGATTATTTCCAAGCTGTAAAAGGTGGGGGTCATGGAGACTATAAGATGGTTGTACTGGCACCTTCCAGCGTTCAGGAATTGTATGAGTTGACTGTGGAGGCATTTAACATTGCTGACAGGTATAGAATTGTATCAATGATCATGGGTGACGGAATTTTAGGACAGATGATGGAATCTGTTGAGTTTAAAGATGTTGAAAACATTGATAAAGCCGATAAATCCTGGGCTACTACAGGTACACAGATGAAGAGGGAGCACAATACTACAACCTCAATATATATTCAACCTGAAGTGTTGGAAAAGCACAACCAAAAGCTGCAGGCTAAATACAGATTAATAGAAGAAAAGGAAACCCGTGTTGAAAGCTATAATTGCGAGGATGCAGATATTATTGTAACAGCCTTTGGTACAGTTGCAAGAATAGTTAAGAATGTTATAAAAATGGCTCAGAAGGAAGGAATAAAGGTTGGCTTGATTAGACCTATAACCTTGTGGCCTTTCCCGACAGCGGAATATGAAAAATATGCAGATGTGCCGAAAGCATTTTTGTCGGTAGAGCTTAATGCAGGTCAAATGGTTGAGGATGTAAAGATGGCTGTTAACGGCAAAAAGCCTGTGTATTTCCATGGAAGAATGGGTGGAATGATACCGACACAGAAGGAAATACTGGACAAGATAAAGGAAATTCTGAATAAATAATGATTTGAAACTCTGATCGAGCATTTTATTTTGGAAGGGGAAGAAAAATGGATACAGTTTTTAAAAAACCACATGCTTTAGTGGATGTATCTATGCACTACTGTCCCGGATGTACTCATGGGATAGTCCATAGACTTATAGCTGAAGTTATAGATGAGCTTGATATTGAAGGAAAGACAATAGGTATCTCACCTGTTGGATGTACTTATAACAATTATGAGTATTTTAATTGTGATATGGTTCAGGCGGCTCATGGTAGGGCTCCGGCCGTTGCGACCGGTGTAAAGAGAGTTAATCCTGATAATGTTGTATTTGCCTATCAAGGAGACGGAGATTTGGCTGCAATAGGTACGGCTGAAATCGTCCATGCTGCTACAAGAGGCGAAAAAATAACTGTTATATTTGTAAACAATGCTATTTACGGAATGACATCCGGGCAAATGGCTCCTACAACATTAATTAATCAGGTTACAACCACCTCTCCTTTAGGTAGAAATCCGGAGCTTCACGGATATCCGATAAATGTTTGCGAGCTTCTCGCTACACTTGAGGGTGCAGTGTATATAGAAAGGGTTTCAATGCATGACATAAAGAATATTAAGAATGCAAAGAAAGCCATAAAGAAGGCATTTCAGGTTCAGATGGCGAACTTGGGTTTCTCAATTGTTGAGGTTTTATCCTCCTGTCCTACAAACTGGGGATTGAATCCTGTAGAGTCCTTGAAATGGATACAGGATAAGATGATTCCGGTTTACCCGTTGGGGAATTTTAAGGGCAAGGATTTGGAGGTGTAAGTTAAATGGCAGATCAGCAGATTATTATGGCAGGTTTTGGTGGACAAGGAATACTATCGGCAGGAAGAATTCTTGCCTACGCAGGAATGTTGGAGAATAAAAATGTATCATGGCTTCCGTCTTACGGTCCGGAAATGAGGGGCGGTACTGCCAATTGTAATGTTATAATTTCCGATGAGGTAATAGGTTCTCCTATTCTAAATACAGCTACAACTTTGATAGTTATGAACGGTCCATCCCTTGACAAGTTTGAGAATGCGGTAGAGAGTGGAGGAATAATTATTAAAGACAGTTCCCTGGTTCAAAGGACACCGGAAAGGAAGGATGTAGAGGTTTACGGCGTACCTGCTACCGAGACTGCCTTTAACATGGGAAATCCCGCTTTTGCCAATATAATTCTTTTAGGAAAGCTAATAGCTCTTACAAATATAGTGTCTAAGGAGAATTTTGAAGTAGCTCTAAAGAAGACACTGCCTAGTAAGAAGCACAGCTTGATTCCCGTAGAAATGAAAGCCCTTGAGTTCGGTATGCAGTATTAATGTTAGTGGAGTTTTAGTTTTATAGCTTTTGATAGACTTAAGTAAAAATAAATAGTTGATAAAAGCCCCCCTAATAAAAGGAGGGCTTTTTATATTAACAGTATTTCAAAGTCGGAAATTTATACATTAAAGAGAAGCTCACCGTATGTCGGGAACGGCCACATCTTGGCATCAGTCAGTGTTTCTAGTTTGTCAGCTACAGCACGCAGTTCATTCATCCTCACAAACACATCATCTCTATACACGCAGGCTTTTTGATATGTGTCCCCGGTGAAATGTGCTGCATCTGAAGTTGCTTTTTCAAGGGCAGTCAAATTCTTTTTGAGGTCAGTAAGCAGTGAGGACACTTCTTCCAAAAGCTCTGCCTGAACGCTGGTGTCAGCTTTAACACCGGCTGATTTAACAGAGCTTATTGAATCGGCAACTTTTGTAATAAAGGAGATAACAGCGGGGATAATATCCCGTTTGGTCATTTCTATCATAGTTAATGCTTCGATATTAATTGTTTTCATGTAGTTTTCAAGGAAAATTTCATATCTGGAGTGCAACTCTAGTCTACTTAAAACATTATGATTTTCAAATACATGAATACTTTTTTCTTCTATTAATGCTTTTGTTGCTTCGACTGTCGAGCATATATTGGGAAGACCTCTTTTTTTGGCTTCTTCAATCCAGTCATCGGAGTAATTGTTGCCATTGAATATTACTCTTTTGTGGTTTTTCACTATTTCTTTAAGAACATCATGAATCTCTGCATTCAAGTCTTTTGCTTTTTCAAGCCTGTCTGCAATTTGGCGAAGTTCTTCGGCAACTATGGTGTTAATCACAAAGACAGGGCCTGCAATTGAAGCGGATGAAGGAACCATTCTAAACTCAAACTTGTTTCCCGTAAATGCAAAGGGAGAAGTTCTATTTCTGTCGGTGGCATCCTGCGGCAGAACAGGAAGTGTTGTTACCCCGATTTTCAGACGTTTTGTCTGTTTTGAAGATTTTGCTCCTCCATTATTCTCAATTTGCTCAAGGATATCCGTAAGCTGTTCGCCCAGGTATATAGATATTATTGCCGGAGGTGCTTCATGGGCTCCGAGACGATGATCATTACCGGCATTTGAAGCCGCGCATCTAAGAAGTTCTGGATACTCGTCCACAGCCTTTATTACTGCACAAAGGAAAATAAGAAACTGTGCGTTTTCGTGGGGTGTACGGCCCGGATCCAACAGGTTTTGCCCATCATCGGTACTCATGGACCAGTTGTTATGCTTACCGGATCCGTTAAGCCCTGCAAAAGGCTTTTCGTGGAGCAGGCAAACAAAGCCGTGCCTGTGGGCAACTTTTTTAAGAACGTCCATTATCAGCTGGTTGTGATCGGTGGCAATATTGGCTGTATTGAAGATTGGGGCAAGCTCGTGCTGCGCGGGAGCCACCTCGTTGTGTTTTGTTTTTGCTGAGACACCCAGTTTCCAGAGCTCTTGATCCAATTCCTTCATAAAGGACGATACTCTTTCCTTTAAGGTACCATAATAGTGATCTTCCATTTCTTGTCCCTTTGGAGGCATTGCACCAAAAAGCGTTCGACCGGTATAGATAAGGTCTTTACGTTGGTCATGAAGTCTTTTGTCAACCAAAAAATATTCCTGTTCGGCACCTACTGTAGTAATTACTTTTTTGGTGGTTGTGTTTCCAAGAAGTCTAAGTATACGAAGGGCTTGAGTTGATATTGCTTCCATAGAACGAAGAAGAGGAGTCTTTTTGTCCAGTACTTCGCCGGTATACGAACAGAAAACTGTTGGAATATAAAGAGTGCTATCCTTTACAAAGGCCGGTGATGTACAGTCCCAAGCAGTGTATCCTCTAGCCTCGAAAGTAGCTCTTAAGCCTCCGGAAGGAAAGGAAGATGCGTCGGGTTCACCTTTTATAAGTTCTTTTCCTGAAAATTCCATTATGACTTTTCCATCCGGTGTGGGGGAAATAAAGGAGTCGTGTTTTTCTGCTGTGATTCCAGTCATAGGTTGAAACCAGTGGGTATAATGTGTTGCACCTTTGTCAATTGCCCAGTCTTTCATTGCGTTTGCAACTATTTCTGCTATTTCGCGATCTAGAGGAATACCTTCATCTATAGTCTTCTTTAATGCCTTGTACGCAAGTTTTGGAAGGCGTTCTCTCATTGCAGCATCATTAAATACATTTGAACCAAAAACTTCTGTTAATGAATATGTCTGTAATTCATCATTAACCATTATCTAAATCCCCTTTCAATAGTAGATAGAATATAAAATTACCAAAAACTGTAATAATCAATTATAAGAAAAAGGCGAATCAAAAGAATCATGAAACGCCTTTTTTTGTCGTAGCTCAATATTCATTGCACATAAACAAAAAGACAATTTTTTCCGACAAATAATTTGTTTTAATCATATAATATATAATAATGGGTTTTAATGAAAAAAGCAAGTCGTTATATAAAAATCATTTAAATATATGCATGATCCAATATATTATAATAAATGTACTCAATATCTTCATCGGTATAGTTTCTGTATATATGTTCGTGATTTGAAGCTAATTCAAGTATACCTTCTATTCTATGAATATGACCGTTTTCAGTTTTGATAGGAAGACCGGTAAATCCCGAGAAATAGTGGGTATGTCCGTTATACGATGAAATACCATAATATGCATGGATATGAAAGATTTCTATACCGATTATATTGTCGGTGTAACCTATTATCCTGTGATTATGCCTGTTGGCGGTCTTTGATTCGAACTTATATCTGTGTATATGAGGATACATGAATATAGCCTCCTTAGATTCAAATTTTAACTAAATTCCAAGACTCTAAATATAATTTATACAAAGCAGTTAAATTTATTATTCCAATTTATGTAACTAACAAAAGAGCAAAATAAAACTGCTTCAGAAGGATATGTGCTATCCTTCTGAAGCAGTTATAAAATTTACTGATTATCTAATTAACTAAAATCTTAGTTTTGTACTACGGAATTGTTGGTGTCATTGTCGATTACAATATAGTATCTTTGATTCATGTATTTATCTTTTCCGGTAACTGTGTAGGTTTCAATCGGGTATTTATATATAATGATATCTTTGGCATAACCCATATAAGATGTTAAAATATCACCGACTCCGATACTGTGCTTCATATATTTGTTTAGCGTTGAAATGAGACTTGGAAGCTTGTCGATATTGGATATTGTCCCATGCTGTTCAATAAATGCTTTGATAAAATTCATCTGGTTCTTCTTTCTTTCATAGTCACCGATAGAATGAGTAATATTTCCCATTTCGTCATTGCTCTGTCTGTAGCGGACGAAACCTTCGGCTTTCTTGCCGTCAAGATGATTCCATCCCTTATTTATATGGATATAAAGATCCTGATATATGTCATCGTAATGCATGTTGTATGGAACATTGATGTCAACTCCTCCAAAAAGGTCTACAATTTGAGCGAAACCTTCGGTGTTTACCCTAACATAATCATGAACTTCAATATCAAAAATTTCTTTAATCAGTGCTGCTAGAAAATTCATTGAGTATGCACCGAATTTTCCATCATATTTCATATAGGGACCTATATTATAGGCGCAATTAATTTTATAAAAGTCCGGGTCGTTTACTTTATTGTTTGCTTCTAAGTAGTGTTTAACTTTGGCATTATAGTCTATGTATAAGTCACGGGGAATCATTATTATTTTTAGCTTCTGGTTTTTTTTATCAATACTTAATATACCTATAGTGTCGTACAGACCTGACAATTTGTCCTGACCGATAAACAATATATTCCTGCTGTTATTATCAACTAGGTTCTCCGGGTATTTCATACCGTTCGTAAGTCCCTGCATTTTACTTATATCAATTTCATCGTCAGATTTACCATACACATCGTCGGATACCGAAAAGTCAATAGGCTTAAAGCTTGAGACAGGAGGATATATAATATCATTGTCTACCTCAGAACTATCGTTGCCATCACTTAGAACATATCTGCCTAGAAGAAATATCAGTACCCCTATGAATAAAAAACTGCTCAGCCAAATAAGCAAGGTTTTTTTAAAAGTTAAATTCTTTTTCTTAGAAAAAATCTTTTTTTGCGCCATTACAAAAACCCCTTAATAATTAACTGTATTACTGTTTTTTTAACAATGATTTATATGCACTACTTATATTTTAGTATACATTTAATTGTAACACATAATTAAGTACAGGGGGGAGAAAAAATTTTTTTTTTAAGAGAGATTTAAAATATTTGTAATATTAAGATGTTAAAATTGTAAAATTTTGCAAAGGGGTATTTGTCGAATTGCAGAAGTTTCGTTACGGTTTAAAGAGTTGCTTTAATTTCTGGAATTGTGATAGAATTAGTATTGTTACATACTAATTACACTTTAATTAAGGAGGTACCAAATGAAGAGTCTTAAAAACACAAAAACAATGGAAAATCTTATGAAAGCATTTGCCGGGGAATCTCAAGCACGTACAAGGTACAACTTCTATGCTTCTGTTGCCAATAAGGAAGGTTATAAGCAGATTGAGGCTATTTTTATTGAAACTGCCGATAATGAAAAGGAGCATGCAAAAAGATTCTACAAATTTCTTCTTGAAGGTTTAGAAGGTGAACTGCCTGCTTCAATTATGATAAACGCAGATTATCCTGTAGCTCAAGGAAATACTTTAGAAAACCTCAAGGCAGCAGCAGAAGGAGAGAATGAAGAGTGGACAAAGCTTTATCCTGAGTTTGCAAAGGTTGCAAAGGAGGAAGGCTTTGATGAAATAGCGGCAGCTTTCAGGAAGATAGCTGAAGTTGAAGAAAGACATGAAGCAAGGTATAAGAAACTCGCAGAAAACATTGAAAATAATAAGGTATTTAATAAAGACGAAAAAGTTTACTGGAAATGTAGAAACTGCGGTTATGTACATGAAGGAAACAATGCACCGGAAAAATGTCCGGCATGTATTCATCCAAAAGCATATTTTGAGTTGTTGGCGGAAAATTACTAATAAATATATAGCAATTGTCACAAAAAAGAAGTAAATTTAGGAATTTACCTGAATTTACTTCTTTTTTATTTAGCCTCTTTAATTTCACTGTAATTGCTGTCGAACATGCAATCCCCAATATATTATCTGCCTCTTCTAAGTGATCTGGGTTTACCCAGAATCTCTGAGAAAACTATTCCACGCAGTATGTCACTCTCTGTAATCTCAGAGAAATCAAGATTGTGAGTGTCGGAAAGTGTAGGTTGATGAGAAGGCTCTGTTGTTATGATTCTATTCTTTTGGGATTTGGCATTACCTTTCGAACCCAAGGAACCTTTCCGGCCATGAGAGCCTTCAAAACTCACTTCACCTTCAGGGCTGAGGTAGTTTAAAGAGCCCTGACCTTCGCCTTCGGGGCTGAGGTAGTTAAATGAACCTTGGCCCTCACCTTCAAAGCTTGAACTGCCATTAGGGTTGAGACCTCCACTTGTAGCAGGTCTGCCATTTGGGCTTGGTTTTCCTCCTGTACCCAAATTGTAAGGAGGTCTTTGAACAGGCCTCATCACATTTCTATTGGGATTTCTGTTTGCTGGGTTGTACTGCTGCGTTTTACCGCTATTCAAATTTTGAGATGATTCTTCAAGCAGTTCCAGTATAGTTAACAATAAATTACTCATAATTTAAACAGCTCCTTTTTATTAGGCCCAGACCGCAAGATAGTGATTAAACTTAGGGTTGTTTTTTCTCAATTGAAGGACCATCCTGCTTGCCTATTTTTGAAATGCTGTCTCTCATCTGGGTGTCTGCTATTACGTTTTGCATATTGTAGTAATCAAGAACCCCAAGTTTTCCCTCGCGAAGAGCTGCAGCCATCGCTTTTGGCACTTCCGCTTCTGCTTCTACAACCTTAGCTCTCATTTCCTGTACCATAGCTTTCATTTCCTGCTCTTTTGCAACAGCCATAGCTCTTCTTTCCTCAGCTTTTGCCTGAGCAATACGCTTATCTGCTTCTGCCTGATCTGTCTGAAGCTGAGCACCGATATTTCTTCCAACATCAATATCTGCAATATCAATAGAAAGTATTTCAAAAGCAGTACCTGCGTCAAGACCTTTGCTTAGCACTGTTTTGGATATGGCATCAGGGTTCTCGAGAACCTGTTTGTGGTCTATTGAGGAACCAACTGTTGTAACAACACCTTCACCGACACGGGCAATGATGGTCTGTTCACCGGCACCTCCGACAAGACGGTCAATATTTGCTCTAACAGTAACCCTAGCTTTTGCTCGAAGCTCGATACCGTCTTTTGCTATTGCTGCGATAACCGGTGTTTCAATTACTCTCGGATTAACGCTCATTTGAACAGCCTCAAGAACATTTCTTCCTGCTAGGTCAATAGCAGCAGCCCTTTCAAATTCCAGAGGAATATTAGCTCTTTGAGCGGCAATAAGAGCGTTTACAACTCTATCCACATTACCGCCTGCAAGATAGTGGGCTTCAAGCTTATTGATTGACACATTGATACCTGCTTTTGTAGCTTTAATTAATGGGTTTACAACTCTAGAAGGAACAACTCTTCTAAGACGCATTCCTACGAGAGTGAATATATTTACCCTGACGTTTGCAGCGAAGGCTGAAATCCAAAGTCCTACCGGAAAGACTGCAAAGAATAATGAGATAAATACAATTACAGCACCTACAATAAGAATAAAAGCTATACCATCCATAACAAAACTCTCCCTTCATATCTTTATAATAATATTGCTACATTATATAACTCTAAGAGATATATAACAAGGCAAAACAAGATTAATACACTAATCGATTTTACTTACTACTATACGGCGTCCTTCGACTTTAACAATTTTCACTTTAGAGCCTTTATCAATAAAATCGAACTCTGACACAACATCAATCTTTACTCCGTCGAACTCTGCAGTACCTGCCGGGCGAAGGACTGTTAAAGCTACACCTTTCTTGCCAAGAAAACCGCTTAGATCTTCGGTTCCCTCAAAGCCGCTTTCCTTTTCTAATGAATCGCTAAGTACCAGTGTTTTTGAAAGTCGTCCTTTGGTGGCAGAACGAAGTATTATTGCTAGGGCAATACCTAGTACAACAAGAATTATAGCCAGCATGATTAGGACATCTGTGAGTGTTTCGGCCGTTACCAGAATACCTAAAAAAAGAAAAATTATACCTGTAATACCGGGTGCACCGAAACCTGGGAAAAACATTTCAATTATGACTAGAGTAAATCCTAGTATAAAGAAGATTGCTGCCCAGATATCAATGTTGTAAATAAAATCAAACAATTGGAAAACCCCCTTCCTCTTAATTAAGAGTAATATTGATTTGATTGTAACTTGCTTTTGGCAATAAAACCAATAAGCGAATAAGCACATTTTACTTTATATATAATTAATATTATATACCATAGCGAACATTTATCACAATAATATTCTTGGTTATTTCTTTTTACTTAGGATAAAAAAAGCAGATGGAAAACCACCTGCTTTAATAAAATAAATATGGCTTTTATTTCACTTCAACAACCCATCCGAAGGTATCTTCTTTCTTGCCGCTTTGAATACCTGTGATAGTGTCGTAAACCATCATGGATGTTTCTCCGATTTTTCCATCATTTATTTTTATAACATTATCATTCCAGGACAATTCGCCGATAGGTGAAATTACTGCAGCAGTTCCGGTTCCGAAAGCTTCTTTGAGAGTTCCTGCCGCATGGGCATCGTAAATTTCTTGTATGGTTATTCTTCTTTCAGTTACTTTTATGCCGGATGCCCTAAGAAGTTCAATTGTAGATTGACGGGTTATTCCTGCCAAAATACTGCCTTCTAAGGAAGGGGTGATAACCTCATCATTAATTTTAAAGAATACATTCATGGTACCGACTTCTTCAATGTACTTTTTCTCAACTCCATCAAGCCATAGTACTTGGGTATAACCTTTTTCCTTTGCTTCAACCTGTGCTATAAGGCTTGCGGCGTAGTTGCCCGGAGTCTTCGAATAACCTATACCTCCCTTTACGGCACGGACATAATTAGTTTCAACATATATTTTTACTGGATTAATTCCTTCTTTATAATAAGCTCCTACTGGAGAAAGAATGATAATGAACTTGTATGTTGATGACGGTTTTACCCCAAGGAATGGGTCGGTAGAAATAATAAACGGACGTATATAAAGAGAAGTTCCTTCAGCCTCGGGAATCCAATCTTTATCAACACTTACAAGAGTTTTGCAGGCCTCAACGGCTAGATCAACGTCTATATGAGGTATGCATAGCCTGTCATTTGAAATATTAATCCTCTCCATATTCTTTCTGGGCCTGAAAAGAAGAATTTTTCCTTCCGGTGTTTTGTAAGCTTTTAAGCCTTCAAAGACTGCCTGTCCATAATGGAATACCATTGTACTCGGGTCCATGGAAAGAGGTCCGTAAGGAACAATTCTCGGATCGTGCCAGCCTTTTCCTTCTGTATAATCCATTATAAACATATGATCAGTAAAGATTTGGCCAAAGCCCAATTTATTCTGGTCAGGTTTGCTTTTTGGATTTTGTGTTTTTTGAATACTAATTTGATAGGACATATTTATTAACCCCTTTCAATAATAACATTAAAATAAAATATTTGGAATAATGAATATTCCAATATTACTTTGCGCATATGATATACTGAACTGATTCTTTAATCCGGAATCTTATTCTATTATGCTACTTTTTTAACTAAAAATCCAGTACTTTTAAGTATTGAGGGAAAAATAATTGACCATAACGCAACGTTTTTATTGATATGCTGTTACATTATTGCTATTATAGTTATAGCTTATTGATTGATATGTTTATCATATTTTTATAAATTGTATAATGACTTGGAGGAGAAAAATGCTGGAAAAATTTTATCCTAATTTACAGGCACACAGAGTACATGATATTGATCTGGATTTCTTAATTAAAAACAATATTAAAGGACTCATTCTTGATATAGACAATACGCTCGTACCTGATCATGTGGAAGAGGCAGACGAAAATACAATAGCTTGGATTAACAAAGTTAAAAAAATGGGATTTAAGGTTTGTATTGTGTCAAATGCTTCAGAAAAGCGTGTAGTCAAATTTAATAATAAGCTTAAGGTTGATATCATCCATAGGGCTTCAAAGCCCAACAGCAAGTCATTTCTAAAGGCTATGGAAATAATGAATACCAAAGCTTCAGAAACAGCTGTAATTGGAGACCAGATTTTTACCGATATATATGGGGGAAACAAGGTTAATATGTTTACCATACTGGTTAGTCCAATAGATAAAAGAGAGTATTTTTTTGTTAGATTAAAAAGAATACCTGAAAAATTTGTTCTTGCGAAAATGAAAAATAAAAGACAAACATAAGTAAAAAATAAGCAGAGTGATAAGAGAGGATAAACTATGGATATCGATGTTAGGGTAACAGGAAAAACACGATTATTAGGACTTGTTGGAAATCCGGTTGAGCATTCCATTTCACCCGAGCTTCATAATTCATTGAGCACGCTCCTTGGGCTGGATATTGTCTATATACCTCTGGGGGTCCAGAAGGCTGACCTTGAGACAGTCGTGAAGGCGCTAAAGTCTTTGGATTTTGTGGGTTTCAACGTTACAATCCCTTACAAGAGGGATATAATGAAGTATATTGATGAAAATACAAAGGAAGCCATACTGATGGGAGCGGTAAATACGGTAAAGAAGATTGAGGGCCGTCTTTATGGCTATAATACTGATGCTGAAGGTTTTTTGAGGTCATTTAAAGAAGAAGCGGGGGCGGGCTTTAAGGGCAAAAAGGTTGTGCTAATAGGGGCAGGAGGAGTGGCTAGGGCAATTGCTGTTAAAATTGCCAGCGAAGGTGCAGAAAAAATCAGTCTTGTAAACCGCACCACCGAAAGGTCCATTGAACTTGCCGACGTCGTGAATGAAAATGTAAAAGAGATCGTTCAGGTGTATAATTTTGAAGACAGAACCTTCAGAATGGCTTTTGAGGAAAGCGATATTATTATTAACACTACTTCGGTGGGGATGTCTCCAAAAAATCGGGAAACCCCGATTAAATTCAGTGAATGCTTCAATAAAAATCAAATTGTGTATGATGTTATTTACAATCCGATAAAAACCAAATTTCTCAAGGACGCAGAAAAAATGGGTGCAAAGACCATTAACGGACTTGGGATGCTTTTCTATCAAGGGATAAGTGCCTATGAAATCTGGACAGGTGTCAAGTTCACCGAGGATAAACTCAAAGATATTTATGATTCTTTTAAAAAACACCTAAAGGTTAAGTCATCCAAATGATTGAGCGGACATAAGCAATTATTTGTCTACATAAAGTCTCGAGGATTAGAGTCCAAGGGGGAATTTTATGCAAAGGCAGGAGAGAAAGAGGCTTGGCGACCTTTTGATGGAAGCTGGGCTTATTTCAAAAGAACAACTGGATAGTGCTCTGAAACTTCAGAAAACTACCGGCAAAAAGCTTGGATTTCTGTTGGCTTCTGAAGGAATTGTAGCTCAGGAGGATATAATGCGGGTTTTGGAGAGTAAGATGGGTATTTCCCGTGTAGTACTGGAGGAATACAGCATTGACTCTGCCGCTTGCGACTTAATTCCCGAAAAGCTTGCCAGAAGGTACGAGCTGATTCCAATATCCCAGCAAGATGGTATCCTTACAGTTGCCATGAGTGATCCTTTAAATATGTTTGCCATTGACGATATTGAAGTATATACAGGTATGGAGGTTGTGCCTGTAATTGATTCGGTCTCGTCAATAAAGAATGCCATAGAAAAGTATTACGCAATACAGCATGTCTTAGAGGAGCCTATAAAAGAAAAAGGAATTTCATTCAAAATTGCGGATGAAACAATAGAACTCGAAAGTATTGAGGCAGATAATGAACCGGTGGCAAAACTTGTAGATTCCATAATAGAGCAGGCGATAAGAAGCCAATCAAGCGATATACATATTGAACCATCGTCTAATATCCTAAAAGTCAGGTTTAGAACCGATGGACAGATGCATGAAGCCATCAGAACCGAAATGGATATGCTAAGTGGCATTGCAGCAAGGATAAAGGCCATCTGTGGCATGAATATAAACGAAAAAAAGGCCCCGCAAGATGGAAGGGGTGCTGTAAGTCTTGACGGAAAGGATTATTATCTTAAGGTATCGATTCTTCCCACTGTTTTTGGAGAGAAAATAGCAATACGTATTGTAGAAAAAAGGGTTTCTGTTATTCCTAAAGACCAGCTTGGCTTTACTCAAAAAGACCTTGTAAGATTTGAAAAAATGATCAAAAGCCCTCAGGGCATGGTTTTGGTAGCAGGTCCGGCAGGAAGCGGAAAAACTACAACTTTGTATACCGCTATAAATGAGATTAACAGTCCGAATATTCATATAATTACTATTGAAGATACTGTTGAGTCCATCATTGAAGGATTAAACCAGGTACAGGTTAACAGCAATACGGGTTTAACCTATGCCAAGGGGCTTAGATCAATTTTAAGGCAAGGACCGGATGTAATCATGATTGGTGAGATAAGAGACGCTGAAGCGGCCCAAATTGCTGTAAAAGCTGCTATCGAGGGACATCTCGTGTTGGGGGCTCTTAATGCCGATGATCCTAAGGATGCGGTAATAAGGCTGATGGAGATGGGCATAGAACCGTTTTTTATTGCATCTTCACTGGTCGGAATAATATCTCAAAGACTTGTACGAAGAATTTGCTCTAACTGCAAGAAGAAGCATATTGCAACGGATGAGGAGCTTTCTCTTCTGGAGCTTGATATTCCTGTAGAGCTGTATTCGGGCAGTGGATGTGCAGAATGCTCAGGCACCGGATACAAAGGTAGAGTGGGCGTTTTTGAGATAATGGATGCAAGCAAGAGTTTTAGGGAGATTATAAAGGGTAGCTGCACAGAGGCAGAATTAAAGGAGCTTTCTACTTTGAAGAGCATGAAGACTTTGAAGGAGAATGCAAAGATACTTGTCCTTGAAGGGACAACTACTGTTGAAGAAATGACAAGAATATTGTTTTCTGCAGAAGATATATAAAATACTTTAAAATTGTCTTATCTTACTATATAATAAATATATTAAAATTATATAAATATAAAATACAAAAGAGGAATATAAAATGAATACACTTACTTTATTTGAACAGGGAATTTTGTACGAAACGGGATTCATGGCTTTTTTCTACATTTTAGCAGCTCTTGTCGGGCTACTAATCGGTTCATTTCTAAATGTTTGTATTTATAGAATACCAAATAATGAATCTATTGTTATGCCCCCGTCCCACTGTATGAAATGTGGGCACAGGCTTACTGTGTTGGATCTTGTGCCTGTTTTTAGTTATGTATTTTTAAGGGGCAGATGCAGACACTGCGGCGAAAAGATTTCTCCGAGATATGCTCTGGTTGAAATGATGACGTCCGTTGTTTATGTGCTTTTGTTTCACAAGTATGGGCTGTCTGTGGACTTTTTGGCATCGGCTTATCTTATGTCCATACTCTTAGTTGTCTTCTTTATTGATTTGGATCATATGATTATTCCCAACCAGCTTGTAATAGCAGCTCTAATCGGTGGGATTCCTATTTTTATCTATAATATTTTCAGACCTATTGAGATTTATGGGGATCGCAACTGGTGGAATCCACTATTGGGGGCGCTTATAGGATTTGGCTTTCTGCTATTGATAGCAATTTTAGGCTATATAGTTTACAAAACCGATGAGGCAATGGGTGGCGGTGATATCAAGCTGTTTGCGCCAATAGGCCTTTTCCTCGGTTGGAAGATGACTATTATGTCGCTGTTTATATCCTTTGTCACGGCCGGAGTTATTAGCATTATATTGCTGTTGCTCAAA
Source organism: Acetivibrio mesophilus (assembly GCF_004102745.1). GTDB lineage: Bacteria > Bacillota > Clostridia > Acetivibrionales > Acetivibrionaceae > Hungateiclostridium > Hungateiclostridium mesophilum. Next base: position 48,019 of record NZ_RLII01000004.1, on the reverse strand, counting down.
AAGAAAGATAGAAAGAGTACGTTTGTTTTTGGTCCCTTTATTGTAATTGGCACTTTTGCGACCTACCTTTTTGGATGGGAATTTTTTAACTGGTATATAGGTACTTTGCAAATGTATTAATAAAAACAGCTTATTAGAACAGCAATAGAGCGAAATCAGGCATCATAAAAAAGACTAAAATTATTGTCTGCTTGTCCGATATTTATTATGAAATGAAGCTTGAAAGGTGCGTTTTTAACATTTCGAAGACTTAAAATATACCCTATTGAAAAGCATTATATAGTGCCAAAACAACAAATTGAGGGAGGAAATCAAAATGACTCAAATAAAGAATTATATGGAAGAGATAGTTTTTTCGCTGATGAAGGAAGTGCTTGCTGACATTAATGTATGCAGCTGCGAAAAGTGTAAAATGGATATAGCCGCTATTGCACTCAATGATTTGCCTCCAAAATACATTGTGAGTGATAAAGGGGAGCTATATTCAAAAGTGAATTCTCTAAAACAGCAGTTTGAAGTAGATGTGATTTCTGCCGTAACTAAGGCGGCGGTGATGGTAAAGAGAAATCCAAGGCACGATTGAGTTAGCCAAATTTATACTCATATTATGAAATATACTATAAAATAATTGAGGAAAAAATGAATATTGGTTTTAAAACAGTAAATCATTAGTTATAATAATATTATGCTTTGATCTATAGATTGGAGCATAATATTTTTTATGGGTGATTATTATTGATAAGATTTGGACCTTCCGGCAATTCTGAGAGCTTCTATAAAGAAGGGCACAAATCCTCTGTTGAAATGCCGGCATGGCTTTGTGAAAAGGGTCTTGATGCATACGAGTATCAGTGCAACAGAGGTGTAAATATTAGTAAGGATATGGCTCAAAAAATCGGGGAAGAGGCACAAAAAAGCAATATATTTTTGAGCATCCATGCTCCTTATTATATAAATATGGCAAGCCCCGAAGAGGAAAAGAGGATTAACTCCAAAAGATATATAATTGAGTGTATGACGGTTGCAAAATGGATGGGCGCTAGGAGGATAGTGGTCCACACGGGCTCGTATAGCAAGGTTGATAAAAAATGGGCGCTTGAAACATCCGCCAGATTGTTTGATGAGGTATTAAGAGAGGCAGATAATCTTGGGCTTGGAAGTATAATGATTTGTCCGGAGGTTTTAGGAAAGAACAACCAGATTGGCTCTTTGGAGGAAATAATTGGAATATGCAAAGCAAATGAAAGGCTTTCTCCGACAATTGACTTTGCCCATATTCATGCAAGAGGACAGGGAAGTCTTAACTCTGCCGAGGATTTTGAAAGGGTGATAAATACTCTTGAAAACTCTTTGGGAGTGGAAAGAGTAAGGGAGCTTCACTGCCACTTCAGCAGGGTTGAATTTACTAAAGGTGGTGAGAAGAAGCATTGGAATATTGACGATACACAGTTTGGTCCCGAATTTGAATACCTGGCCGAAGTGATTCTGAAAAAGGGAATGAAGCCGGTTATTATTTGCGAGTCAAGGGCCAATATGGCTGAAGATGCCTTAAAGCTTAAGAAAATATATAATCAAATTGCAAAGGGGATGCAAAATGAAAAAAGTACTTGTGATTAACGGCCCTAACTTAAATCTTTTGGGGACTAGGGAAAAGGATATTTACGGTGAGGAAACATTAGAGGACATCGCTATAAAAATGAATACCGAAGCAATAAAATTAAATGTGGATTTAAGCTTTATTCAGACTAATCACGAGGGTGAGATAATTGACAAGATACATGAGGCAAAGGGAAGGATTGATACTATAATAATTAATCCCGGAGCGTATACTCACTACAGCATTGCTATAAGAGATGCCATAAAAGCTGTTGAAATTCCTGCAATTGAGCTCCATCTGTCAAACATACATGCAAGGGAAGAGTTTAGAAGTAAGTCGGTAATTGCTCCTGTGTGTGTCGGGCAGATCTGTGGATTTGGAAGTTTGGGCTACATACTTGCACTTAATGCTGCTGTAATGATATAGTATGTTTTTTTTAAAGCGTGCGAACTGTATTAGGAAAGGTGATTTTATGCAAAATCAGATAGAAAACAGACTTCACAGATTTAGATTAAAGCTGAAAGAAAAGGAAATTGATGCTGCGATAATTACAAAAAATGCAAATTATTTTTATCTTTCGGGATTTACGGGGACTTTTGCGTACCTTGTGATTACCCAAAAAGATGCTGTACTGGTGACGGATTTTAGATACAGGGAACAGGCCAAAAGTCAGGCTCCTCTTTTTGAAATAATGGAGTACAGTGATAGTATTTATTCTTTGCTAAATAAGATAGTAAAGTCAAAAGGCATAGAAATACTTGGATTTGAGGAAGACTATATAACATATAAAAAGTTCAAAGAGTTTGAGGAAAAGCTTTCAGTAAAAGAGTTTAAGCCCCTTGAAGGCATAGTGGATCTGCTGAGGATGAAGAAGGATCCAAAGGAGCTGGACATTATTAAAAGAGCTGTAAAAATTGCAGATGATGCTTTCGAACATGTGCTAAGTTTTATAAAACCCGGGCTAAAAGAGATTGAAATAGCTGCGGAGCTGGAGTATTTTATGAAAAAGGCAGGGGCAAAGGGCACATCTTTTGATACTATAGTTGCATCAGGAAAGCGCTCGGCACTTCCCCATGGAGTTGCCACGGAAAAGGTGATTCGGCTGGGAGATGCTGTAACGATGGATTTTGGAGCGGTATTTGAAGGCTATTGCTCGGATATGACAAGAACGGTTTTTGTCGGAAGACCTAAGGAAGAGCTTTCAAAAATATATTATACTGTTCTAACTGCCCAAAAAGCGGCCTTAGAAGGTGCCGTCAGGGGACTTGAAGGCAAAAAAATTGATTCTATAGCAAGAGAAATAATTAGTAAGAATGGTTTTGGATATAATTTTGGTCATGGATTGGGCCATGGAGTTGGGATCGAAATCCATGAAGAACCAAGATTATCACCTTCGGGTAACATAATAATGGATGACGGAATGGTTGTTACAGTTGAGCCCGGTATTTATGTCGAAGGTCTTGGTGGTGTTAGAATTGAGGATATGATAGTGATTAATGGAAATAACCCGGATGTGTTAACATCATCAAAAAAGGAAATGATAGTATTGTAAGAACATAAAGCTTATATTTTTACTATAAAAGAAAATTTTATCTTGAAATAGTTGCGATTTTAATTTAATATTAACTATAGGTTTGTAATAATAGATTTATTATGAGAATAGTAAAAATATGCATAAGTTGGAATAAAGCTCAATTATACTGATATAAGTATTCATAGGGCCTGTGACTTATGTTATATAAAGAAATATTTTTGGAGGGATTTTAAATGATTTCAGCTGGCGATTTTAGAAATGGAGCAACTTTTGAGCTCGATGGACAGATATTTCAAGTTGTTGAGTTCCAGCACGTTAAACCAGGTAAGGGAGCTGCTTTTGTTAGGACTAAATTAAAAAACATAGTGACAGGTGCTACTGTTGAAAGAACTTTTAACCCAACTGACAAGATGCCAAAAGCGCATATTGAAAGAAAGGACATGCAATATTTATATAACGATGGAGACCTGTATTATTTCATGGATGTTGAAACCTTTGAGCAAACACCGTTAGGACAGGATAAGATCGGTGATGCACTTAAGTTTGTAAAAGAGAATGTGGTTGTAAAAATTCTTTCTCATAAAGGTAATGTTTTTGGAATAGAGCCTCCAAACTTTGTTGAGCTTGAAGTAACCGAAACAGAACCTGGCTTTAAGGGTGATACGGCTACTGGTGCAACAAAGCCTGCTACTGTTGAGACGGGAGCTTCTATCAAGGTTCCGCTGTTTGTTAACGTAGGTGACGTTATAAGAATTGACACCAGAACCGGAGAGTATATGGAAAGAGTATAGTGGTTATAATATACTAGGGTTGGAAGTAAAGACAATGCAAGAGGTCACTTCCAACTTAATTTGTATTGAAGGCAGACCTCGGTATATTTTTGCTTTTAAAGTATACAGGTTAATTAAATATAACATACGGGAGGTATTTTATGAGCTTCATAAAGGAAAGAGTCTCATATTTAAAGGGACTTGCAGAGGGTATGAAAATCGATGATTCAGCTAATGAAGGAAAGCTTTTAAGGGCAATGATTGAAGTACTTGATGATATTGCATTGGCTGTAGAAGATATCGAAGAAGTTCAGGAGCAGTTGGAAGAACAGGTTGATAGCATTGATGAGGATTTGGAAGAGTTTGCGAGAATCTTATTTGATGAGGAAGAAGATGATGACGATGACGTTATTGCTCAGATAGAGTGCCCTCATTGCAACGAAGTATTTGATCTTACTGAGGATATGATAAGTTGTGATTGCGATACATTTGATTGCCCTCATTGCAATCAAGAAATAGCTTTCGAATGGGATTGCGATTGTGAAGATTGTGCTCATGAGGAAGAAGACAAATAATAGATTTCAGTTTACTTATAAAAAGAATGGACATGGAAATTTTTATTCCGTGTCCATTCTTTTTATTTGGTCTCTTGGAGTGAAATGAAAGAGGCATAAGGGAAAGGACTTGATGTCCCGAGCTTTTTTGTCATAAAATTGGACAAATCCTAATATTAATAAATAAGAGGCAGAATTAATTGAATAGGAATTGATATGTTTCATATATTACAAGCGTTAGTAGGAGTTATGTGAAAGCAGGGGGGCTTTTATGGTTACAAAAGAAAATTGGGTTTTTAGTGTTGAGGAAGTACAGAGCTTTGAGAAGGACATATTAAGAATGATATGTCCGCAGATAAGAGAGGTCTTAAAAAGGATTGCAGTGACAGAATTGATGACCGCAGAAGAGATAAGGCTTAGGGCAAATAAGCCTTTGATGGTCCAAAGCAAAATGGGAAGTTTTTTTGTTAATCTGGACGGCAAACTTACAACAAGCAGGATAAATCTGTTTTATGTAAGCCAGGAACAGATAATAAAGACCCTGGAGCTTATAAGCGAGAACTCGATTTATGCTTTTCAGGATGAAATAAGGAACGGGTTTTTGACTATAAGGGGAGGCCATAGAGTAGGTATTGCCGGACGCGTTGTGTTAAATGGAGATATCATAAAAAACATTAAGGATGTTTCCGGACTAAATATAAGAATAGCCAGGGAAGTAAACGGATGCTCCTCAAAAGTTCTGAAATATATCATCAGCAATGAAAAGCATGTATACAACACTTTAATTGTATCTCCCCCCCAATGTGGGAAAACAACCTTGTTGAGAGACATAACGAGGGTTATTAGTGATGGTATTGACGAAATTGGTTTTAAGGGACTTAAGGTAGGAGTTATAGATGAACGATCGGAAATTGCAGCATGTTATAAGGGAGTGCCTCAGAACAGGGTCGGAACAAGGACGGATGTACTCGATGCATGTCCTAAGCAAATTGGAATGATAATGATGCTACGCTCCATGTCGCCCGATGTGATAGTAACGGATGAAATAGGAAGCAAGGGGGATAAGGATGCTTTAAGTCAGGTACTAAATGCAGGGGTAAAGGTAATATCCACAGCGCACGGATACAATATTTCCGAATTAAAGAGCCGGAAGGAGGTCTTGAGCCTAATGGACGAAAATATGTTTGAAAGATATATAGTCTTGAGTGCGAGAAAGGGCCCCGGGACGGTTGAAGAGATAATTGACGGAACCAATATGAGTATTTTATACAAAGGAGAATAAATATGTTGCTTAAAATCATTGGGAGTTTGATTGTTCTTGTATCGAGTACTCTCTTAGGATATATGTACTCGAGGCGATGCTCTAAAAGACCCGGGGAACTAAGAACCCTGCAAGGGTTTCTTCAGATATTTGAGAATGAAATAAGCTTTATGTCTAATGTTCTCAAGGATGCTTTCTTAAAAATATACATGTATGACGATAGTGGTGTTTCGGCTTTTTTCAAGGGAACGGTGGATGCTCTTGAGAACGAGGCAGGGCTTAATGCCAGTGAAGCCTGGACCAAGGCTGTGAAGGAAAATATAAAAAATACATCCTTAAATAGTGAAGATGAGGAAATAATTATTTCCTTTGGGAAAATGCTCGGAAGCTCCGATGTTGAGGGACAGATAAAAAACATTAGGCTTACGATTAATCAGTTGAAGCTTCAGGAGCAAAAGGCAGAAGAGCTGAGAATAAAGAATGAAGCCATGTACAGAAATTTGGGGATACTCGGTGGTTTGGCAATAATCATTATATTGTTCTAATTTTGAAGTGGTTGTGAATATACTTGTACTATAAGAGGCAAACTTGATTCCAATTTGGGAGAGGGTCGCTTATAAAAGTAAAATACGGAGGAGAAAAACAGATATGAATATAGATTTGATTTTTAGAATAGCGGCAATAGGAATTTTGGTATCTGTTTTGAATGCATTGCTAAACAAATCCGGAAGAGAAGAACAGGCCATGATGACTACTTTGGCAGGATTGGTTGTAGTCTTAATGATGATAGTTAAGGAAATAGCGAATCTGTTTGATACAGTAAAAACGCTATTTCAGTTTTAAGACTTCTTAGAGGCGGATGATAAAAATGGAAATATTTCAGATTATCGGCTTGGCCTTGGTTGCTACAATAATTGCTTTGCTCCTTAAATCCCACAGGCCCGAGATGGCATTGCAAATCAGTCTGGTTACGGGAATAATTATATTTCTGGTTATACTGGGGAAGATTACAGCTGTTGTGGACTTATTAAATAGCTATGCCGAAAGAGTGAACATTGATATGGTTTATATCAATACCCTTTTGAAAATTGTGGGTATTGCCTATATCGCTGAATTCGGTGCTGAGGTATGCAGGGATGCGGGAGAGGGGGCAATTGCATCCAAAGTAGAGCTGGCAGGAAAAGTAATTATTGTTGTTATGGCAGTACCCATAATAACCTCGCTTTTAGATCTCATAATCAGTGTTATGCCTTAAAGAAAGTAAACAAGCTCCTTAAGGATATTTATATTTGTTGGCTTTCTTTGTGGAAAGTTGCACTTATTAGAATTATGTGAATGGGGAAAAGGTGTATGAAAAACAAAAGATATTATACGAAATGCATTTTACTATTCATCCTGTTTATTGTATTGACATGTGCATATTCTAACCCTTTGCCGGTATATGCCAATAACGAAGGTGAAGTAAACGTTCAGGACGAGAATATAGAGGACAGAATTATTGATGAACAGATTGAGATGGATGAAATTGGTTCCATTGAGAAAGAGCTTCAAAAGTATAAGGATGAAAATATTGATGAAATCATGCCGGGCTACGATCCGGAGAAGATAATCCGGGATGTGGCTAAGGGGCGGTTTGAATTTGATGTACCGAATACGGCGAACAGGATTTTAGGCTATCTCTTTGAAGAGATTTATTTGAACATGGACATATTGATAAAACTTATAGTTTTGGTAGCGCTGTGCGCAGTCCTTAATAATCTTCAGACATCTTTTTTAAATAAGGGTGTGGGAGAGCTAGCTTTTTATGTGTGCTATATAGTGCTGGTATCCATCCTATTAATAAGCTTCAGCTCTGTGGTAAAGGCTGGAACAGAAATAATAGACCGAATGGTAAACTTTATGTATTCATCGATACCGGTTTTGATAACACTGATTATATCATCTGGAAATATTTCATCGGGAGGTGTATTGCAGCCGGTACTCATAATGATAGTACAGGTTAGTGCCACAATAATAAAGAATTTACTAATACCTCTTATCATACTGTCCACCGTTATATCCATAGTGGACAATATATCCGATAAGGTTCAGATATCAAGACTCGCTGGTTTCTTAAAACATGTAACGCAATGGACTTTAGGGCTTATTCTTACGCTCTTTGTGGCAATTGTCTCGATTCAAGGCTCTTTGGGAGCGGTTGTTGATGGAGTAACAAGCAAAACTGCAAAATTTGCTATAAGTGCATTTATTCCTGTGGCAGGAAAATATTTGGCTGATGCTGCTGACGCAGTAATTGGCTGTACTCTTCTGATTAAGAATGCCGTGGGAGTGGCGATTATGATAGGAATTATAGTAATATGCCTTCTACCGTTGGTGAAAATGCTTGCAATCATCCTCTTATATAGAATGACCTGTGTACTTTTGGAGCCTTTGGCAGAAGGGCGAATTATAAAGTGTATAAGTGATGTTACCAATTCCATGACCTATATTTTAGGGATTGCAGCTTCTGTGGCATTTATGTTTCTAATAACCGTTACAGCCCTAATATTGGCTAGCAACATCAGTACAATGATAAGATAATTTGAATTATTTTTCTAATATACGGAGGAAAAAATGATAGACTTTTTAAAAAACTGGGTTCTAAATGTCGTGACTCTTGTAGTATTCATTATGTTGATAGAGATGTTGATACCTTCGGGCAAAACAAAAAAGATTGTAAATCTGGTTACCGGATTTATTCTGGTAATCGGTCTTATAAATCCACTTCTAAAATTGGTTGGAAGTGGAATTGCCCTTGGTGAATTTCAGATGGCGGGCAGTAATTACATAGATAAGAAGGAGGTGATGATAAACAGTGAGGTCTTGGAGGAAAAGCAAATAAGGCAGATAACAAATGTATATAGAGAAAAGATTATAGCGCAACTCAAGTCAATAACACAGAATATTGAAGGAATAAAAGATGCAAAGGCCGATATCATAATCAATGAAGACTATACATCCGAGAGGTTTGGAGAAGTGAAAAAGGTTTATTTGTATCTGTCTTTGGAAGATGAGGACGAAGGAATAAAACGTGTTTTAAGTGTAAAGAAGGTGGAAATTGACCTTGGTCAATCCGAGGATATTGAACAGCAACACGAAAAACAGCTTGATGAGAAAATAAGATTTGAGCTGGAAGATAAAGTAGCCAGGCTTTTGAATGTACAAAAAGAGGATATTGTGATTTCTCTTGAAGAGGATTAAGGAGGATAAAATGGGCAAAATAAAAGAAACTATAGATCGTCTTAAGAGCATGTTGGATAAAGATAAAAACAGTAAATGGGGCGAAAATCTGGTCATACTTATTATAATTGGTGTGATTATAATAATCGCCGGAGGAACTCTGTTTGGTGGTAATAATAAGAAAAAAGACGAGAGCAACGTCATAAATAGTGAAGGTTTGGGAGATACTCAGGAAGTTTTAAATGTGGATGTCAGTGATGGGAAATCTGAGATGGAAAAAGATATAGAAAATATACTGGCTAAAATTCACGGCGTGGGTAAAGTCACTGTAATGATCACTTATGCGTCGGGAAAAGAGATAGTTCCTTATACCAATACGAGGAGAAATGACAACAGTACAGATGAGAAGGACAGTTCGGGAGGTACACGAAAGGCTGTTCAAAGCAGTTATGAAAGCAGTGTTGTGTATGAGGAGAGTGATAAAGGTGTAAAAAAGCCCATTATTGCAAAGGAGCTTATGCCGGAGGTGAAAGGTGTACTGATAGTTGCGGAAGGTGCATCGGATGCAACAGTGAGAGAGAATCTTATAAACTCGGTCAAAGTTTTGTTGGATATTCCTATTCACAAGATACAGGTTGTGGAAGGGGGAAAATAAATTTATCAAATGCGATTTATATAGATATAAAATCCTTGGAAATATAATATATATTTACTAAAAAACAGTTTACTATAAATCATATGCCATAAAGGGGGATTATTAATGATGGTTTTAAAGAGAAAACAAATTGTTGTATTGTCTTTGGTTCTTATGATTGTTGTAGCAGGATATTTACAGTACAGCTACAATAAAAGCGGTGTGTCTGTAAGTGACTCGGATGACATAGCGGTGAGTCAATCTGATGATGAAACCGCACGTTTGGGGGAAGCATTATATGTTGATAACACAATGGTTTTGGAAGAGGAAAAAAAGGAGGAAAAGAAGCAGGATAAGAAGGAAGATAGAAAAGAGGAAAACAACAAGGATAAGAATAAACAGGAAAACAAGGCGGTTCAGGCTTCAAAGGAAGCAAATGAGTTTTTTGCACAGGCGAAGATGGATAAGGATGTAACAAGGGCAAGAGACAAGGAGGAATTAGAAAAGATTACTAATGATTCGAATGCCACAGAAGATCAAAAATCTCAGGCTTATGAGCAAATGTTGAAGATTCTGGACAATTCCGATAGGGAAATGAGAATTGAAACATTGATAAAAAATAAAGGGTTTAGTGATGTGGTAGTATTCTTTGGGGATGATGGCAGCGTAGATGTGGTGGTAAAAGCTCCGAGTATTTCATCGGTAGACGTGGCACAAATTGCAGAAATAGCTTCACGGCAGGCTGGAGTGGATATAGCTGATGTTCATGTAACCAGTAAGTTCTAAAAATTTGTGTTTCCCAAAGTTGATAATATAATTTCATGGTGTTATAATATTTGATGTTGGCAAAACCTAACGGTTAAATTGCAGCAAAGGAGGTATGTATAAAGTGGACGATTTGAGCCAGAGTAGCTTGAGTGACAGAGGGACACTAAAAATTTCAGAAGAGGTTGTTGCTATTATTGCCGGCATTGCTGCAATGGAGGTTCCGGGAGTTGCTGGCATGAGCGGCGGAATTGCCGGTGGAATTGCTGAGATGCTGGGGAGAAAGAACCTATCTAAGGGAGTAAAGGTTGAAGTTGGAGATAAGGAAGCTGCAATAGATTTATATATAATTGTTGAATACGGGTGCAGAATACCGGATGTATCATGGAATATACAGGAAAAGGTCAAAAAGGCCATTGAGACCATGACTGGTCTTGATGTAATTGAGGTGAACATCCATATTCAAGGGGTAAATATTGAAAAGGAACATAAGAAGGATACGGACGAGGAACAGGTTAGGGTAAGATAGGTATATTGGAAATAAGTATTGGAAAAAATTAAATTAATAACCCGTGAGGGTTTATTTTTTTGGTAAAATGAAATATAATGTATATGTGATTTTGTGTTTGGATTAGCATACCAGTAAAATGTATAATTTGAATTAAAATATGTAATTTGAATTATGAATAGGTAACAGAAGACAAAACAAGAGAGGTGATTAGTGGTATATGAATATTATTTTCAGGTGTTTGCTGGCATTCTATGCATTTTGCCTGACGGTCATTTCGCTTATAACCATGATTGTTACATTAAGGCCCGAAATGCTTGACGGTGCCTTGGCGTTTCTTATGACAAATATTTTGGCCGATCGGGGTTTGACGGTTTTGCTCTTTATTATTGAGCTTATCTTTTTTGGCCTCAGTCTCATGTTTCTATTATCGGGAGTAAAAAGTGACAAGGATAAAAAATCTATCAGCAAATATAATAATGTTGGAGAGATAAGAATATCATTAAATACAATTGAAAGCATAGCCCTTGCTGCTTCAAGAAAGCTTGGAGGTGTTAAGGATAACAAGGCCTATGTGACAAAGCACGGGGATAATGTTGTGATATGTATAAAGACAATAGTGATGCCCGATATAAATATTCCCGCTCTTCTTGAGGATATTCAGCTGAAGGTTAAAAAGTCTGTTGAAGAAACTACTGGTATTGGAGTAAGTGAAGTAAAGGTATCGGTGGAAAATACATATATCGGTTATAGGTCCAGAGTTGAGTGATGGAGGTTTTTTTATGACAAATAAAGAGAAAGTGATTGAGTTTTACAAATCCCATTATGGGGAGATAAATGGAGCACTCACGGGCTTTATTTTAGCCGTTTGTATTTTAATTATAGGTTTCTTCCAGACGGCATTTATTGCAATATGTGTTGGGATAGGTTATTATATTGGGAAAAAGATTTCACAGGACAAGGATTATATAAAAAATCTTCTAGACAGGATTTTGCCGCCGGGTACATACAGATAACTATGAAATAAACTGCACAGGAATTTTTAGGAGGAAAGAATTAATGGGAAGAAGAGCATCCAGGGAAATTGCCATGAAGCTTTTATATCAGCTTGAAATACAGAAAGATTCAAAGGAAGAACAGGTAAGTAACACCCTGGAACAACACGATTTAAATGATAAAGACAGGGAGTACACTCTGGATATTGTGGACGGAGTTTTTGATAATCGAGAGGAGATAGACAGGACCATTGAAAAGTATTCAAAAGGATGGAGACTGTCGAGGATTTCTAAAGTAGATTTAGCAATTTTAAGACTTGGTATATATGAGATATGCTATAGAAAAGATATACCGTTTACCGTGTCCATAAATGAGGCTGTGGAGCTGGCGAAAAATTATAGCGGGGAAGAAAGCGGTTCCTTTGTAAACGGGATTTTAGGAAAGGTTGCTAAAGTAAAATTATTGCCTGTAGACGGAAATGAAGATAATGGGTAATAAGATAAAGGATAGTATTTTAAGAATAATGTTTAAGGTGGAAATCCATGGGGGAACTTCCGGGCAACAATTGCGAGAATATATTAACAGTTTCAGCGGTTAACAAGTATATCAAAGAGAGCATGTCAAGGGATCTGATCCTGTCAAATCTCTGGGTTAGGGGAGAAATATCAAATTTTAAGAATCATTCCTCGGGACATATGTATTTTACGCTTAAGGATGAGAACTGTTTACTTAAATGTGTAATGTTTAGAACGCATAACTTACATCTTAGATTTATGCCCGAAAATGGCATGAAGGTAATAATAAAGGGCTATATTTCGGTGTTTGAAAGGGATGGGCAGTATCAGCTTTATGCAGAGGAAATGCAAAACGATGGAATAGGAAATCTTTATATTGCTTTTGAACAGCTAAAGACGAAGCTTTCAAGTGAGGGTCTCTTTGACCCGGCATATAAGAAAAAGATTCCGTTTATGCCAAGATCGATAGGAGTGGTCACGTCTGCTACCGGCTCGGTTATCAGAGATATTATGAATGTTTTGGACAGACGGTTCTATAATTCATGTATAAAGATATTTCCCGTCCGGGTTCAGGGGGAATCTGCTTCTTTAGAAATAAGCCATGCGATAAATAAATTAAATGAAATTGGCGGTGTGGAGGTCATTATTCTCGCTAGAGGCGGAGGGTCTTTAGAAGAATTATGGCCGTTTAATGAAGAAATAGTGGCAAGAAGCATATTTAATTCTGCCATACCGATAATATCGGCCGTAGGTCATGAGACGGATTATACAATTGCGGATTTCGTTGCAGATTTGAGGGCACCTACTCCTTCGGCAGCTGCAGAGCTGGTAATGCCTGAAAAACTGGCTATTATTAATAGGATAAGGGAGCTTAATCTGAGGCTCGTAAGTTCATTATTGAGAAATGTCAAGCATAAAAGGGAAACACTCGTAAAGTTGGCTGATTCTGCAGCTTTTAGACAGCCCTATGATAGAATATATCAGGAAAGAATGAAGCTTGATGTTTTGAACAGGGATTTGAAAAAGAGCATGCTTACTACGCATGAAAGGGCAAAAGCGAAGCTTGGATTTTTGATAGGAAAGCTTGACGCATTAAGTCCGCTTACTATATTATCAAGAGGGTATGGGATTATAAAGTCCGAAAAAGACGGTACCCTTGTAAAATCCGTTAACGACGTTGATGTTGGCACGGAAGTTGAAGTAAGTATAGAAGATGGCAGGCTTTACTGTACGGTAATGAATAAGACATCATATAAATAAATTTTCGCCTGAAAGAAAGGCAGGTAAAGGTAATGAAAAAAGGTTTTGAAGAATCGTTAAAAGAGCTTGAGTCAATAGTGAAACAGCTCGAAAGAGGGGAGTTACCCTTAGACGAATCTATTGAAATGTTTCAAAAGGGTATTACTCTTTCAAAAGATCTTAGCAAAATGCTTGATGATATGGAAAAGAGAGTGTCTATCTTGATAGAGGATGAAAATGGGATGATAAAGGAAGAAAATTTTATAGGGGCGGGTGACGATAAGAGTGGACTTTAAACAGCAGCTTGATAAATATGTTGATAAAATAAATGAATATCTTGATAGGTGTATTACGGAAAAAGAACTTCCTGAGAAGCCTTTATACAGCGCAATGAAATATAGCATCATGGCAGGAGGAAAGCGACTTCGGCCGGTTCTATCCCTTGCAGTCTGCGATATGCTGGATGGAAACGTGGAAGAAGTGCTTCCTTTTGCATGTGCTGTTGAGATGATTCATACATATTCTCTGATACATGATGACCTTCCGGCCATGGACAACGATGATTTCAGGAGAGGGAGACCTACAAACCATAAGGTATATGGGGAGGCATTGGCAATACTTGCCGGTGACGGGCTTTTAAACCTGGCGTTTGAGACAATGCTGGAGAGTATAATAAAAAGCGGCGATAAGGAGCAAGCGGCAAGGGCAGCAGGGGTAATTGCAACGGCTTCCGGATCAAAGGGCATGATTTCCGGGCAGGTTATTGACCTTGAGTCGGAAGGAAAGCAGGTGGATACAGACATTCTTAATCGTATGCATAGATTCAAAACCGGAGCACTGATAAAAGCACCGGTGGTTTCAGCGGCGATCCTGTGTAAAGCAGAGGCAGACGATATAGAAAAACTGGATAGCTTTGCTGAAAACTTAGGTCTCGCATTTCAGATTAAGGATGACATACTGGATGTAGAAGGTAATACTGAGAAGCTTGGCAAGAAGGTTGGCAGCGATGCTGACAATAATAAATCTACATATGTCAGCCTATATGGATTGGAAAGATCAAAGGAAATACTATCGGATGTTACCAAGAAAGCTATTGCTTCTCTTGAAAAATTCGGAGAAAAAGCAGTTTTTCTTAAAAGTCTTGCAGATTATCTGCTAGTGAGAGAAAATTGATACCATTATTAGTTAATTAGTTGGCGGGGGTGTGCCAGTGACAATAGTATATAGTATCTTGTCTAACAAGACGATTACTGTGCCCGTATTTGCATGGTTTATAGCACAATTTTTAAAGGTAATTAATGTTATTGTTGTTGAAAGGAAATTGGATTTTACCAGATTTATCGGTTCCGGTGGCATGCCGAGTTCACATTCATCATTTATTGTTTCTCTTTCAACAGTGGTTGGCAAAATCAATGGAGTAAGTTCCGTAGAATTTGGAATATCTGTGGCGGTGGCTGCAATTGTTATGTATGATGCTGCAGGAGTTAGAAGAGCTGCCGGAAAGCAGGCAAAGGTATTGAATAAGCTTATATTTTCCCAAAAAGAGGAAGATAGGAAGAATTTCGATGAAAACCTAAAAGAGCTTATAGGGCATTCGCCATTTGAGGTCTTTATGGGGGCTTTGCTTGGTATACTGATGGGGCTTTGTTTCGCATAAGCGAGCATAAGTAAAATATTTAACGTATAATTAGATATGAGTAAAGTAAAAGCCTTAATTAATGTTATTGCAATGTTTTTAACTGAATGTGATTCTTTAAACGTTTGTTTTTATGTGATATAATTTTAAACCATGGGAGCTTAAATGCAACCGAGAAAAAGTTAATAAAAATGCTAATAAAACAGGGTGGTGCAGTATTCTAGTCAGTACTGCCGGTTCTGAAGACGGGCCTAAAAATCCGTTTAAGGGCACATCGATGAAGTTCCTGGTGCTGGCTTGTTACGCCCAGTAGTGGGCTGGTGCTGGGAGTTAAGGTTTAGGGGCGATCCGCAATGGCATGCGGGCGTTGACCCCTCTACCGTGGAGACCCTACCTTGTGGAAGTAAGGTACACTGTAAACATAATAACCTTGTTTATGTGTAAACCCTTCTACGAGCCGGGAGTAAACCTGTTATGCGATACCGATCAAAGGTGTTGTGAACAGAGTAGCCTGCCTTGAGTGGGATTGGTGGATAATGGTCAGGTGTAGAAGTATTGGCCAATACATATACACTATAGCAGTTTGAAACCAATTTTGCAAAAGAGGCTAGGAATCGGATAGACTGTTGGGGAAAACCCCTAGACTGTTCGATAACGAGTTATGCTGGGGATTGCAGTGTGGACTAAGTGGTAATCAGGCCCCGCTTTCTATGAAGAAGCGGCTGAAGGTTTAAAGGGAAACCGCTGATTTGGCGACATTCAGTACCTTCTGTGGAAATCATGCCTGACCTAAGCCGCAAAATTTACTCAGTATATATCCACCCTGTGTTATAGTATATTAATGGATTTGAATTTTTTTGCTTTTACTTATTTTACGTCTTTAGGAGGAAGACTTTAAGTGGATGATAATTATAGACATCCTTTAAATGAGAAAAAAATGAAGTTTCGCTCCAATGTTTTGGGCACAAAAAACGGAAATACCCGATGGGTTGTACTTATAACAATATGCGCTTTTTTATTGTCTTCAAGTCTTTCATTTGTATCATCAAGTTTGCTTGAGGATGTTAATATTTTTTTTTCAATTTTGATCGTACTTATTATCGTTTTAATCGGAATTGTTTTTGATATTATCGGAATTGCAGTAACATCAGCGGATGAATCTCCGTTTCATGCTATGGCTTCAAGAAGATATTATGGTGCAAAGCAGGCCATAAGGCTAATAAGAAATGCAAACAAGGTATCGAGTGTTTGCAATGATGTAGTGGGAGATATATGTGGAGTAATAAGCGGTACTGCAAGTGCATTTATAGTTTTTAAGGTCGCACGGTCAGCCAGCGGAATTGCTGTTACTTTGGTGGAATTAAGCTTTGCAGGCTTTGTTGCAGCTCTTACTATAGGCGGAAAAGCTATTGGAAAAACTATTGCTATTGAGAATAGTAACTATATTGTTTATAAAGTCGGTGTTGTTGCAAAGTTTGTAATGGATAGACTCGGTTTTGGCAAGAAAAAAAAGAAGAAATCATGAAAATATGCTATTATAAGAAAAGAAAGCATATCATGGCTAAAAATATATTGGCTAAAGAATAAAATGGAAATAACAAAGGAAATAGATTGAAAGAGAGTTGATTCCAGGTTGGAATATATATTGGATAATATTAATTCATCTGATGATATAAAAAAACTGAATTTAGAGCAGATAAAGGAGCTCGGAAATGAGATTAGGTCTTTTCTTATTGAAAAGGTCTCGAAAACGGGTGGACATCTTGCTTCCAACTTGGGAGTTGTAGAGTTGACGCTCGCGCTTCATAGGGTATTTAACACTCCGGAGGATAAAATTATATGGGATGTAGGACATCAATCCTATGTTCATAAGATTATTACCGGCAGGAAGGATAAATTTGATACTATAAGAAAGCTTGGGGGTCTATCCGGTTTTCCGAAGTCAATGGAGAGTGAACACGATGCCTTTAATACGGGACATAGCAGCACTTCCATATCTGCAGCCTTAGGTATTGCAAAAGCAAGGGATCTTAAGAAGGAGAAGCATTCGGTTATTGCTGTTATCGGGGACGGTGCTCTTACCGGGGGAATGGCTTTTGAAGCATTAAATGATGCCGGAAGTTCACCGAATAATCTTATTGTTGTATTGAATGATAATGAAATGTCAATCTCCAGGAATGTAGGGGGGCTATCCTGCTATTTGAGCAAGATTCGAACAGAGCCGTTCTACTTCAAAGTTAAGGAAGATATCGACATTATTTTAAACAAAATACCGGCAATAGGAAAAAGCGCTGTCAAAGCTCTTGACAGGGTAAAAGGTACAATAAAATATATGATAATGCCGGGGATATTGTTTGAGGAATTGGGATTTAAGTATTTGGGGCCAATTGACGGACATAATATTGCGGAGCTGGAAAATGTCCTTACGAGGGCAAAAAACACCAAAGGTCCTGTATTGGTGCATGTGTGTACCCAAAAGGGAAGGGGCTATACCTACGCTGAAGAAAACCCTGCTGTTTTTCATGGTATCTCACCCTTTGAGATTGAGACGGGAGAGGTCATCGCCCACAAGGTTCCGGGGTATTCAGATGCGTTTGGAAGGGAAATTGTCAGAATTGCTCAGAAGGATGAAAGGGTTGTTGCCCTTACAGCGGCAATGCCCCATGGGACAGGCCTTGACAAGTTCTCAAAGACATTTCCTGAAAGGTTTTTTGATGTGGGCATAGCCGAACAGCATGCGGTAACCTTTGGTGCCGGACTTGCTAAGAATGGGATGATTCCGGTTATAGCTCTCTATTCATCTTTTCTCCAGAGGGCTTATGATCAGGTGGTGCATGATGTGGCTCTTCAAAATTTGCATGTGGTTTTTGCGATAGACAGAGCTGGAATAGTCGGTGAGGATGGGGAGACCCATCAAGGTATTTATGATATATCTTTCTTGAGGCATATTCCCAATATGGCTGTTGTTGCACCTTGTGATTATAATGAATTGGCCAAGATCCTTGAGTATGCTGTGTTGGAGCATGACGGTCCGATAGCGATAAGGTATCCGAGAGGTGCGGGAGCAGAAAAGCTTTTTGATACACCTGATGTAAAGTTGGGACAATCCCTTCTTATAGGAGAAGGCGGTGATGTTACTATCGCGGCCGTGGGCAATAAGGTGGGGGTAGCTCTGGAAGTCGCCGAAAAGCTTAAAAAGGTGGGTTTGTCTGCGGATGTAATTTACTGCAGGTTTATAAAGCCCCTTGACTCAAATACGATTATAAACTCAATACAGAAGACAAAAAGACTTGTAACAATAGAGGATAATACCATTGAGGGCGGATTTGGAAGCAGGATTCTGGAAACAATAAATCAGAAGGGTATAAACGTTAAGACAAGGATGTTTGGATATCCGGATGCTTTTATTCCCCATGGTTCAACTAAAGAGCTTACGCATATATATAGACTTGACCCGGATTCTATTTTTAATGATATTTTGAAAGAAATAAGCAAAAGCAGGATATAAAAATCAGGTTATAAATAAGATGATTGGAAAATTCGGAGGAAAGTTTTTTGAAAAAGGAAAGACTGGATGTCCTTTTAGTTAGCAAAGGACTTTTTGAAAGCAGAGAAAAGGCAAAGAGCTCCATAATGGCAGGAGTAGTATTTGTAAACGATAAAAAAGAAGACAAGCCGGGTGTCAAGGTGGATGTGGATTCTGTTATCAGGATAAAGGAGAACATTCATCCTTATGTGAGCCGGGGAGGACTTAAACTGGAAAAAGCGATAAAAACCTTTGGAATTGTTCTTAAAGACAAGACAGCAATTGATATAGGAGCATCGACTGGCGGCTTTACCGATTGTATGCTAAAAAACGGGGCAAAAAAGGTTTTTGCAATAGACGTGGGTTATGGACAGCTTGCATGGGAGCTTAGGAATGATGAACGTGTTGTATGTATGGAGAGAACGAATATTAGGTATGTAAAGCCGGAAGACCTTGGTGTTCTTGCGGATTTTTCATCGATAGATGTTTCTTTTATATCGCTAAAAAAGGTTATTCCCGTTGCAATGAACCTTACAAACGATGATGGAGAGCTTTTATGCCTTATTAAGCCTCAGTTCGAAGCCGGACGTGAAAAGGTTGGAAAGCATGGAGTTGTTCGTGATAAAAAAGTGCATGAGGAAGTAATAAAAGATATTATTGATTTTTGCCTAAAATCAGGACTAAAGGTACGAGGACTTGACTTTTCACCTATTAAAGGACCGGAAGGCAATATTGAGTATCTTGTTTATTTGTCCAAAAAAGAGGGCAGCATAGAAGAAGAGGATCTTTTTGCACTTGCAGATAAAGTTGTTGATGATTCTCACATGGAACTATCCTCATAAAGGGGAGTTTATCGAATCTGAGATTTATGAAATACAGGAGGCTTGGAATTCAATGAAGAAGGGCTTGCTAAGACAATTTCCAAAGCAAATTAGAGAAAAAATAATTGACTATACTATTGAGAGCTATGAGTTAAGAGATGTGATACTAAAGCTTATTGAAAACAATCCTAAGTTCATAATAAGAATGTATTTAAATGACGATGGCCTTAGGGATATATTGGAAGAGAAAGATTTGGAAATGATTAAGAATAGGCTGAAGTCTGTCTTGACCTATGAATGGTTTTATTTTGAGTTCAAAAAAGCTGTGAAAGAGAACATGGATTTATTTTTACGGGACATAGCCGAGAGCTTTGCTTTTTCAATACTTTATGAGAATAAGTATGAATATGATGAGGCCAGTGGAAAAATAAAGGATTGCGGCAAGTATAATCTTGCTGATTACAACAAGCTGGGTGACTTTTTGTGCGATTATGGACTTATGACATGCAAAAATGACAGTTATATTGATATGGACCCGGATAATGACACATCACATTTTGACGCAATTGCTCAAAACTATTTGCACCAAACACTAAAACAACTCTTAATGGATATATATAACGCACGTCGAGATGACTTTCTAAAGTTCTTTGGTATTGACCGAAATCAGGTACTGAGTGATATGGACTTTGAAGAACTTGAATATGAGCTTTTTGAATTCTTTGATACAGATTTTCCAATGCTTGATTTGAATAATCCGGTAGGCATTGCGGCAGAATTGGTATCCCAAGTTGAGGAAATGGATGTGAAAATGCTATTTGATATGGGAAAAGATGCAGTAATATCGAAAGGGAAATAGCAAGGTAGTAATATTATTTAGAGATATATTGCGTCGGTTATTGAACTATTTTAGATTTGCAGGTATAATTAAATTAAACCAATAGTATTCTTTTTGATTACGATTTACTTTGTGTTCTTTACTAAAATTCCTATCTAATATTTTAGCTAAGTATCAGCAAATTATTAATATCTTAGTACCAGCAATTATCTGTATTAAAATATCCGGATTTTATACTCAGATTTATAATACCTGAAGATAATAAATAATTAAACTTGTAGAAGAAGGGAGGGCTCGTAGTATTGCAGTTTAAATTAT
Organism: Acetivibrio mesophilus; assembly: GCF_004102745.1. Taxonomy (GTDB): domain Bacteria; phylum Bacillota; class Clostridia; order Acetivibrionales; family Acetivibrionaceae; genus Hungateiclostridium; species Hungateiclostridium mesophilum. Next base: position 27,288 of record NZ_RLII01000004.1, on the reverse strand, counting down.
ATTGACTCAGGTATTTTGTAATTTAATAGAAAAGGGGATGTGGGTAAAAAAATGAGTAGAATTGCGTTAAAAAACAGCATGAGGAAACGCATTTTGTCATTGGCCATTGCGGTGGTGATGTTGAGCTTGACCGGAATACTATCTCCGGGATTAATTGAGTCCGAAGTGTTGGCCCAAAAAGTGACAGAGAATTATCAATTTGATTCACGAGTTCGCCTAAACTCGATAGGCTTTATACCGAATCAGAATAAGAAGGCGACTATTGCTGCAAACTGTTCAACCTTTTATGTTGTTAAGGAAGATGGTACAATAGTGTATACTGGAACAGCATCTTCAATGTTTGATAATGACACTAATGAAACTGTTTACATAGCTGATTTTTCACCTGTCAATGAAGAAGGGACCTATTATCTGGCAGTGCCGGGAGTGGGGAAAAGTGTAAACTTCAAAATTACATTGGACGTATATGAAGACGCCTTTAAGACTGCAATGCTGGGAATGTATTTGCTGCGTTGCGGTACTAGCGTATCGGCTACCTATAATGGAATACACTATTCCCATGGGGTATGCCATACTAATGATGCCTATCTTGACTACATAACCGGACAACATACGCTCAAGGACAGCAAAAAAGGCTGGCATGATGCGGGCGATTACAACAAATATGTGGTAAATGCCGGTATTACTGTTGGCTCAATGTTTTTGGCTTGGGAGCATTTCAAGGATCAGTTGGAGCCTATAGCTCTGGAAATCCCGGAGAAATCAAATTCAATACCGGATTATCTCGATGAAATAAAATACGAGATAGATTGGCTTTTTACCATGCAATACCCTGATGGAAGCGGAAAAGTGGCACATAAAGTTTCCACAAGGAATTTTGGCGGTTTTATTATGCCTGAAAATGAACATGACGAAAGATTTTTTGTGCCTTGGAGCAGTGCCGCAACAGCAGACTTTGTTGCCATGATGGCCATGGCTGCAAGAATATTCAGACCCTATGACCCTGACTATGCGGATAAATGTATAAATGCGGCAAAAGTTAGCTATGAGTTCTTAAAAGCAAATCCTGCAAATGTCCTTGCGAACCAAAACGGATTTACAACGGGGGAATATGCAACTGTCAGTGATGCCGATGACAGATTGTGGGCAGCTGCAGAAATGTGGCAGACTTTGGGGGATGAGGAATATCTTAAGGATTTCGAAACTAGGGCAACTCAAGTATCAAAAAAAATTGAAGATGACTTTGACTGGGATAATGTTGGGAATTTGGGTATGTTCACCTATCTACTATCGAAAAGAACGGGCAAGAACCCTACATTGGAGCAGTCAATAAGGAATAGTCTTATTTCGACAGCAGATTCCATTGTTAGGACCAGCCAAAACCATGGATATGGCAGGACTCTGGGTACAAAATACTACTGGGGATGCAACGGTACGGTTGTAAGACAGACCATGGTATTGCAGATGGCGAATAAAGTTTCTCCTAACAGCGACTATGTAAATGCAGCTCTTGATGCGATTGGACATGTATTTGGAAGAAACTATTACAATAGGTCCTATGTGACTGGACTTGGTATAAATCCGCCTATGAACCCACATGACAGACGTTCCGGAGCAGATGGAATAAGGGAACCATGGCCGGGTTACCTTGTAGGAGGCGGATGGCCTGGAGCAAAGAACTGGGTAGATATTGAGGACAGCTATGAAACTAACGAAGTTGCCATAAACTGGAATGGAGCATTGATTTATGCGCTTGCAGGCTTTGTTAACTATGACTCTACTGAACCTGAGATAATGTACGGAGATGTAAATGACGACGGAAAAGTAAACTCCACCGATTTAACTTTACTAAAAAGATATGTGCTTAAATCTGTTTCGGTCTTGCCTTCTACTGAGGCAGAAAAAGCCGCAGATGTAAATCGTGACGGAAAGATTAATTCCAGTGACATTACAGTGCTCAAAAGGCATTTGTTAAAAATAATTGTTCAACTACCACTATAACAAGGTGACAAATGTGCACCTACTTCTTGGGTTATAATGGGTAAAGCCCTGCAGTAAAAAGTAGCTGCAGGGCTTTTAGTTGGCCTCTTAGAATGAAATGAAAGAGGCCAAAGCGAAGGGACTCGATGTCCCGAACTTTTAGTTATCAATTACTGAAAAAGTCCAGTATCAATTCTTGTACGGAATTTTCTATATCTCTTGCATATCTAAAACCGCATATCATCTGAGAACTGTCTTTGATTTTTAGGACGGAATCAAAATCTGTTACTTCTGCAACATTAGAATCATAGTCAAAAATCCCAAGCTCGTTTTTTGAGGATTGACCGACTTCGGAAATGCTATTGGATTTTACGTTGTTTTTATAGGCCTCGGATTTGGTTTTTCTCAATATGTATTTCAGTTCTTCTTCACTTAGCAATCGGAATCCTCCATTGTGTTCGAAGATGGTGGAGGTGCCGTAGTTGTTTTTCTTGAAGGAATAATACTCTTCGATCCCCTGACTTTTACTTTTCTCATTACAGAACATATAAAGATCCAAACTGTTCTTTATTTCGACTGTGCCATATTTTTCTTGTGTCTCAAATACTGCCGGGTAATCTTCGGATTTAATATTTAGATTGTATTTGGAGTTATATTGTTTGATATCAATTTTATTCTTTGAGAGGCTATTCCACTCCCTGATTGTCACTAGATTTTTGCTCACATAGAAGGGCTTTACGGTTATTTTTTTGCCGTTATCATCGATGAAGGTTCCACCTTCGATTCTGACTAAGTTTGAAAGGTCGAATCCTTGCGGAAAGTACTTTTTTATGAGACGAGCTTCATTTTCTTTTAAAGTCATTTTCTTTGTATAAGTAGCTTTTGACAGCAAAATATCTTCAACTGTGGCGTTTTTACCGGAAGTGGACGACTTTTTTAGATTGATTTTGGTACCGTTTATTTCGATGGAATTGATAATGCTGTCCATAATATCTTCATTCAGATACTTGATTTCCATAGGGTCATAAATAAATGAAAAGACGTATAAATTTCTGTCATTATATATAAAGAGCTTTTTATTCATTAGGTTATAGCCTGTTTCTTTGATTTGATAAGGCCTAAACCCCTTTGTGGTTACAAAGGTAAAGCCGCTTTTTTCAATAACCATAAGATCTTCCGGCTTTAAGTCCGAGAAATATATGTATTGGCCGATAAGCTGTTTGTTTGTTCTTGTCACATTCTTGAAAATCTGTACAGAGAATGAATCGACCGTCTCCAGATTATATGGTGAAAAAATAACGCCACCCTTTGACAACTCAAGGAGGGACTGGCCTTTGAACATATTTTCTTCTGTAAAGTTGAGATTATTAACAGTGCCGTCTTCCTTAAAGGTATAATGTGCGAATTGCTCTATAGCAGAGCCTTTCATGCCTTTTGGTACAAAGGTAAACAGATTATAAAGTTCATTGTAATAGCTTGACTCGGGCATTTTCCCAGTTTCATTTCCGCTTGATGATTCGGTTGTAATTGTAACAACTTTGCTTTTATCGTCCCATCCTACGGAAGCGCCAAAAGCTTCTCCGATAAACCGTAAGGGAACAAAAGTCCTGCCTCCGACAATAACTGAGGAGGTATCAAGCTTTATTTCCTTATTATTCACTTTAGCGGTTTTCATGCCTACAACCAATGAGATCTCGACCCCTTGTTTTTTTACTACTACCTTACGCTCTTTTTCAACCCAATCAACTTCGGCATTAAGGGATTCGGAAATAAATCTGATGGGCACCATTGTTCTTGAGTTGCTGTCAATATAGGGTTTTTGATCAACAAAATTAACTTTTTCTCCATTTACAATAATTGAGATATTTGCATTGGCCCAAGCAGCCATCGGAAAACATAGAGTAAGAATACATATCACTGTGAATAACAGCTTTTTCACCATATAATCAGCTCCTCGCAATTTAGAATGTTATATATTTTTATATATGAAATGTAAGCAGCTTTTGGAAATGGGCTACTAAACAGAATTATACTATAAATAAAGCAAAAATAATACAAGCTTAATCTATTTTTAATAAATTTTTCTAAAGTTAAGTTTATATAATTTCTATTATATAGATGGAAGATAAGAAGTTGATGATATATTTTTTATATTACAAATTGCAAAAATAAAGTTACAAAATAGATTATTTTCTCTTTTATTTGAAAGAAATATGTGGTAATATATATTTGGAAAATATATTTTTTTAGAGATATTATCTCATAAATCAATATTTGTAGATTTTTTCAATGAAGCCATTACATAGCAACTCTTCGCGGATAAAAATTGATCATACCAAATAAACAGCCTTAATACAAGCAAGTAATATTACCATTTGTTTTATAACTACACTGGTAGAAGTCCTCCGATAAGTAAATGGAGGAGGAATTCATAGAAATAATATTTAAATTTTCAAAGGGAGGAATGGTAATGAAAAAAAGGATATGCATCCTTTTGGCAGTTATTATTGTGATGACTGTCAGCCTGCCTCTGGTGACATGGGGGGCAGATGATATTTATCCGGGATTTAGAGTCCAGGGTAGATTTTTGTACGACAAAAACGGAGAAAAGGTAGTACTGTATGGAGTAAATGAAATGTCGATCTGGGGCGACATTGACGGTGATGTAGCACTTCCTGAGATTAGAAAAACAGGAGCTAATGCAGTAAGGCTTGTATGGTCAATTACAGGACCTGCAAGAAAACTGGATATTTTGCTTTACAACTGCCGCTTGAACAATATGATACCGATTATTGAGCTCCATGATGCTACCGGTGAGTGGCAGAAACTCCCGACTCTTGTTGACTATTGGACAAGACCTGATGTAGTTGAAGTGTTAAAGAAGCATGAGGAATATCTCATTATCAATATCGGTAATGAAGTAGGTGCACAGGTCTCGGAGTCGGATTTCAAAATAGGATATGAAACGGAGATAAAGAGAATGAGAGCTGCCGGAATTCATGTTCCTCTTATGATTGACGGTGGTGACTGGGGTAAGGATATTAATATTCTTCAGGCAACTGGTCCATACCTGATAAATGCTGACCCCGATAAAAACCTTTTATTCTCGGTACATATGTGGTGGCCCTATATGTGGGGATACAGTGAAGAGAAGGTAATTGATGAAATAAAAGAATCTGTTGAAATGGATTTGCCACTTGTTGTAGGGGAGTTTGGACACCAATGGGAAGAACACGACAATGGCAAAATCCCTTATAAAACTATATTGGAACAATGTTATAAGAATGAAGTGGGATATCTGGCATGGTCATGGGGGCCGGGTAACCAACCTCAGACTTTTTTGGATATGACCACCGATGGAACTTTTGATACATTAAGAGGATGGGGATTGGAGGTTTGCATTACAGACCCTTACAGCATAAAGAATATTGCAGTTCGTCCTGCTTCAATGCTTGCAGAACCTACAACCGAGCCTCCGGTAACAAACATCCCTAAAGGAAGTATTGCCCATAACAAGCCTGTATTTGTATCTTCGACAGAATCGGGTTACGGTAATATACCGGAGAATGCAGTCGACGGAAATATAGCAACCAGGTGGTCATCGGAGTATAGCGACCCCCAGTACATATATGTTGACTTGGAAGATGAGTATGAAATTGAAAGGGTATATATTGAATGGGAGACTGCATATGCCAGTCAATATAAAATCCAAGTATCCAATGATGCAAGCACATGGACCGATGTGTATACCGAGTACAATGGAGATGGAGATATTGATGATATTTCCATTGATGCAAAGGGAAGGTATATAAGAATCTATTGTCTGCAGAGGGCAACTCAATATGGAAACTCTATATTTGAGTTGGGAGTTTATCCAAAGGGTGGAGCTCCTGAGCCTACTCCTACAGGTGTTGAGATTTTAGTGGGAGATGTCAATATGGATGGTAAGATTAACTCAACGGACTTGACAAGGATAAAAAGACATATATTGAAGATGATTACACTTACAGATTTGGAGTTGGCGGCAGCAGATGTTGACGGAAATGGAGTTGTAAATTCTACAGATCTTACAATGATAAAGAGGTATTTACTGAAAATAATACCCGGATTTCCGGGCGGAGATAGAAGAATTGTGCCTCCAGGCCCTATATTTTACTAATAGGTATTAAAGTTTGAGGGGGTCTTTAGCCCCCTGATTTTTTTTAGTTTTGTCCTTTTGGTTTATGGCATTGATAAAATGCCGGATATGACGTTCCCTAAAGTACCGAGAAAGTTCAATTCATTAAAGCCGTATTCTTTTCGGTTGATGGGGCAGGAAAGGTATAGAACCCCTTTGATGTCCTTTCCCTTTAATATGGGTTCAACCACAATTGAGTGAAGTATTGGCTCACCGGTTTGAGAATCAAGTACATTCACATTGTCCCAATCCACCAGATAAGTTCCGGTTTTTTGCTTTATTACCTTATCTACGATTTTTCTATTGTAGCTTTCTTCCTCAACCCATCCCGGTACAGTACTTTTTCTTGCATAGACTTTTAAAACTTTGTAGCTTTGTTCCTGACAGGTTATGAGAATGCCGTATTCCGAATCAAAGGTATCTATTATCGTACCAAGCACTCGGTATATTTTATCCTCAAGGGGCATTATTTCGTTGGACAACCGGACGATTTCTATCAAAGAAAGAACATTTCTTTGGTCGTGCATAACATTACCGGATATTATGCCGGCCAGCTTATCCATTCTTTTAGATAGTTTCCGCATCCTTGTGTTCCAGAGAGAGACGCGGTTTCGTCCCGATTCTTTTGCATGATAAAGAGCCTGGTCGGCTTTGGCTATAAGCTCATTACGGATGCTGCCGTGCTTTGGATAGCAGGATATACCGAGGCTGATGGTAAGATTATTTCCCTGACCCATTAAGCGGGCTTTTTCCACCGTACTTCTCAGCCTTTCAGCAAGAGATTCGGCTTCACTGGAACTGGTATCCGGTAGTATAATTACAAATTCTTCGCCTCCGTACCTGCAGCAAATATCTGTTGGCCTAATATTTTTGAGTAAAATATTTCCAACATTTGAGAGGATTTCATCCCCCTTTTGATGTCCATAGTTATCATTTACGCTCTTAAACTTATCAATATCAATCATGACTATAGACAACTGACTTTTTTCTCTGACAGCCTTCTTGATTTGAGTTTCGATAGCACTTTCGAAGAATTTTCTTGTGTAAGCTCCCGTCAATTTGTCAATGGATGAAATTATTCTTAGGTCGTAATTCTCTATTTGAAGAGCAGCAATTTTTGAGAGAAGCTTAACCATACCGAAGCTATGCCAAGAAAATTGATTAAATACATTTCTAGTTGAAAGATAAATATATCCTTTAATATTATAATCGCTGGATTCCCGGTGTTTTCTTTTTGTCTGTTTGATAGACGTGCATTTGTCACTGGGATCATGACCGTATATAGGAATACAGATAACAGCCTTGACACCTCCGGGAAGGAATATATCGGTATTACCTATTTTTTTATCAAAACTGTTAGCGACAAGTATTCCATCAATATTTTCATTAACACGCTCGATTATATAGTTATAATAATCGGGCTCTGTATTGTCAGTACGTACAACAAAGGCATCCAGCTCGTTATTATCGTTGTACCGGAGTATATAGCCTGTTTCTGCCGACGTTAGGTTGCATGCGGCTTCAAGGATCATCTTAAGGTTATTAAGGTAATCGGAAGTAGAATTCATTATCAAATTTTCTATGATTCCGATTTTTTCCTCATCCAATTTCGAAGGAGAGTTTTCACCGGCATCCGAAGTTATACTGTTTCCAGACTGTTGAAATATGAATTCATAGTTTATTCCGTCAAAAAAATGTTGGATAATACTTTTACTGTTATTGATTTTATTGCGCATCTGTCGTTGGACTAAGAGTTCCTGTTCCTTTAGATTATCTGCTTTTAGGGATAGGAGTCTAGCCCTGGGTTCCTCGTGGTTATGGGAAAACAAAAATGAATTGTGAAATTCAACGGGAACTTTTTGCACAAGATGATACAGTGCATCTAAGGCCTTTATATAGTTTATGCCGGATAAACTTTTTTCCTTAATGGAATAATAAATATTACCGATTGCGCGGTAGCCTTTCCATCTTAAACGCAGACTTTTATATTCCTCATTTAACTCTAAAGACTTATTAATGATTTCAATTCCAGGGTTGCCACCTTCGCAGGTCCCATAGAGTATAAGATACTCAATTTCCAGCTTTTTTGTATTAACAGTCGTGCTGAGTTCTAGGCTTTTTCTCAGAAGACAGCGGGATGCCTCTATGTTATCGAAAGCAATTAATGCCTCCGCAAGCTGGTGGAGCACATCTCTTCGCTCCTTGATGGTGGAACAGCATTCGTAGTTTTTCAGTAAAGTCAGGGCATTTTGGAAAAGAAGCTCTGAATCATTCCGGCTTGAGGTATAATGTTCCGATAGAAGGACAAGGCAATTTAGAGTCAAGCTCTCTTTGGTGCTTGACTTTTTGCATGTGTTTATTCCTTTTAGTGCCATGGCCTTTGCTTCCTCAAAGCATCCTATTTCAAAGTAGTATCTTGCGGCATATTCATAGAAAATTTGAAGGTCATGACCGCGATCTGAATTCTTTTCCATTTCCTGAGTTACCTTAAGTAGATATTCATAGGATTTTTGATATTCGTCCACCTCAAGGTAGGCAAGCATAATATTTTTATTGACAGTAAACAGCAGAGAATTAAGCTCACTTTCCCTTGCTTGTTCTTCACACTTAAAGTAGTATTCCAGTGCTTGGGTATAATTGTCTTCCAATCGGTGAGTTTCCCCAAGGTTGTCATAACAGCTTGATATTCCTTCAACCATATTGTTTGCAAGATTTATCTGAAGGGATTTTTCAAAATATTCTCGGGCTTTTGCATTATCGTTTAAAAATTCGGCAAATACTGTGGCAATGTTGTTGAGGGGATAGGCTATTTCAACATTTTCATTGATTTTTTGATAAAGCTCTATACTTTTGTTATAGCAATTCAAAGCCTCGTTTATATTTGACTGTTCCAGGTAATGGGTACCGAGAACATTATAAAGCGAGGCATGGTAGAAGGAGTATTTTTCGTCACTATATTCCGAAAGTACCTTGTTAATCATATCTATTGCTTCTTCGTTTTTTCGCTTAAATATATATACCCAGCATATGCGTCGGACGGCTTCAAGATAGCCCTCCACATAGCCTGTTTCTTTGGACAACATTAAGGACTCGTTTAGTGAGACCAGTGCTCGGTCAAAATCATTTTTTCTTGTGTACAGGGCACCAATCATTTCCTTGACTTTTGCAATTGCAACTTTATCATCGAACTCCACCGCATATTTCAAAGCCTCATTGTAGCAGTCAGAGGCCTTTCGGTTTTCTCCTTTCCTGCGATAAAGTTCACCCATCATCAGGAGAATCTTTATGGTGTCTTTTATAGAGGAAATATCCTTCGCTATCTGACGTCCTTTTTTCAGATAGGCCATGGTTTGGGCATTGATGTGGAGTTTTAACATTCTGTCTGCCGATTCTATAATAAGATTTAAAGCCTTTTGCTTTTCACCGGTTTTTATATAATGATAAATAAGCTCATCCTTATTTACTCTGTTCTCGTCTTTATACATTTCCTCTAAAATTTCGGAGCATTTTTTATGAAGGGCTTTTTTTCTAGAGGGTTCAATCTTTTTGTATATTTCATTTTTAATTTTTTTCGAGTGGAAATCATAGGTGTAGCCCCAGTCCGCAAGTCTTTGCTCTACTATCTGGTGGGAAATAAGCTCCGCAAGTATATCCCTTATGTCATCGTGGGAAGCGTCCAATATTGACTCAATTACCTCAAAGGATACTGGCATATTGAAAGCTGAAATTGTTTCTAAAGCTTTATATGAAATCTCATCCAAACTATTTATATGCTTCCACACAGCTTCATGCATGCTTGGGGGGATATAGAGCCTGGAGTAATCGGCATCTTCATCGAATTCGGTGCTCCATTGTCCGTTGTTGTCAATGTAGAGCTTTCCCTCTTTAAACAATGCTGTAATAGCATCAATTATAAAGCCTGGGTTTCCTTCGGTATAACGGAACATTTCTGTGCAGAAGGCAACAGGACAACTTGTTATTGCAAGGACGTTTTTTATAAATTCGCAGGTTTCTTCGAAGTCAAATCTGGTAAGGCTGACCTCATTGGCAATAGATGAGCTTAACCATTTGTGAATATATTTTTGTCCTGCCTTGTTTTTGAGCATAGGTTCTTTCTGGTAGGACAGAATTATGCAAAGTGGAGTCTTTTTTGAGCTTGAAAGATAGTCAATAAGCTCTAAAGTAGCCTCGTCCAGCCATTGGGCATTGTCAAATATCAGAACAGATACTTCCTTTTCCAAAACATTGGATATAAAGTTGGATAATCTCACTTTAAGTCTCAGCTTTTCCTTTTCGTCAGGCAGAGCTGGACTTGGAATCGCCCCTTTTAAGCTTTTTTCATCCGGCAGGATTTTTACAAGCTCGGATTTAAAGCTTTCCAATATTTCAGACGGCGAAAAGGGTATTAGCTGTTCCAGTATCTGTTTTACCGGTTCATAGGTGTTTTCCTCGTTCTCGGAAGACACACCGTGTAATACCCTTATTTTGTCAAGAGACATAGAAAACAGAAATTCGCTTAAGAGTCTTGTTTTACCAATACCAGCTTCACCGGTTATACAGGTTATTTTTTGCTTGCATGTATTGTTTGAAACTTCATTTACCCATAGATTTAGCTGGTTTATGTTTTCATCTCTTCCTATGAGCTTAGTTTTAGTTATAATTTTTTCAAAATATTTATTGTGAAAATGGGTCTTCTTAATATTGCATATTTCTTCAATTTCCTTAATAACAGAGTATACGTCTGTGTATTGGTCTGCAGGATTGATGGAAGTAAGTCTATTGATAACGTCGAGTATTCTTTTCCTATCGACATTATCCGGTACGGATTTTAAGGATGAAGGATTGTTTCGGTACTGCTCCCAGATATTTAAGAAGTTATTTCTGTTGGGGTTCTTACCTGTTAGAAGGTAAAAAATCAAAACTCCCAGAGAATAGAGATCCCCAAGATCATTTTTCTTTTTGGACTTTATTTCTTCAGGCAATTTAAACTGGTTGGATATTTTCTTTAACCGGAAAACTGTCTTTTCCATATCTTCATTTCCGGGCATGCCAATCAGTTTTGCGCAAGGCTTGCCATCGACTTCGGTTATAATGATACTTTTATGGTCAAGATTTTTAAAGGAAAACCCTCTTCGGTGCAAATAGGCTAGAGCATTGCATATTTGAAGAAGAATGTCGATCTTTTTTTCAAAGCACATGTTTGAAACGGCATTAATTATATTTTTGCCTTTTATATATTCATAGGTGCAATAGTACTGTTTGGATGACGTCAGGGTACCATCAATGGATTGTATCGCTCCAAAGCCATAAATTTGCATAAGGTTAGGATGAGATAAAGAAGAAAGAGTGACAAACTCCCTTCTAAAATTCTCCATGGTTTTTAAAGGTATCAGCTCCGGATTGATGAACTTAAGAGCCATTCTTTTATTATCATTTATCATGTCTGAAACAAGATATAATGTATTTGATAAGTCTTCATTAATAATTGTGATTACCTTATATCTGTTGTTGAGTATGTTCATATTTATTATCAACTCCTGAAATCATGCAATCTGTATAAAAGATGTATACAAATGCGACACAGTATAAAAAAACCAAAGAATATTTGTACAAATCAAAATATGGAAATGCAATGGGGTACAGCTGAAAAAACAGCATTATACCACTTATTATTTATTATCGAATAAAACTAAAGAAATAATTATAATTAATAATTATATTTAATAATTAAGTATTATTAATTGTTGTGCTTTTACAATTTATTGTATATAATTATTGCGAAAAGACCCTTTTAGATTTATATATTAAGTGTATGGGATTATTTAGGGATGATCATAATACAGAATATTAGCTTTGAGGGATTGTAACTTTTTAGAATTAGAGGGATATAATGTTGAAGATAGGAATAATACCTAATGAAGATAAAGACGAGGGTCTTAAATATACAAGGATCCTTATGGACAGTATAAGAAAATGGGGCGGGACGGCCCTTGTATGCGACGATGTTGCATCAAAGACCGGGGATAAAGAGTTGAATATTAATGAAGACAAGATGGTTGATATGTCGGATGTGATGGTGTGTCTTGGTGGGGATGGTACCTTTCTTAAGGCTGCTAGGACAATTGTAGCAAAACGCAAGCCTCTTTTGGGGGTCAATCTTGGAAAGCTGGGCTTTTTGGCCGATGTTGATAAAAACGACATTGAAAAAGCGGCAAAGCATCTGGTTGAAGGTGAATTCACTATTGATGAAAGAATGATGCTAGATACCGCTATTGTGAGGGATGGAAAGGTTGTAGCCGAGGATATTGTACTCAATGATGTTGTTATTTCCAGAGGAGCGATATCTAGGATTTTACACCTCAAGACATACATTAATGATGCATTTATGGACCTCTATCCTGGGGATGGACTGATTATTTCAACACCGACTGGCTCAACAGCCTATTCTCTTTCCGCTGGGGGGCCCTTAGTGGAGCCGGACGTAGATTTAATTATTTCTACTCCTATATGTCCGCATCTTTTGTATTCAAGATCCTTTATAACTACGGCTGACAGGGTGATAAAGGTGGTAGTTGCCGAGAGTAGTCACCACGAAGCAATGGTTACCGTAGATGGACAGAATGGATATGAGGTCAGAGGAGGGGACATAATCATAACGAAGAAATCCCAGGTAAGAATGCCTATGGTAAGGTTTAATGAGAAAAACTTTTTCGATGTGTTAAGGGGTAAAATTTATGATAGAGGAGAGAGTATGAAGTAATATGAAATACAGCAGGCAGGCGAAAATACTTGAGATTATTGATAAAGAGGTCATCGAGACTCAGGAGGAGATTGCTGACAGACTGAAGAAAGCAGGGATGGAAGTTACCCAGGCTACGATATCAAGAGATATAAAGGAGCTAAGGCTCATCAAAGTGATGACAGCAGATGGACGGTACAAGTATGCACCTTTTTCCAATACTGACAATACTGTGTTAAATAGGCTTATGACAATATTTTCAGAGTCTTATGTTTCAAGTGATTATGCAAACAATATAGTGGTGGTTAAAACATTACCGGGTATGGCACAGGCATCGGCATCGGCAATTGACTCCATGAACCGCTCGGAGATAGTTGGCTCAATAGCTGGAGATGATACTGTAATTATTGTTTGCAGGACTGAAAAGATTGCCAAGGAGCTTGTTGAAAAGCTGAGCAAACTTGTAAAATTCGATGATAGATGATGGATGTCGGTATTCCTCTTACATTGTTGTTTAGATGGATTAAATATCATTTCTTATAAATTATTAATTCTGAAAGAAGTGAGGGTTTGGTCATGCTTCAACGATTGGAAATTCAGAATGTAGCTATAATTGATAGGGTTGGAATTGAGTTGGGAGAAGGGCTTAATGTGTTGACCGGCGAAACGGGAGCGGGTAAGTCCATTATAATTGACTCAATAAATGCAATTCTGGGTCAAAGGCTGTCTAAAGAGCTTATAAGGACAGGCAGGGATAAGGCTGTTGTTGAAGCTGTTTTTCAAGTTGATAAGGACAGACTTTCGGATCTTTTTGAGGGGTTTGGAATTGAATGGGAAGAAGATGGTACACTGGTTGTATCAAGGGAGTTTACCACCTCAGGAAAGAATACCTGCAGAATTAACGGCAGAATTGCAACGGTTTCAATGCTAAAGCAAATAGGCGAGAGACTCATTGATGTGCATGGACAGCATGACAATCAGTCCCTTCTTAGAATCGAAAGCCATATTGACCTTTTGGACTCCTTTGCCTCATCCAAGCTTCAGGGCCTGAAAGATGAGTATTTGAAGCATCTTGAGGAATATCGAAAGATTAAGAGCAAATTGAAGAGCTTGGTCGGTGACAGAAATGAAAGGGAGCGTAAAATAGATATTCTCAAATTTCAAATTGATGAAATAAAAAAGGCAAAGCTAAAGACCGGTGAAGAAGAGGAACTTTCAAGACAAAGGGAAGTATTGGTTAATTCTGAAAAAATTACAAACACCCTCTCGACCGCATATGAGTTTTTGGGCACCGGAAGCAAATTTGGAGAGTCGGCCCTGGATATAATAAATAAGTCAGTGCTGGATTTTGGTAATATTGAGGGATTTGATGATAAATACGGCTCATTGAAAAAGAGAATTGAAGCAGTTGCTATTGAACTTGACGATATTGTTTCCGAAATCCGTAGCTTCAGGGACGATGTGGAATATGACCCAAACCTTCTTATGCAGATTGAAGAAAGACTTGATGTACTATATAGGCTTAAAAAGAAATATGGAGATTCGGTAGAAGAGATTCTGGAGTATAAGGCTGAAGTACAGAAGGAATTGAACGAAATTTTAAATAATGAAGATTTGGTGAAGGAGCTAAATGAAAACCTTCTAGAAGAAGATAAAGAGCTATACCGATTGGCAAAGGAAATAAGCAATGAGAGAGTCAAAGCGTCGAAGCTTCTTGAAGAAAGGATAGGAGAAGAGCTTAAGGACCTGGAAATGAAAAGTACCAGCCTTAAGGTAAAAATAGATTTTGACGATTCAATGGATAAGGCTGAAAGAAAATATAATAACAATGGTCTTGACCGGGTTGAGTTTATGATTTCTACCAATGTGGGTGAGCCCTTAAAGCCCCTGGCAAAGATAGCCTCCGGGGGAGAAATGTCAAGGGTAATGCTTGCCATAAAGACAATTCTTGCAAAAGTAGATAAAATGCCTACAATGATATTTGACGAGATTGACATTGGGATAAGCGGTATTGCTGCCCAGAAGGTGGGAGAGAAGCTTTGCTACATCTCGAAGACCCATCAGGTTATATCCGTTACCCATCTGGCACAAATAGCTTGTATGGCAGACAATAACTATTATATTGACAAGATGACCGAAAACGGCAATACAAAGACAGTAGTTAAAAAGCTCGATGAAAAAGGAAAGAGGGATGAGATTGCTAGGATTATCGGGGGAGCAAGTATTACCGATATCACATTAAAGCATGCAGAAGAAATGCTTGACAATGCAAGAGAATTTAAAAACAAGAGAATCTAATAAATAGATTTTTCAAATAGCCATAAAAAAGCTTAGGAGAAGGATAATCCTAAGCTTTTTTTCTTTTATTTTATTTAGATCACGCTGCCTATTTTTTAACATTATTTCAGTACTGTTTTTGGTGAATAAATAAAGTTATTATAGGTTAATTTAATGTTAGTAATCGAGGGCAAAAATAATCAATGTCGCAATGATTATGTAAATAAATTTTTTAGAATTTTTGCTTTCCAAAACAAGACACCAGGAGGTGATCGGTTTGAAATTTATAAAACCCACAAAAAGAAAGTTAATAGTTTTTTTTAGCGTTTGTGCTGCAGTATTGACTATAACATATATAAGAATAATTTTTATTTTTCCGAATCAGTTAACATTATTCGAAGATCAAGAATATACTTATAAATTCACAAACCCATTTCTTGTAAACCTTGTAAATTTCAAATCAGATAATAATGATATATTAATATTTGACAGTGAAGACTCAAAAGTGAATAATGGTTATAAGGGAGCTGGAAACAGGGTAATGTTTAAAGCCAGCAAGCTGGGCAGAACAAGCTTGAGCTTAAAGCTTTTAGGACTCATTCCTCTAAAAACCATGTATGTTGACGTTGTACCGTATAAAGAGGTTGTAGCCTGTGGAAATACTGTAGGTGTAAAAATAAAGGTAGACGGAATATTGGTTATCGGATTGTCGGATGTTGAAACCAATGATGGGAAGAAGCTGCTTCCGGCCAGGGATTCGGGGCTAAAACCGGGAGATCTCATTTTTGAAATAAACAACAACCGGATTGATACTGCCTATGATTTGATAAGTGAAGTAGAAAAAAGCATGGGTGAAAACATATGGGTAAAATATAAGAGAGGAAACAGCTACAACAATGCAAAAATGACACCGGTCAAATCGGTTGAGGATAATAAGTACCGTGTGGGGATGTGGGTGAGAGACAGCACAGCAGGTATTGGTACTCTGACATTCTATGACCCGGGGACAAAAGGTTTTGGAGCACTGGGACACGGAATCACTGATATTGATACGGGGTCCATTATGCCTGTTGAAAGAGGAGAACTCATTGAATCAAATATTCTGACTATAAAAAGAGGTACAAAGGGCAATCCTGGAGAACTTAAGGGTGTACTGATAGAAGATAGCGGTAGCTTGGGAAAAATAATTAAAAACAGCCATTATGGCATATATGGAACTTTAAACGATACGGCTTTGGACAAATTCTCAAACGTCAGGTATCCAATAGCATTAAGAAATGATATAAAGGAGGGGCCTGCTACCATACTTGCCAACATAGACGGAAAAAATGTTGAAGAGTATAGTATTGAGATTGAGAAGGTTTCAAGGAAAAGTGCCAATGGTTTGAAGGGAATGATTATTAGGGTGACTGACGACAGACTTCTTGAAGCAACGGGAGGAATTGTTCAGGGTATGTCAGGAAGTCCTATCTTACAGGATGGTAAGCTGGTAGGAGCTGTAACTCATGTACTGGTGAATGACCCTACAAGAGGGTATGGCATACTAATTGAGTGGATGATTAAGAATATGGCTGATGCCAATTTGCAAAATCTTGAAATGGCCAATGCTTCTTAAGGGAAATTATTACTTCATCAATAGTTTTCGTGGGGCATTAAAATATGTGTATTTTCGTAGGGAGGATACACATATTTTACATAAACTGCATATTTCCCGGAATTTTGCATATTTCCGAGGAATTTTAAGATATTCCTTTTAGATTGACAAATTTAATAAAAGATTTGTTCGCGTTACAAAATCCATAAATACCAGTGATTACAGGAAATGAATGAGCGCTATTATATATGTAAAATGAGCAGTATAAAAAGCAATTTAATTACCCAGTATATTGAAATTTTGTCGAATAGACAATATAATAATGCTATAAATTTACTAACAGTCTTTTACAAAAAGTTAAGGGGGAGTCAATTTGTCGTCAAATAAGATTCGGGTTGTAATTGCGGATGATAATAGGGAGTTTGGTGATATTTTATATGAATATCTTAACAATCAGGAAGATATTGAGGTGGTTGGTGTAGCAAGAGACGGTATCGAAGCCTATGACCTTATAGTTGAGAAGCTTCCTGACATTGCGATACTTGATATTATTATGCCACATTTAGATGGATTGGGCGTTTTGGAGAAAATAGGGGCAACTGCAATCGCCAAGAGACCTCTGTTTATTATTCTCTCTGCGGTAGGCCAGGATAAGATAACACAAAGAGCGCTGGCACTTGGAGCGGAATACTATGTTGTAAAACCTTTTGATATGGAGGTTTTGATTTCAAGAATAAGGCAGCTGAAGAACGTAAACCAATCTAACGTTATAAGACAGGAGCATATCGCCAGTGAAATCAAAGCATCCTATCACCTGCCTCAGCCAAAGAATCTTGAAGCAGAGGTAACAAACATTATGCATGAAATAGGCGTACCGGCACATATAAAAGGTTATCAGTACTTAAGGGATGCTATAATAATGGTTGTTAAGGACCTTGACGTGATAAACTCAATTACTAAGCAGTTATATCCTTCGATAGCAAAGGAATACAATACGACACCCAGCAGAGTTGAAAGGGCAATAAGACACGCTATTGAAGTGGCATGGAGCAGAGGACAGATTGATACAATAGATTCATTGTTTGGCTATACTATAAATATCGGGAAGGGTAAACCAACAAACTCAGAGTTTATAGCAATGGTAGCCGACAAGCTGAGATTGGAAATGAAGATAGCTACATAATGCCAAAGGGAAATATGAAAAAGGTATAGAGGCGGTAATAGATTTTAAGGCATAGACTTAGGATTTATTACTGCTTCGACTACATTAAAGCCCAGCTTTAATGCCTCATCTCTGGCGAATTTGGGGTCAATGTGCATGCAATAGACCTTATGCCGAAGCTCCGGCTTTATCATTTTTGCAAGCCTTCCAAGGTAAAAATGAGGATTTTCGTTATAGTCAATTCCACAGGTATCCTGATATAAAAAATGAATGGTACCTTTTTCCAAGCCTTCCAGCACGAAATTGTCAATGGAATTGGAATCGCCGCTGTAATATAATGTGGAACCGTCAAATTTGAAGATAAATCCATAAGACGGAATTAAATCTACATGGGTACACTTGTGGAATGAAATTTCCATACAAAAATCATTATTATTAATTATAGTATTCTGAGAGCTTAAAACTTCATAATAATCGCTTTTTACGCCCATACTGCCCAGAATCGTGTCAATAAAATTCTTTTCGGGAAAAAGAATCTTTGGTTTTATGTTTCGAATATAGTGGGAATAAAAAACCAGTTCACCGAGACTTCCTATATGATCGGGATGAGTATGAGTTATAATAATATATAGTTCTGAAACATCATCTATAAGATTTAGGCTGCGAAGTCTGCCAAATACGGTACTGCCGCAGTCGAACAGAATAAAGCATTTGTCTTTCTTTATGTAAGCACTGTTATTGCCCAGTTGGGTATTAAAAGCACTACCTATTCCGAGAAAATTTATCATCCATCCAACCTCGCCTCGACCTAAGTATTTATAATATAATAAAAATTTACTGTTAATAATAGTATAATAGAATTCGATATAAACATCAAATGAATATTTTTTTACTTGATAAAATTGAAAACAAATGTCATAATATTTACATAACATATTTATTCTGACTTTAAATACATATCTTTGTTTTATTCATAAATATAAGGAAACGCAAGTCTGTAATTATTTAATCTGAATTTCCAGAATGCAAGGGGAAGTAATTTAGCTCTAATCCATGGTATTGAGTATGCAATAAACTAAAAAACATGGGAGTGTGAAGAAATGAAAAGAATCTTAATAGTTGACGATGCAGGATTTATGAGGACATCCCTCAAGATGATGCTGGAGAGACATGGACATGAGGTGGTTGGAGAAGCCGAAAACGGTATAATTGCTGTCACCAAGTATAAGGAAATGAAGCCGGATATAGTTACTATGGATATAACTATGCCAGTATGCGACGGGATAAAGGCAGTGAAGTTGATTAAAGAGTTTGATCCCAATGCAAAAGTTATAATGATTTCCTCAATGGGTCAGGAGTGCTTTGTAAAGGATGCAATTTTAGCAGGTGCCAAAGGATTCATTGTAAAACCCTTTAAGGAAGATTATGTTATACAGGCTATCGAAAAGTTGTAATAGCACAAAAAAAATAAATAGTCAACAATAAAAACACGGGGGTGATAGAAATTGGCTGATAGCATTAGTCGTGAGCCGATGCTGGAAATGTTTATATTTGAAACGCTCCAGTTATTGGATCAATTAGAACAGTCACTTATTAGCAGTGAGAAGGAAAGCGGGTTTGAATCTTCAATTGATGAGATTTTCAGAATCATGCACACTATAAAGGGCTCAGCAGCCATGATGCTCTTTGATGATATATCAAAACTTGCCCATTCTATTGAAGACCTGTTCTTTTATCTGCGTGAGGAAAAGCCTGGGAATATTAATTCAACAGAAATCACAGATATTGTGTTAAATGGAGTTGACTTTATTAAGAATGAGACTGCAAAGATTGAAAATGGGCAGGAACCCGATGGAGATGCTACTGACTTTATAAAAGAAATAAGGGAATACTTAAGCAATTTGAAGAATGTGAGCAACGAGGGAACCAAATCAAATGATTCTGACTCATATCAGACATTAGAGGTTGAGAAGGATCAAAAGTACTATATAAGCTCAAATAAAATGGGATCAAGCCCAAAGAGTCATAAATATGAGGCTGTACTTAAATTTGAGGACCAGTGTGGTATGGAAAACATCAGGGCATTTTCTGTAATTCATGATTTAAAGGAAATAGCTGATGTAAATTATTTCTACCCTGAGGATGTTGTTGAGGGTAGCGGAGATAGTGAGATTATCCAGAAGGAAGGCTTCAGGATAGTGTTCAGTACTGATTTGGGACTTGATGATGTAAAGGACAGATTATCCCATACCCTTCTTCTTAAGAGTCTCGAAGTCTATGTGATAAATGAAGATCTCGAAGATGTAATAGAGAGCATGAA
Organism: Acetivibrio mesophilus; assembly: GCF_004102745.1. GTDB lineage: Bacteria > Bacillota > Clostridia > Acetivibrionales > Acetivibrionaceae > Hungateiclostridium > Hungateiclostridium mesophilum. Next base: position 7,039 of record NZ_RLII01000004.1, on the reverse strand, counting down.
AGATACTAAGGAAGACGAACCGAAAGAAGAGGAGCAAAAGTTTGCAAAGGATATTGTTTTGAACGATCCTTTGGTTGATTCGGAACAAAGCGAACATTCTTCCGACAGGCACCATCTACAAGAGAAAAAAGCAAGTTCTTCGGGAGAGAATGTTGCAACCTCAAGCAAGCAAAGTGTTATAAGTGTTAACATAGCAAAACTTGACAAACTGATGGATTTGGTTGGTGAAATAGTTATTTCCGAAGCTATGGTAACGCAGAATCCCGACCTTGAGGGACTTCAACTGGATAATTTTCACAAGGCTGCAAGGCAGCTCAATAAATTGACAAATGAGCTGCAGGATGTGGTGATGTCAATCCGTATGGTTCCGCTGTCAATGACTTTCCAGAAGATGAACAGGATAGTTAGGGATATGGGCAAAAAACTGAATAAGTCAATAGAGCTCGAGATAATAGGAGAGGAAACCGAGGTTGACAAAAATATTATTGAACGCATATCCGATCCACTTATTCACCTTATAAGAAATGCTGTAGACCACGGACTTGAAGATACTCAAGAGAGAGTGGCAAAGGGAAAACCGCCGGAAGGAAAGATTACTCTTGAAGCTAAAAATGCCGGAGGGGATGTATGGATATTTGTAAAGGATGACGGAAGAGGGCTTAACCGGGAAAAAATTCTTAAGAAAGCAAGAAACGTGGGTCTTATACATAGGCCGGAGAACGAGCTTACGGATAAAGAAATATATTCATTTATTTTTATGCCCGGCTTTTCAACAAAGGAAAATGTAACTGAATTTTCCGGGCGTGGTGTGGGAATGGATATCGTAAGCAAAAACATCTCTATGGTGGGCGGAACAATTTTTGTTGACAGTATTCCGGATAATGGAACGATAATTTCAATCAAGTTACCTTTGACACTGGCCATTATTAACGGTATGAGTATTAAAGTCGGAAAATCCAGATATACAATACCGACAATATCAATTAAAGAGTCCTTTAAAGTAAAAAATGAAGCTATCATCAGAGATGCCGAAGGCAATGAAATGATCATGGTTAGAGGTGAAGTTTATCCTGTATTAAGACTTCACAAGTTCTATAAAATCGATACCGAAGTTAATGATATTAATGACGGAATAATTATTATGGTTGAAAATGACTCCAAGGTAATATGCATATTTGCAGATGAATTGCTAGGAGAGCAACAGGTAGTCGTCAAGGCACTTCCGAAGTATATAAGCAAGGTAAAGGGTATCGGAGGCTGTACACTTTTAGGCGACGGAAGCATAAGTCTTATATTTGATATTGCCGGATTAGTTAATTAGAAGGGGGTTTAGTCATGAGTGAAGTTTTGGAAAATGTTTTGGAATACGAAGAAGATACTCAAAAGGGCAAATACCTTACCTTTGTTATAGGGAAAGAGGTATACGGCATAGAGATTAAGTATGTTACCGAGATAATCGGTATACAGCAGATAACTGAAGTTCCTGAGCTGCCGCAATATATTAAAGGCATAATAAATCTAAGAGGAAAGATTATACCTGTTTTAGATGTAAGGCTAAGGTTTAAAAAGGAACCGATGGAGTATAATGACAGGACATGTATTGTGGTTGTTGACATTAAGGATATTTCCGTTGGTCTTATTGTGGACAGCGTTGCAGAAGTGGTATCTATCCCGGAAAATAATATAGTACCTCCTCCGGAGGCGAACACTGGTTTTAGCAACCACTACATTAAGGAAATCGGTAAGGTCGGTGATGAAGTTAAGCTGCTGCTTGACTGCAATAAGCTGTTGAATGACGAAGAGTGTGAAAATTTAAGTAATATCTGAAAAAATTATATTTAACTGGTGAGGTTAGATGTTGAATATTACTAAAAAAGAGTTTGATAGGCTTGCTGAATATGTCAAGAGCAACTATGGCATAAACTTGACGGAAAAGAAAAAGACATTGGTTGTAGGAAGGCTCCAAAATATTTTGCAGCAGAAGAATTTCAAAAGTTTTTCGGACTACTATGAATATGTGGTATCCGATACAACCGGCGAAGCGCTAACAACCCTTATAAACAAGATAACCACAAATCATACCTTTTTTATGAGGGAGCCGGATCACTTTGAATTTTTTGCTTCAAATGTTTTGCCGTACCTTTCGGCTACTATAAAGGGATCTATGGACCTTAGAATATGGAGTGCAGGATGCTCGAGCGGTGAGGAGCCCTACACTCTTGCAATGATAATCGCAGACTTTTTTGGTGCGCAAAAAGCATTCTGGGATACGCGGGTTTTGGCAACAGATATCTCCATGAATGTGATTCAAAAAGCTACCTGCGGCATTTATTCAAATGAACGCATTGAAGGGGTACCGGCAGCATGGAAAAGAAAGTATTTCAGAAAGGTAGATGAGGAAAATTGGGCTGTGGTGGATAGTATTCGAAATGAGGTTATATTCAGGATTTTTAACCTTATGAATACTTCCTTTCCCTTCAAAAAAAAGTTTCACGTTATCTTTTGTAGAAATGTAATGATATATTTTGATCAGCAGACCAAAACGGAACTGGTAAACAGATTCTATGAGTTTACTGAGCCGGGAGGATATTTGTTTATTGGACATTCAGAGTCTTTAAACCGAGAAGAAACCAGGTACAAATATATAATGCCAGCAGTCTATAGAAAGGAATAGATAGAGCTTGGATACTAAGAGAATCAGCATTAAAAGAAAAATTAGAGTCCTGGTAGTTGATGACTCGCTCTTGTTTAGAGAAAAAATTTCAAAGGGAATAGCACAGGATGCAGCAATCGAGGTGGTGGCAACAGCATCGGATCCCTATGCTGCTAGAGACAGGATTATTGAGTTTAAGCCGGATGTTATGACCTTGGATGTTGAAATGCCGAGAATGAATGGAATTGAGTTCTTAAAGCGGCTTATGCCTCAGTATCCTATTCCTGTTGTTGTGGTAAGTGCTGCAAGTCAGAATGTATTTGATGCTTTAAATGCCGGTGCTGTTGATTTTGTGACAAAGCCGGATTTGTCGAGCCAAAAAGGATTTGACTTCTTAATAAACGAGTTGATAATAAAAATTAAAATTGCTTCAACGGCAAAGGTGGGGCACTGGAAAAAAGAATATACCGTTTCAAAAGCCGTTGGAAGCTTAAACAGCGGAGCTTCAAATAAAATCATTGCTATTGGTGCATCTACCGGAGGTACTGAAGCAATATTCAACCTGCTGAAATTACTTCCTAGGGATATACCGGGAACTGTTATTGTTCAGCATATGCCCCCGGTATTTACCAGAATGTATGCAGAAAGACTAAATAACTCGTGCGTTATGGAAGTCAGGGAAGCGAAAAACGGAGATAGGGTTTGCCCGGGGACGGTATTGATTGCACCGGGGGATTATCATATGACACTCAAAAAAAGCGGAACAGGCTACATAGTAGAGTGTGTTAAAGGTGAAAAGGTCAGCGGGCATTGCCCGTCAGTGGATGTGCTTTTTAATTCAGTTGCTCAGGTAGCCGGTAAAAATGCTGTAGGTATAATACTTACAGGCATGGGCCGGGACGGTGCAAGTGGTCTTTTAGCGATGAGACAAAAAGGCGCACGGACATTGGGGCAGGATGAAAAATCCTGTGTTGTATACGGAATGCCAAAAGTCGCCTTCGAAATAGGAGCCGTTGAAAAGCAGGCTTCTCTAGAAGCAATGCCGCAATTGGTATATTCAATGCTGTAATAAGCTGTAATAGAATTGCGGCTTAAGAAAAGTAAAAAAACCGAGGTGAAGGATAATTTGAATGAGGACCTCGAAGTACTGGTAGCAGGAGAAGACCTGGGTCTTATAGCTACTATAGAAAATGCGTTGTTGGATATGGGGTACAAGTGTTTCATAAGAATTGTGAGGACACGTAATGAATTCAAGTATTATTTAGTGAAGAATACCTTTGATATTGTGTTTGTTGACTATTGCAAAGATCTTTCTTTTGCTGATGCAATAGAGTTATTGCATGGGCTTAATGCAGAGGTACCGATTATTGTGCTTTTAGAAGAGGATAATAGTGAACAAGGGTACGAAATGGCGAAATTAGGAGCTGACGACTACTGCATTAAGGGAGATATTACAAGGTTAAAATCCATTGTATTTAAGAAGTGCCTAGAGTATGAACAGAAAAGAGCGCAAAAAAGATTTGAAACTGAGCTAATTGAGGAAAATGAAAGATTAGTAGTAACCTTAGAGAGTATAGGAGACGGCGTAATTGTCACTGACGAAAAGGGAACTGTAATTATGATGAACAAAGCAGCCCAGGAGCTGACAGGCTATTCTTCTAGTTGTTCAATTGGGAAACCTCTCTCTGAAGTTTTTGAGATAATAAATGGCGTTAGCTGTGAGCCTGAACCAAACCCCTATGAAAGGGTGTTGGTGGAGCGAAAAACTGTGGGGCTTAGGAAAAATACTATGCTAGTCTCAAAAGATGGGACACTAAGATATGTCTCGGCAAGCACTGCCCCCATAAAGAATTCTGACAGAAGAATAATGGGCGTGGTTGTGGTTTTCAGGGACATAACAAGAATAAGAAAAGCGGAGGAGAAACTTCATAAGTTGTCTCAGGCGGTGGAGCAAAGTCCCGGTATTATTGTGATGGCTGACACCCATGGAAATATTGAATACGTAAATCGCCGGTTTACTCAGGTAACGGGATACAGCTTTAATGAAGCAGTGGGAAAAAGTCTTTTCTTTATGGAGATGCAAGCGGGCACTAAAGAAAAATATAGTGAAATGATTGAGGCGATAGCTTCAGGTAAAGAATGGAGAGGAGAAATTAAGCATAAGTCAAAAGACGACATAATATTTTGGGAATACGCATGCTATTATCCCATAATTGACTCCGAAGGTGTCATAACGAATTACCTGAAAGTTTCAGAAGATATTACTGAAAGGAAGTTAATGTCGGAAAACCTTTTTAAGGCAAAGGAGGCAGCGGAGGCTGCAAACCGAGCAAAGAGCGAATTCCTTGCAAACATGAGTCATGAAATACGGACTCCGTTAAATGGAATAATCGGGATGACCAATCTCACTTTGCAGACGGAATTGACAGGTGATCAGAGGGAGAACCTCAATATTATAAACTCCTGTGCAGACCTGCTTCTTAGGGTTATAAACGACATTTTGGACTATTCAAAGATAGAAGCAGGAAAAATGACTTTGGAAAATGTCAAGTTTGACCTTTTGAACCTACTGGAAAGGACATACAAGTCTCATGTTGCACAATTAAAGGAAAAAGGGCTAAAGCTCAGCTACAGTGTGCAAAAGGGAATACCTAGAATTTTGGTAGGTGATCCCGGACGGCTACAGCAGGTTTTGAACAACCTGATTTCCAATGCTGTAAAATTCACTGATGTTGGCGAGGTAAGAATATCTGCGGATATTGTTGATAAAAGAGATGATTCCATAAAGTTAAAATTTAGTGTATCGGACACAGGAATAGGTATAGATAGTGATAAAATCGGGCTATTGTTTAAAAGCTTCAGTCAGGTTGATAGTTCTATTACCAGAAAGTATGGAGGTACAGGCTTAGGACTTGCTATTTCAAAGCAGCTTGTTGAGATGATGAATGGCGAAATCTGGGTTGAGAGCAAAAAGGAAAAAGGAAGCACTTTCTATTTTACGGCAAGTTTTAAGCGAAAGGATAAAAGTAACGTTCCGACAGAAAACTCTGTAAATATCAAGACGGGATTACCTGAACGAAGACTCAATATATTAGTCGCTGAGGATGATAAAGTTAATCAGCTGGTGGTATTGGGTATGTTGAAAAATGAGCAGTATTCTATCACAATTGCAGAGAATGGTATAGAAGCAATTAAGCTATTCGAAGAAAATGAGTTTGACCTTATACTGATGGATATTCAGATGCCGCAACTGGATGGTATCGAAGCGACGAAGAGAATAAGAAAGATGGAGGAAGGAACTTTCAGACACATTCCTATTATTGCAGTTACTGCGTACGCTCTTCAGGATGATAGGGAAAAGTTTTTAGAAGCGGGAATGGATGATTATATTCCCAAGCCCTTTTCCTTTGATGACTTTTATGCAGCAGTAAACAGGGTAGTATACCATGATGAACAACCCGGCGGCAAAATACAGAAAATGAAAAAGAGTGAAGATGAAGATATAGAGCAAAGCGAAGAAACTATTGAGTCTATAGCTATAAATAAGACTGAAATGGATTTGAGTTTTGAAGATATAATGAATAGACTGAATCTTTCCATATTGAATGAAAACTTTGTTGCGATTGATAAAAGTGCTCTAATGGTAAAAGAGTTTGCCCAGAGCAAGGGTTTTGAGAAAGTAAAAAGTCTTGCTTTCAGGATACAACTTCTTGCGAGGAAAAATCAGCTTGAGAATGTTAAACAGCTTTATGAGGAACTGAAACAGGAGGTTGACAAACTTTAGTAAGTAAGAATGAAACAAATATAATAATATCTATGGAAAGGGGTAATAAAATGAGGATACTAATTGCAGAAGACGATTTTGCCAGCAGGAAGTTTTTGTACAAGTTTCTTTCTTCTTACGGGGAATGTGACATTACTATAGACGGAATTGAAGCTGTTGACGCTTTTATGCTTGCCCTTGACGAAGGAAAACCCTATGACTTGGTATGCCTTGACATTATGATGCCAAAGCTTGACGGAACAAAGGCTTTAAAGGCAATAAGAGATGTGGAAAAGCAAAAGGGGATTAAAGGTGATGATCGGGTGAAGGTTGTAATGACCACAGCTTTGAATGATACGACAAATGTATATACTGCATTTGAATCGGGATGTGAAGCCTATGCAGCAAAGCCTATAGACACAGAAAAGTTTGTGGATGTTTTGAAGAGAATAGGATTAATCGGCGGCAGTGAAGTATAATAGAATGCAAAAACAAAGAGAATGTTGAAAATTTTGTGTATAAGAGAATGAAAAGACTCCTTCTTGGCAAGAATTACAAAATAATATCCAAGGAGGAGATTTTTTATGTCAACATTATCAAAAGAGCAAGTGAAAGAAATAATT
>NZ_RLII01000039.1 GCF_004102745.1 Acetivibrio mesophilus | reverse complement strand
CTACCCCCAACATTATTATCGACTCCCACTTATATAATTAACATTATGTTAATCTACAAGTGGAAGTTTGTGAATAGGTGGGGCATTTTCTTTCCCGAAACCGGGTAATTTAATTTTACCACTGACAGATAATGCGTACAAAACTGCGACGGAATACAATCGAGTCTATCAAGGTATATAGCTTCATCCAGTATCGGAGAGTGATGACTATTCTCCAGGAATACTTCAGTGAGTGTACTAAAGTGGAGTGGTATCCATTGTCATTCTGTATGAAGTATATGAGCAACGGAAATACAAAACAAAAGAGGATCTATGAGTTGGTGACATATTTGGAGGAGACTTTTCAAATAGCAGAAATTGGAACACATATTACCAAAAATCAAATATATCAAGCGTTAAGGTATATAGACCAAGATACGCTCGGATCCGACTTAAAGAATGAGTTTGTACTTTCAGTTCTCAAACGACTCGGTGTATCTGTCGGGCATCTCAAGCTTATAAAAAAAGAAAGGGGTTGGTCACTTGACAAAGATAGCACAAATCAAAAACAAGTATGTTAATGAATACCAAACAATTGGAATGTCTCTAGAAAATGCTGTAAGTGAAGCGATGCAGAACCTTAAAAAGTTGGACCATCGCAAGAGTTATACCATTATGCATGACTGTAATCGGGAAAGCTGTACCGATACACCTATTACAGTTAGTGGAGTAGAAGGGTATATAGTAGAGGGCATTGATGAAACTGATGTTGTCAATTTCGCATTGCAGCTATATTTGCCGATTGCACGATTGGACAGTTTTAAAAGACTTCTAAAAGAGAAACTGACAGAAAAGTTGTTTCTTGATATGCTAAAACAGCTCAACATAGACATTTCTGAACAGGAATTTGACAAAGGGAAGGAGAGGGTATATGCATACACAGATTGTCCTGTATGCGGAACAAGGCGTTTTTACTTTTCGTGGGATCAGAAGCGACAAAAAATATTTGCAGGTTGCTATAAACCAGATTGTAAGATGCATGACGTTATGGACATCATCACGTTTGTCCAAAAGCAGAAAAATTTGGGCTATAAAGAGGCTGTGTTATCACTCACCGAAATACTTTCGCAGATTACAGAAGAAAAGATAGTAAAAGAATCCGGTTTAATTCCAAGTATTCCGCTGGAGTACTGTGAAATCAAAGATGAAGCCCAATACTGTATTGTGGTTACATCAAAGACAGATTTGCTTTCAGTCTGCCAGTTCATGCAGTCAGCAAGTATAATTCTGATCGAAGCACATCATATGCCGTACATGAAAAGTATTATTGAATCGATTGTACCTTCAGATCAGATTTTGATACTTCTGTGCGAGTCCTACCAATGTAGGCAGTATGAGAAGGCTGCTTGCAAAGCATGGACAGGTGATAGGCAAGTAGTTGTGAAAGGACTTCCTGAAAAGAGGCATGAAAATCGATTGCTGGGATTAGCCGCAGTCAAACTACTGGCTAGTGAATTCAGCTTTTAGATATGCTCTACAGTTTAAGAGGGAAAAATCCCTCGATACAAAAAAATTTGACATGAGTAAGAGAAATAAGTTATGCTTTGTTCATCCAAGATAATCTTACAAGATGAAATGGAGCTATTGATCATCATAATAAAAAAATCCTTCGTCAACAAGGGGTGTACACATGCCCCTTGATTTTTTATAATGCTGGAATGCCAGCTTTATATAAATCCTTCTTTTTTAAGATCTGACTATAAGCAAGCCTTTCGAGGCTTGTACTACATATTTGACCATGTGCTTTAATGAGGTACATGGTTTTTTTATGCCCTTTTATGGTAGTTTGGTCAAATACGTTTTTAAAAACGTGTCCAATGTGGTAATAAAATGTAATAATTATCACTTTTGATAGCAGAAAGTGAAGTTTTGAGTGCTTTATTATGGTAAATTATGGACTTCGGATTAATTTGAATTAATACAGATTAATACAGATTAATACAGATTAAGATGAATTAATCTAAAGCTTGATTCATAGAAAAAGGAGCGGTTTATGAATAAAAACAGTATAGGAATATGAGGACATTTCTGTTAACACGTTTTTATAAACGTGACAGTCTTTAGATAAAAATCTACGGAAAAAAAGAAAGACCGCAGTAATGAGAGATTACCTACAGTCATATTGCTAAAAACGCATTTATTCTCCTTTAATCGCGGATAATCCGTAATAACATGGGATAATCAAGAATGACTATTTCATTTGTCAGCACTTATATCTAAATATCGTTAAATCCTATCTGCAGCAAGTTCTACTACTTTTTGCAATGGGAATCCCATAAAGAATGGTACCTTCCGAGTAATTGTACGAGTGCCAGATTTGATTTGGTAGCGGAGAGTGAGTGTATCAAGCATACCACAACGGGTTCTATAGATATGGTATACTCTGTTATTGCCACTACAAACAATTTTAGTATCTATTACTTCACTTTTCATTGAAAATCCTCCTTATTGGGCATCTTACCCATAGTATTTATTTTGATATTTGGGATTCAAAATGGTTATATGTTATCAAGTCAAATGGACCAATTTTCATTATTAAGTAACTGTACTGGAGATAGTAGGTTTCCAGTGTAGGGGTGGTTGAATAGAGGCTGAAACGCAGCTCTGGTTCTGAAGATTCAATCAGAAAGCCTAGCAGGTACTGTAATTTTGCACGTAAAATTTTTACTGTTTCCTTTAATCTTTCGTTAGTGGTGTCAACACCACAAAAGGTATGATAGTAGTTGTCTATATGTAGTAAGACATATTCACCCATTCGGATAATAGCCCGAAAGTTTACAGCCTCATCCTGATAGTCCATTAGTATACATCTTATAGCATTTAGGCATTTATCGTAGTAATCAGTAACTTCAGGCGTTTCGTGGGGGATAAGTTGGAGCAATATTATACCTCCAAGGTCAAAATATTATGCTATTATCATACTCTAAATTTAAATCTTCAGCAATATAATTTGACTAAAAATGATAATAAAAATTTGACTGTATAGAATGCTAATTTGGTGTATAATTTTAATATAAAGTATTAGAGGTGGAAAATGGAAAAACGACAGGTTTGGTTTGCAATTTCAGAAAAGACATACTATGAAATGCGGTCATTTGCAGAAAAGAATAATCTTCCAAAGGTTCGGAGTAAATTCTTGATGTATGTATTTTATAATTTTAAGGGTAAGGAACTGAAAACTGATTATTCGTATTCTCACGCCAATCGGAAAATGATATGTGCCAAATTATCAGATTCTGAAATTGAATATATCTCCGAGCTTGAAAAGAGATATGGAAGAAATAGCAGTTCATTAGCAAGAGATATGCTATATACGTTTTTACAGTGTGAAACTGATAAAATAAGTGATTAGGAAGTAGAGCTATAAGAAATGAATTTGGCAAGAGAACATAATTTACACAGGTAAATAATATTTTGTTTACTTCAGAGTATAATTAATTGCTTGCCTCATATGAAGTTTAAATAATTTTTCAGAGGACCATTTTAATAATCTTTATAGCAAAGAATATATATGGAAATTTAATGGAGCTACTGGATGAATAGCTAATGATGCGGACTCCTACGATTTTATGGTTAATTAGGAATATTAATAAGAGCATAAGCTTAAGCATATGCTAAAGCCATATCAATAGCTATACTCAAGCAGACGGATATAACATTAAAGCCATATCTTTATCACAGCATAGTAGAAACTCCCGAATTCCCTTTATATATATAAGAAATGCAGGAGTTTGTAACCGTAATGGGATTGTTCTAGATATGCTGAATCTTTATCCTATTATGGGATAGATGGACAAGCTGTGGTCACATCAATTATGTTATGTTTAAGAATATGCTTGAGATATGGCTGAAGATATGGATTGAGGTAAAGCTTAAGCTTAAGCATAGTGGAGTAGTCCGTATGTTTGTTATTCAATAGTATGATGAAGTGCTTCAAATATCAAGATGACCGAAACAAATTATATATCTTATAATAACTTATCTACTGCTGCTATTTTATCTGCCCGTGGTGTATGTATATAGAAGCGTGTGGTTGTTTCCGTGGAACTGTGTCCAGCAAGACGTGAAACCGTGGGGAGAGGAACACCTGCTTGGATCAACCTGCTGCAAAAAGTGTGCCTCAAGACATGACAACTAATATTGTCAATTCCCGCAACATCACAGTATTTTTTAATTATTTTATCAACGGCTTCCCGGCGAAGTGGACCACGCTGCCCAATAAAAACTTTGTCAGAGGATGAAATCCTTATTTTCAGATAGTCCATCAATGCCGAACGAGCCTGGGCATTGAGAGGGCATTCTCTGTATTTTCCACCTTTTCCTTGTCTGATGATGATATAGCTATAATTGGTATTGCCATTTCTCTCGGTCAAATGAATGTCTTGGATGGACAATGAAATGAGTTCGGATACACGTATTCCACAGTTATATAGCAATTCATAGATGGCGATATCCCTTTTGTTACATTTAGTGTAAATAGCCCTCTTAAGCTTATTTTGTTCAGTGCGTTCAAGTGTCTTTATTTCTCTCTCGGTTGAGTCGGCCATCAAAAGCCCTTTAATGGGAATAACTTTGCTTGTACCTTTGCTAATCAGAAACTGGTTGAAGCTATTTAGTGCTGCCATTTTCCTGTTGATGGTGGCAGGCTTTCTTCTTAAAATGTTTAGAAGATAGTTTCGGAATTCACGTGCGTCTTGCTCAAGAACTTGACCATCGAATTCTTTGCCATATGTAATATCAAACCATTCAAGAAACTGTTGTACATCGGATACAAAACCATTAATGGTATTCGGACTTTTGTATGCTGATTTTAAAGTATTTTCATATTCGGTAATCCAATCCAATTTTATTCTCCCCCTTTACTACAATAATTGAACGATTTATCATACTGGCTAAATAATCTGGCTTCATAAATTTACATTATGTGGCGAGTTTCTATTTTTGCCATACGAATTCATGCGGTTTTACGGCACTAAAATATCAAATAAAGAATTAAAATCTGGCTACATAAGTTTTTAGAGGCATTTTTCAGAGTCATCGGTTATAAATGTTAACTCTAATAGTCTATTAAGATCATGGATCATATCTGATGTAGTGGTAGTGTGGTAATCAAACACATGTTTGTTAAGTATAGGTGTTTCCTCCTTCATTGAATGAATATCGTTGAAATAGACAATTAGATCACTCAACATTTTTAACAGGAGCTGGAATTCTGTTTCTGTAACCTTCTTGTTTTTGATTAAACCAATAGCACCAGATAGATTTTCAAAAAGGTTGAAAAATTTATTGGTATCACCGATGGTGGATTCTTCAAATTCTTTTATAAAATCATTTTGGATATCAGCTGTATCAATAAGTTTGGGATCTCGTATGTTTGTCCTTCCCAGTAAATAGTCAAGGGAGACATTAAATATCTCGGCTGTTTTGCATAGTGTTGCAATTGATGGTTCTGCTCTATTTTTTTCGTATTTTACCCAGGCAGCATCTGAAACACCCACAAGTTCTCCTATTGCACGCATCGTTAATTTCTTTTCATTTCTCAACATTGCTAAACGTTCACCAATCATAATTTCACTCCTTCTCAAAAAAAGTATAACACAAAACTGCTAAAAAGTAAGTAAAAATATTTTAAGCAAAACTTGCAATATAGTAAAAATAGATGTTAAAATAAAAACATCCAAAAAGTAAGTAAAGGGATGTGATGACTATGAATATCTATAAAAGCCTTCATTGTCGATATGATGGTGAAAGAATTTCGGTAGAGCGTGCAAGGCGAGGTATCAGTATGCGTCAACTGGCTGAACAGGCAGAACTTGATATTAAGACAATATCCAGGATTGAGCGAAACCAAGTAAGAGCTAGGCCACAGTCGGTAGGTAGAATTGCTACTGTACTTGGGATGGATATAATTGACTTCATTATAAAAGAAGTACCAAATGATGAGACTGATAATCACTAGAACGGAAACAATGCAGGATAAAACGGACAGGTTTGATATTGAATCAAATTGCGATCAGATTATAAGGCTATTGATTGAGTTGGAGGGATAGAATGACGGAAGAAGAATTGTGTGAGGAAATCATCCGTATGATTACAACGGGTGAAGTGGATGAGGTGAGTATCTTTGGGATAACGGCAGCCGATGAAACGCTTGTGCCGCTTACGGATGCTGAAGAAATCATAAAGGCATTGGGTTTCTACCCAAATGCCACGATTGAACAAGATTCAGAAACACATAAAAATTACTGGACGGTCCATTCTAACAGGACCACCGCAAAGGAGGGGATTCATAATGGAGATAAAAGTTAATAAAAATGGATTTGTCGATTACGATGAACTATTTGATAAATTGCTTAACATGAGTATTGAAACTATTTTCCGAGCAGCATATGCAGGTTGGGTTTTCGGATAGAAAACTGGCGTGGCACTTATAGACTTACGAACGGGTGAAATGGTCACAAAGAGTGTCGATAAAGGAACTGAAAAGATGGCTGCTGGCGAGAATGAAATCGTAGTTTATAGTATTTCTGCAGACAATAATGTTTTGGACTGGGATCTGGTTCTCGATCAATATGATATGCTGGTATGGGGACTAATTACAGCAGAACAGTATGCTGAAATTAGGGCAGGTAAAGGCGAAGAGATCATTTGGGATGTCAGAGAAAAGTATCTTCAAAATAAAAATCAATCTTTTGAGGAACTTGCGATTCAGGAATATATGGAGCGTGAAGAATTGGACTGGTTTTTTATACACGTACAGCTTCGTGAAAAGTACCGAGAATAGCAAAAGCAAATGGAGTTACATGGACAAAAGTTAACGAGCGAATGGTTAATCATTTACAATGTTATAATTGGGACTAGGCTTAAACTCCAAGTTCAATGGCGAACTGCCTTTCTATAAAAAGATACAATGGACTTACCAAAAAACAAATGAAATATAGATTAGACCTTGAGAAAGTAATGCTTTTTAAAGGTCTTTTTTATTTGTTCATAAGAGTGCCAAACTCTTGATATTACAGGTTCCACGGCATTTATAATAAGTTAAATGACTTCACCCAATATATGATTCACATACAAGTCATTATAATTCACAAAAGTAGTTAATCATTTGCATAAGACGGATTTAGACATAAAAGGATAATGTTGTTGTACTTCAAAATGATCCTTTATATAATATAGCTATAGCAAAATAACAAGAGATATATGTAAACAGCATGGAGTAATATCATAATTAAGTAAGTTAGATATTTTCATTTCTAAAAGTTTACAAAGTAGGGGGAATTGCAATTGTCTATAGATTGGAATGCATTGAGGATATGGGATGGTTCACAGCAAACTGCATTTGAGGAGTTATGCTGTCAGCTTGCAAGACATGAAAATATTCCAAATGGATTAGAGTTTGTTAGAAAAGGTACTCCTGATGCAGGTGTAGAATGTTATTGGAAACTGGAAAATGGAGATGAATGGGGCTGGCAATCAAAGTTTTTTACAAAAACGCCTGAAGCTGCTCAATGGAAGGAGCTTGATAAATCCATTACGACAGTTTTAAAAAAGCATCCTAAACTTAAGAAATATTACATCTGCATGCCTTTAGATAGAGCTGATCCAAGGATTGAAAAACAAAAATGGTTTATGGATAAATGGAATGAAAAAGTTGCTTTATGGACTATACAGGCTCAAGATAACGGTATGGAAGTCAGCTTTGAATATTGGGGAACTTCAGAAATTTTTGACAGACTTTCTAAAGAAGAGCACAGGGGAAGGTATCTTTTTTGGTTTAATAAAGAGCAATTTAGTCTGGAATGGTTTAAGGGCAGGTTACAAGAGACAATTGCAAATGTAGGGCCAAGATATACACCTGAACTTAATGTAAAGCTACCTATATCTAAAATATTTGGTGCATTAGGATGTACTGATGAATTCATAAATGAAGTGAAATACTACTGTGGTAATTGCTTAAAACAATTTCATAAATTATCAACAACAAAAGTAAAAACCATATGTTCACAAAATTATAATGATTTAAGCACAAAAACAGAGAAGATAATTGAACTAAAAGATAATATTGATAGAGTCAAAACAAATGTCATAGATTGGATAACATTTACTAAAACGCTTGAAGAAATAATAGAGCTTATTGATATAACTAATAATGATATTCAACGCTTGGAGATAGAAGAGAAAAAAGGTGAAGGGGGAAAAACAACTTCTCAAAGATATGATTATGAATATCATCACTTATATCAATTGAGAAAGCGGGTATATGAACTATCAGATTTCATTACAGACTGTAAAGCAAATCTTACAAACTTAAGAACATTGCTGTTGTTAGGTGATGCAGGTTCTGGTAAAACTCATTTACTTTGTGATGTCGCAGAAAGTAGACTTTTAGAAGGACTGCCTTCGATTTTACTATTGGGGGGACATTTTATAAATGAGGAACCTTGGTCGCAGGTGTTAAAGCTACTTGATGTAAAAAGTAGTAAAGACGAATTCTTGTCGATTCTCAATACAGTAGGAGAAACAAGACAATGCAAAGTTCTTTTAATAATTGATGCACTTAATGAGGGAGAAGGACGGAATTTTTGGCAGAAGTATTTAGCTGGATTCATTGAGAGTATAAAAAGATACGAATGGCTATGTTTAGCAGTAAGTGTAAGAAGTACATATGAGACAGCAATTATTCCTGATCACCTTGACATGACAAACCTGATAAGAGTTTATCATAATGGCTTTAGTGATATTGAGTATGAGGCGACAAACGAATTTTTCGATTACTATGGAATCCATAAACCCTCAATGCCGTTATTAGTACCTGAATTTAAGAATCCACTTTTTCTAAAGTTATTCTGTAAAAGTATAAAGAACAGAGGCTCGGATACAATTCCAAATGGTATTGAAGGCTTGAATAGTATTTTTAACTTTTATATAGATTCTGTAAATTTGAAGCTTTCAAAGGAAGAATATTTAAATGTAAACCCCAAATTAAACGTCATAGGAAAAGCTATTGATAAGATGGCTGATACAATGGCTGATACAAACCTATATTATATACCAATAGAATCTGCTATGGATATTGCTGATAGCATATGCCATAAGGAGGAGTTTGAACGGTCGCTTTACAGGTACTTGATAAGTGAAGGAATATTAAGTGAAGACAGAGTAAGAATAGGAGATAAGGACTGGATTGATGTTACGAGGTTTTCATATGAGAGATTTACGGATTTTATGGTAGTTAAGCGTTTAATAGAAAAGTTATTTAAAAGAGAGTCAGGAGAATTTGATACAACAGTATTAAAGGAACAGTATCTAAAAGATGAATATGCCGCTTGGAGACAAAAAGGTTTAGTTGAGTCGTTGTTTGTACAATTGCCTGAAGCTACTGGAAAGGAGTTATTTGAATTAATACCAGAGTGCAGCAGTTATGATTCCGTAGTAAATGCATTTATAGATAGTTTTATATGGAGAAATCCAGAATATTTAAATGATAAAACAACTGATTACATTAATAAATACATAATGTGCTATAAAGATAGTAGAAACAACTTTATCAATTCCTTGCTGTTAATTTCTTCAAACGAAAAACATCCATTCAATGCAGAATGGCTACATGGACTCTTATGGGATATGGATATTGCAATTAGGGATAGTTGGTGGTCAATTTTACTGCATGAACAATATGGTGAAAAAAAAGCGGTAAATAGGCTTATAGATTGGGGATTATCCGAAGCAGATAAGTCCTATATAAGTGATAAAGCTATAGAATTAATTAGTATAAGTCTTACATGGTTCCTTACTTCTTCAAATAGGTTTTTAAGAGACAATGCTACAAAGGCTCTTGTAAATATATTGACTGACAGAATAAGTGTAGTAATTAATCTATTGAAGCGATTTAACGAAGTAAATGATCCATATGTTATTGAAAGATTGTATGCCATTGCTTATGGCTGCATTTTAAGGAGTAATAATCCTAAAGAAATAGTGGATCTTGCAAAATGTACTTATGAATTAGTTTTCAATAATAAGGAAGAAGTATATCCTAATGTTCTGTTAAGAGATTACGCTAGAGGAATTATTGAATATGCTCTTAAACAAGGAAGTTTAGATGGTATAGATGAAACTAAAATTCGACCTCCTTATAGAAGCAAGTTGACACTTAAAATGCCGTCTAAAAAGGTATTCTCAAAATACACAAATACAGATGAATTTAAGTCTCAAGAGGACTGGACAATGTATAGCCTTTATGAATCAGTAATGGGATTTGGAGACTTTGCAAGGTATGTAATTGGGACTAACACTAATATTACAAATTGGTCAAAGATTAAAATTAGTGAACCTGACCCAGTAACCTTAAAAGATAAGTACGATGATTTTGTAAAGTCACTTGACAATGGTGAATTAGAGGCATGGGAAAAATATGAAAAGACAAGATGTGAACTTTATATAAACTGTTATCTTGGGGATATTTGGGATGAAGAAAAGAAGGAGAAAGTATCCCAAAAGGCACTAGAACAGAACTGTATTTTGGCTGAAAAAGACTTTTTTGAGATCTTAAGCCCGGATAAGAAAATGGTGTATGACAAGTATGTAAAAAAATATCTTAACGATGGGGAAACAGAGAAAATTGAATATATAAGTTTAGAATTTATTCAAGCATGGATATTTAGAAAAGTATTAAATTTAGGATGGAGTGTTGAGAAATTCGGGCGATTTGATAGTTATGTTGAAAGATATGGTAATAATGGAAGGGGAGCAAATAAGCCCGAACGAATAGGAAAAAAGTATCAGTGGATTGCATTATATGAGATTTTAGCCCGTTTATCAGATAATTATAAATATGTAGATGAATGGGATGAAGATAAACGAAGATATGAAGGTCCTTGGCAACTATCTTATATTAGAAATATTGATCCTTCATGTACATTAAAGAAAACTTACAGAGATTCGAGAAAAAATTGTTGGACTATGCCAATACAATACGATTCATGGCAAGAAAGCGAAAGTGAGGAATCTTGGTTAAAAGATATTACAGACTTACCTGATGAAAAAATGGCTATAGAAGTTACACATCCTGAAGAGAAGTCTAATTGGTTTATTTTAGAAAATCATATTAACTGGGAGGAAGAAGCACCTCTGGACAAGGAACGATATGAAAAGCCAACAAGACAACTTTGGTATATGATTAAAAGTTATATTGTAAAAAAGGAAGATTCAGAAAAATTTTATGAATGGGCAATGCAGCAAAATTTCATGGGAAGGTGGATGCCTGAATCAAGAGATATTACAAATTTATTTTTAGGTGAATTTTATTGGTCACCAGCATACGATTATTTAGTACGTGATGAGAATGAGATTTGGGTAGAAAACCATAGGAAAGAACTTCCGTGTAAAGTTATGGTTACTGCAATTAACTATCTTTGTGAAGAAGGTGTATATGATTGCTCTTTAGATGAAAGTATACGAATAACTCTTCCAACAAGGGAGATTGCAGAGAAGATGGGAGTGAAATGGAATGGAAAAGACTATAAATATTATAATAATGAAGGTAAAGTAATATTTCAGGATCCTTCGGTTGATAATGAAGCACCAAACTCCCTTTTGGTAAGAAAGGAAGAATTTCTTAAATTTCTTGATGATAATGGTTATGATGTTATTTGGACTCTACTTGGAGAAAAAAATATCATACATTCACATAATCAAAATGAAATTGGATGGTTAGAGATTAGTGGTGTTTATAGGTATATTAATGGCAAGATTGAAGGAAATAGGAATATTGTATTCAATGATTTAGATAAGAACGTGTATAGGTAGAAATTCTAACAGGCAAAATATAGGCCAGCAATTTGCATAATTTCTTTGGTTGATTATAAACATTTAAATGTTATAATAATGCTACAAGGTTGAAACTCCATGTCCAAGGGCAACCCACCTTTCCCTGAAAAGGGCAAAATGGGCTTCCCCCAAAAACAAAAGAAAAAATGAAGATGAGACCTTGAGATAAGTCATTTAGACTTGTTTCAGGGTCTTTTTTATTTATCAGTATGGAGTATCAAACCCTTGATATTAAAGCCGTTACGGCATTTTTGATAAGTGACCTGCCACCCGCCTTCCCAAAAATGTGGAGAGCCTTTTGATTTTGGGAGCCTGTTTTTGGGAGGGAAAGCGAGTTTGCCTTTTTTGATGGAAAAGAGGGAATGAGGGATTGGAGGGGGACATGAGGATGGAGAAAGGCCGGTAATCACTTGGTTATACAGGCTTCTTAGCACTCCAGTGGCAAATATTTAAGGATTGTATATTTCTAAATAAAGAAGCAGTGAGATAAGGTGTTCGAACTTGTCCACTGCTTTTTTGACTATTTATAGGCATTTCCTAAGCGACTATTGACAACGTTAGACTATTATGATAGTCTAGACTATAGAAATAGTCTAATGAGGTGTTGGCTGCAATGCAAAAATTATTTGACAGCGAAATTAAAGTTATGGAAATTATATGGGGAAATGAACCAATTAGTGCCAAGCAGATAAGCCTTATTGCTGCGGAGCAAATCGGTTGGAATAAAAACACTACGTATACTGTTATAAAAAAGCTTGAGGGCAAGGGATATATCAAAAGAGAAGAACCGGGTTTTATCTGTTCGTCGCTGATTTCCCGTGAGGATGTCTGCAAGACCGAGACCCAAAGCTTTGTGGATAAGTTTTTCGGTGGTTCAAAAAAGGCACTTTTCTCTGCGTTACTCCAGGATGAAAAGCTCTCTTCCGATGATTTGGATGAATTGAGAAAGATGATTGAAGAGAGGTGAGGGCATTGCTTTCTGAAGTATTCTATTGGCTTTTCAATATGAGCATATCGGCATCTGTTGTTGGTATCATCGTTTTGCTTTTGGGGAAAATTAAAAAGCTTCCACGGCGCCTAGTTCATATATTGTGGGTAATTCCTTTTCTTAGAATGTGGATTCCAGTGGGGATTTCAAGCAAATATAGTCTGATGACATTGGTTTCAAAATTTACTACGAAGACTGTGGTCGTATATGAGGGAGCTTTGGACTATACCTTAACAAACTATATTATGGCTGCAGACAAGTATTTTCCGATTACCTATAAAGTGAATCTGCTTGATAATCTATTCAATATTGCATCTACCGTCTGGATTATTGTTGCTGTTGGCCTTATGATTGGTTTCTCAATGCTTTATGTCATTACAAAATCTGAATTAAAAGATGCCAGCCTTTTACGAGATAATATTTATGTTTCGGGAAAAATAAACTCACCGGCAATATACGGTGTTTTTTGTCCAAAGATTATTATTCCTAAAGGTTATGAGCAAAGAGACCTGAACTACATTTTGGCACATGAATCCGCTCATATTCAACGTAAGGATAATTTATGGCGTATCGTTGCTTTTATCTCGGCTTCTATTCATTGGTTCAATCCTTTCGTTTGGTTATTTTTAAAGAAGTTTTTAGAAGAAACAGAACTTGCCTGTGATGAGCAAGTGTTGGCAGACTGTGATGAAGATGAGAAAAAGGCTTATGCACTGGCTCTTGTTGATTGTGCGGAGAGCATGAATGTTTTTGTCTCTCCATTTGGTGGAGCAAAGATACGGGTACGCATTGACCGCATTTTGTCTTATAAAAAACTGTCAATCATTTCGGTTGCGAGTTTTATAGTATTTGCTATTGCAATTGGATATGTGCTTCTGACAAATGCTTCTTAAAAAGGAGGTGAGCGTATGAAAAGAATTCTTTATACTGGCTGTACTATAATGTTTTTTATTCTTATCCTGTCTAGTTGCGACAAAGCAGAAACATTTCCCGATGAGTGGAAGGAGCTAAAATATGTGACAGATAGTTTTACATTGGAGGATGCAAAACGTGAGGGTTATGTTGTGATGGAGGATGGGGATGTTACCTGTGGGCAAGAAGCATGGCAGAATTTTGTTGATTTGTCTTCAAAGAAAATACCTTGCAAAATCCGGGTTGTACACTATTACACAATCGGTGATCCGTCGGATTACGATCCGGAATATTATGAGAGCATAAAAGATGATTATCCAATGATGTTTATCTTAGAACTTGTTTATAACGGGGAAACATTTAGTGTGGGCCACTACGAAGAGGAAAAACTGTATACGTCGGAATTCAAATATCTTATGAAGTACGAGGGAGAAGCGGAAACTCCCAAATCCAACTTTACTTCGTTTGTAAGATATGTATTAGTAAATGATGACAAAGTGACTTGGGACGATATTATGCATGGTGTGACTAGTTCTAAGATGGATGATTATATACCGTTTAGAGAAATATACGCTGATTTGGTTTATAAGGAGGAGTATAAATGACTCGATTTAAGAAGTTTTATTTTTTTTTCTGTGATTGGAGTGCTAATAGCATCGTTTTATCCCCTTTTTATGGGGGTGAAAGTTATTGGCGATATGGTACGGGACGGAACGGTTTTGGCAGAAAACTACCCTAAGTACATAATACCCTATACGCCGATTAGTTTGGCAGTAATAATTGCGGTTTTGCTATTACCGGTTTTGATGAAATATGCCAAAAAGTTTGCATTGGCAGTAGCAACCGTAATCTCTCTTGTGGTCTTTTTTGTGTCGGAACTGCTGCTTGAGAATATGGTTATTGTTACAGATACTGTTAAAACGACCCTTGAAAGTTGGCAAATGTTTATGTGTTATGTACCGCCGGAAAACTTTGAGACAAGGACGTGGAGGGCAGTTGATGTATTGATTGGAGATTATAGTCCGGCATTCAAAATTCACTTTTATGCTATTTCGGTGGTTTTAATATTTGCTCTTGTAAACTGCCTTTACGGTTTTGCCCAAATAATTATTACAAATAATAAAAGCAGACTAAAGGCACTAGTGATCCAGTCGGTATTCACTGCTTTGTTTCTTGGGCTTTGTATTTTTGCTTGTTTTACCGCATTCTTCAGGGATGGAGGAATTACAGTATCTGCCATATCGGCGGTACTTATGAGTTTATTCTTTGTCGTTTTTGGCGTAACAGCAGGTGTATATGTTGGTTCATTTCTGATTGAAAAAAAGAAAACGCTTTCGGTATTGCTACCATCGATTGTGGCTTCAGGAGTTACAATCATTATGTATATCGGTGAGATGGTCCTACTGAGTGGTCATCTGTATCGTTTCGGCTCCGGTTTTTTATTTGATGGGCTGGCAGGTATTGTACTTGCCCCTATAGATATACTGATTATTATAGCATCAGGATGTATAAATGCTGCTATATGCTATACTTTCAGTAAATCAAGCAAGCGACTTGAAGTTTAAGTTTCAAATGAGCATGTGGTAATAGGGAATGTGTTTGGGACAGCAGGAAATGGTTATTGCATCATTAAGGGCAGGAGGCACCTGCTCTTTTTATGTTATTGTATCAGAGAAAAGCATTATAAAATTCATTGCAAACCAATTTAATTAATAATGCAATGTTGGTATTTATCATTTATCAAAGGGACTATATAATGGTTGCGCTGTTTCTGCTCCGGATAAATTACCCAGAGTTGCTCAAGTTACGTGGTATTTTGCTCCATTGGTTCTTATATGGATTGAAATTAAACTAAAAGGAGTTGAAGATGGCAAAGTAGTTTTTCAATTTTATTATAATTTGTTAAGTTAGCGAGAGCATTATAGTTCTTTGCAATGCTTTTTAGAAGAATTAGAAAAAAGCTTGGAGCCAACGAAGTTTGCGAATGGCAAATTTCGTGAGAACAACGGAAAAATATTTTTCAACACACATCCAAAACTGGATTACATATGTTTTTTTCTGATATTATTATCTATATGAATTAAAAAAAGATAAGAGATAATAGTTGAGGTGTTCAATATGGCAATTATGTTTTACAAGGTAAATGATGAAAATGGTTGTTTTTCTAATTTTTCCAAGCATGGATTTGAGCTTAATGGTAAGTATTGGAGTACAAGTGAACATTATTTTCAAGCAATGAAATTTGCAGGTACAGAATATGAAGAGGAAATTCGACTTTCTGCAACACCAATGGAAGCCGCTAAGCGTGGGAGAGATAGAAATAAACCTTTAAGGAAAGATTGGGAGCAAGTTAAAGATGGTATTATGAGAGAAGCTGTCTTGGAAAAATTTAAAACTCATGCTGATATTCGAGAAATTCTTATATCAACTGGTGATGAAGAAATTATTGAAAAAACTACTGATGATTACTATTGGGGATGTGGTTCTGATGGTACAGGTAAGAACATGCTTGGTAAAATACTTATGGAAGTTCGTGCAATTTTAAAAACAGATATATAAGTTGCACTATTATGCTATGCAATAGATTGAAAATGTTGATGCCGCTATCTGTAATTTGACAATAACAGTATCGATAGAGAAACTCTTAGCTGAACAAGTATTTAGAAATAGTGTTTTCGGTATAATAAAAACCGAGCGATCCGGAACTTAAAAAACCCTGCATAAAATGGAAAAATTCCATTGCAAGCACCCCTAAAAAATAATACCCTTTAAGTTGTCCACACTTTAAGGGGGTAATAGAAAGAATGCTAACAATGGAACAAATATATCGTATCAGAAATATGAAGAAATTTGAAGGAAAAAGTTTAAGAAAAATATCTCAGATTACTGGACATGATTTTGAAACTGTCAAAAAGTACGTCAATAAAGAAGACTTTAACCATACGATTCGTCCAAAACAGAGACGACAAGGTAAATTATCTCCATATAGAGACATAGTTACTACATGGCTTATTAATGATAAACAAGCAACACATAAACAGCAACACAGTGCAAAAAGGGTGTATGACCGGTTGAAGGAACTATATCGGGATGAATTTGATGCTAGTGAACGGTCAGTTAGAAAGTTTGTTGCAGATATCCGAAAGGAACTACAAATTGATAAGGACGGTTTTCTTCCGTTGCTACATCCTCCAGGAGAGGCACAGGCGGATTTTGGAGAGGCTCGCTTCATCGAGAATGGTATTACATATGATGGATACTATTTCAATATATCCTATCCACATAGTAATGGCGGTCATATGCAATTATTCAAAAGTGCAAACCAAGGATGTCTTCTAGAAGGTATGAAGGCAATATTTGAACACATAGGTGGCGTTCCAACAGCTATCTGGTTCGACAACATGTCTACGGCTGTCAAGAAGGTCAAAGAGTATGGAGAACGTGACTTAACCAAAGGATTTTTAAGATTCATGATGCATTATGGTTTCCAGAGTAACTTCTGCAATCCTAATAGTGGTCATGAAAAAGGTTCAGTAGAAAACAAGGTTGGATATCATCGCCGGAATATGCTTGTTCCAATTCCGGAATTTAAGGATTTAAAAGAATACAACAAAACGCTCCTGTTAAAATGTGATAAGGATATGAACAGGATGCACTACAAAGGATATGGGATGATTAAGGATTTATTCCTAGAAGATAAGCAGGAATTCTTTAAGCTTCCGAAGATTCCCTTTGAAATATACCTACACGAATTTGCTAAAGCCGACAACTACGGGAAAATTAAGTTTGATGGCAGAACTTATTCGACTTCTCCTAATATGGCTGGACGACAGGTTATGGTTAAAGCAGGTGCTTATGATATAGAAATACTTGATGAGGATTGCAATTATATAATCAAGCACAGGCGCCTTTACGGAGAGGAAAAGGAATCGATGAATTGGATTCCCTATCTTGAACTTATGAGCAGAAGACCAACAGCATTAAAATATACAGGGCTATACAATCAACTACCGCAAACATTTAAAGAATATCTGGACAAAAGTGACTATGAATCGAAGAAGCAGGCTTTAAAGCTATTTACAAAGATGACGATAGCTACAGGCTTTGACACGGCAATAGAAGCATTTGAAGAAGGGATAAAATTAGGTGTAAGTGATCCAGATAGTATTTGGGCAACATATTGCCGTTTAACGACCGGAACTTTACCGGAATCAGAAATAATTTTACCTGATACAGTTCCTAAGGTTAAGAAATATACACCTGACTTCAAGATATATGATCAATTGATTATTTCCGGAGGGACACAGCTATGAATTCAGATATATTGATTAAGCAGTATTGCAAGGAACTCCGGTTAGGAAGGAATATATATGATAATTATTCAAAGATTAGAGCAACCGATTATACTGATTTTCTTGCACAGCTTTTAAAGATGGAGGTAGAACACCGGGAACTTGTTAGGAAAAACAGAAATCTAAAATCAGCAGGTTTTGATGTCATTAAGAGTTTTGAAGACTATGAATTTGGAAATATTCAGATACCAAATGCTATCAGTATTGAAGAATTAAAGACCGGAATTTTTATTGATAAGCTTGAAAACCTGATTCTTTATGGTCCTGTAGGAACAGGAAAAAGTCATATGGCCACGGCTATCGGAGTTGCAGCTTGTTCCAGGGGAAAGAAGGTAAAATTCTATCGTACAGCAGCATTAGTTAACCTTTTGAGCGAGGCAAAGGCCAAGGGGGAATTACAGAGATTTATGAAACAGTTGAGCAAAACAGATTTGTTAATCTGTGACGAATGGGGATATGTTCCTTTTGAGAAGGATGGCTCACAGCTGCTGTTTCAGGTTATTTCAGAATGTTATGAAAAAAGGAGCGTGATAATTACAACAAACCTGGAATTTAGTAAATGGAACGGCATTTTCTATGATGAAAAACTTACTAGTGCAATTATTGATAGGTTGGTACACCATAGTCATTTACTTGTATTTCAAGGTCAAAGCTACAGACTAAAACACTCAACCATGAAATCCCAATAATGGAATAGGGGTGCTCGGAAAATTAAGTTCCGCACTGCACGGATTTATACTTGCCAAAAACAGTCTTAGGACAACTATTGGAGGTAGATATATCGTTATATAACAAAGTCTATAGACTAGTGAAAGAATATTATAAAGAAAAATATTATGAAATGCAAAAACCAGTTTTATTGCATCATGATTATGATATGCAGAATCTTATGGTAGAAAATTTAACAAATCGGGTAGTTGTTATTGACTGGGACTCAGCTAGAGGGGGTATACCAGAGGTTGATTTTATTAAGGTAAAATATTTATGCTTGCTAAAATGCAATGAGAGTTGTGTAAGAGAATTTATTAATGGCTATAAAAGTGTAAGGGAACTTGATATTACTATGAATTATCCAATACAGGAAATAATTTGGCTATGTAAAATGTATTTATTTGAATCAAAATGGAAATTAGGAAGAGATGAAAAATTTTATCCTTCTCAACAATTTTATTATAACGAAATTATTAATGCGTGCAGAAACTTTGAACATTTTTTTGATAATTGTATGAATAAATATGTCATGAAATAACCGGTAATTAGTTTGCTCAGCCAATTGCAAATTAATAAATATAAAGGGGGAAAATATTGTGAATATTAAGAAAGGTGTAAAAAAAGAATATTGGGATTATAGTTTTAAAGAACTGTTAAACGCTCCTGTAAGTGCACTTATTGGAATTAGTGAATATGATGCAAAACTATTAAAAGAGGCACTGGGTATTGAAACTATAAACGACTATGCTCAGCTTCAAAGTGTGAAATGGGCGCGTTCTATAATGACTCTTGCCCAATTAGAAGAATAATTTTTGCATATACATTGCTATAGAGACGTTAATGAATATGCTTCTAAACTTTATGGATTGTAAGATGGTTGGAGGGATCAAAAATTATTAAAAATGTAATATTTGATTTGGATAATACATTGTATGAACATAATTTATTAAGACAATCTGTTAATAATAGTATTAACTTTATTCTAAAAAAATATTTCTGAGCAATTATAATGATACCAGAAATTAAGACAGACAAAACAGCAAAAATAAGTTAAAATGGAACTATGGAAAAGAGAAGACATTTTACACCTGAAGAAAAAGCAAAAATAGTAATCGAGGTCCTAAGGGAAGAA
>NZ_RLII01000038.1 GCF_004102745.1 Acetivibrio mesophilus | reverse complement strand
AATTTATCAAGGGAGAAATAGAACGTTATTTTTTTGATTTGGATTATTCTGCTTATGTAATAGAGCATTTTCCCTATATGGAGTTTGAGAACAGCGAATTAGCGGACAGATTTGCTCATACTGTAGATCGAGCATATGAACGTGGAAATGCTATTGGTCTGTCAGATGAAGAGTTCAGGATGGAAATTGCCAATGCTTTCAATGAATGGTTGGGCTGAAAGAGACTCGACTTTAATAAATGGCAGCGTTAAAATCTTATGTTTCTGGTTGGAAAAGTTTTCTCCTTTTCAACCAGTTTTATTTATGATTTTATTACCCCATGTGCGAGTTTATTTGACGCTTACTTGGATTTCATAATATATCTATTGCTCAAGCGACAAAAATTGTGAAAAGCTTTAATAAAAAGTTTGGTGACCAATTTTTACTTGAAGACAAAATTAAAATTGTTACGGGTAATGAAACTAAAAATATTAGAAAAATAATAAGTCCAGAAGAATTTTTTCAACGAAGTGGTGTTAGAGGAATTAATGATGCTAAAGCAGGTCAGCCGTTTTATCCATCAGGGTCCATAACTGTTACACCTGATGGTCAAATAATTATTTTGCCCGGAAGGTGGTATTAAAATGAAATGCTACGTTAACGATGAATTTATTTCAGTCGAAAAAATATCATATAGAATTTTTGGACTTGGAAATGAAGTTAATGATAGAAATGTATATAGTTACTCTCTTATCCTAAATAAAAATGAACTTTCAAATATACTTGAACAACGATTTAATGAATACATTTTGGAAAGTAAAAAAGATGATGAATTATATGGTTCACTGAAAGATGAGTTAAGTGAGTTAGGATATCCTGAATTTTCTCAAATGTTAAACTGCTATCCTAATGTATTGTGTAATTATATAAAGTCTAGTTTTCAATTAGAGTTGCTGGAAGGATGCTTAAACTCTAATAATCAAAATGACTTGAAATATATAATTAACTCTATTGATTACCTTGAAATTATAGGAGAAGATGTTATAGTAAAAGGGAGTGTTTTTGAGGCTTCAAAATAGTTATTCCTGAGAAGGTAAGATTTATATATTTTAATTAAAAAATATGGTTTGTTATAAAATTAAATGCAAAAGATAAAATGAGTAAAAAAGTTACAGCTATAGTAAGCAATCATGTATGATTTAGGTGGCCAATCCAAACATACAGGAGGTTTGACCTTACCCCGATAATTTAGACACAAAGAATGGCGGAATTTCTCCGATTTTCTTTGTATCACATAATATTTGATTTAAGCTGTATTGCTCAGCTTTTCAAAGTCATCAGGTGATCTATAGCCAAGCTTTGAATGCAGGCGTATACGGTTATAGAAGACTTCAATGTATTCAAGATGGCTAACCGGGCCTCGGCTCTGGTCTTGAACCTTGTAAAGTAAATAAGCTCTGTTTTAAGTGTACCAAAAATGACTCCATACAGGCATTATCATAGAAATTACCCTTTCGCTCATACTTTGTGTAATACCATTGCTTTTAAGTACGTTTTTGCATTCAACTGGACACCACGATCAGAATGATGAATCAGCCTCTGGATGGTCTGCAGCGGCCAATGGCTTGTTTTAAGGCATCTATGTAAAGTTGTTTTGTCATAGTGCTATCCATAGCCCAGTCCACAACCTTTCGCTGAAACAGATCAACAATAGCAGCCAGATAGAGCCATCCTTCATCCGTAGGTATGTAAGTAATATCGGCAACCCAAATCTGGTTCGGTTTTGTTGCCTTAAAGTCCTGATTTAGTATATTTGGAGCTACAGGATAGCTGTGTTCGGAGTTTGTAGTAGCCTTGAATTTCCTTTTGGTTTTAGCGGCAATATTGTTTTCTTTCATTAGCTTGGCTACACGATTTTTACCGCATTTTATTCCGTCATTGTTTAGGGCTTTGGTTACCCTGGGGCTTCCGTAAGTTTCGTGAGATACTTTATGAATCTTCTTGATTCTCTCAAGAAGATCACGGTTCAATCTCTTGCGACGACTTTCCGGTCTTGAAGACCAGGCATAATAACCGCTTCTTGATACATTAAGTATTTGGCACATCTTCTCAACAGGAAATCTGAAGCGGTATTTATGAATGATAGAATACTTTACTTCCGGTCTTTCGCGAAGATGGCCGTTACTTTTTTTAGGATTTCATTCTCCATTTCAAGATCTGCAACACGTTTTCTAAGACTTCTGAGTTCTTCATCTTCAGGCCTTAGATTACCGCTGCCGGGGAATGCATTTTCCTTATGCTTTTTGAATTCATTTATGTATTTATACATTGTATTGTCATGGATACCTATAATGATACCAGAAATTAAGACAGAGAAAACGAAAAAATAAGATAGATCATTGAAAAGAGACAAGTTTTTACACCTGAGCAAAAATAGTGTCGGAAGTTCTTCCTGAAGAAAAACATTGACTGAAATTGCTTCGAAGTATGAAGTTCGTCCAAATGCTGGTGACTCTACTGTTGAAAATATATACAATGCAGAAGGCTATAGGATAGGGAAAAAAGTTAACGGAACCTTGACAACTTATGTATATGAGTACGATAAGGTGGTACTTGAGCTAGACGGCAGCGGAAACGCCAACCGTAACGTATATGGTTTGAACCTGCTTATGCGTACTGTAGGGGAAGACAGCTATTACTATATGTACAATGGACATGCGGACGTAACAGCACTGATTAATGTTGCTACAGGAAAAGTAGATGCTACCTACTATTACGACGCATTCGGCAATATCCTTGAGTCAACCGGAAATGTAGATAACAACATAACTTATGCCGGATATCAGTATGATGAAGAGACAGGATTGTACTACCTCAATGCGAGAATGTATGATCCGAAGATTGCAAGATTTTTGCAGGAGGATACATATACTGGGTCACCGGATGATCCGCTTAGCTTGAATCTGTATACGTATGTAAAGAATAATCCGTTGATATATTATGATCCGACAGGGCATTTGGAATCAAAAATATCATATCATTTATATCAAGCAAGTGGATATAGTGAGCCTATAGATGAACTTATATTAGAAGATACAGGTGCTGGAAAGCTTCTAAAATGCAAACTTATGCAAGCTAACCAAATGGTTTTTTATGCAATATATGGGAATGTTTCGCAAGAAGCAAGAATGCAGCTTATTCGAGACTCTTATTACCTAGCGAAACAAGCAAGGTGGGAATATGCACAAACTGATGTGGTATATGGTAGCATAGTGTATGGAAAGGATTTTAATCCAGAGGTAAAACCTGTAAGTATTAATGCTCAAACAGAGTTAAAGAGATTTACACATATTCTAGAAGCTGTAGCTTTTGATTTAGGATGGAATCCAAATCCATTTGTTAAATGTGGCCTTTCTGATGAAGAAGTCATATTGCCTTTAGCAAGAATCTTGAGGGATTTTGGTTATGATGTAAATGACAAGACTGTTGCAAAAACATTTTTTGAAGTGAAGCAGCAAGTAGAAGCAGAGAGTGCAAAGAGAAACGGATGGGGAGATCTTCTTTATTATGAGTTAAATAGTATTGAATCAATAGATGCGGACCACAGAGGACATGTTATTACATATGCAACGTCTTTAACTGGCTACACTAAAGTTATGGGAGACAGTTATCGCTCAACACTTAATAGACCGTTAATTTGTAAGACGGATAGTAAAGGAAATATGATTAGCCGTCTTGAAATTATTGAATCTGGTGGTATTATTAAGCCTAACAACAATCCTAATATTAAGATTAAGCTTAAACTTAATAGAGACTTTAAAGGTTTTTTTAAGTTAAAGGAAAAGAGTAAGACAAATAACCAATTGTTAAAAACTAATTTACAATTGTTTGCTGAAGAGGGAACGCCTAAGACTACAAAGCTTTATAGGGTGATGAGTGAAGGGGAATACGAATCTTTAATGAGTAATAGACAGTTTACTGAATATGATAGAGCTATGGATTCCAAATGGTTTGCAACCAATACTAAAGACGCAGTCGAATGGGGCAAAGCATTCTATCCTGATGGAAATTACAAAATAGTAGAAATTGAAGTTCCTACAGACTCTCTAAGGCAAATGTACTTCGTTGAAAAACTAGACAATATTGGACCGGCATATTGTGCTGAACGAGATCTCATTAATAGTATCATCCAATTTATTAAGGAGGTATTACGATAATGAAAAAAACAGTAAAAGCACAGATTACATGGATTTCATATTCAGATGGCGGGAGAAAGCATCCACCTCTTGCAGGAACACGATATTGTCCTATAGTAAAATTTAAAAATATGAAAGGGAAAAATGGTGAATATTGGAGTGCTGATTTTGTATGCTCTGAAGTTGATAAAAATCATAGTGCTATAGTTGATTTTACATTTTTATCTGAGTATGCACCAATTGATTATCTAGTAAAAGGGAATCAATTTGAGCTTTTTGAGGGCAATAAAAAGGTTGCAGTAGGGATTATTGTTGAATAAAAAAATAAATTACACAACAGCGAATGATGTTTTCATTTCTTAATAAATATAAAACATGTAATTGAAGACAAATACCGAGAGATAGCCTGGCTAACCTAAAAAAGACAAGCCAGGTTTTCTTTTATCTATGCTTGACAAAATGTAATGCGATGTAATACAATAAAACCAACAAGAAATACAGGAAGTGCAATAATGTCTACAGAAAAGGATAGTATGCTTCGGGTAAGGCTTACACAAAGGCAGTCGGATGAATTGGATGCGATTATTGGTGAGCTTCAAGCACAGATGCCGGAAGCAAGCGTCACTACATCAAGTATTGCAAGACACGCTCTTGAGAAGTATGCAAGTGATCATATCGCCAAGCGTGATGGTACCAAGCTTTTCATTGAAGTCAGCACAGCACACGCCACAGACGAGGACATAAAGAATCTCTACGACCTTCTTTCGAAACTGTTTGATGAAACAAAGGAGAATTACTCACCAACGGTTCATTACATGGTTGGAGAGATTTTAGAGCCTGTGATGATGAAGATGGCAAGACTCATGAAGCTAAAGAAGCCGGAGGTGAAGGCAGGTGAGTAAGAAAAAGTACATTGTCCGCTGTCCTCATTGCAATCACAGAGTATTTGATGCCGATTATGCTGATGTTGAAATCAAATGCCCGGTGTGCAGAAAGGTTTTTGAAGTGAAGCTGGAGAAAAAGGCGGGATAAAAAGTGAATAAATCTGGCACAGAGCCACAAAGGGAGCGAATGACTCACCTATAGAGCCTGGCAGATAGTCTTAAAAACTATTTGTCAGGCTCTATTTATGTTCTCGGAGGAGGTGAGAATTTGAAAGTGACAATGATGGACGCAGCATTAAAATATGCAGAAGCCAATATCCCAGTCATACCATTGCACTGGATTTGTGAGGATGGTTCCTGCTCCTGCAAGAAGGGACAACAATGTGACAGCAAGGGAAAGCATCCGTTATATACCGGCTGGTACAATAATTCCACTACTGATGTTGAGCAAATAAAGAAATGGTGGACGAAAACACCCAATGCCAATATAGGCATTCCTACAGGGGAGAAATCCGGCTGGCTGGTGCTTGATGTAGACGATGGCGGTGATGAAACCCTATCGGCACTTGAAGCAACACATGGAAAACTTCCGGATACGGTTACTGCTGTTACAGGAAGTGGAGGTCGGCACTATGTCTTTAAATACCCTAAAGGCCGGAGTATTCCAAATAAGACCAAGTTTGCTTCGGGTCTTGATACCCGTTCAACAGGTGGACTGATTGTCGTAGCTCCAAGCATTCATGTAAGCGGTAATCGGTATGAATGGATAAAGGATCATTCTCCCTTTTACAGAACCCCGGCAGAAGCTCCAGCATGGTTATTAAAGCTCATGGAAAGGGAGGAAGTATTGCTTACACCCTTTGAAGGTAGCAGTGTTGCAGCCGAGATTAAGGAAGGCAGCCGAAACAGTACCCTGACGAGCCTTGCCGGGAGTATGAGAGCAAGGGGAATGACAGAAGAGAGCATCTATGCAGCGCTGCTTGCCGAAAACAAAGCCAGATGCAATCCTCCGCTTGATGAAGCGGAAGTTAGAAAGATAGCGCACAGCGTCAGCCGATACCAGCCAAACCCTTTGGTGAAGAAGCATTACCACAGGACAGACAGCGGGAATGCAGAAAGGCTGCGTGACAGGTTCGGCTCAATCATTAGGTATTGTCCGGCTTTTAAATACTGGCTGGTATATGACGGCTGTTGCTGGAGGAAAGAAACCGGGGAACTTATGCAGTTTGCTATAAAAACAGCAAGGGAAATGCTCGCAGAAGCAAGCCGGATAGAAGATGAAGCTACAAGGAAAGAATTAGTTCGCCATGCCATGCAGTCTGAGAACGCAGGCAGGCTTAAAGCCATGATTGATGTTGCTTCAAACCTTGAAGGCCTGATAATAAACCCTGATAAGCTGGATGCAGATATATGGAAGCTGAACTGTAAGAATGGTGTGGTAGACCTAAAGACAGGCGAACTTTTACCTCATAAGCGGGAGTACTATTTGAGCAAAATTTGCCCTGTTGAATATAATCCAGAAAGCAAGGTTCCCAGGTGGATGGAATTTCTGAATACCATTACGGGAGGAAGCAACGAGCTTGTAAGGTACCTTCAAAAGGCTGTAGGTTCATCTTTAAGCGGGGATATTTCAGAGCAGGCTCTATTCGTCCTTTATGGTACAGGCGCAAACGGAAAGAGCACATTTCTAAACACCATCTCCGACCTGTTGGGAGATTATGCAAGAAACACTCCGTCCGAAACCTTTATGGCAAAAAGGATAGAAGCGATAGGAAATGATATTGCGAGATTACAGGGAGCAAGACTTGTAACTGCCATAGAAATAAATGAGGTGCAAAGGCTTTCTGAGGCATTGATTAAAAGCTTCACAGGCGGAGACAGAATCACAGCAAGGTTCCTTTATGGAGAATACTTTGATTTCCAGCCACAGTTCACACCGTTTCTCGTAGTAAACCACAGACCAGTCATAAGGGATACCAGCCACAGCATTTGGCGGCGTATTAAGCTGATTCCCTCTACTGTCACCATTCCCGAGGATAAAAAGGATAAGCAGTTACCGGCTACGCTGAGAGAGGAGCTGTCCGGCATATTGTCATGGGCAGTTGAGGGCTGCCTTATATGGCAGAAGGAAGGACTTAATATGCCTGATGAAGTCAAAGAAGCCACAGAAGGTTACCGGGAGGAAATGGATACCTTCTCTTCATTCATTGAGGAATGCTGCATTGTGGAGGAAGGCAGGAAAGTTTCCAATCGGAGCATCAGGTGCGCTTATGAAACATGGTGCCGGGAGAATGGGGATTATCCACTTGGTCAGAAGCTGTTCAATGCAAAAATGACGGAGCGCGGCTTTGCTGTCAAACGCAGCGGAGCCAATGGCAGTAGGGACTGGCATGGCATTGGTCTTGCGGATGAGGGGATACTTTTGTGATTACTGACGACTTCTGACGTCAATTCCGTAAATTTTTATATATATTTTTTCTCATGTGAAATTTATGAAAAAAGAGTCAGTAAGAGTCAGTACGTCAGTAAACTCTCAGTACCCTGATGCAGAGGGGAGGGGGAGGTCAAATCTCTACAGTAAAGCATAAGGGCAACGGGCTGGCAGCGCCGCGTAAAAAAATGCAGATTCAAACGGGGTATTAACCCCAGACCATATTAACTAAAAAATACTAAGAAAATGGAGGATTTAAGCATGAGATTTATAGCAGATTTGGTACATGAGAAAAAGCAATTGGTAGAAAAAGCAGAAGCTATTTTAAACGAAGCGGAAAAAGCAGGTGGAAGTTTGACGAATGAACAGGAGCGACAGTTTAACCGCTACAAAAACAGAATAATGACCATTAATGACAGTATTGATGAAGAGTTATCAAAAATCAGAACCTCTGAGCCAATATTGAATATGCCACAAAAAGCTGTATCTTCTGTGGAAGAAGCAAAAACTCCGGTAACAAAGGCTATATCAAAATCATTCAGAGGGATGTTCTACGGAAATGAGACTGCCAAACTCAGCAACAATGGTTTTCATTCCATGGATGAATTCCTGAGAACACTTCACTCGGGAAGAGCTGACAACAGGCTGATAAATGCCAGTATGGTGGAAGGGATACCTGAATTCGGCGGATATTCCGTTCCGGAGGAATACGGAGCCTTCCTGATGGATAAATCCCTGGAGAATGAAATCATCCGTCCCAGAGCAACAGTATGGGCAATGGGAAGTGAAACAAAGAAAGTACCAGCCTTCGATGGTGCAGACAGGACCAATCACTTATTCGGCGGTATTTCAGGAGAATGGTTAGAAGAAGGTCAGACAGGCACACGAAAGGTAGCAAAGCTAAGGCTGATACAGCTAACAGCTAAGAAGCTGGCTTGTTTCTCACAGGCATCCAATGAACTTATTGCAGATGGGATGTCTTTTGAAGAAATGCTTGCAGGGGCACTTATTAAAGGATTGGGCTGGTACATGGACTATGCCTTTATCAATGGAACCGGTGAAGGCCAGCCTCTTGGTATTATAAATGACCCGGCGCTGATTACTGTAGATAAAGAGGACTCTCAATCAGCAGCTACGATTACCTATCAGAATGTTGTAAATATGTTCTCAAGGCTTGCTCCGTCATGTTTTACCAATGCGGTATGGCTTGCCAATCCATCGGTAATACCACAATTACTTACCATGACTATCACCATTGGTACCGGTGGCGCTCAGATACCGGTGTTCAGGGAAGAGAGCGGGAAATTCACACTGCTGGGTAAAGAGGTTTTATTCACTGAGAAATGCCCCGCATTGGGTGTTAAGGGAGATTTAATCCTCGCAGACCTTTCTCAGTATACCATAGGCATGAGAAAAGAGATTGCTCTTGACCGTTCCAATGTCCCAGGCTGGATGGAGGATATGACCGACTACAGGGTGATAGTGCGTGTAGATGGTCAGGGTACCTGGGATAAACCTATAACACCGAAAAACGGAGCAACACTCTCATGGGCAGTGGCTTTGGAAGCGAGATAGTTTGCTCAGATTTGAGCCAAGTCTGAGGTTAAGCAATACTTAGGGTGAAATGAGCAAATTGGAAGTGCTGCTCCTGCTACAAGAAGCTTTGGCAGAGGCGGTGCTCAATTCTAAAACTGATAGAAATATTGCTTTCTAAAGCATAATTGACTTGCTATATCAGCGGTTCAGAGTGATGAATGTTACTGCGGAATAAAGGCTTTAACCGTAGGAAGGGATGAAAGTGTGAGAGCAAAGATTACCACAACCATAGAGGAAGTCTTATTGAATAAAGCCAAGGCACTTGCCGAGCAAGAGAGTCTGCCTGGTGCCAATGCCATTATTGAAAGGGCGCTGGAGTTGTATTTCGCCGGTATTCAAAGTGAAGTATGGGAAAAATCGTTGTCCAGCGGCTGGATAAAGAAGCTGGTTCTCAAAAGGGATTCTATTCTGTACGAAAACATCAAGTGCAGAAAAACCATGGAGAACTACAGGCTGGAGGATTATACACGGGAAAGTTTACAGGCAAAAGGCTGGAAGAAGGTTTAGCAGCCAGTAAAAAGGCCTCTGTATTGCTCCCTGAAACGTAAAAGCGTAGGTTGCAGCCGTAAGCTTTGTTGAAACATAAGGGGAAAGTAAAGAGGAATTTGAAAGGCTACTGCAGTTATCAATACAGAAATTTATTTGGTCAGAAGCATTAAGAAATTTATGTCCAAGCGAAGCAGTAAAAGAACACTAAGAAATTTGAACTAAGGCTCGTGATGCCTGAAATCACGTAATTTGTCACACCAGGAATAGATAGGTTGGCGTTCCCTTGCGAGGATAAGGTCAAGGGACACTTCTTTACAAGAAATGTCCCTAATCGAATCTAACGCTCTTAAATTGAGGTTGCCGGTATAAGTGGTGGAGACATTGGAAAAGGAGATGATAAACATTTATCATAAACGAAACACCTGCTTTGTTGGAATTGATATGCACAAGGACGCACATTGTGCAGTTGTTATAGATTGTTGGATGAATAAACTGGGTGAGATTAACTTTGATAACAGACCATCCAGATTTCCCGCATTCGTTGAGGATGTTAGGAAGATTTGCGGTACAAAGGAAATTGTATTCGGACTTGAAGATACCAGAGGATTCGGCAGAAACCTTACTGCCTATCTGGTCGGTAGGAAGTTTGAAGTCAAGCACGTAAATCCTGCCTATACAAGCGCTGTAAGACTGGCAAACCCCATTATTTACAAGGATGACCCCTATGATGCCTATTGTGTGGCAAGGGTGCTCAGGGATATGGTAGACACTTTGCAGGATGCCAAACATGAGGATATATTCTGGACAATACGGCAAATGGTGAAAAGACGGGATTTGCTTGTAAAGGGCAATGTGATGAACAAGAACCAGCTCCACAGCCAGCTTTCCTACAGTTACCCATCTTACAGGAAATTTTTTGCCATGATTGATTCCAAGAGTGCCTTATGTTTCTGGGAGAACTACCCGTCACCGGAGTATATATGGAACACAACACCGTAAGAAATATATCAGACGATAAAGCCGGTGCATCAGGCGCTTAAAATACAGCGCATTCATGAGATTATATCCATGATTGAAAGGGATGGAGACACAAGAAAGGACTATCAGCCCGAAAGGAATTTTATAGTCAGAAACATCGTAAAGGATATCAGGAACAAAAAGGAGTTGATAGCCGAAATTGACGATGAACTAAGAAAGCTGATACCTTTAACAGGCTATAAGCTACATACAATGCCGGGTATCGACCTTGTTACAGAAGCGCAGATTATATCTGAAATCGGGGATATTAACCGTTTCCCTGACTCAGACAAGCTGGCTCGGTTTATGGGCTTGGCACCTGTGCAATTCAGCTCTGCCGGAAAGGGCAAAGACCAAAGGTGCAGGAATGGTAATAGAGCATTAAATGCAATATTTCACTTTCTAGCAATCCAGATGGTAGCTATTTCACCGTCAGGAAAGCCAAGACACCCTGTATTCAGGGAGTATTTTCAGCAGGAGGTTAAAGAGGGCAAGAACAAGCCACAGGCACTTGTGTGCGTGGCAAGGCGGCTTGTGAGGATAATCTACGGCATGATGAAAACTAAGACTGAATACAGGCCATATGAGAAGGCTGACGACAAGAACTGATTTCATATTCTGGAAGCAAAGCAATGGAAGATAATTCTTTTTTAATTGAGATATGGTAGCAGGAATTATATAATATATATAATCCCGTAGTGAGCGAACTAGAAATGCTCCTACAGCTAATTATAATGGTGATAATGTTAGAGTATATCGTAGAGGGAATGATTTTACAGTATGAATAAAATGAATATTTATTTTTCAGAGGATTCTGAATTAGCCGAGTATGAAGCTATAAGCAAAGGGTACAGAACAGATATATTTGTTAAGATAGAAGATGTTTTCTATAATGTACGTGCATATACTATGCTTAGATTGCAGCAGGATTTTGAGTCTGAAAATGAGGATTATGGATACTATACAGTGGATCCAAACTTAATACTAGTAAAAGACGCAAATAGAAGTGAAATAGCTTTCACAATAGGAAAACTCTATGAGCAAAAATATTTTGAAGAAATTAAACCGGTAGAAAAAGTTGATATAAGCTCTCTTAAAAGAATCTATTAAGCGGTAGAGGAAATGTCATATACGGTTTAAGCCGGGGAGGCACATCTTTTTGTTAGTTCAAAACCTTAGTAGTTTGGAAATAAAACCAACTGGGCAAGATGAAAAAGGTACTACAACAAGGAATCATGACGAACTTGGCAGAGTAATGACAAAGGGTGTATGAGACAGTGGAAAAGTTGAATATACATATGATATAACATTGAAGTTGGTGAATATCTGGTCTTACGGTATGGTAAAAGCACATTCAGGGTAAAGCCTGATTTGCTTAAATTTGTTAGCGAACCGTGTTTTGAGATTGGCTGCGGGGTAAAGCTTGCAAAGGATACTACACAAGAAGGTATAATAGAAGAAATGCACTGGTATTACAAGGATGAAGTTCCAATATATTATCTTTCTATTAATGGAAGAAAGAAATGAGCAGTTGGATCAATTGCTGGAAGCATTCATGGCTACACTTCCAAAGGAACTTAAGGTTAGGCTTTTACTGTGTGCATAAAAACAGGAATCATGATACTTGCTTAAAGCCAAATATTAAATTCTCAAGGTGCATAGAGATTATTAATCTGCGAAGCTTAAGTAATTAATAAATGGGGTGAAAAAGTGGAACTTTACAAAGAAATTTTAAAAGTAGATTCTCAAAAAGATTTTGTCAAATTTATAAAACTTTTATTACTTGATTTTAAGAAAAATCAAGATGAATGGGAAAATAGAACTGTTGATAGCTATCTAGAAGGTATTTTAGCATGGATTGATGATATGGATGGTTATTTTGAAAACAACAATATAAAAAAACCAGAGAATATTAGTTGGAATTTTTTCGCCAATGCTTTATATGCAGCTAGGATTTATGAATAGTTTGAAATTGAAAAAATATGCAGATTACTAAAATATCATCAAGATAAAATGTATTTCTAACAATCTCACAGACAAAAGCAAACAGCAAAATTAATGAGGACAATACATAAAAGAATGAATAGAAGCAAGGAAAAATAATACTGTTATTGTTGACCAAAATATCTCAGAGGAAAATAACTTTGCACAAAAATGAGTTGGTGTGTTGACAAATTCCACTTGTATTGTAACGGTAAAGGAAATATAATGTAATTATGTTAATAGAAGCATAAACCGTACAAAATCAAGATATAAAACACAAAACAAGTCTCAATTATTAAGATCTTATTATACACTTTATGTATAAAGACTTAATATCAGATTATTTAATGCTTCAATTCGTTGTGAAAAGCAGAAAGGGGGATATATATGGAGATGCAAATATGGTTGATAGAATTAGTAGCAGAACTTTTAATCTTTATGCTCAAAGTCTTTTCTCTGGTATTATCTATTATATTGTTTATTTATTGGATCAAAAAATTATCGCAAAAAAACAGTAAGTTTAATCGTGATAAACTTGTGCCTGAAAACCCGGAGGTTCTATGGGGATGCCCTGAATGCGGCAATAGCAATCCAAATACAACTTTTATATGAAACAAATGTGGTTATAGAATTCGATAGTTTATTTTGATACATAGATGGCATCTCAATAACAAGGTTGACACTTGTTATCCAATGTGATAATATTAAGATAACATTTGTTATCCTTGTTAGGAGGGAGGTCTTGTATATGAAGAAGCCTGCATTATCGGATGGTGAATGGAAGCTTATGAATCTTTTGTGGGAAAAGTCTCCCCGCACCATTGCCGAGATGGTTGCTGCTCTGAAAGATGATACTGCATGGACAAAGGCTACCATAAATATTATGTTGGGGCGTATGATAAAGAAAGGGGCAGTACGCTGTGACGATAGCGGACGTTCTAAGCTATTCTACCCGATCATTAACAAAGAGCAAGCTGCTATCTATGAAACCGAAAATTTCCTTTCCAAAGTCTATAACGGAAGCCTAAGTATGATGATAGCTTCGTTGGCTGGGCAGAAAGCTCTGAAAGCTGAGGATATTGAGGAATTATATAAGGTTTTGAATGAGGCCGAAGAGGAGGTGAAAAAGTGATAGAGTGGATCATTACTTCCTCTGGATTGATTGTGGCAATAATACTTCTTCGCTTTTTATTCCGCAAAAAAATTAGTCGTAGACTGCAGTATGCCCTGTGGATTCCTGTACTCCTGCGGCTCCTGTTGCCTTTTACCTTTGGAGAAAGTGCTTTAAGCATCATGAACTGGACAGAGCTTCAAAAAAGTAATGCCATTACGCATATTTCCAACCCTTCGAATATGCCGGAATATTTGCCTGGCCAGCCGTTAAATGACGCAACACACGCACAGAATGAGACAAGAACGCAGACCAATGGGAAAATTGATACGGGAAAGACTCTAGGCCCAACCTTTACAATTGGAAAAGTACTTTCTGTTGCGTGGATGCTTGGCAGCTGCGTTATTGGCCTATTGTTCATAGGAGTAAATACAGCCTTTTACATGAAGCTTCGAAGGAGCAGAAAGCCTTATTTAGCTTCTTTGAGTGAGATGAAAGATACTGAAGTTAATTATATTAATAATTGTCGCAGACCATTATATGTGACGGAAGAAATAATATCGCCCTGCCTGTTCGGGTTCCCATATCCGTCAATTTATCTTACACCCAAGGCTGTATCTACCGAGGTAAAAACCGAATATATCATAACTCACGAGCTTTGTCACCTAAAAAACGGTGATCATATGTGGTCGGTCCTAAGAGGAATATGCCTTGTAATATGGTGGTGGAACCCTCTGGTGTGGATTTCGGCAGTGCTTTCGCAAATAGATTCAGAACTTGCCTGCGATGAAGCATCCATAAAGCATATAGGTGAAAACTCGAGATTTTCCTATGGCCGTACTCTTATTGATATGATCGCTGTCCGAAGAACGATAGGCGGACTTATGGGTACTGCCACGACCATGGTATCAGGAAAGCAAAACATGAAAGAGAGGATTAATATGATTGTGAAAAAGCCAAAAACCTATATCTCAGCCGTGATTGCTGTGCTGATTATAACTATAATCTGTGTGGGTTGTACCTTTACCGGAGCTGAAAAGCACGTCTCTCCTGATGATACTGAAACCGGCATTGTTATGGAAGGCGTTGATGTACCGGGAGATGTACTGGAGGCTGCAAAGCTTGAAGTCGAGCAGTTATTTAAAATATACTGTGAGGACTATCCGCATTACGGATATGTCGATTGGAGAATTGAAAATTTAAATTACAGTTACACATATGAAGATCTTGATGGTATGAGACTGGTTATATATCAAATGAATTATGAATTACTTTCAAAGTCACCGGAGAATGTCGTACTAGCGGGAGGTATGTATATAACTGAGGATAATTGGGTTATGCCCAACTATAGAAATTGTACTTACCTTATTTTCCGTCAGGACGGTGATACCCTTAAGTTCCTAAACTCCATGATGGAAAACGATTGTACACCGGGGACGGAGCTTTTTACCGATGATTTGCGGAGGATATTGTCAAGAATAGAGAATTATGAGCATTCCAGTTTTTCTGAGTACTCCGTTTTTGTTGATGGAAAGTACCTTGTATTGGGAGTATATGATGGCGATTTTCCTTGGGGTTATTCTTTGACGGAAATAAGCCGCGAAAAGTGGGATAGTGATGGATTTCGTAATATAAATAAAGTAATATGCGATGATTTGATAGTTACTTATATGCAGGCCTCTGAAGAAGGAAGGTGGTCAGTGACTTATATTGCTACGACTTCTCCTAAAATCATGACATATCGAGGTATCACTTGCGGAATGAGCGAAACTGAGCTTAAAAATGCCTACGGAGATGATTTGGTTTATTCAGAGATGTATGCAGACGACAACAATCCGGTTGCAGAATATGACTATGTATATGGTTATGCCCCAGCTAGAGATAATACATGCAATCACATAGCATTTTTAATCAAGGATGGTGTGATTTGCGGCATAGAAATTAAAAACTTGATCGATGGACGTCTGTTCCAATAGAATAAAGGCTTGTAACAGTTTGTCAAATTTTATACCCCCAACAGAGTGATAAAAAGTATAAAAATTTTACAAAAAACTATTGCGAATT
The DNA here is from genome assembly GCF_004102745.1 of Acetivibrio mesophilus. Taxonomy (GTDB): domain Bacteria; phylum Bacillota; class Clostridia; order Acetivibrionales; family Acetivibrionaceae; genus Hungateiclostridium; species Hungateiclostridium mesophilum. The sequence continues at coordinate 6,304 of NZ_RLII01000038.1, read as the reverse complement.
TTTTCTTTATAGCGTAGTATAATGTTAGCATTTCCACAAAATAGGTTAGAAATTTATTATATATAAAAACAACTCTGAGGGGGAGATGTACGAATGAAAAAGAAAGTTATGCTAAAGCAGAAGCTTTTAAGGGTATCTATTATTCTCATCGCATTATTTACAGCCGCGATCTTTTTTGTAACGAATAGCAAGGTTACCAATCTAGTGGAGAAGAGCATATCACTAAAATTGGACTACATTTCAAACCTGGGGATGGACATCATCGAAAGTAAATATGATGGGAATTGGAATGTGAAGAATGGAAAGTTGTATAGAGGAGAAAATCTGATAAACAACGAGTCTCAAGTTTTAGACGGAATCAAAGAAAAAACAGGTTCAATCGCGACTGTGTTTCTTGGCGATGAAAAAGTGGCAACAAACGAGCTTGACAGTGATGGTATCAGAACAATTGGAGCTAAGGTCTCAAATGAGGTGACTGAAAGAGTTTTGAAAAAAGGTGTTGCCTATGAAGGAACAGAAAATGTTCTTGGCGAAACATATGCCGTAAAATATGTACCGATAAAAGACAATGCCGGTAAAGTATTGGGAATATGGTTCGTCGGTATGCCAAAAACCAATATTGGCAGTAAGGACAGTCAGATATTTACTATGAGGATTTCAATTGTTGTCATCTCCATATTATGCGGTATACTGGGATGCTTATTATTGATGCTCTATACGAAGAAATTCTTGAATGATATAGATACACTTAAGGTTTCGTTCCTTGAATCCAATTCAAAAGGCAATAAAACTCAGCGCAAGGTTTTAATGCTTTCGCTGTTCCTTATAGGTACATTCTTTCTGATTTGGTTTACTGTACAGGGCTTCACAATCGGTAATGTCGTTAACAACCTTGAAGACAGCAATATGAAGGATAGGTTGAATGCATGTTCACAGTTGGGAGAGATGCTGATTGATGAAACTTATAAGGGAAATTGGACGGTTAGTTATGACAAGCTGTATAAAGGCTCCAATTCTTTGAACAATGACTCTGTGATAGCAGATAAAATTGGTTCCGATACAGAATTCATTTCAACTATTTTTATGGGAGACACAAGGATTGCTACAAATATTTCGAAGGCTGACGGGACAAAACCCATAGGAGCTAAAGCGGCTAAGGAAGTTGTAGAGACTGTTTTAAAACAGGGTAAGGAATATGTCGGAGAAATTACTGTTGCCGAAAAAAGATGCATTGAAAAATATATGCCACTGAAAGATAGCACCGGTCAAGTAATCGGTATGTGGGCTATAGGTGTTGAGAAGAAGGTTAGTATCAGGCAGATAAAGGATTTGAGAAAAGCTATATCACAAATCAGTATATTAGCCATACTAATAGCATTTGGAACGTTTTTAGTATTGTCCGTAAAGATGGTATCGGATATAAGGAACTATAATGTTTGTTTGAGTACAAGAGTCAGTGAAGATAGTTCTTATTAACTTTGATTGGGAAAATTAATTAAATTTTAGACACAAGCCGGATACGATAAGGTTATCCGGCTGTTGTTGTTTTTAGAATTGATATAATTGCATGGCCAAAATTTCAGACAATGTGATATGCTAAAATACATCATGAAACATGACGAAAAATGACAAAAGGACGAGTAAAAAATGATAAGCCAATACATGCAAAAATGGATGATGGAGAAAAGAACAGAAGAATATGATAAGATTCACTTGGATAAAGGAACTTATAAGATACTTTGAAATCAAGGGTATGTCAACAGGATAATGGACTCTCCTATAAAAGTCAGAAACAACTACGAGCTATCAAAGGATGGAATGAGCTATATGTGCAAAACTGCGCCTAAAGACGGTAGCGGGGTATCTCTATACATTAAAAAGGGGCTATTGACTGGTGGCAATAAAACAATTCCTGTAAAAGCAGTTGTTTTTGATAATAAAACTATGTGTGACTATAGTGTTAAATGGCCGCTTCTTGATAAAGTCGAAAATGCTTTTGTATGGCTCAATCTAATAACCGCTTTAATTCTTTGGATATGATTACTCTTGATGTGACAAAAGTAGAAGGACTTATCGATGGAAGGTATATTATTTTTGGTCTGGCAATGGCAGGAGTATCAGTGTTTTTTAGATGGGTGATCAGGATGGGAGCGTATAAATGGAGGCATAAACAGGTGATTTTGGCACTGATTGCAGGTTTCTGGAGAATATGTGCTGTCATTTTTCCTATGATAGTGGGGCTCGTGCTGCTTGTTGCTTAATCGCGAATCATCCGTTTTGCTCTTTATATTTGTCTTTTAGCTGCAAAGGCAGCAAAAGTAAAATATCCCGAAATTCAAAGACTGGATGGGGTTCCCCTGATACATCCAATTTATTGCTGGCGGGATGTTAGCTATTCTTATGCGGTAAATTTGTAATGTTATTTTACATAGCAATATTACTTCGACGATACTATATTTGAAATGTTGGAAAACCATTAAACAATATACCGTGGAAAGAAAAGCCTCGAGGATGCAGGGATGGAGCAAAGATGGGAGACAGATTATAGGGGGTGAGAAGGCAGGTCCCGAAATGTCCATACCATAACAGCAGAATCTGCTTTGAAATAATTGGAACACTTGGCTCGATGATTCCTCGGGAAGTATTGTGCAACATGTAATATGATGATAAAATGTAAAAAAGTTAAGTCTTGGAATTTGGATAAAAGGGGTTTGGAAAAATGGCTCAATTATATGATATGCCTTTGGAGGAATTGCAGAAATATAAGCCTTCATTGACAAAGCAGAAAGATTTTGATGAGTTTTGGGAAAAAAGCCTTCAAGAACTGGCTAAGACTCCTATTAAATATGAATTGATACCGTATGATTTCCCGGCACGGAGAGTGAAGGTCTTCAGGGTGGAATATCAGGGATTTAAAGGCGCAAATATAGAAGGGTGGCTGGCCATTCCGGAGGGGGAAGGGTTGCATCCGGGGCTTGTACGGTTTCATGGGTACAACTGGGCGTTGGATGGCTGTATTCCCGATGTTGTCAATTGGGCTTTAAACGGATATGTCACACTTCAGATGCTTGTTCGGGGACAACAGGGAAGAAGTGTGGACAACATTGTTCCTAGTAGCGGACATACTGTAGGCTGGATGTCGAAAGGTATTTTATCACAGGAGGAGTATTACTACAGAGGAGTATACATGGATGCAGTTCGTGCTGTTGAAGTTTTGGCTTCACTGCCCTGTGTGGATGAGTCAAGGATAGGAGTCACAGGGGGAAGCCAAGGAGGAGGACTTACTCTGGCAACGGCAGCTCTATCCGATATACCTAAGGTGGCGGCTGCGGATTATCCATTTCTGGCGCATTTTGAGCGTGCAATTGATGTTGCACCAGATGGTCCGTATCTGGAAATCAACGAATATTTAAGAAGGAATAGCGGTGAAGAGATAGAAAGACAGGTAAAAAAAACCCTTTCCTATTTTGATGTTATGAATCTGGCTCCCCGCATAAAATGTCGCACTTGGATTTGCACCGGGCTTGTGGATGAGATTACACCACCATCAACGATTTTTGCAGTGTACAATCATTTGAAGTGTCCAAAGGAAATCTCAGTATTCAGATATTTTGGACATGAACATATACCTGGCAGTATTGAAACGAAGCTAAGAATACTAATGGATATGCTGAATCCGTGATTAAAATTTAAATATACTATATATATCGGGCTCCGGGATGATGTATCAACAACGGTGCTATAAGGTGTTATAATTAGAAAAGTCGATGGTTATATTAGCAGAAAGGAGGTTTTCTAAATGAACGCAATAGAGGTTAGAGAATTAAGCAAATCCTACGACGGTGAAAAATACGCTTTGGAAGGGATAAGTTTTTCCATACCCCAGGGGGAGATATTTGGCTTTCTTGGACCCAATGGTTCGGGTAAGACAACAACAGTCAGGATTTTAAACGGTATACTGAGTCCCTCTGGCGGAAGTGCCTCGGTTATGAATGTTGATGTATTAAAAGATCCCGTAAAAATTCATTCCTTTTGTGGTGTAATGACCGAGACTGCTCTTGCATATGAAAATCTCACAGGTGAAGAAAATTTGCGTTTTTTCGGCAGCATGCATGGATTGACGAAAGATGAGATTCGGGAACGCAGCGATAGAATTTTAAAATCCTTGGAGCTATATGAAGTAAAGGACAAAAAGGTGAAAAGCTACAGTACAGGAATGAAGAAGAGAATACAATTGGCAAAAGCACTTCTGCACAATCCTAAAATACTGTTTTTGGATGAACCGACGTCCGGCCTTGACCCGGAGGCGGCAATGAATGTTACCCAAATGATCAGAAAACTTTCTAAGGAGAACGGTGTAACGGTACTTCTTTGCACTCATCAACTAAAATACGCTGAGGAAATTTGTACTCTATACGGTTTTATTGATAAAGGGAAAATGCTTGGGTTCGGGACGTTATCCCAGCTACTGAGCAAAAAGAACAGTAGTGTTTTTCTTGAGATTCGAGGCGAGAATATACCTAAGATAGACAAGTTGGAGAACAAGGAGGATAGAACAATGCGTATCCCCATAAAGGACGATGCAGAAGCTTCAGCTTTGATTCAAGAGATTATTGCAAAAGGCGGCAAAATATATGAAGCGCGTCAGGTTCGCTGGAATCTGGAGGACCTGTATTTTGCATACCAGAAGGAGGGCACAAAATGAAAGCAGTACAGAAGGCAATTATTTATAAGGATATAAAAGAAATAATCTCGAACAAGCAGACGCTTGTACCTATGATTGTAGTTCCTCTTATAATAATGGTGGTTTTACCCGCAGGTTTAATGGTTGCTGCCGCTTATGGAGAGGGAACCCTCAACGGTATGGACGAAATTATAAAGATTATTAAAGACACCTTTATCTATGAAAATGAATCTCAATTGATAGTTGAACTAGCGGTAAACTATATGTTTCCCAATCTATTTCTGCTGATTCCTATTATGGCATCCAGTATTATTGCAGCAAGTAGCTTCGTGGGGGAAAAGGAAAGGAAGACCATGGAATCTCTCCTTTATACACCGATGAGCATAAAACAGCTTTTTACAGCAAAGGTGATAGGTACTGCCATACCGGCTTATATCATATCCTTAATGTGTTTTGTTGTATTTGGAATTATCGTTAATATAGGCGGATGGTTTTACTTTGGAAGACTTATTTTCCCCAATCTTAAGTGGATCATTTTAGTTTTGTGGGTAACCCCGGCAGTAACGATACTGGCAATAGCAATTATGGTTATTGTATCGGCTAAAGCTGAAACTTTTCAGGATGCACAGCAGATGAGTGGATTTATCGTTGTTCCTGTTATTCTTCTTTTTGTTGGACAGGTATCGGGGCTGTTTATGCTAAATACTTTGATTTTACTTGCGGCAGGAGCAGTTTTGTATGTGGCGGACTATATTCTAATCAAAGTCGCATCGGGTAAATTTATGCCGGAAAAGCTGGTCTAGACCTGATTTTATCGACAGAATTTTATGTTTTGCGCAATATTGTGTTTAATCGAGGGAAATGTAGAAAAAACGAGATAAATGTTTGTATATGCGATTAAAGCTTGTTTTTGGGATGTTAATGCAGTTGAATCAACCATAGGTTTGGTGGTATATTGTTAAAGCTGTCGCTGATAGCACTTCAGAACTTGAGAAATTAAGCATTAGAGCTAACTGGTTAAAAGTGTTAAGAAAAAAGTGTTGACAAAACACACGCGACATGTTAAGATAGAATTCCGCGCTGAGGAAATGGCGCGAAACGCTTAGAACAAGCGGATATGGACTTTGAAAAGTGAACAGTGTAAGATAACATGGAACTCGTTAAGTAATTTTGAGTAAGTAATTAAGAGCCAAAAAGGCTTTCTAATAAAAGTTTAAATCTTTTTTTAGAGAGTTTGATCCTGGCTCAGGACGAACGCTGGCGGCGTGCCTAACACATGCAAGTCGAGCGGAGATATATAGAAGGTTTACCGGAAATATATCTTAGCGGCGGACGGGTGAGTAACGCGTGGGCAACCTGCCTCATACAGGGGGATAACACAGGGAAACTTGTGCTAATACCGCATGATATCATTGTATGGCATCATACGATGATCAAAGGAGCAATCCGGTATGAGATGGGCCCGCGTCCGATTAGCTAGTTGGTGAGGTAAAGGCTCACCAAGGCGACGATCGGTAGCCGAACTGAGAGGTTGATCGGCCACATTGGGACTGAGACACGGCCCAGACTCCTACGGGAGGCAGCAGTGGGGAATATTGCGCAATGGGGGAAACCCTGACG